>CAVQOI010000009.1:0-291340 GCA_963714425.1 uncultured Chloroflexia bacterium
GATGATCTTCGTGAACCCTGCGCATAAAATTCTTTTCGTCGATGGTGAGCAATCGCGTCGTGCCAATTGCCCGGACTGTAGCCGAGCGTCTTTCCTTCTCGAAGATCGCCATCTCCCCAAGCAGCTCTCCCTTTCCTCGAACAGCCAGCTGCACCTCCTGGCCATCCTGCTCGACGATGATCTCAACCTCTCCTTCCTGGATCACATACATGCAGTCACCAATATCACCCTGGCGGATAATTGTCTCACCATTCTGGTAATTCCTACCCAGTGCTCCCGTCTCCATCATTGATCTCCTCTCTCAAGCCACCTGGATATCTCGGACCTTATCCCCGCATTATCCGGCTATCGAACGGAGCACATTCCAGAAAAGTTTGCCCAGAAATGCGGGGTGCAGCGTGCGTATGAAGACATCCCTGTAAGGCGCGCTTCCCGTGAAAGTGTCCCACAATACACCGCTCATTCTCTGGCTGCCAGAAGCTTGCTCTTGTTCTTTGGATACCATGCGTAGAACCCCCCGCTGGACAAACCGGAATCGCTGGATAAGCCTGACGATGAAAAAAATAAACTTCCCTACCGAATTATCGCTCTCGATCGCCTTGCTCACTGGCATGAACTGGCTGGCGAAATCCTTCCCTGAGATTCCATGAAACAAAGCGGTTTTGGCGGCTGCTTTAGCCGTGCGGTACGCCGCGCCGATGCCATCTTTATACAGGCGGGATACACCGCTATCCCCGATAAAGACAACCCGGTCGCCGTAATGCTGGGCTGCTCTACGGATATTGATGCGCGGCATGCAGTTGCACGCCAGTTCTTCCCAATTCCAATCGGGTGGAAAACACGACCTCACCTGGGGTGTATTCAGGAAATTCTTCAGCATTTCATTGTCGATTGACTCGCCCAACAGGCACACCGTCACATAATCACCTTTCGGGATCAAGGCAGCGAACTCCAGGCGGGGCAGGTCCAGCAGAAAAACATGCATGGAGGAACCCATGTAACGGCTAATCGTATCCATGCCCACATAGTACTCCCGGATGGCTGTTTTTGTCATCCCTGGCGGCCGGTAGTTGAACTCCGCATCTTTGAACAGGTTCAATGCTGAGGTATTTACCCCAACAGCCACAACCAGCAAGTCATAAGTCGATGGCTCAAGGCCAGATACCTGGAGTAGCGGCTTTCCATCTTTCCAATCCACCCCGCTTACCCGCCTGGGGATTACGTGCGCCCCTACCTCAACAGATAAACTCAGCAGGTGGCCATCGAAGCTTTCCCATTTGCTTTCCTGGATTGTGCGCGGCCCTCCACCCCGATATACTGCCGCAATGCGTTTTTCTTGCCCCGGAGTAGCGATGCGGCTTTCTCCGGCATCCATGTGCATCATGTACGAGTTGATACCCCGCTGCACCACCGTCGTGGGAAGGTTGATCCCTTCCGCCGCCAGGTACTGCACCAGGGATTCGGAGATGATCCCACCACACATGTTGCAGCCGTGCGGCGCTGGCCGCGAGAAATCCCGCGGCTCGTAGATATCTACCTGGATATCCAGGTTCACCCTTGCAGCCATTTTCAGGAAAAAGTAGCTAAAGAAGGAGCCCGCAGGTCCACCTCCTATCACGGCAACCTTTGATCCTGAAGTAAGATGTAAATTCGCTTCAACCATCGTTTAAGGAGTCCCGTGTCAAGATTTCTCAAAACGTTCTTGGTGTCTGCTACCTAAGCCGACCGAGTGAATTTGTGGTCTGGCACTGCTTATACATTGGACCGGTTGAGGCATTGTTCGATATTCTCCGCTCTCCCTATTGGTTGAGTAAATTCGGGGTAAGTATAATCTGCGAATTGATCAGCTAAAGAAGCATATAGTCGCAAAAAAACGAAACGAAATCAGGTTTACCCCGCTGCGCGAAGTATCGAGTGATTGCTACAATCGTGATGCCATTACGTAGGTTATATTATTAGTATAACTAGGTAGAAACGAATTGCAACATTGGGATTTATTTCACAAGTGTTGAGCTGGAATGCTAATATTGCGTGGAGGGTATAATTAGCCCATGCTCCGCCTCTTACCCGACACCCGCTCCGAAGTCGAAGCTGTGCTCATCCGCCTGCTGCAAAAAACAGTCATCGGAGCTGCTTGATGGATCTCTTCTCCCATTCCATGCAAGAGCGCATGAAGAGCGAAGCCCCTCTGGCAGCGCGCATGCGCCCGCGCACATTGGACGAGTTCGTGGGTCAGGAGGAGATCGTCGGGCCTGGAAAACTACTGCGCCGCGCCATCGAAGCCGACCGCCTCTTCTCATCAATCATCCTGTGGGGACCACCGGGTACTGGCAAGACCACCCTGGCGATGGTGATCGCCAACTTGACCAAGAGCCACTTCGAAACCCTCTCGGCGGTGCTGGCAGGCAAGGCTGAGCTCAAGGAGGTCATCAAAGGCGCCATCGAGCGGCGCAGCCTGTACAACCGGCGGACAATCCTGTTCGTGGATGAGGTGCACCGCTGGAATAAAGCCCAGCAGGATGCCCTGCTTCCGCATGTTGAGAACGGCGCGATCACCCTGATCGGCGCCACCACCGAGAACCCGTATTTCGAAGTCATCGGAGCGCTGGTCTCGCGCTCGCGCATCTTCCAGCTGCGCCCGCTGGAGGACGACCACGTACGTCGTATCCTGGAGAACGCATTGAGCGACGCCGAACGCGGCTTCGGCTCGCGTCAAATTGCTATCGACGAGGACGCTGTTGAGCACCTCATCCGTGTGGCGGGTGGCGATGCTCGCAACGCCCTCAATGCCCTGGAGCTCGCGGTCGAAAGCACGCCCCCTGGCGGCAAAGATGGCGTGCACATCACCCTCACAGTAGCTCAGGAATCGATCCAGCGCCGCGCCGTGCTTTATGATAAAGATGGCGACGCCCATTATGACACCATCTCCGCATTTATCAAATCCGTGCGCGGCTCGGACCCGGATGCCGCCCTATACTGGCTAGCAAAGATGCTCTATGCTGGCGAGGATCCGCGCTTTATCCTGCGCCGCCTGATCATTCTGGCTGGAGAGGATATCGGCCTGGGAGACCCCATGGGGCTGGTGGTCGCCAGCGCAGCTGCCCAAGCATTCGATTACATCGGCTTGCCTGAGGGCATCTACCCCATCGCAGAGGCCACCTTGTATTTGGCGACCGCGCCGAAATCCAATTCCGCAGGGGCGTACTTCAAAGCCTTCCAGTTAATCGAGGAGCAGGGTGTAGACCTGGTCCCCCAACACTTGCAGGATGCTAACCGCGACGCCGAAGCATTGGGACATGGCAAGGGATACCAATATCCGCATGAAGACCCCGAACATTTCCTCCCCCAGCAGTACTTACCTCGTCCGCTCCTGGGAACATACTTCTACCAGCCAGCCATGCAAGGCTATGAGTCCCAGGTGGTCGACCGTCTGGCACGTTGGCGTGAAGCACAGCGCAAAGCGCTTGGTATCACGCAGACAACCGAGCTACCCGATCTCTCTCAAGAGAGTATTCAAGAGATCAAGCACAAGCACAAGGCAGGTTGAAAGATGAATAGTAAAGGATGTAGACCGGCACGATAAACTTCAATCTTTCACCCGACAAAACAGCAATCGAGAAATAAATGCCAACTGTATTATTGATCCGCCATGCAGAAAACGACTATGTAAAAAAAGGCCTGATGGCTGGAAGGCTTGCCGGTGTTCACCTGAACGAGAACGGGCAGGCACAGGTTCAAGCATTAACCGAAAGGCTCGGCAAGGCGCCGATCAAAGCAGTGTACACAAGTCCACTGGAACGCGCCCTCGAGACCGCCGGACCGCTGGCAAAGGCACTAGGTCTGGAGCCAATCATCAAGGATGGTCTGGCGGAAACCGACATCGGCGATTGGGCGGGCGAGAGCCACAAGAAGCTGCGCCGGCTGAAAGCCTGGAAGATCGTGCAAAGATCACCCTCGTTGTTCCGCTTCCCTGGGGGTGAATCCTTTGCAGAATGCCAGGCGCGAGTGGTCGCCGTGATCGAAGCTCTGCGTCAAAGACACGACGAGAAAGATCTTTTTGCCTGTGTCTCCCACGCAGATCCTATAAAGCTTGCTGTGGCCTATTACCTTGGGCTGCCGTTGGACCACTTCCAGCGCTTGATGGCTTCTCCAGCATCGGTTACGGCATTACACATCGGCGAGATGGGAAGCATGCTGCTCTCACTGAATTCTGATCCATCATTTAACCTCTCCAAACACTGATTCTGGTATACTCATTTCGTTAGGAGCGCCACATGGCCCCCAAAGAGATTGACCTCCGCCCTGTCAGCCACATCACCACGGACGCGATCGGCCAACCCGGCAAGCGCGTTTTTTACATTCAGGGATGGCAGGGAGAGCGCACCATCACCCTGATTGTAGAGAAAATTCAAATCCAATCCCTAGCCGTAGGACTGGAACAATTCCTGGCTGAGATTTACGAGCGTTTCCCCGACCTGCCCATGGCTGCCGGCGAATACGCTGAAGAAAAGATGCGCATCAACCCACCTCTGGACCCGATTTTCCGCACCGGTGAGCTTGGATTGGGATACGACACAGAGAGCGACCTGGTTGTACTTATCGCCCGCGAGCTTGTGGTAGAGGATCAGGACCCGAGCGAAGCCAATGTGGTGCGCTTCTGGTGCACGCGCGATCAGATCCGCGCCATGTGCCTCTGGGGGATGGAGATGGCCGCACGCGGCCGACCAGCTTGCCCACAGTGTGGCCAGCCGATGGACCCCGCAGGACATTTCTGCCCCAAGAAAAACGGGCACAAGCACTAGCCAAAAGGTAAGTATGCAAGCGTGCGCGGCCTCCGCCGGTCTGGAGCCATTTGTAAATTTGCATATTTGAGGCATCCATGTCCCCCACCTCAGAACACGCCACGATTACCGCCCTGCAACAAGGCCAGATTTCTATGCAAGGCGAGTTTATGTGGGGATCAAATTATACATATCTATCGAAGTTAGCGTACGATACCCAGGAATTGCTGGTCGTCTACAAACCCACCAAAGGGGTGCGACCGTTATGGGATTTCCCCTCGGCATCGCTGGCACGCCGCGAAGTGGCTGCATACCTGGTGAGTGAAGCTTTGGGATGGAAGCTTGTACCCCCAACTTCCTACCGGCGCGACGCTCCGCTCGGTCCCGGCTCGATCCAGCTGTTTATCGATCATGACCCGGAGAACCACTATTTCAACTTCACAAGCGAGGAACGTCAGCGCCTACGCCCCACTGTCCTCTTCGACGTGATTATCAACAACGCCGACCGCAAGGGAAGCCACGTCATGCTCGATCCCAACCGGCACTTGTGGTTGATCGACCATGGGATATGCTTCCACTCAGAAGACAAGCTGCGCACAGTCATCTGGGATTTCGCCGGGGAGCCCATCCCCGAAAAACTCTTGAGCGATGTCGGCCGATTGATCCAAAAGCTGGAACCCAGCGAAGAACCAGTCGAAGACCCCGATGCCCCCAGCCTGTGGCGAGAATTAGGGCATTACTTGAACCATACCGAGGTGCTTGCCATAAGACGGCGCCTGGAACGAGTGTTGGAGCTCGGTTGCTTCCCCAATCCTGATTCAAACCGCAGGCAATACCCTTGGCCGCCAGTATAAAGGTGTAACGATGACCCATTACAAACTTGCCTTGTTGGGATTTGGAAATGTCGGACAGGCGCTGGTGCGCTTACTGCTGCGCAAGCAAGCCACGCTAAATAGCAATTACGGCATAACCTTCAGCGTCGTTGGCATCGCCACTGGTCGCCATGGCCGCGCCATAGACCCAGGTGGCATCGATTTGGAGGACGCCCTGAGACGCATGCAGGATGGCACGGCGCTCGCACCCATCTCCACCATACCTGCGGCGGAGGATGCATTTGATTTCATCCGCCGGAGTGCTGCTGACGTGCTCTTCGAAAACACACCGGTGGATTATGCCAGCGGCCAACCAGCTGTCGATCATATCCGCTTTGCGCTTGAGTCGGGCATGCACGCCATCACGGCCAACAAAGGTCCGGTCGTACACGCTCACCAGGAGCTGACCGGGATAGCAAGAAAGCAAGGTCGCAAATTCTTCTTCGAGTCAACCGTGATGGATGGCGCGCCGATCTTTTCATTGTTTAGAGAAGCGCTCCCAGCGGCACACCTGCGCGCCTTCCGGGGAGTGCTCAACTCAACGACGAACCTGATCCTGACACGCATGGAAGCTGGTGAATCCTTTGATGATGCTGTCGCCTATGCGCAATCCGTCGGGGTAGCTGAGACCGACCCCTCTGGTGATGTTGATGGCTGGGATGCCGCCGTCAAGGTGGCAGCCCTAGCGACAGTATTGATGGGTGTTTCGATGAAACCCTCCGATGTCGATCGACAAGGTATTCGTAACATCACCCAGGCGGAGATCGCCCATGCCCGTTCACTGGGCAAACGCTGGAAGTTGGTATGCAGTGCAGAGCGCTCTGGCAACAGCGTGCACGGGCGCGTCGCCCCGGAGATGGTGGACGTAGATTCCCCCATCTACGGTGTGGACGGCACCACCAGCATCGTGCAATTCGAGAGTGACGTGCTCGGATTGCTATCGATTGTCGAAGCCAATCCTGGACCCGACACCACGGCTTACGGGCTGCTGGCAGACTTCGTCAACGCAGTTAAAGGGGCATAATGAATTCGCCGCCAAGTCCGCCAAGAGCGCTGAGACTTGATATTCTCTGCGCTCTTGTTCGTCTATGTGAACCCTGTTGCAATTCAAGGCTTTTTGTTGTATTTTAACGATACACCTTCATCCTCATCCCTTTCCAACCATGGAGGTCTCTAAATGGAAATTCTCCAATCCGGCATCGGTAAGCTGATCCGGCCTCCAGATCTCAACGCCTTCCGGGAGTGGAACCGCAACAAGCCCAAAGGGCTGATCGATAAACGCATGACCGAGGCTGAGGCGGTCAGCCGCTTCATCCACGATGGCGATTACATCGGCACCGAGCTGTACGGCACCGTCCGCTGTCCGATGTCACTGGTCAACGAGATCGTCCGCCAGGGGAAGAAAGACCTGCTGGTCGCCGGGCAAGGAGTGTTCGAGCTGGACATCCTCCTGGGAGCAAGCCTGGTGAAAGCCATGGACATCACCTATGTCGGGCTGGAGGTGTACGGGGTGTCCAACGTCCTGCGCCGCGAAGTGGAGAGCGGGCGGGTGGAGACCTGCGTGGAGTGGAGCAACGCAGCCTTCGCTGGACGCTTCAAAGCCGCCGCCATGGGTGTGCCCTTCATCCCCTTGCGCTCCATGCTGGGCACCGACACCTTGAAATACAGCTCAGCCAAGGTGGTGCGCGATCCATTCACTGGCGATCCAATATGCTTGATCCCCGCCCTCATCCTGGATGTGGGATTGATCCATGTCCACCGCGCCGATATGTACGGTAATGCCCAGATCGATGGCATCAGCGGTTTCGCTGCCGAGATGGCACGCGCCTCCAAGACCCTGATCATCAGTGCAGAGGAGATCGTGGACACCGAAGAGTTCCGCAGCCACCCAGACCGCACCATTATCCCGTATTACTTGGTGGATGGGGTTGTGCATGCCCCGCTTGGGTCGCATCCTGGCGAGATGTGCTACCTGTACAGGAGAGATGAGGCTTTGATCAAGGAGTGGGTCAAGGCGTCTCAGGATGCCCAAACCACCCAGGATTATCTCAATAAATACATTTATAGTGTTAGGGACCACCAGGCTTACCTGGAACTGATCGGTGAGGAGCGATTGCAAAAACTGCGCGAAGGAGCGAGCGATGAACCCGGCCCCTGCCCCTGATTACAATCCGAACGAGTTATTGATCTGCACCGCCGCGCGGCTGATGACGGATAACAGCACCGCCTTTATCGGCACAGGCATCCCCATGCTGGCAGCATCACTGGCACAAAAGTTACATGCCCCCACTTTGGTAACGATCTTCGAGTTTGGGGGGACAGGCGCCATCCTGGAAGAGCTGCCCATCGCCGTGGGGGGCGAGTGCACCTTCCACCGGGCGGTGGCTGCGTCTGGAATCTGCGACATCATGGAGACAGCCCACCGCGGGATCGTTGAATTCGGCTTTCTAGGCGGGGCGCAGATCGATCCCTACGGGAACCTGAACAGCACCGTGATCGGCGATCACGACCATCCCAAGGTGCGCCTTCCAGGCAGTGGCGGGGGCAACGACGTGGGCTCGCATTGCTGGCGCACGATTGCCATCATGCGGCACGATACACGCCGCTTTATTGAGAAGGTAGATTTCATCACCACCCCCGGCTATTTGAGCGGTCCAGGAACCCGAGAAGCTGCCGGTCTTCCCCCCGGCACCGGCCCATATCGCGTGGTTAGCAACCTGGCGGTGCTGGGCTATGACCTGCAGAGCCTGCGCATGGTGCTGCTGGCAACCCAGCCAGGAGTGAGCGTGCAACAGGTGATTGAGAACACTGGCTTCGAGCTGCTGATCGCAGACGAGGTGGAGAGCAACCCGCCACCCACTGCTGAGGAGATTCGCATTCTAAGAGAAGAGGTAGATAAAGACCGGTTGTACATATAATAGGTGAAGGTTTGAAAGTAATAAAGTGAAGGTTGGACAGCCGTCCAACCTTCACTTTTTATCCGGCCAACTTTCAACCGATGTACTCGATAATTGTGGCTTCACCTTGACCAACCCCCACGCATAAGGTCGCCAGGCCGTAATAAGGACGGGGAGGCTGTTCATTATCTGCGTTTGCTCGGCGGCGCATTTCGTGCAGCAGCGTGGTTAGAATGCGCACCCCAGAACAGCCCAAGGGGTGACCCAACGCTACAGCCCCACCGTTGACATTGGTGATCTCGGGGCGCAATCCCAACTCCTTCATCACCGCCAGCGACTGCACGGCAAAAGCCTCGTTTAGCTCGACCAGACCAATCTGATCGATTGTAAGCCCGGCGCGAACAAGTGCTTTGTGGGTGGCATATACCGGTCCGATCCCCATGATGCGCGGGGGCACGCCCGCCGCAGCGGATGAGATCACACGCGCCATAGGCTTAAGGCCAAGCTCCTTGGCTTTCTCTGCGCTGGCCACCAACACCGCTGCCGCCCCGTCATTGAGCCCAGAAGAATTCCCAGCGGTAACGGTGCCGTCCTTGCGAAAAGCCGGTCGCAGCCGGGCCAGCGATTCCAGACTAGTATCCCGTCGCGGTCGCTCGTCTGCGGTTACCATGATTGGATCGCCCTTGCGCTGAGGTACGGCTACAGGCACGATTTCTTCGGCAAATTTGCCCGAATCGATTGCCGCTATGGCTCGCTGGTGGCTCTGCAGGGAGAAAGCATCCTGTTCTTCGCGGGTGATCTCGTTCATCATAGCGTATAAATTCTCGGCGGTCTCGCCCATCGACTCGGTGCCATACAACTCCTGCATTTTGGGGTTTGGATAGCGCCAGCCCAGGGTGGTATCCCATGCAGTCAGGTTTCCGAAGGCGTACGGCTGCTCGGCTTTAGGCACCGAATAGGGGGCACGGCTCATGGATTCGACACCGCCAGCGATATAGACATCACCTTCACCAACGCGGATGGCGCGTGCAGCTGCATTCAGCGCTGCCAACCCGGAGGCGCACAGGCGGTTGAAAGTCACCGCTGCCACTTCGACCGGGAAGCCTGCCAGCAGAGTCGCCATGCGTGCTACATTGCGGTTGTCCTCGCCGGCTTGATTGGCGCAACCCATGTAAACTTCTTCAACAATTGCGGGGTCGATCCTGGTACGCTCCAGCAAAGCTCTCAAGACCAGCGCTGCAAGGTCGTCGGGACGCACCGCCGCCAGTGCTCCCCCCAATGCACCAATTGGAGTCCGGACTGCGTCGATAATGACTGCATCAGGCATGGCTCATTTTCCCTTCTCTAGATCGCAGTTTTTATAAATTCTACCACCCCTACCGGTTTACCATTACGATGCTACCGACGACCATTGCACCGCCAGCAACTAGGTTCCAATCAAGTCTTTCTTTCAGAAAAATTACACCTAGGGCAACACCTACGATCGGGAAAATATACGTGACCAACGTTGTGCGAGTGGGGCCAACAGAATGCAGCAGGTAGAAAAACAAAATTACCGCAACGGTTGTGCCCATCAAGCCCAACCAGATAGCTGCAATCCACGTGAGCGGTAAGCGTGGCAGTTGTATGGGCGCCTCAACCAATGAAGCCGCTGCCCACAAAGCCAGGTCTGCTCCCAAGAGCGGGATCAGCGCCCTTACCTCCGGGGAGATCGATTGCGTGGTTCGCCGTGCGAATACACCACTGAAAGCATATAGGATCGCCGCAAGCAAGACAGCCGCTTGTCCCCACACAATCATCGCCGTCGGCTGGCTGGCAAATTCCTGGCTCCCAAAAGTCAAATCTCGACTGAGGAGTAGAAGAACCCCAATAAACCCGATGATTAAGGCGATTGCCCGTTTAAGCGTCATACGGTCGTCTGCGACGAAGAAATGCGCGATGAGCATCGTGAATAATGGCGTTGTACTATTCAGGATGGCTGCCACAGCGGAATCGATATATTTCTCTCCCCAGGAAATCAGAACGTAGGGGATGGCGTTGTTGGTAAAGCCAATTAGTATTAACGCAAACCAGTCGGCACGCTTGCGCGGCCATGCAGGCCGGAGAATGACTAAAACAAGGAAGAGCCCCAGTATGCCGAACAGCAAGCGTAAGGCAACCAGTAAGACCGGGCCGATCTCCTGTACAGCAATCTTAATCCACAGGAAGGAACTGCCCCAGATTGTCCCCAATAGGATGAATGCAATCCAGTCTTTTGTTCTCAAGTATCTGCCTAAACTGATACAACCTGATTCTTTCCGGATTCTTTCGCTTTGTAGAGAGCCTTGTCAGCCTGTTGGAGGAGCATATCTAGCTCGTAACACCCTTTGTATTATGTAGCGCTGCCAGCACTCACCGTATCAGGCTTTCCTTCGATAAGCGTCCTAATCGTGCTTGATATCAACACCGAGAGAATGATGGACAAAATAGACAGGTACACGGTGGATTTGATCAATCCCTGACCGACGAAGAGCCGTCGAATATTCTTCATGTAATCATTGTCTTTCAAGCTGGAGCAACCAGGATTTTGTCCGTACACCGCCTGGCGCTCCGTAGCCATGCAAACCGCCATCCGCGCCGATAACGCGGTGGCACGGAATTACCAACGGCATGGGATTGGTAGCCTCGGCGCGCCCCACGGCACGTGCAGCTTTCGGAGAGCCTAACTTCTGTGCAATCTCGCCATAGGTCGTCGTCTTCCCATAAGGGATTGCCAGGGTTAGCTGGAGAGCTTGTTTTTGAAAAACCCTCATCTCCGACCAGTCAATCGATAGTTTAAACTCACGGCGCTTTCCCTCAAGATATTCCAACAGCTGTTGGGTAACTTCTCCCGTGCGTCGGCTATCGAGCACAACCTCGACGCCGGGGAAGCGCCGCTGCAGCAGCTGCGTAAATTCCTGCTGGCTGGTGCCAATTTCAACGGCAATCAGGCCTCTGGGCGAAAGCGCTACCCAGATTGGGCTGAGGTGGGTGCCTGAAAGTTCATTGATGGTAAGTGCTTCCATGGTTATTTTCCCGCAACTAATAATTTGTAACGACGTCGATGACACCTTTTTCTTTCGCCCGCCGCTCGCACCAGTTGAAAATCGTGGCTGATAGAAGCCCGAAGGCCGTTGTGAGTCCTAAGAGAACGCCAAGCAACTGGATGTTGCTGAAGCCTGACAGCGTCGGGAACGCTTCAGCAATCGAGCCTACCAGCGAGCGTCGCAGGAGCTCCAACCAGTAGGTGATCGGTATGAGATATCCCAGAGGGCGCAGAAAGGCTGGCAGCACGTCAAGCGGAAAGATCGCCCCGCTGAACAGGAACAGGGCTCCAGCGACCGCTCCACCCAGCTCCCATACGTGGTGCACCAGAAGTAGCAAGACACCTGCAAGGATCAGACCCATCAGCGCCAACATATTCACACCGATGACGATCGTTACCAGAAATAGCAGCCAATCGACCTGTGCCAAGTCGATCCTCAAGTGAAAAAAGACCATACCAATCAAGATGGTCACGAAGACAGAGATGGTAGCGATCAGGAATCGAGCCACCCCGCGACCGAGCAGGTATGTAGGGAAGTGTATCGGTGCAGTGTAGATATACTTAAGCGTTTTGTAGTGCTCGCGGTCATCGATGATCGCCCAGGAGATTCCATTCATCAATTGCCCGACATAGATATAGAATGCGTTTCCCAGGTAAATGTAGGCGAAGATAGGTGAATCGAAATCACTCCCCGTAATCACGCTGTACATGATTACCAGGATGATCGCTCCTGATAGTGGCTTAACAAAAGAATACACGGCAAAAAGGAAGGGATCTGCCCAGTTCGACTCAATTTGCCAGCCAAGCCAGGAGCCCATCGTAAAGCTGCGCCAGTAGCGCTTCGTCTTGAAGGTTTGAAGGTTGAATGTTGAATGTTTCATCTTGATTCGAGGTTTGCAATTGAGAGTGAGCGTATGGTTTTAGGGTGTGGGAAATTACCTGTAAGTGCAGCCTAAAACTCTACACCTGAAACTTGTGACTATCGCCGGCTCTCGGTTAATCGTCCCTCTCGGATCGCCAATCGTTCCATGTAATCCAATAACCACTTGGCTCCCAGCAAAAACAGGATGCTCAACCCCAACAATGCACCGATCTCAACCTCGACTGACAGGAAGCCAAAGGAGGTACCTTCGGCGAAGACTAATTGCCGCATGGCATCCAGCCCAAGCGTCAGCGGGATGATGGAGGCTCCTAATGCCACCCAAAAATTTAGATTCTTGACGGGGAAATAGAACCCAGATGCAAGATAGATCGGCTCCTGTGCCAGGCTTGCGATATGCCAGGCCTCGCGACTGAGGAGCAAGAATATTGATGCGGTCATCATCCCGAGACCGTATAAGGCGACCATTGCCAGGAAGAAGACAGCAAATAGCTGCCAGAAATTGGCGATGGCGTATTGCACCTGGAACATCCAGCTACCTAAAACAACAATGACTACAGCCCGCAATGAAGTGGCGAAAAGCCCACCCAGTGCCATGCCGAGCAAAATAGCCATCATCGAGTTGGGAGCCATAATATACAGAGCTAAATTGCCTTGCTCTTTCTCCCAGTACAATTGGCTGGACATATTCCACAGCACATTCATCCAAAACGCCACCATTGCCCCACCCATCACGACAAAGCCCACATACGCTTCCGGAGCGCCTATGGCTCGGTAAACAAACACATATGCAGCTACCGAAAGCATTGGAAGAAGGATCTCGAAGAACATCCAGGACTTCTCGCGTTGTTGCCCAATCACACGAGGATAGGCGCGCGCAACTACAGACTGGATAAAGAGCAGTGCGCCGCTATTCTTTCTTACACGCAGCATGCTGGCTACTCTCCCTTCTCCACCTCTTCCATACTCCTTCCAACGAGGTCCACGAAGACATCTTCCAGTGTGGGTTCGCGCTTCTGCAGGTTGAGGATGTGGATATTTTCCGAGGTCATCGTATTAACGACCGATCCGAGCACGTCATCCTGAGCCAGGATAAACTCCAGGATGTTGAATCCATCCTGAATGCTGTGCACTACGTTGCGCACCCCTGCAAGTGATTCAAAGCGCTCAACGCTCAGACCGTTCAACGGGCTGACCTCAAGGCGGTAGATTGCATCTGCCTGCAGGCGGCGCTTAAGAGTGGCAGGCTTATCACAAGCCAGCACGCGGCCCTTATTGATAATGGCAACACGATCACACAGCTCGTCAGCCTCAACCATGTAGTGGGTTGTCAGCAGGATGGTGCGCGTGGCATCTTCATCCACCCAGCGGCGGATGAAGCGGCGCACCTCGCGCGAAGCGCCGACATCCAAGCCTAGAGTGGGCTCATCCAGGAATAGCACATCCGGGTCAGTCAGAAAGCCGCGCACGATATTCATCTTCTGTCGCAGTCCAGTTGACAGGTCTGAAGATTTCGTATTTATCCGGTCGGCAAGGCCAACGATCTCGAGCAACTCCTTAATACGCTTGTTTGCCTGCACGGAAGACATCCCGTAGAACTGGGAGAACATCCACAAATTCTCACGCACGGTAAGCAAGCCATAGCCCGATGATTCTCCCCCAGAGACCATATTGATTCGTGAGCGCACATTTTGCGGCTCTTGGACAACATCATAGCCAGCAACACGTGCTACACCGGAGGAGGGCGAAAGCAAGGTGGTCAGGATCTTGATCAGGGTCGTTTTACCGGCGCCATTGGGACCCAGCAAGCCAAATAATTCGCCCTGTTGCACCTCCATATCCACGTCCTGCAGCGCGACCAGTTCCTTTGGCTCACTCTTTTTGCCGCCACGGATCTTGTAAATCCTGCTCAAATGTTCGGTTTGAATTGCAAAATCCATAGTATTCTTATCAAAACCTTCAAAATTGATGGGCAATCGTAGGGTAATCGTAGGGTAATCGTCAAGCAGAGATCGGCCGCCTTTGGTAAGATAACAATCGAAGGGCGATTTCTCTTCTTCTCCTCCTTAGAGAGAGCCGGGGGCGGCGTACCCGGCTCTCGTCAATTCTATCATATTGACTGCAAACAACTGGCGAGCGTTACAGCCTAGCACCATTCCTCACCCTTCCACTTGATCATACCGGAAGCAATCAACCAGGTGGTCATTGACGATGCCGACTGCCTGCATGAATGCATAGCAAATCGTCGACCCGACAAACTTGAACCCCCGCCGGATGAGGTCTTTACTCATTAGATCCGATTCTAGGGTATGAGCGGGAATTTCAGCTAAGGTGCGCCAGGAATTTTTGATGGTCTTACCACCGGTGAACTGCCAGATATAGGCATCAAAACTTCCACTTTCGCGTTGCACATCCAGAAAATTGCGCGCATTTTGGATAGTCGCGGCGACTTTGAGACGGTTGCGCACAATGCCTGCATCCCCTAACAGGGCAGCTACCTTCTCATCACCATATCGTGCCACTTGTTCAGGGTTAAAGCCATCGAAAGCCTTGCGAAAGTTCTCGCGTTTCTTCAAAATAGTCGCCCAGCTCAATCCAGCCTGCATCCCCTCCAGAATGAGAAATTCGAACAGGAGACGGTCATCGTGAACCGGCACGCCCCACTCCTGATCGTGATAGGCGACATACAACGGGTCACTTCCCGCCCAGGCACAACGTTTTTGCATGGTCATCCTCCGAAATGGAGTACTAACAAGAAACATGAGAGACGGCGGGCAACATCTGCCATCTCACACAAGAACATATTAAGATACAACCCTTTATTCAGTGAGAGCCTTGCGCATGATCGGTCGGGTCTCTGAGCGCCGCACCACTTCTTGAAATCCCGCCTTTAGGAATGCCGAGGCCAGGCCGTGATACATGAAAGTATCCGGTGATCTGTCTGCCTTGGGCTCCACTGGATATCCCTCCACGATCATAGCCCCGTGGTGGCTGGCATATGCTACCGCTGCGTTTAGCAACTCGACAGTAATACCCTTGCGCCGGTAAGGTCTGGCAACAAAGAAACAAACTACCGACCAGACCGGCTGATCATCCACCGGCTTGAGGATTCGTGAGCGCTCTAATGTGGAGAAGTTTATCCGCGGAGCCACGCACACCCAGCCAACAGGTTTGCCTGCATCATATGCGAGAATTCCGGGCTCTTCACCTGCATCGATGATAGACTTTAATAGAGACCTGTTTGCTTCCCCCTTCATCTGCTCAAAATCAGAACGGCTCAAGCGCCAATACATGCACCAGCAGCCCCCACAGGCGCCACGCGGGCCAAAAAGCGTCTCCAGGTCAGCCCATCGGTCTGGTGAAACTGGTTTGCACTCGAGAGTCAAATTTGCCATGGCATTTGAACACAAATCTCATTTGATGAGTTTGATTCGCTGTGGGTGGGAACCAGGGATGCGCTCGATCAAACCCCGAGCTTCGAGATCTAGTTTAATGGTGGTCGTGTACCAACTTACCGAACCCAACGTCTCTAAATCGGGCGCGGGGATCAGCTTACCAACCTGTCCGGCCAGATCACGAAAAAAGATCCCGTCGCCTTCCATGGAGACTGCCTGCAGGATTGCCTGCATTACAAGATCGTACTTCTTCCGGGAAATACGCGGCATGGCTTTATCCGGATCGGGATGCAAGCATTGAACTTTATCCTCTGGTGGGGACACTCATGACCTCCAAATAATTATCCGTTCTCCTCATCAAGACTATCTTCAACATTGGGAAAGCCGCTCTGTCCATTGCCTTTGAGTTTGCGAGCTGGATTTAGCTTGGCATTCTTCAATAGATCTTCACTGCTGCGGATGATAGCAGGGAAGGAGCGCGGCGGGGTGGATGAGCGCTGTTGCGGTGCTGAGGCAATCGGTGAGTTACCCTCGCTCCCATCGTCTTCCTCATCCACATAGACAGGTTCTTCGGGGAACTCAGCATCAGAAATATGGTCATCGCCGCCGATGACGTCAGTCTCAGCTTTCTCGTTGTCACGTTCATCATCAAGGAGATCGCCGTCTTGTTCATCATTCACAGCCCAGAAATCACCAGATTTTTCATCCTCACCGTCTTCAGCTATCGGTACAGCAGACCTTTCCGCTTGAAGGATACCCCACAGCTCAATCGGCACCCCGTGTGGTGAACGCAATGTCGCTACTGCCACCGTATTCTCAACGCTATCAGGCTTGCGATCAAAAGTGACTCCGCGCTTTTCTAATTCTTCGATTGTTTCAGCTAGACTCTCAATCTTGAATTGGATTGAGATCAATTCAGGGGGTGTGGCGGCGGCGCCCTCCGCCTGCGCAACGCTAAAGTGGAAATCACCTCCAGGGCTGGTGAACTGGGCGTAGCTCGGGGAGAATGCACTTACAGGGAATCCCAGCACATCGATAAAAAAACCGATCTCAGCAGGATAATCGTCGACAAGATATTGGATGCTATGCTTCCAGCCTTTCTCAAACGAGAAAGGAAATTCATAACGTGGCTCTCGCCACATCGATTGCCACTCGCTCTCATCGCGCGCTCTCTGGGTCACATCGATTCGCGCTTTGCCATAAGCACGAACACGCGGATCAATCCGGTTATTTGGTGACATCTCCACTACCTCCTGTTGCTTCAAATCCATGCTCCCTGAGCCACTCTTGGGATGGGCCGTTCCAGGCAAATTGGCGCAAGTCTACACGATCACGCTGATCAAACGGCACCCCCTCTGCTTCGAGCATCATCCGTTGCTTGCCAGCGCCTGAACCCGGATGCAGGCTGATTTTGCCCTGGGAATTTATTACCCGCTGCCAGGGGACATCCTGCGGGCACGCCGCCATCGCGCCTCCTACCCAGCGCGCGCTCCATGCTGCGTAATCTTTGGGGTCCATGCCCTTCAGTACCGGGATCATCCTTGCTATCTGCCCGTACGTCGCCACTTTGCCTTCAGGGATTTGGCGCACAACATCCCAAACTATTGCCTGGAAATTCGCTTGCTCAGAGGGAGATAGGTATTTCATGCTTCAATCATTGATCAAAATACAAAAGTATTCAAATTACTACAACAAAAACACACCCATACTATACACGAACATATGTTCTATGTCAAGAAGGGATTTCTCATGATCAATTCGGCAAGTCTTGTGGAATAACCCATGCGACCCCTCTCGCTGATCATGAAAGGGGTCGCATGGATTGTATGTACGATAAAAATTATGCTTCGGAAAATAATATTACTTGCCAGTCCGGCGTGTGGCAACATCGAAGATCACGGCAATCGCCAGTACCGCCCCTCTGACCATATACTGGTAAGCAATGCCAATGCCCATCAGGTTCATGCCACTCGTCAGCGAGATCATCACCAGCGCTCCGATAATGGCGCCGGTTACTTTTCCGACACCGCCAGCTGCCGAAACGCCACCAACAAATGCAGCAGCGATGGCATCCAGTTCGAACAGCGTGCCAGCAGTTGTCGTCGCAGACTGCAACCGGGATGCAAATAATATTCCAGACAGTGCGGATAACATTCCCATCGAGCCGAATACTACGTAGGTAATGTTCTTTACATTGATACCACTTAATTCCGCAGCCTCGGGGTTCCCGCCAATCGCATAAATGTGCCTGCCCAAAACGGTGCTATTTGTAATAAACGCATAAATTGCGACCACCAGCAGGACAACCACTACCGTCCAGGAGAGTCCATTGTAGCCAGAGAGCACCCAGGTCACCCCAACAATCACCAGGGATGTGAATACCAATTTAAGCACAAATATATCGTTTGGTAGCACCTGGAAATTGTAGGCTTGCTTCTTGCGACGGTCGTTGATCTGGCTGAATATGAATAATACCATCACGATCAATCCCAGGAGCAATGTGAGTTTGTGCACCCCAGGGAGAAACGCCATGGCTGGGAAATCGGGTATGAACTTATTGCCAATGGCGTTAAATACATCGTCAGTAATAATGATCGTCCCGGTAGCTTCAGTGACAACAAGAATCGCGCCTCGGTAGATAAGCCATCCAGCCAGGGTGGCAACGAAGGCGGGGATCTTCATCTGGGCAACCAAAAATCCGGTGATCAATCCGGAGAGGGCGCCTAATGCTAACACAAGTGGTATGACGATGTAGACTGGCAGCCCCCAGAATTCCATGACAATGGCAGCTACCGCTCCTAAGAATCCCGCCAAAAAACCAACCGAGAGGTCAATGTGGCGTATGACAATCACCAGCGTCATCCCGACGCCTAACACCGCGATATAGCCCGTTTGATTCAATAGGTTGCTGATGTTCCTCGATGAGATGAAGATGCCATCGGTGGTGAAGGTGAAGATTGCCATGATCACGAAAAGGGCGATGAACATGCCATATTCGCGCACGTTTTCGCGTAATACTTTTTGTAGGTCTCCGAGAAATGACATTCTGGTCTCCTCCGCTTAGATTTGGGTAGCCAATTCCATGATTCTTTCTTGGGTTGCTTCTTCTACCGGCAGCTCACCAACCACTTTCCCCGAAGAGACGACATACACCCGATCACTCATCCCCAGAATCTCCGGTAACTCAGACGAGATCATGACGATGCACATGCCCTGCTCTACAAGGCGATTCATAATTGTATAGATTTCGTATTTTGCTCCCACATCAATCCCTCGGGTTGGCTCATCCAGAATGAGTATTTCGGGATCTGCGTACAACCACTTGGCGAGGGATACTTTCTGCTGGTTCCCACCACTCAAAAACATTACTTTCTGCTCGATGCTGGGCGTCTTAATCGCCAGCGAGTCGGTGTACTCGGTTGCAACTTTCACTTCAGCATTGCTATCAATCACACCCAAACGGTCGGCGAGCGCACGTAGATTGGCAAGTGAGATATTATGTTGCACATCTTGAATCAGGATCAGTCCGGCCGTCTTCCGGTCTTCAGTGACATATGCGACCCCTTCGGCAATGGCATCCTGAGGATGTTTAAAATTCTTCTTCTCACCTTTGATATAAATCTCCCCTTCGGTTTCGTAGCCTACCGGATTGCCAAATATACTTAAAGCGAGCTCGGTGCGCCCTGAACCCATTAATCCGGCAAAACCGACGATTTCACCTCGTCTCACATTGAAATGAATGTCCTTGAGGAGCTCTCTACCAACTTTTGGATTGTATACATTCCAATTGGCAACCTTCAGTACGACTTCTCCACCACCCTGCGGGCATATAATTAGAACTTTGATGTCCTTGGCCAGTAGGGCTTCGACGTTCTCTTTCTCCTTGGCAGGATCACCCTGGCTGAACAGAATTTCTACTTCGTACCCAGCTGCTTTAAATGCATCCTGGAAACGTGACTGGTCCTGGATCCAGCGCGGCTCATCTTTGGTTGGGAGAACAATTCCGACGGCTATACTGGTTGAAGGCATAGAGGTATTTGAATTGTTGGCTAATTCAAGGGCCTCATAATAGCCAGAGTCGATTAGAGCCGACTTGACACTCGCCTTGTCGACTGAGAAAACAGGAGTTTGTATCGTCGGGACATCGATGAGTCCATTATTGGTAGTGCTCTTGGTTTCGGGAACCTGGCCTTTTAGCAGGGTTATCGCTGTGTCAATGGCGTTCTGAACCAGAGTGCGGACATCCTTGAAGACAGTCATAGACTGCTTGCCATCCATGATGTATTGTACGGATGCCTTTTCTGCGTCCTGCCCGGTAATTGTGTAGCTCTTGACGTCCTTATCGGCAGCGAAAGCATCGGCGATTCCGCGAGCGGTGCTGTCATTAGGGGCAAGGATAAAAACGTTGCCCTTGTCTTCAGCGTTCGCAGTGGTCAAGTTGACTGCAGCAAGATTTTTGGCAATGTCAAACTTCCAGCCGGTGGTGGTCTGGCTGATGATAGTGCCCATCTCGTCTCGAGTCAGCGCAGCCTTGCCTTGCAGAGCAACAGCTTCGCTGGAATTCTTGATCACGAAGGTGCCATCAACGATCTTGGGCTGCAAGACATTCCAAGCGCCTTCGAAGAAAAGGAAGGTGTTGTTGTCAGTTCCATCGCCCGCATACAGATAAAGCGGGTTATCTTTTCCCGTTGCACGATCGAGCAAGTATTGCGCCTGCTGAGCGCCGACGGAGATGCTGTCGAAGGTCACAAAATAATCCACCGCTTTGGTGTTGGTGATCAAGCGGTCATACGCAATGACCTTTACGCCAGCTGCCCTGGCTGGTTCTATAGCAGCAGCCGCAGTTTCAAATGGCTTGCGTCGTCTTTGCGGATAAATATTGTTAATTTCACGTCCCACCATATGCTTGATCAGTATATTTTCAGACACCTCGCCTTTTTGGGCATCCAGGGTACACACAGTCTCACCGTCTCGCAAAACTGTAACCTTATCGGCGATATCCATCACTTCTTTGAGTTTATGCGTAATCAATACACAGGTGACGCCCTGATCTCGCAGAACACGTAGCAGATCAAACAGGTTTTCAACGTCATCCTCATTAAGGGCAGAGGTAGGTTCATCTAAGATCAAGAGCTTGACATCGCGACTGAGTGCCTTAGCTATTTCGACAAGCTGTTGTTCACCCACACCGAGGTCTTTGACTTTGGCAGCCGGATTGACCTTGAGCTTCACTTTTACCAGCATTTCGCCCGCGCGCTTGATCGTCTCGTTCCAATCGACAACAAAACCGTTCCCGATCTCGTGTCCAAGGAAGATGTTTTCATACACTGTCAACTCTGGAATTAGCGCTAATTCTTGATAGATAATGGCAATCCCAGCTTTTTCGCTATCACCGATATTGCCAAATTTTTGTAATTCGCCCCTTATATGGATATCCCCCGTATAGGTCCCAAACGGGTATACGCCGCTCAGCACCTTCATCAGAGTAGATTTACCCGCTCCGTTCTCCCCTACAAGGCAGTGAATCTCTCCTTCAGCCACCTGAAAGCTGACATCATCTAAGGCCCGGACTCCGGGAAATTCCTTGGTTATGTTACGCATTTCTAGAATGACTGGTTTCATGCTGAACTCCATTTCAGAAATCAGGTTTGATTTGCGTTGCTCCAGTATTTATCATTATGATAAGTATAGTACCGACTCCCAAAATGCGGTGTGGGAATAGTTTACCCTATTCCCACACCGCATTACTAACATATACTACGGAAGACCAGTGAAGTCACTGGCAGGCCAGTAACCGGAGTCGATGATCTCCTTGACAACGTTGTCCTTGTCAACTGAGATCACAGCTGACGGCTTGGCCGGCACATCCACCACACCATTGTTGTAGGTGTTGGTCTGTGGCGGGGTCTGGTCCGTCAGGTACGCGATTGCTGCGTTGATGGCGTCGTTCACCAGCACGCGCACATCCTTCAGCACCGTCATCGACTGTTTGCCATCGATGATGTACTGGATGGATGCCTTCTCGGCATCCTGACCGGTGATCACATAGCTGCTCACATCGGTGTCAGCTGCAAACGCATCGGCGATAGCACGTGAGGTGCCATCGTTCGGCGCCAGGATGAACACATCACCCTTGTCTGCGGCGCCGGCAACGGTCAGGTTGGCTTCAGCCAGGTTCTTGGCAGTGTTGAAGTCCCAGTTGGTGGTGATCTGCCCGATGACTTTGGCCATCTCGTCACGCGTCATGCTGGCTGTTCCCTGCATGGCTACCGCTTCGCTGGAGTTCTTGATCACGAATGTCCCATCCGCAATCTTGGGCTGCAGCACGTTCCACGCTCCCTCAAAGAACAGGAAGGCATTGTTGTCAGACGCCGCTCCCGCATACAGGAAGAGCGGATTGCCGCTGCCAGAAGCCTTGTCCACCAGGTATTGCGCCTGGGCTGCGCCCACCGCAATGCTGTCGAAGGTCACATAGTAGTCTACCGCCTCAGTGTCGCGGATCAAGCGGTCATAAGAGATCACCTTCACACCCGCCGCACGAGCCGCCTCGGCAGCTGCCGCTGCAGCAGTTGCGTCCTGCGGGGTGATGATCAAAACCTTGACACCCTTGGTGATCAGGTCTTCAACATTGGATTTCTCTTTGGCCGAATCACCCTGGCTGAAGAGAATCTCTACTTGGTACCCAGCAGCTACAAGCGCATCCTTGAAGCGCGCCTCATCCTGAATCCAGCGCGGCTCATCTTTCGTCGGCAGCACGATCCCAACTGCTAACACCCCTTCTTCGGGAGCTGCAGCGCTTGCTTCGAGACCAGTGAAGTCACTGGCAGGCCAGTAACCGGAGTCGATGATCTCCTTGACAACGTTGTCCTTGTCAACTGAGATCACAGCTGACGGCTTGGCCGGCACATCCACCACACCATTGTTGTAGGTGTTGGTCTGTGGCGGGGTCTGGTCCGTCAGGTACGCGATTGCTGCGTTGATGGCGTCGTTCACCAGCACGCGCACATCCTTCAGCACCGTCATCGACTGTTTGCCATCGATGATGTACTGGATGGATGCCTTCTCGGCATCCTGACCGGTGATCACATAGCTGCTCACATCGGTGTCAGCTGCAAACGCATCGGCGATAGCACGTGAGGTGCCATCGTTCGGCGCCAGGATGAACACATCACCCTTATCAGCGGTACCGGCAGCAGTCAGGTTGGATTCAGCCAGGTTCTTGGCAGTGTTGAAGTCCCAGTTAGTGCTGATCTGCCCGATGACTTTGGCCATCTCGTCACGCGTCATGCTGGCTGTTCCCTGCATGGCTACCGCTTCGCTGGAGTTCTTGATCACGAATGTCCCATCCGCAATCTTGGGCTGCAGCACGTTCCACGCTCCCTCAAAGAACAGGAAGGCATTGTTGTCAGACGCCGCTCCCGCATACAGGAAGAGCGGATTGCCGCTGCCAGAAGCCTTGTCCACCAGGTATTGCGCCTGGGCTGCGCCCACCGCAATGCTGTCGAAGGTCACATAGTAGTCTACCGCCTCAGTGTCGCGGATCAAGCGGTCATAAGAGATCACCTTCACACCCGCCGCACGAGCCGCCTCGGCAGCTGCCGCTGCAGCAGTTGCGTCCTGCGGGGTGATGATCAAAACCTTGACACCCTTGGTGATCAGGTCTTCAACATTGGATTTCTCTTTGGCCGAGTCACCCTGGCTGAAGAGAATCTCTACTTGGTACCCAGCAGCTGAGAGCGCATCCTTGAAGCGCGCCTCATCCTGAATCCAGCGAGGTTCATCTTTCGTCGGCAGCACAATCCCAACTCCCAGCTTGGTCTCCGCGGGCGGTTGGGTCTCTTCAGGCGCCTGAGTTGCCTCGGGTGCCGGAGTTGCTGCAGGCGCACATGCTGACAAGACCATTATTGCAACAAACAAAATGGCTATCAGCTTATACAACGAACTCTTCTTAAACATTTACACTCCTCCATATTTGGTCAAAATTATTGTTTATTGATGGGCAGAAATATTGTACACGATCTCGGATTGTTCATCACCTCCTTTTTCAAGTGTCTTTCACAGATTTCTAATAGATCCAATCTGGTTTACACCGGTTGAATGGCGCAGGATATTTTCGATGGAATGTGGGTGAACTACGCCTGGAATAATGCAAAAATCGTCAGCCAGCTTAATTAATCGTAATCTCCCTCAATATATCATCCAGTACTACTGCGATTGCTCCGAATACACAAGCATGCGCACCGTTCTCAGAGAAAGCGATCTTCAGGTTTTCTGTACAAGGGCGCAATGCATAAGAAAGTACCGTATCCTGAATGACGGGAAGAAGGATATCCCGACCGACTGTCAAAGCACCGCCGATTACAACTAAATTTGGATTGAAAATATTCACTAGGTCAGCGATGCCACTCCCCAAATTGATCGCCACATCTTCCATCACCTGATAGCAAATCCGGTTGTCTTCCCGTGCAAAATTTACAACCATCTCCAGGGTCAGGTTTCTCAGATCTCCCTGGCAAGCTTCACTAATTGATGGATCTGGCTCGTTTCGAATCGCTTTTTTCACGCGATTGAGAATGGCAGGCGGTCCAACTTGGGTTTCCCAGCAGCCGATACGACCACAACCACAGTGCTCACCATTGACGGCGCGTTGAATATGGCCGATCTCTCCAGCATATCCATGACCGCCGCGAAACAGCTTGCCATCGATCACAATGCCACCCCCTAAACCGATCCCGGACTCCAGGTAAACAAAATTATCGACCCCACGGGCCAAACCGAAGTAGTATTCCCCCAGGGCGCCCAGGTTGCCATCGTTCTCGACGTAGACAGGCAGGCGGAAGCGCTGATTTAACATCAGACGCAGGGGTACGTTCTTCCAATCCAGGTTGGGAGCAACGATCAGCTCCCCCTGGCGTACATTTACCAGACCAGGCAATCCAACGCCCATTCCTAGGGGTTTCAAATTCTGTTCGCTGGCGATGGCTAGTGCCTTATCGATCAGCTGCTCGGCTTGGCTAATGATTGTTATCTGAGATTGAGAGCGGTCTGTTTGTACCCTGGCTTCCCACAAGATTTCTGCTACAAAATTGGTCAGAAGAATGGCGATAAAATCCACGCCGATTTCCAGGCCGATGACCGCGCCGCCATCACGCCTCAAGGACAGTGAAATCGCAGGTCGCCCTCCGCTAGAAACCTGCTGCTCTTTTTCCCAAACCAGACCTTCGTCGATCAGAGACGTGACGATATTGGAAACCGTGCTGCGGTTCAATCCGGTGATCTTCGCTACTTCGGCGCGGGAAATGGGGGCATGCAGCCGAAGCGTGTTCAACACGATCGACTTGTTTATGCGTCTTACTTTGTCCTGGTCGGCGATAAGTGGATTGGTCATAAAAAGCTTGGGTTTGTTTATCGACTGGATAAACTATGTGCCATTGTAGCAAATTTTCCCGGGTTTTGCAATGGGCAATCATCGACAATCTCCTCCCTCAATTATCCGTAAACAAAAAAGTGCGGGCAGAATTCGCCCGCACTTCTGGATACCAGATCTCTTAGAGAGGCTTCAGGTGTGCCGTAAAGTGCCTCAAAACCTCCGGCGACCAGGCGATGCGCATGCCCTTCATGCTTTCTCGCTGCTCAAAGATACGGATTACGCTTTTCGCCACCACATTCATATGGTTATCGGTATACACACGGCGTGGGATAGCCAGACGCACAAGCTCCATCGGAGCATATGTGGTCTTGCCAGTCTCTTTGTCAACCCCGCCAAAAGCTAGCTGCCCAAGCCCGACACCGCGTGTGCCGGAATCGACGTACAGAGCAGCGACTAAAGCTTCACATGGGAAGTCGTCTTGACGAACGTGGGGCAAGAAGCGCTTCATATCCAGCACAATCGAGTGCCCGCCCAGTGGCCGGGCGACGGGCACTCCGGCTTGCAACAACTGGTTGCCCAAATAATGCACCTGGCGCACCCGGTTCGCCATGTACGCTTCTTCTAACACTTCCCCCAACCCGATCGAGAGGGCTTCCAGGTCGCGGCCTGCCATGCCGCCGTAGGTGACGAAGCCTTCCATGAGGATCAGGTATTCTTGCGCCTGCCGGTATTTCTTTTCGTCATTTAGAGCCAGGAAGCCGCCAATATTAACCAAGCCGTCTTTCTTGGAGCTCATCGTACAGCCATCCGCATAGGAGAACATCTCGCGAGCAATCTCTTTGATGCTTTTGTGCTCGTAACCCGGCTCCCGCAGCTTGATAAAGTATGCATTTTCGGCGAAGCGGGCCGCGTCCAGGAAGAAGGGCACACCGTATTGGTCTGCCACCCGGCGAACGTTGCGCAGGTTCTCCATCGAGACCGGCTGCCCGCCGTTATTATTGCAGGTCACGGTGACAAGGATGAGTGCAACCTGCTCACGCCCGAGGCGTTTCAGGGTATCCTCAAGGCGGTCAATGTCCACGTTGCCTTTGAAGGGATGCTCCACCTCGGGATTCAATCCTTCGGAAATGATCAGCTCGCGCAGCACCCCTCCTTTGGTTTCCACATGCGCATGCGTTGTATCAAAGAACATGTTGGAGATCGCCGAGAGACCTGGGCGGATGTGGATCATGGTGAGGATATTCTCTGCCGGCCTGCCCTGGTGTGTAGGGATCACGTATTTGTAACCGGTGAGGTCTTTTACGCTCTCCTCCAGGTGGAACCAATTTCGGCAGCCTGCATAGGATTCATCACCGGTCATCATCCCTGCCCACTGGTACTGGCTCATAGCAGATGTGCCACTGTCGGTGAGCAAGTCGATAAAAACGTCCTCAGCCGGGATATAGAAAATATTGTAGTGGGCATCTTTGATAATTTGCTCGCGCTGCTGGCGCGTCGTAAGCTTTAAGGGTTCAACCACTTTTATGCGGTAGGGTTCTGCTTCTGGGAATTGATCCATATGAATGTACTCCTGGGATGTCTCGGATTGAACGTAAATGATCCTCACAAAGTGCTGCGATGTAAATCAAGAATAATCGATAGTCAATAAATCTGCTAGTAACAAAAATCACCCTTTCAGGATTGAGAGATCAAAAGGTCGTATAATCCCACTGTGGTCGATCAAACATCCAACGCTAGCCGGCAGATCGCCCGCGCAGCCGGAACGGTGATGCTGGCTTTCGTGATCAGCAACTTAGCTGGGTTGCTGCGGCAGGTCCTGGTCGCAGGCGCCTTCGGCACCCAGGCGGAGATCGAGGCGTTCAACGCCGCGAACCGCGTGGCTGAAACGCTTTTCACACTGGTGGCAGGCGGGGCACTGGCATCCGCTTTCATCCCAACCTTCACAACGCTGCTCACCCAAGGCGACCGTAAAGCTGCCTGGCGCTTGGCTTCCTCGATCATCAACTTGATCCTCGTTACCATGGCTGTCGCCCTTACACTGGCGGCATTCTTCGCACCCCAGATTGTCCGTTACATCCTGGCGCCTGGTTTTGCCAGCGATCCCGCCAAAGAGGCGCTGACGATCTCGCTCGTACGCATGATGCTACCGTCTGCTGCGATCTTTGGTGTCAGCGGACTGGTCATGAGTGTGCTCAACGCGCATCAGGTATTTTTCATCCCGGCGTTAGCACCCTCCATGTACCAGATCGGATTGATCTTCGGTGTGCTGGTGCTCTCGCCTCGCATGGGTATCAATGGCCTGGCCTGGGGGGTACTCATCGGCTCTGGATTACACCTTGCCTTGCAGATACCCGCCCTGGTCAAACACAAACTTCAGTACTCTCCTACCCTGGGTTTAGATACACCCGACGTGCGCGAGGTGGCGCGACTGATGGGACCGCGCTTGTTGGGGGTCGCAGTGGTGCAGCTCAACTTCTGGGTCAATACGCGCCTTGCCTCGCAGCAGCCCGAGGGGAGTGTTACCGCAATCGTCATCGCTTTCGCTTTGATGCTAATGCCGCAAGCAGCAATCGCGCAGTCGGTTGCTATCGCCGCAATGCCGACTTTCGCCGCACAATACGCTCGCGGGCGGCTGGACGAGATGCGTGCCTCACTGGCAGATAGCCTGCGCGGAGTGCTGCTGCTTTCCATTCCAGCCAGCCTGGGGTTGGTGTTACTGCGCAAGCCAGTGATCGTTCTGCTCTACCAGCGTAACGCGTTCGATGAACGCTCAACAGAGCTTGTCGCTTGGGCGCTCTTGTGGTTTGCGGCCGGGTTGGTGGGTCACAGCCTGGTAGAAGTACTTGCACGCGCTTTTTATGCCCTGCACGACACACGCACACCCGTCCTGGTAGGCACAGGCGCGATGATCTTGAACGTGATCTTCAGCGTGGTCTTTTCAGCCATCTTTGCACGGGTTGGGTGGTTGCCTCACGGCGGTCTGGCGCTGGCAAATACGCTTGCTACGGCCATTGAGGCAGCCGGCTTGATTTTCTATATGCGCCGCAGACTGGATGGCATGGAAGGAAAGCGTATCTTGCGTGGGAGTACTCAAGCAACCGGCGCTGCCCTGTTGATGTCCCTTGCTTTGGGAGTATGGATGCAATGGATGGGTTTCTCACAGGCCTGGCTAATTGTGCTTGGAGGTCTGGTTATCGGGGCTGGAGTTTACGTGCTTGCCATTGCTTTGATGGGGGTCAGTGAACTACACATGGTACTCAAGGCTCTTAGCACCCGCCTTACTCGCATCAACAAATGACGCTTTCATTATATATAAATTGTAATTCGGTACGGATTATTTGTCCCGGATGCTTACCCCCACAAGAACCAGACTCCTTGTGCAACCACCAGCCCCAGAATTACTCCCCCGACCGCTTCCAATGGTGTGTGACCTAAAACTTCGCGCAACTGCTCTTCTTTGAGTGGATGCCCGCTGGTAAGATCATCGACCATGGCGTTGATCATCTCGGCGTGCTTGCCTGCCTGCCGGCGGATACCGGTGGCATCGTACACCACTACCATTGCCAGGGCTACAGCCAGGGCAAATATTGGCTGGCCGAAGCCGATAAACAAGCCAGTGGAGTGTGCGATGGCTGTCACCAAAGCTGAATGCGAGCTGGGCATCCCACCTGCACGTAGGAGCAATGCCCAATTCCAGGAACGGGTTTGTAGATATTCGAGAGGGACCTTTACAATCTGGGCAATCCCCCAAGCAATTAACCCGGCAATGAGAACATAATTGTTGAACAAATCTGCCATACTTATTTAGTCCTGCGGATAATCCACGAGATCATCACCCGAAAGCAACTTGATCTTTTGCTCTGCCTGCTCAAGTAGCAAGGCGCAGTGGCGAGCCAGTGCCTGGCCGCGTTCGAATAAAGCCAAAGCGGATTCAAGGATATGGTCACCAGACTCCAAAGTGGCGACAATCTCCTCCAGCTCAGAAAGTGCCTGTTCATATGTTAGCTCTTCAACTGGCGGAGATGAAGAGCCTTGATCGGGTGTTGAATTAGTCATCTCTGCTCCCTTTGTGTCAGAAATACCTGCAATGGAGCGTCCCTGGGTAATAGCTCAGAGACGAGGCTGTCGAACTGGGCGCGAGATAGATTATTACCGTCCATATATTTTATGATCTCCGCTTCGATACCCGAGCGATATGCCCGCCGAATCCCGCTCTGGCGCGCTTGTTGGGCTGCCATCATGCTGATGCCTACCAGCGCCAACAACCCCATCGCCAGGAGGAATAACGCCAGGATAAGGTTAATCACTTTTAGCACAAATAATACACCCATCAAGATCAACAGGGGAATAAATCCAATTGTGCACCCCAAGCCAAATGCTTGCTCAGCAGAGCCCGCACCACCCAGCCGGAGATCTTCGTTCACACGCTCCGCAAAGTGAGCCAGATCCTCTGGGGAGTTTTGAGGCGCTAGCGCCTGGTTATTCTCACCTGAGTCCTGCATCAGCCCCCGTCCACCCTTGCGGTAAAGCTCCCATCTGCAACCCGCACGTCCAAATCGTCACCAGCAGCCACCTGCTTCACACTGCGCACCATACTTCCATCTTGCTGGGATACAATCGCATATCCCCTCCCCAAGACTGCGACGGGGTTCAAAGCGCCTAAGCGCTGCTGCAACCCTACTAATTGAGCGTGGCTTAATTGGAAGCGGTGTGCAAGGGATAATATCAAATTGCGTTCCAGCTCATCAAGGCGCTGGCGATCACCTCGCATGCGTGTCACCGGAGAGTGGAGTCGAAGGCGATTGCGCTGCTCGCTCAATTCCCAGCGGCTTGACCTGACCAGGCTATGCACAGCGCGCTCCAACCTCCCAGCGAGCTCTCCCAATATAACCAACAGATCGGGTCGATTTGGCGTAGCGATCTCAGCTGCTGCTGTCGGTGTTGGAGCACGCAAGTCAGCAGCAAAATCTGCAATCGTGAAATCCGTCTCGTGACCCACGCCTGTGATCACAGGCGCCTGCGAGGTAACGATTGCACGGGCAACTCGCTCGTCGTTGAATGCCCACAAGTCTTCTATGGAACCACCCCCGCGGGCCAGGATGATTACATCGGGGTGGACAAGCCGGTTGAGCTCTGCCAGGGCAGCCACAATCCCGGGTGGCGCTTCGACACCCTGCACCGGGGTGGGAGCCAGGATCACCTGGGCGATTGGAAATCGCCGCTGCAGCGTATCGAGGATATCCCGCAGTGCGGCCGCGGTAAGTGAGGTAACCACACCGATGCGCTGCGGCCACTTGGGCAGCGGGCGCTTGCGCTCCAGGTCAAACAGGCCTTCAGCTTCCAGGCGGGCTTTGAGGCGTAGGAACTCCTGGAAGAGTGTTCCCTCCCCTGCCGGGCGGATGGCATCCGCATATAGCTGGTACACACCCCCAGCCTCGTAGACATCAATGGCGCCATGCACTTCAACTGCCTCCCCCTCACGTGGTAATTGCGCCTGGCGCAGCGCCGTGTTCCGCCACATCACGCACCGCAGAGAAGCCCCGCTATCTTTGATTGTAAAATAGATGTGCCCCGACGCTGGGCGCGAGAGGTTTGAGATCTCCCCGACCACCCACACGTCTCCAAGGTTGACGTCATTCACAAGGAGGTCGCGCAGATAACGCGTCAGGTCGCTGACACTCCAGGAGGGAGGTTGAAAGAGGGAAAGCTGGTTCATAGAAAATGTCTGCTGTGAGAGGATACTCGCCCTTGAGGAAGATGTCAACTATTCCCACGCACGAATTATTACCAGGCTACTTATTCACAAATAACGAATGATTACTGCCCTGATCCGTTGACGAGATAGGGGGTAAATATCCTGCTTGCTTATTCCATATATAGGAACACCGGAAGCAATGCGATCATTCCTCTAGGCAGCACAAGGAAAATTGCAGGATGATTTGCGATTAATCCATAATCATAACAACGCGTAACCAGCCAAATAACAATGTTGGTAAAATATCCGAGGTGGCGAGTAGGACAGCCAGTTTATCATTATGCCCGAGTGAACTACCTGAAAAGGGGTTTATTTGCTACAATAGCTTTGGGTACCCAATACGTGTCATAGCGATAGAACCGCAGCAATGAATCATATCTGGTCCCCCTGGCGTATGAGCTACATTCAAAACGACGATCGCGAATCCAAGTGCGCATTCTGCCAAGAATTGTCCCAGCCTAATAGCGTTCAAAACCTGATTGTATTTCGCGGGCAGCGATCATTCATTATCCTCAATCGCTTTCCTTACAACAGCGGTCACCTGATGGTTGTGCCGTACGAGCATAAAGCGACCCTGGAAGATCTGGATGCTGAGACACGCGCCGAAATTATGGAGCTGGGCAATCTGGCAACGCGAGCGCTTCAGGATGCTTACCACCCCCAAGGGTTCAACCTGGGTATAAATATTGGCTCTGCAGCCGGGGCAGGCATCCTCGAGCACGTGCACTTGCATGTCCTGCCTCGCTGGACTGGTGATACGAACTTTATATCTACCTTAGGTGCCACACGCGTGCTACCTGAATCCCTTGAGGCCACCTTCACCAGAGTAAAGGAGAGCATCGAGCGAATCTCATGATCGCTCTTCTAAAGAAATTATTGAAATCCTTGGCAAGGGAATGGCAAATTCGCCGCGATCCAGTTGGCTATGCGCGGAGTATCGGAGTAAAAGTAGGGGAGGACTGCAGCTTATTGGATCTCAGACCATACACCTTTGGCTCCGAACCCTGGTTGATCAAGCTGGGTAATCACGTCGAGGTGACATCAGGTGTGCGTTTCATCACTCATGATGGGGGTATGTGGGTATTCCGCCATGAATACCCGGAGATCGACAAGTTGGCGCCCATCATAGTGGGGGATAATGTATTTATCGGAACCAACGCCATCCTGCTTCCTGGTGTGAAAATCGGAGATAACTGTGTGATCGCTGCGGGGGCGGTAGTTAGCCGAGATATCCCAGCGAGCACAGTCGCCGGAGGCGTGCCCGCACGCCCAATCAAAACAATCGAAGAGTACTGGGAAGATTGTCAGACCAGGTCCTTTCATATCCGAGACAAAAGCCCTGAAGCAAAACGCGATTTCTTGGCCCGTCATTTCAATCTCTAACTGACCTCGGGGCAGCATATATTTTTCCCACTCGCGCAACCCGTCTACTGCAATGATAAGGAGAACCACCTTGGACAATCACGAACGCCAACCCGTCATCCTGAGTGCTGTGCGGACGCCTTCGGGGCGATTTCAGGGTAGCTTGTCTGGTCTGCCTGCGCCACGATTGGGAGCCATCGCCGTTAAAGCCGCCGTAGAAAGAGCCGGGATCGACGATCCGGCGCAGATCGACGAAGTCATCATGGGGAATGTGGTCACTGCCGGGGAGGGACAAGCCCCAGCGCGCCAGGCAGCCATTTTCGCTGGGCTGCCCGCCAGCGTCGGCGCCACGACTGTCAACAAAGTATGCGGGTCAGGCTTGAAAGCCGTGATGCTCGCAGCGCAGGCAATCAAGGCTGGGGATGCTGACCTGTTCGTTACAGGAGGGATGGAGAGCATGAGCCGCGCCCCTTACCTGGTGGATGGGCGTAGAGGGACGCTGCGCTATGGGCACTCGCAGCTCACGGATGCCTTACTGTTGGATGGCTTGTGGGACCCCTTCGAGGACTGGGGGATGGGCGACGCCGCAGAATTCATCGCCAATGAATATGAGGTCACACGCCAGGCAATGGACGAGTTCGCCCTGCGCAGCCAGCAGAAAGCGATCGCCGCGATCGATGCGGGCAAATTCAAAGCAGAAATTACACCTGTAGAGATTCCCGGAAAAAAAGGCCAGGTCACAATCTTCGATACCGACGAAACGCCCCGCCGGGACACATCGCTGGAGGCGCTTGCCAGCCTCAAGCCTGCCTTCCAAAAAGATGGCAAAGTTACCGCTGGTAACGCCCCTGGGCTAAACGATGGCTCAGCGGCTGTTGTAGTAGCCAGTGCCTCCTGGGCTGAAAGATCGGGTGCGAAGCCGCTGGCACGCATCCTCGGGTATACGCAGGCGGCGGTAGAGCCAAAGTACCTGTTTATTGCACCAGCCAGGGCAATCCCCCTGTTGCTCGAGAAAGTAGGCTGGACGCTTTCCGATGTGGATCTGATCGAGCTAAACGAAGCCTTCGCCGCTCAGGTACTGGCAGATGGTTACGCACTTGCGGAAAAGGGCTGGGATTGGGAGAAAGTCAATGTGCACGGTGGAGCAATTGCACTGGGGCATCCCATCGGCGCAAGTGGGGCGCGCGTGCTCACCACGCTGATTTATGCCTTGAAAGACCGCGGCCTCAAGCGCGGCATCGCTTCCTTGTGCCTGGGTGGGGCGGAAGCAGTAGCAATGGCGATCGAAATTGAAGGTTAAGGGAGAGAAAGCTGCCATGCTTGCACCAGAAGGGGTTGTTCGAAAGGATATACACCTCTTGATTCCCCACTCTCGCTATCGGAGGAACCATGGAAATTAAGCGCATCTTTGTGGTCGGCGCTGGCACAATGGGCAACGGTATCGCCCAGGTGGCAGCTATATCCGGTTTTGCAGTTACGCTGATGGACGTGGTGCCAGAGCAATTGCAGCGCGCCCGAGAGACAATTGCCAGATCGGTAGAGAAACTGGCAAGCAAAGGCTTGCTCGACGAAACCCAGAAATCCGCCGCTTTGGGCATCCAATCCACCGACAATCTGGACAGCGTGTCCCAGGCGGACCTGGTCGTCGAAGCCGCCAGCGAAGACCCCGAACTCAAGTTCAAGATTTTCACCGAGATCGACCGCCTGGCACGTCCTGAGGCAATCCTGGCGTCCAACACCTCCTCGATTAGTATCACCAAGATTGCTGGTACCACCAAGCGCCCAGAAAAGGTAATCGGCATGCACTTCATGAATCCTGTCCCGCTCATGCGCCTGGTGGAGGTAATTCGTGGGCTGGCAACATCCGATGAGACCACGCAGGCTATCGTTGAATCCTGCCGGCGCATGGGCAAGGAGCCGGTCGAAGCCCAGGACTCGCCAGGATTCATCTCCAACCGCGTCCTGTGCCCGATGATCAACGAGGCTATCTTCGCCCTACAAGAGGGGATCGGCACTCCAGAAGCAATCGATACGGTGATGAAGCTGGGTATGAACCACCCTATGGGTCCGCTAACCCTGGCTGACTTGATCGGTCTGGATGTAGTTCTTTCGGTGATGGAAGTCTTGCAAAGAGACCTTGGGGATGATAAATATCGCCCAGCATATTTGTTGCGCAAGATGGTGGACGCTGGTTACTTGGGTCGGAAAAGTGGGAGGGGCTTTTACCACTACCAGTGATTGGCACATTTGAAAGCAAGGAGAGTTCTGGTTTGAGCGTAATCAGCTTTCCCAATGAGGAACTTGGTGAGGGTTCAGAATGTTTAATCGCCAATATGGATAGAGCGATATCGGGTAGCGGTCATCGCTGAAATAAACAGGTTTCCATGCATGATAATCAAACCTTCGATTTCGTAATAATCGGCTCCGGATTTGGGGGCAGCGTCTCTGCCATGCGATTGGCTGAGAAGGGCTATTCGGTGCTAGTTTTGGAGCGTGGCGTGCGCTACGAAGACCAGGATTTTCCAAAAACCAACTGGGAGGTTTGGAAATATCTGTGGGCACCGGCGCTACGCTGCTATGGCATCCTGCAGATCAGTGCTTTTGGGGATGTCATCGTGCTGCACGGAGCCGGGGTAGGCGGCGGCAGTCTGGGTTATGCTAATGTGCTTATGCAACCCTCCAACAAGCTCTTCGAAAACCCCTCCTGGAGACATCTGGCTGACTGGAAATCTGTGCTAATGCCGCACTACGCCACTGCACGTCACATGCTCGGCCCAGCGACCAATCCCTGCCTGTGGAAATCCGATGCGATCATGCAGGAGATCGCCGATGAGCTGGGCGTAGGCCAAACATTTCACCCCACAGAAGTGAGCGTATTCTTTGGGGACGGTCTCCCCCAAGGGCAGGAAGTGCCTGACCCATTTTTTGGCGGCGAAGGACCGGCTCGCCACACCTGCAAACATTGCGGTGGGTGTATGGTGGGCTGCCGCTACAATGCCAAGAACACCCTGGTAAAGAACTACCTGTACTTTGCGGAAAAGTGGGGTGTGCAAGTGCGTCCAGAAGCGGATGTGAACGATATACGCCCATTGCCAGAGACCATGCCGGATGGATCAAAGTACGAAGTGGTCTACCGCCGTACTACCGCCTGGCTGGGTGGTGCTTCCATCAAGGTACGAGCGCGCAGTGTAATCGTCTCTGCAGGAGCGCTGGGTACTCTTAACCTGCTCTTCCGCTGCCGGGAGATCACACGCAGCCTGCCGGAGATCTCTCCGCGCCTGGGTGACAATGTGCGCACCAATTCCGAGGCATTGCTTGGTGCAGTTAGTCGGAACTCCGCAGTCGACTATTCCGAGGGCATTGCCATCACCTCGATTTTCCAGGCAGACCCGTCCACTGCTGTTGAGCCGGTACGCTTCCCGGCTGGCTCCTCGCTATTGCGCTATCTATCCAGCCCCTTGATTCGTGCTGGTGGCGGTATCCCCACACGTTTCTGGCGGACTCTGAAACAAATCGTTCAGCACCCTTTGGACTATCTGCGCCTGCACGTCTTGCCCAGTTGGGCGCAGCGGGCAACCATCTTACTGGTCATGCAAACAGAGGACAACCGGTTGCGCATGCGGCTGGGGCGACATCTGTTCACCTTGTTCCGCCGCGGCTTGGTATCCATCACCAGCCCCGATGAGCAAATCCCAAGGACCATTGAAATCGGACATCAAGTGACGCAAGCTTATGCCAAAAAATCTGGAGGGGTGCCGGCGGGAACCGTGAACGAAGGACTGCTCAATATCCCCATGACTGCACATATCCTGGGCGGGTGTTCGTTTGGCCGCGATGCCACCGAGGGTGTTGTCGATCTGGACTGCCAGGTGCACAACTATCCAGGCCTGTACGTGGTGGATGGCTCGATCGTTCCAGCGAACCCAGGTGTAAATCCCAGCCTGACGATCACCGCTCTGGCAGAATATGCCATGAGCAGAGTGCCACCCAAAGCAGGATAAAGAAAGCTTGATGGCTGAGATAACGCGAACTGATTGCGTCGCCCTCATTCTGCTTGTCCTGCTCCTGGTGGGGTGTGCACAGGTAACCGAGGTAGCTCCTGTTCAGAATGTGCCATCCACACCCACACTTGCTCCCCTTACCGATACACCTGTGCTGACCACCCCCTCGCATTCACCGGCATCCCTCCCCGAATTACTCGACACACCCAATCCTGGCCCGTTGCCTGAAACAGCGCCTGTTGTCGAAGCACTCCCCCAGGAACCCCAGGAGATCACATTTCAAGCCGATGACGGGCAGGTGTTAGCCGGGCGGTACTACCCGGCCGCGGTTGTCCCGGCGCCGCTGGTGGTGTTGATGCATTGGGCACCTGGTGACCAGGACGAGTGGCTGGCAATCGCAACCTGGTTGCAAAACCGGGGGGGATTCGCCGAGCCCGACCCAGCCAAGCCCTGGCTGGATAGCACCTGGTTTCCACCCATGCTGGACGGTCAGTCGTTTGCAGTGTTCACTTTCACCTTTCGCAATTGCGAAGGTGGTTGTAAATCGTTCAGCCCGTCTCCCTGGCTGCTAGATGCCCGCGCCGCCATGCTCAAAGCTCGCCAGCTGGAGGGCGTTGATCCGAACAGTATCGCCGCCATCGGTGCCAGCATTGGAGCCGACGGCGCTGTTGACGGGTGTATCTGGTTGAACGCCGCTTTTCCAGATAGCTGTCTGGGTGCGCTTTCTCTTTCGCCGGGTGGCTACCTGACCATCCCTTACCATGATGCTGTCGCCGAGTTGGGTATGGAGGCTGCATCCAAGCCGGTCTGGTGCCTGTACGCGGAAGGGGATGGTGACTCAAAACGGGCATGCGGAGACTCCAGCGGGGAGAACTATACCCCGGTAAAATACGACGGCAGCAATCACGGAATGATGTTGATCCAACCACAGGAAGAGCCTGCCCCACTGAAATTGATTCTGGATTTCTTGAAAGTCGTTTTTGCCCTCTGAGAGGTACTTATGAGCGATGAGATAATCACCAAGCTGGATCAATTGGCGAACTTTCATGCCCAGCGCGACGTCTTAAACTTGCAGAAGCAGGAGCTCATCGACCAGGTGATGACCCCGGAGATCAAAGCCCGCCTGGATGAAATTGAGAGCGAATTTGCTGGGAAGGTAGAAGCCGTCGAGACGAATATTACCGCCCTGGAAGAGCAGGTTCGCCGGGATGTGCTGCGCCACGGCGCTTCGGTAAGAAGCACCTTTCTTCGGGTCACCTGGCATAAAGGTCGCGTAACCTGGGATACGAAATCACTCGACGACTACGCCGAGGTCCATCCTGAGGTCATCTCATTTCGCAAGCAAGGCGACCCATACGTCAGCATCCAAAAAACTTAGTAGTCCTGCTCTAAAAATATCATATGAGACATATCATACTCATTGGATTCATCCTTGCCATAATCACCTTTGGCTGCCAGGTCACATCGCCAGACGCGTCGGGAACCCCCACCCCAAGCGCAGCACCTCCCACGCGAACGGTCACGTCAACTGCTACAAAGCCCGCGCCAACCCTCCCGCTCCCAAGCGCGAGCGCTATGCCAACCGCTATTCGCAGCAGCCAGCCAATCACGATCACCGCCATCAGCATGCTGGATCAGGTGCAAGGTTGGGCAATTGGCGATACAGGAAATGCCATAGATAGGATCTTGCACAGCACGGATGGTGGCAAGACCTGGATCGATGTTTCCCCTGGAGATGCCCTCCTCAACCCGGCACAAGGCACACAGGCGTTGGCGCATTTCCAGGACGATACCCGCGCCTGGGTCGTCTATTCCACACTAACGGGACGCACACCCGAGCAAAGCGTCGTATGGCGCACCCAGGACCAGGGAAAAACCTGGCAACCCAGCCAGCCGCTCGACCTGAGCGGGTTGGAGAATATCTTCGATCCATCCCATCTGCAGTTCGTTGATGGACAGACCGGTTGGCTGCTCGCGCATGTGGGTGTCGGCATGAGCCATGATTATGTGGCGCTCTTTAAGAGCAGCGATGGTGGGCAGACCTGGAGCCGCATCCTCGACCCCTACAATGATGGCGGAATCCAGGCGTGTTATAAAAACAGTCTGCTCTTCACAGATGCCAAACATGGCTGGCTGACTGGGACATGCAGTGGTGTGGCTGCGGGTGTGCTACTCTTCCGCACAACGGATGGCGGGCAAACCTGGCAGGATGTCAGGCTCCCGGCTCCAGCTTCTGCTCCAGATTTGTACACCAGCTTTGATATGGGATGTGCATCAAACTTTCCGGCCTTCCTCGAACCCCGGCAGGGTTATATCGCCGTTTCTTGCGAGCACTTAACCGAGGACCCGCGTACAACGGATCATTATCTTTTCTTCACCGATGATGGGGGTGAGACCTGGAGTTCCACCCCATACCCGGGTGGTGAGCTGCGTTTCTTCGACGATCAAACCGGGCTTGCGTTAGGGAAAGAGATCTACAAGACCGAAGACGCCGGTGTAAGCTGGACAAAAATCTCGGTCCTATCCTGGGACGGGTTTTTTGACTTCCCCAGTGTAGAGATTGGCTGGGCAGTAGCTCAAAGCGACGACCAGGTTGCCCTCGTGCATTCACAGGATGGCGGACAATTTTGGGATATTATCCAGCCTGAGCTGGCTCCCTAATTCGTACACCCTGAATAACCCAAGTACCCGGTGCGCATTGATCAGCGCAGACCTCATCGATCTGGTGATTCGCGCCTCATCACCAGCAAACCATCTCTCCCCAGGTTAACCAGTTCGACAAGCCCTGCCAGACGGCTAAGGCCGCGGAAATAAGGTGTCATTTGGGAGGCTAGTATGCGGCTGAACCCGAACTTCTCATAGAGCGGGCCCAAACTCGCCCGGCAGGTAAGGTACAGTGTCCCAGGATAGGCTGCAATCAAATATTCGAGAACGGCTCGCGCAACTCCCTGCCCGCGCCATTCAGGTGTAACTACGAGCGAAGCCAGCTCCAATGAACCGTCGCGGTGCGGCTTGACCTGACCACAGCCAATCACTACCCCATCTTGGGTGACTGCCACAACAAAACGCCGCCAATCCAATCCCATGGGGTTAATACGGGCAGCGTGAACCAGATCACGGATGCGGGCATCGTCGCTCGCCCTTGCCGGACGGAGATTAAATAGGGTTGCCATTCATTTTCATAGCGATCAAGGTGCGGTTAGAAAAGATGAGAGAAGGAGAAGCCGCTATATCAGCCCAACGTTCTCACCGAGGCAACAAACTCAGATACCAGGGAGGCCAGTTCTACCGGGCGCTGTAGCGGGATATCGTGGATTGTGTCTTCCATCCAGTGCACCTTCAAGCGAGAGATATACTTGCTGGCGATGGCGAGGCCTCGCTCCTTATATTCAATCTGTTCGCGTTCCTGCTTGGAAAGGGGTGCGGGAGGGCGGGCCGGGACGATCATTACAGGGCAACGCAGGCGTGAGAATCGCTCATATGTCTTGAACTCCCACATGGCGTGCACGATTTCCATGTGATGCTCATAACTGAGGTGTGGAAAAACGCTTTCATTTTCCTTTATCTCAAAATTTGCCAGGATAATCTGCACAGCCCGGTTATCTGGTTGCCAGCGGGGGTTATAGCTCCCCAGCCTTGCCAGAAAGGCTTCAAGGGGCATACCTGCTAGACGTGGTGGGGTCAGCCTGTCGCGCATCTCCTCCCAGCTCACGCCAGTATCATCCAATTGGACAGCGCCGCCATCGACCATCACGATGCCCACCGGGGCGCGCGGCCCACGGATTATGCGTGCTGCGTAATCCAGGGCGATTGAGGCGCCCCAAGAATGGCCAACGAGAATGGGGTGGAGCAGCTCAAACGCATTGACCAGTGCGGCAAGGTCGCTGGTGAAGCTATCCATGCTATACCCATCATCGGGTTTATCCGTAAGCCCATGACCACGAGCATCAGGCGCCAGCACAGCAAATCCCTGCTCGGCTAAAGCTTCTGCCACCAGCTCCCAGATACGGGCGTTGGAAGCCAAGCCGTGCAACAGCACCAGCAGCGGGTTGCCGTCTGCCAGGTTCCAGTGTAAGTAATGGAAGCGCAAGCCGTTCAATAACAGGTATGAAGATTCAGCCATTTCCATCACCTGCTTTATTCTAAATACGTGGATAATATCTCTTCAAGCATGGCTTTGGCGATTTGCGGATCAGCTTTGCCGCGCGATTTTTTCATCACCTGCCCGACAAACCATCCGATCAGGGTTGTTTTACCGGCTTTGTACGCAGCCACTTGTTCGGGATTTTCAGCAAGGACTTCAGCGCACACCGCCTGGATTAGGCTGCTATCGCTTACGCGTCCCAGTCCCTCAGCCTCAACGATGTCCGCTGGAGAACGGCCGCTCTCTTCCACTTTGTCCAAGAGGGACTTGCCGGTATTGGTATTGACCGTACCTGCATCAACCATCTCGATGATCTCTGCCAGGTAGGCTGGGGTGAGCTGCAGGGAGGTGGCAGGTATGCCGCGCTCATTGACCATGCGTAACACATCATTCATCAGCCAGTTGGAGACGCGCTTGGGGTCACCGCCATACGCCTCAACGGCTGATTCAAAGTATTCCGACAGACTGCGCTCACCGGTGAGGATATCTGCGTCATACTCGGGCAGGCCATATTGATCGACAAAACGAGCTCGCCGCTGCAGAGGAAGTTCCGGCAAAGTTACCAGAATAGCGTTCAGCCAGCGATCGTCGAGAATTATCGGCAGCAGGTCGGGCTCGTGGAAGTAGCGATAATCCGCTTCGGTTTCTTTGGAGCGCATCTTGCGCAGAACACCGGCATCCTCGTCCCACTCCAGCGTCCAAGCTTCTACACGCTTTCCAGCATCAACCTGCTCCTCCTGCCGTGCAATCTCGGTTTCGATCGCCTGGCGCACCGCCACAATCGAGTTGACATTCTTAATCTCGGTTTTGGGATTGAGGAACTCCGCGCCCTTAGGACGGATCGACACGTTCGCGTCGCAGCGCAGGTGCGCTTTCTCCATGTCGGCTTCAGAAATGCCTAACCAGCGCAACAACTGGCGTAAGCGTATGACATATTGGGCTGCTTCGTCAGCAGAACGCAGGTCGGGGGCAGTGACCATCTCGACCAGCGGTACGCCGCAACGGTTGAAATCGAGCAGACGCTGGCCATTCTCGTTCTTGGTCTTGCCGGCATCTTCTTCGATATGCAGCTTGTGGATGCGTACCCGCCGCGTATATCCCTCAGGCATGGGCACATCAAGATAGCCGCCGACCCCCAGGGGTTGGTCGTATTGAGAGATCTGGTAGCCTTTGGGAAGATCTGGATAAAAATAATTCTTGCGGTCAAAGTAAGAAATCGGCTGAATTTCTGCATGCATGGCAACCGCCAGCAAGGCTGCTTTCTCGACCACTGCCCTATTCAGGACTGGGAGTACACCCGGCAAGCCAGTGCACACCGGACAGATATTGGTATTGGGGGGATCTTCCCAAGAATCAGCCTTGCAAGCGCAAAAAATCTTGGTCAACGTGTTGAGCTGGATGTGGGTCTCCAGGCCGATGACAGCTTCGTATGGTGTGGTTCCTTGGTTCATAGGTCGTTCTTCTCTGAGATTTCCTTACCAGCCACTCGGCAGTTTGCTGCGAATATTAATACCAGCATGCTATTGCGTGATCGACATAGATGATTCTCTGGTTGAGCGGTCACAAGCCCAGACGCTTCTGCACTTTTTCGCCAGTCAGCTCGCGCAAGGCATCGGAAGCGACCCAGCCTGCGCTCCTGGATGGGATTTGCTGGATCTGCCGGGCAACTTCAATCGCCTTAGCATTCAAATTCCGGTTGCGCTTGCCGATGTTGCGCAGCGCCCAGTTGACCGCCTTCTTAACAAAGTTCCTTTCGTCAGTTGCCTCACGGATGATAATAGGAAAATATTGCTCGAACTGCTCGTCGAGTGCGTGCTTATCATACCAGGCTAGCTCTGCCAGGAGCGCAAAAGCACAACGTTTGACGAATTCTTCCGTACGCTCACTCCACTCGCTGATCTTCTGGTAGGCATAAGGTGTTTTGGAAAACAGCGCGCACACCTGATCGCACACATCCCATGAATCGAAATCAAGTACCCAGCGCTCAAGTTGTGTTTCGGTGACCTGGCTGGGGTCGTCAATAAAGCTCGCCAGGATGCGCGCCTCGTGGATGCCCGATTCCCATAACTGCAAAGCCAGAGCATGATTCTGCCCAATTTCCTTTGCCAGCGGGCGTAATGCATAGATCGAGATACCCAATGGTTTGTGCGGGTTGATTCCATAACGCTGCATGCCAGCTACGTTAGCTGGGTTAGCCAGCGCCTGCAGCCGGGTGAGTACGTCCTCAGCAGTGGGTGTCGAGTTCATCTTGAGCAGTTCTTACCCGCTTGCCAGGGCGACCGCAGCGCGGAAGAGCAGGTACGCATCGGGCATCTGCGCTGCGCTGAACTCGATCCGCCGCCCATCCACGCGGTGAATTTCCGGCAATAGACTGGAGTGCTCAGCCATCTCAGAAGAATTAAATTCAACGATTCCCTTAATTGGCGCAGGGAGCTTGAACACAGGGGGCGCTTTGCCCGTTTTCAGGCGGCTCACAGCCCGCGTGGCAGCCTCGCAGATTTTCTCGTGTGAAACTCCAGGAGGCAGGCATTCGGCAGAGAAGCGCCCGGTGGCGCGTTTGACTACTGCTACCTCCACCGGTCCAAGCAGGTCCAACACCTCGCCGCACAACCTCTGGTCTCCGGAGACCATCACTATCGGAACACCAAAATGGCCGCACACCGCAGCATTCAATCCTGTCTCTCCAACAAGGATATCGTTCAGCCACACGTTCGCAACACAGCGGCTGGACCAGGTGTGGTCCAGGATGGCGTCTGCAGAGCCAGCGCGGGCGTGGTACCCCACAAAGAAGACGCCATTAACATCCGACCCAATACCCTGTACCATCGAGAATGGTTTCGCATCGCCAGTGTTCAGGCGAACGCGCGGGTCCAGCTCTTCGAGCAGGATGTTGGCTCCGTTGTGATGCCCATCGGTGACGACGATCTCGTCCGCCCCGGCCTCAAAGGCTCCCTGGATTGCCGCATTTACATCCTGGGTCATCAAGCGGCGGAAGCGCGGATATTCGCTGTGCTCCGGTGAGACGTGATCCCAGCTCGTCACTCCGGTCACACCTTCCATATCGGCTGCGATCAGAAGCTTCGTCATAGATGAAAGACCTCCACATCTGGCAAAAAAGCTGCAAACCGCTCGGAAACCAATATTTTTACGCCTTTCTCACAGAGCAGCTCACAAAATTCTACGGCTCTTCTCTTGCGAAAATCCAATCTCATGCCTTCTTCAAGATTGGTGGCCTCACACGCCGCCAGTTATCCGTCTCGGTTGCCTTTTCGTAAGCGCGGCCTATGCGCAGCAGGATATCTTCGGAGAAATCCGGGCCAAGCAGCTGGATGCCGACAGGCATGCCATCCTTATCGAACCCGGCAGGGAGCGAGAGTCCTGGTATCCCGGCGTGGTTGGCAGGCACGGTGAGCTGGTCGGCGTACTGCATCAGCACCGAATCACCATATACCGCGCCGATTGGGAAAGCTGAGGTGGGGGTGGTGGGGGTAAGCAGTGCTTGAAGCCGGTATTTCCCCAGCGGGTCAAAGATTTCATTGAAATCCCGCCGGATGAGCGTGCGCACGCGCAGGGCGCGGTTGTAATACTGCTCGCTGTATTGCGCTCCACTGACATACATACCCATCAAGATGCGCAGCTTGGGTTGCGCACCAAAGCCCTGGGCGCGCGTCTTGCGATACATCTCCGCCAGGTCTGCCACCGGTTCCGGGGTGCGGTAGCCATATTTGACGCCGTCGTAGCGGTGCAGGTTGGAAGCCGCTTCGACACGCGATATAACGAAATAAACAGGGATGCCATAGCGAGTGTGTGGCATGGGCACGTCGTCGACGATGTCTGCGCCCATTTCCGCCAGGCGTCCGGCGGCGCGCAGTACAGCTTGCTCGATCTCTGGGACGATGTGCTCCTCGTGCAGCTCACCGGTCCTGGGATCGCTGAAGGAGATTCGGAAATAATCTGGCGATAGGCCGATGCGCATGCCACGGATGCCTCGCTTAATCGCCTCCACATAATCGGGCACGGGCACGTCAGCCGCGGTGGCATCACGCCGGTCCGGTCCGGCGATCACCTGCAACATCAATGCCGCGTCTGTCACATCTCGCGCTACCGGCCCAGGGCAATCCAGCGAGGAGCCGAAGGCGATCAGCCCGTAGCGTGAGACGCGCCCGTAGGTAGGCTTCATGCCGACCACACCGCAGAAAGCTGCCGGCTGGCGGATGGAGCCTGCGGTGTCGGTGCCCAGGGAGAGGGCACCCTCGCCGGCAGCCACAGCGGCTGTGCTGCCTCCCGATGAGCCGCCTGGCACGCAACTCGTATTCCAAGGGTTGCGCGGTGAGGGCTGGAAAGCGGATGACTCGCTGGAGGAGCCGTAGGTAAACTCATCCAGGTTGACTTTACCGAGCATGACCGCGCCCGCATCCAGCATGCGCTGCACGGGGGTGGCAGTATACGGTGCAATAAAATTGGCCAGGATGCGCGAGCCAGCCGTGGAGGGCGTGCCTTGCACGCAAAAGATATCCTTGACAGTGAAGGGAATGCCTGCCAGCGGGCCGACATCTTCTCCGGCTTCTACGCAGCGGTCGACCTCACGCGCCTGCTCCAAAGCCCGCTCTGGGGTCAATGAGATGAAGGCGTGGACGCGATCATCCGGCTCTGGAGTCGAGAGCCTGGAAGCCGAAACTTCCAATGAAGGTGCGTCGCCATCTACTGCGGCGATGCGATCCAGTGTGCCTTGCAGCAGATCGACCGCTTTTAACTTGCGCAGGCGAATATTTTCAACAAGCACGTGAGCGGGCAGGTCAATCAGTTCCATGTTCCATATTCCATGTTCCAGATTCCTCGATATAACGTACGTGGAACGTCACAGGTCAGTGTGCGGGATCTCCGGGACGATGATGTAGCCTTCCTCTGTCTCCGGCGCTTGGGCCAGGATCTCCTCAGGATGGGGGTGCGGCAGCCATTCGTCCTGCCTGAGAGCGGGTGTCTTCTCGGGGGTATAGGGTACACCGTGCGATGCTGGTTCCGTGGTATCGTCAAGTGGGATGGCTTCCAGTTCCTGGATGGCTTTTAGCTGTTTATTGAGCTCTTTGCGCAGGTATTCGCTCTCATCAGGGGAGAGTTCCAGAGCGGCAAGCTGTACGAGATGGTCAAAGATTTCGGGTGTGATGAGGTCGGTCATTACCGGGCTCCATAATTATGAAGGTTATCACAGCCAGTATAACCAACTCCGGGTGCCTGTCAAGAATTTAACCATCTGGCTTACGTAACCGAAATGATAACTCTCGCACAAAACTGCCATGCTATAATCAACCCGCATCGCCCAGCCAGGAGGACACAATGACCAGCTACGGCTTGTTCCAGCTCAGTCCCGAACACGAGATGATCCGCGCCGCCGCCCGTGACTTTGCCCAAAAAGAGATCGCCCCGATCGCCGCGCATTTCGACGAGACGGGCGATTTTCCTTCCCCAACGATCAAGAAGATGGGTGAGATGGGATTTATGGGCATTGAGGTGCCGGAGCAGTACGGCGGAGCCGGCATGGACGCACTTGCATACGTGCTGGCGCTAGAAGAAGTATGCAAGGCAGACGCTGCACATGGCACCATCATGTCAGTGAACAACTCACTTTTCTGCCATGGTTTAGTCAAGTTCGGTAGCGAGCATCAAAAGAACAAATATCTGAAAGGTGTAGCGTCGGGCCAGGCGATCGGCGCCTACTCTCTTACAGAGCCCATGTCTGGATCGGATGCTGGGAACATGCGCACCCACGCTGAGCGCCGCGACGACCATTACGTTCTCAACGGGCGAAAATCCTGGGTTACCAGCGCCCCAGTCGCTGACTACATCGTTGTCTTCAGCATGACCCAGCCAGAAAAGCGGCACCGCGGCATCACCGCTTTCATTGTCGATGCCAACCTGCCAGGTTTTACGCGTGGCAAGAAGGAGCCTAAGCTGGGCATCCGCGCCTCCGCTACGAGCGAGATCGCCTTTGAAGATTATCGGGTGCCTCTGGAAAACCGCTTAGGGGAAGAGGGCGAGGGCTTCAAGATCGCCATGACGGTGCTCGACGCCGGACGGATCGGCATCGCCTCCCAGGCGCTGGGCATCGCCGAGGCTGCCTACGAGGCCAGCTTGGCATACGCTACCGACAGAGAAGCGTTCGGGCAGAAAATTGGCGAATTCCAGGGCATTTCCTTCAAGTTGGCGGACATGAAAACGCGCATTGAAGCCGCCCGTCTGCTGGTTTACAACGCCGCCGTCGCGAAGGAAAGATCCAAGAAGAGCGGAGAGCGCTATACGCTTGAAGCGGCTATGGCTAAATTGTTCGCTTCCGAAACGGCAATGTTCGTGACCCACGCTGCGGTGCAGATCCACGCTGGGATGGGTTACAGCAAAGAACTGCCCATTGAGCGCTACTTCCGAGACGCCAAGATCACAGAAATCTACGAGGGCACCAGCGAGATATTGCGCTTGGTAATCTCGCGCATGGAGACAGGCTTGCGATAAACTCCCATGGAGACAGGTACGATCACAATCATCATCATCCTTACCCTGCTGGCAGCCATCGTGCTGGACATCTGGCTTCTGCGCCAGGCACGCCACTACATTAAAAAACACAATCTGGGAGATCAAACTGCTGGGAAAGGCGTCGTGATCCTCGGGGCTCACTCCTCGTTGCTCACCTGGCTGAAACACTCGGCGTTATCTGCCCTGCATAAGCAAGCCCCACAAACCAGCCAGCTTGAGAAGGTAGACCAACAAAAAAGTTCGGAGAGCCAGCCTCAGGATGAGTTGGTCGATGACATCCCTTCCTTTCGCTGGCTGCTGCTCGAGCTAGGGTTGGTAGCATTGGTAGTCCTGCTGTATTGCGCCTCCATTCTCGATCTTGGAGAAAATACCAGGCTGCCCGGCAATGAATCGGAAGTATTTCAATCTCAGGACTGGGCGCTGGTGAACTCGCTGCGCCAGTCCGGGCGCTTCCCCATCTGGAATCCTTACCTGGGCAGCGGGCAGCCATACGTCGCCGACCCTATGGTGCACGTCTTTAACCCGGTCTCCACCATCCCGGTATTGTTGTTCGGCGTGCGGGATGGCTTCAAGGTGGGCGTATTCCTGAGTTTCTTGCTCGCCGCATTCGGCATGTGGTGGCTGGGACGCGTACTTGGGCTGTCGCAGCCTGCGCGCTTATATGCCGCTCTATTATTTACCTTCGCCGGGCAGCCTGTGGCGCGCTTCTTCCAGGGAGAATACCTGTTTATTCTGGGCTTTGCCTGGATTCCTTGGACGTTAGGCAGCTTGCTTATGTTAGTCAAAACCCGACGCCGCACGTATGGGGCGACAGCAGCTATTTCACTGGCGCTGCTATTTTTCTCGGGGAACGTCTATTACGCCTTCTATATGCTCATTCTGATTGCGCTGTTTTTCCTGGTATTTGTCTTCAAGCTCCAACCTCGCAAACCGTTTCTCCTTGTCGACCGCAAGCTTGTGCTGACCTTGTCCATGGTTGGTGTACTCACCCTGGGTTTAGTATCTATCCAGCTCCTCCCTCTGGTCGAGTTATGGCCGCGCATAGGAAGATCGCTGGAGGTGGTTGCGCCGCATACCATTGATCAGATCTATCTGGACTTAACCTCAAAAGACACCTTCCGACCGGATGCTTACAATGCCCACCCGGCACGTGAGGAGTTCTATGCATATATTGGCAATATCCCTATCCTGGCGATGCTGTTATTGCCAATCGCCTTGTGGAAACGCGACCGAAAGCCGATTGTATTCTTTGCCTTGTTACTGCTGTTTACAGTACTGTGGATTGACCTGGAATCCATGCCCTGGAACCAGGCATTCAGGGAGACAAGGTCTCTAGCACAATTCAGCATGCTGCTGCGCATACTCGTCTACACAAGCTTTGCAATTATTTTGCTCGGGGCTATCGGGATCGATACAGCTTGGAGATCCCTCTTTTCACAATCGCAATCGTCCAATTCTAGCGTGAGAGGTATTGTAAGCCGTGCCGCTGCAAATATCTTACTTGCCACCCTGGTTGTGCTCATCCTGGTTAGCGTTGGGGATGTATACCAGACCAACCGCAAGTATGTGGGAACGCAAGCCGTTGACCCAGCAATCTACCGAGCCACGCGCTGGCTGCGCCAACACGATCTTTCAGATTACTACATCCGGGTCAACCCAAACAATTCCTCACACGATGCAGTGATGGCAGCAGGGCTGCGATTCATCGAGCTCTGGTATCCCTTTGGAGAGATCCGTAAGCACGAAGGACAGGTCAACACACGGGCAATTAATGCGGGACCGAATTATATTGTCCAAAACGCCACTCAGCCGCTGATATACCCCAATATGAGCCTGATCCAGCAGATCGATGGTTTCAATATCTACACCCTTCCGCTCAGCTTACCCTACGCATTTTCTGTCAAACGGGCAACTTTGACGCAAAGCGATAATCCGGCACCTCTCGAAACTCATGAAGTCATCAAGCAGACCAGCTTCACACCCGGTCCAAATAGTGTGGAGGTAATCGCCAGCGCCCAGGAAGATGAGATCCTGGTGTTATTGACCACCCACTATCCGGGGTGGCAGGTGCGTGTTGACGACCGTCCAGCAGATTTGCTTAACGCTGGTGGCTACCTTGGCGTAAAATTGTTACCCGGCGTGCACAGGTACGCATTCTCGTTCAAGCCAAGCTCGTTCTATATCGGGTTAGTACTCAGCCTGATCAGCGCAATTCTGATCCTGGGATTGCTCATTGCCGATACCCGCCCCTCCTGGAACAGGGCATTTGACTATCTTAAGATTTCTCCGGGGAGGTTGCATGGTTGGCTGCGGGAGCTGCAGCACTCCCTCTTCGCAGGCAGGTCCTTCACCGGGGCTGTATATAAGGATGGAAGCCTGCATCCTGATAAGGCACTCAATATTGACGAAGGCGCCAGCGTTCGCGTGGAGATTGAGCCAATGAGTGGAGTGCTATCGCAACCTCGATTGGCATTCCGACGCTGGACATGGGCGACCAGCGATCTGACTGGCATACTGATTAAATCGATCTCCTTGGCAGCGTTGCTCTCCACGGCTGCATTGCTCATCTATGCCGTCACGCGCTTTTACGCCTTGGAAAGCTATCCAATCTATTTCTTTGGTGATGAAGCGGTTCAGACTGTGTATGGTGAGAACCTGATCGCGAATCGCTTCCACAGCCAGGATGGTACGCTCCTTCCTATGTACGTCGACTTTGCCGGTAACCGCTGGGCGCCGCTCCTCTCCATGTACTTCCATGCTCTTTCGCTGACCTTATTCGGAAAATCGGTCCTGGTCAGCCGGGCAACATCAGCCCTTATTAGCCTTCTGAGCGTAGGATCTGTTGGCTTGATTTTGCACAAATTCTTTAAGGCGCGTTTCGCCTGGGCTGGCATGTTGCTGGTCGCAGTCACGCCTGCCTGGTTCCTGCACTCCAGGACAGCTTTTGAGACGGTAATGACCACATCCTTCTATGCGACCTTCCTGCTGTTCTATCTTCTCTACCGATACAAATCCCCGGGCTACCTGTACGGTGCAGTGGTTTTTGGCGCAATGACCTTCTACACATACTCAAACGCCCAGGCGATCATCGTGGTAGCCGCGGGACTGCTATTTCTATCTGATTTTCGCTACCACTGGGGCAACCGCGAAATTGTGCTCAAAGCGCTGGTCCTGGCAGCAATCCTGGCGATCCCCTTCATTCAATTCCGAATGACCCGCCCACAGGCGATTGTTGAACACCTGCGGACGATCGGCTCCTTCTGGTACCAGGATGTACCTACGTCTACCAAGATACTGACATTTGCCGGCAATTACCTTTACGGGCTCAGCCCGCAGTATTGGTTCCTTCCCAATGCACATGACCTGCAACGCCACCGCATGTTGGGGTTCGGGCACATGCAAACACTGGTATTCCCACTTGTACTGCTGGGCCTGGCGGTATGCATCGCTAACTGGCGCTCATCTGCCCACCGGACTGTAGTCCTGGCTGCTCTGGCGACACCGGTCGGGGCTGCCATGCTGGATATCGGCATCGCCCGCGTGCTGGCTTTTATTATTCCAGCAAACCTGATGGCTGCCATAGGCTTGGAGTGGTTGTTGGAGCGCGTGAAGAGTCGTCTGCCGTACCGTGCGGTGGCACTGGTTTTATTCGCCCTCCTGGCTTGGGCAAACATCGCTCTGCTGCGCACAGCGCTGGTGGATGGCCCTCTCTGGTTCCGGGATTATGGCTTATACGGGATGCAGTACGGGGCACGCCAGTTATTCGAAGAAGCCATCCCGAGATACCTGGCAGATGAACCAGATACCCAGATATTGGTATCCCCTACCTGGGCAAATGGTTCGGAGAACTTTCTGGGTTTCTTCCTCACCCCCGAGGAGCGTAAGCGTGTCAGAATGGAAGGAGTTGGGTCATATTTATTCAAGCAACTCCCATTGGATGAAAATATGCTCTTCGCAATAACCGCAAGCGAATACCAGGGTGCCAGGACAAGCACCAAGTTTGGCTCTATTGAATCACTAGAGATGATCCCGTATCCAGACGGGACTCCAGGCTTTTATTTCGTACGCCTGGCATATGCCGAGAACGCGGAGGCGATCTTTGTCCAAGAGGAGCAGGCGCGCAAACAATTGGTTGTGGAGAACGTCACTCTGGATGGTCAGAGCGTGGAATTACGCTACTCCCAGATCGATATGGGCGCCTCGTCTCTCATGTTTGATGGGGATGCTTTTACCCTGATGCGTGGCAGAGAGGCGAACCCTTTCATCTTGGAGTTTCACTTCCCCAATCCCCGCACCATCAGTGGGATTGAAGGAAATGTAGGGCCGATTAATGTCACACTGACTGCTCGTCTTTATGCTCAAGCTGACGGCTCGCCGGTGACCAGCAACCATACCTTCATGAATGCCACCACAGGCACTTCAAGTTTTACTTTACTCTTCGACAACGCCCCCGAGACCGTTACCAAAGTCCGCCTGGAGATCCTGAATATTCAAGGCGGAGAAACAGACAATATTCACATCCGGGAACTCCATTTGCTCCCATGAAACCTATTGTAGAAATCATTTTCCCGGCGTATCCAGGAGCCGGCAATCTGCCGCGCTGCCGGGAAGTGAATAATTCCCAGCCACCCACATCATAGGTAACGGTTGGGCAATTCACACTACTCTCTGAGAGGCTAAGGAGGAGGAATTGAAAGCTGTACTGTTCCACGAGCATGGCGGACCAGAAGTGTTGGAGTACACCCAGATCCCAACACCCGATCCGGGGGCGGGGGAGGTGCTGGTACACCTGAGAGCTGCCGCCTTGAACCGTATGGATTTGTTGGTGCGCCAGGGTTGGCCCGGCATCAAGCTGGCTTACCCGCACATCAGCGGTGCAGATGGAGCTGGGGAGATCGCCGCCCTCGGAAAGGAAGTCTCAGGCTGGGCGCCCGGAGACCGGGTGGTGATCAACCCCAGCCTGTACTGTGGGGAATGCGAATTCTGCCTCGAAGGGGATGACAACCTGTGCAGTCGCTGGGCGTTGTTAGGTGAGACGGTGCGCGGTACCTTGGCGGAATATGTTGTCGTGCCCGCCCGCAATCTCTACCCCTTGCCAGACGGGTTTAATGAGCTTGGTGCGGCGGCGGCAGCACTCGTGTTTCAGACCGCCTGGCATTCGCTCATTCGGCGCGGGAGGCTACAAGCAGGTGAGAGCGTTCTTGTGGTTGGTGCGTCTGGAGGGGTGAACACCGCCGCCATCCAGATCGCAAAGCTGGCAGGAGCTGTGGTTTATGTGGTCGGCTCAAGTTCCGAGAAGCTGGCGCTGGCTGAGTCTTTGGGGGCAGACCACCTGATCGACCGCTCCCAGGATGACAACTGGTCCAAAGCCATATACCAGCTGACCAACCGTCGTGGTGTGGACGTTGTCGTGGACAACGTGGGCAGCACTTATCCGCAGTCATTTCGAGCCGCCCGTAAAGGCGGGCGTATTCTAAATGTAGGCAATACCGGCGGGCCGCGCTTTGAGATCGACAACCGCTATATTTTCGGGAAGCATCTGTCCATCATCGGCTCCACGATGAGCACTCGCGCCGATTTTGCCACGGTCATACAGCTTGTATTCGCTGGCAAGCTCCGTCCCGTCCTGGACAAATCCTTCCCTCTCTCCGAAGTGCACCTCGCTGAAGAATATATGGAACGGGGTGAGCAAATGGGTAAGGTAACCATCGAGATTGGGTAAGCGAGATTCGAGGGAAGCGAGCTCTATGGATACGACTGAGGAGGGGGGACTTGTCTCTGGTCTAAACACTCAAAGCGTCTCACCGCGCCCGCTCAGCGTAACCCTGTTGGCATTTGGGGTTTTAACCATTGCCGGACTTCACTTGATCCGCGGCATCCTGGCCTTGATTCAGTGGGAGGTGATCGCCCTCCTGGTCCCAGGGCTACAAATTTTCCTGGTGTTAAGCGGCTTCTTATGGGCATTGGTTGGCCTCCCCCTGGCTTGGGGGCTGTGGCGCGGCGACCCCAGGGCCCCTCGACTCGCTCAGTGGACCACACTGGCTTATACGCTTTATTATTGGCTGGACCGATTGCTCTTACGGCAAGCCCTGGAACCTGCCAACCTGCCCTTTGCTTTTGGATTGTCAGTCACGTTGATCTTCTTCACATTTTGGACATTCTCCAGAGCGCGTGTTCGTAGATTTTTTATGGGCAGAGATGCCTGACTTAGCATATAATCGTCCTCATGCTTTTCACTGCACTCAGTCATTTTGAGATGCACTGAAATGTGAAAGGCAAAACCTGGAGTTGGGAGCGTTGAATGGCAGAACCTGATCCCAAGATACAACACCTGCGCGAATTGAAAGCCCAAAGCCGCCTTGGAGGCGGAACTGAGCGCATCGAGGTACAACACCAGCGAGGCCGGCTGACTGCCCGCGAGCGCATCGATCTGCTGCTGGACAAGGGCTCTTTTCGAGAGCTTGACCCTTTCGTGGTACACCGCACCACCGATTTCGGATTAGACAGCCAGAAAATTCTAGCCGACAGTGTCATCACTGGATGGGGCACAGTTGATGGGCGTCTGATCTACATCTTCTCCCAGGACTTCACTGTGTTTGGCGGCAGTCTTGGAGAGGTGCATGCTGAAAAGATCTGCAAGCTGATGGATATGGCGATGAAGAATGGCGCGCCGGTCATTGGCTTGAACGACTCTGGAGGCGCGCGCATTCAAGAAGGCGTTGTCTCTTTAGGGGGCTACGCAGACATCTTCCTCCGCAATACTCTGGCATCCGGAGTCATCCCGCAGATCAGCGTGATCATGGGTCCCTGTGCGGGCGGCGCTGTCTACTCTCCCGCTCTTACCGATTTCATTATTATGGTGCGAGGCTCATCATACATGTTTGTCACTGGTCCAGAAGTGGTCAAGACGGTCACACACGAAGAGGTCTCTTTTGAGGAGCTGGGGGGAGCCAGCGTTCATTCGGAGGTCTCCGGTGTGTGCCATATGGCTGCCGACACAGAAGCTGACGCCCTGTACTTAATTCGCAAACTGCTGAGCTATCTTCCGCAGAACAATATGGAAGACCCGCCGTTTGTCCCTAATGGCGACGATCCGCTCCGGATGGATGTGGCACTTGACAGTATCGTCCCTGATGATCCTGGCAAGCCATACAACATCAAAGATGTCATCCATCTGATTGTTGACGATGGGCAATTTTTCGAAGTGCACGAAGCCTACGCACAAAATATTGTTGTGGGCTTTGCCCGCTTAGGTGGGCACAGCATCGGGATCATCGCCAACCAGCCAGCGGTGCTTGCTGGCGTTTTAGATATTAACTCATCCGAAAAAGCTGCGCGCTTTGTGCGCTTCTGTGATGCTTTCAACTTGCCCATCCTGACCTTCGTGGACGTTCCCGGCTTCCTGCCTGGGACCGGACAAGAGCACGGAGGCATCATCCGCTCGGGCTCAAAGCTGCTGTATGCCTACTGCGAAGCTACCGTACCCAAGCTGACCGTGGTCACGCGCAAAGCCTACGGGGGAGCCTACGACGTCATGAGCAGCAAGCACATTCGCGGGGATGTCAATCTGGCTTGGCCTAGCGCTGAGATCGCTGTCATGGGGCCAGACGGCGCGGTCAATATCATCTTCCGCAAGGAGCTGGCACAATCGGATGACCCGGTAAAACGTAAAGCAGAGCTAGTGGCTGAATACCGTGCCAAGTTTGCCAACCCATATATTGCCGCTTCACGTGGCTACATTGATGATGTGATTGAGCCACGCGAGACACGCCCAAGACTGATCAATGCGCTTGAGATGCTCACAAATAAGCGCGACTCGAACCCGCCGAAAAAACATGGGTGTATACCGCTCTAAACTGCTATTTGACCTCCACGCCCACCCAGTGTGATGAACTTAGATATCAATGGACATCACCTTTTTGTCTCCGATCGCGGGGCGGCAGAGAATCCTGCCGTTGTGCTGCTGCATCACGGTCTGGGGTCGACGCGTGCTTGGCGGCGTCAGGTCTTACCACTTGTAGAGGCAGGCTTTCGCTTGATTGTATATGACCGCTGGGGATACGGGAAATCTGATCGCCGCGCCGCCCTTTGCCTGCCTCACTTTGACGACGACCGGGCAGACCTACTCACCTTGCTCGACCAGCTGGGAGTGGAACAGGCAGCCCTGGTCGGTCACAGCGATGGTGGGACGATCGCCCTTTACATCGCCATTACCAATCCCCACCGGGTCTCCTGCCTGGTGACCATCGCCGCGCATACCTACGTGGAGCCGAAAATGCTGCCAGGGCTGGTGGGAATCCGTCAAACCTATGAGGGCGACCCCGAATTCAGACATCGATTCGCCCGCGCCCATGGGGACAAGCACCAGCAAGTCTTTGATAACTGGTATAAAGGCTGGTCTAATCCCAAGCATCTCGGGTGGGATTTACGCCCGGACCTGAAGCAGATCCGCTGCCCGACACTGGTGATCCAGGGCCTGGAGGACGAGCATGCCACCCCAAAGCACGCCGAGGATATCGCTGCTGCCATCCCGGAGGCAGAGCTCTGGCTTGTGCCGGGAGTGGGGCACATGTTGCAGCGCGACGCCGCCAAGGCTCTGAATTACAGGTTAGTTGGATTTTTACAGGACAGGATTCTGGAACAATGATACACAATCGTTCTACCGCCCATTCTTGTGCCTGGCTATTGAGGAGTGTTCTATGTTCAGTAAGGTATTAATCGCCAACCGCGGGGAGATCGCCGTACGCATCATCCGCGCCTGCCGCGAGCTGGGCATGCAGACTGTGGCTGTGTTCTCCGAAGTAGACCGGCAGGCGCTACACGTGCGCTATGCCGACGAAGCCTACCTGCTAGGGCCAGCTCCATCCCGTGAATCCTACCTGCGTGGCGACAAGATACTTGATATTGCCCGCAAAAGTGGAGCGGGAGCCATCCATCCAGGCTATGGCTTTCTTGCCGAGCGTGCCGATTTCGCTCAGGCTTGCCTGGATGCTGGTCTGAGTTTTATCGGGCCAAAACCGTCTTCCATCTCCGCAATGGGAGATAAGGCCGTTGCCCGAGCGACGGTCACACGGGCAGGTGTAGCCGTTGTACCCGGGACTGAGGGGGAAGGCAGCCTGGGCGATGAAGAGCTGCTCGCCCTAGCACCAAAGATTGGTTTCCCACTACTGGTAAAAGCAACAGCAGGAGGCGGTGGTAAAGGCATGCGCGAGGTTGGCAGCCTGGAGGAAATGCCTGCACTGCTGCAATCCGCCCGGCGGGAGGCAGAGGCCAGCTTTGGGGATGGCAATGTATATCTTGAAAAGTTGGTGGAAGGCGCCAGGCACATTGAATTTCAAATCCTGGCGGATAATCATGGTAATGTGATCCACTTAGGGGAGCGCGAATGCTCGCTTCAGCGCCGTCACCAGAAGCTACTCGAGGAAACACCTTCGCCGTTCATCGGCGACGATGACGAGCTACGCCAGCGCATGGGCAGCGTGGCAGTGCGCGCCGCTCAGGCAGTGGGTTACGTCAATGCAGGGACCATTGAATTCCTGGTGGACAAGGACAAGAATTACTATTTCCTTGAGATGAACACCCGACTGCAAGTGGAGCACCCAGTAACTGAGGTTGCCACCGGGATCGATATCGTCAAAGAGCAAATCCGCATCGCCCGCGGCCGGCAGATGCGCTACACCCAGGAAAACATCCAGTTCAATGGCTGGGCGATAGAGTGCCGCATTAATGCTGAGGACCCATATAATAACTTTTTACCTTCAACAGGCCGGATCAGCCATATCCTCCTGCCGACTGGGCCGGGGGTGCGTGTGGACACTGGCGTTTATGACGGGTTCGAGATTTCGCCTTATTACGACTCGATGATCTCCAAGCTAATCGTGTGGGGAGATACCCGCGCCGAGGCAATTCTACGCATGCGGCGCTCCCTGGAGGAGTACAAAATTGTTGGCGTACGCACAAACATCCCATTCCACCAAAGCCTGATGGATTCCCATCGCTTCATGGGTGGGCAATTCGATACGCGTTTTATAGAAGAGCGCTTCTCCATGGAGGCTGCTGAAGAGGGCAAATCCAGCCGCCAGGAGATCGCAGCCATCATCTCCACGCTAGTCGCCCACGAGCAAACCCAGCGCGCGGCTCATATCATCCAGCGCGGCGAGCGTGACACCAGCAACTGGAAGTGGATCAGCCGCTGGGAAAGAATGCAGCGGTAACTGAATGAGGCACCTATGAAATATGTGGTAACTATTGGAGAGCAAGAGTTCCTGGTCGAGATCCTCGACGAAAGCCACATTCTCCTGGATGGCACACCGTATGAGGTGGACTTCGATTCGGTGAGCGGGCAGCCGGTCTACTCACTGCTGCTGGACGGGCAATCCTACGAAGCTTATGTTTATCCCAGCGAGGAGGGTCTGCAAGTGGTGCTGCACGGCACGCTCTACCCGACCATTGTGGAGGATGAGCGCGAGAAACGCTTGCGCGCCGCCGCAGGGGGCAGGATCGCCGAGCGTGGAGAGTACCTTTTACGCGCCCCCATGCCAGGACTGGTGGTCGCTGTGCTGGTGAATGACGGTCAGTCCGTGGAAATAGGCGATGTTCTGGTCATCCTCGAATCGATGAAAATGCAGAACGAGCTCAAATCACCCACTGCAGGGACGGTAGCACGCTTGCGCGTCAAATCGGGGGATAGTGTAGAACAACGCCAGACATTGCTCAGTGTGGTATGAAGAATCAAGAGCTAGAAGTCAAATTTCACGTTGCAGACCTATCCAGGTTAGAAAAGCGCCTGATAGAGCTGGGAGCTAGCCTAGCGCACCCACGCGTACACGAGATTAACCTGCGTTTCGATACGCCCGATGGAAAGCTGGATGGAGGATCACAGGTTCTACGCCTGCGCAAGGATGACGCCGCACGTCTCACATTTAAAGGTCCCAGCCTGTACGAGCAAGGTGTCACAGCCAGGCAGGAGGTTGAGTTCGTCGTCAGCGACTTCGATGCAGCTCGCCTGTTCCTTGAAGCGCTGGGGTTCCAGGTGTCGATGATGTACGAGAAATATCGCACAACATACCAGCTGGGTCAAGTGCACATCACACTGGACGAGATGCCTTATGGGAGTTTCGCTGAGATCGAGGGGCCAGAGACCGAAGATATCCGTCGACTCCCTAATGAGCTCGGTTTGGATTGGGAGCTGCGCGTCCCCGATAGCTACACATCCGTCTTCATGCGCTTGCGCCAGGTATCTAAATTGAGTTTCCGGGACTTGAGCTTCGAAAATTTTAAAGGCGTGACTGCGCCACTGGGAAGGGTTGGCATCCGCCCTGCCGATTAATCCACATACGTTAAAACGTTCGGATGATAAAAAGAACAAACCTTCGAACGGGAAAATTCAGGATCACACCATGTCAAAAAGCTACAAGCTCGAAGCAACACCCCCCGCAGAGATGCGCCGCCCGGAATATGCCCAGGATGACAGCTGGATCGCTGATTTCTTCACCCAGGCTGAAGCTGGACACATCGGCTCGCGCTGGGACGAGCAACCATTCGTCACGCCCGTCCTATTTTGCTACGATTCAGAGCGCCATGAGATCTATTTCCACACCAATATCACCGGCAGGCTGCGAGCCAACATCGAGAGGTTTGAGAGAGTCTGCATGGAAGCCTACCGCATGGGTCGCGTGCTTCCAGCCAACACTGCCCTGGAATTTGCTCTACAGTACGAAAGCGCGGTAGCATTCGGCAAGAGTCGCTTGCTTGAGGACGACGGGGAAAAGCGTCGCGCCCTGTACCAACTTATTGATAAGTATTTTCCAGGGATGAAGCCCGGCGATCAATATCGCCCAATCACTGATCAAGAACTGAAGCGTACGGCTGTCTTCGCCATTAGCATCGAAAGCTGGAGCGGAAAAAGAAACTGGCCCGCCCGCGCCAAGCAGAGCGATGACTGGCCTGCCCTGGGAAAGGAGTGGTTGGAAGAGTCCTGAGCCATTGCGTTACTTGAAATTGAGAGGCGGAGATCATGAGCGAACTCAAATTGGGGCCGGTAGTGGGAGGTCTCACTCACCAGGGTGCTCACCTGTGGGGGCGAGCTCAACAACCAGGTGTGTTGCACGCCTGGGTAGGGCAACAACCTGACTTGAGCGACGCCTATCTGGCAGCTTCGTCGCTGCCCTTGGACGAAAGCAACGGTTATGCTGGCGTGGCTGCCGTAATGGGTTTGCAACCGGATACGCGTTATTTCTACAGCCTTACCCTAATCCAGACACCCCCCAATTCCACTCATAAGGATTACCCTTCATTCACGACAGCACCCTCCCCGGGTGCGCCACAGTCGTTCTCGTTCGCCTTCGGCTCGTGCTTCCGACCGGTGGATGAACATGGTGGTCACATCTTTAGTGCACTCGAAAAACGCCGCATAAGTGACGACTTGCGCTTCGTCCTGCTGCTTGGCGACCAAATCTACGCAGACGCCTACCGGTACAACGGCATAGGCAAGATCGCATGCACACTAGAGGATTACCGCCAGGTGTACGCATACACCTGGTCGCGCCCGGTGCTGCGCAATTTGTTGGCACGGCTGCCTGCCTTTATGATCCTGGACGATCATGAGGTTGATGACGATTGGCATTGGGTGGATAGCTCCAGGCGCTGGGCGACAATTCCCTGGTGGGACAGGTTTGTGCGCTGGCTGAGTGGTCGCCCTGTCGAGGAGCGCCGTATTCCATTGCAGCGCGTGCAGGATGCATTACAAGCTTACTGGGAGCATCAAGGGATGCACGCACCTCGATTCGTGCAACCACCCAACATCAATAGCGCAAGACAATACTCGCTAGACACTCAGGACCCAGGCTCGCTGGCATATGCCTTTACTTTTGGAGCATCGGCCTTCTTCGTCCTAGATACTCGCACCATGCGCGTTGCAGGTCGCGGAGAGCGCACTATGCTAGGCGATGGACAGTGGGAAGTATTAAAACCTGGTTACAGGCAGTGAAAAATGCATACCCGGTCAAGTTCCTGGTGACTTCATGCTCGATGCTCCATCCTATGTGGCACGATATCGCCCGCGACCGATGGTCTGGCTACCCGCATGAACGCGACCGCCTGTTGCACTATCTGGCTGCTAATGATATCCAGGGGGTGTACTTTCTCGCCGGAGATTTACATGCCTCACACGCAGTGCACGCAGAGCTCTACGGGCCGCAGGGGCGCTCAATATCGCTATGGGAGTTCTGCTCCACGCCATTCGAGCAAGATCCGAACTGGCTGGCTCGTTATACCTTCAGTCCCATGCGTTCAGGACCCGTGCGGTCAAGCCGGCGCGAGTTCAGCGTGAGCCAGAATAACTTTGGCGTAGTGTCGGTGGAGTTTTCTGAGGACGCTCAACCCAGGGTGGCATTCCAGGTTGTCGGCACCGACGGGGCGGTGCTTGGGGCGGCTGAAAGCTAAGATCGCGCCGCATTTCGCAATCAACGCCCAGAAAAATTTGTTACACGCAGCTTACTCGGGAATCTGAAGGCTGCCTTCGTTCCACATCAGCTGGTAAACCGAACTCGTTCCGCCCAGCAATTGAGGCAACAGCCCCTCGAAACGACTTGAAGCGCCGGTGGTGAAGAGACTGAGATCGCCACTGCGAGGGCTGGCTCGTTGCAGCAGTCCCATCGCTTCCAGCACCCGCCCTACCTGCCGCGCCACCGCCGGAGCCGGGTCGATTACTCGCACTCCCGGACCCGAAACCTCCTCGATCATCGGAATGACGAAGGGATAGTGTGTACATCCCAACACCACTGTATCGATCCCCTGAGCAAGCATCGGGCGCAGGGCGTCTTCCAAGATGCGACGCGTTTTGGGAAAGTCAAGGAGTCCGGCTTCGATCTCCTCAACCAGCCCCGGACAGGTGTTCTGAAGCACGATCACGCCTTTCGCAAAACGCTCCACTACGGAGGCATAGAGCGCTCCCTGGAAGGTAGCAGGAGTGGCCAGCACCCCCACCACGCCGCTCTGGGTACGCTCGGCTGCAGGCTTGACCGCCGGTTCCATGCCGACAAAGGGCACATCTGGGAAGGTCTGTCGCAGGTTCTGCAGCGCTGCAGCGGAGGCCGCATTGCAAGCCACCACTACCAGCTTGCAACCTTGCTCGAGCAAGGTTTGGGTGATACCCTTCGCGAAAGCCCTGACCTGCTCCAGCGGGCGAGGCCCGTAAGGCACGTGCGCCTGGTCAGCCAGGTAGATCAATGATTCTTGGGGGAACTGCTGCTGGATTGCCCTGAGCACCGATAGCCCCCCAACGCCCGAATCGAACACCCCGATCGGGTCTTTGGGATCAGGTATTCGCTCGCCGGTAGGCATACGCAGCACGTGTGAACTCAAGAAATAGCTGGCGCATGGACAGGTGCTCTTGCATCCACTCGGGATGCCACTGCACCGCCAGCCCAAAAGCATATCCGGGTAGCTCGAAAGCTTCGATCAAGCCATCTGGGGAGCAAGCAGTGGCGCGCAGTCGAGAGGCAAGCTGGCGGATACCCTGGTGATGCAGACTGTTGACTTCCATCGAAGTACTCCCTACTATTTTCGCCAGCTGGCTGTCGCCTTCAATCTTTACCGGGTGAGCTAAATAATCACGGGGGCGATCGTCAAAATTATCGTGCTGGAGAGCATTTGGATATTGGTCTCCCAGGTCCTCATACAGGGTTCCCCCCAGCGCCACATTGATCACTTGTAACCCGCGGCAGATACCCAGGAAAGGCACCTTGCGCCTCAAAGTTTGCTCGAGCAGCGAGGCCTCCACACGGTCGCGGTCCTCGTCCACAAATCCAACGCGCGGGTGCGGCTCGCCTCCGTAGCGCTCAGGCTTAACATCTCCGCCACCGCTGAAGAGCACCCCATCCAGGCGCGAGACCAGTAGCTCGAGGGCTGCTTCGCTTAAACCCAGAGGGATCAAAACTGGTGCAGCGCCCGCCTCCAGCAGTGCGCTGGCGTAGGCCTCGGTTAAGGTGAATGCTGGAAAGCCATACAGGCTGGTATTGCGGCTGGTTGTGACACCGATCAACATCACAGACATTCTGCAAGCCAAAAGGCGCAGCGTTCTCGCTGCGCCTTCAGAGGCAAAACCTAAACTGTAAACTTCTGCTTGAGGCGAGAGCTCTTTCCCGAGCGCTCGCGCAGGTAATACAGCTTTGCACGGCGCACGTGCGAATGCCGCTCTACCTCAACCTTTTCCAGGCGCGGCGAGCGAAGCAAGAAGGTGCGTTCTACGCCCACACCATTGCTGGCGATGCGCCGCACGGTGAAGTTGGCATTGTTGCCGGAGTTGCGCATGCGGATAACTGTGCCCTTGAACTCCTGGGTGCGCTCGCTGGTGCCTTCCTTAATACGTACGAAGACCTTGACCATATCCCCAGGACGAATCTGGGGCACGTTCTCGTTGGGGGCTGCCTCTACGGATTTCAATAGCTCTTCCATTGGATTGCTTTCCTTCAGTCAAAAATTGCACACAAATCAAAGCCGCCAGAGGCGGCGCGGGTAGGAATTCTACCATGCCCAAGAGAATTTGAGAAGACTATTACGAGATTTGAGAATGAATATTCGAATTCTATGCCTTCAGCTCAATCGCCTCCCTCGTCTCTCGATCCTGATTTCCTTGACCTGCCAATCGCCCCTGTGGTAAAATCCGTCCGCTCGCCCCCATCGTCTAGGGGACCAGGACGCAGCCCTTTCAAGGCTAAAACGGGAGTTCGAATCTCCCTGGGGGCACCAACCAGGCGTAGTTCTCGTGTGGTTTGCACAGGACTACGTCTTTTGTTACTTAAAAGAAGGCTCGTATCATTTCATGTTGCCTGCTCCCTATCGGTGCGGCTTGCATTGATGTGATCCTTGAAGACTTAATGTATACCTCGATTTAAATCCACCCCACAAAACAGAAAAAGCCCCGGACATGCATCCGGGGCTTCGCAGGAGAGCTTTGCTCTGAAATCTTTACAACTTGATAGGCTTATTCAATATCTAGGGATAAGCGGCAGATCAGGGAAACCCGCCCGCTTGGGAATACTCTCACGAAATAGTTATCCGTAGTGCCTCCCGGAGTTCCACAAACAGAATCTCCAGGAAGGGTCACCACAGTTTCTGGGGGCGTTTGCCCCTTATCTAGCTTGGCTTCGCATTTCAGGACTCCCCTGTCATTGGAATAGACTGCCCACCACCAGACTGGAGTATTGAAATTACCCCACTCGCCAGCTACGATGCCACAGGATGTGTCAATTGGACGATAGCCAACCTCGGGTTGATCATCGCCTTTTCCAGCCAACACCGATGTAACTCCAAGTGTAAGTAAAATCAGCATCGCTAGTGTAATGACTAGAACTTTCTTCATCAAACTTACTCCTTCCCCACTGTTGTCTCCCGCTAAGATTAGTATATAAAAAAAATCATGAGATGTCAAATTTGAGATCGTCATTCCTCACCAGATCAACAATCTGTTAAAGGAATCCAGGCGAACGCTGCCTAACCCCAGGAGGGTCTCATCCCTATTGGCTGGTAGGGTTCTCCCCTCCATATCAGTCTAGTAATCATGGTCCCAACCACAGCACTTGGTGATGCTACGAGATTGTGAGGTTCTGAGAGGAAGCAAGTCGTATTTGGCCAGAAATTTCGCTCGCAATGGTTGCCGTGATTTTGGCTGAATCGGTCCCGGCAACCAGGGTAGCAGGTAATTTGCACTATAAATGCATCGATAGCTTCTTCTCATCCCCTCCGAAAGATGAATATTCGCTGTGAATCCGAAAATTGCCCCCTATGCATGGTATATTATGACTATAACTATCTTTTTACTTCAGAAAGCGAGAAGGCCCATGACAAAATATCTATTGCTCTATATTGGTGGCGCCATGCCCCAAACCGAAGCTGAACAAGCCGCTGTGATGAAAGCCTGGGAAGCCTGGTATACATCTCTCGGTAATGCCGTCGTCGATCCAGGCAATCCGTTTTCCCCGGTCGCTAAATCCGTAGCCAGTGATGGTCGCATTGGTAACGGTCCGAAAGGCACCATGGCGAGTGGTTATACCGTCCTTCAAGCCGGGTCCATCGATGAGGCTGCCCGCATGGCACAAACCTGCCCCGTCTTGAAAGGTGGCGCCGATATCTCTGTCTTCGAAACCTTCGAAGTGATGTAGCATTTGCCATTTGAGTCGCTCCTCGACTCATCATAGTCTGCGACAATTTGAACCGCTCAATGCAACCTGTTGAGCGGTTTGTTTATTATCCCCATCCTGCTCCTTGCTTTACTCAATTGAATAACTTTTTATAGCAGCTTTAGCTGACAGTGCGATATCGCGCTCCTCACCCTTTCGTTGGGTAGGAAATTGGTCTTGGAAATTATGATAGAATCACAGGGCACGCAAGATGGCAATAAGCTTGATTCTGTTCAGAATCAACGCCATATTCTCCGTCATTACGAAGGAATATCAATGCGGATGGAGGATAGGGATGTTTTCCACCGAAATGCTTCACAAAACTGAAAATGACGTAATGGAGGGCAAGTCTTTTGCCTGACGCTATGGATATCCAGGAAGTGCCGGTTTATTCGTACGCATTGGCGAGCGCTGATATGCGTTATATTGAAATTGAGAAGAGGGATATCTACCTGCGAGATGATCCAGAATATGGCCTGGTGTTTCGGGGGGAGATATTTGGTTGTGGAACAGGTTGTTTCGTTGACTTAAGTGAAATACTTCTTGAATACGCCATGAGTTGTGAGGGATGCAGGGAAGAGGGTGTCGCTTCGAAAGAGGTGATACGTTTTGGCGAACGCCTTGGTGAGATACTAGTAGCGAAAACCCACCACGCGATTGCCAATTCGACCATTCCCGAAAAGCTTTCAAGCTCGTTCAAGCGCATCCTGAATTCGATGAGCACCACTTTTATTGAGGAGATCAAAGAAGATCATCTGCAATATTCCTTGGATTGTTGTCCACTCAGCGAGTGCGCCAAGACCACCGGACTTAGCCGCAATGCAGAGATCGCGTCAGTATCTTTCATCGCCCTCTGCAAGAGCGTCATCAAGGCGCTGGCGCCTGATTGGGTGCTGACCCAGCCCCAGGAAGGTGTGAGCACCCTTCCTCTTCATACGATTGTTGTTGCAAAAGCATAGGATTTTTACCTCAGCACTCAATCCTGTACTGATCCATTGATCCTCGCTCGAATTGGCCGCGTCAAACACGATCTTTCATCCTAGCTAGGCCGATAGTAAGGAGATCCCCAAAAACATGACAGAACAAGCACCGGTACCAAACCAAGGGGAAGTTCACCCCAGTGGTGATGAGCGCTATTTATCTCTCGACCGTGCGATGAAACGGTTTAATTACGAAAAGGATTCGCTCCTTGAGGTACTCAACGCTGCTCAGGAAGTCTTTGGATATTTATCGAAAGACCTCCTAATCTATATCTCAAATCAAATTAAAGTTCCCATGAGTCAGGTCTACGGTGTGGCGACCTTTTATCATATGTTCACCTTTGAACCGCAAGGTGAACACAACTGCATCATCTGTAAAGGGACAGCCTGCCACGTCAAAGGCGCTGACCGGATTATTGAGGCGCTCTCCGAAGAATTCCATATATCAGCTGGAGAGACCTCCCCTGACGGTGTTCTCAGTCTTACGATCGCACGCTGTTTGGGGAGCTGCGGTCTGGCTCCCGTTATCGTTCTGGATGGGCAGGTTTACGGCAAGGAGACGCCTGAAGCTGTGAACAAGCGCGTCCTCGAAGCGATCGCACGAACAAAGGAAAATCAAGCAATCACGATGGAGGTTGGATGAACTTCAACACCCTTGAAGAGATTGGGCACAAAGAGCTCGCCAGGCAAGAAAAATTCCAGCGCAGAATATTCTGCTGTACCAGTACTGCATGCCTATCCGCGGGAGCCGGGCAAGTTCATACGACCCTTGACCAGGCTGTTGCCGCCTGTAAGTGTGGAGAACACGAAGCAGAAGTGGTGAAGACAGGCTGCATGGGGTTGTGCAGCGAAGGTCCCCTGGTGAGAGTGGAGGAAAAAGCAGAGGCCTCGGTGCTGTATGGCAATATTACGCCCGACCTGGCTCAACAAATTGTTATCCGGCATGTCCCTATGGGCGAAATAGAGGGTGAAGACGAGAGCGAAGATAGTGACCAAAGTACAACACCCCACGACATTCTCCATTACCGGTCAAGCCTCCGGCGGGCGCGCACGAAAACCGATCTGGATAGCCACATAATCTCTCTAGACCTGCCGTTTTTCACCAAGCAGGTAAAAGTTGTGCTAAACGAGACCGGGCGTATTAATCCCGATAAGCTGGAGGATTATTTAGCGCATGGGGGTTATCGTGCTCTCGCTCACGTACTGGAGAAAATGACACCTGAAGAGGTTTGTAACGAGATACTGCAAAGTGGTCTACGCGGAAGAGGTGGTGCGGGATTCCCAACCGGGATGAAATGGAATTTCGTGCGACAGGAGAGTGCTGAACAAAAATTCGTTATTGTGAATGGTGATGAAGGCGATCCCGGAGCCTATATGGACCGCACTGTCATGGAAGATGATCCTCACCGTGTGCTCGAAGGGATGATGATTTGCGCTTACGCTGTCGGGGCAAGCTATGGATACTTGTACATCCGTGGAGAATATCCAATTGCAATCGACCGGATACGCAAAGCAATCAGGGCTGCGATGCGGCGCCAAATCCTCGGAAACTCGGTCATGGGAACAAACTTCAAGTTTAATGCCGACGTTCGTATTGGGGCCGGCGCGTTCGTGTGTGGAGAAGAGACAGCCCTTATCCATTCAGTGGAAGGGAAGCGCGGGATGCCCCGAATCCGACCTCCCTACCCTTCCAAATCAGGTCTGTGGAATGCACCTACCGTGATCAATAATGTCGAAACGATGGGTAACATACCCTCCATTATCAACAAAGGCGCTAATTGGTTTGCCAGTATCGGAACAGAGAAAAGCAAAGGTACAAAAGTATTTGCTCTCGCCGGGCACTTGCGCAATACTGGCTTAATAGAGGTCCCTATGGGGATCACACTGAGAGAAATCGTATACGATATTGGCGGAGGTGTACCGGGCAATCGCGGGTTTAAAGCGGCGCAGACCGGCGGACCCAGCGGGGGTTGCATTCCAGCAGAATATCTCGATACGCCTGTGGATTATGAGAGTCTGACCAAGCTGGGTTCGATCATGGGATCAGGTGGGTTGGTGATTATTGATGATAGCACCAAGATGCCAGACTTCGCAAAATTTTTTATGGATTTTTGTGTAGATGAAAGTTGTGGTAAATGCATTCCCTGCCGGGTCGGGACTGTACAGATCAGCAAATTGCTCGATAAGATTATTGCTGGTGATGGGAACCAGGAGGATGTGTCAAAGCTGGGTCAGCTTTGCCAGTTGGTTAAAACGACCAGTCTATGTGGATTAGGCCAATCGGCACCCAACCCAGTCTTGAGTACGTTGAAATACTTCCCCGACGAATTCGAAGCTTTGGTTCAGCCGGCACAAGTCGTCGAAGCAGGTGCGCAATGAGTCTTATCCACAACATAAAGGTTGAAGGGAGAGAGAAATTGGTTGAGTTGACCATCGATGGACAGAAAGTCGTGACACAATCTGGGACAACGGTCTTGGAAGCTGCGTTGGCTAATGATATCGACATCCCCCGCTTGTGCCATCATCCTGAATTGAGCGTATCTGGCGGCTGCCGGATGTGCATTGTCAGTGTTGAAGGGTATCCAAATCCTACCCCAAGCTGTGGATTAGCATGCGCAGAGGGCATGTCCGTCGAGACCCAAAACGCAGTATTATTTCAAACTCGACGGGAGATCTTAGATCTATTCATCTCTGAACACCCGCTCGATTGTGTCACTTGCGATAAGAGCGGCGCATGCCTGTTACAGAAATATGCCTACGAGATGGGTATTAGTAAAACCAGCCACCCGTTCGAAATATCCAAACCGCTTTATCAAGATGACAACCCATTCTTCATACGCGATCATCAATACTGCATTCTGTGCGGGCGATGTGTGCGCGTCTGTGACGAGATCGTAGGGGTACGTGCGATCGATTTTGCTGGACGAGGCTTCACCTCGCAAATTGCAACCCCGTTTGATGATCCGATGATCGATTCGACCTGTGTTTTTTGTGGAAACTGTGTTCAGATTTGCCCGACCGCAGCACTGATGCCGGTCTCACGCAAGGGTAAAGGCCGTGAGTGGGAATTGGAGCGGTTACGAACAATCTGCGGGTATTGTGGTGTTGGGTGTCAGATTGAATACGCAAAAAAGGATGGCGTAATCCTATACGCCCAATCACATCCGGATGCGCCAGTAAACGGTGAATTTCTGTGTACCAAAGGGCGCTTTGGATGGGATTTTGCCACCGATCCGGAACGTCTCACCAGCCCAATGATTCGCCGGGATTTGGCTTATGAGCTGGGTCTGACCAGCGAGCCGTGGGAATTGCCAGAAAAATCCCCCTTGGAGATCAGAAAACCAAAAGTTGAGGACAGCTTTGTGCCCTTCGATTGGGACACAGCGCTTGACCTGGTTGCTGGTCGCCTGGCTGACACAGTAAAAGAACACGGCTCTGACTCAATTATGGGTCTTGCATCCGCGCGGTGCACAAACGAAGATAACTACTTGTTCCAGAAATTCTTTCGCCTTGGGATTGGCACCAATAACTTAGACCATTGCGCCCGTCTTTGACACAGCTCAACCGTTGCAGGCCTCGTGCAGGCCTTCGGAAGTGGCGCAATGACCAACTCGATCGCTGAAATTCGCGATGCCGATTGTTTATTTATCACCGGCTCGAATACCGCTGAAGCGCATCCAGTAATCAGCTATGAAGTTATTCGAGCAGTAAAACGCGGTGCACACCTCATCATCGTCGACCCAAGACGCATCCCGCTTGTAGATCATGCGACCTTATTCCTGCAGGTCAAGCCGGGTACGGATATCTACGTGTTCCTGGCCATCATGCATACGATTATCCGGGAGGGCTGGGAAGACGGCGCATTCATCGCCGAGCGGACTGAGGGTTATGACGAGTTTAAGGCAACTCTCGAGGAATACACCCCAGAGCGCGCCGCATTGCTGTCGGGTGTGCCGGTCGAGCAGATCGAGTTAGCGGCTCGAATCTATGCGGCTGGCAAGCGGGCCAGCGGCACATCGGTCTACGAGGATCCCAAGGGGCACAGCTCCATCCTGTACGCGATGGGCATTACTCAGCGCAGCAACGGGACGGACATGGTCATGACCCTGGCGAACCTCGCCATGTTGTGTGGACAAATTGGGAAACCATCCACAGGAGTCAACCCGCTGCGTGGACAATCAAACGTCCAGGGCGCCTGTGATACCGGCTGCCTGGTGAACGTTTATCCAGGCTATCAAAATGTTACCGACGATACGAAGCGCAAATCAATCGCCCAGGCGTGGGGAGCTGATGATCTGCCAGGTAAGGTTGGATTGACGATTGTAGAAGCGATGCATGCTGCTTCTGAGGGAAAAGTTAGGGCATTGTACGTTATGGGTGAAAACCCGATGATGTCCGACCCGAACACCAGCCATGTCGAGCGAGCGCTGAGAAACCTGGACTTGCTGGTTGTGCAGGATATTTTCCCAAGCGAGACTGCCATGCTGGCGCATGTCATCCTGCCAGCTGCCTCGTCACTGGAAAAGGATGGCACATTTACCAACACTGAACGACGGGTGCAGTTAATCCAACCAGTCTTGCCGGCTCCAGGAGAGGCTCGTCCTGATTGGCAAATTACAGCAGAGATTGCAGCCCGCTTTGATGAGAAAATGGGTTTCGAGCGCATCTCAAATCAATGGGTTTTCCCCTCTACCGAGATAATCTTCAATGAGCTGGCTAGGGTAACGCCTATCTATGCAGGCATGAAACATGAGCGGCTGGCCGGCGAAGGTCTTCAATGGCCTTGCCCGAATCCCGATCACCCGGGGACGCCGATCTTGCATGTGGGCAAGTTCTCGCGCGGTTTGGGTAAATTCAATCCGGTGATGGCGATTGATCCTGCTGAGCAAACTGATGAAGAATACCCGCTTATCCTGACGACGGGTAGGGTCTTGTATCACTACCACTCGGGCACGATGACCCGCCGAAGTGGGCCACTATCCTGGGTTGAACCGCGTGGGTATGTGGAAATTAATGCTGAAGATGCAGCTGCCATCGACGTATTAGATGATCGGGCGGTCGTCATTAAAAGCCGGCGAGGTACCGTTCGCACACGTGCAAAAATCAGCGATAGCGTGCCGCCCGGTACTATTTTCCTGGCATTTCATTGGCGTGAAGCCCCGGCAAATATGCTCACGCAGGACTTTAAACTCGATCCGGTTGCAAAAATTCCGGAATACAAGGTTTGCGCAGTGCGTCTGGAAAACCCGCAGGCAAAGCGGAATACGCCAAAACCCGTGGTGCAGACATAAAAAAAGAAGTTGCCTGACCTGGCTGGGCAAGAATGCCGCCAGAAATCTGATCAGGGTCACTCTGGAGCTCCGTTCAATTGTCGTTCTCAACTCCAATTGAACGGAGCTCCAGCATCTTATACAGCACCACCCCCGTCGCCACGGCGAGGTTGAGCGAGATGATCCGAGCTCTCTTCGTTTTCTTCGATCTTGATTTGCCCCCTAAGGAACGTGAAAAGCAGCTCCAGATCAGCAAAGCCATGACGCTCACTGGTATGGGCATCTTCCAGCGAGAAGCGCCAAACCAATTCGGCGTTTCGTTGTTCTTGCCACAGGCGCAGCAGGTAAGCTATATAGCGTCTTTGCTCAGCAGTCATGAGGATAGTCTCTACTTCCAGCATGAAAGATATGCGATTAAATCTACGGTTGGCGAAAGCCTGCGCCGTCGCAGATGTTCAAGCAATGCAGCAGGTGCTACCGGGAAGCGTATCCGCCGGAAAAGCCAGGGGAATTGCAGGTGATGTCGCCCTCACACCTCTTCTGGTGACGCCCTACAACAACACCGGTGCGTTGATGGGGCATGAGGGCGGCAACCTGAATGGGCTCTATGGTTTTTTCTTCCATTTGCTTTGGTCCAGCACATTTCGTGTTTCGGAACACTTGTCCTCGACCACCGTGAAACTCAATACCTGGCCATCGTAGGACCAGTTGTAAGTACCCGATTCACCTTTGCATCTCTCACCCTGGAAGACAACTTGATTCCCGGTCACATTGTAGGTACAGACATCATCCACGAACTGCTGGAAGACATGACAGCTGCCATCGTCAAAAAATTCGATCGTCCAATTTGCTTTGGTGAAGACGCCGGTTGGAAAGGTCAGCGGTGTCGCTGTTGGAGCTGGCGGAGGTGACGATTGAGTTCGCGTTGAGGCTACACCCAACTATGCTCAACATGATCGTCAGCGCGATCAAGATTAGTTTTGTCGATTGCTTTTTCATTTTGATTTCTCCTTATAGAACTCGCGCAAGAATGGATGGATCGTGGATTGGCTGATTGAGTACAGTCTATCAATCAAGTGTGGCGAGAATGTGAAAGCAAGCGTGCCGAAAGCGTGGCGATTGAAAATCGATGCTGGATGTTGTATAATGACGAAGGAAATAGCTTTTACCCGCTTTTTTTCGTTAACAATTCGCAATGGCGTGTCTATCGCTTATCCTGCTGGGGTATTTCCAGGTTAAGTTGGATGGTAAGCCGGCGACGGGCTTTAAATCTGACAAAGTCCGCGCTTTACTGACTTACCTGGCTGTCGAAGCGGATCGACCCCACCGCCGGGAGGCACTGGCCGAGCTACTATGGCCCGAGTGGCCTGATCGCTCGGCTCTCAGCAATTTGCGTTACACTCTCTCCAACCTGCGCCAGGCGATTGGCGACCGCCAGGCATCACCTCCCTTCTTACTGATCACCCACGATACGATCCAATTTAATATTCGCAGCGACCACTGGATAGATACGACTGTCTTTCTGGATCTCACAAAACCTGCCCGGGGGATGGTCGCTGATTCAATTCCCGCGCTGGAGCAGGCTGTAGCGTTGTATCAGGGAGACTTCCTGAGTGGGTTCTCAATCAAAGACAGCGCGGCCTTCGAAGAGTGGGCGCTGATCACACGTGAACAGCTTCACAGGAGAATGCTGAACGTTCTACATCGGCTTGCAATATTGTTTGAGCAGCGCGGCGAATTTGAGCAAGCCCAAACCTATGCTCGGCGGCAGGTTGAACTGGAACATTGGAATGAGGAAGCGCACCAACAACTCATGCGGATGCTGGCGTTGGGCGGGCAGCGTAGCGCGGCTCTGGCGCAATACGCTGCTTGCCGACGTGTGTTGGCGGATGAGTTGGCCGTTGAGCCATCAGAGGAAACTATGGCTCTATACCAGAGCATCCGTGATGGAAAATTAATCAAGGATGCGCAAATCGTTGTTCTGGCTGAGGAGCAACCAGAGCCCGGCGAACCTCCCTATAAGGGCTTGCAGCACTTTGACGAAATTGATGCTGGCATCTTCTTCGGTCGCGAATCGCTGGTCGCTAAACTTGTTCAACGTTTGCGAGATGGATTCTCTGGAGCTCTGACGGACTATCCATCTAGGGATGGTCACTTTCTGGCAATCGTCGGCGCTTCGGGGAGTGGAAAATCTTCGATCCTCCGGGCCGGCTTGGTTCCTGCCCTCAAATGCGGTGAGCCCCTGGCAGACGGAACACTCCCACCCGAAGGCAGCAAAAGCTGGCTGGTTCACGTCATCACCCCCACCGCCCATCCGCTCGAAGCGCTGGCCGCCAGTTTGACTCGTGACTCTGCATCGGTCACGGCCACCTCCACACTGATGGATGACCTGGCACGTGACCACCGTAGTTTGCACCTGTACGTGCAAAAAAAACTATCCACTCTCTCGTCAGCCAGGGGAGGAACAGGAAACGAAAACCATCTTTTGTTGGTGGTGGACCAATTTGAAGAACTATTTACACTGTGCCGCGATGAAGCCGAGCGTAAAGCCTTCATAGACAACTTGTTATATGCCGCCGGTCTCACCCTGCCGGGACTCGAAACGAATAGGGCAATTGAGGAGACTACTAGCAAACAAAGCCGAATCGATGATGAGCTCCGAATCTTCGAGGGGCCAACAATTGTCCTCATCGCCTTACGGGCGGATTTCTACTCGCAATGCGCTCCTTACAGAATTCTACGACAGGTGTTGAGCAAGCAGCAGGAATACATCGGTCCAATGAGCGATGCTGAATTACGCCAAGCGATCGAAGAGCCAGCCATTCGCAGTAGATGGAACATCGAGCCGGGCCTGGTGGAATTACTGTTGCGCGATGTCGGGGACGAGCCAGGTACGCTCCCACTGCTCTCCCACGCCTTGTTGGAAACCTGGAAGCGACGGCGGCGCCGCATTCTTACCTTCACCGGATACACCGAATCCGGAGGAGTGCATGGCGCAATTGCCAGCACGGCTGAGTCAACCTTGGAAAAGCTATTGCCCGAGCAAAGGGTAATCGCCCGCAGCATCTTCCTGAGGCTGACCGAGCTGGGCGACGGCACGCAAGATACCCGCCGGCGGGTTGCCCTCACGGAGCTGCTATCCTTGCCCGAACAATCGCCAGATGTGATGGCCGTGCTAATGATGCTTGTCGACGCGCGTCTGGTCACAGCCGCTGAAGGAACTGTCGAAGTTGCGCATGAAGCCCTAATCCGCGAATGGCCTGCATTGCGGGAGTGGTTAGATGAAGACCGCCAGGGCATACGGCTGCATCGCCGAATTACGGAAGCTGCACAAGAATGGGAACGATTAGGACATGATAATGAGGCGTTGTACGGCGGTTTGCGGCTTGCCCAGGCATTAGAATGGGCTGAATCCCACCTAACCGATCTGAATGTCGTAGAGCGAGGTTTCCTTGAGGCGTCTAAAACCCGTGCCGAGCAGGAAATTGCCGAGCGCGAAGCGCAGCGGCAACGTGAGTTAGAGGCGGCTCAAAAACTGGCCGAGGTTGAAAGGCAGCGGGCTGAGGAACACGCGAGGCTGGTGCAACGACTGCGACATCGAGCAGTGATTCTGGGAGTAGCTTTTATACTTGCAGGATTAATGACTCTCGTCGCGCTGGCCCTGAGGCAACAAGCGCAAGACAATGCCCGCCTTGCCACGTCGCGTGAATGGGCAGCTGCAGCACTCAGTAACCTGGACTCGGATCCGGAGCTAAGTGCCTGGCTGGCAATCCATGCAGTCTCGAAAGCCGATACCTCCCATGCGGAAAACGCCCTTCACCGCGCGGTGCAGGCTCTGCGTGCCCAATTTAATCTCATCGGTCATACAGGCGATGTGTGGAGCGTGGATTACAGCTCTGACGGAAGGCGCCTGGCTACCGCTGGCTCCGATACGACAGCCAGAGTGTGGGATGCACAAACTGGAAAGGAACTGCTATCATTGCATGGTCATTCCGGGTGGGTAAATGACATCGCCTTCAGCCCAGATGGTAGGACACTGGTGACAGCCAGTGAAGATGCGAGCGCCAGAATATGGGATTCACAGACTGGTGAGGAATTATTCAGTATCATTGGGACCCATGCATTTTACAGTTTGGCTATCAGACCTGATAGTAAGCAACTGGCGCTAACCAGTGCTGATGGGAGAATCAGCCTGTGGAATATTAATAATTCGCCAGCGGGGACGCAGGCGGAAGAAGTGTTTTCTCTTGCACACTCAGAAGTACGGTTGGTGGCTTTCAACTTAGATGGGAAACGCCTAGCATCGGGAAGCGATGATGGAACGGTAAAAATGTGGGAGGCAGCCACCGGCAACGAGCTCTTTGCCTGGGCCGCAGATGATCTTGCAGTCTGGGGCCTGGCTTTTAACCCAAATGGAGAGATCCTGGCGATTGGGGGCAATTCTTTGGTTACTATTTGGGATGTTTCGTCAGATGTAGCGCCAAACCAGGCAATCTTGAGTTTAGCTGGTCACCGGCAGGGGGTTCCCGGCCTGGCCTTCACTCCCGACAGCGCATCTCTTATTACAGGCAGCCAGGATGGGACCGCAAAAGTATGGGACACCTTCACCGGTCAGGAGCTGTTCCGCCTAACCGGCCACGGACCGATCTATAGCCTTGACGTCAGCCCGGATGGGAAGCGTGCTGCAACTGCCAACCGGGATGGAACGGCTACAGTCTGGGATATCACCTCTACTGGCAGCAGAGAGGTGTTGACATGTTCTTTTGACCATTCAGCTTTTGTCACCGCTGGAAATTTCAGCCCTGACCGGACCCGCCTTGTTACGGTCAGCGAGGATGGTGTGGTTAATATACGAAGCAGTGTCACTTCTCAGAAGCTGCTCACAACCACCTTGCCAATAACTGGCCCTATTCTTTGGATTGCCTTGAGTCCGGACAATACCCAACTGGCGACTGCCCTGGGAGCAACGGCGGAGGTTTGGGATGTAAAAACCGGGCAAAGGGTGGCAACAATATCAGGACACCAAGATACGATATATGTCCTGGTGTTCAGCCCAGATGGAAAGCGCCTGGCTACGGGTAGCGCTGACAGGACTGCCAGAATGTGGGATGCATACACGGGCCAGGAACTGCTCGCGTTGTCTGGTCAGATGGGATTGATCAACGACGTAGCATTCAGCCCCGACGGTATGCGCCTGGCGACAGCCAGCGAGGATGGCACTGCTAGGGTGTGGGATGCAAGTACTGGTCAAGAGCTGCAGACTGTTATCGGGGATGTAGACGTAGCGTTTGATCCAGAAGGGAAGCGCCTGATCACAGGCAGCTACGATGGAGGGACCAGGGTGTGGGATATTGCATCTGGCAAGTTGCTGAATATCCTATCCGGCCACATGGCAACGGTCAATTCAATATCTATTAGCCCAGGTGGCGAGCAACTTGCTACCGCCAGTAACGATGGGACAGCTAAAGTGTGGGATTTTGCGACAGGCGAGGAGTTGCTAACCTTAACCGGTCACACCGGCGCGGTTATTGGCGTCGCCTTCAGCCCTGACGGGACGCGGCTGATCACAGCGGGCACCGACTCGACCTTCCGCATCTACGCCTTGCAGATAGACGAGCTTGTCGGCATAACGCTCTCGCGTCTGACTCGCTCTTTGACTATGGAAGAATGCCAGAAGTATTTGCATCTTCATCAGTGTCCGCCTTCACCGTAGGAATTTTACATAAGTACGAGAGACCCCCGTCACGCATAAGCAGCGAAGCGTGTTATCGCATACCGCCGCCCACACCGAAGTGCCGTCACTCCTTCCCCGCATCAGGGCTACAATCGAACTGACCAAGCCGGATATCTATCTTCTCACTAACTTGTTTCAAAGATTGTAGTCGCCCCCACGAAGAAAACCAGTAGCAGTACCTGCGCTATCGCTTTTTCATCTCAACTTCTCGAGCATCGCGTACAGCACCACCCCCGCCGCCACGGCGAGGTTGAGCGAGGTCACTCGCCCGTGCATGGGCAGGCGCAGCATGTGATCGCATACAGCCGCCTGCTCTGCAGTTAATCCCTCCCGCTCGCTCCCCAACAGCAGAATCAGCGGACGGTCAAATTCTTCGATCTGTGTTGGTTCCCTGTTCGCGCGCGCGGATGTGCCATAAACACTGTAGCCATGTCCCTGCGCCCAATTAGCAAACTCCGCGAAGCTCGCCCGTACCACGCGATGCCAGAACAACGCCCCCATGCTGGCGCGCACGCTGGAAGGGTGGTATGGATCGGCGCCCCTATCGAGCAGGAGCAATCCACTGGCGCCTACGGCGTCGATGCTGCGCAGGATAGCGCCCACATTGCCTGGGTCCTGCGGTGCGACGAGCGCCACTCCCCAGGGGAAGTTTCCTGGATTAAGCGCTTGCAGCGTGTTTTCTTCCATATGGGCTACTGCCAGGATGCCCTGCGGGTTGTCCTTGCCGGCAAGCGACTCGAACACGTCAACTGTTACCGCCTGGCAAGGGATACCTGTAACGGACTGCTCACGCAACAAAGCCAGGGCAAATTCACTTTTCAATATATCAGGGGCGTAATAGATCGCCTGTAGCCTCAGCTTCTCCCCTTGAGCAGCCGCGACTGCCTCGCCAACGTGGAAGATGCCTTCCACGAGGAAGGACCCGCTCTCGTGTCTGCCTCTATGGCTTTTCAGAGAGCGCAACTGTTTGATTTTCGGGTTCGAACGGCTGGAAATGATGTCCATTTATTCCCGGCGGGGCACCCACGCTAAGACGGTGGTGCCTTCCCCAGGAGAGGAGGTGATTTCGACGTCTCCTCCTACTTTACGGGCGCGTATGTGCATATTCGAGAGACCATGCCCAAGGGTCACGCTCATCTTGCTCAAGTCAAAACCCTCGCCATTGTCGGAGATCTCCAGCAGCATGCGATCGCGCGTACTCCACAAATGCACATCCATACGGCGGGCGTGGGCGTGGCGTGCAGCATTTGCCAGCGCTTCCTGGCATATGTGGAAAATGGCTGTGGCATGCGAAGCAGGCAGATTTGCATAGCCGTCATCCGGGGCGGTGAGAATTGCCTCTGCTTGTGTGTTATTGCGATACTCATCAACCAAGCGCTGCAACCCCTCGCGGAGGCTTTGGCCTACGAAGTGGCGCGGGCGCAGATCCAGGATATAGGTACGGATATCTCGGATGGTTTTATTCAACCCATCGATGGCTTGCTCAATCTTCAGCTGCGATTGCCTGGGGTCCTCTTGCAATGCCACGCGGGCGAATTCCAGAGCCAGACCAACCCCATAGATCGATTGGATGATGCCATCGTGCAGGTCCATCCCGATGCGCTCGCGCTCCTCCAAGACAGCCAAACGGCGCGCCTGGCGGTGCAGTCGCGCGTTTTCAATCGCCAGCCCTGCCCACGATCCGACCGCCGACAGCAGATTGACCTCACGCACATCAATCGAGCGCTCTCTCCGGCTGGCAATGCTCATCACGCCCACCACCGTACCAGAAGCATTTAAAGGGATACATGCCATGCACCTGAAACCTGCGGTGACAACCGCCGGGCGCAGGTAACGCATATCACTCTTTAGATCGTTGGTGACGATCGGTTGCCCGGTCTGACCGACCAAACCGATATATCCTTCCCCCAGCGGGAAGCGATCGCGAGTGAGAAATGCCTCTGCAAATTCGCCGCGGTGCAATGCCAGGCGCAACTCTTTTTCGTTGTCTTCCCTCAAGAATATCTCCCCCGCCTCCACCTCCAGGTATTCCATGACACGGCTCAACGTCTGGTTGAGGATCTCCTCAATATCCAGCGAGCTGGCAAGGGGTGCAGCGATGGCGTTGACCAGCGCTAAGTCTTCATTGCGTTGCTGCAGAGTATTGTCTCTGGCTAATAGCTCTTCATACAGGCGCGCATTGCTGATGGCGGTAGCAGCATAGGCGGCCAGAGTTCTCGATCACCACTTCGTCGGTCTCGGTAAACTCAGGATATGTTTGCTTGTCTGTGAGGTAGATCTGCCCCAATAGCCGGTCCCCCTGCATGATGGGCACCCCCAGGAAGGACACCATGTACGGGTGCCCTTTGGGAAATCCCTTGCTGCGCGGGTCGCTCTGGATATCCGCCACACGGATCGTACGGCGTTCAGCTGTCATCGCCCCGAGCAAGCCTTTACCCACAGGTGGGTGCCCGGCGAGGGTAATCTCTTCAGGTGTCATCCCTACGGGGATAAATCGGGTCAGCTTGCCGTATTCGTCAACAACCCCCAGAGCGGCATAGTTTGCTTCAGATTGCTCACGAGCTAGAGTAACAATGCGCTCTAGAACAGTATCTAGTGAAAGATCCCGCACCAGCTCCAAGCTTGCACGGTGCAGGACTGCTAATCTTTCCTCTAGTTGTTCACGAGTAAGCAACGCCATTAATAAACACCTCGCCGCAAAGTTATTTTACTCCATTTTCACTTCCATAGTGACTTCTATCACATTACAGGTTGCTTACGAATTCGCTGGCTCGCAACAACTCGTTATTATCTGGATATTTACCCATAGCTTGAGTATTTTGCAAGGCGTTCTGATAGTTTTTGCCAGAAGAGCTTGAATATAAATAGGCAGGTTGGTATCGTCGACTATGGAAAAGAAAAGAGGCTCCCGACTCCCGGGGTTCTATAATCTAAGCCTGGAAGAGCGCCTCGCTAATTTGGCGAATTATCTCGACCCGCAGGAGCTTTCAGCTATTGGCGGCGCTGGGCTGACTATTGAACAAGCTGATCACATGATCGAAAATGTGATCGGGCTGCATCCCTTACCCTTGGGTCTGGCACTTAATTTTGTTGTCAACGGTCGTGAAATGCTGGTGCCCATGGCGATCGAAGAGCCCTCGGTGGTGGCAGGCGCTTCCTTCATGGCAAAACTGGCGCGCACGGGTGGCGGCTTTACAGCGCACACCTCCCCCCCAGAGATGATTGGGCAAATCCAGGTGCTGGATATCCCAGACCTGGCATTCGCCCACCAGTCGCTGACGGACAGCAAAGACACACTCCTGGCTGAAGTATCCGAGATCGACCCTGTGCTCAAGCGACTGGGTGGTGGGCCGCGTGATCTTGAAGTGCGACTGGTAGAAACCTCACCAGTTGGAAGCTTTCTGGTTATCCATCTGATTTACGACGTGCGAGACGCCATGGGTGCGAATGCAATCAACACCGCCTGCGAGCGGCTGGCTCCAGCAGTAGAGGCAATCACAGGAGGGAGAGTGCACCTGCGCATCCTCTCCAACCTGGCAGACCGCCGTTTGGCACGCGCAAGCTGCACCATTCCGCTGAGAGAGCTGGCATTTGGCGAGTTCACTCCCGAGGAGGTGCGCGATGGCATCATCGCTGCCTGGGCGTTTGCTGCTGTCGACCCTTACCGAGCTGCCACCCACAACAAGGGCATTATGAACGGCGTGGATGCGGTCGTCATCGCCACCGGTAATGACTGGCGCGCCATCGAAGCCGGGGCGCATGCATACGCTGCTCGCAGCGGGCGCTATACTTCCCTAAGTACTTGGGGGGAGGATGCAAATGGCGACCTGGTGGGCGCCCTGGAGATGCCCCTGGCTGTGGGTATCGTGGGTGGAGCGACCCAAGTCCACCCCAGCGCTCGCGCTGCCCTCAAGCTAATCGGTGCGGAGACCGCAGGCGAGCTGGCAGAGGTCATCGTTTCCGTCGGCCTGGCGCAAAACCTGGCTGCCTTACGTGCGCTGGCAACGGAGGGAATCCAACGAGGCCACATGGGACTGCACGCAAGGCAAGTAGCGATCGCTGCCGGCGCGCAAGGTGAGCAAATCGAGCGCCTGGCTCAACAGCTAGCTGCCGAGAAAGCCGTGCGCATCGACCGCGCCGAAGAGATTATGAATGAATGGACTGGTCAAGATTAGCAACAAAAGCGAGTCAGCCGATAGACAAAAGATCAGAGACCAAAGAGAAAATTGCGACCAGAAATCCGCAATCCAAATTCAGCAATCAAATATCGGTGAACCATGGATCACAATCCTTCTGAAAATATAGTATTGAAACCCGATCGTCCGGTGGGCATTACCGGATATGGCGCCTATGTACCCCGCTACCGGCTGCCTGCCAGCGAGGTCTCCCGGGTGTGGACGGACGGTCAAGCCGGGTTACCCATAAAAGAAAAAGCTGTCGCCGGGTTGGACGAAGATGTTGCCACCATGTCGATTGAGGCTGCTCGTAACGCCGTGCTGCGCGCCGGCATCGCCCCCACCCGCATCCGCGCTGTATGGGTAGGCTCTGAATCACACCCGTACGCAGTCAAACCTACATCAACCATCGTTGCTGAGACCATCGGCGCTGTTCCCAACGTGCAGGCTGCGGACTGGCAGTTTGCCTGCAAAGCTGGCACCGAGGCCATGGTCGCAGCGATGGGCTTCGTCGGCTCGGGAATGGCGGATTACGCCCTGGCAATCGGGATGGATATCGCTCAGGGACGTCCAGGCGATGCACTGGAGTACACCGCGGGCGCTGGGGGCGCAGCATTTATCCTGGGACCCGCACACGATTCATTAGCTGAGATCGAGAGCGCTTATTCCTACGTCACCGACACCCCCGATTTCTGGCGGCGCGCCAACCAGAAATATCCCGAGCACGGGCAGCGCTTTACTGGTGAGCCGGCGTATTTTAAGCATATCACTGAGGCCGGACGGACCTTGATGGAAGCCACGCAAACCACACCCGCAGATTACCATTACGCCGTCTTCCACCAACCTAACACCAAGTTCCCCGAACGGGCAGCATCCATGTTGGGATTTAGCAAAGAGCAGATTGCCCCTGGGTTGCTCGTGCCTGAAATTGGCAACACCTATGCAGGTGCGGCAATCATCGGGCTGACCGCTATCCTGGACATCGCCAAACCTGGAGACCGCATCTTGATGATCTCCTTTGGCTCTGGTGCCGGATCGGATGCCTTCGCCTTGCGCGTCACCGAAGCCGTTGAGGCTCGTCGCGACCTTGCACCGCGCACTAGCGATTATATTGCCCGGCGCACTCTAATCGATTACGCCACATACACTCGATATCGTGGCAAGCTGACCATGAAATAATGCGCGACGTTGTTATTGCAGGTATTGGACAAACTGATGTCGGCGAACACTGGGGTGTTTCGCTGCGAGAGCTGGCTTTACACGCTATTGAAGCTGCACGGCAGGACGCGGGAGGCTTGCAGCCGCAGGCCTTATTCGTCGGTAATATGCTGGCGCCTTCCCTCTCACGGCAGGCGCATCTTGGCAGCTTGGTAGCAGACTTTGCCGGGCTGGCAGGTATCGAAGCCATGACATTGGAGGCAGCAGGTGCATCGGGAGGTGCAGCTCTGCGGACAGGGTACCTCGCCGTTGCCTCCGGGGATGCGGAAGTAGTACTTGTCGTTGGCGTGGAGAAATTCACCGACCAGGTTGGCGGTCCATTCGAGGCAGCCCTCAGCTCCGCTGCTGATAGTGACTTCGAATCTGTACATGGATTGACCCCCACCGGACAGGCTGCTCTGCTTATGCAGCGCTACCTACATGAATTTGACGCACCTCGCCAGGCGTTTGCAGGTTTTCCAGTTACCGCCCACGCCAATGGTGTGGGCAATCCCAAAGCCATGTTTCGCAAAGCGATCACTACCAGCGCCTACAAGGCAGCAGGTGTAGTGAGTGACCCCCTGAATCTTTTCGATGTTGCCCCTGCAGCAGATGGAGCCGCTGCCCTCCTGCTGACCCGGACGGGGATGCTGCCCACAGGCTTCCCGAACGCACTCGTGCGTATTGCTGGTTCGGCAGTGGCGACCGATTCGCTAGCCCTACATGACAGGTCCGACCCACTAAGTTTTCTCGGTGCGAGTATATCTGTGCAGCGCGCTTGCCAGCAAGCCAAGATTACCCCTTTGCAGGTAGACTTGTTTGAGCTGTATGACGCATATTCCATTTATGCGGCGCTTTCGCTGGAAGCGGCGGGGTTTGCCACGCGAGGCGAAGGCTGGAAGCTGGCCCAGGACGGCGCTCTCGGTCTGGCTGGCTCGCTTCCTATCGCTACAATGGGTGGGTTGAAAGCGCGTGGTAACCCAGGCGGAGCAACGGGTGTCTACCAGGCGGTTGAGGCGGTGCTGCAGCTACGTGGCGAGGCTGGCACCAACCAGATCCAGGACGCCCGCCGCGCGCTTTTGCAATGCCTTGGAGGCCCTGCATCCACGGCGGTCACGCATGTTTTTGAATTAGTAATAGATTAATACTTGAATCTGATAGTTCTTGATAGCCTGGTCAGCGATAATGTAGCGTAGATATCATTAAAGGAGTCACATCGCATGGAAATCCCTCGCCATTGGCGATTGCGCAAACAACGATACAGTCTGGTGGGTGAAGTCTGCCCACACTGCCAGGCAAAACTCTTCCCGCCGCGCGACGTCTGTCCCGAATGCGGTCAGGAGGCCAAAAACCTGTACCAGTTCAGCGGACGCGGCGAGGTGTACTCATACACAACAGTCTACGACCCGCCAGCGGGTTTTGAAGATAATGCCCCATATACCGTGGCGCTGGTCAAGCTTGTGGAAGGACCCCTGGTCACCGCACAGCTCACCGATCTTGAGGGCCAGAAAGTGGAAATTGGCACCCCAGTGGAGATGGTCACGCGCAAGCTGCGCGACGACGGCGACGAGCGCGGCATGATTGTTTACGGATATAAATTTAGACCTTTGTTAAGTAAAGCCCCGGCTTAACTGTTGGTATATTTTTGAACAGAAAAGAACTTCCGAGACTTTGCTCTCGGAAGTTTTGTTTGATTTACGCCTTCCTTCGCTTTACCTTGAAACTACTCTCAATGGCTGAGATATTATCAAAAACTGCCTTGAGTATTCCGGGCCCTGTTACATAGTCTTCACCACCAAAACCAGAAGAATACCGGTCAAACTCTAGCGGCGGCAACAAACACCTCGTGGATTTTCGCGCATGCTTTCTACTTCGGGGTGGGCATGGTTTGTTAACTATAGCACGGGGTTACATCAGATACAATAACTTATCGACAACGATTAAACCCTTGACAAACATCCCCAGATTTGCTATCCTGTTATCGTTCCCGATAACGATAACAGTTTCTGCGTAAAAAAGGGGTTTTCCTGTTATGAATTTTCCTCGCAAGCGCCTCACAATCAAACAGGTTGCGAAGGCAGCTGGAGTCTCCACGCAAACCGTTTCCAGGGTGATCAATGACCGTCCGGATGTCGCCCAGGAAACTCGCGAGCGCATTCAGCAGGTTATCGATGAATTGGGCTACCGGCCCAGCGCTCTAGCTCGCAGCCTGATCCAGAGGCGGAGCTACACGCTGGGTGTTATCACGGCAGGATTGAAATTTATCGGCCCCTCGCGCACCCTGAATGGGATCACTACCAAAGCCGAAGAGCTGGGATACGCCTTGCTGCTCAAGGAGCTGCCCCACTTCCTCACCGAAGACATCGAGCCGTTGATTCAATTCCTGCTCGCCCGGCACATCGACGGCATCTTGTGGGCGGAACCCGAGATCGGTGGCAATCGCAATTGGGTAGAAGCCAGCCTCGACAGCATCCCAGTGCCTACTGTCTTCATCACCATGCAAGCGCGCTCGGGGATATCGATTGTAAGTGTGGACAACTATCTTGGCGGCAAGCTTGCCACGCAGCACCTGCTGGAGCTGGGGCGCCAGCACATCGGCCACATCTGCGGCCCGTTAGAATGGTGGGAAGCCCGCCAGCGGAAGCTAGGTTGGCAGGAAACTTTACAAGCTGCGGGAAGAAGGGTCACTGAAGCCCACAGCGCGGAAGGCAATTGGTCCTCATCCAGCGGAGAAAATGCCTTCCTGCAACTCCTGCAATCCTACCCGGAAATGGATGCAGTCTTCGTCGCCAACGACCAGATGGCGCTGGCTGCATTGCAGATCGCCCACATGCGGGGCATACGCGTCCCGCAAGACCTGGCTGTCGTCGGGTTCGATAACATTGCCGAATCCGCTTACTTCTATCCTTCTTTGACCACCGTCGATCAAAACCAGCATGAACTGGGCTGCCGGGCTGTGCAGGCGTTGGTCGAAATGATTGAGGCCGCCAATGCTGGCAATCAAGCCATCGAACCCAATTCATTTCTTCTTGAACCCGAGCTGATTGTAAGGGATAGTTCGGTCGCCTGATAGACGCCCAATCGCTCCAATTCCTTTCCTGGGAGGACGTATGATCGATTTCAAAGCCTTCGAAGTATGGTTTATCACTGGAAGCCAGCATCTGTATGGCGAAGCAACGCTCAAGATCGTGGAACAGCACTCCCAGGAAATGGCGCGGGCCATGACGCAATCGGGCAAGCTGCCGGTAAAGGTTGTCTTCAAGCCCGTAGTGACAACCCCCGAGACGATCACCGCAATCTGCCGAGAGGCGAATAACGCCCCCAACTGCGTCGGGTTGGTCACCTGGATGCATACTTTCTCTCCGGCAAAAATGTGGATCGCCGGATTGAATGCTCTCAACAAGCCCTTCGTCCACCTGCATACCCAATACAACCGCGATCTTCCCTGGGCAGAGATCGATATGGATTTCATGAATCTCAACCAGTCTGCGCACGGCGACCGTGAATTCGGCTTCATCGGTAGCCGCATGCGCCTCAACCGCAAAATTATCGTCGGTTTCTGGCAGGATGAGCAGGTACTGGATAAACTTGGAATCTGGATGCGGGCTGCGTGTGCCTGGCATGATATGCAGGGCATGAAAATCGCCCGCTTTGGCGATAACATGCGCGAGGTGGCAGTCACCGAAGGCGACAAAGTAGAAGCGCAGATCCGCCTGGGGTACGCGGTCAGCGGGTATGGTTTAGGTGAGCTGGTCAATGAAGTGCAGGCCGTCTCGGATTCCGAGATCGACAGGGTATTAGCCGAGTACGAAGAGCGCTATCTCGTCGCCGAAGCCTTGCGGCACACGGGCAGCCAACGCGAGTCCTTGCTCCAGGCAGCCCGCATCGAAGTCGGGTTGAGAACATTCCTGGAAAAGGGTCAATTTAAGGCTTTCACCACTACGTTTGAAGACTTACACGGACTAACTCAGCTGCCGGGTCTGGCAGTCCAGCGGCTGATGGCCGATGGCTATGGCTTCGGTGCAGAGGGGGATTGGAAGACCGCCGCCCTTGTGCGCGCCATGAAGGTGATGGGCGCCGGCCTGAATGGTGGCACATCCTTCATGGAGGATTACACGTATGACCTGGACGAGATCACACCCAAGGTGCTCGGCGCACACATGCTCGAGGTGTGCGAATCGGTTTCCGGGGGTAAACCCAGCCTCGAGATCCATCCGCTGTCCATTGGAGGGAAGGCCGATCCACCAAGGCTGGTATTTGATATCAGCACCGGTCGTGCGGTCAATGCCACGCTGCTGGATATGGGCAACCGCTTCCGCATGGTCGTAAATGAAGTGGAGGTCGTGCTGCCGAATCGGCCGCTGTCTAAGCTGCCCGTCGCACGCGCGGTATGGGTACCAATGCCTGACCTGCAGACTGCCGCAGCCGCCTGGATCCTGGCAGGCGGCGCCCACCACACCGGGTTCAGCCAGGCCGTCACCACGGAGCATCTCGAGGATTTCGCCGAGATCGCAGGCATGGAGTTCCTCTCAATCGACAAAGATACTCGCATTTCCGACTGGAAAAAAGAGCTGCGCTGGAACGAAATGTATTACCTGCTCGCCAGAGGCCTGTGACTACCGATAATGTAGTTTGATCCGCCTCACATGCCACTCGCCGCGGTGAGGGTGGACAGCGCGAGGGAATCGACCGGTGTCTGAATTCGCCCATAAAATCAGCTTGCTGCGCGATCTGGCTGCCAGACATAACCTGGATGCCATCCTGCTCCAGCGCCAAAGTAATTTTTCCTGGCTCACTTGCGGATCGTCTGCTTACGTCAATATCGCTTCCGACAGGGCAGTCGCCTCCTTGCTGGTCACCCCCGACCGCCTGGTATTGTTCTCCAATAACATCGAAGCCCCCCGGCTGGAGAAAGAAGAAGCCCTCATCACGCAGGGATGGGAGTTCCGCGTAGCACCCTGGTATAAGGCTGGAGATGCTACCGCCGATCTGACCCGCGATCTAAAAGTTGGCGCGGATCTTCCTTTACCCGGGGCGGTCAACCTCAGCGAAAAATTACCCCACCTGCGGGCAAATCTAACCCCTGAGGAGGGGGAACGCTTCCGCAGCCTTGGCGTGCTCACCGCCCAGGCGATGGCTGCGGCTGCTCGCTCGATCCACCCCGGACAGAGCGAGCATGCCATCGCCGCCCTGCTGTCTGGAGAGGCCGAGCAGCGTGGGGTGCAGACCACCGTCAACCTGGTGGCTACCGATGAGCGCATCTTTGAATTCCGCCACCCCTTGCCCACCGCAAAGAAGCTTTCCCGCTATGCCATGCTGGTCCTGTGCGGGAGAAAGCAGGGGCTGGTGTGCTCGGTTACGCGCCTGGTCCATTTCGGGCGCCTGCCCGCAGAGATCCGTCGCAAGGCTGATGCCGTTGCACGCATCGACGCGACTATGATCGCTGACACGCGTCCATTGAAAAAGCTGGGAGAGATATTTGCACACGCCGTACAGGAGTATGCCCGGCTTGGCTATCAGGATGAATGGAAAAAACATCACCAGGGAGGGCCGGCGGGTTATGAGCCCCGCGAATTTATCGCCACGCTGCAATCTGGAGAGCAGGTTATTCACGGCCAGGTATACGCTTGGAATCCGTCAATCACTGGCACAAAATCGGAAGACACCATCCTGATCGGCGAAAATGGCAATGAGATCCTCACCAGTATCCAGGGCTGGCCGACGATAGCCGTCGAGGTCGAGGGCGGCACACTGGAGCGACCTGCAATATTAGAAGTCACCTGATCCTGCCCTCCAGGACTACCGCAATACCCACAAAGAGCGACCCGCTACGAGAAGCCAATTCATCGCATTATAATAATGGTGGAGATGGCTTGGTCACTCGCCGATCGCATTCCCAGAATAAAAAATCGATCTATCATTGCGAGTAGACGCACTGCGCCGGCGCTTTTCATAGACACGTGTCCCGCCATTGCGAGAAGGCGCCAGCGAAACCGGTGACGGCGAAGTAAACTCATGAAGCATCATTCGGATCCTTACAAAATGCGTTCTTACCGAAGATTCATTTGCATCGCCTTTTTGGCTTTGTCTGTGGTGGGGTGTGGACAGCAATCAGGCATCTCAATTCCTCTCACACCCACATCCCAGGCTGCCTATACTGTCCTGAGCCTGCGTGAGTATCTGGTCCACCAGCGCCTGACCCTAGTCAACGATGGACCCGACCAGCCAGCCAAGCAGAACCTGTGGGTGGCATTAATCCACAGCGTGCTCCCCTACCAGGATGTCCTTTCCACGCAGATTACGCCAGCTGATTACGATTTGGTCACTGACGAGTATGGCAACCCGTATGCCGAGTTCAATCTCTCTGAACACCCAGCCGGGAAAACCATCATCGTTGAGATCCGATACCGGATCGTGGTCAATGAACTGGCATATGATTTGTCGCACTGCAAGGGGGAAATGCTGGATGAGTACACTCAGCCCGAGCTGCATATCGAATCCGCCAATCCGCAAATCGTGGCATTAGCGAGCGAGCTGTCACACGGCAAAAAGACGGCTTGCGAGCAAGTGCGGACGTTTTACGATTATGTTAGCGATGAGCTTGTCTACAGCATTAACAATAACAGCTGGGGGGCGCAAGCTGCCCTGGGTCCCATGGGAGCCGATTGCACTGAATATGCTGGTCTAACAGTAGCCCTCAGCCGGGCGCAGGGGATCCCAGCGCGTTACTTTGAAGGATTATTGTACCTGGACAAGGAAACGAAGCCTCTCGCACGCCTTGAGCATGCCTGGGCGGATGTCTACATGCCCGGCATCGGCTGGGTGGCCCTGGATCCCACCTTAGGGCGCTCGTCCATCAACCGGGAGACCTACTTTGCCCACTACACGCCGGAGCACATCATCGTCACTTTAGGCGCCAATCCGTCCACCTTGCGGGGCAGCAGCTATTGGACGCACCTGTATTGGCCGGGAAATAGCACGAAAATCAGGGTTGAGGCTGGGGAGTGGGAAATCACACCCGTGAGAGGACAGTAAGCACCAGCGGTTCCCGCTGCGGATCACAGATCGGCGTACTTCGTTTGTGTGACTGTGTTGATCATCGCCCAGAAGTTTTGTATGGGGGTATCTAATTGCACATGGTGCGTGGGGCCGATAATCAGCCCGCCATCCCTGCCGATCGTTCTCAGGCGGTTTTGTACTTCAGCTTTGACTTCCTCGGGTGTCCCGAACGGCAAGGTATGCTGCTCGTCGATGGACCCCCAGAAACAGAGCCGGTCGCCAAATTCCTTCTTCAATCGTTCTGGATCCAGGCTGGCAGGTTGAATAGGATTGAGAACATCCAGGCCGATCTCGACCAGCTCGGGAATGATGGGATAGATATACCCATCGGAATGATAGGCTACTTTGACCTGTGGGTTGATCACCTTTAATTCGGCGATGAAATTGGCCATGCGGGGTTTTAGATAGCGACGCCAGTGCTTTGGAGAGATCAGCATACGGGATTGCGCGCCCACGTCATCGCCAATCCAAATCATATCCACGCCCATCTCGACCAACTTTTTGGCAGCCGCAAGATGGTAGCGATAAGGGATTTCTAAAATATGCTCGGCCAGGTCTGGGTTGAGGATGAAATCCGAGAGCAGGCGCTCGTAGCCGCGCAACGCCCAGGCGCACTCAAAGATCGTCGTGACCGTCACCCCGACGATCCAGTAATCCGCTTTGAAATCCCGCAGCACGGCAGCCGCGTTAGAATAAAGTTCCTGCCTATATGGATCGGGTCCCTTGTACGAATACACCGAGGAATCTTCCGCGAGCGGGTGTCCGGTGGGTTCGGTGTATTGCCCAACTCCATAGGGCGTTGTGTACTCGATTGGTTTCCATCCTACCCCCCACTCGTCAGTATAATCGCCGGTTTCCTGGTAGTAAGAATTTGCCCAGCCGACGGATACAAGCAGCATGTCCTCCCCAAGAGCGCGTTCCAGCTCATACGTGTTTCCGCCGCCATGCGGGTTGTGAACCTGCTGTCCCTTCATCTGCAAGTCCGCTCTCAAGCGGTCGGCAAACTCAGGAGTAAAGCTAACTTGTAGCGGGCACCGGTCGGGGGTCTCGTGATTGAGCGCCGTGAGCACTCGCTCTCTGGGTTTCATGGGCTAAACTCTAATACTTCCCGTAATCCAGCGCGGTATCGTACAGGGCGACGATGTTTTCCGGCGGGACTTGAGCCTGAATGTTGTGCACGGCAGCCAGGATAAAGCCGCCTCCGGGTGCCAGGTCGTCGATGCGACGCTTGACCTCGTCAACCACCTCGGCGGGAGACTCGAATGGCAAGACGTGCTGGGTATCTATGCCGCCCCAAAACGTAATGTCTCTCCCATAGGTTTGCTTCAGCCGCTTGCTATCCATACCGCGTGCTGAGACCTGCACCGGATTGATGATATCGAACCCAAGGTCGATTAAGTCGGGGATGAGATCGAATGTGGCACCACACCCGTGGAAGAAGAGTTTCGCCTCCGTTTTCTTCTTAATCGCCTCGACCAGCCGGCGTTGTTTGGGCTTGACCATCTTACGGTAGGTCTCCGGGTTGATCAGCCAGCCATTCTGGGTATTGACGTCGTCCCAGTAGGTAAATACCTGGATATACTGCCCGACTTCATCGAGATAATTATTGCACGATTCGATATAGATATCGGTGATACGTTCCATAAGACGATCGGTAAATTTGGGTTCGGTCACCAAAGTCATCAAGAAGTTCTGCATTCCAATCGTGCGCGCGGGCTGCTCAAAAATTCCGCCACCGATCACTGCGCTCCCGACCAGGGCGTAATCCGTATTCTCGAATAGCTGCTTCGCTTGTTCACCCAGCTGCTGGTTATACTCCTGGGGATCAGGTCGCGGCCAGCGATATTGATCGAGCGCCTCTAATGTAAATTCTTTGATCGGAAAATCGACCCAATCGAAGTAATACCCGCCATCTTTTGGCATGTGCAGCTTGGAACCCCACCGATCGATGAATGCATAATAGTCCCCCTCCTCAAAGACTGTCAAGCCCGACGCTGTGGCAGCCGGCAGTTGCACCATGCGGAAATCCACGGCAAAGCGCTGCATCAGCGCTTCATCCACATAGGGAAGCTGCTGGACATAATCCAGCATTTTGATCTCCTCAAGAGGGATGCCCAAATGCTTTTTGAGGGGGATGTAGGCACTCTTTGTGATCGAGGATACGATTGTCGCCCCCAGGTCAATCGGAATCCGGTCTGGTTCCTTGTGATCAAGGGCCAGCTGAACTCGTTGGCGGGGGTTCACGTCATTCTGTCCGTTTGCGCAGGTAGGTGTGCATCGTCACCGAAAGCACGATAATCAAACCGTAGATCAGCTGGGTCCAAAAGCCGGTCAGGCCGACAGCCACGGTAGCCGCTTCGATGGCGCCGATGATGAAAGCGCCAATAAATGTTCCCAGAATGGTGCCCGTGCCGCCGAATACAGACGTCCCGCCCAGGAAAACGGAGGCTAAAGTACGCAACAGGTATCCCTCGCCCAGGCTCGGCCAGAAAAAGGCAACATGAAAGCTGGCTACCACGCCAGCAAAAGCGGATACCAGCCCGAGCAGCATGAATGCCCTAATGCGCGTGCGTCCGGTATGGATGCCCATCAATTCAGCGCTTTTGACGTTGTCACCGATGAGATAAATATGGGCGCCAAATTTGTGGCGGTTGAGCAGCACCCAGCCAAGGATGGCGATGAGGACTAGCCAGAGCATTTGCATTGGGAATTGGTTGTTGATCTTCCCGACCAATATGGGGCGCAGGATTAAGTCTTAACGTAGATCAGGCTGCCGCTCTGACCCTGCGATAAGACCAGCACTGCCCCACGCCAAAAGAATTGCGTGCCGATCGTGGCAACCAGGGAAGGGAGGCCAAATTTTACAATGATCAAGCCGTTCAGCCAGCCGATGAAGATTCCGGTGCTCAAAGCAGCGATAAAAGCCACAGCCACACTGGTGGTGGCTTTGTACGTCAATATGAAAGACACCATGCCCATAGCCATGATCGATGGGAAAGACAGGTCGATCTCACCAGCGATGACGACCATGGTCAACGGAATAGCCATGATAGCAAAGAAGGGTACGGTGGACATGAAAGCGTAGTAAATCTGGGGCGCCAGGAAAGTATTCGGGGCAGATACGATAAAAATCAGCCACAAGGTAAAGAAAACCCCAAGGATGCCCAGTTGGGTGCCGTAGGCGCGGGCGAGTCTGCCGATACTGAAGGGCGCTTTATAGGATCTGTCGGCTGTGGAGGTGACACCGTTGGATTGAGAGCTCATCACATCCGTCCTTTGCGTCAGTCCAGGCTGCCAGTTTCAGCAACGCGGATCATTTTTTCTATTAATGTGTCCAGATTGATGTCTTTGGTCATGAACTGGCCTGCGACACGTCCGCGATCGATGACCACCACCCTGTCGGCGACATTGTAGACATGAAGGATATTATGGTCAATGAACACTGCCGACTTCCCCGCTCGTTTGATATCTCGCACAAAATTGACCAGTTTCGCGGTTTCATTGAGCGAGAGACCCATGGTCGGCTCGTCCAGGATGATGATTTCAGCATCGAAATACAGGGCGCGCACGATGGCGACGCCTTGTTTTTCGCCGCCCGAAAAGGTACCCACGCGCGATTCAGGGTTTACCGCTGAGGAGGTGAAACCCATGGATTGGGTCATCAACCGGTGAGTTTCCTGTCTCATCCTTGGGACGTCGAGCAAGCCCCATCGATTGACGAGTTCACGCCCCAGGAATATGTTGCGCCAGAGTGTTTGTAGTTCCGCCAGGGCACGTTCCTGGTACACCGTTTCAACCCCCAGTTGGCGGGCTTTAGGGACGGAGAGGCGATCCTCTTTTTTACCGTTGAAAAATATCTCCCCCGAGGTCGGCTGGTAATAGCCAGTGACAATCTTTATCAGAGTGGATTTTCCTGCACCATTATCACCCAGGAGACCGACAACTTCATTGCGGCCCAACTGAAAATCGACATTCTCCAGCGCCTGGACTTCTCCGAAGCTTTTAGATACATTCCTGAGCTCTAGGCGATACTCCTCCATAATCCTCTCCTATAGTCTCCCTGAGTGCGTTCATTAATTGTAACATCGGTTGTATCGGTCATGCATCAAAGTGACAGTCACTTCAGAAGTGACTGTCACCTGATTGCTCGTCCTATCTCGCGGACCAAGCGCTAGATTACAGAAACCGGTTCAATCTCAGCGGATCTGTCGGTCTACCAGATCAACCAAGAGTTCAATGTTGTCTTTATGGGCGAAGCCCGCGCCGGTGTCGATATGCAGACCGGTGAAAGCATAGTTATGGGTGATGCAGATCTGCAAGACTGCCATATATCCTTGGAGCCATTGCTGCTGGTCAATCGCCAGGTCAGTCCAGCCACCGCGGATCGCTTCTACGGTGGCGGCGGAGAGGTCAAAGCCAGCCCCGAACACGTCATCCGGGCCCAGGCCAGCACTCTCGAAGAAGGTTTGCTGAGTTCCGGTCAGGTTGCCGTGGTCGGTGACAACCAGCTTGATATCCGGGTTGGCAGACATCAAACCTACGAAGACTGGCACTCCAGCAGCTGCATCGGCGTTGGTGGCGTCATCGATTTCCAGGTAGATGACCTCTACCCCAGAATCTTCGAGGGCATCGATAATCCCCTTGGTGCGCTCACCGCGGCCTGCCTGCGCCAGCAACCCCCAAACGAAAGCTTTGTCGCCTGATTGTAGCCCAGCGCGAACGATCGATTCTTTGCCCAGTGCCCAGCCAGCATCATAGAGAATCGCGCCCACGTAGCCAAAGCCGCTGGAGGAATATTTGGCTTGCAAGGTAGCAAGCTGGGTGTTCATGCTGGTCACAACAATGCCCTTGGACTCAGCTTCGTCCACCAGTGGGCCGAAAGCCTCATCGCCAGGGTGACCCATGACCGCGATGCCATCGGGGTTTGTCGCCATGGCTTCTGAAAATTGGGTGATCATCTTCTCGGGATTCCAATCGGACCAGACGTACTCCACGTTCGGGCCCAGGTCAGCCGCTGCGGCAACCGCGCCGTTGTAGACCACGGTCTCAAAGGGGCCGCCAGGAGCACCGCCGGGGAAGAAGACGATATTCGTGCCAGAGCACCACTTGTCCTCAGCGGCGGGAGCTGCCCCTTCGGTAGCCGCGGGTTCGCTGGTGGCGACTTCAGGAGCAGCTGCTTCGGTGGCGGGTTCCTCGGGGGCAACTTCTTCGGTCATGACTTCTGGGACTACTGCCTCTTCGGTGGGGGTCGGTTGTGCGCCACACGCAGTAAGCACCAGACTGAGCAGTATAAGTGTGATAAACCATATTGACGGCTTTTTCATCTTTTCATCTCCTTATATGGAACAGGTGTGAATAGAATGGATCAGGAGCAACTAAGACCTCTAATGACTTATAACACCTCCTCATTCATGACTGTTTTGGCAGCCAAAGATTCTAAAGAAGAGCAGATAAGGATATGGATTTGTATATAATCCCCAGTTGTTACCGTTCCCGTTATCGTTCACATGATAACTATATTAGCAAAAAAAAGGAGGGGTGTCAAGAGGTCGCGAAATAAACTGTACACTGAAATCGAGCAAATTGTTAACCATTGACGCATCCAAATGTACGCAACACCTCGGCGCGGTTCCCCTTGTTGGTCTTTGGCATTAGCACAACAGGGTGTCACCCATTGTTTGGCACTTCTATTTCTAGAGCACTGGCAAATCCAGATTTGATCCTTCACAGTCCAGACTTCGGGTTATTTCAAGGCCAACCACATGCACTCTCTGCCGAGAGTGCATGGAATATTATTGCCCATATATGTGGGTATATCGATAGTGCAATTTCTCCACATCTTCTGATGAAATGATATCTGGTTTGCCAAGTTGGAGCGCTATCCAGACGGTGGCGGCGATATCCTCGACCATCACGGCCGACTTGACGGCAGCTTCTGCATCCTTTCCGATCGTGAAGACGCCATGGTTCTTTAGCAGCACAGCCGATGATTTTCCTATGTTTTCGATTACTTGCTGGCCAATCTCTTCACCCCCAATCAACGCAAATCCAGCACATGGGATCTCACCGCCGAATTCATCAGCCTGTGCTGTTAAATAAACAGGGATAGACTTTCCCACCGCAGCAAATGCGGTGGCATATTGCGAGTGTGTATGTACAATGCCACCCACATCCTTCCGAGTACGATAGATATATAAATGGCTGGCTGTATCAGAGGATGGCTTTAGATCTCCTTCAATCACTTTCCCATCCATGTCAACTATGATCATATGATCCGTCCGCAATGCATCGTACCGCACGCCAGACGCCTTGATAACCATATATCCTGTTTCTCGGTCAAGTGCACTTATATTTCCACTCGTCCAAGCAACCAGATTGTTCCTGGGCAATTCCAGATGCAATTCACAAAGAGTTTGTTTCAGTTGTTCTAACATACTTCTCTCACATACTTACATTGACCTTGATACGCTTGAGCCTTTTCATTACATCATTTTCACCACGCCCAAAATAATCGTGCAAGCGTAAATACTCTGTATACAATTGGTCGTAGACAGTCTGATTTTCCACAATCGGTATAAATGCTTCTTCGTGTAGCTTGGCCATCATTCGAGCAGCCTCATAGATCGAGTCGTAACCACCTGCCGCACTGCCTGCCGCTACCGCGCCAAACATAGCGGAACCTAAAGCCGACGTTTGTTGGGATGCACTAACTTTAATTGGTCGTCCTGTCACATCGGCGTAAATTTGCATCAACAGCTTGTTCTTCTCAGGTAAACCACCGCATGCCACCAATTCATGGATGGGTACCCCATTCTGCTGGAATGTCTCCACAATTACACGTGTGCCAAAAGCGGTAGCTTCGATTAGAGCCCGGTAAATCTCTTCAGGCTTTGTAGCCAAGGTAGCACCGATCAAGAGGCCAGTCAGGTCCACATCCACCAGCACAGAACGATTGCCGTTCCACCAATCCAGCGCCAGCAAGCCGCTTTCACCTGGCTTGAGTTGTGCGGCTTTCTCTTCTAGCAAAGCGTGAACATCCACCTCCCGCTCTATTGCTTCGTGCTCATAGGATGCTGGGATGCAGTTCTCCACAAACCAGGCGAAATGGTCACCCACACAGGATTGTCCAGCTTCATAGCCAAAATATCCTGGAATAATGCCGTCTTCCACGTATCCGCACATGCCAGGTACGATCTGCTCCTCTGTACCCAGCACCATATGGCAGATGGATGTACCCATGATCATAACCATGCGTCCCGGTTCGGTCACTGTCGCCGCTGGGACGGCCACATGCGCATCCACATTAGCGATGGCAACAGCTATGCCGGGTTTCAGCCCTGTCCATTGAGCAGCCTGCTCGCTCAGTCCGCCAGCCCTCTGTCCGAGGGGCAGTATGTTGCGGGACATTTTGTCGTCGATTACAGTAGCAAGTTGCGGGTGGAGTGATGCGAAATATTCATTTGGCGGGAACCCCTCCCGCTTGGACCATATCGCCTTATAACCTGCTGTGCAGGAGTTCCTCGTCTCCACCCCTGTCAACTGCCAAACCACCCAATCCGCGGCTTCGATCAGACGGTCAGCGGCGGCATAAACATCCGGGGCATCGTTCAGGATTTGCAGAGCTTTCGAGAAAAACCACTCCGATGAAATCTTGCCTCCATAGCGATCGAGCCAGGCCTGGTTCATCTTACGGGCTGCTTCATTAATTTGATCCGCTTCGGGTTGAGCGGCATGGTGCTTCCACAGTTTCACCCAGGAGTGCGGTGTAGCGCGCCATTCTGGCAATGTGCACAGCGGCGTTCCATCTGCCTTGACCGGAAGCATGGTGCAGGCGGTGAAGTCGATGCCCACTCCGATTACATCGGCAGCATCCACGCCCGATTGTTTGAGCATCTGGGGGATGGCATTTTGAAAAACACGGATGTAATCTTCCGGGTCTTGCAGCGCCCAGTCCGGCTCAAGCGACACACCACTTTCTGGAAGCTTTTTATCAATCACGCTGTTTGCATATGAATATACCGCTGTCGCCACCTCGCGCCCAGTGCGAACTTCCACCAGCAAAGCTCTTCCGGATTCGGTACCAAAATCAACGCCAATCACGTATTTCATATGCCCTCCTTTATTTCAATACTAACTTTGAGTCCATCGTGCTGGTGTGTGACTGCAAATGCCTCGGAAGTCTTTTCAAGGGAATGCCATGAATGGACAGCGAACACATGTCTAAAAGCCCTTTTTTTCGTTTGCACGCAGATAAGTGAGCTTCATCCGGAGCACCAGGTTGAGTGCTAACCCCTTACGGCAGGCGATGATACCGGGAAAGGGGTTCTGAGGGAAATTTATTTCCCAGCTCAAGTATACGCTCATACCCTAATAGTACAATTGCAGATTGCGACGGGTTAATGACCACAGGAAGCTCAATAATGGATTCGCAAGTGTATTCAAATAATTATAGTTGGAATCTCATCAATCGAGATTGTGTTCCTCACAAACATTTCTTTCGGCAGATTTGTGCAGTCAATCTCATGGAGCTTTTGAGTCCATCCTGAGACTTCGGATAATTTTTTAGTAGCCACCTCCAGGCAGCCATCTATTGGTGACATTGACAGCTTAATGGAGCGCAGCGTCGAACGGATATCCCAATGAGTAAGCGAACATGATAACACTTCTACCACACCTGTTCTCACCAACTAGTCCAGCCGTCTCAGCCTCCACCATTCTCAGGGACAAACCATCAAAAGCGTGCACAACCTCCTATAGGTATTAAACCGGTGACGAAATTTCTCATCTTGCACAGACTATTCGAAAAATCATTATACAAGTAAATGGATATGGAAGATGATTAGGTTGATACGGTTGTTTTCCGTCTAAATAATAAGGGGGGATTGTGTAACTGATTACCGTCAGCACCATTACCAAGATTTATTATTGGGAAGCCGGATTTTGTCGAAAAGAACAAGCTACCTTTACTTTGTGCGCGTCTCTGCACGATGCATCCAGGTGAGCTGGATTAGTAATATGCACGCCCAGACTTTTAGTCTGCTCCAGACGTATCATTTCAACCCTTCACAGCTTTACCATCACACACGAAAATTTTGTTATATCAAACATACCGGTATAAATTTAGACCCTTGCTGAGTAAAGCAACCGCCTAATTGTCGCTTAATATATTTCCAAACAAAACTTCCGAGAACACTCACTCGGAAGTTTTTTCATTTCTTAGTTTAATTTTCCCGCCGAACCCCCGCAATACCGCATGCTGGTATTCCTCGATCACGCAAGGTTAATGACCCCTTCCATAATTCATCCCGCCAGGGAACAAATCTGGTTTTATGTGGAAAACTTTTTTCGAATTTAGATCTAGTGGGCAAGTGTGATCGAGGCTACACAACGATTTTATAACCGTCTGATCACGGATTCACGGATCACAAGTGTAGATTGAAATTTTGGCAGCGTAATCGATTTTCCCTGCATCAAATCGATTAGCGCTCGCCCGACGGTCTCGCCGATCTCCAGTGGTGGGCGCCGGATGGAGGTCAAAGGAGGGACCATGTATGCAGATGGAGCCTGGTCATCAAATCCAACAATAGACACATCTTCGGGTACACGCATTCCGCGCCTATACAGCGCGAGCCTGGCTCCATAAGCCATCTGATCATTGGCAGCAAAGATCGCGCTGAAGATATGGCCGCGCATCAGAAGCATTTCAACGGCCATCACCCCGGACGGCTCGGTAAAATCTCCTTCGACAATCAGCTCCGGGTCGGGTTGAATCCCGTTTTCAGTGAGGGCTTGTAAATATCCTTCCCGACGTTCAATAGCGTCCTGGTGATTGTGCAGACCGGTAATGTGGGCAATCTGACGATGACCTGCATCAATAAGATATTGGGTGGCTTGCCGGGCAGCATCATAGTCATCAAATGGCAAGCACTGCTCTTTCAAAGCAGAAATCACTCGCCCGACAATAATCATCGGGACCTGGCTGGCAACCTCGATAAGGTATTCTTCAGGAGAGTGACCGTTCAGAATGATCAAGCCATCCACCTGGCGTTGGATGAACATATTTAAAGCAATCTGATCTTTTTTTGGGTCCCAACTGCCGTCGGCGAAGAAGGGCGAATAGCCTCTGCCATCAATACCTCTTAATATCCCCCTTAGGATGACATCATAGAATGGGCTGCCAATGAGTTGGGTAAGCACTCCAATCGTCCTTGATTGTCCTCCTGCCAGACCCTGAGCAAAGAGATTCGGTTTGTAACCGAGCTCAGCAATAATGCTCAAGACCCTTTCGCGAGTCTCATCTGCAACAGGCGCGGTATTATTCAAAACTCGTGATACAGTGCTGATGGAGACATCAGCCCGATTGGCAATATCTTGAATGGTAAAATTTTTACCCGCTTCCATAATAACCTCAAATCATGTATTAATTATACATAGAAAACGCTTTCAGTCAACCGGTCTCACAACGTAAAGTAGGTCGATTTAGAGGGCATGAACTTCGGGAAAAGATTAATATTTCGATACACCCATTGACTTAAGTGTTGTATTCTGCTATGATTTATGAAAGCGTTTTCTGTAATTATCCGATTATAAGCACGTTAACGTGATAGCGCTTTCACTTTGAAAATTTCTTACCGTACTCAACACCCCGTAAACATATACTGCAACTTGCTTGCAGACGTTTGGTTGCGAGCTAAGGAGGTGGCACAAAGGTATGAAATCTGTACTCCCCATAAATATCAATTTTATGTTTTCAAATAAGATCCTATCAGACTAAAAAGGAGAGAATTCGAGATGCGTAAAAATATTTTGACCGTTGGCTTGCTCTTAGTGATCCTGAGCATCGTGCTGGGCGCTTGTGCAAGCCCGGCGACACCTGCCCCAACGGGAGGTGAAGCGCCACCCGCTGAAGAGGCTCAGGAAGTCACCTTGAAGGTCCTTGTCCATCAAAACCCTCCCATGGTGGAATTTATGGAAGCCTTCAATGCTAAGTTTATGGAAAAGTATCCTAACATTACTGTAGACATGTCCGTGGTGAATGCCAATGATTTGAGCACTGTTACTCAAACCCGATTGACCGCCAATGACGTAGACGTCGTGGATATGTTCGGCTTCGCTAACGCCGCCCAACCCTACATGAAGAACGTCGACCCGCCAAACTGGCAAACGCTGATTGAAGCCGGCTACCTGCTGGATATTTCTGACCAGCCGTTCGTGAAGAATTTCGATGAAGCGACAATCAAGGATGCCGGGACCTACAACGGCAAGGTCTATGAGATCAACCTCGGGCGTGTTTCCTACAGCGGCATATACTACAACAAGGACCTGTTCACTGCCAACAATGTTGCTGTTCCCGCCACCTGGAGCGAATTGGTCGCAGCGTGTGAGACCTTCAATGCAGCCGACATTCCCTGCATGACAGCAGGTGGCAAAGACGGCTGGCCGATCTTTGTAGGCGCATACGGTCTAACCGGCGCGCTCTATCCCGACCAGGCAGCCCTGGCTGAAGGACTATGGACTGGCTCAATCAAGTGGAACGATGCCAAGTCGATGGAGATGTGGGAAAAGATGAAGGTCTATGCCCAGGATATGATGGAACCTGGAGCCAGCGGAATTGCGGGTGATGCCGCTCCGGGGCGCTTTGCTTCTGGGGCAGTCGCCATGTTCTCGGGTGGTACCTGGTATGCTTCAGCAATCGAAGCAGCCGAGCCGGCCTTTGAATGGGGATACATACCCTTCCCTGGGAGCGACAATCCTGAGGATAACAAGTTCCTGTTTGGGAAGTACGATCAGGGCTGGGTAATCGCTGCCAATTCACCCAATAAAGATTCTGCCTTGCTGTACCTGGCAGATTTCTCAGAACCAGCAAACTATCAGGCATTTGCCAATGCTGTGGGCTTCATCCCTACCCAGCCGGGTGCCACGTTGGATACTCAAATTGGCCAGGAGGTTGCCCCCTATCTCACTAACTTCCGCGTCGGATTAGAGCAGTACTGGGTCCCGCCAAAGGGCGCCGGCCAATTTGCCAACCCATTCGCTTCTTACTTCCAGCCGTTCGGCACCTATGATGATGCCAAGGAACTGGCTGAGAAAGTTCAGGCCGACCTGCAATCTGGCCTGGATGCCAATCAGTAATCTGCAACTGGCTACACTGCAGGCTTCTCGCTGACCAGCTAGAAGCCTGCAGTTCTCTCATTTAGGATGGAGGCCAACCATGATGGCATATCATTTCGGCCGTGGTCGGGCCAGACTCGCCCCCTACTTACTCCTGATCCCCGGGATATTCCTTTACGCTCTGATCGCTTTGGGTCCCTCCCTGGCTACCAGCGTATTCTCATTTACCAATGCTACGGGCATCCGTGGCGCTCCGATCCAATGGATCGGGTGGGATAACTTTCGGGAATTCCTGTTTCTAGGTCAGGCGTCCCGCGATAACTATGCCGCCCTTAGCCGGACATTAGTGTTTTGTTTCTTTGTGACCACCATCCAGTTCGGATTGGGTTTGGTGGTGGCACTGCTTGTCAATCAACGCTTAAAAGGCACTAACTTCTTCCGCACGCTGTACTTCATGCCTGTAATTTTGGGGGCGGTGATCCAGGGATTGATCTGGTCGCTTTTCTTATATCCTTTGGGTGGACCGATGGCACGCATCCTGGAATTTTTCGGGACGCGCTCTGAATTTTTTGGCGGTCAACCCACGGAAGCATTTGGCTGGGTTATCGTTGTTCAGATATGGGCAAACATGGGAACGACGATGGTCATATTTCTTGCGGGTTTGCAAACCATTCCCGAAGAAATGTATGAAGCCGCCCAGATCGATGGGGCCAGTAGCTGGCAAGTCTTCAGGAACGTGACCTGGCCGTTACTCACACCGAGCGTGAACACCAATTTGCTGTTGAATATCATTGGTTCGCTCCAGGCCTGGCAGCTGTTCCTGGTCCTGATCGGTTACCGCAATGGGACCCAGGTGCTTGGCTATTTGGTGTACGCCCAGGGCTTTGGCCAGACGTCGGGTAGTGTAACCAGCGCCTTCCGGCAAGGATATGCTGCAGCTGCATCAATTGTCCTGTTCCTTCTGGTACTCGTACTGGGCTCAGTGACTCAAACCATTCTGAATCGCAGAGAAAAGAGGATATTGGGATGAACACAGCTATTCAAACTCGCGCGCCAATCAAATGGGGGCGGATTGCTGCCTACGCACTCCTCATATTCTTTGCGATTATTTATGCTGGGCCCTTGCTCATGCTGTTGAATACGGCTTTCAAGTCGCTACCAGATTTCATGAAGAGCGCCACTTCTCCGGTGACCAGCCTAAATTTTAATAATTTTATTGAGGCCTGGAATAAAGCCAATTTCCCGCGTTACCTGACCAATTCCTTAATCTATACGGTGACGTCCACATTGGTCTTTGTAACCACGGCGATCTTCGTCGCTTTCCCAATTTCCCGCGGATACGTCAAAGGCGCTAACTTTATCTTAGCCATGTTCGTCATCGCCTTATTTCTGCCACCCGCATTGATCCCCCAGTTCCAGTTGATGTTAGCTCTAGGTTTATACAATAACCCATTGGGGTATATTCTGCTGTTTACCATAAACCCGATTGGCATGGTAATTTTGGTGAATTACATCAAGACGGTTCCAAAGGAGTTGGACGAGGCGGCTGCGCTGGATGGCTGTGGGTATTTTCGTTTCATAACCTCCATTCTCTTTCCGTTGATCCGGCCGGCAGTCGCTACGGTCGCTGTGCTGCATGCCATCGGCATCTGGAATGAGCTCATTTTGCCCACTATCTATTTGACTAACAAAGATTATTACCCCATCACGCGCGGCATGATTGTCTTCCAGGGGGTCTACGGTAGCAATTGGCCGACACTCGCAGCCGCTGTACTGATCATGACACTCCCGATGCTGCTAATCTTCCTGGTGTTACAGCGTTACATCATCTCGGGCCTAACCCAGGGAGCCGTGAAAGGATAATAGGGCTGTCAGCGAAAAAGTATCTTGACCATTTGGCTGGTGTGCTACAGCCGGACCTTTTGCCGCTGGTGTGTCGCTATAATGGCGACCCACCAGCGGGTTCAAAATCAAATAATCCCCTTATAAGTTGACCCCATCATGACCTCAACAACCTGGAACCTCATCTGGCAGGATGAATTCGATGGTATTGAAATCGATCACTCCAAGTGGTGCTTTGAAGTTGGGTACACCGGCAAGAGCAATGGAGAACTCCAGATATATACCGACAGGCGCGAGAATGCCTACCTCGAAAGAAGCAACCTGATAATCAAAGCCCAGGAAGAGACCTACCAGGGGTATCGTTTTACTTCCGCTCGACTAAAAACACAGGGACTGCACAACTGGAAATACGGCAGGTTTGAAGGACGCATTAAGATCCCATACGGGACGGGCCTCTGGCCAGCTTTCTGGATGATCGGTGATGATGCGCCAAGTATCGGTTGGCCAGATTGCGGGGAAATTGACATTATGGAGAATATTGGGGCTCAACCCAACAGTGTGCGTGGCACGATTCATGGGCCAGGATATTTTCGCGATGATGGCATCTGGGCTGATTTCACGCTCTCGAATCATGTCTTTGCCGATGACTATCACCTGTTCGCAGTGGAATGGGAGCCTGCCGAGATCCGTTGGTACGTAGACAGCAACCACTACAACACCCTCACGGCCAAGGATGTCCCTGGGAAATGGGTGTTTGACCACCCTTTTTATCTGCTCATCAATGTAGCCGTAGGAGGTCACTGGCCGGGCTACCCAGACGAAACCACACGTTTCCCCCAGGTGATGCACGTAGATTATGTACGCGTCTACTCAAAATGAAGACCTCTCTCCTCTGCAAGTGGTAGGGTCAAATTCCAAGTTGATGCTCAGGAGAATCATCATGCGCTCTGGTTTGCGACACCGTTTCTATGTCCTCTTTGTCGGCACATTGACTATGCTGACCATGAGCGTATCTTGTAAACCGTTTCAGTCTGCGATAAGAGCAACTCCAATCGCTGTCCCCGAAGGATGGTATTTATCCTGGAACGATGAATTTGATGGCGACACGATCGATCCTGCCAGCTGGACATTTGATATTGGAGGTGGGGGTTGGGGAAATGGCGAATTGGAATACTATACTGCCCGGCCCGAGAATGCCCGGCTAGAAAATGGTTTGCTCGTGATCGAAGCCAGGCAAGAAAAATACGAAGGGTCTTATTACACTTCGGCGCGGCTCAAAACCGAGGGGTTGCAATCGTTCCAGTATGGTCTCATTGAGGGTCGTCTCAAAGTACCTCAGGGAGCTGGGTTGTGGCCTGCTTTCTGGATGCTCGGGACAGATTTCAACGGCAGTAACTGGCCGGACTGCGGAGAAATCGACATCATGGAACACATTGGCAAAGAGCCGGATTTGATTTTCGGCACCTTACATGGGCCAGGGTATTCTGGTGTTCTAGGGTTTTCAAAATGGAACCGGCAATCCTACAATATTGCTGATGATTTTCACACCTATGCCATCGAGTGGGAGACAGACGAGATACGCTGGTACTATGATGGTGAACATTATCACACCGTCACGCGTATGGATATTGGTGACCGAGAATGGGTTTTCGATCACCCGTTCTTCATTATCCTGAATCTGGCAGTCGGCGGTCAGCTGCCCGGCATAGTCGGTCTTGATACAGAATTTCCATCCCAGTATTACGTGGATTATGTGCGTGTATACCAGCGCTGAATTGACCTGGAAATTCATTCCGTGAATGGATTGGAAGAGAAAAGCCTCCGGAAAACTCCAGAGGCAGCTTTCAGGAAACAAAGTATGAGTGCCTATCAGCTCGACGAGAATAATCGATTTATTATTACCGCATACCAACATCAGCGGCCTTTCTCCAGCACGCTACCGGGAATCGCTGGTCCGATGGGCATTCCCATGTGGGTGTTCTATGTAAACCGCGGCCAGGCCATCACTAGCTTCGGTGTGGAGAACAAAGATCATCCTGTTATGGAGTTTCAACCGGCTAACAAGGCTTATCAGGTCACGCCTTTTTTGGGTTTTCGTACATTTATTAAAATCCTTGACTCACCTGAACAAATCATCTATGAGCCATTCGCGGCTGGCTCCCAAAATACAGATCAACAGATGATTATCAGCCTCAACGAGTTGCAGCTTCGTGAGGAGCACCCATCACGAGGCTTGCAGGTTGAGGTTCTGTATTTCATCCTGCCTGAGGAGAGGGTTGCGGGACTTATCCGGCAAGTAAAGATCACTAATCTGGCTGGGCAGCCAACCCAGCTTGAAATCCTGGATGGTTTGCCAGTCATCATACCTTATGGGGTTTCCAACAGGGATCTGAAGGAGAACAACCGCACGGTTGAAGCCTGGATGGATGTATATAACCAGGATCAAAAAGCCCCCTTCTTCAGGCTCCGCTCCACACCAGGCGATACAGCAGATGTCAGACCTATCCAGGCTGGCAACTTTGCTCTTGCCTCCGCTGTCCAGGGAGAAAAGCATCACCAACTGGCTGCAATCGTTAATCCGGAGGCAGTATTCGGACCAGACACATCTCTGAGCTTCCCGACAAGATTCCACGAACAGCCTCTTGTCGAGATAGGAAAACAGGGACAACTTGCCAGTGGGAAAACCCCATGTGCATTTTTTGGCTACCCTGCCATTCTGGATCCCAATGAGTCTGTATCTCTTTACAGTGTTTATGGACACGCCAGCAAGATGGAAGTACTCAATGAGATCGCGCCGTATATGCGGGCGGAGAAGTATTTCCAACAAAAACGACATACCGCAAATGCTACAGTAAACCAACTAACGACTCCCATTGAAACACGGACTGGTTCAACAGTATTTGATGCGTACTGCCGACAAACTTTTCTGGATAATATCCTGCGAGGTGGGTGGGCAGTCCATCTAGGCAGCGCTGAAAAACCGGTGACTTACCATATTTATTCACGCAAACATGGCGATCCTGAGCGGGATTACAACGCATTTTTCCTGTCTGCAGAATATTATTCACAAGGCAATGGGAATTATCGTGATATCAATCAAAATCGCCGCTGTGAGGTTTTTTTTGATCCACGCGTCGAAGATAGCAACGTGCGCTCCTTTATGAGCCTGATCCAGGCAGATGGTTACAATCCACTTGTTGTGAAAGGCAGTTGGTTCAGAATTCCGCATGAGAAGCGCTCAGAAATCCTGAAATTCGTTGTCCAACCCGAGCAGATGGAGCCACTCCTGGAAAAGCCGTTTACACCCGGAGGATTGCTAAAGTGGATTGATGATAAAGAGATTGATCTGCTTACTTCCAGCTTTGATTTTTTACAGCGAGTACTGCAAAAAGCTGAACAGTATTATGATGCAGAATTTGGCGAGGGATACTGGACCGATCACTGGACCTATAACCTGGATCTGGTAAACACCTACCTAGCGATTTTTCCAGACAAGATAGATACACTACTTTTTTATCGCGATGATTTGCCCTTTTTCGACAGCCCAGCCTTCGTACAGCCGCGCAGCAAGAAATATGTCTTGGTAAGCGACCAGCCGCGCCAGTATGGTGCTGTGGTGATAGATAGCGGTAAAGCCGCATTGATTGCCTCCAGGCGGGAATACCCTAACTTATTGCGATCGCAGAAAGGGCATGGAAGCGTATTTCGAACGAGCTTATACGCCAAGCTAATCATACTGGCGTTGATCAAGTTCACAACAATGGATCCCCAAGGAATGGGGATCGAAATGGAAGCGAATCGACCGGGCTGGTGCGACGCTTTGAATGGTCTTCCAGGGCTGTTTGGATCATCCCTTTCCGAAACAATTGAACTGGCGCGTCTGCTGATCTTCTTAAACACGCACTTTCCCAAAAACGAGGTGGATACTTTGGTTTTGCCTGTGGAGGTTGTCGATCTTCTCCAAAGTGTTGCCGTCTGCCTACAGGATTACCGAGCATCTGAGGCTGAAGATCAAGATTTCATTTATTGGGATACTGTTTCCGACGCTCGTGAGAGCTACCGAGAAAAAATCAGGTTTGGTTTTGACGGCAAGACCGTTCCAATTTCATTCCATGAGCTGGCTGGTTTTTTATCACTTTTCTTGGATAAAGTACAGGATGGTATTGGCAAAGCCTTACAACTAAATGGAGGCATCCCACCCACCTACTTTATCTACGATGTCGAAAATTTCGAAATTTTGCACGGACCGGATGGGCGGCCCCTGATGGATAATAAAGGACGTCATTTCATCCGTCCGACCAGCTTTTGGCTAAGGGTATTGCCCATGTTCTTAGAAGCCCCGGTGCGTATGTTCAAAATTCTGCCGGATATTGAAGCGGCACGTCGGCTACACCAGCACATAATGGGTAGCGAATTATATGATCACGCTCTCAAAATGTATAAAACAAATGCACCACTTGAAAGCCAGCCCATGGAGATAGGCCGGTTGCGGGCGTTTACACCTGGTTGGCTGGAAAACGAATCGATTTTCCTGCACATGGAATACAAATATATTCTCGAGCTTCTAAAGGCAGGCTTGTACGATGAGTTTTTCCAGGATTTTCGCAGTGTATTGGTTGCCTTTCAAGACCCTGTTCGCTATGGACGCAGTCCGCTGGAGAACTCATCCTTTATCGTCAGCAGCGCCCACCCGGATAATAGCCTGCATGGCACGGGATTCGTCGCTCGCCTGACTGGTGCTACTGCAGAATTCTTGAGCATGTGGAATCTGATGATGATTGGACGCAATCCGTTTTTTATGCAAGACGGTGAGCTCTATCTCCGCTTTCAACCTGCTCTGCCGGACTGGCTGTTTGATCAAGCCGGTACTGTGAGCTTTACATTCCTTGGGCATTGCCGGGTAACTTATCACAACCCTCTACGGGAGAATACTTATTCCAAAAATATGAAGATACGTAGCATACAGTTGTATTTGGGAGACCAACAGATCGAGGTCCCGGGGAACTCAATCGGACCGCCATACGCAGGATTGGTGCGGGAGGGTAAAATTAATCGGATTGACGTGTTCTTTGCCGGTTGATAGCCAGGATTCCAGCCAGATCTCAAGGAAGCCAGAATGATTCAACCATGGAAGTTTATCGATTCTGAAGGCACATTCGAACTGCCCAATCCTCAACACACAAGTTATCTTTATTTTCCCCTCGTGAACGAGGCCGGGATGATGTCGGCTGTTACGCCAACGCTGCATGGAGATGTTAAAGCTGGTCAACACACATTTCTAACCGCTCCCGTATCTGTGGAGGACCTGCACAATACCCGCGCTAGTAGAAATTTTTGGGTCACGCTCAAGGATGGCAAAGCATGGTCAGCAACCGGGAACGCTGCCACACAGATTTCTCAGCGTTTTTCCGGACAGGAAGATGATGAAGTTTATCTAAGGGCTGGTTTGCTATGGCACCGAGTAAGCCGCACAAATAAAAAACTGGGGTTGCAAGCAGAAATTACCAACATCGTCCCACCATCCGGCGACCAGGTTGAGTTGATGCAAGTGCGCCTTACGAACATCTCCGATCATCTAATTCAATTCACTCCTACCGCTGCGATTCCAATCTTTGGTCGCTCAGCGGATAATCTCCGAGATCACCGCCATGTTACGTCGCTGCTGCACCAGATTACCTGTAGCGAGTATGGGGTCCTGGTACACCCAACGCTCTCATTTGATGAACGCGGCCACAATGCCAATCGACTGATGTATTCTGTTCTCGGCACAGAGAGCGATGGCGCTCTACCGCAGGGGTTTTTTCCGTTGTTAGGTGATTTTATCGGGGAAGGCGGCAACCTGGATTGGCCTGAGGCAGTTATCCGGCCTCTACAAAACTTCGTTGAGGCCGGGCAATCTTTCGAGGGGTCGGAAGCCATGGGGGGGATACGATTCAAAGATAAGGCTCTGTCGCCCGGCCAATCCTGCCTGTTTGTGCTTATCCTCGGGATCGTCCAGAATGATGGAGATGTCAAGCACCTCATCGAAACATATGGCAGCCAAAAAAAATTCCAGCTGTGGCTGAATAAAACGAGAGATTATTGGGGACGTAACTGCGAAATCTTGAGGTTCGAAACGAGTGATCCTCAATTCGACCATTGGCTGAAGTGGGTGAGCATACAGCCTACACTGCGGCGCTTGTTTGGCAACTCTTTTCTGCCTTATCACGACTACGGTAGAGGCGGCCGCGGCTGGCGGGATTTATGGCAAGATATCCTGGCTTTGTTGATCAAGGAGAACGGGCAAGTTGATCATTTGCTGTTTGAAAATTTCGCCGGGGTACGCATGGATGGAAGCAATGCCACCATAATAGGAAGCGCTCCAGGCGAATTTAAGGCCGATCGCAACAACATCCCCCGAGTATGGATGGACCATGGGGCCTGGCCGCTGCTGACCACGAAGCTCTATATCGACCAGACTGGCGACCTAGCATTTCTCCTTAGAGATCAATTCTACTTTAAAGACCACTTTGTTGAACGAGCCCAGGCAATAGATCAAAAATGGGAGCCTTCCCAAGGGTCCCAGCAACGTACCCGAGAGGGCGAGGTTTACTCAGGCACGGTGTTAGAGCATCTACTCGTACAGCACCTCACAGCCTTTTTTCATGTGGGCGAACACAACCATATCAAATTAGAGGGAGCTGACTGGAATGATGGCATGGATATGGCTGCCCAGAGGGGTGAAAGCGTGGCATTCACCGCGCTATATGCAAGCAATCTACGCCAGCTTGGCCAACTTATCCTAGAACTTAAATCTATAGAGGTTGAGCAAATCGAATTGGCAAAAGAACTTCTTGTTCTTTTAGACAAGATACAGAACGAGATTGACTACAACAACCAAGAAGCCAAGCAGCAACGCCTGAAGGAATATTTCGGCACTGTGTCTCACGTTGTCTCTGGGAAAAAGATCCGGGTGAGCGTTCCCGATTTAGCCGATGACTTGTTCTCAAAATCTGACTGGATGTATACGCACATCCGGCACCAGGAATGGATTACAAACGCTGAAGGATATAGCTGGTTCAACGGGTACTATGACAATGATGGACAGCGGCTGGAGGGAGATCATCCGAATGGTGTGCGTATGACCCTGACCGGACAAGTGTTCACACTGATGGGTGGTATTGCCACCGATGAGCAGGCTGAACAGATGATAAAGTCAGCTGATCGTTATTTATTCGATGCGAGCGTTGGTGGTCACCGGCTTAATACAAATTTCAATGAAGTATTGCTAAATATGGGACGCTGCTTTGGGTTTGCGTACGGACACAAAGAGAATGGGGCCATGTTCAGCCACATGGCGGTCATGTATGCTTATGCACTTTACACGCGAGGCTACGTACACCAGGCATACCGGGTACTCGATCAGATCTACCGCCACAGTGTACACTTTGCGATCAGCCGTATGTACCCGGGCATTCCGGAATATTTCACTCCCCGTGGGCGGGGTGCTTACCCATACTTGACGGGGGCAGCAAGCTGGTACCTATTGACTTTGGTGACCCAGGCTTTTGGTGTGCGCGGACAACTGGGTGATTTGGCGCTTTACCCGAAATTGGTGCAAGAACAATTTGATACGCAAGGAAAAGCCAGCGTCCAGACAAGATTTGTGGACCGGCAGCTTGAGGTGACTTACCTAAATCCTGGCAGGCTGGAGCACGGAAGCTATAAAGTAGTGCGCGTCACGCTCAATGGAACCGAGCTGGATGTGAATTTCTCCACTGATGGCTGCTGGATACCCAGGAAAAGTATTGCAACATTGGAGCCGAACCTGACTCATCAAATTACCGCCTGGCTTGGTGCACCATAATCAGTCAAATACGTCTGAAGTCTACTATGACAACAACCAAAGGTAATTTTCCAGATAATTTTATTTGGGGTGCGGCGACTGCTGCATACCAAATTGAAGGTGCCTGGAATGAAGATGGGAAAGGCGAATCGATCTGGGATCATTTTTCGCACACACCCGGCAAAGTGAAGGATGACGATACTGGTGATATCGCCTGTGACCATTATCACCGCTGGCCCGATGACATAAGAATTATGAAAGACCTAGGTATAAAAGCGTACCGCTTTTCCATCTCCTGGCCAAGAGTTTTACCTACGGGGAGAGGAAAAATCAACCAGGCCGGTCTGGATTTTTACAGCAAGCTTGTGGATGCGTTATTAGCAGTAGATATCCTCCCCTTCGTCACCCTTTACCATTGGGATCTTCCGCAATCTTTGCAGGATGAAGGGGGATGGGCCTCCCGCTCAACAGCAGAAGCATTTGTCGAATACGCAGGTATTGTCAGCGGGCATCTAGGTGACCGGGTGAAGTACTGGATTACCCATAATGAGCCCTCCGTCGTCACATTCAACGGACACTTAACAGGAAGCCATGCTCCTGGCATCCAGGATGCAGGCATTGCTTTACAGGTCAGTCACCATCTTATGCTCTCGCACGGCTGGTCGGTCCCAGTCATACGCCAACGTAGCCTCGGTGCTCAAGTTGGGATGGCAGTCAATAACAACAGGATCTTGCCAGCCTCCCCCAGCCAGGCGGATTTTGATGCGAATCGGCGAGCAGAAGGAATGTGGTCGCGTTGGTTTCTCGACCCACTCTATGGGCGCCATTACCCGGCAGATTTGGTTGCAGATGCCATCAAGGCAGGCACACTGCCTGCCGATGGTTTGAGTTTTGTGGAAACGGGCGACTTAGAGGCAATCTCGGTGCAAACAGATTTCTTGGGATTGAACTACTATACTCGCATGCTCAGCAGAAGTGATGCAATTTCAGAAAATGAGAACCTTCCTCCCAGCGTAGTTCAGGCGCCTCGAGACGATGTGCATTGGACAGAAATGGGGTGGGAGATTTATCCAAAAGGGTTATTCGAAGTCCTGAGTTGGCTACACTACGAGTATAAGGTCAATCAAATCTACATTATGGAAAATGGGTGCAGCTTTTCGGATGGGCCTGATGAAGAAGGGAGCGTGCACGATCAGCGTCGAATAAAATACTTGACCGATCATCTTGCAGCAGCAAATATGGCCATAGATTGCGGAGTTCCATTAGCGGGCTATTTTGTTTGGTCGTTAATGGACAACTTTGAATGGGGGCTAGGATTCTCCCAGCGTTTTGGTCTAATCTGGGTTGATTATGCTACACAAAGGCGAGTGCTCAAGGACAGTGCACTTTGGTACAAGCAAGTAATTGAAAAGAATGGATTGCATGATATGGAAGAATATGCTCCGGATTAGATGCAAAAACAGCTAAATGAATTCATTGAATGTTACATTAAGATGATCATTTATATTTGTATAAGCAATAATTCTTTTTTTGTTATATCAAACATACCGGTATAAGTTCCGGCCATTGTTAGACAGGGCTCCAGCCTGATTGATTTCAGCTTTAGAACGATAAACTTCCGAGATAATTATCTCGGAAGTTTTTTCATTCCCTGGTCTGCATGCATCCCGCAGCTAGAAGATGCCCAGGTGGACGGTGAGCGCCCTCCAATTTGTTTTGCATATGCTCAACCATAATATTCATCAGTTCTATGCCAGTCCTTCAAGAGAACTTCACATCCTTTGTGTATTATCAGCCCTGAAGTAGAGCTATTGTGCACCTGCTTCAAACAATCAATTCAACAACACGGAAGAAAGAGAATATGCCAACACACACAATCTCAAAGCAAACACAGAAGAACTGGTGGATCGATGCAGCACTATTGAGCAGTGCCGTTGTCGCCACCCTTTCAGGGATTTACTTCCTTTTCCTGCCTTCAGGTGGCTTCCAGGGAGGGCGCAATCCACTCTATAACGTTCAAATCCTATTCTCTCGGCACACCTGGGACGACGTACACACCTGGAGTGGCATAGCTATGATCGTGGCAGCTATCATCCACCTGGCAACCCATTGGTCCTGGGTAGTCAGCATGGCACGGCGTTCCTATAGCGAGCTGACCGGAAAATGCGGATGCATGAATCTACGCGGGCGCTTGAACCTGATCCTGAACATAATTGTGGCACTCAGCTTCATGCTCACGGCTATCAGCGGAGTGTATTTCCTGTACTTCCCCAGTGCGCGATGGGCACCAGATCCCGTGTTCCTTTTCACTCGAACGACCTGGGACCTGATCCATACCTGGACGGGAGTAGTCCTGATTGTCGCAGCAATCATCCATTTTGCCATCCATTGGAAATGGGTTACCAAGGTTACGAGCAAAATGGCTGGGACAATTATTTTCCCGCGGTCAGTCCATCGATCGCTACCGGTTGCAAACTCATAAGTTTACTTAGAACCATATTCTAAGAAAGGACGATAACGATGTTCAAGAAAATCATATTCACTACGGCGTTGATCGCCGTCAGCGGGGCGCTCGTATACGGCGCCATCAACCGCACTCAGGCAAAAAATAACAACGAAGGTTTTAGCACAGGTCAGGGCGGCTATGGACGTGGCAATGACTTGGTTTTGACAGCCTACTCTCAAGCTGATAGCGAGGTTCTCCAAAGACAAGGTAACAGCGGTAAAGGGCGTTACGGACAGGGCACAAACAGTGGTGGAAATGGCGAGCTTGCAAACCTGCCGCCCGCAACCTCAGGAGAATTAAGTGCCGAAGAAACCGCTGCCCTCTTGTATATGCGTGAAGAAGAGAAGCTGGCTTACGATGTTTATATGACCTTCTATGCCCAATGGGGTCTGCCAATCTTCCAAAATATCGGCCAGAGCGAGCTGACACACACGGATGCTGTAAAGCTCTTACTTGACCGCTATGGATTGAGCGACCCAGCGTCAAGTGAGATGGGCATATTTTCCAATCCTGAACTCCAGAACCTCTATAACGATCTGGTGGCGCGCGGCAGCCAGTCGCTGACTGAGGCTCTCAAAGTTGGTGCAATAATAGAAGAAATAGATATCCTCGACCTGCAAGAACGAATGACCCAAACTGACAATGCCGACATCCAGCAGGTATTCAACAATTTGCTGAACGGCTCCTACAACCACTTACGCGCATTTTCCTCGACGCTTAACGTTCAGACTGGTGAGGCTTACCAACCACACTACCTCAGCACCAATGCCTATCAGGCACTTGTAAGCGCCAGCGTGGGAGACGGTGGCAATGGCAACGGTAGACGTAATGGGCAGTCTGTTAATGGCGGCGGTTTGGGGGGCCGCGGCAGACCATAAACGCATCCCACTCAAGACACGACAAGACGCCTGAAATGTAATCCACATCAACAGCCGGGGAAGTGTGTGACAGCACACTTCCCCTAAAATAATCTGAGAACGAATAGTCAGGTCACTCATCCGAGCGTGTTATAAAAATGCGTCCAAATTCGTTATTGACTTATTAAATAACCATGCTATAATTTCATATAGTGAATAGTTATTTTATTCAATGAAATAATCCCAATATTTAGGATAAATATCCAATTTATACCTGCTAATAAAGCTTATGCCGCTGGTTCAAAAACACAGAATTTTTCTGAACACAGGAGCAAAGATTTATGGACCCTAGACAAGCCCTCGACCTCATCCTGGAGGGCGGTGTAGTTGCGATCATGCGCGCAAAAAGTTCGGACCAGCTTATGGACGCAGCCCGGGCAGTTTTGGCGGGAGGCGTGCGGGCGATCGAAGTTACTATGACCACTCCGGGGGCGCTGGATGTCATCCGCCAAGCGACCAGCCAGCTCAGTGGCGAAGTGCTGTTCGGCGTCGGCTCGGTGCTGGATGCCGAGACGGCGCGTGCTGCCATCCTGGCGGGAGCACAGTTTGTGGTATGCCCGACGCTCAATATCAAAACTATCGAGCTGTGCAAGCGCTATTCCATCCCAGTAGTGCCAGGGGCATATACTCCCACTGAGATCCTCACCGCCTGGGAGGCGGGCGCAGATATGGTAAAGGTGTTCCCGGCAAGTGCTGGAGGACCAGGCTACATAAAAGCCATCAAAGGGCCGTTGCCGCACATCCGCCTGGCGGCGGTTGGCGGCGTGGACCTGAGCAACACCGCTGAATTCTTTCGCGCCGGCGTAGAGTCGGTCGGCGTAGGAGGTGAGCTGGTAAGCCAGAAGCTGCTGGACGTGCGCGACTTCGCTGCGATCACAGAGCGGGCACGCGGCTTCCGGCTTAGCGCCGATGAAGGACGCAAGAAGTAGGGCAGGTATGAACAGGCAGGCTGGCATCGTACCTGTTTTTTTTCTGGGAGGCGGGGATGATTGAACGTCATGTCACCTTCGTAGTCCACCCGGACAAGATCCAGGAGTTCGAAGAACTCTTTACCCAGGCTTACCGTCCAGCGATGGCAGGCATGCCGGGCTATCTTAAGGTTGATCTGCTGCGAGATAATGACAGCCCCACTTCTTACCAGATGGTCATCCGTTTCGAGAGTGCAGAAACAGCTTCTGCCTGGCGTCTCTCGGAGGCCCACCAGGCGCTCTCACCCAGGCTCAAGGCCTTGTACTCGGACAGCCAATTGCAGGTGTACGAGGTAGTCGCATGAGCAGGCCCGTGAAAGCAGGCAACCAGGATGAGGCGCGCTACAATATCCGCGTCCTTGAACGGGCAGTAAGCATCCTGTCACTGCTGGCAGACGGAGAACCGCGCCAGCCCGCAGCGATCAGTGAATCCATCGACCTCAGTCCCAGCACAACCTTCCGCTTGCTCTCCACTCTGGCGTACCACCGCTTCGTTAAAAGGGATGAAGCCACCAACCAGTACCAGCTTGGGTTGGCTTGTTTGGAGCTGGCACACGCCTACATTGACAGTAACGATCTGCGCAGCGTAGCGCTGCCTGAGTTGGAGGCGTTGCGCAACGAGACTAAAGAAACCGTCCACCTGGCAGTCCTCGAAGATATGGAGATCGTCTATCTGGAAAAGCTGCCCGGCTTGCACGCTATTGGGCTGATGTCGTCACGCGTGGGCGGTCGCTCACCTGCATTCTGTACGGGGGTCGGCAAGGTGCTACTGGCGTACCAGCCGCCTGAATTCGTGCAGGCATATTATCAGGAACATGGCCTGCCGCGCTTCACCGACGCTCACCGTTACAGATCTTTCCCAATTAATGAAAGAACTGGCAGCCATCCACGTAGACAGGCTGGCATTTGACCGTGGCGAGCATGAGGACGAAGTGCGCTGTGTGGCTACTCCTATCTTCGACATCTCCGGGCGGGCAGTGGCGGCTCTGAGCATCTCCGGCCCCGAAGCGCGCATGGACCGGCTTGAGGAGAACCGGGTGATGATCGACCTTGCCCAGCGTGCGGCAGAAAGCATCTCACGGCTGCTCGGATACAACCGGTCCAAAAATTCATAAAGGAAGGTATGCATGCGAAAAACTATTCTCAAACGCCAGGTCTCTCCAGACCCAGAAATCTTGCAGGGATTCAAGGATTTGCTCAAGGTCTATAGCCCATCCTGCGTGGTAGCCGATGCTCAGGAGAGAGCCGGTGTAATGCGTTCTTACCTGCGCCCCATCACCAATGAGACGCGCTTCGTTGGACCGGCGCTCACAGTGCGACTGGAGCCGGGAAACCAGGTAGACTGCCTGGACGCCCTCTCGGTTGCTCAAGATGGGGATGTCGTCGTAGTCGACGCGGCTGGTGAGACCGAGACATCTATCTGGGGAGGTCTGATGTCGGGCCTGTGCAAGATGAAGGGCGTGGTCGGGGCGGTGGTGGACGGCGCCATCCGGGATACTGATGAGACACGTGACCTGGGATTCTATATCTTCTCAAAGTCAATTGTGCCACGCTCCACGCATTCCCCGTACTCCGGACGCATGGAGCCGATCGAGATTAACGTGCCCATCCAGTGCGCCGGAGTGGTCGTGCGCCCTGGCGATCTGGTGCTAGGAGACGAAGTAGGCGTGGTCGTCATCCCGCTTGAGAATGCTGCTGAGGTGTTGCAAAAGGCGCGCGAGCAAGCTGATAAAGAGGAGAAGACCCGCGAAAAGATCCGCGAGGGCAAGACCGTCGAGCAGTTGCTTGCCGAGTTCGGACGATTATAGATAGAGGAAAAATAACGTTACATATCTCACGTGAACAGGGTACGACACGTATCCCTCGAAAAAGCGAGTATTGCGAAAGTCGCCAATTTGCGTCCTTCGCGTTTGAATATTTGCTCACACATTAATTACATCCTGTGAGGAGGATCGCATGAATAATACAGATCGATATCGCATTGAGCGCTTACAGAAGTTGATGGCAGACGCTGGTTTGGATGCGCTTGTCTGCCGCCTGGCGGAGAACGTCGTGTACCTGACCGATTATTGGCCGCACCACGGTTTCTCAGTGGTCGTGATGCCTCAAAATGGCACCCCGCTGCTCTTCGTGCCTGAGGTTGAGCTGGAATACACTGACCCTGCCTGGGCAGAGGTCAGCACATTCGGTTGGGGGCTCCTAAAGGATGGCGACCTGTATGAGAATTACAGCCGCTTGCTCACGGGCGCAGCTGAAAAGCTTGGCTTGAAGGGCAAAAAGATTGGCGTGGAGCAGACCTACGAAGTCACTGGTCCTACTTATCGCTCTGCAGAGCCGGTAACACCCGCTAAACCTTGGGCCGACTTGCTGGAGAGCGTATTCTCCGGCTCCACGTTAGTGGATGTGAATGACTTTCTCTCAGGGGCCAGGGCAATCAAGAGCAAGTACGAGCTGGAAAAGCTGCGTCTCGCCAATGAGATCGCCGAGATGGGCATCCTGTATGCCCTGGATGAATTGAAGCCCGGCATGACTGAAGCCCAGGTAGGGGCGCTGATCGAGTACAAAATTCGCGCCGACGGACCGGGATTCAAAGGCGCCCGGCTGGTGCGCGCCATGGCTGAGGTGGCAGCCGGACCGGTGGGCAGCACCAAGGGCACATTGTTGATTCCGTCTACGACTTACAAGATCCAACCCGGTGATTTCGTCATGATTGAGTTAGCGACCGCGGTAGATGGCTACTGGTCCGACCTGACCTATATGGCGGTGGTGGGAGAGCCCAGCCAGCGCCAGAAGGAAGTGTACAACGCGCTGCTCCAGGCGCAGCAGGCTGCCGTCCAGCAGATGCGTGCCGGGGCAACCTTCTCGGATCCGGACACAGCCGCACGCAAGGTGTTGGAGGCTGCTGGCTTGGGCGAGTATTTCGTCCACATTACCGGGCACGGCGTTGGTTTTCGCTACCACGAGTTCATCCCCTTCCTGATGCCCGGATTAGGCGGCAAACTGGAGGAGGGCATGGTGAGCAGCGTCGAGCCGGGTGTCTACATCCCGGATTTTGGCGGATTGCGCATTGAGGACAATGTAGCGGTTGGCGCGCAAGGGCCAGTGCTTCTCTCCACACCCCGCAAGCCATGGTAAGTAATGACCAGCACCATCGCAGTAACATGGTGGCTGCATCTGGTCTCGTTGATCTAAAGAGGAAAGATTACGGAGGAAAACTATGAAATTAAAAGATCGTGTCGCAATTGTCACAGGCGGCGCCATGGGAATTGGTTGGGGTATCTGCAAAGTACTCAGCCAAGAGGGAGCCAAGGTTGTCGTGGTCGATTGGGATGAAGCAGCTGGCAAGAAGACCGCGGAGGACTTCAACAAGGGGGGCAACCAGGCACTCTTCGTCAAGTGCGATGTATCCCAGGAGGACCAGGTCAAGGCAATGATCGAGGCGACCCTCAAGCACTTTGGCAAGATCGATATCCTGGTCAACAACGCTGGGATTGGTGTGTACAAGCCCGTGCTCGAGACCAGTGGGGAAGATTGGGATCGCTGCCTGGCAGTGAATCTCAAAGGGCAATTCTTATGCTCTAAGTACGCTCTCCCGCACATGCAGCAGATCGGGAAAGGCGCCATCGTCAATATCTCGTCTGTCCATTCATTCCAGACTGTGAACGGCGTTGCGCCTTATGCTGCCTCAAAAGGCGGCATCACTGCTTTGACACGCAATATGGCGATTGACTATGGTCCTTCAGTGCGCGTGAATTCCATCGCTCCAGGCTGGGTGCTCACACCGCTGATCCAGTCCATCTTTGACAGCTATGACGACCCGGCAGGGCAGCAGCGCGAGGTGGAGCGCCGCCAGGTGATGAAACGCATCGGCCGGCCGGAGGATATCGGCTACGCGGTTGCTTTCCTGGTCAGCGATGAAGCTTCGTTCATAACAGGCACTCAGCTCTTTGTAGACGGCGGTCTGACTGCGCAACTGGAGACGTGGTGATCCACCCAGCGTAATGCGCTTCTAGAGCGCAGTGCAACTGGAGATGGATCGTGAGGAGAGGCGTCTGTATGAGCGATGAGACAATTAAATTCAACATCACTAAAGATGATCTAAGCGAGTTCCATGGTAAGGGGGCTGCATTTGTCACTTTCGGCGAATGCATGATCCGCGATACACCTGTAGACATGCAGCGCCTGGAGATGACCCGCCAGGTATATCTCTCGATGGCAGGCAGTGAATATACCCTGGCGATGGTTTTGGCTCGCCTGGGGATTCCCTCAGCCTACATCACACGCGTACCCGATAACCCCTACGGTTGGATGATGCGCGATACAGCGCGCAGCCAGGGGATTAATACCGATTATTTCGTCTGGGGCTCGAAAGCTGAGCCCATCGGTCGCCTGTTGTATGAGCTGGGTCGCACACCACGCAAGAGCGTGGCCTACTACCAGCGTATGTATTCGGCTGCTAGCCGTCTGAGTCCTGGTATGGTGGATTGGAAATCAGCACTTGAAGACTGCCGTATCTTCCATACTTCTGGGATCACGTTTGGGCTGGCGAATCACAGCAAGTACGAGCGCAACTATCTGCTCGACACCTTCCATGAGGCTATGGGTGCCAAGCCAAATACTGCCCTCACCGGATTGGATTTCAACTACCGGGCTACCTTATGGAACCCTGAGCAGTGCAAGGCAGTGATGACCCCTTTGGTCTCCGAGTACATTGATATCCTGATCACGACCATCGAGGACATGGCAGCTCTTTATGGCATACGCTGCGGCCAGTATAGCGCCGAGCAGATCGACAAGGGCGATATCGGTGAGCTGACCGACGCCGACATCAAAGACTTCGCCGAACAAGTGGGCGATCTGTTCAAGACCCGTATCGTTGCGGTCACGATCCGCTATCCAGACACTTTCGAGCAGCACCGTTGGGAGACTGCCGCCATGGATGCCGAAGGGAATTTCTTCCGTTCGCCGGCTGTCAAGCCCATGGTGTTGCTAGACCGGCTGGGCGGCGGCGATACCTGGAATGGCGGTTTTTATTACGGGTTATTGACGGAAGGGTTCAACGCCTCAGGCATTGAGAAAGGTGTGCTCGTCGGCGATGCTGCCACACGTATAAAGCAGACATTAATGTTCGACCTGCCTGTGGTCACTCGCAACGAGGTGCAGGATCTGATAAAGGCTGACGTGCTCGGTGGCGGCAAACGTGTCGCCCGCTGAGCCATCCATAATGGGCGATGCTTCGCCCGAAAATTTGTTCCGCAGTGAAGGAGAAGGACGTATGAAACACAAATTGTTTATCCTGATCGTGTCGCTGGTCGCCATTTCCATGCTACTGGCTGCGTGTGCGCAGCAACCTGCCGCCCCAGCCGAGCCGGAGGCCGCCCAACCGGTCACCACCGACGAAGAGTATATCTACGTCTCGGCTATGGGGAATCTGGAATTCTTCAACGCCCACAAGTACGGATGGAAGTGGGCAGGGGAACGCCTGGGCGTCAATGCCACCTACGTGGGCCCGGCAGAATACGATATGAATGCCATGGTTGCTGCCTTTGACCAGGCCATCGCCAAGAAACCCAAGGGCATTTGTGTGTTCGCAGTCGAGCCTGTGCTCGCCCCCTCGATCAACAAGGCTACAGAAGCCGGCATCCCTGTGGTGACTATTCTGGGAGATCTGCCTGAATCCAAGCGCATCGCGTTCGTGGGATCGCGCCAGTACGACCTTGGCTACACCGGTGGTGTCAAGATCGCCGAGGCGCTGGGTGGCAAGGGCAAAGTTGCGATCCTGAGCATCCCCGGTGTGGGCATGTTCGACGACCGCGAAGCCGGTTTCCGCGCCGCCTTTGAAGCCTACCCGGACATCGAGGTGGTGCAGGTGGGCGATACCAAGGCCGACACCGTGACCGCTATCAGCGTGGCGAAGGATATCATGCAGCGCCATCCTGACCTGGCAGCTTTCGTCGGCACTGACTCCACGGGAGGCATCGGCGCTGCTACCGCAGTGGAAGAAGCTGGAAAGGTCGGGGAGGTGAAAACGGTCGCTATGGATCGCAACTCAGACGTGCTGGAAAAAATCCAGAACGGCACTCTGACCGGTACCGTAGCACAAGACGACGCCGCCATGGCTTTCTGGTGCCTGCAGACCCTGTTCAACTATGTTCACAACCAGGCGCCACTGACAACGGACAATACCGCCGCTAACTCCCCCTCTGGGCCATCGAATGTGTTCATGTCAGTTAACTACGTCGACTCGAGCAACCTAGAATACTTCCTGGAGGCCAACTCACTCTACACTAAATAGCCCGCCTCCAAAATCCCGGGGCACAGCGATCACCATCCCTGCTGCACTTGTTGTAATGCTCGCTGTGCCCCAACCCTGAGGAAATCGATGGGAGATGTATTAAAGGTCGAGCAAATTAGCAAGCGGTTCCCGGGGGTACTGGCGGTCGACCGCGTGAGCCTTCACCTGCAGGAAGGCGAGATACTCGCTCTTGTGGGTGAAAACGGCGCTGGGAAGAGTACCCTGACGCAGATCATTGGCGGCGCCCAGCGACCCGACGAAGGGCTAATTTTGCTTGGAGAAAGTCCAGTGTCATTCAATTCGCCAGAAGATGCAATCCGGTTCGGGATAAGTATCGTGTTCCAGGAGCTCTCGCTGGTAGGCAGTCTCTCCGTTGCTGAGAACATCTTTGCTAACCGCCAGCCAGTCGGTGCGCTGAACACCATCCGCTGGGGCGATCTCTACAAGCAGACAGCGGAATTCCTCGATAGCTTTGATCTTGATCTGAACCCGCACCTGCTGGTCAAACAACTTTCTATGGGCCAGCAGCAAATCCTTGAGATTCTCAAAGCCATCTCCACCAAACCAAAGGTGCTGATCCTGGATGAGCCTACTTCGTCGCTGACCGAAGGCGAGATTAATTATTTGTTCGAGAATATTCGCCGCCTGCAAGCAGAAGGTATGTCTTTCATTTATATTACCCACAAGCTCTCCGAGGTGTTCCAGATCGCCAACAGGGTGATGGTCATGCGAGATGGTAGACACATTGATACCAAGCCTATAAATGAGGTGAACGAGAGCGACCTGGTAGCCTTGATGGTTGGGCGGCAAATCACCAATATGTACGGTGCACGCAGCAACGGTAATCAAGACGAATACTTACGCGTGGACGGGTTCAGCCGGCGTGGTGCCTTTCAGGATATCAGCTTCAGCCTGAAGCGCGGTGAGATCCTGGGGTTTGCAGGACTGGTCGGAGCAGGGCGCACCGAAGTGGGGCGGGCAATTTTTGGCATCGATCGAAAAGACAGCGGTCGCGTGACAATGAACGGTGTGGAGCTGCACGTCACGAAGCCGCAAGATGCCATTAGGCACAAGATTGCTTACCTCACTGAAGACCGGAAAGGGCAGGGGCTGTTCCTGGGGATGTCGCTCCGTGAAAACCTGGTAGCACCGGCGATGCAAAAGTTTACCAACGCCATGGGGTTTCTCCGCCGCTCGCTTCTCGATCGGCATGCCGCGGAGATGGTACGCGAGTATGCTATTGCAACACCTTCTGTGGATAAGAAAATGCTGAACCTCTCGGGTGGTAACCAGCAAAAAGCCCTGGTCGCTATGTGGATGGGCATCCAGCCGGAAGTGATCATCTTCGACGAGCCAACCCGTGGGGTGGATGTGGGCGCAAGGGCAGAGATCTATGCCCGGCTGCGCAATTTTGCCGCTTCCGGTGTGGGCGTGATCATGATTTCCTCAGACCTCCCTGAGCTGCTTGGGATGTGCGATCGCATCCTGGTGATGCATCAGGGACGTGTTACCGGTGAGGTGGTGCGAGCTGATTTTTCTGAAGCACTCATTCTTTCTTATGCAGCTGGTCTTGAGCAACCTGCGCAAGCAGCCTGAACGAAGATGGGATTCAACTTGACTGGAGCAGATTGATCAATGGAAGGAAGCGCACCCGTACTCCAAAAACCAAGTTCCTGGTTGGCGCAAATCATTGCCTTCCGAGAACTCAGCCTGGTATTCGTGCTTCTGGTCTTCGGTATCTTGATGAGTCTGGTATCGCCGGTATTCCTGACCTGGCCAAACCTGGAAGCCATCCTGCTCAGTCTCTCGGTGGAGGCAACCATCGCTATCGGGATGGTGATCTTGTTGATTTCGGGTGGGTTGGATCTATCGGTTGGCTCCATCTTAGGTTTCACAGGCGTAGTGGCTGGATTGTCGCTCACCGTCCTTGGTCTACCAGCACCCCTGGCGATTGTCGTCGGGCTGCTAGCGGCTTTGGGTGTGGGACTGGCGAACGGCTTTCTGGTCGCCAAGATGAAAATCAACCCGTTCATCACTACATTAGGGATGAACATCACCATCCGCGGCCTTTTGCTGGTGATTGCCGAAGGCCGAGCCGTGCTCAATTTGCCGCAGTCATTCACCGTAATCGGACAAGGAAGGCTATTTGGCGTGCAGTACCCCATCTTCATCATGCTGGCGCTGGTGCTGGCGGGTGACTTGCTGATGCGTAACGCCAGATTCTTCCGCCAATCCTATTACATTGGAGGCAATGAAAAAGCCGCCCGACTTTCGGGAATAAATGTTGACCTGGTCAAAATAAGCAATTACTGCATTGTAGCCCTTCTTGCTGGAGTCGCCGGGTTGTTGATCACAGCCCGCTTTGGCTCAGCCTCGGTGACTGTAGGCAGCGGCGTAGAGTTGCGCGTGATCACAGCCACAATTATTGGCGGCGCCAGCCTAAATGGCGGTGAGGGCTCGGTGTTCGGTGCATTTCTGGGTGCATTATTCATGGCCGTGCTGGCTAATGCATTAAATCTTTTGGGGGTCGACGTGTATTGGCAAAACCTCGTAACCGGGCTGATTCTGATCATTGCAGTCGTTGTCGATGTTATTAATGAGCGCAGAAAAAGCCATCAAAAATGAAGAGGAGGATATCTACGAAAAAATTCGGAATTCGATGATCAATCAACCAATTTCAACCAAAATCACTAGGTACACATTGGAGGAGTGTTTGAGATGAAAACCTTTGTATCCATGCTTCTTGCACTGACATTGCTGCTTACGGCCTGCGCACAAGCGCCCACCCCAACCGAAGCGCCCCCACCCGAGGAAACCGAAGCCCCGATGGAGGCACCTACTGAGGCGGTCGAGCCACCCTCGCCGGGGGATTACACACCTCCTGAGGGTGCAATGGCGCCAGTACCACTTTCTGAGGGGTCACAATCGACCACACCGGTAGCCTACAAAGCCGGCGACCCAATCAAGATTGCCTACATGCCCCCAGCCACAGAGTTCAACTACTACATGGCGATCGGCGAGGGGATCAATTCCCTGGCAAAGGAAGAGGGCGTAGAGACCTTCATGCTGGCGCCGCAGAGCGGCTCGGACATTGCCACGCAGATGAAGATGCTGCAAGACGTGACCACGCAGGACGTGGACGCCATCATTCTGTCAACCCACGACGAGAATGCGGCAGCACCCCTGGTGAAGCAGGCGGTGGAAATGGGCATCGCCGTAGTGATCGTGAACTCAGACATCGCTTCGTTCCCGACGGCGGTGAATGCGGTGGTGGGCTACAGCCAGCGGCGCGGGACATTTGCCCTGGGGCAGTATGCAGCTGAGATGGTCGATGGAACTGCCAAGGTAGGCGTGCTGGAAGGGCTGCCCGGCTACCACTCGACGGAGCGCATTGGTGGGTTCCTGGATGCCTTCAAAGAGTATCCGGGGATGGAGATCGTTGCCAGCCTGCCGACCGCCTGGAACGTAGAGACGGGCAACACGTCGATGATGGACCTGCTTCAGGCGCATCCGGAGGTAGAGCTTGTGGTATGTGCCAACGACTACATCGCCATTGGCGCTGCCAAGGCGGCAGAGGCGCTGGGTCGTGAGGACGTGCTGATCTTCGGCAACGACGGCGACACGGCAGGGTTGGAAGACATCTACAACGGGGTATGGACGGCGACGGTCAACACCACACCCTTCGTGATGGGTAAGGTGGCGCTGCAGGTAGCGCTGGACGTGCTTAACGGCGCCTACCCGGGTGGCTGGACGGAGACCCCCACGGTCAACACCGATGCTGCCAATTCGGGCAGCTTCCTATGCCAGGCACAGAACCTCTTCCCGCAGCCTTCGAAGGAGTACGCTTGCGAAGCGATGGAAGTTTACGCACCGCCTGAAGGTGCAATGGAGCCCGTACCGCTGTCGGAGGGGTCACAATCGACCACACCGGTAGCCTACAAAGCCGGCGACCCGATCAAGATTGCCTACATGCCACCGGCGACGGAGTTCAACTACTACATGGCGATCGGCGAGGGGATCAATTCCCTGGCAAAGGAAGAGGGCGTAGAGACCTTCATGCTGGCGCCGCAGAGCGGCTCGGACATCGCCACGCAGATGAAGATGCTGCAAGACGTGACCACGCAGGACGTGGACGCCATCATTCTGTCGACCCACGACGAGAATGCGGCGGCGCCGCTTGTGAAGCTGGCGGTGGACATGGGCATTGCAGTCGTGATCGTGAACTCAGACATCGCTTCGTTCCCGACGGCGGTGAATGCGGTGGTGGGCTATAGCCAGCGGCGCGGGACATTTGCCCTGGGGCAGTATGCAGCTGAGATGGTCGATGGAACTGCCAAGGTAGGCGTGCTGGAAGGGCTGCCCGGCTACCACTCGACAGAGCGCATTGGCGGGTTCCTGGATGCCTTCAAGGAGTATCCCGGCATGGAGATCGTTGCCAGCCTGCCGACCGCCTGGAACGTGGAGACGGGGAACACGGCAATGATGGACCTGCTTCAGGCGCATCCGGAGGTAGAGCTGGTGGTGTGCGCCAACGACTATATCGCCATTGGCGCTGCCAAGGCGGCAGAGGCGCTGGGTCGTGAGGACGTGCTGATCTTCGGCAACGACGGCGACACGGCAGGGTTGGAAGACATCTACAACGGAGTATGGACGGCGACGGTCAACACCACGCCCTTCGTGATGGGTAAGGTGGCGCTGCAGGTGGCGCTGGACGTGCTCAACGGCGTCTACCCAGGCGGCTGGACGGAGACCCCCACGGTCAACACCGACCAGGCAAACTCAGCCAGCTTCCTGTGCCAGGCCAATAACCTCTTCCCACAACCTTCTGTGGAGTATGCTTGCCCGTAATCCAGGCAAGATTCTCAAAGAGCTACATCTGTAGGGCGGGTTTATTTACCCGCCCTCACAGATATTTGGCTAAATCAGCAACAGCCTTGTGATGGGTGCATGCCGAAGCATCCTTCACAAGGCAATTCATGTCAGGCTAGGCCAAGCTCGAGAAGGATTGGGTGCTCGGTTTGTCGAGTTTATTGTAAAATCATAGGAATAGTTACTTCTTTCGACTGGCTTCAAGGGAGCACGCAATGAGCTTAATGACTGAGGAGGGCATTCTCGCTGCCCCAGCAGCACCTGGAGAACCGCTCTGGGAATTGCATGGCATAAGCAAGGCATTCCCGGGAGTCCAGGCGCTGGACGATGTCTCGTTTGCGGTCTATTCGGGTGAAGTGCATGCATTATTGGGGGAGAACGGGAGCGGGAAATCTACCCTGGCGAAGTGCCTGGCTGGCGTCCACCAGCCGGAGAGTGGGCAAATGCGCTTCCAAGGGAGCGAGGTCACTTTCCGAAACCCAATGGAAGCGAGGCAAACAGGGGTAGCGACCATTTATCAGGAATTTTCCCTGGTGCCCTCGCTGACCGTAGCCGAAAACATCTTCCTGGGTCGCTATCCACGCAATGTGGTGGGCACGATCGATTGGAGCGCAGCGCGCAAGGCGACCGTCAAGGTGCTGGAAAGCCTCTCACTGAAAATCGACCCAGACGCAGTAGTACAAGGGCTCTCCGTTGCCGAACAGCAGCTGGTGGAGATTGCCAAGGCTATCTCCCTGCAATCCAACCTGCTGATCATGGATGAGCCCACAGCAGCTCTAGGTTTGGTGGAAACCCAGCACTTGATGGAGCTGATCCACCGCCTGACTGAACAGGATAAAGCCATCATCTATATTTCTCACCGCTTAGACGAGGTATTCCAAATAGCTGACCGGGTCACCATCCTCAAAGACGGGCACCGGGTAAAGACTGCGTCAATCGGTGAATTAGATATGGGCGAAGTGGTGCGCTTAATGATTGGCTTCGACATCCAGCAGCATTATCCCAAGGATCACAACACACAATCGACACACGCACTGGAAGTAGAGGATCTGAGCACAGAGAATGGAGTGCAAAACGTAAGCTTCACCGTCAATGTGGGCGAGGTCTTTGGCCTGGGCGGAATGCTTGGCTCTGGGCGAACGGAGATCGCTCGAGCCATCTTCGGAATGGACAGGTTGGCTTCCGGAAAAGTGAGGCTGATGGGTGAAGAGGTGCGTTTCCATTCACCCAGCGAGGCTGTCGCTGCCGGGATTGGGCTGATCCCAGAGAACCGCAAGACCGACGGTTGCTTCTTTAACTTTGAAGCGCCCAAGAACATCACCATCTCGCGCTTGAAAGAAGTGTTAAACGGGCCGTTTTTGAGCCTATCAAAGGAACTCCGGGTGGGGGAGAGCTACGTAAAGAAGATGAACATCCACCCCACTGCCCTTGAAAAATCGGTCAAGTTTTTATCGGGTGGCAATCAGCAAAAAGTGATCGTCGCGCGATGGCTATTTTCGCAAGCGCGCTTGCTAATTATGGATGAACCCACCCAGGGTATTGATATTGGTGCCAAGCTGGAGGTGTATAACGTCATAAATGAGCTTACCGCCGCAGGTATCAGCATCTTGCTGATCAGCTCGGATTTCCCCGAGCTGTTAGCGATAAGCGACCGGGTAGCGATCGTGCGTGACGGGCGCATCCTGCACATCACGGAGGCGCAGCGTATGACCGAATACCAGCTGATAGGCATGGCCTCCGGAGTTGGATTAAGCCAGGAGATTGAGATGTGGATGGATCTCCGCCGCATCGCCCATCATCATCTGCAAGCGCTGCGCGAGCGCTTCGACGTCACCGTTCACCTGGGCGTTCTGGATCGGCGCGAGATGGCGTTGCTCTATCTCGATAAAACCGGATACGGTACGGCTGCCATGGTGTCGCGCTCCGGCGCCTCGGGGCCATTGGGCTGCACCGGGCTTGGGAAGGTGCTGCTGGCTCACGAGCCTGCTCACAATGTAGAGGCGTGGATCGAGAAGCAAGGTCTGCAGAAATTCACCGATAATACGATTACCGATGCGCAGGCATTCATGGCAGAGATGGAGAGCATCCGCCAGCAGGGATTCGGGCTAGATATGGAAGAGCACGAGATGGGTGTGCGTTGCATCGCCGCGCCGCTGTATGGCGCTGGTAGGGAGGTCATCGCTGCCATAAGCCTCTCAGGACCAAACGATAAGATGCCATCCGACCCTGGCAACAGCCCGATGCGGAAGGATGTGCAGTCTGCTGCAGAGACGATATCCAAAGAGTTTGTAGCCAGCCGTTCATCAGGAGATAGCCTACATGGATCAAATCGCTAAGTTCTTCCGCTCCACTGTCGCTGGCCCGCTGGTCGCTTTTATTGTCGTGGCGATCACGGCCAGTCTGGCTACACCTCGCTTCTTACTGCCACAGAACTTGAGCAATGTTTCTTTACAGGTGGCGACGGTGGCTGTGGTCTCGATTGGTGCAACGCTGGTGATCCTGACGGGTGGCATCGATCTGTCCCCAGGGTCAACCGTTGCTCTGGTGACCTGCACGCTGGCGATCCTGGTGAAGAAAATGGGACTGCCTTTGCCTGTCGGCATCCTGCTGGTATTGCTGCTTGGCGCAGGGGCCGGTTTTATCAACGGCTTTTTGAGCACTTTCATGAAAATCCCATCCTTTATTGTCACTCTGGCGACCATGAGCATCTTCCGCGGGCTGGCGTTCTTGATTACCAATGGCACCCCAATCTTCTCGGTCTCGCCAGCCCTTGAGCCTATCTTCTATGGCAAGCTCCTAAACATCCCTCTCCCGTTCTATTACGTGATTATCCTCTATATATTGGGAGCATTCTTCCTGCGCAGCACGGTGCTTGGACGCACGATCTACGCCGTGGGTGGCAACGAATCGGCAGCGCGGCTGACAGGCATTCGCGTCAACCGCGTGCGCCTGCTGGCTTTTATTCTCTCCGGGATCACTGCTGCCATTGGTGGGGTGCTGCTGACCGCTTGGCTCAATTCCGGCTCGCCTAACTATGGTGCTGAACTCGGTTTGCAGTCCATAGCTGCGGCGGTGATTGGGGGCGCCAGCCTCGTCGGTGGTTATGGGAGCATGATTGCCACCCTGATCGGTGCGCTGACAGTGGCGGTGGTGCAGAACGGCCTCAACCTGCTGGCTGTCCCGGCCTCCTGGCAGGAGATCACCCTGGGAATGGTCATCGTGCTGGCGGTCGGGTTGGATATGTGGCGCTCGGATATCGGGCGCGGCATCAGCCGGCTATTTCGCTTCTCTGGCGAAAAACCCGGTTGAAAGCAAGTATATAAACACGAAGGACACAAAGGCTCCTGTAATTTTGTGGCTAATCACATACTTCGTGGTACCTTGTGCCCTTGGTGGTGAATAAACCTAATAGGAGTGCATCAAAATGTACACATATGGGCGAAAGACCGGCTGCCGCATCAGCCTGGATTACACCTACCGGGGGATGCGCGTGGCATACCTGGAGAACGATCTGATACGGGTGGGTGTGTTGTTGGATAAGGGGGCAGATATCTTTGAGTTTACCTATAAGCCGAAGGATCTCGATTTCATGTGGCAGTCCCCGATCGAGATGCGCAAGCCTTTCGTGGCTACCAGCGCGCTGCCTGAAGGCGCCTTCCACGATTATTTCTATGGTGGATGGCAAGAAGTTCTGCCATCTGCTGGGTGGGCTTCAGAGCCCTACATGGGCACCTACCAGGGGCTGCATGGGGAAGTCTCACTGCTGCCCTTTGAGGCTGCCCTGCTCGAGGACACACCTGAGAGGGTATCCGTGCGCACCTGGGTGCGCACCTACCGCTCGCCATTGAAGCTCGAACGCACGATGAGCCTCCAGCGCGATAAAGGTGCCCTGTTTATTCAAGAGCGCCTGGTCAACGAATCTCCGGGCGAATTTGCGATCATGTGGGGTCATCACCCTGCATTCGGCCAGCCGTTCCTGGACGAGCACTGCGTCGTACGAGCACCGGCGAAAAAGGTAGAGGTGCTGGCATTCCACCCCAATGGATTATGGGAGCCCGGGGGCGATTACGACTTCCCCATGGTGCCTAACCGGCGCACCGGACAGCTCCAGGATATCACCCGCGTGCAGGGGCGAGAAACCCGTTCGGTGGATGTGGTCTTCTTCAAGGAACTTAGTGAAGGTACTTACACCATCACCAATGAGAAGCTGGGTGTGGGTTTTGGGATGGCATGGGACTCCCACCTGTTCCGTTACCTGTGGATGTGGCAGGTGTACGGTGGGCACAATGATTACCCGTGGTACGGGCGGACCTATAATTGTGCGTTGGAGCCGTTCACCGGCTACCCGCCGGCGGGAATCCAGAATGCTTTAAAGAACGGGACTGCATACATTATGAAGCCGGATGAAGTGATCGAGACGCAGCTTGTGGCTGCAGCATACCAGGCAGACGCTGCCCACAGGGTAGCACCGGACGGCACAGTCAGCTGATAAGCAAAAGATCGACAAAATTGGTTATACGGTGTCATGCCTCCATCAGCCCAGCCGTGGCAGAATATTCGCTACCATAATTCGATAAAGACTCAACGATCACACTCGAAATAGTCGTTAGGTCGAATATCCACGGATAAGTTCCGACCATCACTGAGCAACGCTACGGCGTAAATGCCAATCATGTACTATTGGAAACACTTCCGAGACCGTGGTCTCGGAAGTTGTTTTGTATTTGCTTCCTCCCACCCCCTTCTCGGCAACCTCACAACGCCACAATAAACTTCCCTAGAGCTAGACCAGGCAATGCCGAGTCGTGTGGCCCCCTTATATTACTCGGAGAACGGATAATTCGGGCTCCAGAATCCGGATTGCTTGACAAGTGGGTAAAATACCGTATAATATTTTAATCAGCTTGTAATGACAGGAGAACAGCATTACATGTCAAATGCTCCCATCAACACGAATATCGACCGAGATACCTACATCCCGCTCTATATCCAGGTGATTGATGCTATCCGTGAATACATTGAAAGCGGAGGGGGGAAACCGGGCGAGCAACTTCCTGGCGAACCGGAACTTTGCCGCATGTTTGATATCAGCCGTACGGTGATCCGCCAAGCACTGAAAGAGCTGGAGATAAAAGGATTAATCTATCGCTCCAAAGGGCGCGGCACGTTCATCGCTGAGCCAAAAATCCGCGAGAGCCTTTTCCAGGAGCTGACCGGATTCTTTCAGGACATGGAGACCAAGGGACTGCGCCCTGTCTCACGGATGCTAAAACAGGAAATCATCCAGCCCACTTCAAAGATCGCAAACCTGCTGAACCTTAGCGAAGATTCGCCGGTGATCGAAATCGAACGACTACGTTTCGTTCATGACGAGCCGATCGTGTTGGTGAGCAGCTATTTACCGCATGCACTTGTGCCAGGCTTAGAAAAAGTGGATTTGCGCCACCAGTCTCTGTATGCCTATATTGAACAAGCCTATGGTCTGCAACTCGCTCGTGGGCGTCGCATTCTCGAAGCTGTCCAAGCAAACAGCGTTGAAGCCAATCTTCTGCAGATCAAAAAAGGCTCTCCCCTGCTATTGCTAGACAGCGTTGGTTATCTGGCGAATGGCACGCCATTAGAGTATTATCATGCATTACATCGCGGCGACCGTTCACGCTTCGAAGTTGAGCTAATCCGCACCCGCCAACCTGGTAAGCTGGTCGAGAAGCTGCTTCATGAGAGCCTGCTTTCGGAATAAGATCTGCCAATCAGCGTTCAAATTGGTTTTGCATGGGTGCTAGCTGGCCCGTAAATATCTAACCACCTATAAGGAGGATCTCCAATGCCCAAGATGAAAATCGGAATCGATAGCTATTGTTTCCATCGCTACTTTGGCGAGGTCTACCCACATCAATCAGCCCCAGAAAAAATGATGACCATGGAGGACTTCCTGGACTTCGCCAATTTCCTTGGGGTGGATGGCGTGTCGCTAAAGTCCTGCTTTTTCCCGTCGTTTGAAAAGGCCTGGTTTGCGGACTTGAAGGCTCAACTGGATGCATACGGTTTTGATCGGGTGTATGCCTGGGGACATCCCGATGGAATGGAAGCAGGCAAGAACCGCGATGCTTTCAATGACATGGTCAAGCAGATCGCAAATGCCAAAGCAATTGGCGCCAAAGTTATGCGCGTGGTAGCCAGCAGCCTGATGTTTCGCTTCGAGCCGCATGGTCCCCAAATTGACACCCTGGTAACCTGGTTTAAGGAAGCCGTGAAAGTCGCAGAAGAGTACGATGTGAAACTGGCTGTTGAAAATCACATTGACTATACATCGGATGAGTGCGTCGAGCTTATCGAGCGGGTGGGATCCCCATACCTGGGTCTTAACCTGGATACAGGAAATTTCCTGCGCCTGTTGGATGATGCTGTCGAAGGCACCCGCAAGCTGGCCAAACACGTGCTGGCTACACACATCAAAGATCTCAAACCCGTGCGCGGTGTCAACGCGCAAGAGTGGTACTTCTTCTCATCAACGCCAGTGGGTGATGGTCTGGTCGATAACCAGAAGATTGCCCAGCTGCTGTACGACGCAGGCTATGAAGGCTTCCTGGCAGTAGAGACTGATTCCCTACACCCTGACTATGAAAATCAGGAATTTGCAGCCATCGAGAAAAGCATCCGAGAACTAAAGCGCCTCGCTGCCAGCGTATATTAACGTGTAATCGAATGAGCCAAGGAAAGCTGCAAACCAACCAGACGCTTGTCAGTGGATCAATAATTCAGATCTATCCTGATTGCAAGTTTTGGCGTGGCAAATGGTGTCTGTGAGGTTCCCTGCTTTTGCTTAGCAGCGCCTCACATTGAAATATTCACGGGAGTTCGCTTATCAGTCCAAGCCGTGAACCAAATTTGATGATTCATGGCGATCAATCAGATTAAGTCTACAGGCAGCAATAACCAGGTGTAAAGCTGGAGGAGAAAGGCATGAAAACTCTCAACGTTGCTATATTTGGCACGAAATTCATGGGCAAGGCGCACAGCAATGCCTGGCTTAACTCGCCGCGTTTTTTCGACATGCCGATCAAGCCGGTGCTTAAAGTAGCCTGTGGTCAGGATGAAGCAAGCACACGCACGTTTGCCGAACGCTGGGGGTGGGAGGAGGCAGCAACCGATTGGCGAAAGGTAGTCGATCGGGAGGATATTGACATTATCGATATTTCTACACCGACCTACCTGCACTACGACATGGCTGTTGCAGCTGCACAGGCTGGAAAACACATCTTTTGTGAAAAGCCATTTGCAATCACCGTGGATGAATCTAAAAAAATGTATGAGGCAGCCAAAACAGCGGGCATTGTCCACTACCTGAACCACAATTACCGCCGCACCCCGGCAGTGCGCCTGGCTAAACGCTTGCTGGACGAGGGCAAGATCGGGCGTATCTTCCACTGGCGCGGCACATACTTGCAAGACTGGATCGTTGATCCAGACTTCCCTCTCACCTGGCACCTGCGCGCCGACCGGGCTGGTGGAGGCCCACACTACGATCTTAACTCTCACAGTGTAGATCTGGCACGCTACTTGATTGGAGAGATTAAGGCCGTCACTGCGATGACAACGACCTTCATCAAGGAGCGCCCGTTACCTGGCGCCGGCGCCGCCACCTTTACCGCTGGAGGGGGAGGCAGCACTGGGATGGGAACGGTTACTGTCGATGATGCCGCCTTTATGCTGGCTGAGTTTGAGAATGGTGCAATCGGCTCTTTCGAGGCAACTCGATTTGCTCCTGGTCGTAAGAATTATAACTACTTCGAGATTTACGGCAGCAAGGGCAGTATCGTTTTCAACCTGGAACGCATGAACGAACTGCAATTCTTCCAACGGGATGACCCCGCCTATGCACAGGGTTTTAGGACCATCTTGGTGACCGAGGGAGGTCAGCACGATTATATATCAGCCTGGTGGCCACCAGGTCATATGATCGGCTACGAACACGAATTCCACCATGCTGTCGTGGATTTCATCCAGGCAATTGCGGATGGCAAGCAGATAGAGCCGAACTTCTATGATGGATTGCGCGAGATTGAAATCTTGACCGCTGGACTGAAGTCTGCTGCCAGCGGATTGAAGATGGAAACAAAGGGCTGAGCTCATTCCCTCTCGGGAAGGTTTGGGGACGAACTCACTTGCGTCCCAATCACCTGACGGCTCCGTATATGCGGAGCAAACTCGCTTAGAGGCGTGCGAATGCGATTTGGAGCAAATACTTTCATTTGGGAGTCGCCTTTCTCGACAGAGCAGCATCTTGGCTTATTGAGCAAGGTGCGCCATTTAGAGTTCGATCTCATTGAGGTGGCAGTCGAAGACCCCGCCTTGATCGACGTGCATGCATTAAAGCAAGCATTGAGCGACAACGGCCTTGGAGTGATCACCTGTGGAGTATTTGGTCCGGACCGAAACTTGAGCAGCCTAGATGCGAAAGAGCGTCAGGCAAGCGCCGATTACCTGCACTGGATGATCGATGCAGCTGCAGAGCTCGGCTCGCCTGTTGTATGTGGTCCAATGTACTCAGCCGTGGGAAAAGCTCATCTAGATGATCCCACTTTGCGTCAAAAGGAGTGGGACTTGGCTGTGGAGGGTTTGCAAAGTGTGTGCAGCTATGCTGCTGGGAACAGTGTGCGACTGGCACTTGAACCCCTCAATCGATTTGAGACCGATATGGTCAATATCGTTGATCAGGGCTGGCAAATGATTCAGGATGTTGGCGCAGAAAACCTGGGCTTTCACTTAGACACATTCCATATGCATCTGGAAGAAAAGGACTCTGCTGCAGCCGTGCGCAAAGCTGGCAAACGCCTCTTCCACCTGCACGCCTGTGAAAATGATCGCGGCATTCCCGGCACTGGTCAGGTGGCTTGGCAGGCGATTTTCTCTGCACTTCAAGAAATCGGATACACTTGGGACATCGTGATTGAATCTTTCACGCCAAAAGTCAAGTCAATTGCCCGAGCGGTGTCTATCTGGCGGGAAATAGCCCCCGATCAAGATACTCTGGCGCGGCAAGGTTTATCATTTTTGCACCAGCTCACCGACAGTAGACATTAGCCATCGAAAAAACCGCATGAACATATTTATTTATCTATGACCGAGCAATCTATCACTCAATCCAGCCCTCCAGCATCACCAGCCTCCGATGACATGCGCGAGCCATTACTGGAAGTGCGCAACATTACTAAACGCTTCCCCGGTGTGGTAGCTTTGAATGATGTCTCTGTGAAATTCCTTCCAGGTGAAGTCCACGCTGTTGTTGGGGAGAATGGCGCCGGTAAATCCACTCTGATGAAGATCATGGCTGGGGCATACAAATCCGACGAAGGCGACATTATCCTTCAAGGGAAGAAAGTAGTATTTGCACACCCGGTCGAAGCTCAGAAAATGGGTGTGAGTATCATGTACCAGGAGTTTAACCTGCTGCCCGAGAGGACGGTTGCTCAGAACATTTTTCTCGGACGTGAACCATCGAAGTTTGGCGTGATTAACATTAACCAGATGAATTCTAACGCTGAAGCTGTCTTGAAAGAGATGGGTGTAGACACTCTCATTGACCCTACAGCGTTGGTGAGCTCGCTCTCGGTGGCAGAACAGCAACTAGTTGAGATCGCAAAAGCCATCTCCTTCGAATCCAAGGTCTTGATTATGGATGAGCCTACAGCAGCGCTGACAAGTGTTGAAGTGCAGATGCTGGATGAGCTCATCAGCCGGCTCAAGGCAACCGGCATTTCGGTAATTTTTATCTCACACCGCCTTGGAGAGGTATTCTCGCTGGCTGATAAAATCACGGTTCTCAAGGATGGGCTCCTCGTAGATACAGTCCATAAAAAGAGTGTTATAGCTTCAGACATTGTGCATATGATGGTCGGTAGAGAGCTCGACCACTACTTCCCCCCTTTGGGAGCGCCTGAAGATTTTGGCGAAACCGTCTTGAAAGTCAAGGATGCTTCCAATGATTTCCTTAAGGACATCTCCTTTGAGTTGCGAAAGGGTGAGGTCCTCGGTGTCGCTGGCCTACAAGGATCAGGACGTACGGAAGTGGCTCAGGCTATATTTGGTGTGGTGCCATTCAAAACAGGTACCGTTGAACTACGCGGAAGAGCCACTAGAATTAAAGCCCCTTCTCAAGCAATTAAGCAGAAGATAGGTTTTGTAACTGAAGATAGAAAAACTGAGGGAGTGTTTCCCAAACAGCCAATTCGCGACAACATGCTAATTACCGTACGCTCATTACAAGCAATCCTGGGGCGAATCACAAATAATGGTACTCCAAAATCCAGGAACCTTGTGCCTACGCTAGGGAAACAGGTCGATGTGCGCGTTGATACGTATGACAAAGAGTTGCAATTCTTGAGTGGTGGAAACCAACAAAAAGTTGTCCTGGCAAAATGGCTGGCTTCAAATGCCGATATTTTTATATTTGATGAACCAACCCGGGGTATTGATGTCGAAGCTAAAGCAAGCATCCACGATATGATCCGGGACCTCACCAAGCGCGGCATCGCGGTTTTGATGATCTCTTCGGAGCTTCCTGAAATCATCGGCATGAGCGACCGGATATTGGTGATGTGGGATGGCAATATTGCAGGAGTGCTTCCAGCCAACTCGTCCGAAGCTGAAATTATGTTTGTGGCAACCGATCCAAAAATCACCAATCCATCACATGCACTCGCTGATGCAGGGAAGGAGTAGTGTGATGACGACATCGAGTATCCCTACCAACAAATTCTTGCGATCAATTCGCTCCGTTCGAATCCCGCCGGTTTTTTATTTCTTGATCCTGGTATTTGTCGGATCAGCTATTCTGGATCAGATGTTCGCGGATGGACAAATGCTCTCAAATCCGACCATCATGACAAACATTGTCATCCGATCCGTAGCATTGGGCATTGTGGCAGTAGGACAGACATTTGTGATCATCGGGGCGTCGATAGATCTCTCAGTAGCCTACTTGATCAGTATTACTGCCGTATTATCCTCATTCTTGATGAGTGGCGATCCGTCACGAGTGCCGATGACTGTCGCACTCGTTATTGTGATCGGGGCAGTTGTAGGATTGGTGAATGGCTTGGTCATCACGAAACTCGGGGTCAATGCATTCATTGCGACTCTGGGGATGGGACTGATTCTCAAAGGCATGATTAATGCATCATTTGCAAATTTTTCAGGCGAAGTCCCCCGTAGTTTTGAAACCTTTGGCTATGGAACTGTCGGACCGATCCCAATTTCAATCATCATCCTGCTTTGTGTGGTCCTGGTAGGCTGGTTCATCCTTGCCCGAACTAATTTCGGCTCGCATTTATATGGGGTTGGAGGAAATATTGAAGTTGCTCGCCTATCAGGCCTACGGACTGACCGTATATTGATCATCGCGCACGTGCTTTGCAGCATCACTGCTGTTTTGACGGGTTTGTTTGTAGTCAGCAGGCTTAGATCGGGTGCTCCATGGATTGGACCTGATGGCGTTTACGACCTGGAATCTGTCGCCACAACCGTGATCGGGGGCACAGCGCTTTCAGGCGGTCGCGGGGGTGTCTGGGGTACATTGGCGGGGGTATTGATCTTCGGTGTCCTCGATACTGCATTCAACCAATTAGGTGTCAACACCTTCTTAAAGGCAGTAATTCGCGGCGCAATTGTCATCCTGGCAGTTGCAAGTTATACAATCCGTTCTAAACGCGAAGCTGCATAACAGGAGATGAGCGCATGACACCCACAGCAGTCGGTTCCCGATCACAGAGTAGCCAACTCTTGAGTAGATTCTTTGTGTTAATTAAGAGAATACCGCCAGTTTATCCAACTTTTTTCCTGATATACATCATTGTCGGTGCACTCAATCAAAACTACACCACATTCGATGGGATATTTCAATTTCTCAGGCGATCATCGCCAACAGCGATCTTAGCTGTCGGCCAGATGTTTGTTCTGGCATCGGGAGGCTTCGATCTCTCAGTAGGCTCTTTGATTTCCCTGGTTCTATTTGGAAGCTCGATTCTGATCAGCAATGATCCTGCGAACGCAGCGAAAACGATCATGATTGTAATGGGCATCGGGGTCGTGGTCGGGTTAGTGAATGGGTTTACGGTCAGTGTTCTCAAAGTTCCCTCGTTTATCGTCACACTAGGTATGCTTCTGCTCTTAAGGGGAATGGCCTTGTATTGGGTTGGAGGAGCTCCGAAGGGCTATTTTACGGATAATTTTCGAGTTTTTGGGCGAGGGTATATCGAAAATGTACCCATATTTGGTCGTTTCCCCATTGCGCTGATCATTCTTATTGTCCTCTTCCTGATCTCCTACTATCTTTTCCATAAGAGCAACCTGGGTAAGCAGATTCTTGCCATCGGGGATAATTCTACAGCCAGCCAACTTTCGGGTGTTAATGTCCGTCTGGTAAGAATCATTGCATTTGTATTCTCATCTGTATTAGCGGTGATTGCAGGCATTTTGATCGGAGGAGCGGGTGGAATTTCGCAAACAGCTGGTGCTGGGTTGGAAATGCAGGCGGTCTCTGCCGCTGTCATTGGAGGCACACTTCTCCTTGGCGGTAAAGGGTCTGTACCGAATGCGATCTTTGGAGCCTTTACACTTGAAGCGCTGTTCAATTTGCTCAATCTTCTCGGTCTACCCAAACCATACAAAGATGCTGTCCAAGGCTTGATCATCATCGGTGCTGTGGCTTATGCTGCACTGAGCACCCGCCGGAAGCGATAACCGAGCCACAAGATTGATCCTGGTTTGTTCCGAAACCTTTATGCACTCTTGATTGGGAAATACCCACAAAGGAGGTGGTTAATCAATCAAACATAAAAGAATGCTCTCGAGCAGATCGTAACACTTCAATATCCACGCATTTACTATTTCGGAGGAGTAAAGAAAATGAAAAAAAGTATGTTTGTAGTATCGATACTTATTGCTCTGGCGATGTTGCTTGGAGCTTGCGCTCCCGCCGTACCAGCGACCGAAGCCCCAGCAGCGCCTGAAGTAACAGAAGCACCTGAAGTTGAAGCTCCTGCGAACGCAGGTCTGCAAATGGAAGCCGCCAAAGTAGCGCCTCAATACTTTGTCCAGGAAGAATTCGATGAGTCTCTGGCTCTGATGAAGCAAGAGCCCTTGAATCCGGATGCGCCCATCTACCTGCAGTACCTCATCGACAATCCTGTAGACACGACGCAGTACAAGAAAGATCCGCCTTACAACATCTGCTTCTCGAACGCGGGCGTCAACAACCCCTGGCGTGTGACTGGTTACGTCACGATGCGCGAGCAGGTTGAGCAGCTGCGCGAGGAAGGCTTGATCAAGAACTTCTACCATGTCGATGCCCAGGGTAAAGACGAGAAACAAATCGCAGACATTGAGGACCTGATCGCGACCGAAGGAAAGTGCGACCTGCTGATCGTCTCCCCGAACACCACTGAAGCTTTGACCCCCGCCGTCGAAAAAGCCTGCGAGGTTTTGCCCGTTGTCGTGTTTGACCGCGGTGTTCGCACTGACTGCCCGGTTGTCTTCGAAAAGACCATTGGTGGTTATGCCTTCGGTATCTCTGGTGCTCAATTTATCCTTGACAACCTACCTGATGGCGGCAATGTACTCGCCTTCCGCATTCTCCCGGGTGTGGACGTGCTTGAGCAGCGCTGGGGTGCTGCCAAGGCGATCTTCGAGAATGCAGAGAATATCAATGTCGTCGGTGTTGAGTTCGATGACTACGATAGCATCAAAACCAACACCCTTGTTCGAGACTATCTCGATCGCTTTGGAACCATCGATGCAATCTGGATGGACGCCGGTGGCGTTGCTGTTGCTGCTCTCGAAGCATTCCAGGATGCTGGTCAGCCATTCCCTGTGATGGTTGGCGAAGACCAGAATGACTACCTGAAATTCTGGAAAGATAATAGCCTGACCGCGATCGCCCCGACCTTCCCCACTTTCCAGTGGCGGACCGCAGTGTTGGCATCTGTCATGATTCTCCAGGGCGAGCCTGTACAGCACAGGTGGGTCTTGCCCCAACCGGAGATCACTTCGGCTAATCTGGACGAATACTACAAGCCCGAAATGCCACCTCTGTATTACGCTCTGAGTGGCGCTGAGGACATGCAGAACTGGCCGGATGTTTGGATGGCTCTGGATACCACCAAGTACGTTGACGTCCTTCCATAAGTCATCTGCTGGCATCTGCAATAGCTATGTAATATGAGTCGGGCCCGCTCAGAAACCGGGCGGGCCCTTTCTCATCACCAGAGGATTCCACGAAAGGGAGTTAGATAGCCATGATTGAGATCGGTTTCCATACAGATGCATTCAATAGCAGCTATTGGAACTTTGAAAAGTGCCTGCAGTGGGCACAGAATAACGATGTCCATTACATCGAGTGCGGCACCATCGATGGGGTGAGCTGGCTACACGGTTTAGGCTATCAACCGCATGTCTCGTTGACCGAAGATCCGTTAGCGCTGCGCGAGAAGATGGAAAGCTATGGCGTCAGGTTTTCACAGCTAGATGCGGCCTATCCTATCTCATTGCCCGAAGCAGCCTCTCTAGGACTAACTTACATTCTTAATTCGATACGCTGGGCTTATTTAGTCGGCTGCGATCATATCGACACTACTGACCACATGTTTAGACCTCAGGGACTGACAGATGAACAAGCCCTGGAGATGATGAAGAATATTTACGGCAGTATCCTGGAGGCTGCAGAACGCTACAGGATGATCATTAATATCGAGCCACACGGTTATTACACTACCAAACCAGAGTTTATGGAACGTATGCTCGCCTTCCACGAATCACCTTATTTACGCATGAACATGGATACTGGCAACACCTACATCGCCGGGCAGGATCCTGTGGCTTTCCTGCAGCGCTTTAAACACAAAGTCAGCCACGTACATGTAAAAGATGTCAGCCAGTCTCTTGCCGCTTCGCTGCGCGGCGAACTGACCGGCATTGCTGTTAGCTCGGTAGCGATTGGTGATGGTGTCAATGTAGAGAATATCCGAAAATGCTTCGATATCCTGGCGGAGATGAATTACGCTGGCGTCGTCAGCATCGAATGTGAAGGACAGGGTGGCCCGATGATCGAGCGCAGCCTGGCATTTGTTCGAGAGCTTGTCAAGGACGCGAACCAGCGCATGGCGAACAAATCTTAATGAAAAGATTGAGCAATCCTATGAGACTTGCTCGCATCCTACTGTCCATTTTTCGTTTATTTCATTGAGGAGAGAGTTACAATGGCGATTAAATTAGGCATCAACATGGAATTTGTCCGCCATCACGATAAACCGTTCGACTGGGGAGTGGCTAAAGCTGCTGAGATTGGGTACGAGTACATAGAGCCCATGGTGCATTTGGGAAGGGAATTGCTCAGCGAAGCTCGCTATTTCCACTCGGTATCCATGTACGATGATCCTTTGTGGGTGCGCGACCTGTGCGACAAAAACAAGATCAAGCTATCAGGGCTTTCCTCACATACACCTCTGTGCAAGCCGGAGATCAGCGTTGAGTACTTGAAGATGGCAATCCGCTGGGCTGCACACGCGGGTGCTCCTGTCGTCAACACTGATGAAGGTCCTAAACCAATATGGACATCTCGCGAGATGGACTTCAGCTTAATGAAGTACACCCTCACCGAAGCAGCCATGGTGGCTGAGCGCCACGGCATTAAAATTGGGCTGGAGCCTCACCAGCAGTACAGCAAGACCCCCGATGGCCTCGATGAAATCTACAATCTGGTTAAATCGCCAGCTATTGGCATCAACTACGACACTGGTAACAGCTATCTAGCGGGCGGGTCTGACCCGTACGAATGGCTGGAGCGCGTAAAGACACGCCTGGTCCATTTGCATGCCAAAGACATCAGCATGGAGCAAGGCGAATCCGAGCGTGGCAAGGTGACCGGGACGCCAGTCGGTTGCGCCTGTGGCGATGGGGTGGTTGATTGGAAACGGGTCATAAATATTCTCAAAGACCTCCCCGGCGATATCGTCTTTAGTGTAGAGTGCGGTACTGTACCACAAGCAATTAGCAGCTTCGAGTATTTATCGAAATTGATCTAAACGACATAAGGCACCTCTCCTATGAAGCGGCAATCCGCCGCTTATCGTTGAAGCGTCTGGGAGAGTGCTCTAGGTAACATTGACTTCTATACTTGTAATGACGGGATTACAAGTATAAATGGTTGGAGAAAGGGATATCTGGGATGCAGAAGAAATACCTGATCGGCGTGGACTTAGGCACCAGCAGTACCAAAGCTGCTCTGTTCGACACGCAGGGAATGTTAATCTGCGAATCCAGTGTCGAAGTACCAATCTACTATCCCAAGCCTGGTGTCGTTGAACAAGAAAACGATGACTTCTACAACTCAGCTGCCCAAACGGTGGGGGATTGCCTGCGCCAAAGCGGTGCGGATGCGCGCGAGGTGGCAGCGATTGCATTTGACAGCCAGATGGCAGGGATAGGCTCAATAGATGAAAACTTCAATGCAGCCACCCGTTTCGACTCCTGGCTGGATATGCGCTGCGAGCCGTATATCAACATGCTCAACGCAAAGCATAGCGACATGATCACGCGCCTCACAGGGTGTGCGCCCACGTGTGATCATGGTCCGAAGATCCTGTGGTGGCAACACGAAAGACCGGAAGAGTACAGCCGCGTTGCCAAATTTGTCACGCCTGCCGGCTATGTCGCCGGTAAAATGGCAGGGCTCCGCGCCGAGCAAGCTTTCATGGATTACACATTCATCCACTTCTCAGGGTTGAGCGACGCCCGAGCTGGCACCTGGTCGGAGGTAATTTGCAACACTCTGGGCGTGGATATGGAGCGCTTGCCGCAAATCGTGGAGCCCTGGAGCCTCGTTGGTGAGGTGACCCCGGATGCCGCCAGCTTGTTTGGCCTCGCTCCGGGCACATTAATCGCCGCCGGTTGCGGCGATACCGCAGCCGGTGCGCTGGGTGCGGGGATAACACAAGCCGGGATGATATTTGACTCCGCTGGCACGGCCTCTGTCCTGGCAGGTTGCACCGATACCTTTGTAGCCGACGTAAAAAACCAGGCTCTGTTAACCATGCGCTCGGTCATCCCTGGGTTGTGGCATCCGCTGGCATATATCGCTGGTGGTGGTCAGGCACTGACCTGGTTCAGGGATAAGTTCTTTGCTGCCCAATTTGGCGCGCCGCAAGCGGGTACCGCTAAACAATACGCCCTGCTCGATGAGCTTATTCAAGCAGTGCCTCCCGGTGCAGATGGATTATTCTTTTCGCCTCACCTCAGCGGTCGCATCTGCCCGGCTACCCCCGAAATGCGCGGAGCCTGGATCGGCCTCTCATTTGGGCACACACAGGCGCACATGTACCGTGCCATACTCGAATCTGTCGCAGCTGAGTATGCTTACTTCTTGAGCATCCTGAAGGAATATATTCCGAACCTGCAGCTCAGCCAGGCCCGCGTAATCGGTGGCGGAGCACGCAGCCCGGTCTGGAATCAAATCAAGGCTGATGTTTTAGGCGTGCCTTTCCAGTGCCTGCAACTGACTGAGTTCGGTGCCTGGGGCAGCGCGATGATCGCCGGAAAGGCTGCCGGCATTTACGATGACCTGGCTCAGGTGGCGTTTGAACATACCCATCCGGTTGGCGTACCTGTCTATCCGGACCCCGAGAGACATGCTTTTTATCAAAGCCATGTCGCACGTTATGTTGCCTGGCAGACAACACTGGCGCGTGAGTTCCACTCCGCGAATGAGATAGATTAATGCGGGTACACAGATAAATATATGAGGAGACGTTTCCTATGACGCAGGTTGTACGAGTTTGTATGGTCGGTGCAGGCCGGGTTGGTAAATTGCAAACCGGAAATGTCCGCCGTTTTTTACCCGACGGTGAAGTAGTGGCTTTGGTAGATTCTTCGCCTCATATGTTGCAGGAGACTGGCGATCAGTTCAACGTGCAGGAGCGCTTCACTTCGCTAGAAGCTGCGTTAGACAAAGTGCAATTCGATGCCGTTGTGATTACCACACCCACACCCACGCACCACCCGTTAGCCACAATGGCTGCTGATTCCGGCAAACATGTATTGCTAGAAAAGCCGATGGCCCTTAATCTGATTGAGTGCGATGACATCATTGATGCATGCCAACGCAACAGCGTACACCTGCAGTTGGGCTTTATGCGCCGCTTTGACCCCGATTTTGCGCAAGCCTATGAGCGGGTGCAGATGGGAGAGATCGGCGAGCCGATGATTGTAAAAAGCCTGACGCATGGTCCCGGCCTACCACCCCCCTGGGCGCGCGACTTGCGCACGTCGAATGGCAATCTGGCTGAAGTCAATAGCCATGATCTCAACTCAACAATGTGGATGATGTCTTCACCCATCGAGCGCATTTACCTGGAAGTAGCCAACTTCAAAGGTGCAGAACGCGGCGTAGAGGCAGAACACTACTACGATAACCTGATCGCCAACCTCAAGTTTGAATCCGGCGGCCTGGGCAGTATCAGTGGTGTGTGCCCGTGTGATTATGGGTATGACGCCCGCATGGAAATTATCGGTAAAAAGGGCATCATGATCATTGGCGAGCTGAAAGGCAGTGCCGTCACGGTAGGAATTAATCGCGAGCAGGGGTTGGTGACGCCGATCTTCAGGCGCTGGCCTGAGCGCTTCTTCCTGGGTTACATCTACGAGTTGGAACATTTCTTCCAGTGCATCCAGACCGACACAACTCCTAAGGTAGGGGGGGCAGAAGGACGAATGGCTGTTGCCGCGGTGCTGGCTGGTACACGCTCTTTCCTGGAGGAGCGTCCTGTACGCCTGGCTGAAGTGATGGGTTAGGAGGTAGATGGTGAGCGAAACAATGCTTGCGGCGGTATATCACGGACCGCACGACTTGCGCGTCGAGCGCGTTCCCATGCCGCAGTTCGATGATAACGAGCTGCTCATCAAGGTTCTCAATGCGAATATTTGTGGCACCGACCTGCGCATCCTGCACGGTGGTCACCGCAAATACCCGCCCGGGACGGTGCGCATACCAGGGCATGAGGTTGTGGGTGAGGTCGCTGCCATTGGCAGCCAGGTGAAACAATACCATACGGGCCAGCGTGTCTTCATCGCTCCCAACATGAGTAAAGGAAATAGCCGCCTGACGATCAGCGGAAAAAACAACCTTGATCCAGAATATGAAGCGATTGGGATCAACCTGGATGGTGCTTTTGCCGAATACATGCGTGTGCCTTCCCTGGCAATCCAACAAGGAAACGTGATGCCCGTATCTGGCGATCGTGATCCAGCAGTCGCAGCGCTGATTGAGCCATTAGCCTGTGTCTTGCGCGGGCAGAACGCCATCAATGTGCACAGTGGGGATGTCGTCCTGATCATCGGCGCAGGTCCGATCGGTGTAATGCACCTGTATCTAGCACGGCTACGAGGTGCGGCCCGAGTTCTGGTCAGCGAGCCGGCCGACAACCGTCGCCAGCAAGCGTTTACACTGGGCGCTGACAGGGTCATCGATCCTCTGCATGAAGATTTGGCTGCGATTGTTTATGGTGAGAGCAATGGGCTCGGCGCGGATGTCATCATTACTGCTGCGCCAGTAAAGGCAGCTCAGGAACAAGCCCTGCATCTGGCTGCCATCGGCGGGCGGATCAATTATTTTGGTGGTTTATCCAAAGATGACTCGATCATTCGGTTCGACTCGAACCTGGTTCATTACAAAGAGCTGGTCGTCACAGGTACAACTGCCTGCAGCACTTATGATTGCCTGCGCGCCGCCGACCTGATCAATTATGGCCGCCTTGACTTAACCCCCTTGGTTACCAGCCGCTTCCCGCTTCGACAAGTACAGGAAGCCTTTGACGCCGCACAGGACGGAAACAATCTGCGCGTCACCGTGGAGCCACATCGTTGAGCGATCATGTCATCACTGTCACTGGGCCAGTCGAACCAGAACAATTGGGGATTACCGATGCCCATAACCACGCCTGGATCGACCCGCCAATCGGAGCAGCGCCGGGTGTGCCAGTATTATGCGATTTTGAAGCCATCGCTGCTGAGTTAAGCGATTATTACGAGGTTGGGGGGAGAACGCAAATTGACTGTCAACCTGGTGGTTGTGGTCGGGATGGCAACCGTTTGCGGGATCTATCCCTCCATAGTAAGGTGTCTATCGTGGCCAGCACTGGATATCACCTGCAGCGTTACTACCCACCCCTGGCGTCTATCTGGGAGATGGACACCGATCAAGCCACTGCCTATTTTCTCGCAGAAATTCAACAGGGTATGGAAGAAACGCGTGGCGAGCAGCCAGTGTACCCGGGTCAGATCAAAATTGCTGTGCATGAGAGTCTGCCGGAATCCCCTGTGCATCTGCTTAAGGCTGCTCTGGAAGCCAGCAAGGAAAGTGGTCTGGCAATTTCGGTCCATACCGAGCGCGGACAAGGCGTGGAAGATTTTCTAAACTGGTTTATTCAAGAGGGTCTCTCTCCGCAGCGACTGATCTTTTGTCACGTGGATAAAAGGCCAGATCGTGGGCTACACCGGCAGCTGGCCAGGGCAGGGGTGCTTCTGGAATACGACACCTTCTACCGTCCAAAGTACCACCCTGAGGAATACCTCTGGCCGCTTATTCAGGAGATGGCGAAAGATGGGTTGTCCACAAACATTGCGTTGGCAACAGATATGGCAGATGGAGGGTTATGGAAGCGAATTGGCGGCGGACCAGGAATTGCACGCTTTGCAAGTGAGATCCCAAGTCGACTTAAATCACTCGAAATCAACGACGATATGATCTCTGCACTAACCGGTGGGAATATTGCCCACCGGCTCGCCATAAAAGTGAAGGAGAATTGATCCAATGACTGAGTTACCCGACGGATTTGCCCTGAAATCACCCGGGTTTATCCCAAGCCGTTATGACAACCATATTCAGCGCCGATTGAGCGACATGAAAGGCCAGTACTTCGACCAGGTGGCTTTCCTGGAGATGCTATCGCAGGAGGATCAGCTGTTATACGAGGTCTATGAGCTTAAGCGACCGGAAGTGGCTGGCGAATTACTGCATGGGATCTCTATCGTTCATCCAGGAAAAGTAGGCGAAGAGTATTTCATGACCAAGGGTCACTTCCACACTGTGCTGGAAACAAGCGAGGTTTACTATACGCTCAAGGGGCACGGTTACATGGTCATGGAAAATCTTGAGGGCAATTTCGCAGTCAAAGAGCTAGCTGCTGGGCAGGTTCTCTACGTAGAACCGCGTTATGCGCACCGCTCGATAAATACCAGTCCAGATGAAGATCTGGTGATGTTCTTTGTATATCCTGGCAATGCCGGACATGATTATGGCACCATCGAGACCCAAGGTTTCCGCAAAATGATCGTTGAACGTGATGGAAAACCGGAGATTATCGACAACCCGCGCTGGGGCGCGCCATCCAAAAGGTAAACCCGTGCCCCTTCCAAAACCGCTTTCTCAATGCAATATCCTCGTGACACCTACATCCTATGGCGCTCAGGATGCGCGCTTGATTACTGAACTGGAACGACAGGTTCAAAAGGTGACGTATAACCGCAGCGGCAAACCACTCACATCCGTCCAGCTGCAGGAAATGCTCCCAGGCATCGATGGTTATATTGCTGGACTGGATGCGATCGACGCGGCTGCACTGGAGGCCGCTGACAGCCTGCGGGTAATTGCACGATATGGGGTGGGCTATAGCAATGTAGATATGCAAGCATCCCGCGCGCGAAACGTTGTTGTTACCAATACACCAGGTGCAAACAGCAAGTCCGTGGCGGAGCTCGCCATCGCGCTGATGCTAAATCTCTTGCGCCCGATTGAAAACGCCTCCGCAGAAACACGCACCGGCGGCTGGCCACGCATTCCAGGCTATTCGCTTGAAGGCAAAACAGTTGGGCTGATTGGCTTCGGTTCGATTGGAAAAGAGACCGCCCGCCGTCTGGTCCCCTTCGATTGCAACCTGCTCGCCTATGACCCCTTGCCGGATTCTGCTTACGCGACACAGCTCGGGGTAAAGCTGGTCCCCCTGGATGACTTAGTGGCGCACTCTGATATCATCTCACTCCACGTGCCGGTCCTACCTGAAACACGAAGTATGGTCGACCCCGGCTTTCTGGCACGCATGAAGCCAGGCTCCTGGCTGGTAAACACCGCACGCGGCGAGTTGATCGACGAAAAAGCTCTATACACCGCCCTGGTACAGGGTCATTTACGCGGCGCAGCGCTGGATGCCTTCCAGAGCGAGCCCCCTGGCGGAGATAACCCGTTGTTAGCCCTACCGCAGGTGATCCCTTGCCCGCACATGGGCGCCCACACCGATGGTGCCACCAATAGCATGGGCTGGATGGCGTTGGAAGATTGCCTGGCAGTCTTAATCGGCCAGCCTCCACGCTACCCTGTAAGATAATACAAAAGGAAACCCTGGATGGATAAAGCACAAACCCTGGAAAGCATTCGTAAATTAGGCTTGCTGGCTGTCATTCGAGGTCCCTCTAGAGAAGGCACTTTGCAGATCGTTGAAGCATTGGTAGAAGGGAGCGTCACCGGCATCGAGATTACCTTTACCACTCCACAGGCGACTGAGGTCGTGGCAACGCTGCGGCAACGCTTCGGCGAGCGTATTCTGCTGGGCATGGGCACCTTGACCGAAATCAGGCAGGTTGATCAGGCGGTGCAAGCCGGAGCGCAATTTTTGGTCAGCCCGCATATCGACCTCGAGCTAGGGAGTGCAATGGTCGCCAGTGGGTTGGCGGTGATGATCGGAGCGTTCACCCCCAGTGAAGTGATGCAAGCTCACCGTCTGGGCAGCGATGTGGTCAAGCTATTTCCCGGATCGTTAGGCGGTCCGGAATATATGCAAGCCTTACGCGGTCCTTTCCCAAACATCCCCATGATGCCCACAGGCGGCGTCAACGAGAACAACCTCAAGCAGTGGTTTGCAGCCGGTGCATTTGCCGTAGGTGCTGGCAGCAACCTCACCCCAAAAGAATTAATCAAGCAGGGGCAATTCGCTGAGATTAGCGAGATCGCCCGAAAATTTGCCGTAGCAGTCCAGTCGTCGCGAGGGTAATACAATGACTGGAGCTGATCATAGACAGGAGAGACACTTCAATGACGCCATATCCAATCAAGACAAAAAGTGTGCCCACGTTTTACTTTATCGGCGTGACCACCGGTAAATCGTCCATTAACAAGGTATTCCCACTTTGGATGCAGGTGCTCAACAATCCAGACGTGGTTTTGGAAGGTATCGACCATCCCATGCACGACGACCCAGAGAAATACCGCGCTTCTGTAGCGCAGCTGAAGTACGACCCGCTCTCGGTTGGTGCGCTGGTGACCACCCACAAAGTGGACGTTTATGCTGCAGCCAAAGGTATGTTTGATTACCTTGACCCGTATGCGCACACCACGGGTGAGCTTTCTTGTATCTCCAAACAGGATGGTCGCCTTGAAGGGCACGCCAAAGATCCCATCACTGCCGGGTTGAGCCTGGAAGCGATCATCGAACCAGGCTATTTCGCCCGCACGGGTGGACACATCCTTTGCTTAGGCGCAGGTGGTTCTGCCCTGGCCACGCTGCTGTACCTGATCAACAAGCCGGATAAAGGCGACCGTCCCGAGAAATTCATTGCTGTCAACCGCACCCAGGGACGTCTGGATCATATGCGAGAGATGGCAGCCAAGTTCAACACGGATATCCAGGTTGAGTACATATGCAATGCTGATCCACTGAAAAACGATGCGATTATGGCGAGGCTGCCTGATTTCTCCATCGTGATCAACGCGACAGGCATGGGCAAAGATTCTCCAGGCTCGCCGCTCACGGATGCCGGAGTGTTCCCATGCCACGGCATCGCCTGGGAGTTCAATTATCGTGGAGAGCTGGAATTCATGCACCAGGCGTTGCGCCAGGGGGAGCGGCGGGATTTGCATATCGAAGACGGCTGGGTATACTTCCTGCATGGCTGGTCACAGGTTATCGCCCAGGCACTGCATATTGACCTGACCCCAGAGCTATTTGCCCATTTGGACGAAGCAGCCAGCAGTGTTCGTAAATAAATTCGTGTGATCTAACACTTATTGGGAGGTGGATGCATGTTTCCAAGATTGGTACCGGTATTCTTTAAAGAAGGGCGAGACGCCGATTTCGACAAGCAGTTAGCCATCCTTAAGGAGTTATTGGGCGAAGAGGCTGAATTTCTGCCGGAAGTTGGTCTGGGTGATTCCCTGCCACCAGCGGAGGCCGTCATCTTCCCGCAACTCCTGGGAGAAGCTTATCGCTGCTTGGAAGATTTCCGCAAGATCGATCTGCCTATTTTGCTGATCACCTCTGAATTTGGCACAATTTTAATGTGGGATTGGGAGATCGCCAGCTACCTGCGCTCAGAGGGCATTGCTACGGTGGCTCCAAATTCGCTGGAGGAATCCCGGAAAGTAGTGCGCATGCTGGCGGTCAAACGCCAGATTGCAGAGTCCAAATTTATGGTCTTCCAGGATAACCCAGGGGAAGGATTCCAGGCGCCGATCTTCAAGCGTTTCTATTGGTGGGAAGACGAGTGCACTCAGCGCATCCTGGATAAGTTTGGCTTGCGTATCGAGAAGAAGAGTTTTAAAACACTCGGCGCCTATGCCCAATCCCTACCCGATGAGCAGGCTGAAGCTTTATACGAAGAGTGGAAAGAGCGTATGCCGTTGACCGCGATCAGCGTAAGGCAGCGCAACAGCGCCCTTAAAGTGTATCTGGCCTTGCGCGAGGAGTTAGACAAAGACCCGCGCATCCAGGGCATGGGCCTCAACTGCCTGAACGAATCACACTACTCGGATACCACCCCCTGCCTGGCGTGGAATATGCTCTATGAGGAGCGCCGCCTGATCTGGGGCTGCGAGGCCGACACGGTAACGATGTTGACCAAATACATGCTTAATCGGTCACTTGATGTGCCAATAATGATGACCAATATGTATCCTTTCCTGCTCGGCAAAGCTGCACTCAAACATGAGCGCATCCCTCACTTCCCCGAGGTCGAGGGCAATCCGGATAACTACATCCTGGCAGCGCATTGTGGCTATTTAGGGGTGGTGCCTCAGTCCTTCGCCACCGAGTGGGAGTTACGCAGCAAAGTGTTAGCCATCGTCGATCCAAACGCAACCGCAATCGATGCACATCTCCCCGAAGGTCCGATCACGCTGGTAAAAATTCAGCCAACCATGTCCTCGTTCTCTGTCAGCCAGGGTGAGCTGACTGGTTATGCGCAGTACTCAGACTCGGATTGCTTGAACGGCGCTGTGATCCGCCTTGAGCATGGGAAGCGCTTCGTGGAATCGCAGGTTTCGCACCACTACCTGCTGATGACAGGTCATCACCTGGAGGACATCCGCACCCTGGCCAGCCTATATAAAATGAGTGTTGAAGTTATCTAACCCGAGGGGATGCGGTCTGGCGTGGAAATCCGCTCGATAGTATACGAAGGTCTAAATGGTCTGGAGATGCAGGACGAGTCCATGCGCCTTGTGATTCTGCCCGAATGGGGTGGAAAGATCGTCAGCATCTACGACAAACACCACGACCGGGAATGGCTGCACACCAATCACAATTTTCTCTATAGGCTTCCAACCTACGACTCCAACTACGTACGCGACTTCGACATCGGTGGCTTTGATGAATGTTTTCCAAACATCGGAGCTGGGTCCTTTCCTGGTTTACCCTGGCAAGGGGTCGCGCTGCCTGATCACGGCGAGGTATGGGCGCTGCCTTGGGATGTCGACCTGGATGGTGATGGCTTAACGCTTCGCGTGGAGGGTGTACGCCTGCCCTATACTCTGGAAAAACGCCTCGAGTTGCGTTCCGAAGGATTATGGATGCACTATCAGGCAATCAATCTCAGTCCATTCGATATGCCCGTACTTTGGAGCAGCCATCCGCTGATGGATGTTAAGCCAGGTATGCGCCTGGAGGTGCCCGCCAGCAGCGTGCGTATCGACAGCTGCAGCCCGCGCTTCTCTGAGCTAACGAGAGTCAAGACCGGGCAAATCGCATCCTGGCCCCTCGTCAATGGTCAGGACCTGAGTATCATTCCTGGACCCGAAGCCAGGATATCTGCCAAGCTGATTGCCCGCGAGTTGCGCGAGGGACGCGTGGCGCTAGTCGATCCAGAGGAGGGGGCCAGCCTGACCTTTCGCTTTAACCAGAGCTCGGTCACGCACTGCGGTCTGTGGCTGAACTATTGCGGCTGGGCGGGAAAGCCTGGGGCGGCACCCTACTATAACATTGGATTCGAGCCTTGCATTGGTGGCGCCGACCGGCTCGATCTGGCTGTACAGGTCGGGGAAGCGGGTCTGCTGCCGGCAAAGGGAGAGCTGAGTTGGTATTTGCAGTTGGATCTCAGGTAAACTGGATTAAAATCAACTAATCCAGAATCTCTATCGAATTATCCACTTTCAAGAAAAGAGCTGCCAACATGCCAGACACAAAACGATCTACGAAATCTCGCCAACATCCATCCAAATCCCAGAGCGCTAAGGCAAGCGCGCAGAACACGCTCATTCAGCGTGTCGGTATCGTTGTACTTGTATTGTTGGGGGCTGCCATCATTTGGGGACTGTACACTGCCCGGAAGCAGACCCAGGACACCAATCAGCCATCCAACTCGACAGGTGTCAAGCAGTATGATTCCGCCCCGCCCATGACAATCGACGTGAACAAAGGATACACTGCCAGGGTGATAATGGAAAACGGTGGTGAGTTCGCCATCCAGCTGTACGCAGATAAAGCCCCAACCACGGTGAACAGCTTTGTCTTCCTAGCGCGTGAGGGATATTTCGATGGGGTCACATTCCATCGCGTTCTGGAAGGATTCATGGCGCAAGGCGGCGATCCAACCGGCACCGGTATGGGAGGTCCAGGCTACCAGTTTGTCAACGAAGATAGCAACCTGACGTTCGACAAAGCTGGCGTTGTTGCCATGGCTAATGCCGGTCGTGATACCAACGGCAGCCAGTTCTTCATTACTTTTGGGCCCACCCCACAGCTCAACGGCGGATATACAATCTTCGGGCAGGTCATCGAAGGCATGGATGTGGTCAATGGTATCCGACTGAGAGACCCCGAGCAGAACCCAACCTATCCGGGCGATATGATCAAAAGCATCACGATTGTTGAGGAATAGAGATCGCAACTACGGGTGCAGTAAACTGGGGGGGTGTGAACAAGCTTTGACTGTGTTCACCGCCCCCCTCTTTTGAACTAGCGGATGGAGACTAAACTTTAACCGTGTTTCTCGTCATACATTAAGCTGCCAGCGTAAATAAAGAAGGGTAAGACAACCACCGCTGCCAGGAAATACCACAGCGCGTCGATGGAGAGCGGTGGGAGGCTTCCATTCTCCGAAAACGATACCCACATCAACCCGGTATAAGCCAATGCGGCTGAAGCCCAATATGCCCGATTGCCTGCCCGAGCTCGATGGAGCAGCATGCGCTCGTCACGCTCCTCACTGACCAATCGCTTTGCCGTCTGAATATCCCGACGGGCCGCTCCATAACGCACCAGGTAAGCTATTCCCATTCCAACAAGGAGAATTCCCAGCCCGGTGATAATTTTTGGGTTAAATTGTAGCCCACTGATCAGGCTGGATAGCAGGATGCCGGCTATTCCAGCGATGATGCCGGCAATCAACAGTATTCTGCCCAGCCAAAGCTGGCGGTTAATCCATTCAAGGTGCTTATTCATAGTGATCCTCTTCTTCAGAATATAAGAACAGATTTTCAATCGTAATCCCAAACTGGCGCGCCAGCCGGAACGCAAGGGTGATCGATGGATTGTAGCGCCCGCGCTCAAGCGAGATAATCGTCTGGCGGGATACTTCGACTCGATCTGCCAGGTCTTGCTGTGTCCAGCCGTTGTGTGTGCGCAGTTCTTCTAACCGATTTTTCATCATCCCTCCGATGTAAAGCAAGCTTTACATATGATAGCATGAAAGGGTCATCATGTCAAGCTTACTTTACATTGGACACACGTAGGCAGTGTATTCTTGCCCAGCCTGGAATTTTATTCTGAAAGAGGATGGTACTCCTAAGACCCCTGGTTGATATCTTGCTTACACCTGTTCCCGAGAAATCTCCATAATGGAATGCTCCGCAAAATTGGTGGACACTAGTTTTCATTCATGATCTCAGCATGGCGCATCAATCCCTCCTTAGTCGATGCAGCCTCCTCTATGTGTTTTCTGGACAGTATCTTCCATATTTGGTCACTCAAGATGGAGCTGCATAACCTGTTGCCGATCACGAGAGGACAGGTAAACCACTAGCAGAAGCGCGGGCTGGTTTGAAGAATTGCGATAGGCGTGCTGCTGGATAGCCTCAAATAATAAACTGTCACCTTGTCTTAGCTGGTACAGTCTATCCCCTACAACATAATCGATCTCGCCATCAAGACAATGAACAAATTCTTCGCCTGAATGCGCTATCGGATCATCGACATTCCCCACTCCTGGTTCAATCCATAATCGGAAAGGCTCTAGCTGCTGGAAAGTGAGGCCGATGCCGAGGCTCTCCATCGCGATTCCATTATTCTGTGTGCGCAATCCCCGATTTCGTCTCACATAGATTACAGATTGTTTCCGATCATCCTGAAAAAACTCAGTGATGGGGACATTCAACGCGCTCGCCAACCGGTGCAGGCTGGTGACTGTCGGTGAGCTTTCACCTCGTTCGATCTGGCTGATGGCGTTGATCGAAAGACCGCATTGTTCTGCCAAAGCCCTTAAAGATAAACGCCGCTGATCTCGCAGCGCCCGCAGCCGTAACCCTACATGAGGTTCCTGGGTTAGCTCCATTTTGACTTCCTCCACGCGAGTAAAATGCGATTGATATTGTGATTGTACCAGAATAATTGACAAAGTACAGTATAGTTGTATAATAGAAGAGGAAGGTTTGTTCCCACTGGTGACATGTCCTCATCGGGAGGTGCAAAATGAAAGATGTCATTGGGCTTTTTGATCCAGAAACTGAGATCAGTGTCCCTCTGCAGCAACTGCGCCAAGCCGGGTTTTCTGAAAACCATATCGGTGTGATTGCTTCTCCAAAGGCCGTTAACCAGCTCCTCGACTGCAAACCCGTGCGTGTCATCACTTATTACGCTGCCTGGGGAGCTGGGATTGGAGCCAGCATTTACGCGATCTTCGCCGTGTTTGCTGGATGGTGCCAGTGCAATCTACTCCAATATGGACAGGCTTATGGAGTGGGCACATTCCTGGGCGGGATCCTGGCTGGCACATTTGTTGGAGGATTAATCGGCACACTTGTAGGGGCAGCCGAGTCCGAAAAGGAGACTCACCTGTACGTTCAGGGAGTCCGTATGGGTGGCACAGTGCTTCACGTTGAGGTAAATGAATCAGAGGCGGCTAGAGCGACGGCGATCTTCCAAGCTGAGTATGCCCGCGGTATCAAAACAATAGTGAGCCGCAGATGAAATATGTTTTTGGTCCGGTACCTTCACGGAGATTAGGACAATCTCTGGGGATTGACACCATCCCGCTCAAGACCTGCAACTGGAACTGCGTATACTGCCAGTTAGGACGCACTCGACCTGTGACGAATGAGCGCCGGGATTATTTCCCTCCGAAGGAGATCCTGGCAGAAGTTAAAGCAGCTGTAAGCGCCCACTCTCCGGGCGAGATCGACTGGGTAACATTTGTTGGCTCAGGCGAGCCCCTCTTGCACGCCAGTACTGGCTGGTTAATCCGCAATGTCAAAACGATTTCCAATCTACCAGTCGCGGTCATCACCAATGGCTCGTTGCTATACCTGCCCGAGGTTCGCCAGGAATTAGCTGAAGCTGATGCGGTTTTACCTTCTTTGGACGCAGGCTCAGCAGAGCTCTACCGCAAAATCAACCGTCCCCATCCGGAGGTCACATTCCAGCGCCTAATAGACGGGTTGGTTGCCTTCCGTAAAGAGTATCTAGGCAAATTGTGGGTTGAGGTCATGCTCGTCCGTGGAGTGAATGACACACCCGGAGCCCTGCGAAGCATCGCCGATACCCTTCAATCAATTCAACCAGATGCCGTACATATCAACTTGCCATCCCGACCGCCAGTTGAGACCTGGGTACAACCACCAGATCAAGAAGGCTTGATGCGGGCGCTGGCCATCTTGGGGAACATCGCTGAGGTCGTCCACCCGGCAGAAGGGAGCTTCGATATGAGCGGGTACGAGAACTTAGTGGATGCCGTCATCGCAATTATCACGCGTCATCCCATGCGCCAGGAAGAGCTCGAAAGCACTCTGGCGAGTTTTTCGCCGGGACATGTGAAAGAGGCACTCGGCAAGTTAGTTGCCAGTGGTCGAGCGCAAGTTGTTGAGCGCTTAGGCGTGAGCTTCTGGAGCGCAGCGCCGGCATACTTTCCAGAGATAGCGGATAGCAAGAAAACCTCTTTTCAAAATTGAACTCATTCAATCGAAGCAGAGATATCGAGGGCGGACAATCCTGCTTCGCAAAGGCTCTCTTTTTATTGATGTACCAATATATTGGTATATTATCCTTGACAAACACACATTTTGTACTATAATTTTAGTAATTATCAGGATTAGCCGGAGAGCAAAGGATGCCTAGAAGCGGACGCCCGTTCGGCCGGCGCAGCAGGTTACGCTGGCACTTCCCTGAACCCAAGCAATATCCATCATTGCAGAATGTTGGATCAGAGGCCGGAATCAATGTCGGTGGAAATCTGCGACGGCTGCGTGAGGAGAAAAACCTGACATTCCGGACGCTCGCCGAAAGAAGCGGACTGGCGATCAATACGCTCAGCCTGATCGAAAATGGCAAGAGCTCTCCCAGCGTAAGTACTTTGCAACAACTGGGATTGGCGCTCGGCGTACCCATCACTGCATTCTTTGAAATCCAGACACCCCAAGCGAATATTGCGTATATCAAGGCGTGTCAAAGACCACGTGCAATCGTTGAGTACGGGCATCTGGAAGACCTGGGAGCTGGATCTTCAATACAAAATATTGAGCCGTTCATCTTGAATCTCGAGCCAAACGCCAGCAGCGGAGCGCAGGATTGCGTCCATACCGGATACGAATTTGTCTTTTGCCTTGAGGGTCGCATGGCATACACCATCGAAGGAAAACCATACCTACTTGAACCCGGCGATAGCTTGCTATTTGAGGCGCATCTTCCCCATCATTGGCAAAACCTTTCCCAGAATATATCTCGGGCGATCTTGGTTTTGCACCCGACAGATGAAAACGACTCCCCAACCGGGCGCCACTTCAATCTCGCGAATCCCTCGATACAGGAATGATGTTCAATAACCATGAAGCTGTCAATCATAACCGACGAAAAGGAGAAAAAATGAACATTGCAGCCATTACCGACGATGGCAAGACCATCAGCCAGCATTTTGGGCGGGCACCCTATTACCTGGTTGCAACCATCGAAAACGGGCAAATTATAGCCAGAGAGTTGCGGGATAAGCTAGGCCATACCCAATTTAGCAACCAGCCGCACGAACCCGAGGACCCTGGGCAGCCACATGGCATCGGGGCAGCCTCTCACAACAAGCACATGATGATGTCTGAAACAATTGCCGACTGTGAAGCGTTATTGTGTGGCGGCATGGGCATGGGAGCCTATCAAAGCATGCTAGCGCGCGGCATCAAACCCGTTGTCACTGATATCCAGGATATCGAACAAGCTGTACTGGCTTACACCCAAGGCAAGATCGTTGACCAGGTGGATCGTTTGCATTGACCGCAACACAATTCTGGTCTGTCGTAATGAGGCAAGTTAAAGAGAAAAAGGAGTAAGTCTTATGCCAGGTAGAGATCGAACAGGCCCGCAAGGCTTTGGCCCGATGACTGGGCGTGGACGCGGTTACTGCGCAGGGTACCAGGCTTCAGAATTTGGGATGCGCCATCGTAACCGGTTTGGTGGCAGGGGAAGAGGCTATGGCTGGCAGCAGTGGTATCATGCCACCGGTTTGCCAGGTAGTCGGCCTCCTGCAGCCATCCCAACCGCCCCGCAACAGGAGCTGGACGGCCTGAAGGACCACGCCGAATGGCTTAAAGCCCAGCTCGAACAGATCAGCCAGCGCATTGAAGAGCTGGAAAAATATTAAATTCCCTTATGCCCGGTGCGTGGCAACTTTGCCAAATGCGCGGGGTGCGCCACCGGCAACTTTTCGGAGGCCGAGATGCTAAATCGATTTTTTCGTGGAAGGGGCGGACGTGATCGTGGTAAGCGGCAGGGAGAAGGAGGCACTGACGGAGGCAAGGGTCAGGGCGGTGGCAACAAGCCCGGCTCCGGTCCGGGTGGTAGCTGCGTCTGCCCTCACTGCGGGCACAAAATGCCCCATCAGATCGGGCAAAGGTGCCTTGACCTGTCGTGCCCTAAGTGCGGGACGAGAATGGTTCGGGAATAGGAAAAAGGGCAACGAATACCTCTTCAACAGGATTTCTTGAGCTCAGCTATGAAAATCATCATTACAACGCTTTTACCCAATCTAGAATCCGCCATCGATCCGCGCTTCGGGCGAGGGGCATATTTTTTGATCATTGATACAGATACGCTGGCGTGGGAGGCACTGCCAAATCCGGCGACGTCCACTCCCAGTGGTGCGGGTATTCAAGCCGCACAGTTCGTTGTTGACCAGAAATGCGAGGCGGTTATCAGCGGCGATTTTGGTCCGCACGCCTATAATGCCTTGAATGCCGCCGGAGTTGCCATGCACTTATTTGGGGCATGCCGCACAGTTCAGGAAGCGCTCAATCTTTACAAGTCAGGCAAGATGGAACCGCTCACAGCGCCCACTGGAGCGGGACAGATGCATCCCTGATCAGTGAGAAGGATGGGCGCCTTGATTATTGCTGTCGCCAGTGGAAAAGGCGGAACAGGTAAAACCACGGTTGCAATCAGTCTGGCGTTAAGCCTGGTAGCGCGTCGAGAGCAGGATCAGCCCACGCTTCAGCCGCCGCTTTTCCTGGATTGCGATGTCGAAGCGCCTAATGCCCACCTGTTTTTGAAGCCGTCCATCCACACGCGTCAGGAGATCGGCGTATTGATTCCTGAGGTAGATGCGGAGAAATGCTCACACAGTGGGAAATGTGCGCAGGTGTGCCAATACCACGCAATCGCTGCGTTGGGCAAAAAGACGCTCGTCTTCCCCCAGCTCTGCCATGGCTGTGGCAGCTGCTCACAAGTTTGCCCAGAAGGGGCAATCACCGAACATCTGAATGTAACCGGATGGCTTGAGCGAGGCACCACACCTTTTGGAGTCGATTTTGCACGTGGAATCCTGAATGTTGGCGAGCCAATGGCTGTTCCGGTTATCCGCCAGCTTAAACGATGGACCAATTATCAGACGAACAGAGCAGTTATTATCGATGCACCCCCAGGCACTTCTTGCCCGGTTGTTGAGTCGGTGCGCGGAGCAGACTTTATTCTGTTGGTCTCAGAGCCAACACCCTTCGGATTACATGACCTGAAATTGGCGGTTCAAGTGGCTACTACACTGAATATCCCAACCGGCGTGGTACTCAATCGCTGTGCTCCAAACAACCCACATGAGGGGTATGGCTTAATCGTGGAATCCTATTGCGATGATAATAACCTGCCGGTTCTGATGCACATCCCATTCGAAAGGGGAATTGCTGAGGGCATCGCCAGTGGAAAAACCCTGATAGAGATTCACCCAGAAATGGTACTGTCCTTCCAACGGCTTCTAAATCAGATCTCCTATGGAGCAAGTGATCCCTCCCAATCAATAGAACTACCATTGACTACTGTTCAACAACCATGAAATCCTGGAAGAAACCGGGCGCGATCTTGGGCGCCAGCATCCTGATCATTGCACAATACATCCTGGCATTTTTTGTGTTCAAGTTACCTGGAATAAAAACCCTGCAATGGTTGGGATGGGGCGTGTGGATACTCTCAGTTGTTTTTGGGTTCCTCCCAATATTTATCTTGCGCTGGCACGGCGGTGTGGAGGCAGGTAAAAGCTATGTCCATACCTCCAGGCTCGTCGATACGAGCGTGTACGCTATTGTTCGCCATCCACAATATCTGGCTGGCATCCTTTTCAACCTTGCGCTCATGCTGTTGGCCCAGCATTGGCTGGTGATATTAATTGGTCTCGTGTCGGCGGGGTTGATCTACCTGGATATGCATGCAGCCGACCTGGAAGGCATCGAGAAATTTGGCGATGAATACAAACGCTATATGCAAAGAGTACCTAGTGCGAACCTCTTTCTGGGCGTCATACGTTTATTCAGATCTAACGGCTGAAAAGAGCGAATGAAACAGCTCGTGTTACTGAGTGGGAAAGGTGGAACAGGTAAAACCAGCGTAGCCGCAGCCTTTGCCCACCTTGCGCACAAAAACCAGGTGCATGCCATTCTCGCAGACGCTGATGTCGACGCAGCTAATCTGGAGCTGGTGCTACGACCGTCTAAGCTCGAAACCCACGAGTTTATGGGCGGGGCCATAGCTGTGATCGATGCTGATCGCTGCCAGGGATGTGGCCTGTGCGAGCAGGTTTGCCGCTTTGAAGCAATCATACCGCCAGGCTCAGGTAACAATTCTGCTGCTCACCGCACTTACCAGGTAGACACGATCTCCTGTGAAGGTTGCGCAGCCTGTGTCTACCAGTGCCCTGAACAGGCAATCCAGATGAAACCACAACTGGCTGGTCATTGGTTTCGCTCGGATAGCCGCTGCGGACCATTATTCCATGCCGAGCTCCGCCCGGCTATGGAGAACTCCGGAAAGCTGGTAACGCTGGTCAAGCAACAGGCTCGCCTGCGAGGCCTAGACACAGGTGCTGAACTGGTCATTATTGATGGTCCGCCTGGTATTGGCTGCCCGGTGATCTCTGCCGTTTCTGGGGCCGATGTGGCGCTCATCGTGACCGAACCCTCCACAGCTGGTATTCACGACCTCGAGAGGGTGCTACAGCTTACCCAACATTTTCGCTTGCCTGCATTTGTCTGCATTAATAAAGCCGACCTCCACCCACAAGGAACGGCCCAGATCAGGGAGAACTGCATGCACAACCACACCAAGCTTGCGGGTGAAATCCCATTTGATGAGAACGTCACCCAGGCGATGATCCAGGGAGAACCTGTTACTGCCTACCGTCCAACTTCACCCGCCAGCCTGGCCCTCAGGGAGCTATGGCAGACTGTGGCGTCAAATCTGTAGGTGGCTACCTCGTAAGGAGAGACCCACCTAAATCACGAATTATGAGAGAGTGGAAATGAACACCAAGACCAAGATTGGGATCATCATCTGCGACCGATATCGAACCTGTGCTGGCGGGAAATGCCTTCGAGCGATGAGAAACAAGGAGGGTGCATTCAGCATCTACACCGATACTGAGCTGGAACTTGTTGGTTATACGACTTGCGATGGGTGCCCAGGAGGCAACGTTGAATATGTTGGTGAAGAAATGGTAAGGAACGGAGCACAAGCGATTCACCTAGCTACCGGCATGCTTGTGGGCTATCCTCCGTGTCCCTACATTCAGACCTTTAAAGCCTTTCTTGAGAAACGCAATGGCGTAAAGGTAATCATAGGCACGCATCCGATACCGGAAAAGTATCTTGAGATGCACACGCATCTGGGGTCCTGGAAGGATCCCTCCTGGAAGCTGCTTCTTGAGCCCACAATGACAAATGAAGCCACGCGTGCAGACTATAACTGATGATTAGGATGGACAAACTGCACGCCACCATCTTGGAACGCTTATCCAAGGTCATCGACCCTGAAACTGGTGTGGATGTCATACGGATGCGACTGATAGAGGATTTAAAGGTTGACAAATACGGATACGTGACTTACAAGTTCAGACCCTCCTCCCCTCTCTGCCCTATTGCCGTACCGCTCTCTTTGATGCTTCAGGAGGCGGTAGCCTCCGTCCCTGAGGTCACCGGGCAAGACATGCAAATCGTTGGCTTCATCCAGGCTGAAGAGCTGAACGCCCTTCTAAGGGAGATGTTGGAAGATCTATGACGCCTTTTTGGTAGTCCTAAGATCTGGCAGAAAATGCGGGAGAACAGGGATTTGGAGGAAACAACTATGACAACCGGGAGCGCAATCTCGCCCTGGTTGATTCAATCATTACGTTGGATCGCACGCGCTATGAGCACACTGGCAGCGGCTCTTTGGCTGCTCATCCTGCTGGACATCCTGGCATGCGATGCCCTAGTTGGTTTCATTTGTGTCAACTGGGAAATGGCATTTCTAGCAGGAATCGTGGTTTTTTCGGTTTCGCTTGTATGGCTTACATGGCGGCGGGAGAGCCTGGGAGGATCGTTGATGATCCTGTGGGGTGTTATCTTTTCCGCCATCGCCTACACGTCAAGCCGCAAGTATTTAACCCTATCACTCGTTCTGACAGGAGTACCCTTTATCATCTCCGGCTGCCTATTCATGTTCGGGGGGTGGTTGTCTGACAAAGGGAGAGAAATGGCATGAATGCCAAATGTACCTGGGTTTTGTGCTTATCCTCGCGGGTATCGCCCTGCTCTTCGGAACACTATCTCCATGGATCGCCGTCCCTGTCTTTGCTGTTTTGATGGAAAGTGTCTTTATCCAGGATGAAGAGCGGATGTTAGAAGCACGATTTGGACAAGAGTGGATCCGTAACAAAGGCAGGGTAAAGCCCTGGCTGTAGGAAGATAATTAGGGTGATTAGATGACTCTTCTTGATAACCTCTTAACTTCCATCACTGAAGACTCCCTGGTACGCTCCGTGCTTGTGGGTGCTCACTGGACGGTTGTATGCAGCCGCTATTGTGGCATGGCATCCACACTCCAGGGGGATAAGCCACATGCCCACGAAAAGGTGCGCGATGCAGGGTACCTTCATAAAAAGAGCGCTCGTGAGCTGGCAGAGTTCGCCCTCTCTGACAACCTGCTGGAAGCCAGTATCGGCGTGGCTGCGCTCAATTCCTTGATTCGCGTGGACGCCAGACAAGCAGTGGAGATCAACGCCGTTGATGTGCTTATCGAGCGCGGCAAGGGCAAGAACATCGCCCTGGTTGGGCATTTCCCTTTCATCCCAAAACTGGCTGATGCTGCGGGTCATCTATGGGTCATCGAGCAGCATCCGGTTGAAGGCGAACTCCCACCAGGATCCGCTGCGGAGCTGATCCCACAGGCAGACGTGGTGGCATTGACTGGAAGCTCGCTGATTAACCACAGCCTGGATGGGTTATTGGCTACATGTCGAAGCCATGCGCTGGTCATGGTTCTCGGCCCGAGCACGCCGCTCTCACCGGTCTTGTTCAAGCATGGTGTCACATACATTTCTGGTACACAGGTGCTCGATGAAGAGGCTGTCTTGCGCACTGTCGGGCAAGGAGCAAACTTCCAGCAAGTGGAGGGTGTGCGCCTTCTAACGATAGCCCGGTCAGGGATGGAGGGCTAGACCGTGGATTACATGATGCGACCGATTGGAATTATTCACTCTCCCTTCCGAGAGAAAGCCGTGACCCCTATCCAGCCTTCGCGATCTCAAGCCAGCGGCAAGGTCGAGGTTTACCCGGAGTTCGCCGAAGGCTTACATGACCTGGAAGGCTTCTCCCATGTCATTCTGCTGTATGTCTTTCATTGCTCGTCAGGCTACTCGCTATCTGTCAAACCATTTCTTGATGATCGCGAGCATGGTCTGTTCGCCACGCGCTACCCCTGCCGCCCAAACCCGATTGGCTTATCTATTGTCAGACTGAGTTCGCGCAAGGAGAACATCCTTGCGATCGATGGCGTGGACGTGCTGGACGGAACACCTTTACTCGACATCAAACCCTACGTGCCTGAATTCGACCAGAGAAGCGACGTAAGAACAGGTTGGCTAGAGGAGCGGGGGAAATAATTGAGGTAGCGTCTGGATTATACGCAGGCGCTACCTCATCTTTTTACAATATCGAGCAGAACAGCCAACAGTTCCGACTCTACCCCACAGGTTTCAAAGCTAAACCGTACACATCCTCACCATACTGGACGCGCACCGGCTCCCAGCCAGGCTGCAATTTCATGCCGAGCTTCAGGGGATAGCTCTCATCCACGTGTATCTGCCCCATGGCTTTCACGCCATTCTCGAATTCGACCACCCCGATCGTCAGATAGCGCTGGTCGAATCCCCATGGCAGGTTGTAGATGCGCGTGAAGGTGAGCAGTTTGGCTTTGCCCTGCGGCTTGACCTGCTCAAATTCGCGATGCTTGCACGCCAGGCAGCGGTCGTGGAAGGGGTAGTGAAGCTTGCCGCATTTTTTACACTTATGGGCGACGATACCGATTTCTCGCTTCATGACTTTACCCTCCTCAACACAAACGACAGGACATTATTGCCGAACCCGCCGAAGTTCACGGTTATGCCATTTTTAGCATTCTTAACCTGGCGGTCTTTGGGTAGCTCGTGGCGCAACTGCCAGACGATATCCACCACCTGGGCTACGCCTGTGGCTCCCACGGGATGGCCGCGCGCTTTCAACCCGCCAGACAGGTTGATGGGAATCGTCCCGCCCAAGGCCGTCTTTCCAGCAAGGGCCGCCTTGCCGCCCTCGCCTTTCTTGAAGAAGCCTACGTGTTCGCTCTCGGCAATCTCAAGGATGGTAAAAGCGTCATGCAGCTCAGCGACGTGGATGTCGGAGGGTTTGAGCTTGGCCATCTCCAGTGCTTTCTGAGAAGCCAGGGTGACCGCCTTGAGGTCGGTCGGGTCATCCCGTTCCTGCAGCGTCTGGGTATCGGTGGCCTGCCCGAAACCGGCAATTACCACGGGTGGTTTCGCTGGATTCTTGAGCTTTTCCAACGGAACCAGCACCAGCGCTGCCGCGCCATCGCTCACCGGGCAGGCATCGTACAGGTGCAGCGGGTCGGCGATAACGGGATTATTGACGATCGAAGCGTGGTTCTCGAGAATACCTTCCTTAGTGATCGCCATCTCTACATGCGCGTAGGGACTTAACCCGCCCATGCCCTGGTTCTTGATCGCCACCGAGACCAGTTGCTCACGCGTGACGCCATATTTCTCCATATACAGGCGGGTGAACATGCCCGCCATGCCAGGCAAGGTGATGCCATACACATACTCGGCCAGCGGGTGGGTCATGCTCGCCACGAAATCGGTAGCGCGCCAACCGGTGGTCTCACGCATTTTCTCGCCGCCTACCACAAGCACGGTGTCGTAATAGCCGGAGGCCACCGCCAGCAGCCCGTTCTTTACAGCAGAACCTCCTGAGGCCGGGCCGTTCTCCACGGTCTCTGCCGCTGCGGGCAGCAGGCTCAGGCGATCCACCAGCGAGCTGGCGATTGCCGTCTGGTTCTGGATGACTCCCCCGCCCATGTTGCCAACAACCACCGAATCGACGGACTTGTCGCCCAAGCCAGCGTCGTCCAGCGCTTTCAAGGCAGCATAAGCCAGCATATCCATCAAGGTATCTTCATCACGGCGTCCAAAGGGGATCATCCCAACGCCGATAACAGCTACGGGTCTCATTGCTTCATCTCCCTTTCAACCCTGCAATGCGTTCGCGGATCGTATCGTCATCGGCAAAGAGAATAGCCGCTTCAGCCTCTTCCATTAGCTTTTTCGGCACTGGCCGGTCACCGACCACCAGCCGGGGCTTGGCACTGAAGTAGATCTCGCGCGTCAGCCGCCAGGAATTGCCCCCACCAAGCTCGTGCGGAATCTTGGTCTCTTCCAGCGGGTATTCGATCATCCAGCGCCTGAAGCCAATCGGGCTCTCCGCCACGATTAAGACCTCGTCCTGGTTGAGATATTCCATGTGGTATTCCATTTTGGCGGCGAACAGGTGCGACCCGATGCGCAAGCCGCGGTCAATCGCCAGGGTATGGTAGCTCATGCCGACCTTTTCAGTCTCCATGCGCCCGTTGACGATACCCACCAGGTAGCCATCCACCTGGCCCATCAGGCAATATTCACTCTTCACCCGGTAGCGGAACCATGCCAGCAATTCACCATACAAGCGTGCGGCGACGACATCGTAATAGTCGCGATCAATGAACAGGCACGGGTGGACGGATTTGAGTATCTCAGGTACATCCTCCCGCACCGCCTGGCGGACTACCATCGTCTTGCCGTTCGCCAGGGTGATCATCTTGGGCGGGTAGGGCGGCATGGGATATTGGATTGGCCGTAGGACGGCCTCGAGTTCCATATCAATGGGCATATTTTTCTCCTTATTAGATAAACAAACTCGTTATGCAATCATCGATCAAGCTAGATTGGCTGTGCTCAAGCGGTTAAGCCGTTCGACGTGCTCTGGATCGTAGGCATCGCCGAATTTTGTCTTGGGCATGGCATCTTTCTTCGCCATTAGCGCTTCATATTCAGCATCGTCCACCATGGCAACGCATCGCCCAATGCTGGACTCACCGTCCACGAAACGCCAGGGGAAGAAACCCACCTTGAAGCGGCGATTGACCAGCAGGTCGATCTCCCCGCCCAGGCACTCGGCATGGATGATGCCGTAGGGGAACATCTCAAGATGCATCAGCTGGTATTTGCTGTCATCATAGTATTCCGCCAGCGCCATGCCAAATTTTTTCTTGAACACCTTCTCAGCCTGGCGAGTCTGCCTTGGCATCCAATCCCGGATGATGGTGTTCATGGGATGGTCGGCGCTTCCGCAGTCTACACCGATCCAGCGCAGCTTCTTGGCTTTAGCCCAATCGGCGAATTCGCGGTCGGGGCCTGGGTGCATGACCATGTAGCGGATTTCATTTGCTGTAGGCATGTCCCAGCCAAAGTGATGGTAGCCGGTGTGGATAATCAGGATATCTCCTTCACGCACCTCAACTCTATCTTCCACCATCTTGCTGGTATACACATCATAATCCCCGCAAACGTCACTCAGGTCAACGATAGCAGCTTCGTGCACCAGGAAATCCATATCCAGCGCGGCCATGTCTTTGCCCGGAGTGTGAAAGTGTATCTCGCCATCCAGGTGCGTACCCAGATGGTTTGAGTGAGTCAGCAACTGCCCGTTGGCACCGTTGGGAGCCAAGCGCTTGAAGTACTTCAGCTGCAGGGGCTCATACGTTGGCCAGGCGGGTGTGCCGATTCCCAACGGGATCGTCAAATCGATGAACTTCATTTAAATCTCCTTTCTGATAATTTTTTCGCCGCCAAGGCGCGAAGATGGCAAAGTTGATTAATATATTTTCGATTGGTTTTATTATCCAAACATTTTCATCACTGCCTAGGCGTCTTCGCGGTTGATTACAGGCTTTTAAAAGTCTCAAATGCATCCGTAAAGCATTTCTGCGGGGCACGCAAGATACCCGCCCCAACCATACCCACGCCCGGGTCTTTGTGTGCGATGCCGGTATTGATCTGCGGGAGGATACCAGTCTCCATCACTTTACGCAAATCGATACCGCACGGAGTACCCCGGAAATTTAAGGATGGGATAGTGAACTGCTCGTGCTCGTCGAAGCAAATTTCGTACATCTCCAGCGTGGTTTGCAGGGCCAATTGGGGTGTGCCGCCAACAAACTTAGTAATCGCCGGGGCGGCTGCCATTGCCATGCCGCCGTACCCTGCCGTCTCGGTGACGGTGCTATCGCCGATATCGGGATTGGCATCCGCTTCCGTGAACTGCGGGAAATATAGGCCTTGCACCACTCCTGCCGGAGCGGTGAACCAGCTCTCGGGCATGCTCGACAGGCGAATGCCGAAGTCGGTGCCATTGCGTGCCATCACCGTCACAATCGAACTGCCCGCAACCCCTTCCGCCGGCTCGAGCATTGCTTTTCCGGCTGGCATGCTCAGGTTAAGGAAGAAATGGTCGTTGCGATCAATGAACTCAATTACCTTCGCCAGCGTCTCGTTATCCCGATTGGTGCGCGCTAGAGCAGGGCCGATGGCCCGTAAGAACAACGACGTGGCGGCTCTGTTGCGGTTGTGGCATTCATCGCCCATGTGCAGCGCCTGGGCGATCAGGCTGCGCAGGTCGACGCCGTCCGGTACGGTCTGCAAGGCGCGGTCCAGAACGGGGTAAAGGTCGGTCTCCATCCACTTCAGGCGGGCGTAGACCTCCTCGCCCATCCCGCCGTAGCGCAGCACCTTGCCGAGCCCCTCGTTCTGAGTGCAGAAAGCCTGGTTTCCGTAAGCCCTGTTCTCGATGACGAACACCGGCATCGAGGGCGAAACAATCCCAGCCATCGGGCCCACGGTATGGTGGTGGTGGCATGGAGAGAACTCGATCGCTCCTGAGGCGGCGATCTGTTCAGCCTCTTCTTCGTTGATTGCCATCTCTTCGTAGATCAACGCCCCCATCACCGCCCCGCGTGTCGGCCCACACATGCGCTCCCAGGTGACCGGCGGGCCTGCGTGCAGGATCATATTGTCGTGCATACCCGGGATCACATCCCTGGCGATGCCCATCCCCACCAGCACTGGCCTGCCCTGTTTGATACGGCTACAGACTTCTGCATTGGCTGCGTCGATGTCCACGCCATCCTGGGTGGTGTGCAGGCGGGGGATACCCTCCATTGGTGGTTGCCAATCCACGTCGATAACCTGAACCCCCTGATCTTCCACTGCTTGCGCCATGCTTCCCAGTCCGACATTTACGACAGTCAGAGATTTACCAAAAAGATCGCTAATTTTTTGTCGAATTATATCCCCTCGCTGGCATCAAAAAATAAACATATTCGTCGCGGTTCAGGCCTTTCAGCATACAATCCAGGCAACCAGCCTGGCGGCAGCGGCGTTGCTCTCACACACAATAGCGCCGGCCTCCTCTAATGCCTGAACCTGGCGGCTCCGCCGTTGCGGATCTTGCTCCGTACCCGTGACTGAGGTGACCACGATCAAGTCCCCACCGTTCTCCCCAGCCAGCGAGCGTGCCTTGCGAACAGCAGGGCCGAGCTCTGCAGCTGGGTCAGGGTGGGCACCATATCCAATCACAACATCGAGCATGATCGTAGCCACTTCTGGATCACGTGCCTCTTGCAGCAATCGCCGGATGCGCAGGTCGTTGTCGATCATAGGATGCAGGCGACCAACGGTGAACTCTTCCTCACCCAGGTCCACCGTCGTATGCCCCAAGCTTTTGGTCGAATCGGGGAGCACGTGTGACTCTTCAAGAGGAGCGTTGGATAGAACCGGTTCGTCTAGCATGTCTCGCCAGATGACCTGGGCTTCGTAGCACAATGTGCCACCAGAAAACAGGCCGCGCAGATATCGCTGAGGATTTTTTAGTCGGATGCGCAACTCGCTAGCTCTAGCCTTCTCTTCCTCAAGCAGTGCTGGCTTTGCTGCTCCACCTGGGAGTGCCAGGTCTGTTGCCAGACGAGCGGCTTCTTCCAGCGTCTGGACGCGATGAACGTGCCGTGCATTGCCTTTACCCGGGACGGTTCGAAGATCGCCTCCCAAGAAGCACACCACAGTTGGTTTATCGCTAGCCGCCACTTGCTCCAGCACCATGCGAGATACGTTTTCCGAAGGGGGTTTGCTGACCAGGAGAAGCACTTGGGTGTCGGGGTCATCTTGTAATGCACGCACGCCTGCCAGCATCATGATCCCACCCACTTCCTCCTTTAGATCGCGCCCACCGGTGCCAATTCCTTGTGTGATTCCCACGCCATTATTCGCCAGCAGCGTGCTCACCTCTTGCAGGCCAGTGCCGGCTGCCGAGACGACCCCCACCGGTCCAGAGGGTACGACGTTAGCAAAGCCCAGCGCTACTCCGTTCAAGATGGCAGTCCCCGCGCCAGGACCCATGAGCAGCAATCCGTGCTCAACAGCATATTTTTTCAGAGCTATCTCATCTGCCAGGGACACATTATCGCTGAAGAGCAACACATGCAAGCCTTTGTGCAGAGCTTCCCAGGCTTCGTCAGCTGCATAACGTCCTGCGACCGAGATAACTGCAACGTTGGCATCTGGATTGGATTTCACTGCGCCACGCAAGGTCTTCGGGCGAAACACTGCAGTCTCACCCGCAGCATCTTTCTTTTGCAGCAAGCGGTCGACTTCTTCAGCAGCGCTGTCGAGGGCTTGCACGCCAGCACGAATGGCGATCACCAGATCGTTCGGCGTTGCTGCCTGCGCCTCAGGGGTAAGCAACCCTGCCTCCTTGAGAATCCCCTTGTTGGCTTCCGTAGCCATCACCACTGCGGCATCCTCAACGCCAGCCAGGTGTGATAGCTCTTGCGCTACCAGCATCAGTGAAACCGAATCGTGGTACTCGCTGGGTTTAACAATCGTTTTAATCGGCAACCTAACCCTCCATTCGTTCCGCAACCAGCGACATGCTTCTCATCTGCTCCTGATCCACCAACCTGCCATGGCTGATGACATATGCAGGAGCAGCATGCTCGCGCAAAGCCTCCAGCACATTGGGTACATCCAGGACCACCAGATGTGCTTGGGTCCCGATCTGCAAGCCAAAGCCCTCCAGGCGCATGGCCCGGGCAGCTTCGACAGTGATCATATCATACAGGCTTTCCATTTCAGTTGAAGTAGTCATCCACAACAAGTGTGAAACCAGGAATGCCACCTCGAGCATATTGTTGCGCCCATAGGGATAGTAGGCATCAGAGATATCGTCCTGACCCAGGCACACCAGCACGCCTTCTTCTAAAAGCTCTCTCACCCGTGCGTGCAGCGGCCCAGTGTGCGGGTCGCTGACGACACCCAGGCTTGCCCGATTGAGCAAAGCCGTGAGCTTCTGGAAATATGGCTTAGGATATAACGCCATAGCGCGAGCGTGGTGCGCGAGGGCGCGCCCTTGCCATCCCCTGCGAATGACTTCTAGTGCCATTGCCTCCAAGGAGCGTAAGCCCGGGTCGCCTGCATCATCGACCAGCATAGATACATCTTTGTCAAACTGAACGGCGACATCAAAGACCTCTCGGACGTGCTGGGCGATGTCCGCTTCGGTGTATTCAATCCAGGGGATGCCTCCTACCACATCGGCGCCCATTGCCATGGCTTGCTGTAGGAGCTCCAAAGCACCAGGCTCGCGCACCAACCCATCCTGGGCGAATGCAACCACCTGGATATCTACGACACCCTTGAATTCGTTCCGGGCACGCAGGAGGGCTTTTACACCTTCCAGGCGCGCCTTGCTGTCCACATCCGCGAAGGCGCGTACGTGGGTGCAGCCGTAAAGTGCAGCCAGGGCGATCGCTCGGCGAACGTTCTTAATTATCCAGGACTCGTCGTAATCTTCCTTAACGCGAGCAGCGCGCTCAATGGCAGTCATGGCTTTGCCCATGCCTGCGCCATGATAATCGCGCAGTGCTGCCTCGTCCATGCGTTCCAGCGTGTAAACCTTGCACAGATGCAGGTGCGGGTTTACATAGGATTCGCTCACAAGGTTGCCGCGGGCATCAATCTGGATGCCGGCTCTTGCATCCAGGTGCTCCTCAATCGCTGCAATTTTCCCGTCCAGGATACCAATATCCATCAAGCTAGATGGATGGCCGCGCAATCGCGCCCGCTGGATGAGTAGATCAAATTCTGCTTTCAATTCACTCAACGATACCTGCATCCATCATCGCAAGGTACACCTTCTCCGACGTATAGGGCGGTGCGCCGACGCGCACTCCGATGGCATCGTAGATTGCATTGGCAACCGCCGGTATAGTCGGCACCATAGCATGCTCACCGATGCCACGCGCCCCCCATGGTCCATCGTCTTGGGGTACCTCGACAATGATCGCCTGAATAGAGTTGGGGACGTCGGTGCTGGTGGCGATGCGGTAATCCACAAAGCTGGGGTTCTGCAAGACTCCCTCTTTGAGCTGTAGACCTTCGAACAAGGCAGTGCTCAGCCCCTGGATAAAGCCGCCTTCCATTTGGGCTTTAACCATGTCCGGATTGATCGCTTTGCCCACGTCGAAGGCTGCTACACCCCGTAGCACCTCCACCTTTCCGGTGTCCATATCTACCTCGACTTCAACCGCCTGGGCACCCGTGGTGTAGTGCACGACCGCGCGTGGACCTTGCCCGGTCTCCGCGTCAAGCCCGGTCACGTAGGTGGGCATGAACTTACCACGACCAAGCACAGGTCCACCGACCCAGCCCTGATCGTTCGGAAGAGGGATGCCATAGATCACGATGTTTTTGAGCGAGATCGACTCTTCCGACTTGTAGGAGACCACCTTGCCATCGATAATATCTAAATCCTCAGGATTCTCAGACCAGGCCTTGGCGACCATCTCTATGATTTGTTGGCGGGCATCGCGTGCCGCAGCAGCGACGGCATTGCCCATGCTCCAGGTCAATCGGCTGGCAACGGTTTGCCACTCGTAGGGGCTGTAATCGGTGTTGATCGGGGTCGCCACGCGCACCCAATCGAACGGAACACCCAAAGCGCCCGCTGCGATCTGGGCGGCAATGGTAAAGGAGCCCTGCCCGATCTCTTGCCCCCCCACGCTGACGGTGACCGTTCCGTCTTCATTCAAGCCTACCTTTGCGCTGGAACCAGCGTTGGGAGGCATGGCAGGGGCTTTCCACATCAATGCCAGGCCCTTGCCGCGCCGTTTATTCGGAGCGCTAGGCGGGTCTTTCCTTCCCCAACCAATGGCATCTGCAGCCTTCACCAGGCACTCCGAGAGGCCTGTCGGGTGCATCTTCATGCCGGTCACCAGCGTGCTTCCAGCCTTGACACAGTTGATCTTGCGGAACTGCACCGGGTCCATCTTGATAGCAAGCGCCAGCTCGTCGATGCATTGCTCCAATCCGGAATGCATCTCCGGCATGCCAAAGCCGCGCATCGGGCCACCCACTGGATGGTTAGTATACACACAGTAGCTGTCTGTCTTGACGTTTGGTACTTCGTAAGGTCCGGTGCTGCTATAGCCGGAAGCGCGTGTGATGTTCACACCATATTCGGTGTATGCGCCGCCATCCCAGTAGAACTTCACCTCCATGGCAAGCAGCTTGCCCTCTTTGTTGCAGCCCATCTTGAAGTGTGATACGACTCCCTGGCGCACAAAAGCGGTAAAGAATTCCTCCTCCCGTGTCAAGCGTAGCTTGACCGGGCGACCCTTCACCTCCATGGCGATACAAACTGCCAGGGCTTCCATACTCACGCCAGCTTTGCAGCCAAACCCGCCTCCCACATAGGGGGCGATCACTTGCACGTCGGACTGGGAGAAACCGAGTGCTTTTGCAATCAGGTTGCGCTGTGCAAAGGGCGACTGCGAACTGCCCCACAAAGTCGCTTTTCCATTCTCGTCCACTTTGGCTGTGGCTACGTGCGGCTCAATGGGGACGTGCTGCACGTGTGGGATGCGATACGTACGCTCTATGACAACATCACATTCCGACCAGGTTGCTTCAACATCTCCCTTGCGGATGCGGAAGTGGTTGGAGATATTGGTGCCTGGCTTAGGGAAAATAAAGTTTGCGTATTCATATTCGCCCAGGTCAGGGTGCAGTAGCGGTGCCTCGGGGGTGGCACCATACTCGGGATCGAACACCCCCGGGAGTGGCTCATACTCTACTTCAATCAGATCGAGCGCCTGCTCGGCTATCGCTTCCGTGGTAGCTGCCACCCCAGCCACAGGGTCCCCCACATAACGCACACGATCCCGGCAGAAGATGTGCCGGTCGGTCAGGTACAGGCCGATCATGCCGGGATAATCATCCCCCGTTACGACTGCCTTAACCCCAGGCAGGGATCGCGCTTTAGATGTATCGATGCTTTTGATGATTGCATGCGGGAGCGGGCTGCGCTTGATACGCGCATACAGCAATCCCGGACCGAACTGTAGATCGTCGGCGAACAATGCCGAACCGAGCACCTTCTCACGAGCATCAACCCGAGGCACGCTGGCGCCAATAGGGTTAGGGATTTTTTCACGTACTGCCATGATTGCCTCCAATGCTTTCCATTGTTGGACTACCTTTATTCTGATAGACCGAAGAATTTCACTTTGAGTCTCTATACCAGCTGTATAAATTCTCCATCAATTCCAAGGCCAGGCGTTGGCCAGGTATCGTCCTAAACCGGCTTCAACTGCTGGCGCTCGGCAGCCTCCATAACTGAATCGACGATGCGCAGGTATCCGGTACAGCGACACAAATTGCCCACAAGGGCTTCGCGCACGTCCTCTTCAGCGGGATGCGGGTTACGGTCAAGTAGCGCCCGGGATGCGACGAGAATACCAGGTGTACAGAAACCGCATTGCACCCCACCATGCTCAATGATCGTCTGCTGCACCGGGTCGAGGACGCCGTCCTTCGATAATCCTTCAACAGTCACGATGCTCGCCCCGTCACATTCCACCGCCAGCACCATACAGCTGTTAACCGGCTCACCGTCCATGATCACCGTACAGGCGCCGCACTCGCCGGCATTGCAGCCATTCTTGGTACCAGTAATTGCCAGCTTATCTCGCAGCATTTGCAGCATGGTCATATTAGATGGTACATCCACTTGCTCAAGTTCACCATTAATGGTCATTGATATGCGATGATTCGCCATAATTCACCTCGTCATAGAATGGATTAGAGATTGGAGATTTGAGAGTAGGAAGAAGTCGAAGTAGGGAATTCAACCCACTTCTCTCGATTCTTAATTCTCTACTCTGCTTTCTCTATCCTCATCCATGTTTTTTCCAAAGCTTTTGTCGTTAAGCTGCGCACCATCGCCTTGCGATAGCGGGCGCTGCCGCGCACGTCGTCGATCGGCTTACTGGCATCCGCGGCTAACCGTCCAGCCTGCTTGAATGCTGCGGGGGAAACCGGCTGAGCTGCCAGATATTCCTCGACAGCGGTGACAACCAAGGGTACCGGAGCGACAGAGGCTAAAGCCACCCGGAAGCGATACCCGGATGCCGCTGTGGAATCTGGAAAGCACAGGGCTGTCACCCCAACAATAGAGAGGTCGCTCCACGTGTTGCGTCCCAGTTTTATGTACGTACCAGCCATCCCCTTGGCAGGGAGCGGGTAGTGTATTGTCGTGACGATGTCTCCAGGCTGCAGCACAGTTTTGCCAGGACCGAGGAAGAACGTCGCCAAGGGCTGCTGTCGAAATCCACTCACTCCATGGATCTTCAGCACCCCACCCAACAAAAGGCTTGCACCGATCGTATCGCCCGCAGGAGATGCATTGCAGAGATTACCGGCAATCGTGGCGCGGGTGCGCAACTGGTAAGAAGCCACCGACCGGCAGGCCTCAGCCAGCAGCGGATAGTGCTGCTTTACTTCGGGGGAGGCCATCACCCGGTTCATATTCACTCCTGCCCCGATGGTCAATCCACCAGCGGGATCGAAGCGCAGGTCCGCAGTTCCATCCAGGTTTTTTACGTCCACCAGATATTTATCTTTCCAAAAACCATCCCGCATACGCACAAAAATGTCAGTTCCACCCAATAACGGGCGCGCTTGCCCCGCGTGTTGGGCTAAAAACCGGCTGGCTTCTGCCAATGTAGAAGGCCGGATATAGTCAAATTCAGGCAGTTCAGGACTGGCATCAATCGTCATCTTCAAACCCTCGTCCTTGTGTAAGACGTTGGAACGTTGAACGCTCGCTCGATGCGCTCGTCGTTCAACGTTCCAACTATTCAGATCCTATAACTAGAGATTGATATTTTCCCGGTCACGCACCCCGAACATTCTGGGCGGTAAGACCAAGAAGATCAAGTTGACCAGGATTCCCAGCAGCGCTGAGAATACGATCGCCGGGATACCACTGGGGAAAAGCACCGCGATCGGGAAGGGGAACAGTCCGTTCGGCAGAGCCAGGTTTCCGCCAATGCCAGTTACCAGGATGATCGCCCCCACAGCCAGCTGCCGGGGCTCGAACAGGTTCACCTTCTCCGACTGGATGAGGGCGATACCCTGCATGCCGATCACACCGAACAGGTAGATCGACAGGCCACCAGTGACTGCCACAGGCAGTGTGTTGACTATGGCTGCCAGCTTACCGACAAATCCAAGCAAGATGGCAATCACCCCAGCAGCCATCAACACGGGCACAGAGTAGCATCGCGTGATGGCCATCAGGCTGTTGTTCTCGCCGTAGTTCGTGCCAGCGCAGCCTCCCAGGAAGCCTACCACCAGGTCATCAGAGCCATCGGCAACCAGGTTGAGACCGATCAAGCGCTTGATCTCCAGCGGTTCGCGTCCGAGCTCTTTGGCGAGCTGGTCGATGTACAGGCTCATCTGGTACAGGTGGGCGGTGCTCTCAGGGATGGTGGCGATAGCGATCAGGGCAATACCTGTGATCGCTGCCCAAGCATTGGGATCGCCGAAGGCAGGTATGGTGAAGGCAGGCCAGCGCACCCAGGGAGCATCACCGATGATCTGGAAGTCCACCAGGCCGAACAGCAAGGATACTAACCAGCCGACCACGGCCCCCAGCAAGATAGGCAGCATGCCGATCAATCCCTTACCTTGCAGATACACCGAGAATGCAATCGTCAGGACAAGTGTGATCAAGGCTACCGTCCAGTTAGCGCTGGCCATGCCAAGCGCTGCGCCAGCCAGGGCGATACCGATCACGATTGCCACACTGCCGGTAATCACCGGAGGCAGTATTCGGTCCAAGGCCTCCTTACCGATGCGCATGATCAGCAGGCCGACCAATATTTCGATGATGGCCGTACCCATGATGCCGACCTGCACGATGCGCACGCCATCTGGGCAATAGAATGTGGCGGGGTCATTGAAGCAGTCCGCAGCATACAAGCTCATCGTGGTCACAACCACGGTGATATAGCTGAAGCTCGAGCCGTAGTACAAAGGAATGCGCCGTCCAGAGACCAGCAGAGCAATGATCGTACCGATGCCGCTGGCGGTCAGCGTTACACCCACATCAAACTTGGTGAGGATAGCGACCAGAACGGTTGCCGGGAACATGGTAAGCACCTGCTGGAAGCCAAGGCTGATCATAGCCCCCCAGGGAGGCGTATCCGCAGGCATGTAGCCCATTATTTTAGTGTTAGTTGCTGTACTCATAGCTCATCCATTTCTCCTGATTGATGGGAATTGAATTCTTGTCGGTTGTGTCAATCGATTAACGTCCGGCTATAGGGCGATATGTCACCTCCTTCAGAATATTCCCTCTGGCGGAGACAGGATAACAAGATTCAATTTGCTCAATCTTCCGAATAATCGAACGGGAGCATCCGTTAGAGGGATTGGAGTACACCAGAATGGTGAGAGAGGTCATTATGCGGGCTGGAGCGAATATTTATAGTCTTCAATTTGAAGAGGAGTTCAGAAGAGCAAGACCTCCCCATCCACTTATTAATAACACCACAGTCGCGCTAAAGTCACTTTGACAATCGACGAAGAACACATTGCCCAGCACAATTCCACGAAAGGTGGAAATTTGCGCTTTAGTATTATCGTTATAATGATTATACTATTCAACTGGTAGATGTCATCTTCTCAGGGTGATCTTTATCGCTTCACGACCGCAATCTCTAAGGCATAGAGAGAGGTGTTATGAACATTGATCCTGGTCTGGCAATTGTCATCGTAGCTGTGCTGATTTTCTATCTGCGGCTGATCATTATCCAGCGGGAACGTGCTAAGCGCATTTCACGCGCCAATATCTCTACAACAAAAAAAAGAGGCAAGGAGATCGAGACTACACCTCCTCCGGTCTACTCCATATTGAGCTCCAATACGACAGACAGGGTCATCGCCGGGGTGGGTGTATTGGCGGTCGTGGCGGGCATCCTGCTCAATACAACGGCCCTTCCCTTTCCAGTCGCACAACCATATTGGTGGATTCCCACGGCTCTGGGAGTGATTGCATTTAGCTGGGCATTCAAATTATAAGGAGAACGCATGGTCAAGCGCCCCACCTGCCCGCTCTGTGAAATGGTCGACCAGGTCGAGAAAGTGAGTACGATCTATCTGGTGGGAATCGGCCTAAAGAGGTCTTCCACGAGCGTCGATCCCAACAAGATAGCGCCGGCATCCAATCCGGTTTTGATGGGCATACCTACACAAAGCTTGCGCGGCTTGAGCAAGCGCCTCTCCCCTCCCGCAGCTCGAAGCCAGGCATTCACTCGTCCAGTCCATCCCGATATCGCCGTGCTTGCCTTCAGCTTGATCACTCCGATCTTCCTGTTTGGCGTCTTCACCAGCCAGGTAGCTCTCCTCATTCCCGTGCTCATCCTCTTGGCGCTATTCTACGCAGCCTATTTCTGGAAACGCAAAGCACTGATCGCCCGATTTGAACACCAGGTGGCAGACCGGAAAGCATCCGACGAGCGCATCCAGCGCGGTATCCGGCGCTGGATGAACCTTTATTACTGTATCCGTGATGATGTAATCTTCGAGCCCGGAAAATCCGAACCAACCCCAGCCGACCAGATGCCGGGCTATCTATTCCAATGAATGACGGTTTCGATCGCTCATCAAATCCATGCCCATCCAAGATATCACCATAACCACAATCGGAGGCGTTGCCCGGGAATTGCTAGCGCAAGGGGGGGATGCCACCGTGCTGGGAGCGACCTCGCGCGGCTTGTTCCTGATCCTGGAATCAGGATGGGTAATTTACCTCTCACCAGAAAAATATCGCGGGCCACTCACACTGAATTTCTCCGGAGATGGGAGCGAATTCCGGTATCTCCAGAACGGCGACCTCGCAAGAGTTTCACCTGACGGCCTCTCGATCCCCAAATTAGCTTTGACAATCCGCTACACCAATGCACCCACCTGGAGCGCCCCCTCCCCATCGCAGCAGGTGCTGCCGCCAGATCAACGGTATGCCCAGTTGCACCAGGTCGTTCAGCACGCTCTTGGCCTCGGAAACACTAGCATCGTCAGCGCCTTGCTGCCATCTCTTATGGGCATTGATAATGAGCCGGACTCCCAGGAAAAACCCTTTTACGGCTGGGTTGGAGGCTTATCCCAGGCCTTTAAAGATCGCCGGATAGAAGGAATCGTTGAAGCGATCAACCCTTTGCTTGGTCTTGGCAGCGGTTTGACTCCTTCGGGGGATGACCTGATCATGGGGTTCAGCATGGTGCTAGCACGCTGGGGCTCAGTACTTGCATCCAGCTTGAGCGTCGAGGAACTTGCCTCTTGGATAGATCCGCTTGCTCGCCAAAAAACCACCAGCCTCTCTGCCAGTCTGATCGCCTGCGCGCTACAAGGGCAGGCCAATGAGCGTTTGCTTCTGGCATTGGACGGCCTCCTGACTGGCGAGCCTGATGCTGCCAGGTGCGCAGCATTATTGGCAAGCTGGGGGAATACCTCAGGCTTGGATGTGCTGGTGGGCATGACTTTAGTCATAAAACAATAATGATGGGTGACCAAAAAAATAATGGTATATTGGTATGGTTGCGGCAAGAAAGCCGTCACGTGGTCCCCAGAATTCCTTATTGAGATTCGCATTTATCACATCCACTCCAATCAACCCCTTATCTTGGAGGCAACCCCACATGCTCCTGACCGCCAACGATGTTGCCAAGATGATCGATCTCTCGTGCGTTAGGACGACCTCGAGTAAGGCAGATATTGAGGCAATGGTAATTGCCGCTCGGGAGTACGGATTTGGGCAAGTGTCGGTGCTGCAATGCTTCATCCCTTATACGAGACAGCTCCTAGCAACCACCGCCGGCATCCGAGTTGTCGGGAATGTCAGTTTCCCCTCCGGTTCTGATTCAACCTCAATCAAGGTTGCACAAGCACAGGAAATGCTTGCTGAGGGTTGCGACGAGATCGATATCGTGATGAATATTGGCAGGCTACGCTCAGGGGATTTCGAGGAAGTTGAGGCTGACCTCCGAGCGGTGATTGAAACCGTGCGCCCACTCCCTGTAAAAGTGATTATCGAGATCATGGTCCTCACCCCGGAAGAGGTTGGCCGAGCCTGCGAGATTTGTGTCCGCACTGGCGCTGCTTTCGTCAAGACCGGCACCGGTTGGGCTAAGCGTGGCACCACGGTTGAAGATGTGCGCCAGGTCAAATCATTTGTTGGCGACAAGATCCAGATCAAGGCTTCGGGTGGCATCCGCGAAGTCAAGACGCTGATTGCGATGTATGCTGCAGGGGCGCGGCGCTTTGGCGTTAACCTTACGAGCGGGATCAAGATTGTCGAAGAGTGCATCGCCCTGGGTTCAGGAATAAATGCATAAACCGATGCCAGGACAAGCAGACCTTTACAGCTGGTGACGTATGGATAAATACATCCTTAGTTTTGATCTGGGGACAGGTGGCAACAAGGCTTCGCTCTACGATGTTGACGGTCACTGTCTGGCGACAGAGTTTGTTGCCTACAACACACACTATCCACAGGTTGGCTGGCATGAACAACGCCCAGCAGACTGGTGGGCAGCTGTGGTGGAGAGCACGCACAAATTGCTTCAATCCAGCAGTGTGGATAAAAACTGCATCGTGTGTTTGGGGATCTCGGGGCATAGCTTGGGTGCTGTGCCTATCGATGAAGACGGCAACCTGCTGCGAGAGGCCACTCCAATCTGGTCTGATATCCGTGCTCAAAGAGAAGTGGAAGAGTTTTTTGAATTGGTGAATCCAGACGATTGGTATCTGACCACCGGCAACGGATTTCCCGCTGCCTGCTACACAATATTCAAAGTCATGTGGTACAAGCGTCATGAGCCTGAGATGTGGGCAAAGGTTTACAGGATCTTGGGGACAAAGGATTATATTAATTTCAAACTGACCGGCATGTTGGCCACTGATCATTCTTACGCCTCCGGCACTGGGATCTACGACCTCCACAACTGGAAATACCACGATGATTTCATCCTCGCCAGCGGTATTACTTCCGACGTCTGGCCTGAGATCGTCCCCTCCACGCATGTTCTCGGTGACCTCTTACCCGAAGTTGCAGAATCGTTGGGCCTGCATGCGGGGGTGAAAGTGGTGTGTGGCGGGGTCGATAATTCCTGCATGGCGCTCGGCGCCAAAAACATCCGCGATGGGCGGGTTTACACGTCGCTTGGTTCCTCTGCGTGGATTGCTGTTTCATCAACCAAGCCCGTCCTCGATAAGAAGAACAAGCCCTTCGTCTTCGCCCACGTGGTCCCTAAAATGTACACCTCGGCGGTCAGCATTTTCTCTGCAGGCACATCATTCTCATGGGTAAGAGATAATTTGTGCAGCGAGTTGGTCGAAGAAGCTCAGCGAGAAAACAAGGATGTTTACGTGTTGATGAATCGCGAAGCGGAAAAAGCTCCCGTTGGATCAAACGGGCTGCTCTTTAATCCAAGCCTCGCCGGCGGCACCTCCCAGGATGCCAGCGTTCATATCCGCGGCGCGTATATTGGCCTCGACTTGAAACATGGCAAGCCCGAGATCATCCGCGCCGCCATGGAAGGCATCGCCATGAACCTACGCCTTCGGTTAGACTTGCTCCGCAAGTACACCACGCTGGATGACGAGATTCTCTTCGTCGGAGGGGGTGCAAAGAGCCGCTTTTACCTGGGCATCTTTGCAGATGTATTCAATACTCGCATCCTGAAAACCAACATCGACCAAAATGCTGGGGCGTTAGGTGCAGCAGCCATCGCTGCGGTCGGCTGCGGATTATGGAAGGATTTCGACCGGATTGATGAAATTCACGAAACCGTCGATCTCGTCGAGCCCGTGGTGGAAAACAGCGCCAAATACGAGAAATTGTTACCTCTTTTTGATATGGCTGCAGGGTATCAAGCAAGAATCAGCGAGGCGATTCGAGAGTTCCTGTATTAATCCTCTTGGAATGTTCGCCGCTTGAAGATCATCGGGGGAGGTCGGGGAGGATTTGCCTGTCCAATTTCCCCCAATATTCACCGATTGGATAAGTCCAATCCCTGATAACTTCATAAAAAATCCATATCAATTCCTGTTGTCATCGATTTGTGTATTGACACAGATAAATATGTTTTCTATAATTGATGTAATAACAGGATTACAACTTACAGGCGATCTCTCAAATTACCTGGTCAAAAAATCAAGATGCTTGTGGATATAAAACATCATAAAACCAAAATAGCACCATGAGCCATTCAACCCCAAATTCTTCGAAAAGGAAATCAACATGAAAATCGGTCTATTCACAGCCACCTACCTTGATCTAAAGTTGGAGGAGGTCTTCAAGCTCGCCTCCGGCTTGGGATATCAGGCAGTGGAACTGCCTGCCTTTGCCAATAACCCCCACCTCGATATCGAAGAGGTCGTCAAAGGCACCAAAGCCGCCGAACTCAAGAATCTGGTCAACTCTTACGACCTGACAATTTCCGCCCTGGCAAATCACCCCGAAGGACAGATTGTGCTGGGTCCATACGGAAAAGACACCGACGCAATATTCAAAGGCAGCAAAGAAGAGAAGATCAAGTTCGGTACCGAGCGCATGATCAAGACCGCCCAGGCTGCCAATGCCCTGGGAGTGCCTGTGGTCACCGGTTTCATCGGCTGTGAGAATTTCGGTCGCTTCTTCCCCTGGCCTTATTCGAAAGGCTGGTCGGATATGGAAGAGGAGTTCGTCGAACGATGGAGCAAGATCCTGGATAAATTTGGTGAATACGGCGTTAAGTTCGCACACGAGCCGCACCCGAATGAACTTGTCTACAATGTAGAAACTGCCCTCCGCGCAGTGGAACTGATGGGCGGGCGCAAGGAATTCGGCTTCAACTTTGATCCCGCTAACCTGATCTACCTTGGCATCGATGTCGAGAACTTCATCAATGCGCTTGCCAAATATATATTCCATGTCCATGCCAAGGATGGAGAAATCGTAGCCCACAATGTCCGACGATCTGGTTTGATCCCGCAGGGTGACTGGCAAAGACTTGGCCGCGGTTTCCGCTTCAGGATCCCCGGGTGGGGTTCGGTGCCCTGGAAGAAGGTCATCACGGAACTCGCCATGATCGGTTATGACTACGTAATGAGTTACGAGCATGAAGACGTGACGATGAGTCGCAATGACGGCATCACCAAGACAATCGCTTACCTGAAACCCCTGATGATTGAAAAACCTTATGAGGGTCGCAACGACGTGCTGTTCAACTAATTGTTTGAGAGGAACCGTAATCAAAGGGTAAAACAGTGCATAAGTGCGGACGTTTCTCGCAAAAAAACCGCCAACCGCCCGACAAATGCATGAATCACAAAAATTATTATTAATGAGGAGATAACTTGATGGCGAACATGATGAAAGCGGCTGTATTCGAAAAAGTCGGCGTGATTAAGGTCAAGGAAGTTCCTGTCCCGGAAATCGCCGCTGACGAAGTTCTCATACAGGTCAAGTACACCGGTATTTGCGGAACGGACTGGAGCATATACAACGGCTGGTATTCCGCCGATAAACTGCCAATGATCCCCGGGCACGAGTTCTCCGGCGTGATTGCCAAGCTCGGCCAGAACGCAAAGAATTTGAAAGTGGGTGAGCGTGTTACGGCAGACATCAATATTGGTTGTGGTACCTGCTTCTACTGCATCCGCGGTGAAAAGCTGCTCTGCGATAGTTTTACCCAGCTCGGTATTCACACAGACGGCACATTCGCCGAGTTCGTCAAAGCGCCTTGGGCGCAGGTTCACAAAATTCCTGAGAACCTCAGTTTTGAACAGGCTGCTTTCATAGAACCTGTCTCCTGCGTCGTCCATTCAGCCAAGGCGATGAATGCCAGGCTAGGGAGCAGCATCGCCATCATCGGGGACGGGCTGGGTACGCTTCATGCCCGCATGGCTGTCCTGCGCGCTTGCGCCCCGGTCATTATTTTCGGGGATAACCGCAAAAGGCTGCAAATTGCCAAAGATATGGGCGCCGATTATGCCATCCACGTTGATGACGTTTCCGACCCAGTGGCTGAAGTGATGAATATCACCAACGGGCGAGGTGTGGATTACGCGATAGAAGCAGTTGGGACGACAAAAACCTACGAGCAAGCGTTCGCCATGTTGCGGCGCGGCGGAATGCTCACTGCGTTTGGCATCGCCGGCGAGAACGATGTAATGAACATCCGCCCGTTTGAGTTCGTATTGGGTGAGAAAAAAGTTACCGGTTCGTGCGCGGGCGTCGGTTCCGACTGGCCGGACGCCATGACCCTAATCGCCAACGGCAGGATCGACCCGAAACCCCTGTTTTCTATGAAGATCCCCCTGGAAGACCTGGAATGGGCATTGCACGAACTGCGCAAGGATCCAAGCCTGTTTAAGATTTTTGTCTCGCCCGAGATTTCCGAACGGGAGATGATGTAATTCCCAGTAGCGTTCCAACGCAGCTAATACAACTTGTCTGCGCAAAGTCATCACTGAGTCATCGCGTTGAAAATCAAAAAAATCGAGCACGTTTCCATCAACGTTACAGATATAAATCGATCGCTCGATTTCTACGGGCGAATATTGGGATTCACAAAGCTGCAGACCGTTGATTGCGGCGAGTTCGATATCACCTACTTTGGCTTGCCTGATCGTTCCAGACTAGAGTTGTTCGATTACCGAGGCAAAAGCCCCAACACGCTGCGTCAGGAGAGCGAGGTAGGTCTCAGGCACCTTGCTTTTCAAGTGGAGGATGTCGGCGCCCACGAGAAGCAGCTGAGAGCTGAAGGCGTTGAGATCACCCTGCCAACCTGCGACCTGCCAAATCTCGGAGTGCGAGTGCTGCTATTCCTCGACCCCAACGGAGTAACCATCGAGTTCTGTGAATATCTGTAGGTGTCCTCTAGAAGTTTATTGTGAAATTGCATTATCAACACGTTGAAATAAATTGGGTTGATCCAGGAGGTATAAAGAATGGATAAAAGAGAAATCCTGCTTTCACCGATAAAGGTCGGTAACCATACGTGCGTGAATCGTTTTTTCAGCCAACCCATGGAATGTACCGACGCGGATTCCGAAGGGAATCCTTCCGACTTAACTTACCAGCGGTACGAGAATTTATTCAAGGGCGAAGCTGGGATTGTTTGCCTCGAGGCCATCACGATTACTGATAAAAACCGCTCCCGCTTGAACCAGCTGTTTATCATGCCCAAGAATCTAACCGCCTTGACCAAGTTTGTAAGCCATCTGAAAAAGATCAACCCGAAGACCATCTTCCTCTTCCAGTTGACCCATTCCGGCGAGTTAAGCAACCCGGTATTTTCAAAACGCCTCTCGGTCAAACCCCTGCCCGGTTTTTCAGCCGACCTCTTCACTGAGGATGAGTTTGAGAAGATTATGGCCGATTTTGTCCTGGCGGCAAAGATTGCGCACGACGCCGGCGCTGACGGCATCGATATGAAATTCTGCCATGGTTATCTTGGTTCCCAAATCCTCCGCCCTTACAACACTCGCAAATGGAAATACGGTGGAGCATGGGAAAATCGCCGCCAGTTCGCATTTGACCTGTACGAGCGCATCCAAAAAGCAGTCCCTGATAAGAACTTCCTGATCGGTTCTAAGATCTCGGTGTGGGAAGGGTTCCCTGGCGGCTTCGGGACTGCCGGTCCAGATACACCGGTCATCGACCTGACCGAACCCATCGACCTGGTCAAAGGTTTGGAAGAGCGCGGCGCCCAGTATTTTGTCCAGTCTGCTGGAAGCCCCTCGATCACCATCAGCCTCACCCAGGCGGACAAGAACCACCCCTACTTTGCTTACCTGCACCAGTTTTTTGCAAAGGAGCTGAAAGAAAACCTCAAACCAGAAACTGTAGTGGTCGGCTCGAACTATTCTGTATTTGGGAAGGGCAAGAATAAATTGCACGCCGTAAAACCCGAAGACAGTGCGTTGTTAGCTTACGGCGCCCAGAATATTGCCAAAGGTTATACCGACTTGATCGGGCTTGGGCGTCAGTCTTTTGCAGATCCTCTGCTGCCGCTGAAAGTGCGTGAAGGCCGTGAGGATGATATCGATTACTGCACAGCCTGCGACAATTGCCTGGAATTGCTCATTCAACAGAGTCCAATCGGCTGCTGTACTTACAATAAATACTACACCAACGTGCTGGTTCAAACCCGCAAGGAAAAAGGGAGACTGACGGTAGATCACACTTAGGCATGTATCCTCAATAATAAAGAAGACCCTCTTCAGTGATGTCTGACAGGGTCTTCTTTTGTTTGTGGCGATCAAATAACCTGGGCAATTCCCATTACACTGGTTAGCCCCCCCCGATTACTGCCAGAACGCGGACGTTATCGCCATCTCGTAAGATGTATTCCTTCGTCTGCTGCTCCTCATTAACGACGACCAAAGCCACAATTTCCGGTGGGATGCCCAATCCCTCGAGAGCCTGGCGCACGCTCAGGTTGTCCTGAACGATCACCTCTTGCTCCCCATGGATATAAGATCTCAGATGCCCAACCGGGCGGAGCGTTGCTGCCATTTATTGGACAGCAAATGCCGCCAGGTTCAGCTGCTCCAGCGTAGCGGGCGTGGGTACGCCCTCCGCGTCCCAGCCGCGCTGCTCGTAGTACATATCCAGCAAGCGCTGAACATCTTCGTAGCGGGTGATCTGTCCAGCAGTAGTGCCCGTGGCGGGAGGTTCCTCATAGAAGCGCGGCGACGGCATATCCCAGCTACGCCCAAATCCCTCCACCTCGCGCATCCAGTACAGGCGCGTGAGGTTCCAGATACGCGCCCCAACCTGCTCCAGGTCGTCCCAGGTGCGTGGCACGCCAGTCATGGCTTCGAGAGCAGGTAGATACAGATCGCGGTCGATGCCCAGCTCCACCCACTGCAGTCGGCAGCCACCCAAAACGTCAAACATCGGGCGGAAATTCTGCAACCAGATCACACGCGCTACCTTTTCAGGCACGACCTGATCCCGTCCCACTTGCAGGTCGTAGGTGATAGCCCAAGCGCGGTTGTGATGCCCGCCCACGTCACACGTCATATAGGAGATGAGCATGGCAGTTGCATTATGCGTGGCGTAGGCGGATTGCTCCATGCCCTTGACGTGAATGGCGAATTTCTCCGAGCCCTTGCCAACTTTCTGCGCTGCACGTTGTACACCTTCAGCCAGTAAAGCCCCTAGCTTGCCATCGCGGGCGGCGATTTTGCGGATAGCAGCAAAGGTTGCTTCGGCGTTCCCAAATTTGAGCTCCAGACCATCCGTGTCATCCTTGCTCAGCAGACCCTTCTCGTAGCACTCCATTGCCCAGGCGATACAACCGCCCGCAGAGATAGAATCGATCCCCAGGTCATCGCAAAGCAGGTTTGCCTGCGCCACATCCTGAATATCTGCAAGTCCAAGGTTTGAGCCCAACATTCCGATGGTCTCATATTCGGGTCCTTCGACCTGCGTGCCGTACTTTTTCATGTTGCTATACTTCCCGCAAGGGCATGGGCACCCAAAACAGCCCTTATCGGTAACAACGATCTGCTCGCGCATCACCGGTCCGTACAGAGTCTTGCCGCCCTCGAACGAGCCCGCGGAGAAGTTGCGCGTGGGAAAAGCACCCACCTCGTCGCACCACGAGACCACGATAGTTGTCCCGTAGCGCGTCCATTCTTTCAACCCGTCGGCATCTTTGCAGGCTTTATACAGCGCCATGCCAGCTTCGCGGTACGCCTGCGGGTCTGCCACAGGAACAGATTGTGTACCGTGGACGACAATCGCCTTGAGACCCTTGCTGCCCATCACCGCACCGACGCCTCCCCGTCCTGCCTGGCGCCCGTAATCGTGGTTGATGCAGGCATACAGCACCTGGTTTTCGCCTCCAGGACCAATGACGGCAATCTGGCATTCCTCCCCATATTGCTTCTTGAGGGACACTTCCACATCGATGGCGCCTTTGCCCCATAAGGCAGCGGCATCACGCAGCTCAACCTTGCCGTCATCGATGAAAAGGTAAACTGGCTTAGGGGAAACGCCTTCCAGGATAATCGAATCGATTCCGGCGTACTTCATCTCAGCCGTGAAGTGACCGCCCATCGAGGCATCGGCGTACCCCCCCGTCAGCGGGGACTTCGTCGTCCAGTCACATTTTCCCCCGCCGGGAATCAGCATGCCGGAGAGAGGACCAGTCGAGATGATCAGTTTGTTCTCAGGCCCCAAGGGGTCTGCGTGCACCGGGACTTCCTTGGTGAGAAAATAAATACCAAAGCCACGCCCGCCGATGTATTCGCGTGCCAGGCTTGCGGGAGTGGCTTGGCGGGTGATCTTACCCTGCGTCAGATCTACGCGCAATATACTTCCACCATATCCGTTCATATCTCTCTCCTAGGCCGCAGCCAGTTCTTTCTCATCGATCCACAAAGCGCTGGTGCCGCACACAGCAACACAATCGCCGCACAAGTCGCACTTCCAGGCTGTGTCTGCCAGCTCGTTGCGCACAAACATCACGCCTTCAGGGCATTCGGGCACACAAGCTTCGCACAGGTTGCAGTCGTCAAAATCCACGTAGTAGGCGCCGCGCTCATCCTCTTTGATGGCCTCCGTTGGGCACACCAGGGCGCAATCGCCGCATTGGGTGCATACCCTGAGCTCATAAACTCCGGGCGCCGGAAAGCGTGGCTCGATCACCAGAGCCGACAGCTTGGGATTGGTCACGCCGAACAGGTTGAGCGAACACGCTACCTCACAGGCGTGGCATCCTGAGCACTTAGATTGGTCTGCATAAAGTCGCATTTTGCCTCCTGATTGTGACAAATTCCACAGGTACAGGATACAACAGAGCAGGGCAAATGCAAAGCGACATTCATCCTGTTTTTTATGGATAAGAGGCGGGAACTCACTTATTAATTGATTGAAGGGGTGTGTGTACCTGCGAGTACACACCAAATTCACAAGTTTTAAGTCGCGATTGGACAATTGCTGGAATATTGGCGCTCATGCGTCCGGAACTCCCAATTGACGGCAGAATTCCTTCAACTCCGGATGCACATAGCGGCCTTCATCGGCGATCTGCTCACCATCCAGCCAAACCGAGGCGCTCAAAGCAACCCCATCAGTATGAACTGGCGAGCCTAGAGGGGTGGCGCCAACGCCGAACTGCATGCACCCGAAGACACGCTCGTCCTCCAAGATACGCCCGGATGGGCGGGTTACGCCCGGGTTGAATCCGTAACAGGTGTGTTCCATCAGGTAGGCATAGGGACTGCCAGCCCGCTTGAGATAGCGGCTGAATACACTGGCTTCCCGCCCACCAGTTATCTCTTTGATATACCCCCCCTCCAGACGCAACCGCACGGGGTTATCCAGCAAACCCAGCTCTGCTGGGGGCCAAAGGGTACCATCGAAGACCAGTATACCTTCATAGCTCTCCCGATGAGCCATGAAACCCGATTGCCCTCCCAGCATCTGCGGGTAGCCGCCTTTTTCAGGTGGGGGCTCCCAGAATGGATCTCCTGCTTTGTCAATCTTCATCCACAGGTCGGTGCCCGCTGGAGAGGTGACATGCACACTCTCAGCTGCCTGTGAGCGACGGTATAGCCAGTCTGCCAAGCGGCGCAAGGGGTCGTGGGGGACACGCCCCACCGTGCGAACCAGCATATCCACATCCATCCCGGTTAAGCAGACGTAGATGCAGCCATTTTCAATAGCGCGCGTGTAGGTTGGGCTGTAAAGCTGATAAGCCACGGCGAAATCCAGCCACACATCGGCTGCCGCAGCTGCCTGCGACACCGGAAGAGGCGGCTCCATCATGGGCTCTGGCAGTGTCGGGTACCAGACCACTGTCGGCGAGGCTCCCACAGTTTGCACTGCTCCAGCTACAGCATGCACGACGCGCAGGTCGCTGGCGGTATCGGCGGAAATCAACACCTGCTGCCCGGGTCGCAGCGGGCGGAAATCGGTCACCAGCTTGTGCGCAGCTGCTGCCAGCTCAATCTGGAGGTATTCGGAACGCGGTTCAACTCCTAGCTTAAAGACCATACTTTGCTTAACCTTTGGCGGCCAGATCTTCAACTGGGACGTAGTCAATATCGAAGCCGAAATAGCGCGGCCCTGAAGCGTGATCAAGCCCGTATTGGCTACGGAAGGCTTCCACGCCTTTGATACCAATCGCAACCACGCTCTCACCCTCGGCAATGGTGGTATTAACCGTGCCGCTCCCGTCTGGATAGCACAATGTGAGCAGGTCCGGGCTGCACACATAAGGTTTTCCATCCAGCCAGGAAACGTGATTTTCGTTTTTAAACCATACCTTCAAGGAGTGCCCTTTGTACTCTCCGGTGCCGTCGATCTCCACGGTGCCGAACATGTAGCCATCCCGGTCTTCCCACCATTTCTTCGACAGAATGCCTTCAAACAGGCGCCAGCCGCCGACCACCTTAAGGACAGCCTCCACCGGATTACGCCCCTTTTCTCGCGCAGTGCGAATGGCACGCCCAATCTCCAGGGAGGCGGTCACCGTTCCCCGCACAACGATCTCTTTCATCTCCTTGCCAGAGAGAGCAGTCGAAGCCATCGAGGTATTGCCAAAAGCCGCTACCGCCAGAAACTTGCCGATGCGCTCCAGCATCAACGGATTCTGCGTGCGCTTGCAAATGGTGACATTCCCCCACCGGTCTACTGCGCTGAAGGGATAGGAGTGTTTCCCATATAGAAATGGCGTGGTTTGCATCTCCTCTGGGATACAACGACCGGCGTAGTCGCCGTCCACCACAGGGATTCCCAGACGGGCACCCACCACCAGCGGCTCAGGCAGGTTGGAAGCCCCAGGCTCTGCAGGGACGATACAGGTAATCGGTTTGCCCAGGTAAACCCCAAGCTCCTTGACTGCCTCCATCATACTGGTCAGGGGGTACTCTTCTTTCAACCCGGCGCTCTTGATCTCTTCCAGCGTCTCATTCGTCACCGGCGCCACCGAGCCCATGCCGTACGGTTGGACGGTCAGTGCATCGTCTGGGATGTCGTCGACATCCACCCAACGCAGCTCAAGTCCCTCTTCCAAAGCGGCTTTGAAGACCTGCAAGCCGCGCTCTGGTTTGCCACCACCCCCCGTGCCCAGGATCAGGCAGCCGAGAATGAGGTCTTCGGCATCTTGTAAATTGGCTATTCTTCCAGCAGGCATGTTTGGCTCTCCTCTATACGTTGAATTCATGCTCACATTATCAAGGTTATATTTGATGCCCCGGTTCTCGATCAACCAGGTGACAGGCGGAGAGATGGGCCTCTCCAGTGGGAAGCAAGGGCGGTTCCACCTCCCGGCAAATATCCATGACAAACGGGCAGCGGGTGTGAAAACGGCAGCCAGAGGGCGGGTCGATGGCACTAGGCACATTGCCCACGGGTGTCTGCAAGTCGTCTAGGTTGTTCATCTCTAGCGAGGGGATTGCATTGAAAAGGGCCTGGGTGTATGGGTGCACCGGTTCGCTGAAAACGGTCTCTGCCGGACCTTGCTCCACAATCTTGCCAAGGTACATGACAATAATGCGGTCGGACATGTAATGAACCACGCTCAAGTCATGCGAGATGAGAATATAGGTTAACTCCAGCTTATGTTTCAGCTGGATGAGCAAGTCCAGAATCTGCGCCTGAGAGAGGATATCGATTGAGGACGTAGGCTCATCCAGCACTACGAGTTGCGGCACGAGCGCCAGCGCACGGGCGATGGCGATGCGCTGGCGTTGCCCGCCTGAAAATTCATGCGGATATTTATATACGGAGTCCATGGGTAGGCCTACCATATCCAGTAGCTTTTCCACCTCTTCGATTAGCTTCAACATGGGCAGCTTGAGGTGCACACTCAATGGCTCACCAATCACATCGCGCACCAGCATGCGCGGGTTGAGCGACCAGAATGGGTCTTGAAAGACGATCTGTATGTTTTTGCGTATGTCTCTCTGCAGTGTGTTTTGAGAGACGTTGGTGATATCCACCCCATCGAAGATCATCTTGCCCTCGGTGGGGTCTTCCAGTCGCAGTAACACATTCACCAGGGTGGTCTTTCCGCACCCTGATTCGCCCACCAGACCGATCACCTCACCAGGCATGACCTCCAGGTCAACCCCGTCCACCGCCTTCACCCAGTTCTTGCGGGCAAAGAGTGCATCCGAACGTACTGGAAAATATTTCTTCAATCCTTCGATCTTAACCAGAGGTTTGCTCATGGTTGCCACCGATCTGCCAGAAAGCATGCCACCTCTTGTGCTCCGCCAATGGGCTCCAACATGGGCATGCGTCGAGCGCAATCGTCTTCAGCAATAATGCAGCGGGAATAATACGGGCAGCCTTTTTCGGCCTCTGGTTTAATCACCGTACTGGCAAATTTCAATTTTTCTGATTTGTCACGCGGGATCGCAGAGATCAGCGTATGTGTGTATGGATGCCTTGCGGAGCGTATAACCTGCTCACTGGGTCCGTCTTCAACGATCTTGCCCTTATACAGAATGCCGGCATTCTTGCACACCACGTTCACCAGACCTACATTGTTGGCGATAAACAGCACGCTCATTTTGAATTCTTGCTGCAGCTCGGCTATAAGCTTGAGAATGCCCGCCTGGATGGTCACATCCAGGTTGCGAGTGGGCTCATCGGCGATCAAGAACTCCGCTCCACACGTCAGGGCGATGGCGATGATGATACGCTGGCGCTGCCCACCACTGAGCTCATGCGGGTACTTGTTCAGCATGCGGTCCGCATCTGGGAGCTTGACCACTTCCAGCATCTCCAGCGCTTTACGCGTGTTGGCCGCTCCTTTGAGCTGCTGCTGTTTTTCGATTACACGCGCAATCTGCTGCCCGACCGTGAATACCGGGTTGAGCGTAGACATCGGGTCCTGAAAAATCATGGTAATGCGCTTGCCGCGATATTGGGTGTACATCTCTGAGTCGGACTTTTTCAACAGGTCCTGACCATCCAACCAAATCTCACCACTGTGAATTATGGCAGCTGGCTTGGGCAGCAGGCCCAGGATGGTGAGCGCCAGCACGGTCTTGCCAGCCCCGCTCTCACCCACCAAGCCGTAGGTTTCACCGCGCCCAATGCGCAGGCGCTCAATGTTGAGTACCTCCTTCACACCCTCGAAGGTCATAAAGCCCACGGATAAATTATTAACCTCGAAATAATCTGCCATAAGCACCTGCCCTAGAATTTGCGCGTCTTTGGATCAAGCACCTCGCGTATGCCGTCACCGATAAGGTTGAACACCAGCACTGTGATAAAGATGGCTACGCCGGGGAAGGTACTGTACCACCAGGCATTGAGGAAGTAGGTACGGCTGGTCGATATGAGCAGACCCCATTCGGGCGTGGGCGGCTGGGCACCTAGGCCCAGGAAGCTCAGCGCAGCGATGGTCAGGATCACCCCGCCGATATCCATAGAAGCCTGTACGATAACAGGGGCAAAGGTATTAGGCAAAATGTGCTTAAAAATGATGCGCGACTTCGGGGTGCCAATTGCCCGCGCTGCGCGCACAAATTGTCGCTCACGAATCGAGACCGCCTGACCGCGGATGATACGCGTGTACCAGGGCCACCACGAGATTGCAATCGAGAGCATAGCATTGCGCAAATTCGGGCCGAGGAATGCCGCGATTGCAATTGCCAGCAAGAGCGGTGGGAACGAAAGAAAGACGTCGGTGATGCGCATAATGATCTCATCCATTACCCCACCCAGACCGCCGGCGATAGCCCCCAATGGCACGCCGATCAGGAGTGCGATCCCCACCGCGATCAGAGCGGTCTGCAGCGAGATACGCGTCCCATAGATAACCCGGGAGAGCATGTCGCGACCCAGCTCATCGGTGCCAAACCAATATTTGCTGGAGGGCGGCTGAAGCTTATCATCCGGGTTAGTATCGCTGATGGCATGACCGGGGTAAGGCGCGATGAATGGTGCAAAGATGGCGAGCAGCATCAATATGATGATCACGATCAGCGAGACCCGCTGCAGGCGGTTGCGATTGAGCAGGAAGAAAGACATCCGAAATTCGCGGATGCTGGGTTGTAGAGTCTTATTGAAATCCATTAACCATTGCATGGCGATTCGCCTCCTAAGCTCGCACGCGCGGGTCGAGGGCAATAATGATATCGGCCACTATATTAAGGATTACATAGGAAAACGCCGAGAAAATGGTTACGCCCATGATGGCAGGGTAATCCAGACCAATGACGGCCGTAGCGATATAGCTGCCGATCCCTGGCCACGAAAAGATCGATTCGGTCAGGAAGGTATTCACCAGTGTATAGCCGATAGATAGCGCCACCACGGTGGAAGTCGACCCGATCGAGTTCTTCAGCGCGTACGACCAGAGCACAATCCGCTCACTCAGTCCGTACGAGCGGGCTGCAGTGATGTAATCCTCGTTAAGGATCTCAAGCAGCGCTGAGCGCGTCATGCGCGCAACCAGGCCTACTGGGTATAAGCCGATCGTGATACCCGGCAAAATAGTATGCCACAGCGCATCCATGAATATGCGGTAATTGCCAGTCACCAGCGAGTCAAACATAATAAAGCCGGTGATCTTTGGGATTTCCATAGTCAGCTTCAGCTCGGTGGACAGCTGTCCACCCATGGGAAAAATATGCAAGGTGCGGAAGAATAAGAGCTGCAGGATCAAACCCACCCAGAAAGTGGGCAGCGACACCACCCCCACCGAGAATAACCGGCTGAAATGGTCAATCCAGGTGTCTTTTCGCCGGGCTGAGATCACTCCCAAGGGGATGCCTATGAAAACCGCCGCGATGGTCGATATGGTCACCAGCTCGATCGTGGCTGGCAGGTTTTCCTTCAGCTCTAGCATGATCGGACGGCGTGTGCGCAGCGAGCTACCCAGGTCGCCTTGCAGCAGATCTCCCATGTATTTAATGAACTGCACATGCAGCGGCTGGTCTAACCCCAACTCGATGGTTGCCTTGGCGATCTGTTCAGGGCTGGCGCGCGGGCCAACCCATTTGGCAGCCGGGTCTGACGGGATCACCCGCGTCAGAAAAAATGTGATAAGAGCCACCCCCAGCATCACGATAATACCCAGAAGCAAGCGCCTGAGAATGAATCTAATCATTCCGGTTCCTTGTATGACATAACCTCCCTGCCCCTTCTCCCTTATCCAAGTGGGGAATCAGGGAAAAGGGGATAGGGAGGTCAGGATTATCTTGCTGAAACTTTCCCCGTTGGTTTCCTCGAAAGTTTACTCCAGATACATATCGTGGAAGAACATCACCGTCGGATATGCAGGGTTAAACTTGAATCCCTGCAGGTTAGCAGAGGTCACCCAGACATCTTGCCGGTCGTATATGAATAGGGTGGCGGCATCGTCCAGCAGGATTTTCTGAGCGTCCACAAACATCTGCTCAGCCTTGGGGAAGTCGCTGGCGGTGAGCTCATTAGCCTGATCGATCAATGTATCGAAATCAGCGTTATAGTAATATGCTAAATTAAAGAGCGGCTCTTCTTCGCTGTGGAATGTGCTATAGAGGAAAGAGTATGGGCTGGGCAGGTCTGGCCACCAGTACATGACAAACACATCCTGGCGGGCGGTGGGATCGGGATTCTTGGCAAGCTCCCACTGGCTGTCCCATGGCATGCTGCGAATTTCCAGGTCGATGTCCAGCTTGGCAAGCTCGGACTTGTATAGCTCGGCTGTGCTTTTTTCGGTTTCGTTGCCAGCGGTGTAGGTGAGCAGCAGTTTTTGACCAGCCGGGACACCCGCTTCGGTGAGCAGCTGCCTGGCTTTCTCCAGGTCATAGGTATAGCGTGGCAACTGGTCACTGAAACCCCACATGCCAAATGGCACCATGCCGTAAGCCTGGCGTGCGTAGCCACCCACAGCCGACTTGATCACCTCGTCGTATGGGAAAGCATAGGCTAGCGCCTGGCGCACCTTAACATCATCCAGCGGTGGTTTCAGGGTGTTGAACATGCCGATCAGGTTCTGCCAGGATGGCTCGACATACACCTTGACATCTGAGTTTTCCTTAAGGGCGTTGACATCCGAATAAGGAAGCTCCACCGCAATGGTGGCTTCGCCTGCTTCGATCATCTGCCGGCGAGTAGCTGTCTCGGAGATCTTCTTGAACACTACCTGCGAGAAAAACTTCTCGCCCCAACCACCCCAGTAATCCGGGAAGGCTTCAACGATCACCTCGTCGCCCCACTTAGCGCTCTTGAGCATGTAGGGTCCAGTGCCGCAGCCTTTGGCCTCGGCGATCCACTCGTTATTTTCATCCACACACTTCTTCGAATAAATGAAAGCCGCGTAACCCGTGGCAGCCACCAGGTCTAAGGGGTTGCTGTAGCTCAGCGTGAACTCGACCGTCTTGGGGTCCTTGACCGTGATTGACTCAACCGCGAACCATATGTACGAAGCGCCTGCGCCCAGAGCCATGGTGCGATCGATCGAGTATTTCACGTCTTCAGCAGTCAACGGGTCACCGTTCTGGAATTTAACCCCGTCACGGATTGTGAATGTCCACACCAAGCCATCATCAGAGACAGTGTACGATTCGGCGAGCAGCGGTATAGTCTGCTTGCTCACCGGGTCGTAACGTAATAGCTGCTCATAGATATTGTTGTCAAGGTGGATGCCATTCGAGAATTCAATGGCTGGATCCCAATTTGTTAACGGCTCGCTATTGAGAGCGTACACCGCAAATTGGGTTTTGGCTGCTTCCTGCGTCGGAGCGGCTCCACCGCCACACGCGCTGAGAAGCAGGCTGATACAGAATAATGCAACGACAACAGTGCGGATTTTCTTCATCTTCTTCTCCTGTTTGCAACATAATGTTCCCGGACTTTTCCGGGCTATTCAATTTAGTTCATTTATCAATACCAGGGATTTTAACTATAAAGATTAGATACTGGTATTTCATTAAAACAAATCATAAGGGAATTGTCAACTGATTGCCTGAATCCACCCTCCAGGCTATACTTATTCCAAAATCAAGGAGGTCTCTATGCGCATCCGCATCATAGCCCCAATTACTAGCCCTGGCTTCGCCGAGCACGCCCAACGGGTTTACGCGGAATTTGCACGAGCTGAGACCCGCATTAGCGCCGTCAGCCTGGAAAAAGGACCTGCATCGGTCGAATCAATTTACGAAGACAGCCTGGCAGCGCCACAAGTGGTGCAGCGGGCAATTGAGGCCGAGCGCGATGGGGTCGATGCCGTGGTGATCGATTGCATGAATGATCCCGGGCTAGAGGCAGCCCGAGAAGCCGTCTCCATCCCGGTGGTCGGCACAGCACAATCAGCCATGCTGTTGGCAGGCATGCTGGCGCACAAGTTTTCCGTAGTCTCTACCGCATCACGTGATGTTTATCCTACTGCACAGCTCGTCCGGCGCTATGGACTTGATTCCAGCCACGCCTCTACCCGTTGGGTAGATATCCCTGTATTGGACCTGCGCACGGACACTAGCAAGCTCTTGGAAGCTCTGGTCGAAGAATCAGAACACGCTATCCTCCATGATGGCGCGCATGCCATCGTATTTGGCTGTACCGGCATGCGTGGCATGGCGGTCGCTGTAGAGCAGGAATTGAAGAGGAAGGGGATCGATACGATTGTGATCGACCCATCTCTGGCAGCCTTGAAGTGGGCTGAGGTGCTCGTCGATCTCAGGCTGAGCCATAGCCAGCGCACATATCCGCCTCTCGGCGACCAGCTCCTGAGCGAGCATCGCAGCCTGGCAGGCCGTCAGGCGACCGAGCTAAACGGTCAAGTCACCCAAAACCCAAATATCCGTGTGATCGTGCCGGTGGTGCAGGGATTCCGCCAGGACGACTGGTTGACCCTGACCGAGCGAGATTATGCGACCTATGCCCGTCCCGGCACACGCCTGACCGCCTTGGCTATCTCGAACGGTCCTGCTACGATTGAAACGCAGTATTTCAAAGGTATGGCAGTACCGGGCATGCTGCGGATAGCTCGGGATGCAGAGCGTAGCGGTGCAACCGCGCTGGTCATCGACTGCATGAGCGACCCCAGCTTGGATGCGGCGCGGGAGGCAGTCTCAATCCCGGTGGTAGGACCCGCTCAAGCGTCAGCTTTTTTGGCAGCCTCCTTGGCGCATCGCTTCTCGATCCTGGGTACACGCCCCGATATGGGCCACAAGTTTGTCAACCAGATGGCAGAATACGGATTGAGCGGAAAGCTGGCTTCTGTCCAGACGGTGGGGCTCAGCGTGCAACAGGTGGAGAGCGACCGGCAAGCGATGTTTGATGCGCTGCTGCAAGCTGGCGAGCGGGCTGTGGCACAAGACGGAGCTCATATCCTGATCCCGGGCTGCACAGGCATGATCGGCATTTCCGGCGAGCTTCAAACAGCCCTCGAAAGAAAGGGGCTTTGCGTGCCAGTCATCGAGGCGCCTGCTGCGGCGGTTAAAATGGCTGAAGCGCTGAGCGACCTGGGCCTTGCACACAGCAAGCTCACCTACCCTACCCCACCAAAAAAGACATTGGCAGGTTACCCTGATCTGGAGTTTTAGAGCAAACCATGCAAACCCTCGAGACAATTTTTTCACGGAGGAGTATCCGCGGGTTTACTCCTGAGCCGGTCAGCGATGAGCAGATGGAGACCATCATTCGGGCTGGGGCAGCCGCCCCCAGCGGGGGGAACGCCCAAAAGAGAATCTTTCTGACTGTACGCCAGCCGCAGCGCATCTCTGCCCTGCGCGCCCTGGCTCCGGGCATCATCGGACTGCCTGCGGCTGTAGTGATTCTGTGCCTGGACCAACGGGATAGCCGTCCTGGTGAGGCGCTGTCGGTCTCGCTCCACTATGATATTGGCGCTGCCCTGCAGAATATCCTGCTTGCCGCGCACGACGCTGGACTCGGCGCCTGCCCAGTGGGCTCATTCCACGCAAAGGCGGTGGCGGTTTTTTTGAACCTCCCCGACGGGGTGGTGCCCTGCTTGCTGGTCGTATTAGGAAATCCAATAGTTACGCTGTCAGCCCCACCCAAGCGCAGTCTGGATGAAATTTATTTCAAGGAAGGCTATAAGGTGCCCCATGGGAAAAACTGAAATGCAGTCAGAGTTATTCAACCTGATCGCTTACATGATCACCAGTGCCCATGGGCTGTATGACGAGCCACCTGATTACGGCTCCTTCCGCCTGCTCGACGCATCTGGGCGGTTGCTGAGCATCATGCAAACAGCCGGCTGGCTGGACCCTTTTTTGGTCAAATTGAAGGAAGAGATTGATGCAGAACGGGAAGGAAGCATGGACGACGACCGCCAGCGCCACCAGCTGGATAAGTGGGTGGTGGAGATTGCCTATGAGCTGCGGCAGCGCGTAGTCAATTCGTGAACTGGATAACCAGTCCTGGGAAATACTCCGCCGATGTCTGTATAAAAAATGAAGGGGTCGCCTATTGATCTCAATCTGGCGACCCCAAATATTTGGAAATGTATCCCTGTCTAAGAAGGGTTCTTACAGATCCATCTCTACCCTCAAGATATGCTCATCGCTGGTCGGTGTGAAGTGGAAGCCGAGCTCCTGGCAGATGTGACGCATCGCCTGGTTATCCACCGTCATCAAGGTTTCGATGTGCTCCAGCTTCTCCTCCTTGCTGAGCTCAATCAACCGGCGCACCAGCTCTTTGCCAACCCCCATGCCCTGATACAGGTCGCTGACCAGCACGCTGAAGCGAGCGCTATGATTGAAGCCGTGCATCTTCGTCAAGCGACCGGCAGCCAGAATGCGCGACCCCTGAACCTTATCCTTTTTCGCCACTTTCGCGTTTTCAGAGTCTTTCGAGTCATTTCCTTTCTCGGCATCGCTGGCGACATGCGTGCTTTCCAGCTCTGCCACCAAGGTGATCTCGCGGTCGTAATCGCTATGGCAGATGCGCGATAACCGTTCGTGCGCAGCACGCTCGCCCAATAAGAGCGGATGCAGGTAGCGCAAGTAAACTGAGCGGTCTGAAAGCGTAGTGTGAAAATCGACGATAAGCGGCTCATCTTCGGGCCGGATGGGACGAAAAGTTACCTGCGAGCCTTCTCTAGCAACCCAATGACTGATGTACTGGCTTGGGTAGGGACGGATTGCCAGTCGTGGGATAGCGGAATGATCTGAGGGGTCTTCATGGAGCACAACACGAGCGTCCAAAGCCAGTAGCCGTTCCGGTGAGGCTAACAAAGGATTGATATCCAGCTCCTTGATCAATGGTTGCTCAGCAATAAGGCGGCTGAAGCGCACCAGGATGTGTTCCAGCTCGACGAGGTCTACTGGCTTACGACCACGCACGCCTTTAAGAGCAGTGTAGATGCGAGTGTTCTCCATCATGCGCCGCGCCAGGGTCGAAGTGAGTGGCGGCAGTCCCAAGGCGCGGTCCTTGAACACTTCCACCAGCTGCCCGCCCAACCCAAATAACAACACGGGGCCCAGTTGCACATCGATGCTGCTGCCAAGGATCAGTTCGTAACCCTCTAGCATAATCATCGGCTGTACAGTGACACCCAGGAAGTGTCCTTGTCCGGCTTTACTCGTGACCGCCTTTTCCATATCTCTGAAAGCATCCCGCACTGCGTCAGCATCCGCCAGGTTGAGCTGCACACCCCCTACGTCCGTCTTATGCGTGATCGTATCAGAATGCAGCTTGAGCACCACGGGGAAACCGATCTCGTCCGCGTTTTTTACTGCCTCATCCTCACTTATAGCAATACGCGTCTCCACCGTGGGGATCCCATAAGCGCTCAGCAGTCGCTTGGATTCGTATTCGCTCAAGATCGTGCGACCGGCTGCGTGAGCTCTTTCCAGGATTTGGGCAGCCAGAGTCCGATCGGGGTCGCTGCCATTCGCTGCGACCAAAGGAGTTTCGTATAAGCCGCGTAGATTCTGAGCAAACTGGGCCATATAGACGAACATGCGCGCCGCGGTATCCGGATAAGGGAAAGTGGGGATACCTGCCCGGTTGAGCAGAGTCTCCCCAGCAGACACGCCCTCTCCACCCATCCAGCTGGCAATGACTGGCTTGCCCGTCGACTGGGCGTACGGCTTGAGCAGCTCGGCTGTCTGGGTTGGGTCGGTCATCGCCTGGGGTGTCAGCACAACCAGCATACCATCGCTATTGGGGTCATGCGCGGCGATCTCTAATGCCTTAGCATAGCGCTCCGGACTGGCATCCCCCAGGATATCCACAGGGTTGTTGTGGCTCCATGCCGCTGGGAGCAGCTGGTTGTATGTCTCCAACGACTCAGCGGTGAGCTCTGTCAACTCGCCACCGTTTGTGAGGAGGGCATCCGTTGCCAGCACGCCTGGTCCGCCGGCGTTGGTCAGGATGGTCAGCCTGCGCCCATTCGGCCGCGGCTGCTTGGAGAGCACATCTGCCATGTAGAACAGCTCAGCAATACTGTTCACCCGCAAAACACCGCTACGGCGAAAAGCTGCTTCCAGCACCTCGTCGCTACCGGTCAGCGATCCGGTATGCGAGGCAGCAGCCTTGGCTGCACCTGCAGTGCGTCCAGGCTTGATGACGATGATCGGCTTAATGAGTGCTACCTCGCGTGCTGCCGAGAGGAAAGCGCGCGCGTCTCCTATGGTTTCCATATAGATGACGATGCTATCTGTATTAGGATCATCGCCCAGGTAATAGATCAGGTCGCCCCATCCAATATCCAGCATCGAACCGATGGAGAGGAAGGCGCTGAAGCCAACATTTACTTTCAAACTCCAGTCCAGCACTGCTGTGCACAACGCCCCGCTCTGGCTGATAAAACCAACGTTTCCCCGCCGCGCCATCGTCGTGGCGAAGGTGGCATTCAGCCCGCTCACCGGGTTCATCACTCCCAGGCAGTTTGGGCCAATCACACGCATCTTGTTGGGTCGGATGGCTTCCAGGATTTGGTGCTCCAGCTCAGAACCCTGCGGTCCGATCTCTTTGAAGCCAGCAGAGATCACGATAGCACCTTTTACCCCAACATCCACACAGTCCTGGATGATAGGCGGGATGCTCGGCGCGGGGGTCACCACCACTGCCAGGTCCACCACCTCTGGAACCTCGGCGATGCTGGGGTAGGCTTTTATCCCGAGCACACTGTTGCGCTTTGGGTTGACTGGAAATACTGCACCACCGAACGGTGTGCTGATCAAGTTCCATAGGATCGTCCTCCCCACCGAGCCGATATTTTCGGTGGCGCCAATTACAGCGACGTTCTTGGGAGCGAAGATTGCATCCAGCGGTTGTGGCTGGTAATGGAGCACATCGTGGACTGGATCAAAAATAGGCAACTGGGTTGTATCCATAATGGGGAGATCCTCTCAATGAATTCAGGTTGCTGAAGGACGAAGAGCAGAGTATGAAAACGACCATAACCATCATCTTCAGCCTGATCCTCGGAATTGTTCTGCCGGATTATACGCCGTTAGAAATGACAAGTATGCAGATTTGTGAAGGATATTACAAATTCAGGATATTCGTCACATCGAATTTGCTGCTTTTTAGCAGGTCTGGATTGTGCAAAGTGAAAATAGGATTTAATATGTATAATAATTAAAGGATGCGCAATCTCGTTCCCCATTTCATCCAGGAGCACACACTCAGAGGAGAACACCGCGGCAAATTTTCAGCAATCAGCCTTTTCCTGGACATCTCCGGTTTCTCAGCCATTACGGAAGCTCTCATGGCGCACGGCCCGCACGGCGCCGAAGTGCTGGCTAGCATGATGCGCCAAGCATTCGACCCGCTGGCAAAGAGTGTATTCGCTCAAGGCGGGTTTATCGCTACGATGGCCGGCGACGCGTTTATGGCGCTCTTCCCTTGGGATCGAGATGAAGCTGAAGCAGCACGCCGGGCACTGGCAGCTTCCTGGGGAGCGCAGCGGCATATGACCAGCAAGAGCGAGTGGCAAACTCCGTACGGCAGCTTTTCCATCCAGGCAAAGATTGGGCTGGCTACAGGGGAAGTGCACTGGGGAATCGTTACATCGCGAGATGGACGCAAGGCAGCGTATTATTTCAAGGGCACAGCCGTGGACGGGTGTGCGCGAGCTGAGCATTTCGCCAAGGCTGGAGACATCGTCTTGGATGAAACCTTAGCACACCTGGTAGCCGGCGGAGTTCAGCTCCAACACGTTGAAGATCACTATTCGCTTTTACAGATCGTTGGATCGCTCCCGCAACCTCGGCCCTTCCAGCTACCTCCATCCGATCCGGCGATCACCTCCCGCTTCTTTCCTGAGATATTGCTCAGCCAGGCATACAGTGGGGAATTCCGCCAGGTAATCAACCTGTTCATCAGCCTTCCCACCGTGCGAACCGAGTCCCAGCTGGATATATTCATGCATTCACTGTTTGAGCTTCTCGAGCGTTATGGGGGGTTGCTTAAGACACTGGACTTTGGCGATAAGGGATCCACCCTGCTGCTTGTTTGGGGCGCGCCCATAGCCTATGAGAACGATATCGAGCGGGCGCTTGACTTCATCCTAGCCCTGCAGCCTCTCACCAGCATCCCAATTAACGCTGGAATCACCTACCAGATCTCACATGCCGGATTCATCGGCTCTCCACTGATGGAAGAGTACACCTGCTTTGGAAGAGGCGTCAACCTGGCAGCGCGCTTAATGGTCGCCGCGCCGCGTGGAGAGATCTGGGTAGACGCGCATATCGCCAGCCGGGTCCAGAGGCGCTATGTTCTCGAGCCTGTGGGGGAAATGGATTTCAAAGGCTTTGCCACAGCGCAGATGGTCTACACCTTGCTGGAGCGCAAAGAAGAATCCGAACCCTTCTTCACAAGCCCCCTGGTCGGTCGGGAAATTGAGCTCGGAGCGCTCGTGGATTTCGTCGCCCCTCTATGGGAAGGAAGCTACGCCGGCGCGCTGGTCATAACCGGCGAGCCTGGGATTGGCAAGAGCCGACTGGCGGACGGGTTCAAGGAAGCACTGTTGTTGGATTCAAAGCCCATGCTTTGGGCGATCTGCCAGACAGATGGCACGCTGCGCGCATCCCTTAATCCTTTCGCGTACTGGCTGCGTCGCTATTTCACCCAATCCAGCGCGTTCATCGAATCGCGCAACAAGCGAAGCTTCAACCTTAGAATTGACGAGCTTATCGAAGCCACTGCTCCAAAGGACCGCACTGAGGCAGAGGAGCTAGACCGCACACGCTCCTGCCTGGGGGCACTACTCGGTCTGCACTGGTCCGATTCGCTCTACGAGCAACTTGACCCCCAAGGACGATATGAGAATACCCTAATCGCCATCACCACCCTGCTCCGCGCTGAGGCCTTACGGCAGCCGGTCATCCTGCTGCTGGAAGACGTACAATGGCTGGATGACGATACGAGAGCTTACCTGCCACGCCTGGCGCGGGCGCTCACTTCCGATGAAAATCAATCTTATCCCATCGCTATCCTGGCCACCTCGCGCTTAGAGAGCCACAACGATTTGCTCGGTCATGGGTTGGATTTCCAGGTGGTTGATCTGATGGGCATCACCGGCGATAAACTTGCGGATTTGGCTGAACAGATCCTGGATGGATCCCCTACGCGGGAATTGCTGGAGTTGGTTGAAGCGCGAACCGAGGGCAATCCTTTCTTCGCCGAGCAAGTGCTGCATTATCTGAAAGAGGAGGGGCGACTTCAACACAATCCCGAAGGCTGGGTGATGCCAGCGACTAATGACCCCGAGCCGCTGCCCGTCGACGTGCGCGCTGTACTGGCAGCCCGTTTAGACCGGCTAGGGCAGGATGTCAAAGACGTCGTACAGACAGCTTCCATTCTGGGTAGAGAATTTGAAGCTAAGCTTCTGGCGCGCATGCACTCCAACGATGCAGGACTCTTTCAAAAGATGGAGCTGGCATCAAAAGCTTCAATCTGGACAGCCTTAACCGAGTCGCGCTACTTGTTCAATCATGCGCTGGTACACGACACAGCGTATCGCATGCTTGTCCACGCCCACCGTCGCTCCTTACATGGCCTGGCTGTAAAGGCGATTGAGAGCTTGTATACACCAGAGCTTCGCGTGCATTTTGGTGAACTGGCGTATCACAGCGAGATGGCAGGTCTGGTCGATAAGGCGCGCCGTTATCTGAGCCTGGCCGGCAACGCCGCTCGAGATGTCTACCTGAACAGCCAGGCGCTCGACTATTATTCACGGGCATTGAGACTGACCCCCGCTAACGATCTCACACAACGCTACAACTTGCTCTTGAAGCGCGAAGGTATCTTAGACCTGCTGGGGGATAGGGAAGCGCAGTTAATAGATCTAGAAACGCTACAGGAGCTCGCTGCAGCCATGGATGATCAAGCGGTAAGCAATCACCTGGCCGAGATAGGCGAGCGCAGGGCTAACTACGCCTACCAAATTGGTGACTACAAGGAAGCCATCGCCGAGGCAGTAAGGGCGGTCAGTCTTGCGAGGGCAGCCAGCAATACTGAGATTGCCGTGCGCGCCCACCTCACCTGGGCGTTTACATTGTTGAGGCAAGCAAAATATTCGCATGCTATTCACCATGCTGAAGAGGGCCTTGAACTGGCCCGCCAGATGGGAAATTTAGGGGAACAGGCTCGCGCTCTCAACATGCTGGGGCTAATTGCCATAGATCAGAAAGGTTACACCAAAGCATATCAGTATCTTGAGGCTGCTTTGCGTATTGCTCAGGAGGCTGGCAACCGTAAGATCGAGGCTGCGGCTTTGAATAACATGGGGAATTTAGCTGGGACATCAGGGGATTACATCGAGACCATGTCATACTACCAGCGGGCCTTGCAGGTCGACCGAGAGATCGGGCAGCGACCTAGTGAAGGCATGCAATTGGGCAATCTTGGCTGGGTTACCGGCATTTTGGGTGATTACGCCACTGCGCGATCTTATTGCGAGCAGAACTTACGCATCGCCCGTGAGACAGGCCACCGACAAAGCGAAGCCTATGTGCTAATCAATCTGAGCGCCGTCTCCGGATGCCAGGCTGACTTTGCGGCTGCGCAATCCTATGCAGAACGAAGCAGAATTATCGCTCACGAGACCGGCGATCCGTCTTGTGAAGCCTGGGCACTCACTTACCTCGGACATGCCAGGCTCGGTCTGGGTGAAGTAGAGTCGTCTCTAGCCGCCTATGCTCACGCCCTAAAAACCCGGCGCGATCTGGAACAGCCCAACCTGGCAATGGAACCCCTGGCAGGTCTGGCTCGCTGCGAGCTTGCTCGCGAGGATGTCACCGCAGCATTACGCCACGTCGAAGGCATTTTCACTCACCTGGATGGTGGCGGTAACCTCGATGGAACAGATGAACCCATGCGAGTATATTTAACTGTATATGATGTTTTGCACTCAGCGCGAGACCCCCGAGCGATGAAAGTGTTACGAGAAGCCTGGGATATCCTGCAAGAACGAGCTTCGAAAATCAAAGATGCTGCCTTACGCCTCACCTTCCTTGAGAAAGTGCCTTACCATAAAGGGATTCAGGCAGCCTGGGAAAGTTTATCCGGTTAAGTCCTGCCGATGGGGGGATCACCCAACCTGAGCCGTGCGGAAATCTTACCCTGCTGACCGGGGGTTCGACCGTAATCTTCTGATGAGAATGGCTTCACGCGACGGTCGCGGTGATCATAATAAACCAGGGTAGTGCCTTCAGCTTCATCTACGATGATCTCATAGTCCTCCGAGATATCATCCATCTCGAAGTCGGGCTTTCCCTTCCTCTTGATGCCGAAATTGTTGAGCCATTCGATATCCCGTTGCTTGCCCTCTTGATCGCGCCAGGATGTTGGCAGATCATCTGGGAGATCTTTCTTAACCACACGGTTGTTCGCCGCCATTCCTTTGGATAGGACCACCACCACCTCCCTCTCTTTGGAACCACTCCTGGCCCCAATGGGGAAGGATTGACCACCGCGGATAAATCGCCCGTCCATTGACTCCTCCTTTGGTAAACCCTGCAAAAGATTTTGATTAACCAGTAATTAATTATAGACTATTTTTGTTTAATTATGCCGAAATCAATCGTGATGGAAACTTGAATTTATAATTCGTGCAGCCAGCAGAGCAAACGGGTGATGCGGACAAGATCAAGATATTCTGATAGTATTAGAATGCTCCGCAGAGCCAGAGGACGCAGATGATTCCACCCAACCTAGAGGATAATCATGAAACCAAAAGTATATATCACCCGCCACTTACCCGAAGAGGCAAGGACCGAGTTAATTGAATCTTGTGATGTAGATATCTGGGATCATGAAGTCCCTCCACCTTATGAGACGATCGCTGAAAAAGTCCGGAATATGGACGGCTTGCTATGCCTGCTAACCGATCGCATCGACGCTGCTCTCATCGAATCTGCGGCCCGGCTGAAGGTGATCAGCCAAGTAGCGGTCGGCTACGACAATATTGACGTCGCAGCAGCCACCCGGCGGGGTATACAGGTGGGGAACACGCCCGGCGTGCTCACCGATGCCACAGCGGATTTTACCTTCACGCTGCTCATGGCAGCTGCCCGGCGCGTAGGCGAGGCCATCGACCACGTCCGGGCGGGAAAATGGGAGACCTGGGGATTGACCCTGCTTCTAGGCAGGGATGTGTACGGCGCGACCTTAGGGATCGTCGGCTTTGGGCGTATCGGGCAGGCTGTCGCTCGCAGGGCACGCGGCTTCGATATGAAGATTCTCTTCTACGATACCGACCGCCACCTCGACGAGGCAGCTGAGATGGGAGCTCAGTACAGGTCCTTGCAAAACCTTCTGCAGGACTCGGATTTCGTAACCCTGCACGCGAGCTTAAACGATGGGACACACAGCTTAATTGATGCGCGCGCCTTATCATTAATGAAGCCCACGAGCATTCTGATCAATACTGCTCGCGGTCCCATCGTCGACACAGATGCCTTGTATCACACGCTGAAGACCGGTCAGATCGCCTACGCCGCTCTGGATGTCACCGATCCAGAGCCGCTGCCCGCAGACCACAAGTTGCTCACCCTTCCAAACTTGATCGTCGTGCCCCACATCGCCAGCGCCACGGTGACTTCCCGCACGCAGATGGCTTTGATGGCTGTACGCAACGTGGTCGCTGGAGTGCGCGGGGAGCCGCTTCCTTTCCCCGTGAATAAGGTTTGACCATATTACGGATGCAATGAAAATCGCTTACTTGCGTGCATACCCTTCCAACACTTGTTCCACAGTCATCGATCTCCCCTCTTTCCAGTCCTGCGGAAATGTATCCGGACTCATTTGAACCACCAGCAAGCTGCGGTCAAATTCATACTCGCGCTGGTCGTAACTGCCCATGCGCGTCCCATTGTTATCGCGCACTTCAGGTAATCACCCAGCTGGTGAGCGATCACGTCCGAATGTCATGGAGCTGAAATAATTGACAATTTCACTACTTCCCCCAGAGTGTCTATTCTGCCAAAAATGGCTTTGCTTGAGGTAGATATCGAATGTCTCAGTTTATCAGCTCCTACTTATCGGTGTACTCTCTACCACCCATCCCGGAAATTCAGAGCTAACCCTTGCAGTTGATTGATCTGCTGCGCTTATGGTTCGCTGCCAAACGAGCAAACCTAATCCTATCAGACCAAAAAACACCTGCGTGCTGAGCTGAGGTGCGAACCCTCCTGCTGCCAGCAAGAGGATGCTCACACGTATTGGATCGCTAGATTTTCGTGCTGCCAGGAGCGTGCTCGTCATCACCCATAAGCTGAGGGCATATATAGGCCAGGGCAAAAAGAGCGTCAATCCGGTGGACCAGATCGTTAGGATGCCGGTCATGGCAGGGTTGAGAAGATACAGGATAGTAAACGCCACAGGTGGGATCATCCCGATGATATAGTCCGATGTCGCAGCCCACCCAATAGCCTTCGGTAAATAAGGGGTTGACACATTGAAAAGACGTCTGCTTTGGAAGTGTAACCACCAAAAACCCAATGGAGTCAGCACGACCAGAATCTCGCCCATGTTGAAGGCAGTAGTAGAAAATGGTGAAGGGCCAGGCAGGTGAAACGCAGCATAAAAAACTTGGAGCGCTTGATACAATATTCCCACCAGGATGGCCAGGCCGGGTAGCAGAATCGCTATCGAAAGGCTACGACGCTTCTCAGAATGTAATCCTCTCCAAACCAAACCGGTCAAAACACTCAATAGGAGCACATCGTAGGACAATAATAACCATCCTGCAGGGGCGGACATTAGAAAGAGCAAGCTTAAAACGACCAACCCAGACAGCCCCCAGGCAAGCCAGCTTCTGTGGGATTTCCACCAGTATAGTGCCAACCAGCCCATTCCCCCGATAGCTAAGAGTGCCGCCAGCACGCTGGCAGCCTGTCCAAGGACAACCACACTCTGGTATGCCACCTGAATGGGCGGCGTCTTTGGCATGAAGATGGCAGCTCGCGCCAGCGTACGCGTTACCAGCCAGTCTGCCATGGCTGCCAGCGCAAGCCAGCGAATGAATGGTGGCATGCGGGTCATGAGCAATCAGCTCTCATTAGGCAACCGCAAATAAATGATCACGCCGGCGATAAACAGCAGCACAAAGACGCCGATAATGATTGACATGATCAGGTTTACAGGCAACCCGGTTGTCTGTTGCCCTGTGGTGCTTTCGAGAGCTGCTGCAGGTTGACTCTCAAGCTGCAACGCTACCCATTGGGAGGTAGATTTCTCGCCGTTGCGCTCTTCATTGTCTCCGTCCCAGGCAGCGAATGCCACCGAATACACCTGGCCCACCTTAAATGATGCGTCATCCGCTTCCTCAGACACCAGGTCCCGGCTGAATATCACCCGCCAGCGGTTGTCTTCCCAGACACCATACCCCTGAACATTTTGTCCATCAGCCGGTTCTGCGGTCAGCGTGCCAAAGCCACCAGCTAGCAGGTCTTCGACTGGGGAGTGACGCGGCATTGCAAACAGGTTATCAGCCGCCAGGGCGGGGACATAGTTGACATCCTTGTATTCTTCTGGGGATGGGAACTCACCTTCTGCGAAGGGATATTGGTCCACATTCATATCGGCGTACTGGCTTTCCATATCCTGCCAGGCATCCATGTCTGCCTGCCAATCGGCTTTCCAGTGCCAGATATTAACATTGCCCCCCTGCATACCCATGCAGAAAAATGGCTGCCCGGTGACCTGGGGAAATTGCAGCGCCACCGCATCCCGGAAGTCTTGAACACGAACCATCCTGCTATTCTGGGTTTCGTCCTCCCATTCGGTGAGAAAAGCAATCTTCTGATCGTTATGAAGGGCGCGTACCGAGATAGACTTCACACGTGTCTCACGCAGCATGGGCTTGCTCACCGTCTGTGCGCTCAGCGGCACCACAATCGCGGTTGTCTGCTGCCAGAGCGGAGAAGCCGGATCATCCAATGGCAATTCATCACTGACACGCCTCGCAATCACAGTAATCCCTTGTGAGCTAGCTAAGGGCACTTCACTAAAGGTCAACCCTGCAGCCACAATGAACAACAAGAGCAGATGAATAAGGTTTCGTCTCTTCATACGATATCTCCTATGCCTGTCTCTCCGTTCACTCTGCCACCGGGCACCCTGCGCAATTCAGATCCACCGGTATGGGGGTAGGCGCAGTCTGGCGCAACTGCAGCGCCTCTGGGGTCACGCCCAGGCTTCGAGCATCAGCCAGGACGAAATCAGCTGCCTGGCGCGCCAGCCAGACATACGGGTTAGCACCTTCATCGGAATCCAGGGCACTCGCGCTGGCACGAGTCACTCCCTCAGCAAACAATCCGATCCAGCGCCCGAGGTGATCGCGTAAGAAAGAACGGCGCGCCTCGACACACACCTCGACATGCTCTGCATGCCCTTCTTCGGCAGCATAGGCTTCCTTAAGAGAAAGAACATATAGGAACTCGAGCTGTGTAGCCAGGTGATCTGGTCGCTCGCGCAGTGCACCCCCCACACGGAAGCCAAAAGCATTGTAAAACCCGGCGATGTCAGCCATTTCCTGACTCTGCCGAAATTCATTGGGCAGACCGCACTCGGTCTCATAGCACAATGAGCCGGTCAGCCCAAAGGCCTGAAGGTGCTTTTGTTGAAGGTCATCCAAATCAAGGTTGAAGGTCGAAGGTGGAGGGCTTTCTAATCCATTTTCGCCAAGAATTGGATGAAGCGCCGGAAGATCTTCCAACCAGTTATCTCCTGGATAAACGAATGCATCCGCCAGGAAGCAGTAAAGTTGAGCACGCTGAACGATGTGATTGATTTCCATGAAAATCTCTTTCTTAACCGGGCGAAGGGTGAATGCGGAAACCCTGGTTGGGTGTGCTTACCCTCGCCGGGCTAGGACTATATTGAATTCAACCTCTCCGCTGGGCGCTCATGGATCGGCTCGAGCACGCTCAAGCGCGTCGCCTCACGCCCATTTGCATCAAAGCCAATGACTGTATCGTTGTACATTTGCCAGGGCTCGCCGTTGATTTCGGTCTCTAACACCAGCGGACCTTCTTCGATCTCATAGCGGAAGATCATCTTCTGCGTGGTTCGGAAGAGTTGTAACACTGCCTGCAGCTCACGAGACGGGGCGGCATAGCGGGCAATAGCCTCGTCCACACCAGGTCCGAACATCTGGCGCAGATAGGGGCGAGGCGCCCAGCGGGGCGGGATGTAATAGATATTCGGCTCCGTGCCAAATTGCGGGTACAGTGGCAGCGCCACTTTCTCCGCCTGGATCAGTGTGTACATCGGATGCTGTGGCGACTCCACCCAGGATCCATCCGCGGCGATGTCTACCAGACCATTGAGGCGGATCTTGCCAGGACAGACTGCCATGCAACGTGTCTCCATGGGCACACCCTCTGTGAGTGGGTCGGAGCCTTCAACGCGAGGATAGCAAGCTACACATTTCTCGCTGGTGCGTGTCGTGCCGCGGTACATGGATTTCTTATATGGGCACTGCTCAACGCACTTTCGGTAACCGCGGCAGCGGCCTTGGTCGATGAGCACGATTCCGTCCTCGGGGCGCTTGTAGATGGCTTTGCGCGGACAGGCTGCTGCGCACGCAGGATACGTGCAGTGATTACAAAGGCGTTGCAAATAAAAGAACCAGGTCTGGTGCACGGGCAGTGAAGCGCCCTCCTTGCTGATTCCTAGGGAATCGCCCTGGTAGGCTGTGGAGGTGTCCTCGTAGAAGTTAGGGGCGCGCCACTCTGTGTCGGGGGGGATATACCCAAGCGCCTGCTGGTCTGCCCCGCCGGCTTCGGTGATGGTCAACCCGTTGTAAACGCCATATGGTGCCTGGTCGCTCCTCTGGCTGGCATCCCATTCCGCGTTCACTCCAGCTGCCTGATGGGCTTGATCCAGCATCTGCAAGATCTTGATATCCCAATGCTGGGGATAGCCGCCGTAAGGCTTGGTCTCCACGTTGTTCCACCACATATATTCCTGGCCTTTGGAGAACGTCCAGGTGGCTTTGCAGGCGCCCGTACAGGTCTGGCAGCCGATGCAGCGGTTGATATTGAAAACAGCTACAAACTGTTTCTGCGGATGCGCCTCGTCAAAAACATAACTCATATTGCGACCAAGGTGCCAGTTATAAACTTCGGGCATTGAGACCTCCTCGCCACTTTGCACTGACTTCCTGAATTAAATTCCTCACGTACTTTTCACCCTTATTCCGGTAAATGCGATGTGTTGCCATGAACAGAGGGTGTGTAAACAAGGTCATCAATCGCGGCTCGTCCCAGCCCATGCGCACGTATTCCTCCACAATACATTCTGCCATCGCCTCCAGCTGCCCCGGCTCGCCCGGCAGCACCATACCAGTCAACTCCATAGGATCCTCGTCTACAAATTCATCATTCGGCATACGATCCTCCGGTCACTCCTTGACATCCAACGTTCCACCTGCCATGTACTTCTTCATGAAGTCGCTCTCGTGCCCTGGCGTAAATCCAGTCCGGGTTGCTTCCCATACGCCTTTACCATCCAACCCTCCGGATTCGGCTTTTGTGACCTTCACCAAGGTCTCTTTGGGCACGGTATTCAATGCATGGTTATCGGCTTCACCCCCGAAGATGAATTGCATATTCACCTTCTGTTTGTGAAAAAGCGTGTCGGTCTGGTGCATGGGCATCGACCAATCCCGGGTGAGAGATTGCTGCGAACCGTAACGCAGATTTGCCTGGTACCCCGTGCCCGCTGATTTCGCCAGCTTGTCTGCTCGCGTCTCGTGCGCCAGCACTGATTTTTCGGTCGCCATGAATGGCCCATGCTTGAGCATGACGATATGGTATGGATAGGCTGGGTTGTACTTCAATCGCAGCATCAGCCTTGCGACTTTATAAAATGGGTCGTCTGGTTTCCATCCGATGTACGGGCGATCTGCTGGGTTAGCATCGACGTAAACGTAGTCGCCATCCTCCAGACCAAGATCCTTGGCAGCCTGAGGGTTCATGTGTAACTGGTGATCGCCAGGTCCAGGGAGGCGTTTGTCCATGCGGTAGGGGTCCCCAAAATTCGAATCGAGGATAATCGTCCAGTCCACCGTGCTCCATGAAGAGTGCACCCGGTGGCGGGTCTTGGGAGTGAAGCAGTAGAACTGGTAACCATCCGCCCACAGACCATTTCGGGTCTGCTTGACTTTCTCCCAGCTCATGGCGACATTACGGATGGTGCGCTCCTCCCAGCCCATGTGCTCCAGCGGGATTCCATAATCATCCGGGCGTACGAAAGTGCTGGAGGTCACGATGGCATTGGGCAAGTAAGGTGTTGCTTCCGGACTCTCGCGGTGGACGATCATATTCTCTCCGTACTCGATCGCCTCGGGAATATCGCAGTAGGCGTTCAAACGGCCCGTATCGGTATAGAATGGGACTGAGTCGTTCACCTGTTCCCAGAAAGGAATGCGCGGGTAGGTGCGGAATAGCATCAAGGCCGCCCCAGGCTCGCCATACTTGCCAGACATGATGTCTTCAAACCGGTAGCCACTCGTGGTCAGGGATGAATCCAGCAGGCGCTGGATGTAGATCTCGGGCTTCCCATCCAGTATAAATTTCCAGTAGTCGCGGAAGCGCTTGTCGCCGAGCTGGTCGCCGATAGCAGCTGCCGTCTCAGCAATGATGCGGGCATCGTCACGCGTGTCATACAGCGGGGGGATACCGCCTTTCCAGATTTGCAGGAAAGGATTGGAGCAGGAAGCCGTGATCTCGTGGGTCTCAAATTCCGCCCATGAGTTGGCTGCCAATCCGAAATCGGCATATTCCACGGTTGATGTCATCTCGATATCCATGGAGATGATCAGCTCGATGCCTGGGTTGACATTCTTGATCATCTCGTAGTGGTGCTTGGCATTATTGAGCAAGTTGACATTGGTGAAGAACTGCACCTTGGTAGGCGTAGGCATGTGCGTTTGCCCGGTGAAGACTTTGCGCCCGTACTTAGGCGTTTCCACGATCAGAGGGCGCTCAGAGTGGTTCCAATATGCCGGCTCTTCATCTTTGGTGAAGGCATGAGCAACGACATCCTTGCCATGGGCTTGCGGGTCAAGGTTGGGATGGAAGGGATCCTCCGCCACCCATCCCTTGAAGCCTGGTCCGACTTGAGGTGACCCCTGGAAAAGAGCGGCTTTGTAGTTCCCCGCCCACGTGTAGCAGCCAGCACCCGGTCTGCCGATATTCCCGGTGAGCATGAGCGGAAGGAATTGTGAGCGGTTAGCCAGCGTGGCGTGGAACCAGTGATTGATGCCCTCTCCGATATGGATGGCGACCGGGTCGAGGGTAGCGATATCGTTTGCCAGGCGCTCTATCATCGCCTTGGGGGCATGGGTGATCTCCGCCACGGTATCCAGGTCGTAATCCTGCAAGAGCTCGCGGTACATCGACCAGATTGTCAGCGCCTCCACCTGGGTGCCATTGGTGAGCCGTACCATCCCTGACCATTCCAAAGCAGGGTTGATGCCTTTTTCGTCGATCACCTGCCCGACATCATCGCGAGTAATGGCAACAGGCGCTCCGGATGTGGTATCGATGACGATGTAATCTCCCAGCTTTTCATATTGGGCAGCTGTAAGGCCATGCAGCGCGAAGCTGGGGCCATCCAAATCCAATCCGGGCTGGTAACCAGCGAAGACCTCGCTTGCGCCCAAGCGCTTGAGTGAGTCCGCGCGCACCACAAATGGAAAATCGGTGAAGCGCTGGACGAAGTCAAGGTTGTATTTCTGGTTGTCCATCAGCCAGCGGGTGATGCCCAGGAATAAGGCGGTATCCGTCGCTGGGCGAATGGGGATCCAGTAATCCGATTTGGTGGCTGGAGGCGAGTATTCTGGCGTGATGGTGACGATCTTGGAGCCGCGTTCCATAGCCTCAATGAAGAAGTGCGACTCAGGCATCTTATTCTCGACCAGGTTCTTTCCGCACTGGATGTGCAATCGCGAGTTGCGCAGATCGTTGAAATCTTCATCCGATGCCTGCAAACCGGTGACAAATGGGTGGCCGGGGGCTTGGTCTCCGTGCCATGTGTAATTCGACCAGGTACGACCGCCTTTTGTCTCTTCCTCGCCTACACCGCGCACGTGCTCGTCCAGCAGCGCTAATGTATTGGAGAAGCGGTACATGCCATATTTGCCGATCACTCCTAGCAATCCCATCCCGCCGCGGCATTTGAAGGTGCGCGTGCCTGCTCCGCCCATGGCGGCAATCATCTCTTCGGGATAACCTTGCTGCCTCAATAAAGCTGCACCATCTTCACCAGAGTAGCGCTGGGCGATGGCGATCATGCCTCGAGCGATGTAATCATATGCCGTCTCCCAGGAGACCGGTTGCAACTCGTCCAGGCCGCGCGCATCGAACATATATTTGGTGCGGTTAGCGTCATCCAGCTCTGGGAATCCGTCATCAGCCCATGATTTCCAGCCCTTGCGCATCAGCGGACCTTTCAGACGGTGCGGCCCGTACAGGCGGCGGTGGAAAGTTTGCCCCTTCTTGCAGCCGCGCGGGTGCCAGTGCGGCGTGGCGCGGTTGCCATACAGGTCGCTATAGCGCTCCACGTCGTAATTGGTTTCCGCTCGTAGGATGATGCCATTGCGCACGAAAGCACGCAACCGGCAGGCATGCGTATCGTTTGGAGAGCAGACGAAGGTAAAGGACGAATCGTAGCGGTACTGGTCGCGATAGATCTTCTCCCAATCACGCTCGGGGTAGGCAGACATGGGGTTATCCACCACGATGGGCTCCAGTAGTTGCAGCTCCAAATGGCTGAGCGCCATGCTCAGGGCGGCTGCCCCGGACAGCTTCAAGAAATTACGACGATTTATCTTCGACATAAAGCATCTCCATTAAATTCTCTTTGGCAGTTTGGCGATGATCGCCAGCAAATCACCGGTGGAACGCACATTCAGTCGCTGGTTAACGATCACCTGGACATCATTGGTAGCCAGATCGGTGCAAAGTATGGATACATCCGGGTACACTAAAAGGAATTGGGAGAGCGCTGCTTCTGGCAGCCGGTCAACACCAGCCACAATCACAGCATCTAACGGGCATGAATTTAGGGTGGGCAGAGCTTCTTCCAACGATGAGACGCTCCCAGCAATCTGGACAGTTGCGTCTTGCGCCAGCATCTGTGTCAGGTTCTCTGCGAAGAGTGTGTCGCCAACGATAAGCACGCGGCGGGTCTCCATACAACCAGCATACAGAGATTTGTGGGGTGTGTCTATCCGTCCTCCAGAGTGCAAAGGATGAAAAAAGAGCGATATCATGATCGCTCTTTGCCTGTGAGAACTAATTCTGGCTATCTCACGAAAATCATTAAACTCACGTATGGGTCAATTTTGGCCCCCCTTTGTAGTGGAACGAGCATCTTTCTTTTTAAGCCACCCCTCCCGCAGGGCAACATCGGCTGCATGGCGCCGGTTGACAGCATGAAGCTTGCTCAGAATATTGCGCACATGCGTCTTGACGGTATGCAGGCTGAGCATGAGCTTTACTGCGATCTCCTTATCTGTTGCGCCGCCGGCGATATACTCCAGCACCTCACGCTCACGACCGGTCAGCTCGGGGGGAGGTATGGAGATTGACTCAGAGGGCGTCTGATTTGCCAGGCGGACGAATTCCTCCAGCAGGCGACTCGCTAATCTCGAGGGCAGTGGCGCCTCTCCTGCCAGAGCAGCGCGCACGTCTGCCAGGAAAGCCTCGGAATTGGTATTTTTTAACAGGTAGCCGCTGGCTCCGGATTTGATTGCCTCAAACAATTTCTCGTCTTCGTCGTGCACGCTTAAGATGAGGATGCGCGCCTCAGGCCAGTCACTGCGGATCAATCGCGTCGCCTCCAGCCCATCGCACATCGGCATCTTGATGTCCATGACGATCAGCTGGGGACGCAGCTCGATCGCTTGGGCATAGGCTTCCAGCCCGTCCACAGCTTGCCCTGCCACCTCCAGGTCGGGCTGGGCGCTGATCAAGGATGCCAATCCCTCGCGGAACAGGTCATGGTCATCGGCTAGTAATATCTTTGAACGAGGCATCGCCCTCCTTTTCTGTATCCCTTATCTCACGCCCACCACTCTTTACCAATGGAAAGCCTGCTACTATCCTCGCTCCCTCTCCTGGTTTGGATTCCACCAGCAGCCACCCTCCGCTGCGCTCAGCGCGGGCGCGCATCAAACGCAGGCCTAGGTGATGGCTCCCGTGGAGAGCACCAGGGTCGAATCCACAGCCATCATCCACTACAATATATTGGCCGTAGCCATCATCTGCCTCGACGCGCACACGCACTTGCTTTGCGCCCGCATGCCTGTGGACGTTAGTGAGCGCTTCGAGCACGATATGCAAGGCTTGCGCTTGAGCCAAGCGCGGCAATTTCAGCGCCTGCGGATTGACGATCTTAAGCTCGACCGGCAAGCCTGAGTCAGCTTTAAACGCATCCACACTGTCAGCCAGCTTGCTGGCGAAATCCTCTGCTGCCGGCGGTGGCTCGCTCAACCCAACCAGGGCCATACGCACCTGCTCGTATGCTCCCTCAACTGCCGCTTTCATGCGCTGTAACTTTTCAACACTGCCCTGATCATTCTCCAGAGGCAACATCCTGCGCACCTGGTCGATCTGCAGGTTCAAGAAGCTCAAGGTTTGTGCCAGGTTATCGTGCAGCTCAGCAGAAAGCCGCTCGCGTTCGGCAGCTATGGCAGCCTTCTCTGCCTGCTTGCGACCGTCCTCTGCCAGCCGGGCATTAGCGATTGCGATGGCAGCAGCATTGGAGAGCAGAGTCAAGGCGCGGGTCTCGTCCTCATCGAATGCCTGACCCGGGTGGCGCACTACGCATAAAGCACCCAGCGAAACGTCACCGGCGCGCAAGGGAGCGACAGCCGATTCTCCAGGAGCATGGGAGTGCAAGAAGGCGCACACCGCGCACTCGGCGCGGGTGGTCACCGTCTGCCCCTGGCTGACAACACACTCGGTCAAGTCGTGGTGCAGCGACTGGCGAAAATTGAGCCATCCATCCCCCTCCGTGCTGCTGGCGGAGAGGATCAATGTGGATTGGTCTGCTTCTAGCAAGCATAGAGCTGCTGATTTAGCGCCGGTTAATACCATGGCGCGCTCCGTTACTGAGCTCAGAAGATGATCTAGATCGAGTTGCGAGACGATCTCCTGGCTGAGCTCGAAGGCTGCTGCCAGCTCGCGTGTTCGCCGAGAGACGCGCCTCTCGAGACCCTCCTGGGAAGTGGTGATTTCCTTCCGCATACTCTCGAATGCGCTTCCCAGCTCACCCAGCTCATCAGGGTGCATGGGTGGAACCGGATTTGCCAGATGGCCTCCAGCCATACGGCGTGCAGCAGCGCCGAGCACATCCAACGGCTTGAATATACGCTGGCGGGTTAGCCAGTATCCCCAAGCCAGCAAAACCAAGGCTCCGACAAAAGATGTGACCTGGATCACTTGTACGCGCAAGAGCTTCGCCTCAGCGCGGCTTTCGAACTGGCTGACGATGAGATCTAGCTGGGTAAGCAGTTGGGGTGAGCCTGCCTGCAGCGCCAGCACATCTACAGGGTCAATATGCCGCCTAAATTCCTTCCAGAGGCGGTTTGCTTCGTCCAGCTCGGTACTCAACTTTGCGTCTGGCGCAGGGGGCAATTCCACCTGGCGCAGTTCCCCTGGCGACACTCCCGCAGATGTGGACAAAGCGGAAACCGTTCCTGTCTGAGTCGTTCCACCATAATGAAGTGCGCTCAAAGTAGTCTCAAACAGTTGGATGGAAGCTTGTAATTCATGGTTTTGAGATTGCGCCAGAGCCAGCCAGGTGATCTTCTGGGTGAGCATGCGTTGGCGACCAGCGAGGTTGATAATCAGGGCATCCTTGCGCTGTGTCTGGATGCCCCAAAAAGTCGCCCCTACGGAGATCGTGACTACCAGGGCAAAGGCGATGAAGACAAGATTCACCCTACCCTGAACGCTATCATATCTGCTCACAGGAACCTCTATTTCTGGTCTCGATTCTATTATAACTGGTTCTAAATCTCCCACATACGCTGGAAAAGTCCTCACAATTGGATAATCTATTCATGAACTGCGAGCTCAATCCCTCCTCCACGCTGAAGCTCGAGGATCTCGAACTCACCTCCAGCCCTACCAGACGGCGTCACCAGCCGAATCCACCTCCGCTCACCCGCCAGTTTGCCTGGCAAGGTCGGATCCCAAAGGGTCTGCGATCCGCCCCACCCAAATCCCCCCCTGAGAATTAAGTTCAATTTAACGGTTACGACTGGCACCGTTCCCAAATCTGGAAATATTTGTTACGATTCGCACGAATGAAGCTCGTTAGACCGGGATGGACCTCTCTTATTCTCTGGGCTGTCCTCCTGGTTGCTCTTTGCCCTGCACCAGGCGCCTCCTCGCGCGCCTCCTTCCCCTCTGCACCTTTGCCGTTTGTCACTCCGCGCAATGCGTACCTCTCCGCTTCGAACTGCTCGCGGTTGCCGCCGCCCAGCGGGAACATCATCCACGTCGAGACAGTCGCCGAGCTTCAGAATGCAGTCGCCAACCTGACCTCGGGAACCACCATCCTGATCGCCGACGGCACCTACGACCTGACCAACACGCTCAACATCCGAAATGCAGATAACGTAGCCATCCGCAGCGCCAGTGGAGACCGCCAGTCGGTGATCCTGCGCGGGCGGGGTATGAGCAATTCCACTTACGGGAACGTACCTCATGTAATCGCCATCTACGACGCTAGCGATGTGACCATCGCCGACATGACCTTGCGCGACGCTTACTACCACCTGGTGCAGATCCACGGCGAAGACGGACCGCAACGCCCACTGTTGTATAACCTGCACTTGATCGACAGCGGCGAGCAGTTCATCAAAGGCTCCACGGCTGGGCCGCCCGGCCCGTACAGCGACGATGGCGAGGTGGCATGCTCGCTAATTGAGTACACCAACCAAGCGCGCAGCTGGTACACCAACGGCGTTGACATCCTGGGTGGCGCCGGTTGGATCATCCGCGATAACATCTTCCGTAACATCCGTTATTCCGGCAGCCTGGCTGGCCCGGCGGTGTTAATGTGGCGCAACTCGCTAGACACCATCGTAGAACGCAACTTGTTCATCGAGTGCGCACGCGGCATTGCCTTAGGCCTCAGCGCGCCCGACAGCAACTCGCGCGGTGGCGAGACCACCTATGACCACCAGGGTGGGATCGTGCGCAACAATTTCATCTACCGCCTCGGGGAGGGGGATATCGGTATCACCGTCAATTACGCTCGGGATTTCAAGATCTACCACAACACGGTGCTGCTCAACAGCACCTTCCCTTGGGGAGCAATCGAGTATCGCTTCATCGCATCCGGCGGGGATATACGCTACAACCTAACGGATGCCCCGATCTGGCAACGCGATGGCGCCAGCGCCACCCTTGCCGGCAATATCACCAATGCCCAGCTTTCTTGGTTCGTCAGCCCGGCAACCGGCGACCTGCACCTGAATGCATCAGCAGCGGCAGCCATCGACCATGCCGTCTCCCTGGCGGACGTGCCTGACGATTACGATGGCGCAGCGCGTCCTATCGGCCCCTCTCCCGACGTAGGTGCGGACGAATACCGCCCGCCCTTGGACGATGAAAAAATCTACCTACCTCTCCTGACGAGATAGTTATATGGGTATGCTATCCTCCTCTCCTCCCCAGAAGCTTATGGGAGTTCTCATCATCGTCATTATTCTGGCCCTGGGCGCAGCCTACCTCCCCACCCTGGCTGTCCCCGATAACGCCGTCGTCCCGGGACAGATCCGCACCGACGCCACCTACAACCACGTCGGAGTGCTATGGTGGATTGAGGGCGATTCCGACCTGGACAGCAACATGCTGTTAGAATATCGCCCGCAGGGCGAGAGCGTTTGGCTGCCGGGCGCGCCCGCAGTGCGCGCCTACCCCACTATCCGTGTGCAGGATGGCCCACTGGGGCTGAACTATTGGGCCGCCAGCGCCATGTTCCTCATCCCTGGCAAGAGCTACGAGGTGCGCCTGTCTCTGACAGACCCGGACGGAGGCAGTGCAGTCCAGCAGGTATCCGCCGCTACGCGCACTGAGCTTCAGCCCGACCCTAGCGGTCGTCAACTTTACGTTATCCCAGGCGCGGGCGGCGGGGATGGCAGCCTCACCAACCCCTTTTTGGGACTGCAGGCGGCTGCGGATCACGCCCAGCCAGGAGATGTCTTTCAAGTTGCGGCGGGGTCCTACGCCCCCTTCCAGCTCATCGCCAGCGGCGCCCCTGGAGAGCCGATTGTCTTCCAGGGTTCTCTACAAGGCGTTGCGATTATCGATGGCGGCGGCACCAACCGCGGGATCGTCACCCTCGGTGAGTACGACCAATCAATTGCTTACGTTATCCTCGAGGGGCTGACCCTGCAGGATGGGCATTGGGGTGTGGACGCCCAGCACAGCCACGATATCACCTTGCGCCGCAACACCATCATTGACGTGGACGATGGCGTCGTCAACCGGCGAGGCAGCGCCCTGGAGTACAACCAGACCGTCTGCGATAACGTCATCCAGGGGCGCACGCCCTGGCCCCTGACTGACGGGCAGATCCCTTCCGAACGCGGCATCGACCTGAAGGGCAGCGGCAATGTCGTCTGCCACAACCGGGTGCAGTATTTCGGCGATTGCATCTCGGTGCAGCCCTCCACCGGGCCTTCCTACGGCAACGATGTGTTCGGTAACGATGTCTCTTACTGCGTGGACGATGGCATAGAGATCGACTATAACCAGGCGAATGCGCGTGTGTGGCGCAACCGGGTGATGAACTCCCGCATGGGAGTCAGCCTGCAGCCCATCCGCGGCGGGCCGGCGTACATCTTGCGCAACGAGTTCTTTAACCTGGAGAGCAATCCTCTCAAAATGCATAATTACACCACCGGCTACTGGGTTACCCACAACACCGGTGCCAAGCACGGCAACGGGCAGGGCGACGACGGCGCCATGTGGCGCAACGCTGTCTTTCGCAACAACATGTTCCTGGGTACGCGCTATGCCTTCGAGTTCACCACTGTGGCAGACGAGGGCTTTCGCGATTTCGACTACAATGCCTGGGGCACCACGCGCGCCATCGGCAGCCCCGGCGACCCCTATTTCAAGTGGGACAATGTGCGCTACGATCGCCTGGTCGATTTGCAGGCTATCGGCGTGGAAATCCAGGGAAAAGAGGCTCTCTTCGCTCATCTGGTGAATGCCGTCCTGCTGAGCTCGTGGGATACAGCCGTACCCCCTGGCAGCCGCGACCTGCGCCTGGTGGCAGGCGCGCCGCAGATCAACGCCGGGGCCAGCCTGCCTAACTTGAACCTCCCCTTCGTGAGTGATGGACAGCCGGATATGGGGGCTTTCGAGTACGGGGCGGCGCTGCCGGTCTACGGGCCGCGCATAGTCTACCTGGGCATACCTGTTTTTCTGCCTTTGCTCGAATCCAACCCATAGGCGTCACATGCCGAATCTGCCCCACATTCCCGTCGTCTATGCAATACGTACTATGATCTTTTTGAGTTTTTAATTCCAACTATCCACCGTTCAAACGTGATCACACGAAAATAATATTTATCGTTTAAAATTATCTTATGCCCCCAACCAAAATCGCACTCATCGGCGCGGGAAGCGCCATCTTCGGGCTCAACACCCTGGGGCGCTTCCTGCACTCGCAGCCTCTGCGCGGCGCACACCTGGCCCTGGTCGATCGCGATGATCAGTCCCTGGAGCTGATGGGCCGCCTGGCAGAGCTGGTCAACCGCCAGTGGGGCGCAGGTATGACCATCTCCACCCACACCCACCACACCGATGCCCTGCCTGGAGCGGGCTTCGTAGTGCTCTCGATTGAGGTGCCGCCGCGGGAAGCCTTGTGGCGCAGCGACTACGAGATCCCCCTGAAGTACGGCGTGCGCCAGCCCTACGCCGAGAACGGGGGGCCGGGCGGATTTGCCCACGCCGCCCGCAACATCGGCCCCGTGATGGAGATCGCCCGAGATATGGAGCGCTTGTGCCCGGATGCGTGGCTGGTCAATTTCACAAACCCCCTGGCGCGCATCTGTGACGCCGTGGCGCGTTACACAAGCATCAAAGTGGTGGGGCTGTGCCACCAGATCCGCGTGGGATACGCCATGGTCGCCAAAGCTCTGGAAAGTGATCTTGGCATCCAGGTGCCCGCCGAGTTCACCAGCGCCCACGCCTCGCCACGCTTCACCCCGCACTACCGCCTGGCAGCGCGCCGCGCCATGCAGAAAATCCAAATCACCGCCGCCGGGCTCAACCACTTCACCTGGATGCTGGATGTACACCGGCTGGACAGCGGCGAAAACCTGTACCCACTGTTCGCCCAGCGCTGGCAAGAACTGCCGAATAACTTCGAGCCGCTCACCCGCCGTGTGTACGCCGCCTTTGGTCTGTTCCCCATCCCCGGCGACGAGCACCTATGCGAATACCTGCCCTGGATGAGCGATCCCCAGACGCATCCCTGGGATAAGTTCGACCTGAGCTTATACGAGTGGGACTTGATGACGCAACGCCGCGCTGACGGATTCGTTCGCGTACGCCAGATGCTCACTGGCGATCTGAGCCTGGATACCCTGCTGGAGGGCGACAGCGAGGGCGCCGTGGAGATTGTCGAGAACATCGCCTGCGCAGGGACGCATTATGCCCAGGCAGTGAACCTGCCCAACCGCGGTTCCATCGCCAACCTGCCGGAAGGCGCCATCGTGGAGATCCCCGGCGTAGTGAGCGGCGCCGGGGTGCGCGGGTTAGACGTCGGCGAGCTACCCGGTCCCATCGCCGAGCTGTGCCGGCGCGAGATCACCGCCACCCAGCTGTGCGTGGACGCCGCTGTTCACGGTGACCGCGCGGCCGCTCTTCAGTGCCTGCTGCTAGATCCGGTCATTTCCGACTTAGACGTTGCCCAAAGCATCCTCGACGATTACCTGGTCGCATACCGCGATGAACTACCACAATTCTGGGAGGGATATGATGAAAATCTGGACAAACTTATTTAATATTGTAGATGTCCCCCTTACACGATGGATGGCGCGCTATGGCGTGCTGTTTTTACGTGTCAGCCTGGGGATTGTATTCCTATGGTTTGGCGCTCTCAAATTTTTCCCGGGGCTCAGCCCAGCAGAGAGCCTGGCGGCGCGCACCATCGAGGTCATGACTTTCGGCCTGATACCAGCGCAAACTTCACTGTTAATGCTCGCCGTTTGGGAGAGCCTGATTGGCCTGGGCTTGATCACAGGCATATTCATGCGCTTTACACTGCTGCTGCTCTTCGTCCAAATGCTCGGGACAATCACCCCGGTGGTTTTCTTCCCCACCGAGGTGTTCACGCGCATCCCATACGCCCCAACACTAGAAGGTCAGTACATCATCAAAAACCTTGTATTGATCAGTGCCGGGCTGGTAATCGGGGCTACCGTGCGCGGCGGTCGGGTGATTGCCGATCCAGAAGACGCCCTCAGCACCACACCTAGCTCTCGGTAATACCGAAAGGCACCATGGGCATAGACACCATGGAGGCTGTTGGGCCAACAGGTCTCATTTTGCATTTGTTTTTACGCGATGAGGCCAGTTGTTCATTGCCCCCACCACCCCTGCGACACGGTGCGCATCTGGCTGCAGCCTGTTAAAAATGTACAATATCCAGTTTTTCTATTGGTATAAAACTATTTGTTTTTATACAGCTTTTCAAACTCTTGGTGTGGGATCACTTCTTCACCAATCACGTAAAGAAATACATAGATCCCGGATGGGCCCATAAACTTGAAATCCTTGCGGATTGCGTTGAGGGTAGCATCGAAGCTGCCATGCGAGCGCAAATACTTCTGGAATGAGCCATAGGTTTTGTCAAGTTCGAGAATCTTCTGCGCGTTGGAATTGATGGCATTTAGCTTACGGAAATTCCGCACCACGCGGGTATCTTTCATAAGATCCTCGATATCCTTTTCATGATAATTAGCCACTCTTCGGATATCAAAACCGTGAAATGCCTCACGGATTCCTGGCCACTTGTTATCAATAACCTTCCAGGATATACCAGCTTGGAAGACGGATTTGCTCATGATCTCCAAGTAATCATTCAAAGATTTTGGGGTGATTTTTGCGGGTGGACCTTCAGGCATTTTAGACTCCTATCTATAGATATCATCTGGTGTTGGACTGGAGTTCATAGCTATCGATCAATGAGCGCCCAACCTGTGGAAAAGCTAGATTCTTCGTCACGAATCCCTCTTAGTCACCTAACAACATTCAATTGTACATGATACGAGAGGTCGTCTCAATAATTGTTATTGTCCAAAATCTCATTTCCCTTTTCTTCCCCCATATTGTTTACATTTTCATCAGCCTGGTTGGTGACGTGTGATTGATGATAAACTATGCTCTCAACGCCTATGCAAATGAAGAAAATCCTCTTATATATTATTCTGCTCATGCTGCTTGCTGGTTGCGGCATCGCCAATGATATTCTAAATAGCTCCAGCACCCCCGCACAACCTCCCGAGTCGGGAGCCAATCCAGCTGCAGACACGCGTGTTGATGAAACCCCACAGCCCACCCCGAGCAGTATTTCCCCTCCAACCAGCAACTTGGGGGTCGATCCCGCCCAACTGGCGAATGTAGCGATCTCCTTTTGGCACCCCTGGTCAGGGGCTACTCGCCAGGTCGTGGACGGATTGGTGGAGGGATTTAACCGTGACAATCCGTGGGGCATTAATGTAAGTGCCACAGCACAAGGGGATTTCGACCGTATGTATGAGGCTGTCGCTGCTAGTTTAGATTCTCCAGAACGGCCAGATATTAGTGTTGCTTACCTCTACCAGGCTCTCACGTGGCAAGCCACCTCTGCAGATCTCCTCACAGACCTGACGCCTTATGTAAACGATCCCATTTGGGGGCTGGACCCTTCCGCGCTGAGTGATTTTTACCCGGTATATTGGGAGCACGATGTGGTGGACGGCAGGCGTTACGGTGTGCCAGCTGTGGGCTCCGGACAGGTGCTTTACTACAATACTGCGCTGGCCAGCGAGCTAGGATTCGATTCCCCGCCTGCAACTCCCGAGGAGTTCAAGCAGCAAGCCTGTGGAGCTGCCCAGGCATACCTGCGCGATGGGGATTCCCGCAACGACCACAAAGGCGGGTGGATCATCTCCACGCAATATACGGCGGTCTTAGGCTGGATATACGCATTCGGTGGCGAGGTCGTAGCACCCGATGGAATCGGCTACCGCTTCAATACACCCGAGGTTGAAGCGACCTTCTCCTTTCTGCGCGGATTGCTAGATGACGGTTGCGCCTGGCTCAGCGACAGCCAGCCGCCAGAAGCCGACTTTGCAGGTCGTTTAGGGCTCTTTGCCACAGGGAGCGTGGCAGGTATCCCCCACCAGGAGGACGCCTTCGTGCGCGCAGGCAGCCAGGATAGCTGGAGCGTCCTCCCTTTCCCTACAATTGCATCCGGCGCCGTGCTGCCAGTTTATGCTCCCGCATTCCAAATCCTTGAGTCCTCACCGCACGAACAGCTGGCCGCCTGGCTTTTTATCAAATACTTAACCGAGCCCGAGCAGCAGGCTCAACTCGCACAGATCAGTGGGTACTTCCCTGTGCGCGCCTCCAGCCTGGCGCATATGGGCGTGCTTCCTGCCGCCCATCCCCAGTGGAAAGCTGCTCTCGATTTGCTCCCTCACGCAAGGCATGAGCCGAGCTATGCTTCCTGGCGCACTGTACGCTGGGCGCTGAGCGACGCTGCGACGCAGGTCTTTCGATATTACTTTGAAGTCGAGCGCACATCCACATTGGTGAAATTGCTGGAAGATACCGCCAACGATTTTCACAACAAATAAACTCACGCTCTACCATAACATTCACGCATGATCAACCAGGAGGGACTGATGCCTTACGAATCCATCCTCACCGAAATCCACAGTCGTGTGGGTCTCGTACGACTGAATCGCCCAAAGACATTGAATGCCCTGGATAGTAGCCTGACTCGCGAGCTGGTTGCGGCATTGACCGACTTCGACGCCGATCCAGGCATTGGCGCCATGGTGATCACAGGCAATGAGCGCGCCTTTGCTGCCGGGGCTGATATAAAAGAGATGGCTGACGCTTCGGCTGTGGAGATGCTCACGCGCGATATCATTGGCAATTTTGATGGCATCCGGCGGGTAAAAAAGGCGGTCATCGCGGGGGTATCCGGTTGGTGTTTGGGGGGCGGCAACGAGCTGGCTATGTCTTGCGACATGATTGTAGCCTCGGAGACAGCCCGATTCGGACAGCCAGAGATCAATCTGGGCGTGATCCCCGGGGCAGGCGGCACCCAGCGCCTGACGCGCGCGGTTGGTAAAGCTATCGCCATGGAAATGGTGCTGAACAATCGCACGTTGTCCGCGTCTGAAGCCTTGCAATACGGGCTGGTCAACCGCGTGGTGCCAGTGGAACGCTATCTGGATGAAGCCATTAGCCTGGCAGCTCAGATCGCCGAGCGCGCCCCGCTCGCCGTGCAGCTGGGCAAAGAAGCTGTGAACCATGCCTACGAGTCATTCCTCAGCCAGGGTTTGGTAGTTGAACGCCGCGCATTTTATTCCCTCTTCGCCAGCCAGGATCAGAAAGAGGGCATGGCAGCCTTCTCAGAGAAGCGGACACCGGAATGGAAAGGTCTGTAGTCACCTTCCGCGAATTGACCAATGGATTGCGCAGCCTTGGGATCAAGCGCAGCCAACCGATCATTGCCCATGCATCGCTATCGGCTTTTGGCGTTGTGGCTCAAGGAGCTGTGTCTGTCATGGGCGCTTTGTTGGTCGTATCCGACCAGGTGATGATGCCGGTGTTCACCTCCAAGACCATGGTAATCCCTGAATCAGGCCCCCCCGATAATGGAATAACCTATGGCTCCCAGCCTGATCAAAACCGCATGGCGGTTTTCTTCCAGCATGCGCTACCAGCCGATCGACTGATGGGCGCGGTCGCTGAGGTTTTGCGTAACCATCCGCTAGCGTGGCGCTCGCCTCATCCACTCCTTTCTTTTACGGGTGTTGGGCTTGATCGAGTCCTGGAGAGGCAGTCTCTCTCCGAACCCCTCTCGCCTATCGCAGAGCTCGTAAATGCGGATGGCTACGTTCTGTTGATAGGAGTTGATCACACCGTCAACACAAGCATTCATTACGCTGAGCGGCTGGCAGGACGGCATCAGTTCATACGCTGGGCGCTTACTCCATCCGGTGTAGTTGAGTGCCCGGGCTATCCTGGATGTTCTACAGGATTCCAGGCAATCCTGCCTGACCTGCAGGATGTGACCACCACGACAATCATCGGCAATGCGACAATCCGGGCGACGCCCCTGCAACCGCTCGTAGAGCGCGTGCGCCAACGACTGGGAAGCGACCCGCTGGCGTTACTATGCTCTTCGCATCATTGTCAATTCTGTAATGCGATACGCCTCCGGCTTGCCGCCAAAAAGGAATAAAACTTGCACCTGTTGACATTTTCTCTTTCACAGGTACAATGAATTAAGAATTTATCCAATGAGAGTGGATCAATGCGTCCCATTTTCCAGAGGGGTTCTTCGTAGTATCTGCCAATTGAAAGGAGAGATCCATGCAAACTAGGAAATTCGTAGTCACGATTACTGTCATTATCCTGGCGTTTTCGATCATTGCTGCCAGCGCGCTTCCCGCAGTGGTGAACACTGTCAAAAAAGGCGAGGATGCTGTCTTTTTTAGCGGGCGCGCCGGGTTGAGCTTTACCGAGAGCCGCTACAATGGTGTTGTGCGACTGGGACGCCCCGATGACACTGGAGTCGGCGCAACCAACCGCAAGAAGTTTCTCCACAGCTTGCTCAGCACCAGCTTGACCCTGACTAACGACGAGCGGGTAAAATTCGTCATCGGCCCGGTGTACGTGTTCTTTATCGTCCGGCCAAGCGAAATGCGCGCCTGGGAGCGTGGTGAAATCGACATGTACTATTTTGACAGCTGGCACAAGGAATGGAAACCATGCGGCTCGTTTCTTGTCAAGAATGGCGGCGAGAAACCTCGCATCGCCTGCCGCGTGCGTGTCTTCGGTCTGTATGGTTTGGCGGAAAAGTAGCCGATTAATCAGACGTGGGTAGCTCGACCCAGAAAGTCGTGCCAACCCCCAACTGACTGGTCACACCGATCGCGCCTCCATGCGCTTCTGCAATTGAGCGCGCGATCGGTAATCCCAACCCACTTCCGTGTGAGGGGCCGTAACGCGGCCGCGTAGCTTCTACCCTGTAGAAACGCTCAAAGATATGGGGGAGATTTACCGGCGCGATTCCGTAACCAGTATCGCGCACAGTTAGAACCAAAAAACCTGTATCTTCGCTTTCCTTGAGACCAATCTCCACCATACCTTCGCGGGATGTGTATTTAATTGCGTTGTCGACCAGGTTATATAACATACGCCGCAACTGGTCCTCGTTAGCCAGCACGCTTGGTAGGTCTTGTTTGATGGCACCGATCAGGTTGATCTCTGCCCGCTCTGCGCGCACGCGAAATGTCTCGAAGACTTCGTTGGCTACGTTCGCCAGGTCCACCTGTGTGCGCAGTGACGGGTCTAGCCCAGCTTCGATGCGCGAGAGATCGAGAAGATCGCTCACCATTGTGCTCAGGCGGTCAACCTCACCCTCAATCTCCGCCAGGAAGCGGTCGGTTACCGGCGGGTCATCGAGTGCGCCATTCCGGAGGGCTTCCACGCGCAATTTGATCGAAGTCAATGGCGTGCGCAGCTCATGGCTGGCATTGGCTACGAAGCTGCGCAGCTCATCCACATGCGTCTGCAAGCGGACCGCCATATTGTTGAAAGCTTCAGCCAGGCGGTGGATCTCCTGAGGGTCTGCAGGTGGGATTACGCGAGAATCCATCTTTCCGCTGGCAAGACTTTCAGCGGAGCGCGTGATGCTCTCGATCGGTCCTGCCATACCTCGCGCCAGGATATATCCAATTACGCTCATGGCCAGACCGACAAGCAGGGCAACACTTACCAGAATCCCCAAGGAGGCGCGCGCTGGCATCAGCGCTGACCTCAAAGGTACTTCAAGACGCAAGATCCCAATCGCTTGCCCTTCATGTTCAATTCGTGATGCCAGAAATAGCATCTCGCCGCCTTGTGCCTCAGAGCGAAAATTTTCAGCCACCCCGCTTTCGCTGGTTAGAGCCTCCCATAGCTCAGGGGCGCTCTCCTGGGTCACGGTCCCCGGCAGCGACCCCGACCGGTCTATCAACGGAATGCCATCTGGGAGGAACAAGGTGTAAGCCACTTCATGCTGCCGGGCAAATATACGCTCAACCGGCAAGTTCACCTGCTCTATAGATGCCCGTCCAGCCAAGTGCTCTGCCAGGATAATACTGATCTCATTGGTTGTTGCGGAGATTAAATCAACGTACTCACGTTCAATTTGCCTTCGCACCGTGTTGAACATAACCTGTCCAGCTACGGTCGAAATCAAAGCGACACTGATAAGCGAGACCAGCAGATGGGAAAAGATCAGCCGGGCCTGGATTGTCCGGGGGAACAGAAAACGCATCTATTCCAGCTCTTCAGGACCGGCAAATCGATAACCGTGACCACGCACCGTTTGGATGTATTTAGGGCTGGCAGGGTCGTCTTCGATCTTCAAACGCAGCCAGCGCACGTGAACATCCAGGGTGCGTTGATCACCAATCCAGTCACTCCCCCATACATCAGAAAGGAGCTCTTCACGGCTCAGCGCGCGCCCGGCACTTTTCATCAGTATCGAAAGCAGGTCAAACTCACGCGCCGAAAGCTGCACCTCGCGCTCTGTTTTTAAAACACGGCGCGCTACGGGATCTAAAGTTAAATCACCAAGAATAATGCTTTGAGTCTGGGATATCTGCCGATCAAGCTCGATCCGGCGGAGGATGGAGCGGATACGCGCCAGCAGCTCACGGAAGGAGAAAGGTTTGGGTAAATAATCATCCGCACCCACCTCCAGTCCCAATACGCGGTCGATCTCCTCACCCCGCGCAGTGAGCATGATCACCGGGATGGCGCTCTGGGCGCGAAGACGACGGCAGATCTCCAGCCCACTCATTCCGGGCAGCATAATGTCAAGCACAACCAGGTCGGGCTCGAAGGCCATAATCTCCTGGAGAGCAATTGCGCCGTCTCCTACTGCTTTCACCTCAAAACCCTCACGGCGTAAGCTATAGGTGAGTGAGTCTGTAATGAGGGGCTCATCGTCTACAAGCATAATGCGCGTCAAGGTCCACCTCCCTGGCTATGAGTAAACAATACTAATGAATCGAGAAAAAGACATTAAGTTCTACTTAAGGATTCCTGCCGGGCCGTCACGTTTGTTGACTAGATGCGACAAATAGGGGTAGCAATATCGCGTATTTCATGTGTGGTTAGATCGGCGGAAATTCATCTGGACTACGCGAATCTTATCACAATCTAGAAATATTATATCTGCTTTGTCAATTCCAATTTCACTGGTGATTATTGAGGAGACAGCATCCCTTCCTATCCACATTTGGTCTGTTCCTAACTGCTCTTCTGATCGCAGGGTTGGGAGTGGTTCTCTGGCGTACAGGAGGCCTGGCGTTCAGCCCCGGTCGTTTAAGCGCGAAAAATACTTCCGGGATGCAGCATCAGGGCTTCAGTTCTCATGCGGATTTCGAGTCCGATTGTAGCCACTGCCACCAGCCGCTCAAAATGACTCAAGACGCCCTGTGCTTGGATTGCCACCAGGATATCTCCACCCAGATTGGGCAGCTGCAAGGGACACACGGCATGATCCAAAATGTTCATCTGTGCTTCAGCTGCCATTCTGATCATCACGGCGAAGAGTATGACCTTATCCAGGCAGCCTACGCTGCTTTTGATCATAGCAGGACAGACTTCACACTTATCCGCCACCAGGTGGATTACGATACTTCACTCATGGAATGCATGGATTGCCATCAAGATGATCGAGGCTTTACTTTCTCAGAGGCTGCATGTGCCCTATGCCACTCCAAGGCAGATCTGGCGTTCATTGTCCAGCACGCTCAGGATTATGGCGCCGAGTGTACATCCTGCCACGACGGTCAGGACAGCCTGGTCGATTTCGACCACATGAGCACTGGATTTCCCCTGGAAGGAACGCACTTTAAGCTTGACTGCAGTAACTGCCACGCACAGGAACAGGTCAATTCTGCGGGTGGGAAAAGTGCAGAAGATGCTCTGGCACTCTTTAAAGGCCTTCCCACCAGCTGCACACAATGCCATGCAGATGCCAACCCGCATTTGGGTATGTTCTCAGCAGACTGCGCGAGTTGTCACACTCCGCACGCCTGGGCGCCAGCAATGATTAGTGGTATCGCATTCGAACACCAGGCCCAAACTGGTTTTAGCCTGACCCTGCACCAGCATGATAACCAAGGCAGCCCACTAACATGCAATGACTGCCATTTTGGGAGCCTCCAGGGCTTCGATCAACAGGCCTGCGCTGGCTGCCACTTCCAAGGAGACGAGGGTGCATCCTTTATGCTGGAGCATCAAGAAAAATTCGGCTCAGATTGCACAGCTTGCCACGATGGTATCGACCGCATGCTTGGCTTTGTTCATGATCAAATATTCGAATTGGACGGACAACATGCAGAGATCGCGTGCCAGGACTGCCATGCCGAGAAAATCTTTTCCGGAACTCCGCGAGAATGCTCCCGCTGTCACGAAGAGCCTGCCATCCACGCCGGATATTTTGGCGTGCGTTGCCAGCTCTGCCATACCGCTCAGGCCTGGGCGCCGGCATTGTTGCATGAGCACACCTTCCCCTTGGATCATGGTGAAGATGGCGACCAGCCCTGCACTCGCTGCCATACCAGTCGTTATGACGAGTACACCTGCTATGAATGTCACGAACACAATCCCGTAGCGACGGAAGAGCAGCATAAGGAAGAAGGACTGACCCCTGCAAAACTTGCAGCGTGTGCCAATTGCCACCCAGCCGGCTTGAAAGAGGAGAATTGACTTGGTCGCTGGGTAGCAGCTATCCATCTCCACACTGAGATTACTATGCGAAAATTCCTTCTGCAATCTCCACTTATCATCCTGGCAACTGTCTTCATTGCGGTTAGTTCTGGGGCTTACCTGGCTTATGCCTCCCCTTTTCAACCCGGTAGCGCGCTTTTCCCTATCCAGCAGTTTGCGGAGAATCAAAGGGCGTTTCTGGAATTCAGCCACAGAGCAACCTATTATCTGGATCTCACGGAACAACGTATACTCGACTTGCTCGAACTGGTGCATACAGACCGCGAAGTCGCTGGATTGAAGGCGCTGGATGCCACCCTGGATCACGCCGAGATCGCAATCGCCGCTGCGCCCGATCAAAGCTTACCGGAACTAATCGGTCGCTTGGCAAATGTGGTCTCCCAAATTGAAACGATCCTTCCGGTACTGACGGTCGCTCCCGAAGAAGCACCAGATATCCTGATCGCCTTACAGGCGCAGATCGATACCTTGCGTACACTCATAGCCCAACCGGATGTGGCTTCAGATGAAACCCTCTTGTATGCTCGCGAGCTGCTCCTGCTGTCCGTTGTTGCAACACACGAAGACCCGAACTCACTCAATATGAGTGCCATCGCCGCAATCGATCCAAAAATGGTGATCTTCCCGCCTGGAAGCCAGGGCGCAGAACATGCTTTCTTCCCTCTGGGAGGCGGTCATGCCAATCTGCAGTGCGAGAGTTGTCATGTGAATGGACAATTTACAGGTACACCCACCGCCTGCGCCGCCTGCCACAATTCCGATAAACCTGAAGACCATTTTTCTGGGGATTGTGCTGCCTGCCACACAATCCTCTCCTGGAGCAACGCCACATTCGATCACGCTGTAGCGGGAGCTACAGATTGCCAATCCTGCCATCGACGTCCCACCAATCACTTCCGCGGGCAGTGCTCAGCCTGCCATAGCACCAGCACCTGGCGACCCGTGCGTTTCAATCACTCAGTAGCAGGAGTCAGCGACTGCCAGTCGTGCCACCAGAGACCTGCCAATCACTTTCCAGGGCAGTGCTCCAACTGCCACTTGACCAACGCGTGGAGACCGGTGAATTTCGACCATGCCGGGCTCACCAACTGCCAGTCCTGTCACAACCGGCCGGCCAACCACTTTGCAGGGCAGTGTTCTAATTGCCACCGCACCAGCGCATGGAGACCGGCCCATTTTGACCACACCGGTCAGACGGATTGCCAGTCTTGCCATAGCAGACCTGCCAACCACTTCCCGGGGCAATGTTCAGCCTGCCACACAACCAGCGACTGGGAATCAGCCCACTTCGACCACACCGGTCAGACGAATTGCCAGTCGTGCCATAACCGTCCTGCCAACCACTTCCCGGGGCAATGCTCATCCTGCCACAACACCACCAATTGGAACCAGATCAATTTCAGCCACTCGGGGCAGACAGATTGCCAGTCGTGCCATCGGCGACCCACCAACCACTACCCGGGGCAGTGCTCTAACTGCCATAACACCAGCGCCTGGAGGCAGGTCAATTTCAGCCATGTCGGCCAAACCGACTGCCAGTCGTGCCACAACCGCCCTAACAACCACTATTCGGGTCAGTGCTCGAATTGCCACAACACCAGCGCCTGGGGGCAGGTCAATTTCAGCCATGTCGGGCAGACCGACTGCCAGTCGTGCCACAACCGCCCCAACAACCACTATTCGGGTCAGTGCTCGAATTGCCACAACACCAGCGCCTGGGGGCAGGTCAATTTCAGCCATGTCGGGCAGACCAACTGCCAGTCGTGCCACAACCGCCCCAACAACCACTATTCGGGTCAGTGCTCCAATTGCCACAACACCAGCGCCTGGGGGCAGGTAAGCTTCAGCCACTCCGGGCTGACCGACTGCCAGTCTTGTCACAACCGTCCGAGCAATCACTATTCGGGTCAGTGCTCCAATTGCCACAACACCAGTGCGTGGGGGCAGGTGAGCTTCAGCCACGCCGGGCTCACCGATTGCCAGTCCTGTCACAACCGCCCGAGCAATCACTATTCGGGTCAGTGCTCCAATTGCCACAATACCAATGGCTGGGGGCAGGTGAGCTTCAGCCACAATGGTCTCACCGACTGCCAGTCCTGTCATAATCGCCCCAACAACCATTACGCCGGGCAGTGTTCCAATTGCCACAATACGAACAACTGGGGCAGCATCAACCTGAGCAATCACCGCTTCCCGATCAACCATCGCGGCGCAGATGGCAGGTGTTCAACTTGCCACCCATCAAACACATCGTCTTACACGTGCTTTAACTGCCACGACCGGCAGCGAGAAGAAGACCGGCATGCAGATCATGGTATCAACGATATTGCCAACCGTTGCGCCTCTTGCCATCCGGATGGCAGAGGAGATTGACTTTTGAATCTGAGATCCCTATTCCATCAAGAGAGCACACGTCGCAAGGCGCTCACCCAAGGACACGTCGTCCCCGACCCGGCTCGCTGCGTTCAGTGTGGCATTTGCTCCTACAACTGTCCGATCAAGATTGATGTGCGCCTGCATGCGTGGACGGGTGTGCCTGTGAAGGAGAGCCTCTGCCTGACCTGCGGAGAGTGCGTGGCACGCTGCCCACGCGGTGTGCTGCGCTTCGAAAGCATTTCTCTCTTCCAGCCAGAGCGCTCTTCCCCAGATAGAGATCAATAATGCGACGCTACGTGATCATCGGCGGAGGCGTCGCCTCCATCGCGGCTATTGAAGCCATCCGGCGCGTGGACGCCCTTGGGAGCATCACCCTGATTGGTGATGAGCCGCACAGATACTATTCGCGTCCGGGGCTGGCGTATTACCTGACCGGCGAGCTCGCCGAACAGAACCTTTTTCCTCTGAAGGAACAAGATATTCGCAATCTAAACGTGCGATGGGTGCAAGCCTATGCGACCCACATCCATCCGGATCAGCACACTGTCCAGCTACCAAATGGCAGGCTCATTCCCTACGACCGCCTGCTGATCGCCGTTGGCGCTACCGCGCAACGAGCCAAATCGCCTGGTGCCGACCTGGAAGGAGTTTTGAAACTGGACAATTTAGACGATGCCAGGATACTCCTTCAAAAAGTCCGGCGTAACCGAACAGCGGTAGTAGTTGGGGGTGGGATTACCGCACTGGAGATCGTGGAAGCCTTCGTAGCTCGGCGAGTAAAAACGCATTACTTCCTGAGAGGTGATCGCTACTGGAGCAACGTACTGGATGAAACCGAATCTCGAATCGTAGAGCGCCGGCTCGAAGAGGAAGGCGTGCACATTCATTACAACACTGAGCTGGAAGAAATCCTCGGGAAGAATGGGAGAGTGAGTGGGGTGCGAACCAAAGATGGGCGGACGATCCCCTGCAAAATGGTTGCCATTGCTATCGGCATCCGCCCCCGCAAAGAGTTGGCCGATGCCAGTGGAATCCAGGTTGATCGCGGGGTGCTGGTAAGCGAGACCATGCAAACCAGCGCAGAGGACATCTTTGCCGCTGGGGACATCGCTCAGGTGTACGACCCGCTTACGGGGAAATCCGTACTGGACAGCCTTTGGAGCCCTGCTCGCGAACAAGGAAATGCCGCTGGCTTGAATATGGCAGGGATTACTACTATCTACCGCAAACTCGCTGCTTTTAATGTCACACGCTTGGCCAATCTGACCACCACGATCATTGGTACGGTTGGCGGCGGAGAGGACGAAGACGTGGTAGGTATTATGCGCGGCGATAGCGAGACCTGGCGGGAGCCTCCAGACGCCATCGCTGCCCAGGCCAACTTCGATGTAAACCGCCTCCGTCTCATGGTAGGTCAGAACACCTTGCAGGGTGCTCTGGTGATGGGCGACCAGAACTCTCTCGCCTGCATTACAGAGTCTGATTATCGGTCAGGTAGATATCCGCCCGATCCGTCACTTGCTGCTCCAGCCAAATCCTCCGTTGCTGGATATCATCCCCAATTTTTGGACGAACAAGAAAAATGGGCATGCAGCGTCAATCTACTAACCGGGAGTTAGGGTATTCCTTACTGGCGGTATGCTTTGCTACCCTGGCATACCTTGTCGTTATGGCCTGGCAAGGGGACATTCCAGGCGCCAGCGATTTCTACGGGCATAGTATTGGTGTACTCGGCTTCGTCATGATGCTCATGACCGAGTCGCTTTACTCTCTGCGCAAGCGCAGCCAAACCGCCCGCTGGGGGCGTATGGCAGACTGGCTGGATTTCCACATCTTCACCGGTATTGTGGGACCCTATCTGGTCTTGCTGCACTCGTCCTGGAAATTCAATGGTCTGGCAGGCGTCCTGATGCTTTTGACCGTAATCGTTGTGCTCAGCGGTTTTATTGGACGGTACATTTATACCTCCATCCCCCGCACAGCAGAAGGTGTCGAGGTCGAAGCCAGCCAGCTGGAACAGCAAATCGCTCTCGCTGATCGGGAACTGAAAGCCTGGCTGACTTCTCCGGATACTGCGCTGCGCAACCTGGCTCGCAATTTCTATGGCGCGCCGCTGGGCTCTGCTGGGCAGCTTTCGCTGGTCTTGAGCAGGGGGTTTTATGATGCCAGATACCAGCTCAGGTGGTGGATGCAACGCCGCAGGCTGGACGCCTCCTCCAAGGTAAAAGTGAAGCACCTGGAAAGCCTGCTCAACCAGCGCCGCGTACTGGAAATCCAGTTGGCATCCCTCACGACGGCGCGCCGGATGTTGGCTCTTTGGCACGCCGTGCACATCCCAATTGGGATGGTACTATTCACCACTGCGATCATCCATATCATCGCCGCGATTTACTACGCCACTTTGTTGCGATAACCTATTTTCCCGCCCCCCCTTGTCCCTTCAGGCGTGGGGGTCTTACCTAAAAACACGACGTTCGGGCAGCAATGCTGCCCGAACGTCGTGTTTTTGGCGTCTCCCGCCTCTTTTCCGTATCAGAGGTGCGAAAGGGACAGAGTGATGAGTTCGATTAGTTTCCCGAATCCCCTGCTGCTTCAGGGCTGGGAACTGCGCTTGTATCCGCCTCGACCCCCGCATCAATGCCGGTCTCGATTTCAACCTCCAGGTGCTCTTCCATGCGGATCTGCCCGCGCAAGAAAGCGCCCTCCTCGGTAGCGAATGCCGCAGTGACCACATCACCCCACACGCGCCCGGTCTTGCGGATCTCAACCTTCTCTGCAGTGATATTTCCCTGCACCGCCCCCGCGACAATTACAGTGTGCGCGCGCAGGTGTTCGCAGGTGACGCGGCCGCCATCAGCCACAACCAGCATCCCCCGTAAGGCGATCTCGCCATCAAATGCACCCTCGATGCGCACGCCTCCGGCGCCGCTCAGATTGCCTTTCCATACAACACCACTCCCCAATACGGATGTCACCCGCTCAGTCGGTGCGGGCTGTGTAGGAGGCAATAAGGGGTCTTCACGCCTGCGAAACATCAAGTCTCCATGATTTTGGATGACAATCGTCAGTCGCCCGCCAGTCCTCCGAAAGCTTCCTCATTCGACTGTCTCAGGCACTCCAAGAATATTGTATCCTGAATCGACGAAGAGCACCTCGCCGGTGATCTTTCCTGCCAGATTTGAGCAAAGGAAGACCGCCGCCCCGCCAACATCTTCGATGGAAATATTCTCATGCAATGGCGCGATCTCAGCAAACTGGCGGTACATGGTCTTGAAGCCCGACACGCCCGCCGCTGAAAGGGTGCGGATAGGTCCAGCAGAGATGGCGTTCACACGCACGCTCTGCTTGCCAAAGTCATACGCCAGGTAACGTACCGAGGCCTCAAGAGCAGCTTTAGCGATCCCCATGACGTTATAGTGAGGCGAGACTTTCTCAGCGCCATAATAAGTCAGGGTGAGCAAAGCTGCGCCTGGACGCAGCAGCGGCTGGAAAGCTTTCGCAAGGGCGGTGAAGGAGTACACGCTGATATCCATCGCGGTGTGAAACCCAGCGCGGCTGGTGTTGTAATACGGCCCGCTGAGCTCTTCGCGTCCTGCATACGCGATTGCATGAACCAGGATATCGACTCCACCAAAGACGTCCGCAGCGCGCTGCGCCACCAATGCGATCTGCTCGTCGGAGGTGACATCGCAGGCCTCAACAAAGGTGCAGCCGATCTGCGCTGCCAGGGGGCGGACGCGCCTCTCCAGGACCTCGCCAGCGTAACTCAAGCCAATAGTGGCCCCGTGCTCGTGAAAGGCCTTGGTGATACCCCAGGCAATGGATCGCTCGTTTGCCAGACCGAATACCAGCGCAGTTTTACCTTCTAAAAGTCCCATATCTCACTCCTCACGCGTAACTAGATACCTCCACGGCATGCTCTTCCATGGCTCCGGTGTATTGTTTAAACCCACTCGTGGGCTAATCGTCACGCTCGAATCAGGGATTGGTTCTTCCCATTCCACGAAGATCTCAGCATCCACAGCACACACGTCCAGCCCGTGATGGCGCCCATCAATCTCCAGCGCCTTGCACAGCTTACCTGGGCCATCCGTCCATCGCTTGAATGGTTGCCCCTGGCGCCTTTCCGCCATAGCTTCCAACCCTTCCATGGGGAAGATAGCGCGGATCAGCACTGCCGCTGGGAAGCCCTCGGCCTCCGCTACGAAGTTGAGCATCCAGTGGTTGCCATAGGTGAAATAGACGTAAGCATGTCCCGGCGGGCCATACATCACCTTGGTGCGCTTCGTGCGCCCGGCGCGGGCGTGACATGCCTGGTCCTCCTCGCCGCGGTATGCTTCCGCTTCGGAGATCACTCCCGCCAGACGCTGGCTACCTTGTATCCGCACCAGCCGTTTGCCCAACAACTGTCGCGCAACCTCGGTGGTTCGCTGTGCAAAAAAATCACGGGGTAGACAGTTCTTAGCTAGCACGATTGGTTTCATATCTGCGAATTATTGTAATTTCGCAAATCATTAGAATAATTTGGTGGAATTAGTGTAATTCGCGGAGAATGCTCTTTATTGGATTGAACGTAATGGTTTGGTGGGCTCTTTGCGGTAGCGTGGGTCCCGTTCCAGGGTCAGGCGCAGCCCCTCCACCAGAGAGGTGCTCGGCTGGAAACCTAGCTTTTTGCGGGCGAGAGACAGGTCAGCGCGCATGCGCGAGACGCCCGGATGGCTACGCGGGTTATACACAACTTCCGGCTTTCCTGCGGTTACCTCCATCGTCAAGCGCACCAGCTCGCGCACGCTAGTCTCACTTCCACTGCCAACGTTGATGATCATCTGCCCGAGCCCGGGCGCGGTTGCCGCAGAGACCATGCATCGCACCACATCATCCACGAAGATGTAATCACGGGTTTGCGCGCCATCACCGTGCACCACCAACGTACCGCCGCGCATGGCTTGCTTCAAGAAATTAGGGATCACCGGAGGGTGCGATACAGGCAGGTGCTGTCCAGGCCCGTAGGCGTTGAACACGCGTAGGCACACGCTCTCCATCCCCCATTGGTCGCCAATGGTGCGCACATAATATTCCGCAGCCAGCTTGGAGACGGCATAAGGGGAGCGCGGGTTGGGGATGGCGTTTTCACGCAGGGGTTGCTCACCCTGGTCTCCATAGACCGCGCCAGAGGAGATGAGCACTACCCGGCGCACGCCCACATCACGCATAGCCTCCATCAGGCTGACCGTTCCGCCGACGTTGACCGCGTTATATTCCCGCGGGTACAGCAGCGATTCAGGCACTGCCACCCTAGCCGCCAGATGGTACACACAGTCCACATCTTGCAGCAGGGTCCATAGCTTGGGGCGGTCGTTGACATCCCCTCGTGTGAAGAGCACGTCTGGGGAGAGTGCCTGTGGGTCGCCTGTCGAAAGGTCGTCCAGGCCGCGCACCTGGTGACCTTGACGAGCCAGCGTGTTTGCCAGCGCCGATCCTAAAAATCCCGCTGCACCGGTTATCAGGAAATTCATCGTGGGGGTGATTATAGCACGTTCGCGTTGAGCGTTATCACGCACCGACTTTAGAGCGGTCAGGCCTGCAACCTTCAACTTTCAACTCACGACAGGTATAATACGGCACTATGACCAGCCCGAACACACCCTCGCAGCCCATCCCCGTGGCAGTGCTTGGCGCTACCGGCGCCGTCGGGCAGCGCTTCGTCCAGCTCCTAGATGGGCATCCCTGGTTCCAGGTCACCGCCCTGACCGGCTCAGAGCGCGCCATCGGCAGGACTTATGCTGAGGCTTGCCATTGGATTCTGGATACTCCCATGCCGGAGTGGGCGCGCGCAGTGCGCATCACTCCCTCCAATCCCCAGGACGCCGGTGCTACCCTGGCGTTCTCAGCACTCCCTCCCGAGGCAGCGTTGGAGGTAGAGGCATCCTTCGCCGGTTACGGCAGCGCGGTGTGCTCCAACGCATCAGCCTACCGCCTGGAGCCGGATGTGCCCCTGCTGCTGCCCGAGGTGAACCCGGACCACACCGCCCTGGTCTCCACTCAGCGCCTCCAGCGGGGCTGGCGCGGCTTCATCGTCACCAACGCCAATTGCACCATCACCGGGCTGACAGTCGTCCTGAAGGCGCTACAAGATGGCTTCGGGCTGCGCCAGGCATTCGTGGTCTCACTGCAAGCGGTCTCAGGGGCAGGGTATCCGGGTGTGCCTTCCATGGATATCCTCGGCAATATCATTCCCTATGTACCCGGGGAAGAAGAGAAGATGGTCCTTGAGCCGCTGAAGGTCCTGGGCAGGCTCGAGGACGGGCGGGTTGTGCCAGCTGATTTCCCAATCTCCGCCCACGCCAACCGCGTCCCGGTGGTAGATGGGCACATTGTATGCCTGAGCGTCGGGCTCGAGAGATCTGCAAGTATCGAAGATATACGCCGCGTGCTGGCCGAATTCCAACCCCCGAGGATCAGCCGCGAACTGCCATCTTCTCCGCAGACTGCCATCCTGGTGAGCGAGGCACCCGATCGTCCGCAGCCCCGCCTGGACCGCATGGCTGGCAAGGGCATGTCCACCACCGTGGGGCGTATCCGCCAGGATCCCATCCTGCATGCCAGCATGGTAATCCTATCGCACAACACCATCCGTGGTGCCGCAGGGGGCTCTATCCTGAACGCCGAGCTACTGGTCAGGCAAGGTCTGATAACCCCCTCTCCCCCAGCCTCTACCTTCTGAAAGGGGAAGAGAAGAATTCATTCTGGAGTGTGAGGGCCTCTTTACCGCCCCCACGATCCTTATTTTGTTATGGTAACCTGCTCTGCATGCGTTTAAAACGAACTGTATTGCTCCTGATCCTGGTCTCCCTGATGGCAACCTTGCTAGGCAGCAGTGGGCTTCTTCCCGGCGAGCAGACCGAACGTGTGCGTGCCTTTACCCGCCAGATAGAGTTCGACTACCTCACCTGGACACTGGATGCCCTTGGGGTTAAGCTGGGGCAGGCCGCCCTTGGAATTTCTGCGTACATGTCGTTAGAAGCCCGCCGACAACAAGTGCTGGATTACCTCGATTTAGTGCGACAGATCCAGCAGACTGAAGCGCTGCTTGCCGAATTCTACGCCAGCCCCGATATCCAGGACCCACAACTAGCTTCCGAGCCCATCCAGCGCCAGCTGGAGGCGCTCTTCGATCGCCGAGAAAGCCTCGGACCGCTGGCTGAAGCCGTGCTGCAGGATCAGCTCTCAGCGGTAGCTGCCGAGATGGGGCTCTCTCTGGCGGGGCAGGCAGTGCCGCCGGTGCTCTACCACAGCACGCCGCTTCCCTGGGCGCTGATCATTTCGCCTCGCGATCAGATCCGACAAGACGAGAATATCTCTCTACGCCCCGACCAGACCGTAGAAGATCATGTGACCCTGGAAGAAAGCGTGGAACGTGCGCTGGATGTCTCGACACTGGTGGTGCCGATTGGAGGCATCGGCGTGTACCCCACCATGGTGATGCAGACTAGCGACCTGAACTGGACCGGGGAAGTGGTAGCACACGAGTGGATCCACAACTACCTCACCCTGCGCCCGCTGGGTCTTAACTACGAGACCAGCCCCGAGCTGCGCACCATGAACGAGACTGCGGCTTCCATCGCCGGCAAAGAGATCGGGTGGAGGTTGATCGAGCGCTATTACCAGGAGCTCTTGCCGCCGCCGCCACCACCTACTCCGCAGGAAACTACGCCCCCACCCTCTCCCGCAGAACCGCCTGCTTTCGATTTCCGCCGCGAGATGCGCACCACACGCATCGCCGTGGACGAGCTGCTCGCTCGAGGGATGATCGATGAGGCGGAGGCGTATATGGAGCAGCGCCGGCTGGTATTCTGGGACAACGGCTACCACCTGCGAAGGATCAACCAGGCTTACTTTGCTTTCTACGGGGCTTACGCCGACCAGCCAGGTGGTGCCGCCGGGGAAGACCCGGTGGGCGCTTCGGTACGCCTGCTACGCCTCCAAAGCGCTACCCTGGCTGATTTCATCAATCGCATCGCCTGGATGTCGTCTTACGAGCAGTTGCAAGAGGCGGTGGGGGAATAAGAAGGAGTTGATCAGCCATCCGCCTGGGCGAGCTGGGCTGCCAGCATCCGAAACACGTCTTTGAAATTTCCATGCAAAGAGGCGCTTCGACCAAATCGCACAAAAATCAGATTCTGCTCGGGGACGATGTAGATATATTGCCCGTGTTTTCCAGTAGCGTAGAAGTGATTGCCCTCCACCTGAGTGTTCACCCACCAAAAATATTGGTAAAAGGGCGCCGGGTCAGTGGTTGTGTCTTGTTTAGTTGAGTCATCTACCCACTCGGCAGGGATAATCTGCACGCCATCCCAATTTCCTTGGTTGAGATACAGCCGCCCAAAAGTGGCAAGTCAATCGCCCGCCCGTTGATCCCGCTCTCCATCTTCTCGAAGCCGCTTGCTTCGCTATCCAACGACCACAAGCCAGGCGCTTCCATGCCCAGGGCTTTCCAGATCTTTCCTCGAGGTACTTTGCCACAGGGAGACCGGTACTGCGTTCCAGCACCAGCCCTAACAGAAGGGGATGAAAGTTGTTATAGCGTAACTCCTGTCCTGGGTCTCTGTCTATGGTGCTGGAAACCGTCACCGCCCGCAAGTCGGGAGAGTAGTACGTGCTGGCGTCGTCGCTCCAGGGCAGGCTGTGCTCCTCGTAATGGATACCTGACGACATGCTTACCAGGTGGCGCAATCGGATATTCCCATAGCGAGAATCTTTCTCCAAGAGCTCGGGCACGTAATCGGTGATGGGATCTTAAATGCTGAGGATGTAGCCTTCGGAGATGGCGATGCCCACCAGGGCAGAGACGAAGGATTTTGCGACTGACAAAGAGGTTACCGTCGAATCACGCTGGTAACCGTTGAAATAGTGCTCATAAAGCAAGTCGTCGTCTATGATCACCAGGATAGCTACGGTACCAGGAAGGTATCCAGGTCGTGCTTCTCACCGTCATAGGTTATGGTCTCTATCGCCAGTGCGTAACGCTGTCTTTGAGCTGGATTGGGTTCGAGGAAATCGAACACAGACGCGGCGTTCTCGACAAGGCGGCTGGGAAAGCGCTTGTAATCCTGGATGTCGGAATCCATTCAGGCAATGGCACGGGCGAGTTGAGAGCGGTCCGTGAAAGGCTGTGCAGCGAGCCAGATGAGTGCGAAGATCCCTATCAATCCAAGGAATATTCCGATTGTAGCGTGCAGGAACTTTCTCAAATGGCTCCTCCTAAGTATTCTGTGGGGGAGAAAATTCACGATCCATCGCTGGCTGGGGGACAACCCGATCCACATCACGCACAGCTGGGATCAGAAATCCAACCAGGCAGGTAAGCGTTCCAAGGATGCAGGTCCCAGCAAACATCAAAGCCATCCCCGCCCCAGGGCCAGTTCCTACGAGCCAGCCAAAAACATCTACCAAATTCCCACCCGGCGCCATCGCTGGCTCAAATACGTGATCAGCCAGCCAGCCTGCAAGCAAGTAGCCAGCTGGCATACTCCCTATCTGAATTACATTCTTGGCGGAGAACACGCGCCCCTGGATATCCAGGGGAACGCGGTTTTGCCAAATTGATTCATAGCAGGCCAAGAGGACAGGCACGAAAACGGCTGAAATAAATGCAGCTGTCAGCCAGGCGGGTAGCGAGCGTCCCACGGCAAACATAAAGTCACCCAGTAAGAAGGAAGCAGCAGTCGAAAGCAGGAAGCCTCTCAGGCGATCCTTAGGTCCCCCCCACAGGCTCAGTAAAAGCCCACCGGCCACACCACCGATACCCAGCATGGACTGCACGGCGCCAAGAGCGACTTCGTCACTACCTGTGCGCGCAAGAATCATAGCGGGAAGAATCCCAAAATAGGTTATCGCGGCGGACAAATTAATGCCAGAGAAGATCAACAATATTCCAAGCAGACCAGCATTGCGTGTGATATAGCGGAAGCCGTAGATCGCTTCCTTGCTCATCTTACCGCGCGCCTGTCTGCCGGCTGCACTCTCCGGCGGGCGGGCAATCCGTAAAGCCAGGATGAGCAGTATAGCGATCGCACAGGAGGTAAGATCAATTGTCATAATCCCACTCACTCCTATGGGGGAGAGCAACGCTCCAGCGATCACAGGTGCGAACATATGTGATCCATCATAGGCGAGCGAGAGCATGCCGTTAGCGCGCGTGAGCTGTTTGGAAGGAACTAGCAAGCTCACTGATGCGCTTAGAGCTGGTTCCTGGAAAGCCGCCAGTGCGCTGCTCAACGACCCTCCCAGATAAAGGTGCCAGAGCTGCAAGCGCCCGTTTAGATACAAAACCAGCATCCCAGCGGTAGTCAACCCGGCTCCCAAATCAGCGAGCGCTACAACCCACTTGCGATTCCAGCGGTCGGTGAGCACACCTGCCAACGGGCTGGCAAGCACATAGGCGCCGCTGTTGAAAAAACCCATCAACGCCAGGGTGGTGGCTTTACCGGTCTGCTGGTACGCCCAGATTGTCACTGCAAAGCGTGTCATGGCAGTGCCAAATATCGAGAACAATTGGCTGAGCCAGAGCAAGAAAAAAGTTCTCATAGGCGCCAACCGCGAAATTATACATGAAGAATGTGAAGACTATTATTCACATTCTCCTAAGACCCCCGTAATCTTTTCATAATGATTTTGTGGGATCATCAAAGGGAGTGAAATTCACTCACTCAGATCAATATACAGGAGAAGATCTCAATGATTTGCAAATATAAGTGGTTCGCTCTATTGGTCGTGCTCTCGCTGGTACTCTCTGCCTGCAGCGCCAGTGCGCCGCAGCAAGCAGGAGCTACCGAGGTGATGCACGAGCAGGGCGATGAAGCCATGATGGAAAAGACGCCCGAGGAGATGATGGAAGAGACGCCTGAGGTGATGGAAGAAGCCATGCCCAGCGAAGACGCCATGATGGATGAGACACCTGCCAGCATGCCTGAAGATCAGGCCATGATAGAAACGCCGGCCTTCTTCAAGGCTAGCCTGACCGATGCTGCGACGGGCGAGACCTTCAGCATCCAGGACTTCGAGGGCAAAGTAATCCTGGTGGAGACCTTGGCAATGTGGTGTTCCACCTGCATGCGCCAGCAGCGCGAAGTCGTGCTCCTGCACAGCCAGCTCGGCGAGCGCGAGGACTTCGTCAGCCTGGGCCTGGACATCGACCCCAACGAGGTCCTATCAGATCTTACGGACTATGTCGCCCGCAATGAGTTTGACTGGTACTACGCCGTTGCCCCGGTTGAAGTAGCCCGTGAGATTGGCCAGCTTTACGGCGATCAATTCCTCAATCCCCCCTCCGCACCGATGTTCATCATCGACCACAAGGGTGAAGTGCACCCCTTGCCCTTCGGCGTGAAAAGCGCGGACGATCTTCAGAAAGCGCTGCAGCCGTTTCTATCCGGATAAGGGCGTGAATGGATATTCAAGAGGTCCTGACTTCGTTCACATTGGGATTGCTCGCCACCACTAGTCCGTGCGTGCTGCCTTTATACCCCGGCTTCCTAGCTTACCTGAGTGGGCAGGCAAGCGGCAAGCAGGGGACGCGCTCGCTCTTGGGTTTGTTTGTGCTGTTGGGCGTGCTCACAATGATGCTTTTGCTAGGTGGGATTATCGCCCTGCTCTCCGTCTCGGTGGGTAGGGCGCTTGCGGTGGTCATCCCGCTTGCCGACCTGCTCATCCTGGCGCTGGGGGTGCTGCTGCTGCTGAACATCAACCCCTTTAAGAGCCTGCCGCAGATCCAGGCGCCGCTGATCAAGCACCCCTGGGCGAACGCCTACCTCTATGGCCTGCTCTACGGGCCGATCGCCTTGCCCTGCTCCGGACCGTTGGTGGTGGGTATCTTTGCATTCTCGCTGACCACCGCCGATGTGGTCAGCAAGCTCAGTATATTCTTCTGGTTCGGGCTGGGCTTCGGAGTGCCATTGCTGGCGCTCTCGTTGCTCTCGGTCGCCTTACAGCGCTGGCTCACGCGCCAGTTTGCCCAGCGCGCCCGGCTGGTCAACCTGATTGGGGGCGTGCTTCTGGTGGGAGTGGCGATCTACGATCTGAGCGTTAATTGGGAGCTGATCGTGCAATTATTCCCCAGGGGGGTATAGACTTTCTTGCTCCTTGCTGCAATCAGGGTAGTGGGAGGAACCCTGCAATCAGGCCATGTTTGGAGATTTGCTCCAACCTGACGTGATTGCAGGGTTATTTCTTTTTAGAATAGGATACAATGGGCGGGCTAAAGCTGGACGCATGAAGCATTAACCATGAGGAAACTGATCCCCTTATTTGTCAGCCTGGGCTTATTCCTGTCAGCCTGCCAGGCAGGCGCAACATCTGCCATAACCACACAGGCAAGGACACAACCTGCCCCGTCAGCCACCCTAGAACCCCCGACCGCTACGCCAACGGATAGCATACCTGCCGGCTGCACAGTGATCAGCCCTCCGCAAACCCCTGGGCCCACGCAAGAATCGCTCTTCGCCCCAGTGAGTGATGATGATTGGATCAAAGGGGATCAGGAGGCTGCCAACACGCTGGTGGTTTATTGTGATTTCCAGGCGCCGGGATGCGCAGCCATGGCAGTCGTGGCAGACCGTCTCCTGGATGATCTCCTGGGGGATGTTCGTCTCGTTTACCGACACTTCCCATTGACGTCTGTAAACGATAAAGCCGCCCTGGCGATGCAAGCGGCGGAAGCCGCTGGTCTGCAGGACAATTTCTGGGAGATGCACGACCTGCTCTACACTCGCCAGCAAGAGTGGACCAGCTTGAGCCCGGCTGAGTTCCAGGATTGGCTAAGCGCTGCTGCGACCGAGCTGTCTCTGGATGTGGAGAAATTCAGCGCAGATATGCTGAGCGAGCAAGCTATCTCAGCAGCCCAGGATGCCTGGGAGTGGGGCGTGCAGACCGGCATGCCCGGCACACCCTTCCTGCTTGTGAACGGTGACATCTGGCCCGACGGATTGCCCATGACCAGGGGCAATATCGCTACGATTATCCGTCTGGACCTGCTCGAAGCGCGCCAGTTCAGCGAATGCCCGCCAATCACCATCAACCCCTCCAGCCAGTACATCGCCACGCTGCACACTGAAAAAGGCGATATCGTTATCGAGCTGTTCCCGGATCGCGCCCCGCTGGCGGTGAACAACTTTATCTTTCTCGCTCGCAACGGCTGGTACGAGGGTGTCACCTTTCACCGCGTGCTGAAAGATTTCGTCGCCCAGGCAGGCGACCCCAGCGGAACTGGCTACGGAACACCCGGCTATGCTTTCTCTAACGAACTTTCCGATCTCAAATTCGACAAAGCCGGCGCCGTAGCCATGGCAAATGCCGGGCCAGATTCAAACGGCAGCCAGTTCTTCATCACTTTCGCCCCCGCTCCCAAGCTGGACGGCGGCTACACCATCTTTGGTCAGGTGATCGAGGGGATGGAGGTGGCTTTGGCCCTGACATTGCGGGACCCTTCTCAGGGTTTAGACCTGCCACCTGGAGATATCATCGCGAACATTGATATTGAGGAAAAATGAAATCATTGATTTACCCTTTGTGGAAAAAGCCCGATCTCGGATATTGCCCCTTGCGTTCGTTTGTGTGAATAGATGTCTGTTCCTGCTAACCGTCCATCGACCTCTGGATTCCACTGGCTTTCGGGTTTACAGCTTGCCTTCAGCCTGCTGGGTATCGCTGCCCTGTGGAGCCTTGCCTTAGTCCTGCTTTTCATCAGCCTGACGCAGCGCTTTTCGTTGGCGGAGGGGCCAGGGACGGGCATCTCTTTCCTGCTGCTGGCGACCGCCAGCGGCACCATCGGGCTGCTGCTGGTCCCCTCGGCAGGCTATGCGCTGCTGCGCCTGGCAGGTCGCCTCCCCCGGCATCCTCGCTGGCCGCGCTGGATGCGCCCTTCGCTGGCAATTTTTCTGCTCCCAATTGTGCTGGCGGCGGGTTATTGGGTCGCCCAACAAGACTGGCTCGCCTGGCTGGTCCTGCCTCCTGTGCATATTTTGGCTATTGGCATACCCATTGTGTGGCTGGTCTACCTGGCGGTACGCGGACTGCCCGTGGGGTCACCGCAGCGCTTCTGGGGACTGGTCGCCAGTGGCAGCGCGCTGGCGCCATTCGTGATCCTGCTCATTGAGACCCTCGTGTTGGTGGGTGGCATCATCGCCCTCTCCTTGTGGATCTCCAGCACACCCGGCTTGCCTGGCGAGCTCTCCACCCTGGCAGAGCGGTTGGAGCAGTCCCGACTTTCAGGCAGCTCACCGGAGATCGTGGTCCACATCCTGGCTCCTTATCTAAACGAACCGCTGATGATCTTCTCTGTCTTCGCCTTTGGAGCTCTCATCGTACCGCTGATCGAAGAGGCGCTCAAACCCCTGGGCGTGTGGATCCTGGCTGGCTCCGGCCTCCGCCCAGTGGAGGGGTTTACAGCTGGAATCCTGTGCGGCGCAGGATATGCTCTGGCAGAGAGCTTGATGCTCGGCAGCAGCGGGGGAGAAGAGTGGGGTATGGTTGTCTTTGCCAGGCTCGGTACAGGGGTGATCCATTCTCTCACCGCTGGACTGACAGGTTGGGCGCTGGCCTTAGCCTGGAGCCAGCGCAGCTACCTGCGCCTGGGTCTGGCGTATCTGGGAGCCGTGCTAATCCACGGCTTGTGGAACGGGCTCACCATCCTGCTCGCCTTCACCTTGCTCAACGGTTTTCTCGAGCAGCCATTGATTACCCTGCCTGAGCGCACCGATGCGCTGGCTGGAACAGGGCTTGTATTGCTGGCATTCCTGTGCCTGGCAGCCGTGTTGTGGATCAACGCACGCTTCCGGCGCAAGCAGCAAGCGGAGGATGTAGTATAATCCCAGGTTCGTGGCTAACCACCCCAAACACAATTCTTCTAAAGAAGGACGATGAATTAATGGAACTGTTTACTTATCTGCTCGATTTATTTCTCCATCTTGATAAGCACTTGAGCGCTGTCATCCAGACATACGGCACGTGGACTTACCTGCTTTTATTCCTGATCATTTTCCTGGAGACCGGGCTGGTCATCACGCCATTTCTCCCAGGCGATTCCTTGCTTTTTGCCGCAGGCACCTTCGCCGGTTTAGGCTCGCTCAATCCCTGGCTGCTCTTCCTGCTGCTTTCAGCAGCGGCGATCATCGGCGATACGGTCAACTACTGGATCGGGCACTACATCGGTCCGCGGGCTTTCAGCGGGGAGATTCGCTTCCTCAAAAAAGAATATATGGACCGCACCCACGAATTTTACGAGCGCCATGGTGGTAAGACGATCATCCTGGCGCGTTTCGTTCCGATTATCCGCACTTTCGCACCTTTCGTGGCAGGGATTGGAGCCATGTCTTACAGACACTTCATAACCTACAACGTGGTAGGCGGAATCGTCTGGGTAGCGCTCTTCACCTTCGGCGGCTATTTCTTCGGCAATCTGAAGTTTGTGCAAGAGAATTTCACCTTCGTGGTGCTGGCGATCATCTTCCTCTCGGTATTGCCTGCTGTGATTGAGTTCTTTAAGGAGCGCTCGCGAGCAGTTCATAAGGCAGAAGCATAACTCTCCCCCTCCCCCAACCTCGCATCTGGTGCTGGGGAGGAAGATAAAGAATAATAAAGTAGCGGGCGCAGTACGCCCGCTACTTTATTATTCCGGAAGCATGCCCCTGCCATCAAGGAAGGGCTAAGGGGGAGAGGGATTATCGGTCTTTCCAGGGTCCAATGCGCCGAAGAGTATCTCGAGTGACTTCATTTAATTGCATGGATTGGAGGTCTGCTTCGCTCACCCAGCGATACTCGTCGAATTCTTCATTCAAGAGTATGGATTCACTCTCCGCCTCACAATGGAACACAAGGAAGATCAGATATTGTGCCTTCGTGCTGCCATCAATATACAGCTTTTCGAAAACACCGTCCTTGAAAAAGGCCGCACGGATGTTTAGCACTTCAATCCCCAGCTCCTCGCGCAGTTCCCTGCGCAGGGCAGCTTCCATGTGCTCCCCCGGATCGATGCCGCCCCCAGGGAATCCCCACTGCCCTGGAAAGACACCCCGGTCGGCCTTCATCTTGCAAATGAGCAGCTCCCCCCTCTGGCTCCAAACCAGGCCTACGGTGATGATTCGGCGTTCAATAGGTAGTGACATGCCACCCTCCTAAGGGGTCAGGGTCAAATGCGCTTCTGCCTGGGCTTCGATCTGCTCGCGCTCCCACAGCATAGGATGGTACTGGATGGTGCGCCACAGGTCGGTCATATCGTCGTAGTGCGGGTGGTATGCGTGTCCCGATTGTCCGCTGGTATGGATGAGCAGCGAATTCTGCAGGTTGCTGAAATCCACCAGCATGCGCATGGACGGCAGCCAGTTGACCGAGTAAGGTTCATCGGCTGCTGGCTCCCAACCGGTGGCGTTGACGATCAACTCCCCGCCTGCCGTGCGGAACGGTCCACGGTTGAAAAGCGCCTCAATGGGACCAACACCCAACTCACCCAATGTGGCATTGCGCAGGGTCAGGGTATGTAAGTCCCCCCAGGCCCATTCAGAAGGATCCTCTCCCAGAGTCGCCTCCAGCTCGCTCACCGCCGACACAAAGGCGCGTAGGAGGATCTCATCGCGCCCCTCTATACGATCTGGGGTGGTGCGGTCGTCCCACCATTGGCTATCGGGTTGCTCTACAAGATGTCGCACGATCTCTATCCATCGGCTGCCTCCGCTTGGATAATACCCCTCAGGCAGGTCGTCATGGAAGGTAATTGCCAGTATTTGTCGCCAGAAGGCAGCAAATAGGGCTGCCCCTGCTGAATCCATGCGGTTCCGTCCATCCCAGCTCACCAACAGATCATAAGCCTGTGCTAGGATGGGTTCTGACCATTTTCCCTGGGGTATGAATGGGATGAGAATCCTAGCATTTAAGTCCTGGTCGTCGCCTTGCATGGCTTGCATTGTAGCCGTATCCATGAGCCCGGTGTGGCTTTCGATCATCTCGACAATGCGCCGGGCGCGGTAACCATAATCCCACTCGGCGCTGATGAAGTAGGGGTATTCTCCACCGATCACTGCATTGTTGGCAGCAGCGATATACCCCTGTGGTGGGTTGAAACTGTTGGGCAGCTCCTCAAAGGGGATATATCCGGTCCACTCGTACTCGTCCGTCCATCCCGGAACGGGCAAGCTCCCATCCCCATTTGCCCGGATAGGGATTTTTCCTGGCGCCTGGTAGCCGATATTGCCTTCCACATCAGCGTAGACCACGTTCTGCGATGGCACATCGAACTGTGACAGGGCTGTGCGAAAATCCTGCCAGCTGGCAGCCCGGTTTAAGCGCCAAATAGCTGGGAAAGTATGCGAGACCTCCAGGGCGGTCCATCGTAAAGCGATTGCATAATCCTTTGGGAGCCGGATGCCCGAAGTCTCGCTAAACGATCCCAGATCTCCATAGGTATCCGAGATCACCGGGCCATGGCGTGTATAGCGCACTGTGATCTCCACCTGCTCGCCGCCAGCCACATTGATGGTATCCCGCACCAGCCGCATATCGCTCCAGACACCATTCAATTCGTACTGGTTAGGATTTGCCGGGTTGACTTTTTCGATATACAGGTCCATGACATCGGGTCCGAGATTCGTAAATCCCCATGCAATGCGATCATTGTGCCCAATGATCACGCCAGGCACTCCGGCGAAGGACACCCCGCTTACCTCAATCGGGCAGCCCTCCCCTTTTGGGACACAGTGCAACCCGACCTCGTACCAGATGGACGGCATCTGCGCCCCCAGGTGGGGGTCGTTTGCCAGCAGAGGCATGCCGGTGGTAGTGCGGCTTCCGGAAATTACCCAGCTGTTGGAACCCACCCCGGGTCCGGCTGGACCGATAAGAGCATCCAGGGCAAGTTTCTTGGATTCGAGATTAGAGAATAGAGAGTTGAGAGTGGCGAGGAGAGACTGCTTGTTTTCGAGCTCCGAGGCTTTGTTTTCAATTCTCAATTCTGCACTCCCTCCTGTAACAATTATCGGGTTTTCAACTGGATAGGGTGGGAACAGCTCAGCCACCTGCTTGGCAGTCAGGTTCTTCAACAGGATCGACCGCTCAATCTCCTCGTCCATGTTCCCGCGAAGATCCCATGCCATGGCCTTGCCCCAGGTGAGTGTGTGCACTGGCTGCCAAACCTCCACCAGGTAGCTTGGATTGAGCAGCTTCAACACCGCATACTCTAGGCTCAGTGCGCTCCCCCGATGCTCCGCCAGGTAGGCGTTCACCCCCTCCGCGTAAGCCTGCAGGATGGCGAGGCTCTGGGCATCCAGGCTTGCCAACTCTTCCTCGGCAATGCGCCGCCAGCCGAGAGTCCTTAGGAATCTATCCGTATCCACCTGGGATTCGCCGAACATCTCAGACAGCCTCCCAGAGCCGATATGCCGCCAAAAATCCATTTGCCAGAAGCGGTCCTGGGCATGCACGTAGCCTTGGGCAAAAAACAGATCATGTGTGTTGCCAGCGAATATTTGCGGCACGCCGAAAGAATCTCGGAATATATCCACAGGGGCATTCAGACCGCTCAATTGGATCTTACCCTGCACTTGCGGGAAGGACCGCCGGGCAGTGATAATGCCTCCAGCTGGCAGGAGGATTACCAGGAGCACAATTAGGCTGAGGAAGATATTGAAAATCAAGCGTGCAGTGCGAGACATTTCCCCTCCATATCAATACTAGTTTACCATTCAGGGAGAATGCATCAAGTGCTAGACGCTTTGTTCTCGCGAAGGTCTCACAGACAATCGTTCAACGCTCAAAGACCGCATCCGTGGATTGCTGCAATATCTCCCAGATATGATCGATCCACTCTCGGTGCTCGGGCTTCATCAAGACCGAACGCAGGCAGGTGATCATCTCCCGGTCGATAGCCACCCCAGCAGAAGCCAAGTCGAAGAAGGCTACCGGCAGCTCGACCAGTGCCAGGTGCAGGTTTCGAGTTGCAGCCTGTTTGAAGATCTCCCTGGATGCCTTCGAAGCTTCACTCACGCTTCCCTGGCGGACCGCCCAGACGACGATGTCCAGCTCCGGCTTGAATGCCGTCACGAAGCGTCCATCGGCTTTGATCTTCTCATGCAGCGTTAGCGCTGCAAGGCGCGTATCTTGCAGCATGGCGGCAAACTCGCCTCTGTGGACGAGGGGAAATAGCCTTTGAGTTGCCCATAACCCAACCGCAGCAGCCCCCGGACGCGAGCACTCCAGGCTGATCTCGCCCAGGTGCAGCTCGGTGGATGTGAAGTATGTATAGGGTGAGTCGTGTTTGTAAAGACTTCCCACAGTTGGGTCGCGGAAGAGCACGCAGCCGCAGCCGTACGGCTGCAAGCCATGTTTGTGCGGGTCGATCACAATCGAGTCCACCTGGCTAAGGCTGTCATAAGCGGACCTCGTGTCAGTATCCAGATTATCCGCGAGGGTAAAGTAGCCGCCATAAGCCGCATCAGCATGCAGGCGGAAGCCGAAGCGCTTTCGCAGCTCTAGGATAGAGGGGAGTTGATCCACTGCGCCTATGGCGGTCGTCCCGATGGTAGCCACGACGGTGCTGACGCCGCCGACCTTCAATCGGCTCTGCAAGGCAGCCATATCCATGCGGCCGCGGCGGTCACAGGGGAGCGACTCGAACTCCAGACCGAGGACGTTGCTGATGCGCTGGTGGGTATAGTGCGCCTGTTCCGAGGCGACGATCACTCCTCCCGGGTGAAGCTGCCCGGATACCCACAACGCCTCCAGGTTTGCCATCGTGCCGCCGCTGGTGAGATGCCCAAGGTGGGTCTGCCAGCTGAACATACCTGCAATTTCAGCTACGGCTTCTTTCTCCATGCGCGAGCTTGCACGTCCGCCATCTAACGCGTGGTTGTTTGGGTTGATCCACATCGCCAGCATATACGCCAGGCGAGCCACCGGGTGGGGTGGCTTGAGCATCTGACCGGCGTAAAGCGGGTGAAAATAGGGGTAATTATCTTGCAAGCGTTCGGCAACCTCGAAGATCACATCCCGCAGGGCGGCTTCGTCAGAGAGTGTGGAAATCGCCACGGGCAGTCCGGAGAAACCCCCATCCAGCTCCTCGAGTGCCTGGAGCAGTATCTGAAGTGTATCCTTTTCAAACACAGAGGGTGTCCTCGTCACTGGCTTGCCTCACCAAGCGCAACCACCATCGCTATTGCGTGAGTGTGAGTGTGGCTCAGGCTGAGCGACCAAACATGAAAGTCCAATGTTTCCGCCAACTGGGCTGCCTGACCATGCAGCTTCAAGAGAGGTTGGCGGGCTTCTCCACGCAGCACCTCGATCTCCTTCCAGGCGACCGGGCCAATCCCTGTTCCCAGTGCCTTGGCCACCGCCTCTTTGGCGGCGAAACGCGCCGCCAGAGAGACCAGGTTTTCTCCCACCTCGCTGAGCTCTCGCTCCGTGAAGACACGCCCCAGGAAACGCTCCCCGTGCCGCTCAATGGTGCCTTGGAATCGCTCGATCTCTACCAGATCGACCCCTGTACCTAGTTTCAACTTAATCCTTCCTATCTTCAGCTGGCAGGAGGTCCAGCAATGGCAATGCCCAGCTTATCGGGGTGCAAGTAGTGCTGCGCTGCAGCCAGCACATCCTCAACAGTCACCGCCCGCACCATGTCGGCGTAGCGGAAGTAGTAATCCAGCCCCAAGTCGTAACGCTCAAGGTTGAGCAGCGCGCCTGCCACACCACTGTTGGATTCCAGACTGAGGGGCAAGCGTCCAATAAAATTTGCCTGGCTATCGGCAAGCTCCGCCGCGTCGACAGGCTGGCTGACGAAGCGGGCAATCTCCTGCCGGATGAGCGCCTGCGCCTGTTCGACATTCGCCGGGTCAACCCCTGCCGATATGCTCCAGGGCCCCGGTCCCATGCCTCCGCTCAGGCTAGAATAGGCATAATAAGCCAGACCGGCTTTCTCGCGCACAGCATCGCCTATGCGCCCCATCATGCCGAACTGCCCTAACACGCTGTTGCCCAGAGAAGCCGCCACAAAATCCGGAGAGCGGCGGGGTGGCCCAGCAACGCCCATCACGATATCGGACTGGTATTTCCCTGGTATGCTCACAACTTCGGTGCTGGTCGCCTGTAGAGGCTTCAAATGTGGTAGATCAGGCAGGTCGACCTGCTGCGGATTTCCCCAATCAGCCAGCACAGCCGCCACCAGATCGACAGCACGAGAAGGCTCTACCGCGCCAACAACTACGACCACCATTTCTCGGGGGCTAAAATACCGTTGGTGGAAATCGAGCAGGTCCTGGCGGGTGATGGACTGAACCGTCTCGGGAACTCCTTCGTCTGGCCGGCTGTAAGGATGACCTGCATAGACTATCTTATCGAAGGCCAGGGAGGCCATCTCACCGGTATCCTGAGCACGGATTGCCAGGCCAGTCAGCACCTGCGCCCGCAGCCGCTCTACCTGGTTTTCCGGGAAAACGGGCTGGCGAAGCGCCTGTGAGATGAGCTCCAGGAGCATGCTAAGATCCTCTGCCAGCGCCCTACCTCCAAAGCCGGTCGTGTGCGTGCCGCCATCGAACCCCAGGCTGGCACCTGCCGATTCGAGAGCATCGTATATCGCCTGGAAATCGCGATGGGCAGTGCCACGCATTAATCCTGAGGCTGCGAAATCAGCCAGCCCGAGCTTATCGTCTGGGTCGGAAAGGGATCCGGCTGGCAAGTAACCGGTGAGTGCCACGGATGGGCTATTAAAATTCGCACGAGCCAGCACAACAATCCCATTGGGTAGAACCACGCGCGTGATATCATCCGGGCCAGGTAAGGAATGAATCATGGGTGTTCCAGGTTGACGCATCATATCGCCTCTCCATTCCCTGAGGGTAAGTAGACCCCATAGATGCGGTTTTGCGGGCGCAAATAGATCTGAGCTGCGCGTTGCACATCGGCTGGCGTGACAGCTGCAAGCTGGTCCAGATAAGTAACGAACCAGTCGTAGCTGGCGAACATCTCGGAGAACCCTAGCCAGAACGCCTGGTTGGTGATCGAACTCGCTGCCATAGGCAAACAAAGCGCGCGCCTGCTTGACAGCCCGGTTTAGCTCCTCTATTTGGGGCGGAGCATCTTGCAAACGCTTGATCTCATCATTGAGCACCGCAAGCACCTCATCGTGGACACGCTCTGGGCGCAGGACGACGGTGATAGTGTGCAGGAAGGGATCAATGGTCGCCTGCAATCCTCCGGAGACACTAACAGCCAGCTCCCCATCTACCAAAGCCTGGTACAAGCGGGATGTTTTATTAGAAATGCCTCCGCCGAACATGTTCAAGCTGCTCGGTCCGGTCAGCAAGCTGTCTAGAACTGTGAGTGCAAAAAAGTCCCGGTCAGTGCCAGCTGGCGCGTGGTGGGCAAATTGGATAAACGTCGTTTCACCCGGTCCTTCCATAGTGACACGTCGCTCGCCGGACTGGGGCGGCTCCTGGCGGCTAGGCGTAGGGGGCGCGACGCCAGCAGGGATAGACGCGAACAGCTCCTCGATCCGATGCAGCATCTCATCGGTTTTGAAATCACCAGCTACAGCGAGTACGGCGTTGTTGGGGGTGTAATACATCCGGTAGTGCTTGTCGAGGTCCTCCCGTTGCATGGATTGGAGATCAGCTAGATCTCCGATCACTTCGTGGTGGTAGGAGTGGACGCGGAAAGCCATCGCCTGAAGCTCTTCCCCTAACCGGAAGAGCGGCTGGTTTTCGTTACCCTGGCGCTCCGAAATGATCACAGTACGCTCGGAGGCGACCTCGTCGTTTGTATATTCGGTGTTCATCATACGGTCAGCTTCCAACCGCAAGGCGAGGTCTATCTTTTCCGAAGGCATTGTCTCGAAATATGTGGTCCAGTCCAGGTAGGTAAATGCGTTCCAGAATCCACCTTCCCGCGAAATGGCTTTATCTAGCACGCTGGCAGGGAATTGGGGGGTACCTTTGAACTGCATGTGCTCTACCCAATGCGAGATACCCGTGCATCCTGGGATCTCATTGCGCGAACCTACCCGATACCACACCCAGTGACTGATTATGGGAGCAGTATGGATCTCTTTCAACATCACCAGTAAACCATTTGGGAGTTGCTTCTTCGTGATTGGTTGTTCCAAAAGTACCTCTCAGTTATTAGGTATAAATCTCAGTTGATTTCAGTATGGTGCTTATCATGGAAAATTGGGCGTTCGCTGAGTGCTGCGCCCCCAGCACACGCCCAATTTTCGGATCTCCCACGGTTTTCGGGAGGGTTGGGAGCATGAGTGGATATGCCACAAATATAGCACATAATAAACATTTTGAGTTGCGAGCAGATGACCCTTTGTGCCTTGAGGCACTTGTGGAATCCCACCCAACCCAATATAATCTTAAGTGGCATAATCCTCTAGGAAAAGAATTATTACGTTCATCAATCCCGAAGGAGGTTTCCTTGAGCACTGAAATGCAGCCCAAATACATCGCAGCCGTTATCGGCGCAGGACCAGCGGGATTGTTCGGGGCACGCCATCTCGTCACGTCGGGAGTTCGTGTCGTGCTGATAAACCGTGATATCAAGCCTGGGGGGCTAGCTGAATACGGCATCTATCCGACCAAACACAAAATGAAAGAGGGTTTGCGCAAGCAGTTCCGGCAGATCTTGCAGCTCCCTGACCTGGATTACTATGGAAATGTCTCAGTGGGTGAGCAAGGGGATGTGACCCTTAGTGCGTTGAAATCCGCTGGTTTCCAGGCGATCCTGGTCACCGTGGGTGCGCAGGGTACCAAATGGTTGGGCTTGCCAGGCGAAGAGCTACCTCGAGGGGTTTACCACGCCAAAGATATCGTCTACCATTACAACAAACTACCTCCCTACTTTGAGAAGAAGTTCTTCATTGGCCAGCGAGTCGCACTGGTTGGAGCAGGAAATGTGATGCTGGATATAGCCCGCTGGTTAATCCGGGATGTAAAAGTTAGCGACGTAATTGCAGTTGTGCGGCGCGGCCCGGCAGAGGTTAAATTCGATAAGAAAGAGATGGAGTCTGTCATTGCCAACCTAGACCAGAAAGCCCTTGATGCCGAATTAGCTCGCGTGACTCCCTTGATGGAATCACTTGGTCAGGACCCGGCTGGAGCCAAGAATTTCATCCTCTCCGCGATGGAAAAAGCCAAAGAGCCCGTGTCCGAAACCCGCTTCCTGTTCGATTTCTTGGCTTCGCCGGTGCGCATCCTGGGCGATGCCTCCGGTCAGGTCACCGGAGTGGAAGTGGAGGAAACCACACTGGTTCCAAGCAACGGCGATACCAAAGCCAGAGGAACAGGGGCAAAGCGCGTTATCGACGTGGATACGGTTATATTTGCCATCGGCGACAAAGTGGATGACCATTTTGGTCTTCCTGTGAAATGGAACCAGTTCATTAAAAGCCCCACCCCCAGATTCGCTATCGATGGCACATCCTATGAGCTCATTGACCCAGAAACCAACCAGGAAATCCCGGGCATCTTCGTAGCCGGCTGGTCGCGAGAGGCCAGCAGCGGGTTAGTCGGCATTGCACGCAAAGATGGCGAGAGCGGCGCCAAAGCCATGCTCCAATACCTAAACACCCTCCCACTCCTCGAGGAGCCTGCAACCGTGCTAGACAACCTTCAGGGGCTGCTGGAAAAATTCGCAAAACCGGTCATTACCAAGGATGACATTCAGCGCCTGCAGACTGCTGAAGAAGCCGTCGCTGAGCGGAGTTTGCTGGAAGAGTTCAAATACGGTACGGATGAGGAAATGTTGGTCGCAATGGGTATGACAGTACCTTCTGCATAATTTCTCACCGAGCGTTAAATGATCAGGGTTTTTAGATAGGTTGCGCCTATCTAAAAACCCTTTTGTGTTCGCTCGGGTGGTTATTCTTGCCAGCCGTGTTTCTTCATTGAATATTATTATTTGCGCTGAGGATAGCGAATGAGCATTAACATGCCAATGACAATTGCAGCCTCGCCTATCATTACGCCAATCGCCTGCCAGGGACCAAAATATGGAATTTTTGGGAAAGTATGGTTGCCCAAACCGAATATGTCTGCCATCCCAGAGGCTACTGCCATGAGATAACCGGTGGTCACCAGGCGCAGACCGATATCTGCGATGATGGACCTTTCGGAACCATTCCAAAACGTATTCAGAGTGAAGAAGCCACCTATGCAGATAAATGCCAGACCGATGAGAAATACAGCTATCTGCACGAAACCCATGACAGGGCTGCGGTCCAGTCCGAACAAACCAGGGTCTGCTCCGAGCAGGTAGATCAACAGCCCCAAGATTGTTATAGCTATCCCCACGCGGATACGAGCGTGGCTATTTCCATTGCGTTGAGAGATTGATCTCATGGTCAAGCCGGCAGCGACCGCTGGAGCAAGGCGATCCAATTCTGCCCCAGGATCGCGGCAACATCATTTTCAGTATACCCCTTTTCGGTAAGGAGGGGAATTAATTTCCGTAAGTCTGCGATGGTATCAATTTCTACCGGAGCAGACTGGAGACCAAAACCGCCGTCGAAATCGGTCCCCAACCCGACATGATGGGCATTCCCTGCCAGCTGGCAAATGTGATCAATTTGCGCGACGACATGACTCAGGCTTACCAGCTCACGCGGGTCGCCGCGTTTCCAGCCCGGCAGAAGAAATGGGTTTATGGGGAGAATACCGATAACACCCTGCCTTTCAATCAACAACCGGATGGCATGATCGCTCAAGTGGCGATTGGAGTCCATACCCTTCAAGAGGGCAAGCGCATTGGTATGCGTGGCAACCACCGAGAGCGGGTAATGATCCAGCGCTTGCAGGGCAGCCTGCTCGTCCATATGGCTGATATCGAGGGTGAAACCAAGGCCTGCCATGCCGTCGAGCAAAGCGTACCCATCGGGCGTCAACGGACCGGGTTCACGCGTGCCGCCACAATAGCGTGTGCTTGCCCAGGCAGGACCAATCAGGCGCACGCCACCCTGCCACCAATCCTCCAGCTCAGCTGGCTCTCGCACGCCTTCTGCACCTTCCATAAGGATCACAAGACCAACTGGATACTCACCGGAATCGCTCTGCAATGAACGATTGATCACAGTCTGCAAATCCTCCCTGGTTTGCACCAGGCAGAATTTCTGGTTATGTTCATCGACCAGCTTGTGGTAGAGATCCAGCTGCAGGCGGTAATTATGATGAGCCTGGTTGAAATCATGATAATAAAGGGTATCCCATTCACCCTCGCGGCGGCGAGCCGGGGCAGCAAACATGGTTGCAAAGATGATACCAATGTTGCCCCGCTGGTATTCAGGCCATCCCAGGAGTGTATCCCCATTGTATTCAACAACTTGGCTGCCCCCTCGCGCCTTCGAGTTTCAGCTACGGGCAGGGTGTAATCCCTGCCAAATGTGATCATGTTCCAGGCCAGATCCTGGTGTGCATCGACGATGAGCATAATTATCCATCCATTAACAAGCTAGCAATCTTGCGGTCAATCCTCCCCATTGGATAGCGGGGCAATTCTTGCGGGGAGACCCATTGAAGATCCTCATGCTCGCTGAGTTTCAATGGCGTGTTGTTTACCAGCTGGCATTCGAATGCATGCAGCGTGACCCGAAAGTGGGTGTAGGCATGGCGATAGACGCCCAGAAGCTCCCCCACAGCAACCTGCACACCCAACTCTTCATAGATTTCTCGTTGCAAGCAAGCTGCCAGATCTTCACCTGGCTGCTGTTTCCCTCCGGGGAATTCCCACATGGCGCCTAGCAGTCCACCAGCAGGGCGCTTGGCGATCAGGGTCGTGCCATTATTATTGATGACGGCAGCTGTAACAGTGTAATGCGGTGTAGGCGTCTTCTCCACGCGCACCGGACGCTGTTCTTGCACACCCATTGCTCGCGCCTGGCATACCTCTGATAGCGGGCACCGAGAACAATCGGGCTGGCGGGGAGTGCACAGGGTAGCTCCCAGATCCATCAGCGCCTGGTTATACTCAGCCGCCTCTCCTGCAGGAAGATGGGTAGCAGCCAAATCCCAGAGAATTCTCTCACCCCCGGACGAGCCAAGTGGCTCGGTCACGTTGAAGCAGCGCGCCAGCACCCGGCGGATGTTTCCATCCAGGGCAGGTTCGTCCAACCCAAAGGCGATCGAGGCGATCGCACCCGCAGTATAGCGCCCCACCCCGGGTAACTGGCGTAAGCTTCTCGCTTGGGCCGGCAGCGCGCCGCCATGTTCGGACACAACCACCCGCGCCGCCTTGTGCAGGTTGCGGGCGCGGCTGTAGTACCCCAATCCTTCCCAGGTGGTCAGCACATCTTGCTGGTCGGCGGCTGCCAGCACCTGGATCGTCGGATAGCGCCGCATCCATCGCTCATAATAGGGAATGACCGCCTCCACACGCGTCTGCTGGAGCATGATCTCAGATACCCAGACTGCGTACGGGTCGGAGACCCCACGCCAAGGCAGGTGGCGGGCGTTTTGAGCATACCAGGCTAAGAGGCTCAGTGAAAATGGGGTAGCCATGGGGACAGGCGTCTGGTCTCAACCAGCCGCCTCTACCGTTCCTGTCAGTTGTTCAGTCTATAATTGGAAGCCAGCCCGTGCGGGAACGACCTTATAGTTGAAATCCTCAATGTAATCCAACAATTGGTTTGTCAGACTCTGCCATTCCTGGGAATCGAGCACGCTCTGAAGATTATTCATGTTTGAACTTTGAACAGCAGCCAGGATTTGTGGTTGATCGCCATACATGGTATACCAGGCGTCGCTAGGTTCCAATCCCATACGCTGAATGCCGGGAATGAAGTCCCGCACAACGAACTCAAAGTAATCCTGCTCTTTACCAGGGAGGATATCCCAGGTCATGATGAGTTTTACCGCCATGACGCCTCTCCTGTCACGAACGCATATACTTGAGTACGACCACACGGGTCTCATCCGGTACAGTCGTCCGGGTGACTTTGAGGACATCCACAGTCTCACCATTGCCCAAGCCCATTTCCCTAAGAAATTTGCTTAAGGGGGCAAGTTTGACGGCTGCATCAGGAGTGCTGTAATGCATGGGAATGACGATGCCCGGCTCGAGTAAGCTGACCACTTCCGCTGCTTTAGCTGCATTCAGCCCGCCACCACCACCCACAGGCACCAGTGCCACATTCACGGTGCCCAGCGCTTCAATCTCAGTCTGGCTTGGGACACGGCGCAGGTCTCCTAAATGGGCAACCGTGACTCCGTTGTAATCAAACACGTACAGCGTGTTGCGCGGCTCGTCTCCAGCGCGCTTGCCATGACCATTGGTCTGCACACCTGTAATAAAAACCCCGCCGATTTCATATTCGCCAGGTCCACTTAGCACGTGAGACTTGCCCTTTACAGACGATACATTGTTGTGCCCAGGCGCGTCGTGACTCACTGTGACAATATCCGCTCTTAACTTGAGAGCTTCGTAGCCAGCAACCGTGTGATCGAACGGATCAGTAACCACAGCCGCCAGGCTTCGCTCCATTAGCCGGAAGCACGAATGCCCGTACCAAGTAATCTCCATAAAACCTCCAGGTCAGGGGAGATTATACTATAGCCACAACTTCCCAACGCACGCAGGAGAAGTAGAATCGACGTATGCTCAACCCACGCTCCTCATCTAATGCTCAAGTGACCACAGTTAGCCCGGACGGTTGGCGTCTGGAAATCTCTGCCGGGAGGGCGGGGCGCTACCGTCTGGCGCAGGTAGATGATTATGCCAGTCTGCCGCGCAGGATGCTACCACACCAGCCACCTATGACCATCCATCTACGCCTGCGCGCCTCGTCTGAAGAGATTCCAGGAACATGGGGCTGTGGTCTTTGGAATGATCCTTTTGGAGTGTCGTTGGGGTTCGGAGGGGCTCAGCGTCTCCCTGTCCTGCCACAAGCAGCTTGGTTCTTCTTTGCCTCGCCCCATAATCACCTGTCACTGCGCGACGAGCTGCCAGCTCATGGTAGCTTAGTCGCAACCTTTCAATCCAGAAATCTACCTTTGGCACTGATAGCTTTGGGTGCACCTGGTCTGCCGCTGCTAGCTCTGCCACCCATCAGCCGTGTTGCCCGCCGTCTGGCCCGACGGCTCATCCGGCAAGAGGCTACTGAGCTGGAAATAAATCCCATGGATTGGCACAATTATGAATTGGTGTGGGAACCTGATATGGTAACCTTCAGGCTGGATGGCGTAGCAATACTCAAAACAAACATCTCACCGATTGGGCGGCTGGGGTTGGTGATCTGGGTCGATAACCAATACGCGGCCTGGCAACCGGATGGGCACCTGCGATGGGGTACGCTGGCGAACCCCGAGCCAGCCTGGATTGAAATCCGAGAATTTGAGTTTAACACCACCGGAGATCGCCTTGCTTGACAATCATCTTGCATATAGGTACAATAGGCGTGCTCTGGGATTGGAGCTTCAGTTTCAGGCCGAGATAGCTCAGTTGGTAGAGCACACGACTGAAAATCGCGGTGTCGCCAGTTCGATTCTGGCTCTCGGCACTCTCGGCCAAACGAAAAGGCCAGGTACGCGGGCGTGGTTCAGCGGTAGAACGTCTCCTTGCCAAGGAGAAGGTCGTGGGTTCGAATCCCATCGCCCGCTCTCATATTCTAGATTGTAGATTGATGATTGTAGATTGCTACTGTCGCCGCTCAACAATCAAATATCTATAGTCTTCAATTTCCAGGCGACGTGGCCAAGTGGTAAGGCAAGGGTCTGCAAAACCCTGATCACGGGTTCAAATCCCGTCGTCGCCTCTGGGTAATGAACATGGATGCCAGTCATAAATCATGACTGGCATCTTTATTTGGGAATAATTACTCGTACGCCAGCACTTCGCGAATCGTCAATCGAGTGGCGTTTCGGGCTGGCATCACGCTCGCCAGCACCGAAAGAACAACCACAGCCAACAGCCAGATGCTAAATCCCCAGGGGGAAAATCCAAAATTTGTGGGTCCGCCAAAGATAGACAGGCTAATCGTGTCAGCCATCAGCTTGCTGATGGGGAACGCCAGCAGCGAAGCCAGCAACCAGGAGATAAACCCAATGGCTGTGCCTTCCACAAGCACCATCGATATCAGGGTGGGGTTGGATGCTCCGATTGCGCGCAGCACACCAATCTCACGCGTTCGTTCGATGACATTCAGGCTCATGGTGCCCGTCAGACCGATACTGCCAACCAGGGCAGTGAGTAGAGCCAGGAAGAGCAGAAAACTCGTGAGTATGTTGAAGCCATCTGCTGCGGTGTCACTCAAGGATTTGCCCGTGGTTACATCCACAACGTCGATGCCGTACTGCGCCAGATGGGCTTCTAGCGCCTGCCCCAATGTATCCTGCTGAACGCCGGTCAGCTCCGGTTTGTTCGAGACAACCCGGTAGCTGGCCGCCTTGCCGGTCTGGTTGGTAAGGCGGGTGAGATACTCATAGCTCGTATAGGCATTGTAGCCGCTTATCTTTCCGCCTAGCTGGAAAAAGCCTACCACCACCCAATCCGTTTCATCCCCGTTTACCTTCATGCGAATGGTGTCGCCCACGTTCATCTCCGGGTATCGCTCACGAAAGAGCTCGCTGAGGGCGATGGCGTTCTGGTCGCCAGGCTCGATCCAGCGCCCATCCAACAGGATAGGTTCCACCAATGGGCTGGTTCCTGGAGGCGCCAGGAGGGAAACGTTTTCACCCGCAGAGCCGTCTGCCAGCACCAGCTCCGTGCGGGCGAATGCCCAACCTTCCACGAATTTCACCCCCGGGACCTCCATCACTATTGCTGTTATCTCGTCCGAGCGGTAAGGCCGGTCCAGGGTGACATTCACATCAGCCAGAAAATATTGGCTGATCTGGTCAATGTAGTTCATCAAAGAGACACGCACGTTGAAAGTGGAGATGAATACCGCGCCGCCAAGCGTTAGGGTGATCACCGTCAACAACAGCCGTCCCTTGCGCCGGAAGGTATTGCGCAATGAGATGACGAGCATTAAGGAATAATTACGCAAGCGGCTAATCTGTCTATCCAGGGGACCGCGGTTAAGCGGCTGGTCCTGCCGGATACCGCTCAAGGCTTCATGGACGCTCATGTGCGTCCCCTGCCAAAGCGGTGCTAGCGCAGCAATTTGCGGCATTATGACCGCCACAGCAATTTCTACCAGAACAACCTGAGGCACAATCCGAAACCCGTAAAAGGTGTTGTTCATTTGTAAAGTCAAGTAATCGACAAGTCGATATGCCACTTCGAACGTCAACGGCAGGGCAATGGCAAAGGCCAGCAAGCCAAATAACAGGTTAAGCAACATGTAGATTCCGATGACCTGCCCGCGCTGGGCACCTACTGATTTCAGGATGCCGATCTGCTGGACTTGTTGGGTCAATAAAGCCTGCAAGGTATTTGTAATCAGGAATCCGCTTAGAAAGACCACCATCAAGCCAATCGAGACCAGGAGCTCTAAGATCACGCGCACCAGGTACAGGTTAGGGTGATCGAATGAGCTGCGCAGGGCTGTATTGATCACCTGGACATTGGCTTTCTCCAGCCGGTCGCGCACAGAAGAAGCCATCACGCGGGATTGCTCGGCGTCTGTGCCATCGCTATCGAGGGTCACCATCAGGGTATCGAAATAGTCGGGAAACGGTTGGTCCAGCCACTCCAGGATGTCGATATTAATATAGCCCTGGGCAGGGGCATTAAAAAACCCGCCCCCATTGCTCGTGGCTCCTATGGTTTGATCCTGAACCACCCCAATAACTTTGAGCTGGCGCATGTCTCCAGAGGGCATTTCAAGATTCACGAAATCCCCTACTTTGGCATTGATCTCCGCCAGTTTGTAGCGATCGATCACGATCTCTTTTTCGCGCGGTGGCCACACTCCCTCTTGAAGGAGCAGCCGGTTGATGTGCTTCTCGGCAGGATTATGCAAGGCTGTGATATCTATCGCGACCCACTCGCCCGGGCTGACTTCAAGACGGGTGCCAAACTTGCGCACTCCCTCAGCATGGCTTACGCCAGACATGTTCTCAATTCCCGCAACCAGCTCCTGATCGAACAGGGTACTCCGCATGGTGATATGCGCCGGGTTGATACTTGCATACCCTTGTTGCATATCCGATAGGATCACGGTGTATAGGGTCAACATAACCCCCAGCGCAAACAAGCCTACAGCAATGGAGGCAACCACCAGGAACGTGCGTGCGCGGTCGCTCCACAAATCTGACAAAATCTTTTGGAAACGAGGTCGTATCATGCTGATGCTATTCAGTTGATCAAGGCGCCAGATTCACCTGGGTTGACCAGCTCTCCATCCGCAAGGTGCAGGGTGCGCGTAGTGCGCTCCGCCAGACTTGCATCGTGGGTGACCATAAGAATTGTCTTACCATCTTCAATTAATCCGGCAAATAGATCGAACACTTCATCGGCAGCACGCCAATCCAGATTACCGGTTGGTTCATCAGCTATCAATATTGGGGGGTTGTTCGCCAGCGCACGTGCGATGGCAGCGCTTTGTTGCTGGCCGCCCGAGACCGCTGCCGGCTGCTTGGAAGAGAATTCCGCGAGTCCGACCTGCTTGAGCAGTTTCAACGCATGCGTCTCACGCTGTGCTGGAGAGTAATGTCCGCTCAAGTACATGGGCAACATGACATTTTCCAGTAATGTCAGCGTGGGAAGCAGCTGAAAGAACTGGAATACAATCCCAAGCGTTGACCCTCGCCATATCGATCGCTGACTCTCGTCCAGGGCATGTACATCCACATCGCCCACCACTACATTACCAGAAGTGGGATAATCAATGCCGGTAATCATATTGACCAGGGTTGATTTGCCACTGCCGGATTTTCCAACCACGCTGACAAACTCGCCAGGATAGAAACATGCAGTCACACCTCGCAAAGCAATAAATTCCCCGGCTGCATTCTTAAAAGTCTTTACGATCTGAGCCATCTCGATGATGGCGTCGGACCTGCAATGCTCCTTTGCCAGCTGCTTGCCATTCTTTTTGGCTTGAATGGTAGACATCATACTGTACTCATATTCCCTACCGGTGCAGGGGTTGCAACTCTTCCATTTTCTAGACGCAGTGTACGCGTCGTGCGGCGCGCCAGAGTCTGGTCGTGAGTGACCATCATAATCGTCTTGCCTTGCTCCACCAGACGTGTGAAGATGCCGAAGATGGTCTCAGCGGTAACAGAATCCAATCTACCCGTGGGCTCATCAGCAACGATAACATCTGGGTCGTTAACCAATGCCCGTGCAATGGCGACGCGCTGCTGCTGCCCGCCGGAGATAGCAGAGGGAAGTTTATACGCGTGCGCTTCCATCTCCATCATACACAGCAATTCTAGAGCGCGCTCTTCACTCTCGCCATGCCGGTATAGCCCGCACATATCCAACGGCAGAACCACATTTTGGATCAAGTTCAGGTTGGGCATCAGGTAGAAAGACTGGTAAATAATGCCCACATTCCGTCCGCGCCAAGAAGCCAGGCTGTTCTCATCCAGCTGGTGGACGGCGATCTGGTCCATCCACACCTCGCCACGGGTAAGATGGTCCACACCGGTGAGCATGTTTATCAGCGTTGTTTTTCCCGCCCCAGATTTACCGATGATACCCAGGAATTCCCCGGGGTAGACATCCAGGTCAATCCCTTTGAGAGCCTGGAATTCACCAGCTGCGTTCGGATATACCTTGACCACGCCGCGCAAGCGGATCAAGGGGATACGTCCGTTGCTGTTGATTGGTAATGGGGGAGCTGTCGGGCGCAATAAATTTTTTGGAGTATTTGTATATGCAATTCTCATCTTGTATTAATAAACACTTTGTTGTATAATAAACATCAAACCAATTTATAGACAAAGTGTTTAGTAATTATACGGAGGCTCGTCCCCTTGTCAACCATCAATTCTACCGACCGTTCATTATTGGACGTTTTCCCCCATCTGTCTAACCCAAACAAACAGGATCGCAAATTGGATCGACGTGTCATCCGCACTCGTCGCCTGCTGCGTGAGGCTTTCTTCGCGCTGATCCTCGAGAAGGGTTATGAAGCTGTCACAGTGGAAGAGATCACCCAGCGCGCCGATCTGGGGCGTACCACCTTTTACCTGCATTACCGCGACAAGGAAGACCTGCTCATGGTGAGCATCAGCGAGCTGATCGATGATCTGATTGAGCAAATGTCCCATCTCCCCCTGAGAGATTGGCGGCTGGATAGCGCCCACCCGTCAACAGCCATCAGCCTTCCCTTCCAGCACGTCGCAAATAATGCACGCCTTTACCGTATCATCGTACGCGGCGAAGGCACCTTTTCGGCAACTCGGCGCCTGCGGGAAATAATCGTGCAGGCCTCTAGCGAAATGATCCGCGTGCTATTAGAAAAAGAGGGGCTACGCTTGCATCCTCAAGTGCCCATGGAAGTCTTCATGAACTATTTGGCAGGCTCCTGGTTGGGATTGGTCACCTGGTGGCTGGAGAACGCGATGCCCTATCCTCCGGAGCAAATGGCACTCATGTTTCAAAAGATGTTCATGCGCGGCGCGCGCAAGGTACTGGGCATAGATGGTTGAGTTATCCCTTAGACCGGCGATATGCAGCCAGAGTGCGTGTCCGGGCGGAGGCGTGATCCACAATAGGCTGAGGGTATTCTTTCCCTGGGTTAAAGTCACTACTACGCTGGGCTTCCAGAGGCATCTCCCATGGATTATGAATCCATTTATCCGGCACATTCTCCAACTCAGGCACCCAACGGCGCACGTAGGCCCCGGATGGATCAAATTTTTTTCCTTGTAGAATGGGGTTGAAAATTCGGAAATACGGCGCTGCGTCGGTGCCAACACCTGCGGTCCACTGCCAGCCGCCATTATTGGATGCCGGATCGCCATCTACCAGGGAGCGCATAAACAACCGCTCCCCTTCCTGCCAGTTTATCAAAAGGTCTTTGACAAGGAAGGACGCCACTATCATGCGCCCGCGGTTGTGCATCCAGCCGGTCTGGGCGAGCTGGCGCATGGCAGCATCCACCACAGGGTAACCGGTCAACCCTGCTCTCCAGGCCTCCAGATCTCTGGGCGCATCCCTCCAGGGGATATCTCGCAAGGCGGGGTTGAATGCAGTTTTGAGCACGTGGGGAAAATTGTAGAGAATCGCGATGTAAAACTCACGCCAAATCAGTTCATTGATCCAAACATCCACACCTTTGCCCGTCTGCGCATCATCTACAATATGCTGAGCTGCCAGAGCAGCGCTCAGCGCCTGGTGAGGTGAGAGCATGCCAAAACGCAGGTACGGAGAAAGCGCCGAAGTGCCCTCCAGATCAAGACGATTGCGATCCTCCGCATACGAGTAGATCGGATCATCACAGAATCGCCGTAAGCGGCGCTGAGCTTCTGCCTCTCCAGCAGGGAAAAGCGGTGGAGCAGAGGCTTCCGGCAAAACATCGGAGACCATAGCGCCAGTAGGTGGCAACAATTCGGGTGCGGGCAGCGTCACCAAGCTTGGATTTTCTCCAGCGAGCGTTAAGGCTTTCCAGACTTTGCTGAATGGAGTGAACACAGTATACGGGCTGCCATCTGGCTTAGCCACTGAGGCTGGATGGCGCAGAGATACACCGGGCAGTAAAGTTAACGGAAACTCGCCAGCGACGCGTGCATCCCGCTTGATGGCATAGGGTGTGTAATCCTCAGCAGCAATGACTCGCGATGCCCCACTTTCCTCCATCATCTGATGGAGCACGTCCTGCGGTATACCCGAGCGCACAACCAACCTGCTTCCTAGGCGTCGCAGGTCGGAATCAAGCGCGCGCAACCCAGCAAAAAGAAACTGCTTGCGCGCCAATGCCGGAATTTTCAGCAAGTTCGAATCAAGAATATATAAGGGGATGAGCCTTTCCGCACCTTCCAGAGCTGCTTGCAGTGCTGGATTATCACTCAAGCGCAGATCGCGACGGATCCACCAAATACTCGTAACTGTCATTAGCTAACTGACGTTTCCTGCCCCCGGTGAATAATTGGCACTGATTACTGAAGTTGCAATCAGAGTATCCACCTGGACTGTTCCGCTGAACCTTGTCATACCCGCGTTAACCTGCACCGAGCTGGCACTCACATCCAAAATACTGGTATTAATGGTGGTTTTGGCGGAGGCGACAATCTGCGCACCTGTTGGAGAAAGGCGGATCTGATTTCCACTGCTATCTGTGATTTCCACCGACCCGTCTTTGCCATCCTGTAATACGAGAGATTGTCCACCCGGTGTCTCCAGTACGATAGCTTCCTCTCCTGTTCGATCGTGCAGAGATACAACAATGCCATTGCGGGTGTGGATTGATTTGAGCAGGTTCACCCCACTCGCATCCACCTGCTCAGGGGGTGGGTTTTGCGCGTTCCACAACGCTCCCACCACGTATGGTTGGCGTGGGTCGCCTCTTTCAAATGCTACCAGGACCTCGTCCTCTACCTCAGGGATGAACCACGTGCCGCGCTTACTCCCCGCCATTAAAGTGGCGATGCGCGCCCACATACTACCTTGTGCTCCGCTCCCAAGGATGGGTACGCTAAGACGTACCCGTCCAAGATTATCTGGATCCTCGATATCGATCACTGAAGCAGGATACACACCGTAGTAATGCTGTTTAAATAAACTAAGCAAGAATTGCATGATAGATGGCATGGCAACCTCCTCTCTTGGTGTAAGATTATATACGATAAAGATTGTCGCATCCGTCGCTTTTTTATGGAATTCACGAACCAAGGAGCAGTCAATAATTCAGACAATTTTCAAAAACCAGTTAGCGCCAGCGATGGTAAAGCAATTACAATAATAACTCAAGTGGAAGGATTGATCATGTCCCCATTGATGCGTTGCCAGTATTGTGGCTTGTTACAGGATGAGCCCACCGGCGTCAAAACCTGTGCGCGGTGCGGCGGGGAGCTTGCGTATGAGAGCCAACCACGACTCGAGGATGGAACGTCATATCTCGTCGTTCAGATGGAGCTCGACCAGGTCACTGCACCAGCCGGGAGCAACTGCGACCGCTACTTGTTGGTGACCCTGCGCACACCTGCCGAGGTGCCCCCGGAGCAGGCTGCCCCAACCAAGAGCGGGCGTCCCCCGCTCAGCTTTTGCGCCATCCTGGATGTGTCCGGCTCGATGCAGGGTGAGAAGATCGCCCAGGCGAAAGAAGCCGTGCACCAATCCCTACGCTACCTGCGCCAAGGGGATGCCTTCTCGATGGTGATTTTTTCCAATGCAGCCCGCACTGTCTTTGAGCCCAGGCTTGTGGAGAGCAATACACACCACCAGATCGACAGTGCACTGCAAGAAATCCAGGCTGGAGGCATGACCGCCCTGGACGAAGGGCTGGCTCTCGGGCTTGAAAAAGTGGCCTCTGAGATAAAAGACACCAACCTGGCGCTTCTGCTCAGCGATGGGCAGGCCAATGTAGGCGAAACCGATCTGGAGAAAATTGGCCAGCGGAGTTTTGCTGTACGCCAACTAGGGATAGTGGTTTCAACGCTCGGAGTAGGCCAAGATTATAACGAAGCGCTGATGGCTGAGATTGCTACACAGGGCGGTGGGCGCTTCTACCATCTGGAATCCGCCGGGCAAATTGCTGCCTACCTGACTGGTGAGCTTGGCGAGGTGGCCTCCCTGGCTGCCAGTGAGACAGTCTTGCACCTGGATCTTCCGGGAGGTGCGACTTTGATGCCAATGTCAGCTGCCTATCCCACCATGCAGGGCGGAGGTAAAGCCGAAGTCAGCGTGGGGGTCCTGCCAAGCGATGTTGAGCTGGAGATTCCATTGCGCCTGACCCTGCCGGCCCAGGCTGAGGGCGCACGCACCAGTATCGAAGGCTGGCTGCAGTACCGCTCACCAGCTGGCAATCTACTGAGCACAAAATTAAATCGCGTGACGGTTCGCTTTGTCGAGCAGAAAAGGTTTGAATGGCGTGATGGTGTGGTGCTCCCCGTAGCAGAGCGAATTCTTGGTCAGCTCAAAGCTGCTCACGTGCTGGGTGCCTCGCGTGCCTTCGCTCGCAGTTCTGCCGAGGGCGAGCACCAGGTTGCTGCTCAGATGGATGAACTGCGCACATATGCAAGGAAACTGGGTGAGGAGCGAGCGCTTCTCGAGCTACAGGATGCAGAGCAAACCCTGGGAGTGATTGCCGCCAGTCCAAGCATGGCAAAAGTTAGCGTGGCGGCGGCTTTCTCCAGACAGCGCGGCGCAAAAGATTTTGACAAGAATAAAGGGTGAACGAATTTCTCGAAAGCTCCTCCGCTGATGTCCAGAATTTAGGCAGTCTGAGCTTGGTCCCGACTAGCTGGAGCGACCAGCAACATGCCCTCCTTGGCTTGATTTGGCTGATCGGGGTTTCCCGGGATAAATAGGGTTCGGTCGGAACGCCTCAGCTCTATGCAAAGATGCAACACCCCTGGAATTGTCTTACCGAACGTTACTTCTCATCCTGTAAAAAGCGGACTTCGACGAGCGGACTGCCAGCCACCCAGGCCTCCAAATGCTGTATCCGACCTAAATCGTTCAGAATGATTCGGAAGATCTCGCGCCGCTCCTGTGTATCGGTCACAGGCCTGGCTTTGGCCGAGAGATCTGCGTGCACGCTCTCTTTCAAATGGAAAGTGAAGTTGGGGTTTGCAAGCAGGTTTGCGTACCATGAGCGTGACCCAGGAGACCCACTGAGATACACCCGTCCCTTGGCACGATAAAACCAAATCTCAATTCGACGAAGCCTACCACTTTTGCGCCCAATGGTAGTGATGTCAATTGTTCGATCTCGCTGTAAAGCAAGTTTGATCGTGGCATCCATACCGGTCAGCTTCCTATCATTCTACTTGCTTTGATATTTCACATGATCGAAAACTGCATCCGCATTACGTCCCCCAATCCCTCAAGTAAAGAAAATCATAGCCCACTGTCCGGTTGGAGAGTTTGGCGATAGGCGGCATCACACGTTTAAAATGGTTGCCGCGGACGCGCTCGACCACACTCTTCACAAATGCCTCATCAAATCCGGCTTCCACGCAATCTTGCGGTGTATAGCGCTGGTCCACCAGCATGTAAAGCAGCTGATCTACAGCCGCGTAAGTGAAGCCGAGCTCACCTTCGTCGGTCTGGTCTTCCCACAAATCAGCCGTTGGCGGCTTTTGAAGGATGACATCAGGAACGCCAATGTCACGTGCCAGCTGCCGCGCTTGAGTCTTGTACAGGTCTCCAAGAGGGTTGATGGCGCAGGCGGCATCTCCAAACAGCGTTGTGTACCCCAGCAAGATCTCAGTCTTGTTCCCTGTGCCAACCACCAATCCATTGAAATCCTCAGACTGGTCATAGAGAACGATCATACGCGCCCGTGCCATGATATTTCCTTGGCGCACATGCCCTGCGTTGGGAGTGAGCGCCAGATAAGGATCAACCATGTCTGTAATCGGGATAGTTTTAGATTGCACACCCAGTGCCTCAATGACCATCTGAGCGTGATCGAGCGAATCCTGAGAAGAAGTTCTATATGGCATGCGCACTGCCAGCACATTCTCAGGTTGTAGTGCCTGGGCAGCCAGAGTGCAAGAGAGGGCCGAATCCAGCCCTCCCGAGAGCCCGACGACTGCACGAGTGAACCCGGCGCGGTTGATTTCAGTATGGATGAAGCCGGTTAGGATTGTTCGCGCCAGGTCTGTATTAATCGTCAGATCAATCATCATTGCTCACTATTTCACAATATAGAACACTTACGATCCACCCACAATCCGGTTCAGTTCGCGAGACACCAGGCTGGTGCGCTCATCGCGCAACAACGGCAATCGAGCGCGAGTGCGGTGCAGCTGGTTGAGATCGATTTCTGCCAATGTGAGCGCTTCTTCGTGGTAAGGTCCCTTAGCAAGTAACTCTCCGTCCGGGTCGAAGATCGTAGAGCCGCCCCAGAAGTGCAGGCCGTCCTCATAACCTACACGGTTGGTATGCACAACAAAAGAAGTAAACAGGCTGGCGTAGGCTCGGTTGATGCGCTCCACCCAGCGTGCCGATTCCAGCTGGGGCTCTGATCGCAAGCCTCGCCCTGGAGAAGCTGAGGCGAATAAGAACAAGTCCGCCCCGTCCAACCAGAGCAGGTAAGGAGGAGATGCGTGCCAGAAATCCTCGCAGATCAGGATGCCAGCTCGGCCAAAACGTGTATCGAAGGCTCGCACTGCGTCTCCCCAGGCAAAAAAGCGGCCCTCATCGAAGAGACCGTATGTGGGGAGATAAACCTTGTGATGCACGTGCACTACTTCCCCTTTTGATAGGTACGCCGACGAGATGAAAAAGCGGTGGCGCAGGTCTTCATCCACAAAACCCACCACCATATCCATCTCCTGGCTGGCATGCAGCAGCTGCCGGAAAACCGCCTCGTCCTTATCCGGTTGGCGGGCAACTGCAACAGTCAAGTCCTGCAAGACATAACCAGTCAGTGAGAGTTCAGGGAAGACCAGCAGATCAGCACCAGAAGCCCTCGCCTCCGCAGCAAAGGCAAGATGTTTTTCGAGATTAGCCTCGACATCTCCCAGGCGAGTATTGATCTGGGCAAGCGCTACGGTGAGCTTCATGGCGATAAGTCCGAAGATGCTGGGGGTATGCAACCACCTACCCCAGTTCTTCTACCTTCCTCCCAGCAAATTGGTGATGGTAACGCCATCCCAAAAGGCATGCACCAATCAGAATAGCGGCAGCCCAGGCGTCCAGACGCATCCCAAGCCAGGTAGGAGCGATATCGCCGCGCAGCAATGTGAGAACAAACATGAGCATTGAAAAACCAAGCCCCCATGTAATTGCCATTTGCCCTGGCACGGATCTAAGCGGCTGGCGCCAATCCACCAGCGCGAACAGCCCGAGAGTGAGAATGGCTCCCAAGAATTGGACGGGGACACGGGGCGCAATCTCGCCCCAAGCATCCCGCGCGGGGAGCATCTGCGCGCTGACCCCGTATGCGGCACCCTCCAACCAACATGCCAGCCATGCGCTCACTGCCATTGACGTAGCGAGCGGGAGCAGCGCGTCCAGAAGTTCTGCTACCGGGCTTCGTCTCACGGTTGCGTAACCCACCAATACCAATACACTACCGAGGGCGGCGCCTAACCAGGAGATGCCACCTAGCTGGAACTGAAATACTTCATCTAGGTGGTCACGAAAGTAAGGCCACTGGACAACAACGTAGCCGATCCGCCCGCCAAGGAGCCCGCCCACCAGGGAGACCAATCCAGTGTCGAGTAGAATGCGCACCTGGTTGGGCTTGATCCGCGAGACGCTCCAGGCAAGACCCGTAGCTGCTCCCAACCCTAAGAAAATCGAGAAAGCATACACCGGGATGTTCCCTGGTAGGGTGAAAGCAGTCACACGGCTAATGATACCACGATGACACACATCACCAACATCGATTGATGTATAATCAATTTAATGAACGAAGTATTTCTAAATCCTAATTTTGCCTATCTGATCCTGGTGACCGGACTCATGCTAGCGGCGATGGCTGTATTTACACCTGGGACAGGTCTAGCTGAAGTCGGCTCATTCTTCCTGCTCATCCTTGCCGGGTGGGAGGTCTATAATCTGCCGATCAACATCTGGGCGCTGGTTCTCCTGCTGCTCGCTGTAGTGTTCTTTGTGCTGGCATTCCGGCAGACCCGCCCCTACCTTTTTTTGGGATTGTCAATCGTAACAGTGGTGATCGGGTCGGCGTTTATGTTTCGAGGCGAAACCTGGAGCCAGCCTGCGGTTGACCCGATCCTGGCGTTCATCGTATCCGGACTTAGCGGCGGCTTCCTGTGGGTTGGGACAAGCAAGACACTGGAGGCCATCCGGCGGACGCCTTCTCACAGCCTGGAAACCTTGCTGGCAGCCACTGGCGAAGCCAAATCAGAGATCCACGAAGATGGCTCCGTCCAGGTAGCCGGAGAGTTGTGGTCCGCACGTAGCGAAAAACCTATCCCTGCAGGCTCTCTAGTGCGTGTTGTCGGGCGTGAGGGTTTTATCCTGCTGGTAGAAGAGCCTTTGCCGGTTGACCCAACCAACCTCAAGGCGGATGTGTAACCTATTGAGTTCTTGTTCGTAAGGAGAAAAAAATGGATATTTTTGGAAACGTAATCCTCTGCCTGGTTGGGGCGGTGGTGCTGCTGGCATTGGCCTTCCTTGCCAACGCCATACGCATTATCCCTGAGTACCAGCGCTTGGTTGTCTTTCGTCTGGGACGATGTGTCGGCGCACGCGGGCCAGGTATCGTCATATTGATACCAATCGTAGACCGGGGTGTTAAAGTCGATCTGCGTGAGCAGGTTCGCGATATCCCACACCAAACGTCAATTACTAAAGATAACGCTCCCATAGCCATTGACTTTATCTGGTATTACAAAGTGCTCGACCCAACTGAGAGCGTGCTACAGGTAGGCAACTTCGAAGCGGCAGCCCAAGGCATGGCGACCACCACATTGCGCGCAGTGATTGGTGGAATTGTGCTGGACGACGTCCTATCGGAGCGCGAGCACATCAATAATATGCTCAGGACGCGGTTGGATGAGGTGACCGAGCGCTGGGGCGTGAAGGTGACTAACGTGGAGATCCGCGAGATCATCCCACCGTCCGCGGTGCAGGACGCAATGAACCGACAGATGTCTGCCGAGCGCATCCGGCGGGCGGTGGTGACAGAGTCTACGGGGACGCGAGAGGCGGCGGTGAACGTGGCGCAAGGCGAGAAGCAGGCTGCAGTCCTGCGGGCAGAGGGCGAGAAGCAAGCCGCAATCCTGCGGGCAGAGGGTGAGAAGAAAGCGCAATTGCTGACCGCTGAAGGCTTCTCGGCAGCATTGGATAAGATCCACTCAATCGCCCAGAATATTGATACGAAGACCATGACCTTGCAGTACTTCGAGGCGCTGAAGACGATCGGTGAAGGGCAGTCCACAAAGTACATCTTCCCGATGGAGTTCACGAGCTTGCTGGGGGACTTTCTGAAGAGCCGGGAGGGGTAGTGGTTAGAAACCCATCCCCCCTTCATCCCCCCTTCCCAGTAGGGAAGGGGGGAAAGAGTCCGAAAATTTGGGTATGACGAAGCTGCGCTCCGTCATACCCAAATTTTCGGAGGATCCTTGCGAGGGTGGGCTTGCGTAGCTCGATTATCTCGGTTGGAACGGGCAGCGCGGTGAGGATCGAGCAGGCTACCTGGCGGGATATCAACGCTGTCCGTCATATCGAAAGTGTTTGCTTCCCCAAAGACGCCTGGCCACTTCTGGATATCATCGGGGTGCTGATGATGCCCAACGTGATCCGGCTGAAGGCGGTGCAGGATGGGCAGGTGGTGGGTTTCATCGCCTGCGACCTGCGTCGAGATGAGCAGTTGGTGTGGATTGCGACGATTGGGGTGCTGCCAGAGTACCGGCGGCATGGGATCGGCACAGCGGCTGCTGCAAGCGGCGGAGGCGAGCACTGCCCTGAAGAGTATAAAGCTGAACGTACGCGCATCCAACCAGACGGCACTCCGCCTGTACCGCGGGCTGGGGTATACCCACATCGGGGAGTGGATGCGCTATTATCAGGATGGAGAGGATGCGCTGATCCTTGAAAAGAGATTGAATGTCGATTGAGTCATTACCTGCACCGATATTTATTGCACGGCCGGCTGCGCTGGAGCGGCTGGCGAGGCTGCTGCGCGGCGAGGCGATCATCGCTGTGGATACCGAATCGAACAGCCTGTTCGCGTACCAGGAGCAGGTGTGCCTGATCCAATTCTCGGCGGGCGAGAACGATTACCTGGTGGACCCGCTGGCGCTGGATGACCTGAGCATTCTGGGGCCAATCTTCAGCGATCCCAGAATCGAGAAGGTGTTCCATGCGGCAGAGTACGATCTGATCTGCCTTAGGCGAGATTTTGGTTTCGAGTTTGCCAACATCTTCGATACGATGATCGCGGCGCGGATCCTGGGGCGTGATGCTGTCGGGCTGGGATCGATCCTGGAGGCGGACTTCGGGGTACACGTAGATAAGCGCCACCAGCGGGCGAACTGGGGGCGGCGTCCGATCCCACAGGATCTGCTGTCGTACGCGCAGCTGGACACGCATCACCTGATCGAGATGAGAAACCGGATGCAGGCGGAGCTGCGGGAGAAATCGCTGTGGGCGCTGGCTGCGGAGGATTTCGCACGCGTGACCTACGAGAGGCAGGTGAATGGGGAGAACGGCCGCGAGATCGATAACAACAAAGGGGTGGATTGCTGGCGAGTGAATGGGGCGCGCGACCTGCACCCGCAACAGGCAGCGGTTCTGCTGGAGCTGTGCCGCTACCGCAACCAAGCGGCGCGGCATGCCAACCGCCCGCTGTTCAAGATCATGGGAGACCGGACGCTGCTGGCGATTGCGGAGCGCTGCCCAGAAGATATGAAGGCGCTGGGACAGATCAAAGGGATGTCGGGGGGGCAGCTGAGCCGGCACGGGAGAGAGGTGCTGAATGCGGTGCAGCGCGGGTTGAAGGCGCCGCATGTGCACCCTCCGCAATCGAGGCGACCGGATGATGCTTATCTGAGACGGCTGGATGGGCTGCGCGAGTGGCGCAAGAGAACGGCGCTGAGGATGGGTGTGCCTTCGGATGTGGTGCTGCCGCGAGATTTAATGATGCAGGTGGCGGAGGGCAACCCGAGGGAACAAGGGGAGCTGGCGAGGATGATGGAGAGCGTGCCGTGGAGGCTTGAGCGGTGGGGGATGGAAATTTTGAGGGTGGTTGGGGATTGAGGATTGTTGCCTACTTCGCGCCTCGTGAGTCGCCTCGCTGCCTGCTTCGTTTCACTCGCAGGTGCTTGGCGCGATGGCGGGAGGAGATTATGGGCGATGGCTGCCGTGCATACCTGCCAGAGGCAGTGCAAAGGCAGGTTACGCGACCTGCTTCGTTTCACTCGCAGGTGCTACGCAAAAAAATAGCGAATTCGCAAACTCGCTATCTTCTCGACTGCAGCTCCTACTTTGCTGTTATCAAACGTTTGCTACGCCGACCTCTTTCGTATCATTGGCTTTTACGAATGCCTGAGTCGGCCAGCCAGCGGGGCGGGCGTCCGCTTTATAATTATTCTTCTGGTTGATACGGGCGGTGCTTACGAGCTTCCAGTATTTATCCCCGGTTGAAGCTTTGATTTGTGCGTCTTCCACAGCCAATAGATCAGTGTTCTTGAACTGAACACGATTTCCACTTTTATCTTCGAAAAGTGTAATGGCGGGGGGATCGCCTGCGCCGATGCGATGTTGGAGGTTGGTGCGCTTCTCTGAATCGTTCGATTTAACCTCTACAATTTTAACATTCATTCAAATTCTCCTTTGGGGGGGGTTGGATACAATCTTGCAATATAAGACTATTATACTACAAATTGTGCAATTTAGGGGGACGTGAGTATCGAGCTCAGCGGGAGTTACTGGAGAACCTTTGTCAAGAAAGAGGATGTGGCAGCGGCTTGAGGGAGTGCAGTGGGCACGCAGGGGGTTGAGGGCCAGATCTTCCGTTCTTAACAGGCTACAGGGGAAAGCGAATCAAAACGCTCCGGCCTGTTGGTGCGGAGCGTTTTGCTATCCGGGAGGCAGCTTAAGCCGCTCGGATTGAGGCTTCTAGCTTTTGGCCGAACTGCGCCAACTGTACTGGAGTCATGCCTTTCATCATATCCGCATGAACTACGCCGCCATGTTCCATGGCTTTCTTCACAACTTCTTCTTTGGTGGCTCCGGTTACTTCGAAGTTGCAGTCGAGGCCGAGATTCTTGCAAGCAAACTTTTCCATTTTCTCTCCTTGTTGGAAATCAATCTTTATCGTTACGATATTAGTATACCACCTAATTGGAGAAGATTAGTCGCATTACGTTGGGTGTACCTCCTTCCCTGAAGGTAGAGGGAGGGAAGGGCGAGCCTACGCATGAGCGGGCAATTTGAGAGGGCGATTGAAGGCGTGAGAAGAGGACGAATTCGCGGCGTGTCGCAGGGGCTGCCCTGCCATAGGCAGGTTCGCTACGCTTCGCAAGGGATGAGGAGACAATTTTACGCGAGTCGTCTGCTGATGTGATAATATCGGATGGTTCGAGCGTGCTGTAAAACGGTGGGTACCACAGGGTCAGTTTACCTTCATTATAAGATGGCATTTAGGACAGACAGGAAATTATGAAAATCACATTTCACGGCGCGGCGCAGACGGTGACCGGCTCGCGCTACCTGCTGCAGGTCAACGGGCACAACCTGCTGCTGGAGTGCGGTTTATTCCAGGGGCGGCGCAGCGAGACCTACGAGCGCAACCTGCACCTGGGGTTTAACGCAGCCAAGGTGGACGCGGCGATCCTCTCCCATGCGCACATCGACCACAGCGGCAACCTGCCCAACCTGGTGAAGAGCGGCTTCCACGGGCAGATTTACACCACTTCGGCGAGCGCCCACCTGGGCAACCTGATGCTGATGGACTCGGGGCACATCCAGGAGGTGGATGCTTCTTATATGAACAAGAAGCACAAGAAGCGCGGCGAGCCGCTCATCGAGCCGATCTACACCCAGGAGGACGCGGCGCTGGTGGCGCAGTATTTCCAGCCGGTGGAATACGGGCAGTATTTCGAGCCGGTTCCAGGCGTGGCAGCGCACCTGGTGGACGCGGGGCACATCCTGGGATCGGCGTCGGTAGTGCTGGACATCGAGGAGAAAGGGCGCAAGAGGCGCCTGTGGTTCTCAGGGGATATTGGGCGGCGGAAGCTGCCCCTCCTGCGCGACCCGGTCTTGCCCGACCGGGCGGACTACCTGATGATGGAATGCACCTACGGGGATAAACCGCACCGCGAGCCGGAGGCTGCCTATGAAGAGCTGCGCGAGCACGTGGTACGCACGGTGCGGCGGGGCGGTAAAGTGATCATCCCGGCTTTCGCGGTGGGACGCACGCAGGAGCTGGTGTACAACCTGCAGCGCATGATCCTTGCAGGGGACGTGCCGCGCATCCCGGTGATCGTGGATAGCCCGCTGGCGATCAATGCCTCCGAGGTGTTCCGTGCGCACCCGGAGTGCTTCGACGAGGAGACGCGCCAGTTTATCCGCGATAACCGGCATCACGAGCTGTTCGGCTTTGAGCTGCTGTCTTTTACGCGCAGCGTGGAGGAATCCAAGGCGCTGAACAAGCGCACCGATCCGATGGTGATCATCTCGGCGTCGGGGATGGCGGAGAACGGGCGCATCCTACACCATCTGGCGAATAATATCGAAGAGAAGCGTAACACGGTGCTGATCGTATCCTGGCAGGCGCCGCACACGCTGGGAAGGCGTCTGGCGGAGCGGCAGGAGCAGGTGCGCATCTTTGGGGATACGTACCAGCGGCGGGCTGAAGTTGCGACGATCGGAGGGTTGTCGGCACACGCCGGGCAAGCGCTGCTAATGGAATACGCTCTGCGGCTCAAAGGGCAGGTGAAGGATGTATTCCTGGTGCACGGTGAGGCGGACGCGGCCGGGGCGTTGACAGAGAAGCTGAGCGAAGCGGGGATGGACAGGGTGAAGTATCCGCAGCAAGGTTGGAGCGTGGAAATTTAATATTTTCGATTTTAGATTGTTGATTGTTGATTGTTGATTGGCGCTCGCCTTAGCAACGCCTGGATCGTTGGTATAATCGCGATGCGTTCCAGGTTCCAGGTGCAACGTGGAACTTGGAACATGGCACGTGGAACGTATAGGAGAGGTGCCAGAGTGGTTGAATGGGACGGTCTCGAAAACCGTTGTGGTCCTTGTGGCCACCGTGGGTTCGAATCCCACCCTCTCCGCTGAGCGTAAAGTTTCGCCGGAGCCTACCGGCTCTCGATCTGTTGAAAAACGGATGGGAAAGTACAGGATTTTACGCTTCGGCGTGATCTTCACGCCCGAGATCGCTCAGTTCCAGCTGGGCGATCTCACTTTTTAATCGCTTATCCATCATTTTATATACTCCTCTGCTCTCGTCAAGGTATTGTGGGACATTGGGAGCAGGATTTCGACAGCGGTACTCCTGTGTCCCCCTTGCCCTAGAACCCCTAGAATACCCTTCAGATTTACAAAGTTTCCTATCCACGAGCGATGCTCAGCGTCAGGTTTTTAGCCGCCCAGGAGCTGGACGAGAATTTTGAATATGAGCATAGCACCACTCACACCCACGACTTGTTCACATCTTAGCTTATCTTGGGAGCAAAGATTGGGGTTTGGCCCTTCTCGCTTCTTCTGGTAAGTGATGCGAGAGCCTGATCTTTCATTTCCCCTAGTTATCAGGTCACAGGCCAAACTCCAATGGTCAGCAGGTTGCATCCGTTGAATCTGCCAGGTTCTCCATAATAAAGGATGCCTTGTTCTCGAAGATTACGGCACAACCGGGATCGGCCCCGCGTTACCAATAATTATATCGGGAGGTTTTGACAAGCAAATCATGTAAACCGGTCCTTTCTCGAGCGTGAAGGTATAAGTTTCGCTCTGTCCCGGGCTGGGATACACCTCCAATAAAAAGTCACTCCAGGCTGGGGGCATTCCGTATAAAGCGACCATGAGATCTAAAAGATCCTTACCCGGATCCAGGTTGAAGAGCCCTACACCATATCCGGCTTTATCCTGATCCTCCACATTCACGTTCACCGTCACCTCGCCTGCCTTCAGTGCAACCGGGTTATCGGTGGTGCAGACACCTCCAGCGATGGTCACTGTCATCTCAGATACCCCTGGGTCGGAAACCGGTGTGGCTGTTGGTTCAGGCGGCACGGCCGCGGCAAAGGCTGGTCTAAACCTGGCCAGGGAATCCTCAGTGAGCCACGAGCCATAGGAAGTGATCTTGCCGCCTATCACCTGATAGACGTCGTTATATTCCAGCGGTGCTACCCCTATCTGGCGGGTGAAGTCATGCCAGGTCTTGGCCTGGATGTTCACAAGGTCGCCCCAAGCAGATGTAACTTTCACCTCCCATTGGAAATGGTTGTTGACCATATCCTGCCAGAAGGCGCGGATCTGGTCTTTTCCCTTGTAGAGCTCAAAACCGGTAGGCGGGAAACCATATAAGTAGATCCTGGCGTCATCGGTAAAGTAGGCCAGCGATCCTTCTACATCACCGGCATTCAATTTATCAACCATTTTCTGCACGATCTCCGCATTGAGCTTATGTTGGGGGGTTTCTTGGCCCACTGGCGGTTGGGTCGGTGGGGCTTGCGTCGGAGGCAGCTGGGTTGGTGGGGGCTGGGTGGTAGGCTCAGCACAGCCTGCCAGACACATGGAAGCTATCAAGACAGTGATTAGGACGATCAATTGGGTTTTCATGGGGTTCTCTCCTTTTCGCATGATGAGGTAATCTATTTTGGCTGTACGGTGTTCTCTCAATTTGTCCGAGCCTTTTCTACAAGATAGCACCCAACCTGCTGCAGAATTTGACAATATTTGACAAAATTCCCCGTTTGTGAAGAATTGGTCTATACTGTTTATAGGGAAATGGAGGGAATATGCTGACGAAAAGCACATCTATGGCCCTGGAACATTTCACCACCTTTGGCGACCTGTTGAAATATCTCCGCCGCCGCGCCGGGCTGACCCAGCGCGAGCTTTCAATTGCGGTTAGCTACAGCGATACACAAATTTCCCGTCTTGAACAGAACGAGCGCATGCCCGACCTGGCCACGCTGACGGCGCGTTTTCTGCCCGCCTTGCAGATCGAGGATCAACCAGAGGTGGCGGAGAGGTTGTTGGAGCTGGCTGTAACCATGCGCCGGGAGGATGCGCCAGCCGTCGGGCTTCCCCCTTACAAAGGTTTGAAGTACTTTGACGAAACCGATGCTGAGTTATTCTTTGGTCGGGAAGCGTTGACCAGCCTGCTGCTTGAGCGACTCGTAGCAGGATTGAAATCCGAACCGCGCTTCCTGGCCATCATTGGCGCGTCAGGAAGCGGGAAAACATCGGTTGCGCGCGTGGGCTTGATCCCCGCGCTGCATTGGCAGCAGTCATCCTCTGGCTGGCCCGTCGTAATCCTTACACCTACCGCTCATCCATTGGAAGCTCTGGCAGCCAGCCTTATCCGAGAAACCCAACAAGGCCTTCCGGTTAGGAAACTGGTGGATGAGCTTGCGCGTGATCCAGAGAGTTTGTCGAAATCCTTGAAGCGGCTAGCACAATCTGCTGGCGCTGCCTGCACGATTTTGATCGTCGATCAATTCGAAGAGTTGTTTACCTTGTGCCGGAGCGAGGCTGAACAGTCGACCTTCGTGGATAACCTGATGACTGCAGCCATTCAAGTAAACGGGAATGCAATGATCTTGATTGTCCTGCGAGCCGATTTCTACGCCCACTGCGCCCGTTTCAGCTTGTTGCGCCAGGCGATCTCAAAGCACCAGGAATATATCGCTCCCATGACGAACGAAGAGCTGCGTCGCGCCATCGAGGAGCCAGCACGGCGTGGGCATTGGGAATTTGAGCCCGGGCTGGTTGACCTTTTGCTCCATGATGTGGGGGCTGATGCCGGGCATACACCGGAACCGGGCGCGCTGCCTTTGCTTTCCCATGCCTTGCTCGTTACCTGGCAACGACGGCGCGGGCAAACCATGACTTTGAGCGGCTACACAGCCTCCGGTGGTGTGCGAGGCGCCATTTCCGAAACTGCTGAAGCAGTCTTCTATGATCTGCTAGAACCCGAACAGCGTGAGGTTGCCCGGCAAATTTTCTTACGCCTGACCGAATTAGGGGGCGAAACCTCTACAGCCGACACCCGCCGGCGCGTCAGCATCGAAGAACTGGTATCAAAACCAGAAAAAAGACGGATGGTTCAAGAAGTATTACTCACCCTGGCAGATGCCCGCCTGGTCACAACCGGTCAGGATACAGCCGAGGTGGCGCACGAAGCGCTGATCCGCGAATGGCCGACCCTGCGCGGCTGGTTGGAGGAAGACCGCGAGGGCTTACGGCTGCATCGCCGGTTAACCGAGGCAGCCCAGGAATGGGGTACCTCAGGTCGAGACCCAGGGATCTTGTACCGGGGGGCGCGCCTGGCGCAGTCGGTCGAATGGGCACAAGCACACCCAGATGATGTGAACCTGCTGGAGCGTGACTTTCTCGATGCTTCCCAAGCCTTGCTTGAAAAAGAAAATATTGAACGAGAAACACAACGACAGCGTGAGCTGGAGGCGACTCAACGATTGGCCGAGACGGAGCGCGCCCGCGCCGAAGAACAATCCAACTCTAACCAGCGCCTGCGGCTGCGGGCTGTTTATCTGACGATTGCCCTTGTTACCGTGGGCATTTTAGCTGGTACCGTGTTCCTGTTTTGGCAGCGTGCTGTGCAAGCCAACCACCTAGCGAATTCCCGCGAGCTGGCAGCCGCGGCGATGAATAACATCCAAGTAGACCCAGAACGCAGCGCGCTGTTGGCGTTACAAGCTCTGGATGAAGCGAATACCCTCGAAGCTCGAAATGCCTTGCACCAGGCAATTCCTGAGTTGCATATCTTGCAGGACCATCCAGCCCACGATGGGGGCGTTCCGGATGTTGCCTACAGCCCGGATGGGACATTGATTGCTACTACAGGTGCTGGCGGTATAGTTAAGTTGTGGGACCCAAATACAGGCGAGTTACTGTTTACCCTGGACGAGGAGGCGGATGAATTTGGCACGAACCTCGCTTTCAGCCCAGACGGGAATACCCTGGCTGTGGCACTGTATACCCAGGTGATCCTCTGGGATATTCATACTCGTGAAATCAAGTCCAGGTTATCTGGACAGTCGGTTGGCACAACGATCGGTTACAACCTGGGTGTAGGGCAGATTAGCTTCAGCCCGGATGGTGAGCGCCTGGCAGTGGCTAATATGGACGGCGTTTCCAAGGTATGGGAGCTTAGCACACAAAGTGAGGTTCTATCGCTGGGGGTAGAGGGGATGCAGCCTCCCAAAGCCATCGCCTACAGCCTGGATGGTAAGCTGCTCGCCACAGGCGGGGATGAGGGGGTTGTCTGGGTTTGGGATGCCAGCAGTGGAGCAGAAATTCACACGCTATCCCTGGGCGGTATCATTCACAGCGTCACCATCAGCCCTGATGGGAAGCGCCTGGCAGCCGCCAGTGAAGATGGCAGCGTAAAAGTCTGGGATACGGCAACGGGCGAGGAGACGTTAAGTCTGCCACGCTTATCCGGCATGTATGATATTGCATTCCTGGCTGACGGAAGTTTCGCTACCGCCGGGCAGGATGGCGCTGTCCGTGTGTGGGACGCGATGTCAGGCCAGCAGATGCTTACCCTGGCTGGCCCAACCAGCACCGTGATCAGCGTGGCTGGCAGCCCGGACGGCAAGCGGATTGCCTCCGGTGCTTATGACGGCAGCCTTCGCATCTGGGATGCCGCTCCAGGGCGCGAGCTGCTGACAATTCCAGGCCATGAGCAGGTCGTATGGGAAGTGGCCTATAGCCCGGACGGAAGCCGCTTTGCTTCCGCCGGTATGGATGGGTTTGTCAGATTTTGGGATGCGGAAACGGGCGCATTGTTGCTGACCGTTCCTCAACGCAACGCCCCAACCAGCGGTTTCACCGGTCTTACCTTTAGCTCGGACGGATCGCGCATTGCGACCGGCGGTGTTGATGGCTCGGTGTTGGTCTGGGACAGCCAGACGGGAGAAATGTTAAAAAGCCTGGTTGGACACGCCAACATGGTGCTCGGATTGGCCTTCAGCCACGATGGCACGCGGCTGGCCAGCGCAGGTTTGGATGGAACCGTAAAGGTGTGGGATCTGGCAAGTGGAGAGGAATTTACCTTCAGAGGTCATATCTTTCCAGCATGGATAACTGGTGTTGCTTTCAGTCCAGATAGTAAATCCATTTTTGCAGGGGTTGCCGAAGATAAATTTGTCTACCAGTGGGATGTAACCACCGGTCGAGAAGTGAAGTCATTTTCGAGCGATGGTAAAGAAATTTACGGGATTGCACTGAGCCCAGATGGTAGTTTGCTGGCAGCGGGCGACCAGGATGGGAATATCCACTTGTGGGATGTAGAATCGGGGAAGAAGCTGGACAAATTATCGGGCCATGCCGGTTTGGTAAATAGGGTTGCATTCAACCAGGATGGCTCGCGGCTGGCATCTGCCGGATTTGACCGGCTCGCCAAAATCTGGGATGTTAAGAGTGGTAGTGAACTGTTCAGCCTATATGGGAATGCCAGCAATGTATTTGGCGTCTCATTCAGCCCGGACGGCAGGAGTTTGGCAACTGCCGGAGCAGACGGGAGCATACGCACTTACACTTTGAAGCTTGACCAGCTGATCGCGCTTGCCAGAGCTCGTCTCACGCGGACACTGACCAATGAAGAGTGCCGAAAGTTTTTACACTTAGCGACTTGCCCATAGCTTGAACAAGGATTATACAATATGAGCTCAAAGGGTTGTCTAAAAAGCTCGCTTTTCTCTTTCTGGACTGCCATTGGCGGGAAAATCCGATCAAAAATGACCCTCATGTGGGGCTTAACACGTTTGAGCACTTGAAAATATGTGCCAGGTGGGAAAATGGAAAGGGCTGCCTTCTTTTCTGACAGCCCCAGTGCTTTTCCAGATATCACAGAATTGTCAGATGAGGTATTCCTGCGACTATTATCGACTCAGCGGTATTTACCCACCGTGGGTAGGCGGCCCACCCTCTCCGCCAGGATCGTGAGTAGAGAATAGAGAGCAGTAAGAGGTCGCTCAGTGACAGCTGGGCGATCTCACTTTTAAGGTGCAGTGTCCACTCCCTTTGTTATCACCCGAATTTGATCGAGCAGTAGAAAGCCGGATTTCCGCATGGTTATCCATTCTTCCTGGTATCTGCGCCGACGGGTTGCCAGTCAGAAGGTGGCAACGATGCTCGGTCACAAAAAAGGACTTATACCGCGATGGACCGAAGTCTGTTTCCTAGTGTTTCGCGAGCATACGCGAACCTGTTTCTGACCACTCCCGCCCTTTCAGATCTATATCAAAACTGCCGATGAACGTGAGCATATCCGCCAGATCAAAAAAAGACAGCCCTTTGCCACTCTGCACATGCTCTATTCGCCCATGCCAGTACGGCCCACTGTTCCAGCAGGAGCGGCAGAAGCGGATGACAAAGGTGCTGTTGGCCCGGAAGGTGGCAGTTTCAGTCATTCACTCGCCCTATCCGCGTTTAAGGCCGATTTACAAGGTGGCTTTACGGGGAGTGCTGGATGCGCTGTGTTGCCTATCTGTGATGATCGACTCAAGGGCTTTTTCCACCGCCACTCGGATGGGTGTATATGTCAGACCCAGCTCGCGAGTCGCTTTGCTGCCATCCACCATAAATCCTTGCTTCATCAAAGAAACCTGGTCAACTGACAGGTCTAGCAACGGCGGTATTTTGGTCCGGTCGGCAACCCAGGTAAGCAGCCTGGCACCGGTCATGGCGACAGAGTCCGGCATGCGCAACCACGGCAAACGAACCCCAGCGACCTCGGCGATCAGGTGATTTATTTCTCCAAAAGTTAAATTACAGGCGGTTACGAAATACTTTTCGCCGATATTATTATCTTTTTCAAGAGCTTTCAAGATCGCCTCGCAGACATCCTCCACATAGACCCAAGGGAAGGGTTTGTTGACGACGACCTGGCCGGGCATGCGCTGCAGGGCGAAATTCCTGAGGTAGCGACCGGCCGCCTTCGGATCATCGGCGCCAATGACAGCTCCCGGGTAGACCATTACCAGCGGCAACCCCTTTTCCCGCTGCATTCGCCAGGCAATTTCATCGCCTTTCCGCTTGGTCTGTGCGTACTGGCTGGGACAATAATCCCCAGGGAGGCTGTCTTCGGTAATCGGCCAGGCTGAATTTCCGTAGACCGCTTCGGTGCTGACATGAACGATTTTGGATACCCCCACCTCCAGGGCGCTCTCCATCAGGTTCCGGGTGCCGTGAACGTTGACCTGCTCGTAGACATTTTTATCCGGCACCCAAAAAACAAAATTGCTGGCCAGATTCACCACCCAGTCACAGCCCCGCATGCCTTCCACCAGCGAGGCTTTGTCGAGCAGATCTCCGCTGACAACCCTTGCCCTTACCTGCCTCATTAGGCTTGTATCGCTGGAGCTTCGCGCCAAGCAAATCAACTCATGGTCGGTTTGCGACAGACGGTGGACTAGGTATCCCCCGATAAATCCAGTACCTCCGGTGATAAAGATTTTCATTTCAGGTCTCCTCTCATAGCTTTTGAAGTCTCTATGAAAGGATAATACCTAAAGGGTGCCAAAAAAGTGCCAAACCCTCAGGGAAAGGCCAACTTCATTCTCCGGGTTCGGAAGGAGTCCTTTCCACCCAGATATCATTAAACGCCCAGTCGCTTAGGTGGGATATACTGAATTTCTTCATGGATGGCTTGACTAGCAGCTCAATCTGACCGTACATCAAAGGGAATAAGGCGACTTCTTCGATCAGGATTTTTTCCGCTTTGGCATACAGCTTCAACCGCTCATCCTGATCAGTTAACCGCCCAGCCTTTTCCACGATCACATCATAGCGCTTGTTTTCCCATTTGGTAAAGTACCTTGCATGACTTATCCCGACTTTTAGGAAGTCGTCCGGGTCGGTGTGATACTCAGCTATCCAGGTCATGGACGAGATGTGCGGTGGGTGGTTTAATATCCGGTTGACATACTCCTCCAACCCAGTTGCCTGCCATGTGCTGTCAATTCCCAGGATCTCCAACCACTGCTGACGCAGGTGTTCGCCGATTGGATTGCGATAAGGATTATCCAGGTAGAGAGTATCTACCTTGGGAAAACCGTGGCCTCCCGGATACCCGGC
>CAVQOI010000010.1:0-325247 GCA_963714425.1 uncultured Chloroflexia bacterium
ACCGAATATTCGTTGACATTCCCTGTAAATTTTGCTATGATCTTCATAACCCATGTTCGACTCCACCGATAAAGCCATACTTGACATCCTGCAATCTGAAGGGCGCATCAGCAACGCCGAGCTGGCCCGGCGTGTCAACCTCTCCCCGCCCGCCACGCACGCCCGCTTGCGCCGCCTGGAGGAGAGCGGCCTGGTGCGCGGCTATGCCGCCCTGCTCGACCGAGAGCGGGCTGGCTTCGACATGCTGTGCTTTGTGCAAATCTCCCTGCAGCTGCACCAGCCCGAGCAGGTGGAGGCGGTGCGATCGGCAATTCGCGACATGCCCGAGGTGCTGGAGTGCCACCACGTCACCGGCGAGTACGACTATCTCTTGAAGGTAGTCATCCACAACCGCAAAGACCTGGAGCGCTTCGTGCTGGAGCGCCTCACCCCTGTGCCCGGCGTGGCGCGCATCCACACCAGCCTGGTGTTGAGCGAGGTCAAGTCCACCACGGCGTTGCCTGTCAGATAAAAGACAACGCCATGTCGAACTTTAAAAACCCCCACCCCCGCCCCTCCCCCTAAAGGGGGAGGGGAGAAAACGTTTTTGGGGATTTGGGCGGACTTCGCCCGCCCAAATCCCCAATCATCTATTCCGCAGCCCCAGTGGGTGGAGGGGTTGGGGAGTGAGGTCAGCAACAATGAAGATTTCTACCTCGAAGTTAACAAATTTCACATGAAAAAAATAATAAAAAAACTTTTGGTACTTTGTGCCCTTCGTGTACTTTGTGTTAAAAATATTGATCAAACAGGAGTTCTCAATGACTGACCACTTCAAAACCATGGGCCAGCAGTTCGGCAGGCGCTCATGGGCAGAGCCGTGGAAGATCAAGATGGTCGAGCCTCTGACCATGACCACCCCCGCGCACCGTCGCAAAGCGGCGCAGGAGGCCGGCTACAACACCTTCCTGCTGCGCTCCGAGGACGTGTACATCGACCTGCTCACCGACAGCGGCACCAACGCTATGTCCGACCGCCAGTGGGCTGGACTGATGCTGGGGGATGAGGCCTACGCTGGCAGCCGCAACTTCTACCACCTGGAAGAGGCTATCCAGACCCATTACGGCTACAAGTACATCGTGCCCACCCACCAGGGGCGCGGCGCCGAGCACCTGCTCAGCCAGTGCATGATCAGCCCCGGGCAGTACGTGCCCGGCAACATGTACTTCACCACCACCCGCCTGCACCAGGAGCGGGCCGGCGGAACCTTCGTGGATGTGATCATCGACGAAGCCCACGACCCGCAGAACCAAGATCCCTTCAAGGGCAACGTGGACCTGGACAAGCTGGCGAAGCTGGTGAACGAGGTGGGCGCCGACAAGATCGCCTACATCAGCCTGGCAGGCACCGTGAACATGGCTGGCGGGCAGCCGGTAAGCATTGCTAACGTCCGCCTCTTGAGGGAGTTCTGCGACCGGCACGGCATCCGCATTTACCTGGACGCCACGCGCATGGTCGAGAACGCCCTGTTTATCCAGGAGCGCGAGCCTGGCTACGCCGGGGTGAGCATTGCCGAGATCCTCAAGGAGTTCTGCTCGTACACCGATGGCGCCTGGATGAGCGCCAAGAAGGACAACCTTGTCAACATCGGCGGCTGGGTTGCAGTGAACCACGAAGACCTGTTCGAGGAGCTGCGCAATATGGTGGTGATCTTCGAAGGGCTGCACACCTACGGCGGACTGGCCGGGCGCGATATGGAAGCCATCGCCATCGGCATCGAAGAAGCCGTGCAGGACGACCATGTGCGCGCCCGCGTCGGTCAGGTGCGCTACCTGGGCAAGCTGCTTATGGACTGGGAAATCCCCATCGTGCAGCCCATCGGCGGGCACGCCATCTTCCTGGACGCTCGCGGTTTTTACCCCCAACTGCCGCAGGACCTTTTGCCAGCCCAAACGCTGGCGGCTGAGCTCTACCTGGATTCAGGCATCCGCTCCATGGAACGGGGCGTGGTCAGCGCCGGGCGCGACCCCAAAACTGGTGGTCACCGCTACCCCAAGCTGGAGCTCACCCGCCTGACCATCCCCCGCCGGGTGTATACCCAGGCGCACATGGACGTGGTGGCCGAATCGGTCAAAGCCGTTTACGACGTTAGGGAGAAGTCTCGCGGCCTCAAGATGGTCTACGAGCCCAAGTACCTGCGCTTCTTCCAGGCGCGCTTTGAGCCGATCGAGTAGAGATTCGAGACTAGAGAACAGAGAATAGAGAGTAGTGAACGGGACCCCTAATTCGCCCATTCCGTTTCTACGAACTCTCTACTCTCTATTCTCAACTCCCTTTTTCTGAGGAGACATTCCCATGACAACAGACGCCACCTACACCCCAGGCGTTCAAGAATACATCCACCGCGGTGAGTCAATGAACGCCGCCGCGGATGCCGAGCGGGCGCACATGCGCACCATGAAGTTCGACACCATCGCCGTGCGCGGCGTGTACGGGCTGGAAGCCGCCCGCCTCAACCAGGGCAGCCTCAACGAGCCGCTCTACCTCAGCCCGGCCCAGGTCTTCGACGACAGCGACCACCTGGAGGCCGCCCTGGCTTACCTGATCCCCTCCTGGACCTACACGCGCATTGCCAACCCAACCATCGGCTACCTGGAGGAGACCCTGGCGCTGCTGGAGAGCTACGGCTTCGACGGCGCCGCCAGCGCCTGCGCCACCGCCTCGGGCAATGCCGCCGTGTTCATGGCTACCAACCCCTTCCTGGTGGACTATCCTGCCGTGACCGGGGGAACCTCCAGGGGTCGCCCGAATTTCGTCTCCTGCGCCAAGCTGTACGGCGGCACCTTCATGATCTTCTCCCAGCGCTATGGCGCTGAGCGCGGCGTGGACGTGCGCTGGGTGACCGACCCGCTTGACCTGGACGATTGGGCGCGCCAGATCGACGAGAACACGCGCTTCCTCTACGGTGAGATGCCCAGCAACCCCAGCCTGGCGGTCTTCGACATCGCCGCGCTGGCGGAGCTGGCGCATGCCCACGACCTGCCGCTCATCATCGATGCCACCGTCGCCACCCCCGCCCTGATGCGCCCGCTGCTGCACGGCGCCGACATCGTGGTGCACTCGGTCAGCAAGAGCATGGCGACCTCCGGCTTCGTCATCGCCGGGGCGCTCGTCGCCCGCCACGGTATCCCCTCCCGCGTGGGTCCCGACGAGATGCGCCAGAACTTCGCCCAGTATGTCAAGCTATTACCCTTCCGCGACCACGGTCCTGCCATCAGCCCCTTCGCCGCCCTGATGGCGCTCAACGACCTGCGCAGCCTGCGCCCGCGCATGGACCTGCAGAGCCGCGCCGCCCTTCAAATAGCCCGCACCCTGCAGGGGCATCCCCAGGTGGAGGCGGTGTGGTATCCCGGACTGGAAGATTTGCCCGATCACGCCGTGGCATCCCGTTACATGCTTTTGGCGGACGGCGAGGACGATTATGGCGCGCCTGCCAACCGCTACGGGGCGCTGCTGGGCTTCACCGTGCGCGGCGGCTTGCCGGCCGCCCGCAGGGTCTTCGACCGCTTCGAGCTGGTCTGGCGCGCCACCGACCTGGGGCGCATCAAGAGCGTCGCCACCATCCCGTCCATCTCCACCCACCAGCAGCAGGGAGAGCAGGGGCGCTCGCTGGCTGAACTGCCCGACAACCTCATCCGCCTGAGCATCGGCGCCGAGCACCCATCGGATATCATCGCCGACCTGGAACAAGCCCTTGTGTTAGAACGTTAGAAGGTTAGAACGTTGGAACGTTGGGGGTAGGTTGGGTTGAGCGATGCTGGAGGGCATCCTGAATCAACGGATATCATAGCGAAACCCAACGAACTTATTAGATCGCCGCAGCCAATAGATCGCCCGCAGCCCGTTGCCTGCCGCTCAGGCAGGTTCAACTGCGGGCGAACCAACGTTGAACCTTGATGGTTGTAAGCAGATTGGGTGTAAATTCAGCAAAGTGATTTTCAGCACTTGAAACCCACCCCACGCTTTTGCTATGATGGATGGGAAAATACACGCAAAGAGCCGCTAGGGAGGTGGCAGGCAAGCGGTGAAACATTCGCATTACGAAAAGCGAGACTGCGAGCCGTCGCTCCCTGCCATAGGCAGGGATGCGATCTCCATGACAGAGGTTGAGATGACGTTCGTTTCCCTCTGGGCTCCTCGTCATGACGAACCGGATCCTGTCTTACGATCTATCGCAAATCTGCCGCAGGTCGCGTAGCACCTACAAGCCACCAAAGGTGGCGAAGCAGGCATGGTTGTTCCAGCATTATTTACGCCACACGCAATACGCTAAACGAGTCACCCCCTCCTCACTCCTGACCCCTCACTCCTCTTTATGCACTATAATAATCCCACGAATACTATCCAATTACAGTTCACCAAAGAGGGGTGTGAAAGAGTATCATGATCAAGCTACCGTATATGTTCAACTGGCAAAATCCCACCCTGCGCCGCGCTATGTACCCGCTGCGCGAGCAGAAGCTGCGCGAGTTCCTGCTCCTGTACGACGAGGCCGACCTGGTGGCGAAACACAAGCAAAAACTACCTGCCGAGCGGGCGACCGCCGTCAAATCGGAGCTGCAGCCGCTCACCCAGCGCTACGAGCAAAATGGATCACGACGCCCTGCTGGGCGCCATCCTGGACCGCTTCGACGCCGATCCGTCCCGCCAGCGCTACCCCGACTGGCTGCGCTACGCCGTGGTGCACTTCTCCGGCATGCGCTACAAGAGCGCCCACGGCTCGTGGTCGGACCCCGCCCTGCTCATCCCCAAGCTGGAGAACATGGCGCGCGACACCCTCAAGAAAGCGGCACCCGAGCAAGTCCAGGAGATGGCAAACAAATCCGGGTTAGCCAGCGCTCCCCTCCGATTTGGAGGCCAAAAAGACCGCCATCTTCAACTACCTCACCGCCCAGGAGCTCGCCCAGCCCAGCCTGCTGGCGGATACCGCCCACCTGGTGACTCTGGAGCGCCTGCTGCTGATGAAGGAGCGCATGGGCTTCCCGACTTGGTTCTGGAAGGAGATCGTCATCCGCACCGACCTGCGCCTGGCGGTGCAGAAGGGCGACTGGCTCAACGATTGGGAGAATCTCTCCCGCGACGATATCGTCGAGCGACAACAGACTAAGGATTTCCGCTGGCAGACGGTCCTGAACGAGTGGAAGCAGGATATCACCGCCTGGCGCCAGAAGCATTATAGCGACCTGAGCCTGGTGGTCACCCGCCTGGTGTGCAACGAGCTCAGCGAGCACATCCACCATACGCGCGGCATCAAGCCCGCCTCCGGACTGACCGGCAAGCCGGTCTGGTATAAGAACCTGATGGGCTCGTCCGGCTTGCCGCTCCCACCTGCCAAGCCGATCAAGCCCGAGAAACCCGGCATGGCGAAGATCAAAGCCTCGCTGAAGAAGAACAAGCCCCAGCCCGCCGTCCCATCCGGACCCATCGAGGATTTGCCCGAAGGCGAAGCGTACTTCGGGCGCGGCCTCAACCGCACCTACTTCAAGCCCGGCGCCAGCATCCTCTCGCTGGGCTGGACCAGCTTTCGCCCCAACGCCTGGCAGATCGCCCGCCCCCTCAGCGGATTCGATTTCAGAGAGCAGGTCGCCGCGGAGTGGAAGTATGCCCTGATCAACAACGAGTTCGTGCGCACCAAACCGGCGCCCCCGCCCCCCGGGCAGCCCAAGAAGAAGCACAAAGATGAAAAGGCCGGCCCCAAAGGCAAATCGAAAACCCCGGACTTGCGCGAGTATCTGCGCTGGACGCATGAGGCCATCGTGGTCGGCGTGCTCGACCTGCTCGATGGTCCCAACGTGATCACCTTCGAGACCTACCCCAAGACGGGCATCAACCGCACCCACGTCGCCAACAAGCAGAACCGCTGGTCGGAGTTCGTTGGATACAACCCGGGCGCAGCTTTCGATCCAGCCAAAGACGCCCAGAAGATCAGGAATTTCCGCAGCGCACTGCTGCGCCAGAATTTACAACTTGCGCCTGCCGCCTCCGATGACTTCCTGTCTTTCGAGCTGGCTCCTGCCATGGCTGGTGAGCCCGCCGTGGAGATTCGCGGTGAATCCGCTTCAGCCTTCGATGACATTGCGGGGATGTGGGCGAGCCTCACCCGCCGTCAAAAAGAAGTGGTGGCGCTCATCAGCCAGGGGTACTCGACCCGCGATGCAGCTACACGCCTGGATACATCCACGGGCAACGTGCAGACCCAACTGGGCCGCGCCATGGCGAAATTTGGCGTGGGCTCGCGCGGTTCGTTGCAGCTCTTGCTATCGAATTGGGACTTTGGTGAGCTGGAGGAGGATAGCTCAGAATAGAGGAATTATTAGGGGCGGGCTTCAGTTCGATACTACTCACCCATCCCCCCTTCCCTCCCAGGGATGGGGGTGGGGGCGTGAACAAATCCTTCAGCTCAGCGCCTCCCACCCGCCAAACGCGCAGCCGCCTCAGAGCGCCGTAACGCAGCCATAGCCCATATGCCCACCAGCGGTCCCAGCGCCAGGGGGGCGAACGCCCAACCCCATCCCAGCCAGCGCTCCCATACCGGCACCAGGCGGATGGTCGCCAGGGTCAGCAGGAAGCCCAGGCTGGTCTGCAGGGTGAGCGCCGTGCCGGTATACTCCGGCTGGCACAGCTCGCTGACCGCCGCCGAGAACTGCGCCGAATCGGCCACGATGGCGAAGCCCCACACCAGGCACACCGCCAGGAGCAGGAGCGGCGATCCGCCATAGAGCAAACCCACCACCAGTGCGCACAGTCCGCTGGTCGCCATGGATGCAATCGTCACCGCCGTGCGCCCATAGCGGTCGGCGAGCTGCCCGGCAAGCAGGCTGCCCAGCCCACCCACCCCGATCACGGCGAAGGCGCCCAGGCTCGCCCAGGATGGAGCCAGCCCCTTGAGCTCGAAGCTCCCCAGCAGGAAGACCGAGATCCACGACCACATGGCGAAGAGCTCCCACATGTGCCCCAGGTAGCCCAGGTTTGCCAGGACCAGGTCGGGCTGGCGGGCGATCTCTACCGCGTATCGCCAATTGAAACGCGGCGTTGGACTTTGATACGGCCCCTCGCGCACGAAAAATAAGGCGATCAATCCACCCAGGGCTGACGCGGCTGCCGAGAGATTCAGCACCAGGCGCCAATCCCCCACGCCGCCCAGGGCTGTCAGCAGGTGGGGTAAAGCTGAGCCCAGGGTTAGCGCGCCTACCAGCAGCCCGATGCCCAGGCCGCGGTCTGCTTTCGTCCAGGTAGCCATGATCTTCATCCCCACCGGGTACACGCCTGCCAGCAGGGCGCCGGTCAGGAAGCGCAGGGTCAGCGCAAGGGTCGGCCCGTTGGCAACAACCCCAATGGCGAATGTTGCCCCTGCCGCCAGCAAGGCAGACAGGCTGAACAGCCAGTAGGTGGGCAGGCGGTCGGGCAGGTTCAGCAAGGCTGAGGCCAGCGTACCGGCGACAAAGCCCAGCTGCACCGACATGGTCAGCCAGGCGCGCCCCAATTCGTCTAATCCCCAGGCGGAGGTCAGTGCCGGCACCACTGCGGATGCCGAGAGGTATACCGCCATGCCGAGCAGCTCGGCGATGGCCAGCAGCAGCATGTTGCGCCATTTTCCTCGGCGCATGGCTTCGCTCAAGAGGCGCTCTCCGGGCGGAACGTATAGCACCAGGCTTTACCTTTGAGCACGGTCCCGCCGTCCTGGTTGCTGACCGTGAAGCTCAGCTGCGTCACCGGCTTGGAGGGGTGCACCGAGAGCACTTCGGCTTCGGCGGTGATGGTATCGCCGATATACACCGGGGCAGGGAACTCCCAGTCCTGGCTGAGGAAGACCGTGCCTGGTCCAGGTAAGTCGGTAGCGACCAGGGCGTGCAGCAGCCCGGTGGTCAGCCCGCCCTGTACGACCAGGCGCCCGAACTTGGTTTTGGCGGTGTAGCTCTCGTCAAAGTGCAGCGGGTTGTAGTCGCCGGTCAGCCTGGCGTAGCCCGCCACATGTTCGCTGGTGAGGGTGAGCCTGCGTGTGGCTTTCTGTCCTACTGTGAGGTCGAGAGGTACCATTAAAACTCCTGACTGGTAAGGTTTTCGAAAAGATACTGGGTTGTGCTCTATAAACCTTTTAGATGGATAATACTTCTTCTAAGGAACCCAGGTCCGGGAGGATGGCGCTTGGGGCGAGCATGCTTTGCGTAATGATGTCAGGATCTTTCAGCCCGTGCCCGGTGCACACTGCCACGATGCGCTGTCCAGCCAGCTCGAGCTCCCCCGCCTGGAGCAGCTTCGCCAGCCCGGCCAGTCCGGCAGCGGAGGCAGGCTCGACCCAGATGCCCTCGCCTGCCAGGCGGCTCTGCATGGCAAGGATCTCATTGTCGCTGGCAGCGATGATGCGCCCGCCGGATTCTTCGGCAGCCTGCAGGGCTTGCTCGCCACGCGCCGGGCGGCCGATGCGGATGGCTGTAGCGACCGTCTCGGGCTTCTCCACGGGGTGCCCCAGCACCAGCGGGGCAGCGCCCAACGCCTGCACACCCAGCAGGCGCGGCAGACCGCAGGCTTTAAGGGTATGGTACTGCTGGAAGCCCATCCAGTATGAGGTGATGTTGCCGGCGTTGCCCACCGGCAGGCAGAGCAGGTCGGGGGCGGCTCCCAGTTCGTCGCAGATCTCGAATGCGGCGGTCTTCTGCCCCTCCAGGCGGTAGGGGTTTAGCGAGTTGACCAGGGCGATGGGGTGTTTTTCGGAGAGAGCGACCACCAGGCTCAGGGCGTCGTCGAAGGAGCCCTTGATTTGCACCACCTGGGCGCCGTATGCTACAGCTCCCGCCAGCTTGCCTGCCGCCACCTTGCCCTCGGGGATGAGCACCACAGCCCGCAAACCGGCGCGGGCGGCGTATGCCGCTGCCGAGGCGGCGGTGTTGCCGGTGGAGGCGCAGATTACCGTTTTTGCGCCTCGCCCTTTCGCCTCGCTGATAGCGGCGGTCATGCCGCGGTCTTTAAAGGAGCCGGTGGGGTTGAGACCCTCATACTTGACGTACAGCTCGAAGCCGCCGCCCAGCTCCCCCGCCAGGCGCGGGACGGGGATCAGTGGGGTATCGCCTTCTAGAAGAGTTACCTCTGTTGTGTGAGCCGGCAGATTCAGCAGGTTGCGGTAGCGGGAGAGTAAGGAAGCGGTCATGGCAGGATGATGAATTATAGTACATCCAAGCTAAAACTTCTGCATGGCTGCCTGTAGTAGCTGGCGGGCTTCGGGGGAAAACCAGCTATCCAGGAAGAGGCGGCTACACCTCTCGAGCTTTGCGGAGACCTGCTCCTGAATCTCCTCGAAGCGGCTGCGCTTGATGGCCGCGTAGGCGTTTTGGGGAAGGAACCCCAGAGATCTGGCAGTATTGATTGCCGCTTCCAGCAGGCGTTCTTCGGGCTCGATGCCATCCACCAATCCCATCGCCAGCAGTTGCTCTGGAGGGTAAAATTCTCCTGCCTCCAGCACTTCCCGGGCATCGCGCCCGGAGATGAGCTGCCTGATGATGCACTCAGCCAAGAATGGAACGGGGACGCCCAGCTTCACCTCGTTAAGCCCCATCAACTTGTGCCCGTCGGCGATGATGCGGCGGTCGCAGCACAGCGCCAGGATGCAGCCTCCTGCAATGGCGTGTCCTGGGATAGCTGCCACACCTGGCTTGGGCAGCGAATAGAGCTGCATGCAGACGCGGTTGAATGCGCTGTAAAATCCAGCGAATACATCTCTCGGCAAATGGTATAGCGATGGGATGTCGAAACCGATCGAAAAGAGCTTAGAGTTAGCGCTGGTCAGGACAAGGGCGCGCAACTGCGGGTCGTTCTCCGCTGCAGCCAACGCCTCAGAGAACCGGATGACGATATCGCCATCGATGGCATTGGTCACACCCTTTTGCAGGGAAACGATCGCAATCCCATCCTGGATTTGGGTTTGGATGAAGTCTTTGCTCATTCTTCACTCCCTGGCAATCATGCGCTTCCAGTATATTTATATGTATCAGATTATTTCATGTCGCAGGTACAACTTCCTCTTGACAATGGAAAAAGTTGGTGCTATATTAATAGCGACCAACGGTCGCTACTGGAGAGAATAATGCCCAAAGGAATCCCTCTCACCGAAGAAGAACAGGCCCGCCGCCGCGGCGAGATCTTTGATGCTGCAGTTCCCCTAATCCTGGAGAAAGGCTTTGGCGAGACATCCATGCGCGAGATCGCCGCGGCGGCGGGGGTGGGAAAATCCACTCTGTACGATTACTTCCCCACCAAAGAGGATGTGCTGGTGTTCATCTTCGAGGAGCAGCTTAACCAGATCAACCACAAGGCGCTGGATATCGTTGCACAGGACATCCCAGCTGTGGAGCGGCTGCGCCAGGTCATGGATATGCACCTTGGATACCTGCTCAAGAACCGCAAGCTCATGCTGTTCCTGGCTGTGGAAGTGCAGCGCCTCAGCCAGGACAGCCAGAAACGTATCCAGGTCAAGCGCTATGCCTATCAGGATATGCTGCGCAGCCTGATTGAGCAGGGCATCGCTGAGGGTGCTTTCAGACCAGTGAATGCCACCATGGCATCGAAGATCCTGCTGGCGACGATGACGCCTGTCGTGTTCACCACGCGCCCGGTAGGGGCGCCGGAGGCAATGCTATCGCAGTCGTTGGATATCATCTTAAATGGGTTACATGCGTAAAATTTTTTACCTATCAAAGCGAACAATGGTCGCTTTTACACGCTAGATTTGTGGCCTTTTCAGGTGATACGCAGTTGATAAATCATGAATGAGGTGAAAGATGACACTCGGAACCATTCTAGCTATTGATGATCCTCGCGCCACGCTCGAGAGCGTGGGTGGTAAGGGTGCTTCACTATCGCGCCTGGTGAGAGCCAAACTGCCCGTTCCCGGCGGGTATCATGTGACAACCCAAGCCTATCGCCGCTTCGTCGCTGAAAACAAGTTGGACGCAGATATCCTGTCTGCCCTGGAGGGAGTGAACGTCGCCAAGCCCGCCAGCCTGGAAGCTGCCTCGCTAGCCATCCAGCATATGTTTCTTCAAGGGCGCATCCCGGAGGAGGTTGCCGGCGATATCGTTGCAGCGTACGGAGCTCTGCCGGAGAGCGACCCAGCGGTAGCTGTGCGTTCATCGGCTACTGCGGAAGATCTGCCTGAGGCCTCCTTTGCGGGGCAGCAGGAGACCTACCTCAACATCAGCGGCGCGGACGCTGTGCTGGAAGCGACCCGCAAATGCTGGGCCAGCCTGTGGACGGCGCGCGCTATCGGCTACCGCCTCCGCCAGGGCATCCGCGCAGAGGGTGTGGCTTTGGCGGTGGTGGTGCAGCTGCTGGCGCCGGCTGAAGCAGCCGGTATCCTATTCACAGCCAATCCCCTCAACGGGCGGCGCGACCAGGTGGTGATCAATGCAGCCTGGGGGCTGGGGGAGGCCGTAGTGGGCGGGGAGGTCACGCCTGACGCCCTCACCGTGAATAAGACAGACGGCAGGGTGTTTGAGCGCCGGACAGCCATCAAGCAGGTAATGACCGTTCGCGTGGATGGCAGCACTGAGGAGCAGCCTGTGCCGGAAAGCCTGCAGGGCGTGCCCGTCCTGGATGACAACTCGGCTGCCGAACTCACCCGTCTGGCGGTCAAGATTGAGGACCTGTACGGCATGCCCATGGACATCGAGTGGGCATATGTGGATGGGAAGTTCGCCATCTTGCAGGCGCGCCCAATCACGGCACTGCCAGAACCCGAGGAGGAGATCTCCGATGAATGGCGCATGCCGGAACCGAAAGGCCGGTATATGCGCACCAGCATTATCGACCTGATGCCCGACCCGCTCAGCCCGCTGTTCGCCAGCCTGGGCTTGAATGCCATTGAACGGGGTATCGGAAAGATGGCTGCTGACCTGTTCAACATGCCGCGGGATTCATTCTCGGGCGTTCTGGTCACCATCAACGGCTATGGCTACTACAGCGCTGGCTTTAGCGGGCGGCAGTGGTGGCTGATGCTCACGCGCATGGCCCCAGCCATCCCGCGCATGTTTCGAAAGGGCGTGCCTTACTGGCGCGAGGGAGCTTACCCGTTCTACAAGGCGGCTGCAGAGCGCTGGAGCAGGCAACCCTTACAGGAACTCCCGGTCTCCGAGCTGTGGAAAGGCGTGCACGATGTGTTGGATGCGTTCGGACAGCACCTGGCGTCGCTGATGGCAAGCACCATGGGCCCTTCGGCGGGCAGCGAGATGCTGTTCACACGCGTCTACGAGAAGCTTGCGCGGCGGGAAGGAGACCCCGAGGCGCCGGTGTTCCTGATGGGCTTTAACAGCCTGCCCATCCAGGCGGAGAAGGCGCTCTACGACCTAGCCGAATGGTGCCAGGAGGGTGAGGCGCTGGCGGCATATCTAAAGAATAGCCCCACCGATGAGATCACCGAGGAGTGGAACCTGATGCAAGCGCCTGCCGGGGTACCTGAGGGGCTGTGGGAGGCCTGGCGCAAGCGCTTTGGTGAGCATCTTGAGCGCTTTGGATACTCGATATACGACCTGGATTTCGCCAAGCCGCTGCCCATGGACGAGCCCGCTCCCATCCTGGAGGCACTGAAGCTGTTCATGGGGGCAGGGGGCACGAGCCCGCACGAGCGCCAGGCGGCGTACATTCACCGGCGTGAGCAGGCAGAAGAGAACGTGCGCTCGCGCCTTAAGGGGATCAAGCGCTGGGCCTTCGAGAAGACATTGAGTTGGGCGCAGACGCTTGCCCCGCTGCGCGAGGACGGCATCTCCGAGATCGGGCTAGGTATTCCGGTGTTGCACCGGCTGCTGGGAGAGATAGCCCGGCGCCTGGTGCAGGCGGGTGCCATTCAGCAGGCAGGGGACATCTACTGGCTGGAGCAGGCTGAGGTGGAGTCATTGGTGGTGGGACTGGATGATAGCGGGAAGTTACCCCTTAAAGTCGAGAGCGTGAAAGAACGCAAAGCGCTGTGGCGCGGGCGCAAGCGCATGACCCCGCCGCCCCAGCTGCCACTGGGTAAAAATAAATATATGGGCTTTGATGCAGGCATATTCCTGGCGAGCAGCGAAGGCAGCTCCGAAGGCAACCGTCTGAAGGGTGTGCCCACCAGCCCAGGCGTGGTAACGGGGGCGGCGCGCGTGCTGCACGGACCGCAGGACTTCGACCAAATGCAGGTTGGAGATATCCTGGTGGCTGGGATCACCACGCCAGCCTGGACGCCGCTCTTTGCTCTGGCAGCGGGAGTGGTCACTGATGTAGGCGGTCCGCTCAGCCATGGCTCGATTGTGGCACGCGAGTACGGCATCCCGGCGGTGATGGGCACCGGCGTGGCGACCCGGCGCATCCGCAGCGGGCAGATCATCACCGTGGACGGCGGGGCAGGGACGGTGATTGTGCAGGAGGACGCCGTCGACGAGCCAGCTTGATTGACCGACGAGTGAAAAGGTGGGTGAGGGGTGGGTATGTTGGGCATGGGCAACAAGAATGTCTTGATCCTGTCGTTCGTGTTGCTTGTGGCTATGCTTGGCTACGGGATGGTCATGCCCATCATGCCGTTCTACATCGAGCGACTCGGTGTGGGCGGCACCGAACTCGGCTGGCTGATGTCCACTTATTCGCTCATGCAACTCTTCTGCGCACCCACCTGGGGTATTCTCTCCGACCGCTACGGGCGCAAACCCATCCTATCCATCGGCGTGCTCGGCTATGCCGTCACCCTATTCGTGTTCGGTCTCGCCAAAACTTTCGCCATGCTCTTCATCGCCCGTTCGCTCTCGGGCGTTCTCTCCTCTGCAATGATGCCTACCGCGATGGCCTATATCGGCGACAACACCCCACAAAAAGAGAAAAGTAAAGATATGGGCCAGCTCGGCGCGATGGTTGGGGTGGGAATTATCCTGGGTCCATTGATGGGCGGTTTGCTTTCCACGAATTCTCTCTCGTTGCCATTTTTTATCGGATCCGGACTGGCCTTCTTGGCGCTCCTGCTCGTGATCTTCCTTTTGCCCGAATCAAGAGTCGCATCCGTCACGACAGGGGATCGGTCTGCCTCATATGGACAGATTCCAATCGATCAACCTGTTCCTGTAAGTGCCTCGCATCCACCTCGCACCCTCGACATTTACATGCGCGTCCTGCTCGGCCCGACAGGGATTCTGTTGCTGCTCATCTTCATCATGGGTTTCGGCATGACCAACTTTCAGGGCATGATCGGTTTATACGTCGTGGACAAATTTGCTTTCGACACAAAACAAGTCGGAGCGATTTGGATGGTGATGGGCATCGTGTTAATCGTTGCACAAGGAGTCCTGGTTGGCCCGCTCACAAAAAAACTGGGCGATCCGATACTCATAAAGATCGGTTTGCTCGGAGGCGCCATCGGCTTTATACTTGTTACACTGGCTGCTGATTTCACGACCACCCTACTTGCGCTTGGCTTCTTCACATTCACCCTCGCGCTGATTGGACCGCCTCTAAACTCATACCTCTCCGCATTTGCTGGTGAGCATCAAGGCGCGACCATGGGATTGAACAGCGCCATGAACAGTCTGGGCCGCGTGGTCGGCCCACTATGGGGAGGTTACATCTACGATATTAACATCGAATATCCATTCTTCAGCGGAGCGGCGACTCTCCTGTTCGCGTTGCTGGTCAGCCTGTTTGGATTGCAGAAACCGCCCAAGGAGAGACTGACCTAGATGCTCCCAAAAATTGCCTTCTTATTCATCTTCGCCTTGCTGCTGGTTGGCTGCAGACCGGCTGCGACTGCCACACCCGCTTCTACGACGACCGAGCTGCTTCCGGGAACGTTTTCATTGCCGCTCCGATTCGACAGCTTGATGAACGGGTTCGACTTCGACGCGCCGGTGGATGAGGCTGCTTTTACCCCCGCGGAGGGGGCAACCTTACCAGTGCATATTTTCGAGGGCCGCCTGGAACTGCTTGGAGAAAAAGGCGGCGGCCAAATTCAGGTGCTCCAGGGCGAATTAGAGCCAGAACACGCTTACATTCCAGAGTTCAATTTTGAGTTCGTGCAAAGCGATGGCTACCTGATCCCCGTTCGGCGTGGTTTGATTGTAGCCGACCATCCCCGATGGAATATCCATCTCGAGCCGGGGCGCGTCTGGCAGGAAGTTGGCGACGGCGGTTTTTCGCGCGCTTCCATTCCCTTTGCGCTGACGGTCAAGGGCGGCAATGCCACCTTCAATGGCGCGTTGACCTTTCTGTTCGATGAGCAGCGCGTATCGAAGGTTTGGTATCAGATCACCCAGGAAACCACCACCAACACCCGCGCCAACTTGTGGGGCTTGCTTGAAGCCATCTATCATCCGCGCCCGATCGCCGGTGTGGACAAAATCCGGGCTGATTTCGCTGCCGAGCTGGCTGCCCGCCTGCCAGTCAAACCCATTCAGGCGCTGGCCGAAGATTACCCCGGAGTGGATGTGGCTGCTTTCGGGCGCGGCGTCACCCCCGAGCACATGACCTGGTACGGTGTGGTAATGAACGGGATCAACTACCTCGGCGGCTGCCAGACGCGCTTCGGGGTCTATCCCTACTGTGAAACCATGCGCGCCACTTCCTATTCCACCGCCAAATCTGTCTTCGTCAGCGTAGCGCTGATGCGATTAGCGCAGAAATACGGTCCCGAAGTAACCAGCTTGCTGATAAAAGATTACGTCCCCGAATCCGCAGCCAGCGCTGGCGATTGGGAAAGGGTGACGTTCAATCACGTGATAGACATGTCCAGCGGCAATTACATCTCCGCCGGGTTCATGACCGACGATACCAGCTCGAAAATGGGCGAGTTCTTCAGCGCACAACCCTACGCCGCGCGTATCAAGGCGGCTTTTGATTGTCCGCACCTTGCTGACCCAGGCGCACGCTGGGTCTACCGCACCAGCGACACGTTCATCCTCGCCCGCGCCCTGCACAACTACTTGCAAACCCAGCAAGGCGCGGAAGCCGATATTTTCCAATTTGTGGTGGACGAAGTCTATCGCCCGCTCGGTCTTGGTCCCGGCGCATTCTCCACCATGCGCACCGCCGACCAGAATTGGCGCGGGCAGGCCGAGGGCGGCTATGGCTTGTGGTGGATTCCCGACGATATCGCCAAGATCGCCATGTTGTTGAATAATAACGGCAGGATAATTGGCGGTGAGCAAATCTTGCACGCCGATCTGCTGGAGGCGACTTTGCAACAAGCGCCTGACGATCGCGGGGTAATGATTGACAGCCAGCGTATGTACAACAACGCTTTCTGGGCCAACCACTACACCCAGGCCAACGGTTTCGCCTGCGAGTTCTGGGTGCCGCAAATGCTCGGTGTCAGCGGCAATGTGGTGGCTTTGTTCCCCAACGGAGTCACCTATTACTATTTCAGCGACAATCGCGAGTTCACCTGGGATGCTGCTTTGCGCGAGGCGGACAAGATCATTCCCCTCTGCCCGTAGCAACACCTGGATTGGGTATGAAAACGAAATTGATTGCAACTGCTTCGAGTGTCATGCTTCTCGTGGCTGGCATCCCGAACCCTAAACGGATAATCGTGCAGCCAAGATACAATCGCTAGAAAGAGGAAAAATGGAAAAAATCGACTTGCACTCGATAGATGGTCACAAGTTCGACAAGCCGACAAGGCGCGCCTTGACTTACCGGGAGCGCTTTGAACTCGAGTACGCTTCACACTTCATTCCATACTTAAAAGTTCTTGAGCAGGAAATTGGCCGTGAAAAGGTTATTGAAACCTTGACCAAGCTGGCTCTCCTTGAGGCCGAAGAGTATGCCCGCTCTGTTGTCGAATCCAAAGGGAAGAACGATTTGACCGTGTTCAAGGATGATTACAGCCCCACCACTCCTGGAATGAGTGACATCTTGACCATCGAAGTGATGGAAGATACGGAGCAAGCCTATGGAATCAAGATAACCGAGTGTCTTTGGGCTGATGTTTTTAGAGCAGCGGGAGCGGCTGAATATGGCTATGCAGCGGTGTGTTCAGGCGATGTTCCCTTCGCGCATTTCATCAACTCCCAAATTCATCTCGATTTAGACGGGACCATTATGGAGGGGAAACACTTTTGTATGCTGCGCTACTTCGTCAAGCCATGAGGCTGCCGGGCGCGATTACCTGATCTCTTCGAGCAGGTGGGCAGGGGCGACCACAGCGCCGACGATCTTGGGCCCGGTGTGCACACCCAGGACGGGTGAGATGCGCAGGATTTCCAGAGTGGGCGACGTTCAGACCGCTCTTTGAGCAGGTCTGCCATGAAGTTGGCTTGCTCCTCGAACCTGCCGTGCATCACCGAGACCCATACCGGTGTATCCAGGCTGTACAGCCCGGAGAGGTGCCTGGCGATCTCATCCATGGACCGGCCGATGGTGCGTGCCCTCCCGACGGTGCTGTACTTGCCATCGTTTCGATCAACATGGATGATAGGCTTGATGTTGAGCAAGGAGCCAGCCAGGGCTTGCACGCGCCCGATGCGCCCACCGCGCCTCAGGTAGGTGAGGGTATCCAGGGTGTAGACCACCTCGGTGGCTTTGCGGATGGCCTCCAGGCGCTCGGTGATCAGGCTCATGTTCCAGCCGGCTTTGAGGGCTCGGGCGGCAACCAAAACCTGGAAGCGTTGCCCGCCAGAAAGAGTGAAGCTATCTACTACGTGCACCAGACCTGCTTTGAGCTCCTGGGCAGCCAGGCGGGCGGCGTTAACCGTGCCACTTAATCCGGAGGAGATGTGGATGGAGAGAATCTCTTCGCCCATGGCTGCCAGCTTGTGATAGATCTCAGCAAAGGCGCCGGCAGATGGGTGGGCGGTGGAGGGGATGTCGGGCTGCATGCTTTCCAGGCGGTGGTAAAACTGGTCGGCGGTGAGACCATCTGAGCTTACCTCGCCATCGGGGAAGTGGATATATAGTGGGGCGATGGTGACGTCGAGGGCCTGCGCCTCCTCGGGGGTCAGATCGGCGGCGGCGTCGGTGACAATTTTCATGGGTTACCTTTCGTTATGGAGAAATTCACAGGTTATTCAAGGCCCTTTATATCACCGAATGGCTGTAAGTAAAGGGTGAATGGACGAAGGCTCGTTAGACGATGAGCCCCCGCTCCTCCAATTGGGATGGAACATCATGGAGCTTGGACGAGCTGGCGCCCTCCTGGTGTGTACGATTTTCACATCGATGGGGAGGGCGCCGGTGGCGCAGGAGCTCACTCTGTGGGAGGCTGCTGCTCAGCCTGGATGGCTTTCACAAGCTCTTCACCTTTGCTCTGGTCAAAGTTCCCTGTTGTCCGCCAAAGGATGTCTCCATTCCGGTTGACCAGCAGGATGTGCACGTCATCTTTGCTGGGGATGCCTGTGGCTTGCATGAAATTCTGCGTGTCTATGTAGAGTGTGACGGTGCGCTGGCGCGATTTTTGGTCGGGTATACCGGCGCGCATGCCTTCATTGACGAAGGTACGCGACAGCATAGGCATCTTGTTGATTGTGGGCAGCTCATAATAGACTACCCCGGGGGTGGATGCTTCAAGCTCCTGAGCGTATGGAATCCAGGTATTTACGACAAGTTGCTGCTGTTGTAAAAAGGGCACAAATAGCAGGTTGAGCTCTCCATCGAAATCGCGCGGAAACTCGAACTCTTGGCGCTCGAGGTTGAAGCCCGAGACAGTAGGAAAATGTACCTTATCTGAGGTGATCACCAGCCGGCTCGGGCGGACGAAGATCCGCCACGCCATAAACACCAGACCGATGGCAAAAATACCGGCTAAAATCCGGAACAACATTAAAAACCTCGCTTTCATTTTAGGACTTATACATGTGGTGGGGGTATGGGTGTGATTGGGCAGGCGCAGCGATGGCGGCCAGCGGGGCGCCCCTACGTGGATACCGCAGCCCTTGGGATGTATATTTGGGTGAGTCAGACTCGATCATCACCTCCCTAAGTGGATGCCACCTTCCGCAAACGGATGGGGGTCTGGTTTGGCACTCTCTCGATGAGCTCACGCGCTTCGAGATCCAATTGAACCACTTTAGTATACCAGCGCACGGAACCAGGTTTGGGGAAGAGCTCCATGGGAACGGCGTGGCTTGCCAGATAGGCAGCTACTTTCTCTTCCAGCTGTTGAAAAGACAAACCAATAGTGCTATCACTATCTGCCAGGACGGCTAGGATGGCCTCACGAATGATTGAATATTTCTCCTCGTTCAGGTTCTCCTGATATTCGGGATGATTGACATTTCGGGCTTTAATACTGGGCATTTGAACACTCCTTGCGGTTCTCCCTGCGCATGTTGAGCGCCATAAGCGGAGCGATCAACCCAGAGAAGCCAGCAGGTGCTCCTCCAAGCGAGTGACCGCCCCGGGCAGGTTAGCCCGGCCGAAGCCAATGCGGAAGTGGTTCTCTTTGTCGTCATACACCGTGCCAGGTAGCAGCAGCACACCGGCAGATGTGACCAGATCGTGGCAGAAGGCTTCGACATCACCATCCTTCAATCGTGGGAAAGCGATCGGCCCGGCCTTGGGGCGCACCCAGGAAAAACTCCCGGCATGCCGCTCGAAGAAGCCATCCAGGATGGACAGGTTGCGGGCGATAATGTCCAGGTTGCGACGGGACAGCACCTGGCGGTGGCGCAGGGCGAGCTCGGCGAGGAACTCGCTGGGGGCGCTGCTGCAGATGGTGGTGTAATCCTTGAGGGCTGCCATGCGCTCCAGGAGTGCAGCCTCCTGGGTAGCGATCCAGCCGATGCGCAAGCCGGGCAGACCGTAGGTTTTGGACATGACGCCCAGCGAGACGGCGCTGGGGTTGATCTGGCATGCGGAGGGCAGCCGGTCCTCGGGGTGGTACTCGGCTTCGCGGTAGACCTCGTCTGAGAACAGAGTAATGTTGCGCTCCTGGGCGATATGATTGAGGCGGCGGAAATCGTCCTGAGGCATCAGGTAGCCGGTGGGGTTGTGAGGGAAATTGACGATGATGGCTTTGGTGTTGGGGCGCAGCATGCGTTGTAGCTCGTCTAGATCGAGCGCCCAGCCGGTCTGCTCGCGGGCGATCCAGGGGGTGACGTCGCAGCCTGTGCTGCGGGCTACGTCGATGAGGGACTGGTAGCAAGGGAAATGCACGATGGCGTGATCCCCAGAGGCGAGGACAGCATGCATGAAGAGGAAGATGGCTTCCTCAGCGCCGGAGTGCACCAGCACATGCTCAGGGGAGATGCCGGCATAGATTCTGGCGATCTCCTGACGCAGGCTCGGGCTGCCCGAGGATTCGGTGTAGCCCAGCCAGTGCGCCTCAAACCTTTGTCCGGCGTCCGGCTCGAGAGCCAACAGCTCCTGGACGGTGAAGGACTGGCAGTCGGAGGCGCACAGCAGGTACTGGACGTTGAATTCGTATTTGGCAAAGTAGCGTTCGAGTTTGAAGGGAGGCAGGTGCATCGGGTTCTTGCCTTGTTGAAGAGATTCTTTACCGCAGAGAACGCACCGTGCCTGCCGGAAGGCAGGGAGCTCGCAGAGAAAATTTATTCTCTCTACGCTTTCGGCGCACCCCGCAGTGAAATGGTATTTTATGGATTATCCCACACCTTTATTAGACCATACCGATTATTGCCTGCCAGCGGGTCGCTGCAAGGATTCGCCTGCCAGGATCAGAACAGGACGATCATTAAGACTGCGGTCAAACAGAGACTTGCTCCCAGCCACTGCCGGCGGTTGATGGCTTCGTGGCTCAGCACTCCTGCCAGGATTACGGTAGCGGCGGGATAGAGCGAGGCCAGGACCGCGGCCACGTCAAGGCGGGTGAGCTGGGCTGCCAGCAGGAAGAAAATGTTTCCACCCGCGTCCAGGGCGCCTGCCAGCAAGCCAAGCGGATTGGCTGTTAATCCCGGAAGTCGCTCTCGCCTGACGCCGATCAAGAGCAGGGATAATCCCAGGGATACACTTCGAGAGACCACCAGGGGAGCGAACACCGACCCGGGCTTCACCTGCCCGATGAGCACGAAGAAGCCGCCGAATCCGCAACCGGCGAGCAAAGCCAGCCAGATTCCCTGCGACCTGCGGGCATGCTCAATCCCTGTGGCTTGCGCGGCGAGCCAGATCCCCAACAAGGCGACGGCAAAACCCGCCAGCTCCCCGGCAGTGGGTGGGTCGCGGCGCAGGAGTTGGTAGAGCACTGGCACCAGGGTGGCGGTCACCGCAGTCGCCGGAGCGACCAGAGCGGCATTTCCCAAGGAGAGTCCGCGATAGAGTACGATAATGCCGATCGCGCCGCCAAGTCCCGCAGCAGCTGCCCATAGGATATCCGCCTGGGATGGCAGGGATTCTCCCCAGGCGATAACACACACCACAAGGATAGCTAATCCGGAGAGGGCCGCCAGAAATGCAGCCTGGAAGGCACTGACCTTGCGAGATGCCAGACCTCCGGCATAATCGCCGCTGCCCCAGATGACTGCAGACAGGATCCCCGATAAGGATCCGAGCAGCTCAGCGGGAAGCACCTGGTTGACGGAGGTGGCGGAAATTGAGGGGGGTGGCTAGCGTGCGCAACGCAGGATTGCCTCCAGGCTGCGGTCGACGTCGTCTTCGGTTGTAGCCCAGGATGACACGCTGATGCGCATGGCGGTGTGGCCCTGCCAGACGGTCCCCCCGAACCAGGCAGTGCCATCGGCCTGTACTTTTTGAATGACGTCCCGATTACGCTCGGCATCGCCAAAGGAGACCAGTACCTGGTTGAGGACAACTTCGTTGAGCACCTGGTAGCCGGCGCGGCGCAACCCTATAGCAAAGCGTTCGGCGTACTGGCAGTTGCGTTCAACCAGGTCGGCCAGGCCAGAGGCGTCCCAGCGAGCGTAGGGCAGCCCAGATTTCAACGCCGCGCGCCCGGCGGGACAGCTCGGGGACGTAGTTGAAGGGGTCACGGGTCTCGCCCTGGATCAGGTAGGCAGCGCTTAAGGACATGGCGGCGCGCAGAGCCAGCGCGTCGCGCACGAAGACCAGACCAGAGTCATAGGGCACATTCAGCCACTTGTGGGCGTCGGTAGCGAGCGAATCGGCGTCGCTCAAGGCCTGGGCGAGATGGCGGCGGGTGGGGCAGGCGGCAGCCCACAGCCCGAAGGCGCCATCTACGTGTACCCAGGCGCCAGCCTGCCTGGCGATGGGGATGATCTCAGAGGCAGGATCAAAGGCACCGGTGTTGACGTTACCTGCTTGCAGGCACAGGATGGTGCTGCCCGTAAGGGGTGGCAGGGCATCGGGGCGCATGCGTCCCTGCCCGTCAACTGGAACACGTATGACGCGCTCGCGACCCATGCCGAGCATGCTGAGCGCCTTGAGCAGGCTGACGTGCACCTCATCGCCGACCACGACGCTGAGCGGTGGGGCACCGAACAAGCCGTCCGCCTCCACATCCCAGCCCTGGTGATGCAGCAAGGCGTGCCTGGCGGCAGCCAGTCCGGTGAAATTGGCCATGGTGGCTCCGGTGACGAAACCGATCTCGGTTCCAGCCGGCAGACCGAGCAGGGAGATCAACCAATCCCGGCAGATCACTTCGAGCTTGGAGGCGACCGGAGAGCTGACCTGCAGACCGGCGTTCTGATCCCAGGCGGCGGCGAGCAGGTTGGCAGCTAAGGCGGCAGGTAAAGATCCCCCGATGACGAAACCGAAGAAGCGCCGCCCGGCGGTGGAGACGGTAGCCGGGGAGCCGAGCTCGTCAAGCTGGCGGAGCACATCCAGAGGCTCGATTGGCGCCTCCTGCAGGGGGACGTCAAACTCTTGCAAGCGGTCGATGGCGGCGGGAGCGGGCGCTACGCTGCGTTCATCCAGTCCGTCAAGATATTGTGCTGCCCGTTCAAAGGCATCGCTAAGAATGTGTTTTATTGTTGTTTGATTATCCATGGCATCCATACCTGGAGGTCGAAAACCGGGCGGAGCTTAATGGCCAGGTCAGTTTGCAAGTTGCTGACTGCAAAGGAGAGCAATCCATCCCCCTGGGCTGTCAGGTGAGACTGGTTGAGGATTTGCTAGGTGGTGCGCATTATATCAGAACGCCCTATGCGCATTTCCATGCAAGTATGCAAGCTTCATCGTTAGATAATCTTCCGGGTTACATTCAATGACGATATGTCAGACCCTATCGAATCACCTTGGTGATCTATAGAGGCCCCGCGGGGCGGCGACCCGCTCTGATCGCTTCCACCTGCTGCGAGGTGAAAGGGGGCAGGAGGAGGGATGGCGTGTCGGCGTAGCAGCGGAACATGTCGGCGATGAAGTGTAACCGGTCGGATAGATTTGCCCAGTCTTGCACGCCGGAGCCGAGCGGGCTATCGGGTGTGGGGTCGATCTGAGCCAGGAGCTGGACGAGGTCGGGGTGGGCGATGTGGTGAAGCGAGGCAGGAAAGGCGTCCCGCAGGTCGTCCCCCAGGCGCAAGCGTACGTCCCCTGGCAAGGCAATGCTCATCATGGTTTCGGTGATGAGATAGTGGGTCTCGCGGCGGGCCAGGGCAACCAGGGTCTGGATGGTAAGCTCGGTGAGGGAGGGGCGCCCAAGTGTGCGACGCAAGACTGCCAGTGAGGCTGTAAGCCAGCCGTAGCCGGGGAAGAGCAGGGTAATCACCCGGCGGGCAAGCGGGTTGGGGCCGGTGAAGGCAGCATCCAGCGACTCGGCGATCTCGGGCTGCAGGCGGGTCTGCTCGTGATAGCCGATCTCCAGGTTAGCGAGCAGCAAGAGCTCGAGTCGTTGGATGGCGTCGCTCTCGAAAAAGGACTGGTAATAACGAGCGAATGCCTGACGTAAGAAGCGCTGCCCATCGGGCGGGTCTCCGGTGCGCAGGCTGTCTGTGAAGCGGGCGATCTTAGCGGGATCATAGGTCTCATCGAAGCCGCATTCGGTGAGGAAGCGGGAGAAGTGCAGCCCGATCTCATCGAAGACCTTCTTGTTTCCGCGAGCTACGGCGTCGCTGGTACGATCGAATATAGAGACCGGGGAAATGGCCTGCCAAATCCGAAGCTGCACGCCGGGACGCGAGGGGGCAAGGGCCTCAGCAGCCTGCCTGGCTTCCGAGGATGCAGCGAGCAGGTCTTGCAGCGCCCGATTCAGATCTTCTTTGCGGATGGTCTGCCCGGCTTGTTTGGAAGCCCAGGTAGCAAAAGAACACCAGTTGGCACGCTCTCCTGTGCGACGGATGAAGGCCGCAGACAGCTCGTGGTAAGCCTGTGTGATGTGCAGGTTGCGCAGCAGCGGATCAGCTATCGCACCGATTCGGTCGACCTCTGCTGGGGAGGGGAAAGACACCACCCGCTATTTAGAGATATCGGCAAAGACAACGTCACCGTCGTGCCATTCTGGATCTGCTTCAAGCATCGAGCGGAACTTCTGGTAGCGGGCATTCTGCTCGGGGCTATCGGCGTTTGCAAAGTAAGCCTCGCGGCTCTCGAAGAGCACAACGAGGTAGTATTCTTTGGGATCACTATCCATGTGGTAGACGTACTGCCCAATGTAGCCGTGGATGTTGAGGGAGCTTTCGTCCTGCGACATTTCGATCAGCTGCTTCTCTGCGCCGGGTTTAACCTTAAGGCGTGCAACAGTTCCAAACATGTGTTTCCTCCTAAGGACTGAATTATGACAAATTATATCCTTAATTACCTGCTTAGCTGGAGGATGAATCATTGTTGGTTCTTGTGGTGATGCTTGATGCAGGATATTTCCCCCACCCCTTGCCCCTCCCCCTTTATGGGGGAGAGGAAGTTAATGGAAAACGGACATCGGGGCAGCTAACCTGCCCCGATGTCCGTTTTCCGAGTTTTTGCTTTCATTGCCACTGGTCGGATTTGGGGTCCCAGAAGGGCCCATCCAGGCCGATGGCAGCGAAGATGGAGACCATCTCGTCAGGGGCAGGACGGCGCGATTCGACCGTCATTCGGTTGCCGTACCAGGTAAGCGCCAGCTGCCATAACTGGTCCAGGGTGATGGTGGGGCGCAAGGGTAATTTACGCTTCTGGCACCATTGGTTCAAGGTGTCTTCCGACCGGAAGAGCAGCATGGTCGCTCAAGTGTGGAGGATGTCCTGCCACCACAGCGCAGCCGGCACGGCAAAATGGACGACGCACGGCTCGGGCTGGGGCGCACTATCTTTCACAAACAAGGTGATCTCCTCACCGGTATGCCCATCTGAGGTCTCGATGCGTGCATCCTGGTGCATGGCGGCAGGGATACCCATGGCGTCCCAGATGCAGTTTGCGTAATAGGATGTGTTCCCGATTAAGACTTGGTGGGGTGTCTCGACGCCTGAGAAGGGCGGTGCCATGCGGATGCGGGCGGGCTCGCCGGGCTCGGGCACCAGCAGGCGCCTCTGGTGCAGTTGCTTGAAAGCCGCCAGGACCTGATCGAGCGAGGCGCCCAGGGAGGCAGCCACGTCCGCGGCTGTGGGAGCCTGTCCTGTACGGGCGAGGGTTTCGTAGATGTTGAGCTTGACGGTGGTCTCAAGGTCCATCGGATGACAATTATATTCCATATAGTACAATACCCTCAGGTCGAATACCAAAACCAAGAGTAGCGTAAATAGAGCCAATATGCCCAAGCCAGCGCGCAAACGTAAAAGCACGCACACCAGCACTTTCGGCACGCCAGGACGTATCAGCCATGACTCGTCGCGCTTCTACCTCAGCCGCCTGTACGGCGGCTTGAACGATAAAACAGTGGATGGTCCGAGCCAAGACGTGGTGGAAAATCCAGTCCCGGCTGCCGCCCTGAACCAGGTGCTTTGCAAATCCAGTGAGGCGATGGATGAGCTGCCAGACTGTTCGATCCACCTGATGGTCACATCGCCGCCATACAACGCGCAGAAGGAGTACGACGAAGACCTGAACCTCGACGAATACCTGGCGCTTCTGGGGCGGGTGTGGGCTGAGACGTTTCGCGTGCTGGTGACGGGCGGACGCGCCTGCGTCAACATTGCCAATCTGGGGCGCAAGCCGTACATCCCAATACACGCTTACATAGTGGAGCAGATGTTGGAGATCGGCTATTTGATGAGGGGTGAGATCATCTGGAACAAAGCCTCCAGCGCCAGCCCGTCCACGGCGTGGGGAAGCTGGCAGTCGGCGTCTAATCCGGTCTTGCGCGACGTGCACGAATACATCCTGGTATTTTCTAAAGGTAGCTTTGGACGCGAGCGGGAAGGCAGGGATAGCACGATTTCTCGCGAAGAGTTCCTGGAGTGGACCAAGAGCGTGTGGACCTTCCCGGCAGTCTCGGCGAAAAAGGTGGGCCATCCGGCGCCTTTCCCGGAGGAGCTGCCGCAGCGCTTGATCCAGCTATTCACATTCAAGGGGGATGTGGTGTTGGATCCATTCGCCGGCAGCGGCACCACGTGTGTGGCAGCGCTAAAGGCAGATCGGGACTTCGTGGGCTACGATACAAGCGAGGCGTATGTGGCGCTGGCAAAGGATCGGATTGCGACCGCTCTGATCTGAGCAAGGCGCTCCGCAAGGTGTGCGGCGTAACTTGCGATCGACACCTGCCAGGGAAGGGGGCGAGGCTTAGCGGAGGGGGGACACTGGTTCCGGTGGGGACTCTGGAACCGAGGAGGTGCGTATGTCCTGGATAATTCCCTATATCAATTTTATCGTCCTTGTAGCGGCGGGTCTGGGGGGTGTGCTGGCTACGATCTTGTGGGACGAGTTAAAAGTGAATTTCTGGTACTGGATCAGCAGAAGATACCGCCAGCAGGTCGAGCAGCCGCCAATGCAAAAACCTGCCGGGATGTGGATAGGCTACCTCCTGTCCATACTGATTTTTTTGCTGGGGGGTGCGTACACGGCGGCGGAGTTGCTGCCCAAGCCCATCGTGTACGTTACATCGCCGGTGGAGGTCGGGCGGCACGCCACCGTCACGGTGAAGACGGTGGCTGGTACAAGCTGCAATATTCAATACATCACCCCTGGGGGCAGCGAGAGCAGTTCGCAGGAGCTGGTGGAGAAAGATGCCGGCACGAACGGCATCTGCGCCTGGTGCTGGCAGATTGGCACCAACACCACGCCGGGCGAGGGCCTTGTGACGGTGACAGTGGGTGAACGGAACAAAAAAACGTACCGCGGGGTGATCGAGATTGTTGGGTCTGGGGACGGCCCCTAAAGGGGTTTTTATTTAACATGGAAGTCATGCAGGTTCTTCACGCCTGCATGACTTCCATGTTTCGGATAAATTATTCCAGGCCGGCAAGTAGGCTCTGGGCTTGGGTGTGCTGGTGGGGGAATAAATCGGGTGAAAAGACATGCAAGGCAGCCTGCAGGCTTTCAATGGCTGATGCCCGGTGCTGCTCATTCTCGTCGCCTGCAAACAGCTGGTTCTCCAGCTTGGCAAGCTCAAAGTGGATGGAGGCCCACTGGTAGGGGGCGTCTTGCGCGGACGTGCTTTCGATGGCGAGGTGGAAGTACTTCCTGGCTCTGTCGGCTATGGCAGGGTCCTGATCCTGAGAGTGCTGGCGGGAGCACAGGCAGGCCAGGCTGAACTGTACACTTGCCAGCTCAGAGGTAGCATCCGGGGTCTGGAGTAATATAACGGCTTCCGTGAATGCGGCTTGTGCCTCCCGAGCATGCTCGGCCTGACCACTCAGTTCGTACAAAGCGGCATAATACTCCCCCAGACGGCTGAGCAGGCTGCTCTCAAGCTCCGCTGTGGCATGGCGCAGTGCAGCCTGGCAGGCGAGGATGGCAGCCTGCAGGTTTGACGCCCGGTCGCTGGATGGGGAGCTTGCAAGCAGATCGCTCAAGCGCGCCAGCAGCTCCAAGCGGGCAGTCTCGCCTCCATCGGAAGGAGTTTTTTGCAGTGCCTGGATGGTGCCCTCAAGGGCATCTCGGCGACCGGCGGGGGAGAAATCGCCCAGGATATAGGTCAGGTCGTCTTCAGGGGAGGGCGATTCTGACTGCAGGGTCACGCTCTCGGCGGCAGGCTGTTCTATTGCCACGTCACTCGCCGGGAGCAGGTGCAGGCGTACGGCAGGATCACCAAGGATGACATAGCTGCGGGCATCGTTGTTGGCGGTCCACATACCTGCCAGCTCAGCTTCATCCACCTGCTTGCCTAGCTGTACACCGAGCATCTCGCTGCTGATGACGGTGGAGAGCTCGGCATAGCGTGCGTTAAAGAACTCCATGGCATAGCCGACTGGGGAACCGGCCATCAAGCGCTTCAGGGTGCTCTCGAAGACCGCCAGCTGGCTGCCGGCGTTGCGCCAGGAGAACGAGTAGCCCCAGGCGCGCTCGACATGCCCGATGATCGCCTGCAACCCGCCCTTGGAATGCGAGAGCAGGCGCTGTGGCAGGCGGGCGACGAAAGAATGCGGTGCAATGACAGCCTGGGCTTGCGAGAGGCGGTGGGCAAAGTCGTCCATCTCTGGGGTGCCTGCCCCGTAGCAGGCATAATGGAAGGACATGCCCCCACTCAGACGGGCATCGGAGGCCAGGTCGTCGGCGGAGAAATAATGCTCTTCGGGGATGGGCTGCTTCCAGGCATACGGTCCGGGCCAGTCCTGGCACAGGAGTGCCCCCTGGTGCGGCAGCTGGCGCGTGTCGTCTTTGGGGAAACCCATTCCGTGGCTGGCAGTGAAGAGCAGGGCGGGAGTGCTCTCCCCTCCCAGGTGTTGCTCCAGTGAAGACTTGGTGGCAGCTGATCCGGTTATACTGCGGATTTCCCAACCAGGGACAGGCTCAGCAGTCAGGCTTTGAGATAGCGGGCCAACCAGATGCTCGGCGCTCATCTGGGTGGCGCGGTCGTCGTCGTTCTGCACGCCGAAGAAGGCCGCCTGGCGGGATAGGACGGTCTCCCCACGCTCCGCGGCGACCACACTGCGAGCATAGCTGGCGTAATCCTCCAGGTTATCGAAATGTAGGCGTCCGACAGCGTATTGCACATCCAGCTGGTATTGGAAGTCGAAGGGGATTGCCTGTGGGGAGGCGACGATCAGCAGGTAGTAGGGGACTTTGAGCGGGTCAGCGGGGCCAGGTCCGGCGCCGTGACGCGCCAGGAAGGCAGTTTTGCTCTCACCAGGGCGGCAGGTGAATTCTCTATAGCGCTCGCCGGATTGGCTCTGCCGAAGGTCGAGCAGCTCCGTGAGGGCCTCCCGGACGGCGGGGAGCTGGTCTTGCTCATCGAAGGCGAAGATGACCCCCCAACCAGCCTGAGAGAGTTGCAAAGGGTCGACGCCTTCTTTGACAGCCCGCGTGGCTCCCCCGGATTGGCGCAAGCGCAGTTTGAGGTCATTGAGGTGGTCGCGGTCGGGGGTTTCCCCACGCGCAGCGGCGAACAGCTCGCCAGGGGTGAGCTCAGGGAGCAGGTAGCTGCCGGTAGCGCCGTTGATGCCGTTAAAGGAGAGCTTTTCCTGGTCTGCGAGCATGGTCAAAATCGGTCCCCATCAACTCCACTAAAAGATCGGAAATGGGGATATGCGGGCGCAAAGCGCCCGCATATCCCCATTGCTGGATCTTCTTTTTTATGGGAGGTCGACACAGTTACCGCTGTCGGGCTGGACGGAGTGGTCGGGGTTGGCGACCAGGGCGCACATCTGGGTGGCGCCACCCGGGCGGTCGATTACGCGGTATTCTGTGAAGGGGCGCGGGCCTCCGTACACGAACCAGGGTCCATGGCCTGGCTCGCCAGCCTGGTCGGGCGGGACGGTGTTGAAGAAGAAATGCACGTGCTGGCCGGGGAGCCGCTCGGTGTAGTTGTAGGTCTGGTATTCCACTACGTAGCGGCCTTGATCGACGTGAATATTCGTAATTTCAACGGTAAGGGCGCGGGACTGTTCAACTACCCATGACTCGTGATAGAGGGGGATAAGGATGGCTTGCTCCTCGACCAGGAACTGATCCGCCTGGATATATAGCTCTTGCCTCATGGCGGGATTGTTGGCGTTCTGGTCGGCACTTTTCACCAGACGGTCGTACCCGGCATCGGAAAACTTGAGCACATTGTCTTCATTGCCAGTAGCGAACATTTGAAGTATATCTGGATCCCGATCAAAGGAATACCATTTCAGCCGAAACACAGGCGGGGGTTCTTTGAAGATAGTATCGATATACGTGTTTAGGTCAGGAGAATATCCCCTCACGTGTACTTCAATTCCCAGGATTTTTTGCCACGTTTCAGTAATGAACTCCAAGGCGACGAAATACTCATCTCTATCGTCTGATGTGATGGAGAGGGCAGGAAAACCGCTCCCACCGGGATAACCGGCTTCAGCCAGCAATTGCATAGCTCGATCGGGATCGAAAGGCAGCCCGACCGCTCCGTATAGATCCCTACCCAGCAGCGATGGGTGCAGGAAGCTGGTCGCTGGGCTGGGATCTTCCAGGAGTCCGCCCAGCTCCGCCACGAGCGCCTCCCGGTCGATGGCATAGGCGAGCGCCTGCCGCACCCTGAGATCATCCAGGGGAGGTTCTTTGGGGTTAAGGTAGAGCAGCTGGACGGCGTAGACGGTCGTCTCGGTGAAGGAATTGGTAACCCTTTGGACGGGGGGCAGCCAGGGGATCGTGGGTTGGAACTGCGACAGGGGGATGGTCTCCACACCGGGCAGGAACACTTGCGGTTGGAGGGCTTCGGTGGGCTCTTCGGGAGGCATCGTTGGTGGCATAGTGACTTCCACAGCCGGTGACTGTGGCGCCTCGAGGGAGGTCGCCAGTCCCGACCAGACACTATTCAAAACGACCCCCGTGATCACAACGCACAAGATGATGCCGCCCAAAGCTGCCGCCAGAGAAATAAGCGTTCGGCGGGGCAGGCGCCTCAGGAACGGTTTAGCGGCGGGCAGGTCGACGGAAACGGTGGTACTGGCTGTGCGCAGCATGTTGCTGGCGTTAGCCGCCACGTTTTGCGGGTCGGGATAGCCGGGGCTTTGCGCCTGCAGCCCTTCCCATGTCTCAAGCGCTCGGGTGGCTTCCCCGGCGGCCAGCAAGCGCACGGCCTCATCATACTGGTCCACCAGTGCCTGCTGGTGGCGGGCTTCGGCATCTTCCTGGGCAATGCCTTGCTGCGCGGCGGCGACGATGCCCTGTGAATCCTTAAATCGCGGATTCAGTTCGCGGACCTTCTCCATTGCATCCAGGGCCTTGCGCCACTGGGACGTATTGAGCAGTTCGCCAGCCTGCCTGTAGGTCTCTTCAATAACCTCTTTGCGTTGCCGCTGGCTGGTCAGTTTATCAAGCTCGGTTTGGGCGCGCTCCAAGAGACGAGAGGTATCGCTGTAGTCCGCCTGGTTATCCTCGATCTGGACGAGCAAGTCCACAGCTTCCTGCCAGTGGCTGCCGTCCATGGCTTTCAAAGCCTGGCGGTATAACCCCTGAAGCTTTTCCTGGTGCACGGCATCTGTAGCTTCTGTCTGGGCGCTGGCGAGCAGACTGTCGGGGTCCGGGTAGTCAGCTTGCAAGGCGTGGATCTGGGTAAAAACGTTGACCACCGCTTGCCAGTGTTTGGTTTCGTGGAGCTGACGCGCCTGGTCGTACAGGTCGGCAAGCTGAGATTGCTTTTCGGCGCGTTCCAACAGGGCAGGAGAGTCTTTATAAGCGGGGTCTTGCTCGACAAGCCTTTTTAAGGTCGCGGTAGCTTCCTTCCAATCGCCGTCCTGGATCATGCGCTGGGCGTCGTTATAAAGCGTAGATAGGGTGAGCTGCTTTTTTACGGTCTCCAGCCTCTCGGAGGCGTCCTCGTACGAGGGGTCGATCTCGACCACCTGGCGGAACAGCTCCCAGGCTTTGCCCCAATCCTGGAGCCAGAATGCGCTAAGCGCATCGGTGTAGAGCTGCTCCAGCCGGGCATCGGGCTGTTTGGCGGTGGTGCGGCGGATGTCTTTTTCGGGGACCTCGGCGATGGTTTGGGTCTTGGAGACCGCCGTTTTGTCGACATCGAATACATGACCATCGGGGGAGCGCATGTAGAGCACTGGCGTGCCCCACTCAATGTCGTTCCCCAGCGAAAAAATGGCTTTGCGCGCTTCCCCCATAGCGGCATCAACGGGATATCCTTCGGCGATGGCGGTATAGAATTCGCGGGCAAAGGCAATAGCGGCATCGTCAGTGACCTCAAACTGCATGGCGATGACTGCTGGTAGGCCTTGCTGCACCAGGCTCTGCGCCACACCGGCGAAGGGATCGTTGCTGCCGGACCGGGCGCCTTCACAGGCGTTGAGCACCGCCAGGCGCAGGGTTTGCTCGTCGTGCAGGATGGTGCCCAGGTACTGTCCGCTCAGCGGGCGGCCGCGGCCGTTCTCGTCTTCGAAGAGCAGGATGCCGTCTTGGGCCTGCTCGTTGAAGCCGCCATGTCCGATGAAGTGGAAGATGTGGTACTCATTGCGGCGCAGGCTGTATTGGAGCTCGACCGGGGAGGCTGTGTCCAGTCGATCCAGCACGAGCAAGCCTCGCTCTTGCAAGCTCTCCAGGGCGGAATTCAAGTTTTTCCACTCGCGCTCCACATCCAGTGTGGGGAAATCGCTGGGGCTGGAGATCATCGCCAGGACCTTGAGGGGCGGGGTGATGGTCAGCGGCGAGATGCGCTCGGGGAGCTCCAGGTAGCGCACCAGCGGAGTGTTTACAGATAAGGAAAGGAATCGATTCAGCGAAGGGTTGTACAGGTATTCCCACGGCAGGTTGACAAGCTCCGGAGCGTCGTTTAGACGCAGGCGGATGCGCAAGCCCTGGCGCTTCTTGCGCGCCTCATCCAGGCTGCTGCGGAAGCAGCTGAAGAGCTCGTCATCAAAGACGGCCTTGAACAGCTTTCCGCCAAAGGTTTTGGCGGCTTCCATCTCGGGGGATTCGAGCCGGCGCACGCCACGGCGGGGGCGACCGATTCGAAGAAGAAAATTTTCAAGCTCTATTTCAGAGAAAGGTAGGGCGATCTCAGCAGTCGCCTGACCGGCAGGCGAGGAGAGCACGCGAGCGCGATAGGTATTCTCACCTGAGCGCTCGATCAACAAATCAAAGTCCAGATAACTTACTTCAGCCATGAGTTTCCTGTTTCACGCCGTCTAAATTCTATGTGCGGCCGTGTTGTAAATCCAACAAATTTAATAAATATTGTCTTATTCTACCTCAAAATCGAGGATGTCAATAAACGCCGCTGTCTCAAAGGCGAGCAAGCCGACACCAGGCTCCTGGTCGATAAATCAATCCTTGCGAGACGGGGACACAACAAGCATCGCAATTGTAGACTCCAGGGGGATTGGAACGAAACACGGGACATTTATTTAGATTGATGCCCTAAATTATCCAATTTAGAACGGGAGCATGTATAATACAGGGAGGTTAATTTCCTGCGTCACGCCTGAAAGTTGGGGTAATTGAATTTTTAGGGAGAAATTATATGGCTGATCGTCCAACGTGGGTTGGAAAAACAATTGGTGGGCGCTACCGAATCGATGATGTCCTGGGTCAAGGGGGGATGTCAGCTGTTTACAAGGCTTACGACCCCAATCTAAAACGAGTTGTGGCAATTAAATTAATCCACAGCCATTTAGCGGGTGACCCGAGGTTCCTGACCCGTTTCACAGAAGAAGCCACCGCTGTCGCCCAGCTCCGCCATCTTAATATTGTTCAAGTGTTTGACTTTGACAACGATGGTGATTTGTACTATATGGTGCAGGAATTCATCCCCGGAGAAACCTTACAAGAGCGCCTGCGCCGTCTGGAAAAATCCGGGCGGCTTATGCCAGTGAATGATGCAATCCGCTACACTGTCCAGATCGCCAATGCAAGTGGCTACGCCCACCTGCGCGGAATGATTTACCGCGACATCAAGCCAGCCAATATTATGATCACTGTGCAGGATCAGGCAACTTTGATGGATTTTGGGATCGTGAAAATCACTGGCGGAGAACGCCATACAGCCACCGGAGCAGTGGTGGGCACGGCTTTATACCTTTCACCGGAGTTAATCCGAGGCGAAACCCCAGATCCACGCTCAGATATCTATTCCTTAGGGGTTACCCTATTTGAAATGGTCAGTGGACGACCGCCATTTGAAGCGGACTCCGCGATGACCTTGATGATGATGCACATGAACGATCCGGTGCCCGATCTGCGCCAGATACGGCAAGGGGTACCCGAGGCCTTGGTGGCAGTGATCGAGAGAGCGATGCAAAAAAATCGCCTTGACAGGTACTCTTCGATGGAGGAAATGACGCAAGACCTGGAGCGAGCACTCCAAAGCATCTCGGCTTCTCAGCCGGTAACACAAATCGAACCAGCGCCTGCTCAAAAGGAGGTCTCCCCGCCAACCGATCCACCTGGCGCTACCCGCACCTTGGCTGGAGCCCCTCCTGAAACTCTGGCTGCTCAACCAGCGCCTCAAAAGGAGGTCTCCTCGCCAATCGATCCACCTGGCGTTACCCACACCTTGGCTGGAGCCCCCCCTGAAACTCTGGCTGCTCAGCCACCGCCTCCACTCCCTCCACAACCGCCATCTTTGCCTGGGATGATTGTCTCGGATGCGGGCAGGAAACCATTGCCGCTCGCCATGTGGATTGGGATTGGCCTGGCAGTTGTAATCCTGGCTGTTATTGGAATATTTCTGGTAAGCAGAGGTAGATCACAGCCGGGTCAAGTGGTTGAAGCACAAGCGAGTGCTACCCAAACGATTCAAGCTGTAGCTTTTGTGGCTTCGACCGATACCCCTGCTCCAACCAATACGTCCCCCCCCACGCTGACGCCCACTCCGCCAGCTACGGATACGCCAACCTCTACTCCCACCCTTGGGTTACCTGCAACGCCCACTTTTCCGGCAGGCGTGCCGTTTGCATTTATCACGGGCATTACACTGGATGCAAACGATCGCTATCTTGTCGATTATGACACCCTGGAATTTCAGGAGATTTTGCCTGGCGTGCATGTGCATTTCTTTTTCGATACCGTTCCACCCGAAGAAGCTGGTAGCCCAGGTAAAGGTCCCTGGATACTATATGGTGGTCCGCGGCCCTTCAATGAGTACAGGAAAAGGGATCATTCCGAGCAAGCCACCCAGATGTGCATCCTGGTTGCCAACCCCAATCACAGCGTCCAGCCGAATAGCGGTAATTGTATGATCCTGCCAGACGTCCTTGCTGTGACAATACTAGATGATACCGTTTGCCTTGACGAACCCGATTCCAACTCCCAACCGGCTACCAGTCTTATGCGGGGACAAGTTTCACGTGTGTTCGAGTCGTCGTCAGACGAGGCATGGTGGTTAGTCGCCAATCCCGCAGATACCACTGCGACTTGCTGGGTTGCGCAAGGTGTGACTTTCTTCCATGGTGATCCGAGCGAGGTGCCTGTGCAGGATACCTCCAATTGAGCTGACATTACCCGACAATCCAGTGAGAACTGTACGTAGCATTGGACAATAAATTTATACGTGTTGAAATTTCTCAGGTGGGAGTGTGGAGATGACATCCAGGAAATTGATCCTACTTAATCCCAATGGCCCAGAACAAGAATTCGAGCTGGCGAAAGCCAGGATCTCCTTAGGTCGGGCGATCACCAATGACATCACCTTGAGCGATGTGCGTGTTTCGCGTGACCACGCCTTCCTGGAAAGTGATCCAGCGGGATATACGCTGGTGGACATGGGCTCCTCGAACGGCACACGGGTCAATGGTATCCAAATCGAGCGTGCCACTTTAAAGGTTGGCGACACGATCAGCCTGGGAAATCAGCAACTTCGCTATGAAATTGCTGATCCCAGTGAAGAGGCAGACCTCACCCAAATTGATACCCAGGCGCAGCTCGACCAAACAATTAACCAGGAATTTCTACCGATGGCGATAAACGAAACGAGCAACCCCTGCCTGGTAGTATTCACGGACGAAAAAACCTGGAGGATCGACCTAGATGATCTCGATCAGACCAGCATTGGGCGCGATGAGAGTTGCTCGGTCATGATTGATACCACTAATGTTTCCCGCCAGCATGCTGAAGTTGTCTTTAAGGGAGGTGTCTTTGTGCTCAAGGACCTCGGGAGCACTAACGGCACATGGGTGCGCGACCAGAAAGTCGATCAGTGGATCCTTAACGATGGCGATGTCTTCCGGATTGGCCCTGCTCAGATCATATTCAAAAGCGGATTCCAGGAAAATGCCCTGACGATGGCTGAAGAACAGCTTGCGAAGCCAACCGGTCGGCGAACAGTTGTATTCATCCCTGGATTAATGGGTTCAGAGCTATGGCTTGGCAATGAGCGTGTTTGGCCGAGTGTTAAAACGATCTTCACCAATCCAGAGATATTTACCTACCCATCCCAGGTCCCTTTGGAGCCGCGCGGAATTGTAGACGAGGTCGTGATCGTTCCCAATTTAATCAAGCAAGACCAGTACAATCGGCTGGGCGATTACTTGGTGGAGGAATTGAACTATCGTCGTGGAGTGGATTTCTATGAATTCCCTTATGACTGGCGCCAGGATGTGCGCACCTCCGCGCGCCAGTTGGGAGAATTATTGGACAGCCTGCCCACCAGCCAACCGGTTGTCATCATCGCCCACAGCTTGGGCACAATGGTCAGTCGCTATTACATTGAACGCCTGGGTGGACATAAACGTGTAGAACGAATTATCCTGATGGGCGGGCCACATAAAGGGGCAGTAAAAGGATTGATTAGTATGCTGGTTGCCCCTGAAGTGTTGCCCTTCGGTATTATGGGGGAACGCCTGAGACAGATTATCCTGACTTTTCCGAGCAGCTACCAGATTTTGCCGGATTATGCTGCCGGCACAGACCAGCATGGGACGAAGATTAATTTTCTCGAGGATGGGAGCTGGCTCCCCAAGGAAAAAGAGCATTTACTTAAAATAGGCAGCGATTTTCGTAGAGAACTGGGATCCACGGCAAGCGTTCCCTCTGTCTCGATCTTTGGCTACGGGATAAAAACGATCTCCGATGTCACGGTGAGTTGAGATGAACAGGGAAAATTGCTCAAGGTGGATTATCTTAGCCGAAACATTGGGGATGGTTCTGTATTGGAGCAGAGCGCCTTCTTTGCTGGTAGCGATATCCACCCGGTGCGCCAGCATCACGGTTCGTTATTTGTAGACAACGACGTGAAGATGCGGTTAAAGGTGGAGCTGACGCGTCCCTACTGAAAAAGATCAATATCCTGCACTCTTAATCTTTTCCAGGTCGCCGGATGGCATGTGGTAGATCTCCGCAACGACCCTCCCTTTGTTATCGTAGACTTTATCGGGGGCGTGGTGCTTCAGCCAGTAACGGACTTTTGGCCTGCGATCTACCACGCGGAAATTCTGCGGCGTGTAAATGTATATGTAGTAGCCAGCCCTGTCCAGGTTATTTGGATAGGGGAGATAAAAACTGACGATGGAAACCTTCTCGTTGGAGGCGATAAAGCCATCGTATTCCTGCCTGTCTAGGAAATCGCGAATATCCTCCCAGCGGCGGTAATATGGGAATCCATAGTTCCACTGTTGATAGACATCGTGCTCCCCGCCGATGGTCCAAAACAGGATGCGGCGCTGCTCCAAGGGATACTCCGGGGTGTGATCCACCAGGATGAGGTGGGAGATCGCTGCCAGCGAGGCAAATAACCCTAGCGTCCAGATAATATTCAGGCGGGATCCCCATTTCTCACCGGTCAGGCGGATCAGCCAATCCTGCAGTACTTGCACGCCGAGACCCGCAAGGAGGGTCGCGGGTACGAGATAGTTGTAGATGTGCGTACCCGGATCGGAGATGACCAGTTCCAAAACGACCCAGGGAAACGCCAGCCATGCCAGGATGGGCAGGGCTGCTTTCAAGCGTGTAAGGGCAAGGGCGCATAAAACTACGTATACAGGCAGACCCAGGATGGGGTTATAAAGCTGAAAGGTGTATATGGAGCTGGGCAGGAGGAGGGTCTCTTCTTCCCCGACGACACGTTCCAGCCAGTAGCTCTGGATACCGGGAGGCGTGCTGAGCAGATAGGGAACGTAATACGCCGCTACCAATAGGGCGCACAGTACAGCTGGAACAGCCAATGTCTTCCAGCGAGTGGCTGTGGGGAGATTGTCCCAACGGCGGTACCAGCGGTACAGCAGGTAGATGGCGAAGGGAGCGATGAAGGCTCCATCGGAATGGCAGTAGAGCGCCAGTGATCCCGACAGCATCCCGGCGTAGATACCCATGCGCTGCCAGGTTTCATCGAATAATGCCAGGGAGAAGAAGTACAGCGCCAGAATCGCAAACAAGAGCACAAGTGGCTGGTACTGCACGATACGCATCAATCCAATGAGTACGCCGTTGGTAGCCAGAAAAAAGGTGGCGAAGATCGCGATCTTTCTGCCAAAGTGCAGGCGTGCCAGCTTGTAAAAGATGAACACAGCCAGAATGCCCGCCAGGGTGTAGGGTAGGCGGGTAAGCAGCTGGCTGGCATAGGCAGGATCGATGACCTTGACCAGGTAGGCAAGCAAATATTGGGCCGGCCCTCGCCCCTGGGCGTACAGAAAGCTCAGGGCGCTCTGCCCTGACTCGGGTCGCCACATGGCGCGAATCTCATCCCCTTGATAATCAGAATAACCCAGGTTCACCAGGCGCAGCCACAGGGTAGTGAACACCAGGAAGCCGGCCAGGAGCGCCAATACGAAGTTTTGCCGGATCGCGCCGGCAAAACCCCATTTCCTTACCGATTCTGACACAGAGGTGCTAATATCCTTCAGCCTTGATCTCTTCCAGGCTGCCGGTGGGCATGTAGTAGATCTCCGCCACCACCCTGCCGCCGTTCGTAAGGACTTTTACGGGCTCGTGCTTTGCCCGCCAGTATTGCACCTTATCGCGGCTGTCCCAGGACTTGAAGCTTTGCGGATTGTGGATGTAAATGTAGTGCCCGGCTCTCTCCACGAAGTATTTAAGGGGAATATAGTAGACTGAGATGGAGACGTTCTCATTGGTAACGTAGTAGCCATTGTTCTCTGTGCTGGTGACGAACTCACCGATCTCCTCCCAGCGGCGGTTGTAGGGGAAGCCAAAAGTCCACAGCTTGTAATCGCGCACCTTTTCCCCACCACCGATCGTCCAGAACAGGATGCCGCGTTTCTCGTAAGGGTATTCGGGGGTGTGGTCGACGAAGATGAGGTGAGCGATACCCGCCAAGGAGAGGAAGAGCAGGGATATCCCGGCGATAGCCAGCCACCTGCCCCACAATGCTCCAAGGAGGCGGGTGACAGCGCTTTCCAGGAATTCCAGGCCGAAGGCGAGCAAGATAATGGCAGGCATCAGGTAAGTGTAGATGTGGGTGCCTGGATCGTAAATAGCGAATTCGAGTAACGCTGCTGGCAGGGCGAACCACAAAATCAGCGGGTAGGTCTTGCGGATACGGGGTAGTGAGAGGGCTGCAAGGATGGGGTAGATATAGATAGAAATGAGCGGGTTATAGAGTTCGAAGTTGAGCACCGAGCTGCGCTCGCGCTTATCGGTACTGCCTTCCCCGGTAATGCGCTGCGTCCAATAGACTTTGATGTTTTCAGGCAGGGTGATCAGGTAGGGGATGAAGTAAATCGCCAGCAGCAGACCGCTCACTGCAAAGGGCAGGATCAGGTGCCTGAGGCGCACACCTGCGGGCATATCCTGGTTCTGAGCGTACCAGCGGATCAACAGATAAAATGCAAAGGGGGCGATGAAGACGCCATCGTAGTGGGTGAAGAGCGATGCGGTCCAGAAGAAGACCCCCAGGTAGATGCCACGAATGCGCCAGCGCTCGTTATCCAGAGCCAGGGAGAAGCAGTACAACGCCAAAATGGTGAAGAGGATAACGAAAGGCTGGTACTGGATGATGCGCATCAGACCGATGAATATACCATTCAGCGAGAGCAACAGGGAAGCGTACAAGGCAACTTTCTTCCCATAGTGCATCTTCAACAGCCTGTAGAAGAAGTAGATCGCTAGAATACCGGCTAGCGCAAACGGCAAGCGTTGCAGGAGCTCGTTCGAAAATGAGGGGTCGAAGAACCTCACTAGGTATGTGACGAAGAACTGTATGGGTCCCTTCTTCTGTGAGTACAGAAAATCGATAGTGCTTTGCCCTGCCCCCGGGCGCCACAGAGCTTTGATCTCATCCCCCTGGTAATCCGAGTAGCCCAGGTTAGCCAGGCGCAGCCACAGGGTAACAAAGACCAGGAACAATAACGGAACCCACTTGAGTTTATCTTTCACAATTAACAACCTCTTACTGGTAGTATGCAGCCGAGGCAAGCATGCCGATTTTGTTGGAACGGGTACCCCATGCGGTGCAAGGATATAGTGTAGAATGACTTGGGGGAAATGTCAATCAAAATTTGGTTGTACAAGCCCGTGTTACTGCTATCCGCCCACGGTCAGACAATCTCGGAGACCACTTATAAATGAATAAGAAAGGCAATTAGGGCGTCGTAGCAGGTGGAGTGTGGGTAGCCGGTGGGGTATGGGTGAAGGTGGGGGTGATAATCACCAGGTAGCGCTGCGGCACCCAGCCAATGCGTCCTTCATCGTCTTGCACCTCGACCCACACAATCCCGTTGACAATCTCGTAGCCATACAGCACCGTGAGTGAGGCTCCGGACCCAAGCGGTGGACCAATGGCAGGGCCGTCGGGGGACTGGCGCAGGCGCAGGGAGGGCAGCGAAGCGTTCATTGAGCGCGCTATGGCTGGCGTTGGGGTGTTGGTAGGGGTTGACGTGTACGTAGGGGTGGATGTGTTGGTTGGCGTGTTGGTTGGCACTTGGGTATGCGTGGCGGTAGGCGTGGGAGTAATGGTAGGCGTTGAACTCGGTCCTGGCGTAGCGGTGAAAGTTGGTGTTGGCGTAAAGGTGGGAGTGGGGGGGATGAGCGGGTCAAGTCGCTCCACCAGGATTTCGTTGAGCACCACCTGGACACTCTCCGATTCACCGAGAGCTTCACTGGCTTGCAAGCTGCCCCCAACAGCGCTCTGGAAGGCGATACCGTCTTCCACCCGGAGCAACTTGTTGGTGCGCAGGGTCAGGTTGATCTTGAGCGTATTCTCCTCACGCGTGTTAGTCCACTCAACCAGCTCAACATTACCGAGGGAGTTCAGATTCTCAACAATCGCCTGCTCGACAAGGCGATCGTTGTTGGCAAGCTGGACAAAGCGCACGCTGATTAGGCTGAGAGGCACCAGCAACCCCAAGGTGAGTAAGGCAGACACCTGCAGGCTGCGAGGGAAGAGCCCTGCCCCTTCCTTGCGCCGCGGGTTAAAGCCCAGTGCAAAGAATACCAGCGAGGCTGCAAAGGTGATCGTGACCGCGTTGGTCAGGAAGAGCAGGGAAGCGCCGCCGGCGATATCCCAGCGCCTCCAGGCAAGACCTACCCCGATGGTACACAAAGGCGGCATGATCGCCGTGGCGATGGCTACTCCGGGCAAGGCGGCAGAGATATTCGGCATCGCCAGCGCAAAGGCAGCTGCCATGCCACCCGCCAGGGCGATACCCAGATCGAGCGGGGAAGGGCGTGTACGCGCCAGCACCTCGCTGGGGAGAGCCTCTGCCAGGATGGAAATCAGCGGCAGCATGCGGTTGATCCAGGCAATCAAGAATGCGATCAGCACTGCGAGAAGCGCACCACGCACCAATGCCGAGGCTGCATCGCGCAGCAGGCGACCGTCGGCAGTGAGCGAGCCGAGCCCCAGTCCAACGATGGGCGACATGAGCGGGGCAACCAGCATGGCGCCGATGATGACAGCTGGTGAATCGGTGATCAGCCCCAAAGTAGCGATGACGCTGGACAGTACCACCAGTATGAAGAAATCGAAGTTGGGATTGGATGTGTTGCGTAGGAGCACCTGAACTTCGCCGCGCTGCTCCCGGCTGATGCGTGGCAGGGTCCGGCGGACCCAATGGCGAAAGCGTACACGGCGTGAAGGAGGTGCTTGTGATATATCCTGAGACATAGCCTTACGAGTATTCTAATTGAAAAATCAGCATCCGTGGAATTATTTCTGGAAATGGTTGGATTGGGGGCGGATCAGACGCTCGAATCCTCGGCACGTCGACTCCACTGAACCCACACTGGCGGCGGAGACGATATCCCACATCTCCCGTGGATTTTTGTATAATTAGGAGCACAATTTGCGGAACCCTTTTGATGGGTTGATCGTCTTAGACTTGATTGATAGCACAAAGAAAAGGAGAAATTTCCCAATGCGTAACAAACTCTTCATTATTATCAGCCTGCTGCTGGTAGCAGCGCTTTTTAGCGCCTTCAGCGGCGGGACCGGCTTTCAGGCAGCCAGCGCGCAAACCCCCTCAAGTGAGCAGCCCCGCACCCTGAACGTGACGGGCAACGGTAAAGCCTTCCTGATTCCTGATATCGCTTACATCAATATCGGTGTACATACAGAGGACAAGGATGCTGCAGAAGCTGTTTCGAGCAATAACTCGAAATCCGAGGATGTGGCAGATGCGATCAGTAAGTTCAAAGTAGACCCAAAGGACATTCAGACCACGAACTTCAGCATCTTCCCTCAGCAGCAATACGATCCAGAAGGAAAATTGACCGGTGTCATTTACATGGTTGATAACACTGTCTTCGTGACGCTGAGAGATATCAGCAAGCTCGGAGAGGTGATCGGCACAGCGGTTGACGCCGGGGCGAACTCGATCAACAGCATCCAGTTCGATGCTGAAGATCGCACTGCGGCGGTGAGCGAGGCGCGCAAGGCGGCGGTTGCAGATGCACTGGCGCAGGCCCGCGAGCTCTCTAGCGCGGCTGGCGTGAGCCTGGGAGACATCCAGATGATCAACAGCTACGGCAGCGGTATGCCGGTGCCTATCTTCGAAGCCAAGGGCTATGGTGCCGGTTTAGGGGGTGGTGGGGCTGTGCCGGTGTCGCCAGGACAGCTGGTGCTGAGCGTGGACGTGAACATCATCTTCGAGATCCGCTAGACGAGGCGCGGCTGCACACAGTGCAGCAAACCCAAATATCGACAGCCCGAGGAGATATCCTATCTCCTCGGGCTATTTTCGTTAGAAGTCATCTCAGAAATGGTTGTTTGGGGGTGTGTGCGGCGGCTTCGCCGCCGAACACACCCCCAAATACCTTGTTTTGAGATGGCCTTGAGGGTCACCGGGTGAGAGAAGTTGTCATATAATGCCATTGAACGGTGTTTATATGGAAGAATATGAGAACACGGAAGGGACGACAGGCGCGAGAGAGAGCGCACAAGACTCAAAGGATTCAGAAGAGCTGAAGGGCGCGAGAATTATGGAGAGCGCGAGGAGCGTTAAGCCAGCGCAAAACATACAGGACGAGAGCCAGGCGGAGCAAGCTTTCGAGACAACATTCCAAGAGAACTGGGAGCGAGTGGTAGGGATGCTCAACAGGATGGTTGGCGATGAGGCAGAGGCCGAAGACCTGGCGCTGGAGACCTTTTACAGGCTTCATGATAATTTTCACAGTCTGGCAAGCGCTGGAAGCTTGCGCGGTTGGCTTTACCGGGTTGCCACCAACCTTGGGCTCAATTCTCTCAGGGGAAGAAAGAGACGCCAGCACTACGAAATGGACGCTGGTAGCCTCGACTTGCAAGAGCGCACGAGCGAGAACCCGGCGGAACAAGTGGAGCGCAGGCAAGAGCGCCAGAAAGTACGCCAGGCGTTGGCAACCATGAAGCCCAGATCGGCCCAGCTGGTGTTGCTGCGCCACTCGGGCTTCGCGTATGCGGAAATAGCGACCGCTTTAGGAATCGCACCCGGCTCGGTGGGGACCTTGCTGGCGCGTGCTGAGGTGGAGTTTGAAAAAAAGTATCGCCAACTGGCGGTATAAGAGACATGCTATGTACCCCATTTCCGGATTGCACCCTATGGGAAGGAGTATGAGATGCACCTGAGCGATGGTGAAATCCGAGCTTACATCGACGGTGAGACCGGCTTGAATACCCTGCAAGACGCTCGCTCTCATCTGGAGGTTTGCGGTCAGTGCCAGGAGCGGGCGCAGACCATTGAAGGGCGAGGTCGCTGGTTGAGCCAGCGGATGGCGAGCCTGGACGCTCAGCCGAGACGAATCCGTCCTGCAGCTGCAGGGCGAATGCGCCTGCGTGCTTTTACCAACGAAAAGGAGAACACAGCAATGTTAAAACGAATTTTTACACGCCGCTACCGCGCGGCATGGGTTGCTCTGGGTGCTGTCGCCGTTCTGGCGATTGCCCTGGCTTTCCCACCGGTGCAGGCGATTGCGAACAGCTTCCTGGGATTATTCCGCATCCAACGTGTGGCTGTGGTTGAGGTCAACCCCGGCAACCTGCCGGAGCAGCTGGGCTCATCCTCGCAGCTGGAGGCTTTCCTGACGGATGCGATCCAGTTCGAAGAGCTGGGTGAGACCCAAAGCGCGGCCAGCGCAGTCGAAGCCAGCCAGTTTGCGGGCATCCCAGTGCGGCTGCCGGGTGAGATGGAAGGCGAGTTGGTTTTGAAGGTGCACCCCGGCGTTCATATGAGCTTTCGGGTCGACCTGCCGCGTGTGCAAGCCATCCTGGATGAGATCGGTCGCGGCGATATCCGCTTACCCGAAGAAATCGATGGGGCAACAGTGACGGTTGACGCTTTCCCGTCAGTGGCGGCGATGTACGGCGATTGTGAGGCTGCCCTTGAACAGGCGCGCGCCGGAGGCCACGACCCTAACTACGGTGAGGCCCCGCGCCTGCCCAACTGCACCACATTGGTACAGATGCCTAGCCCAGAAGTGAACGCCCCGCCCGGACTGAACGTGACCCAGGTGGGCGAGGCTTACCTGCAATTGCTGGGAATGAGTCCTGATGAGGCGCAGGCCTTCTCGGAGACCGTGGACTGGACCAGCACGTTTGTAGTGCCCATTCCTCGATATGGAACGTCCACTGAGACGGTGCGCGTGGATGGCGTGGAAGGAGCAATTATCCAGCAAGACCTGCGGGATCAGACTCGGCAATACCTGCTGATCTGGGTGAAAGATGGGATGTTGTATACCCTGACTGGACCGGGTGATCTGGAGGATGCGCTGGGGATTGCGAAAACGATTAATTAATCCCCAGGGGAGAGAAAAATGGGTTGTGTGGGCGGCAACGCCGCCCACACAACCCATAATTTTGCGGGCAGGGGGAAACCTGCCGAAGGCAGGTAGGGGGGATGGGAACGTTGGGGGAGAAACGTCCAGAATATTTAATTCAGGATGTGTCATGTCTCTTAGAGTGAAATATAATGAAGCAATGACATTAGCCATTGAGACGCACAGGCTGCGCAAGGAGTTCGGCGAGAAGGTCGCTGTGGCGGAGCTGAGCCTGGAGGTTGAGCAAGGCGAGGTGTTCGGCTTCCTGGGGCCGAATGGGGCGGGTAAGACCACATTGATCAAGATGCTGTTGGGCTTGATTGCTCCCAGCGCGGGGGAAGGGCGCCTGATGGGAGCCGCGCTAGGAGATCCCAAGGCCCGGCAGCGTGTGGGTTTCCTCCCAGAGCACTTCCGTTTCCACGACTGGCTCACAGCCAACGAGTTCCTTAAACTGCACGCCGATCTCTACGGCATGTTACCGGAAGCTAGCCAGAAGAGCATCCCCGAGCTGCTCGAGCAAGTGGGTCTGAGTGAGCACGCACGCCAGAAACTGAGCCAGTATTCAAAAGGCATGTTGCAGAGAATCGGTCTGGCGCAGGCTTTGCTGAACCAGCCGGAGGTTGTGATCCTGGACGAGCCCACCTCGGGGCTTGACCCTGTGGGGCGCCGCCTTGTGCGAGATATCATCAAGGACCTGCGCCAGAGCGGCACGACAGTGTTCCTGAATTCCCATCTATTGAGTGAGGTAGAGATAACCTGCGACCGGGTGGCATTTATCAAGCGCGGGGAGGTCTTGAATGTCAGCCCATTGCACGTGTTGATGCAAGCAGAGCTAACTGTTGAAGTGCGCGTGCGCAACCTTGGCGCTGAATCGCTTGCCGGGTTGGAACGCTGGGGGCGCAACCCTCGCCTGGATGGCGAAACACTCAGCCTGACACTGAGCAGGGAGGCTGACCTGCCCGAAGTAAACCGCTATCTGGTAGCTCAAGGGGCAGAGGTGTTCTCACTGCGCCCGCAGCAGATCTCGCTGGAGGATTTGTTCATTCAAATTGTAGGGACGGATGGGGGGCTATGATGTATTGTGCCCTCATCCCCAAGGACGGGGGACGAACGCAATCGTTGATATGCAGGCGCAGAGCGCCTGCATATCAACGATTGTGGAGATAAGTTATGCCGATTTGGATAATAGCTAAGCTTACATTTCGGGAGGCAGCGCGGCGCTGGATCTTGTGGGTAGCGCTGCTGCTGGGCGTGCTCTTCATTATTGTTTACACATTGGGGTTCAACGAAATCCAGAAGGACATCCAGCGCTCAGCTGGAGATCTGGCAACGCTGCAGCGCAACGAGATGTTCAACTTCATGACCATGGCAGGGCTGTACGCGGTGAATTTCCTCACCATCATGATGGCTGTGCTCACATCAGTGGATACCCTCTCGGGGGAGATTGCCTCGGGCACGATCCACACCCTGGTGAGCAAGCCGGTGCGCCGCTGGGAGATCGTACTGGGCAAATGGCTGGGATTCGCCGCTATGCTGCTGGCATACTTGCTGCTGATGGCAGGCGGGGTGCTGGCCTCGAGCTACCTGGTCTCCGGTTATTCCCCGCCCCACGCGCTTCAAGGGCTTGCGTTGATGGGCTTCAATGTCTTGCTGCTGCTCAGTGTATCCTTCATGGGCGGGACGATGCTGTCTACATTGGCAAATGGTGTGATGGTTTTCGGGCTGTACGGTGTGGCGTTCATCGGCGGCTGGATTGAGCAGTTTGGCGCCATGATGCGCAACCAGACGGCAGTCAACATCGGCGTCGTATGCAGCCTGATCCTGCCCAGCGAGGCGATCTGGAGGCGGGCGGCATATGAGATGCAGTCCCCGCTGGTGGCGGCGCTGGGGGTCTCGCCGTTCACGTCGACCTCCGTGCCCAGCCCATTGATGATGGGCTATGCAGGGTTGTACATTCTGGCGGCGCTGGCGCTGGCGCTGAGGCAGTTTCACATACGGGATCTATAGCTACAGTAATGTACTCCTTCCCCCTCCCCGCTTTGGGGGAACGCAAATTCTCGAAAAATGCAGGGTGCGGGCGTGTACACGCCCGCACCCTGCATTTTTCGAGAACGATACATCTAAACAGAGATAATTTAACGTATATTTATCTAAAATATTAACAGAGATGGTAGAATCGAACCACTGATAGGTTAGGCGGAATTAAATGACGACGATTGGTGCGGGCTCTGGAGACTCCTGGCAGCGGGATAAGCTGGTCCAGGTGAATATCCAGGATTTCTTGGACAACTTTGGACTGGATAAGGTGCGCCGCGGGCGCAAACTGCTGGAAGCGGTGTGCTGGCTGCCAGCGCGGCGATTTGCCGACCAAATGCTGGATTTCGACCGACGGGTGGGCGAGTACGGGCTGCACCGGGCTTCCCAACACACCTTAAGCACCTATGTCTCCGATTACGAGATTGATGGGCGGGAGAACCTGCCTGCCCAGGGACCTCTACTGGTGCTTTCCAACCATCCAGGATTGGCGGACACGCTGATCCTGTTCTCCAGTCTGCCGCGGGCTGACCTTAGAATCGTGGGTGTCGAGCGACCATTCTTGAAAGCCCTGGTCAACGTTAACCGTCACATGACGTATGTTCCAGATGACCCTGGCAAACGCATGGGTATAGTGCGGGTGATTGGGAGCCACTTGCGCCAGGGTGGCTCGGTGCTCACCTTCCCCGCTGGACAGATCGAGCCAGACCCAGCCAGCATGCCTGGTGCGCTCGAATCGCTGGAGAGCTGGTCGGAGAGCGTGGCTGTGTTTGCCCGTCTGGCGCCTGAGACACGCATCGTGGTGGCCATCGTCAGCGGTGTGATCTGGCCCAAGACCCTGACGCACCCTCTAACGCGACTGCGCAAACAACGCAAAGACCAGGAGCGCATTGCTGCATCCTTGCAGGTGCTGGTGCAGACGCTGCGCCCTTCATTAAAACCAGTCACCACGCGTGTTGCTTTCAGCCCGGCGTTAGCAGCAGGTGAGCTGATTGCGGATGGCGCGGCAGGGCTGAAAGAAGCGGTCATAGTCCAGGCGCGCCGCCTGGTCCTGAGTGTCAAGCCTAAAGAGTATGGGGAGCGGATTGCAGTGGAAGGGCAGGCGGAGGTCGTCTCTTGAAGAAGAGCGTCTCCTGGCTGCTTCTTCTCTGGCTGCTGGTACCCCTGCTGATCTGGTGGGCGGTGCGGGATATCCGCCTGGGTGAGATCCTGGCAGCCTTGGGGCGACTGGGAGCCGCACAAATCCTGATCCTGATCGGGCTGAACGGAGTGGTCATCCTATTAATGGCTGGGCGCTGGTGGCTGATCCTGCGCGCCCAGGGATATCCGATCCCCTATCTTTCGGTAGCTGGATACCGGCTGGTGTCGTTTGGCATCAGTTACTTCACGCCCGGTCCGCAGTTTGGGGGCGAGCCGGCGCAGGTGCATTACCTGCGCACGCGCCACGCCATCTCGACAACGACCGCCCTGGCATCCGTCTCACTTGATAAAATCCTGGAGCTGTTAGCCAGTTTTCTATTCTTATTGATCGGCGTATCCGCGGCCCTGCTCTCAGGGCTATTGGTTGACCTGGCGCCATTCCAGGTTGTAGCGTGGATCGCCGCACCCTTTGCCCTGCTCTGCGTTTATAGCCTGGCTTTATGGAAAGGGAAAACACCCCTTGCCGGATTGCTGTCGAGACTGCCAAAGCGCGGTGAGTGGGTGAGAAAGTTGGAAAAAGCAATATTTGCTGCAGAAGCGCAGATCGGGGAGTTTTGCCAGCAAAAACCCAGAGCGGTGCTGGCGGCTTCGCTGTTCTCGCTGCTAACCGGGGGTGCCATGATGCTGGAGTATTGGGTGACCCTGTCATTCCTGGGCATCCAGGTGAATATCCTGCAAGCAATTGCCGTGCTGACGGCAGCGCTGATCGCATTCTTGTTCCCGCTGCCGGGCGGGCTGGGTGCATTGGAAGCCAGCCAGGTACTGGCTATGACCGCCCTGGGATTCACGCCTGCCCTGGGTTTGAGCGCCAGCCTGCTCATCCGTGCGAGAGATGTCAGTCTGGGCGCGCTGGGTCTGTTATTGGGCGGCTTGCTGACACGCAAACGAAAACGCCCGCAACCATACGATGAGAGATTACGGATTGAAGAGGAAACCCCATGAATGCTGAACGAACAAAATTCGGTCCTGTGCAAATCGGTATCATCTTGTTGACGTTGGCTACCGCCGCCATCCATTTCTCGCTTTTATTTCCAGATCCCATATTTATAATGAACGGTCTGGGATACCTGGCTTTATTGGCTGCTTACTTTCTCCCATTACCCATCGCCAAAGACAACCCCAGGCTGGTGCGCTGGGTGTTCCTTGGTTTTACGGTTGTTACGATTATTGCGTGGGCTGCCATTGGGGATAAGTCGTGGCCGGCAGGCGCGCTTGGATATATCACAAAATTAATCGAGATCGTATTGCTCGTCTTATTATGGAATGATCGAGCGTCGTCTTAAATTCTTGGTTGAAGAATAGGAAGAGTAATTGAGCTGTACCGCTATGGAAGATTATGAGCTAAACAGAATGGCGTGTGCCCGCGTACCGACCGACCTGGGCGAATACCAGCTGTGCCTGTACGCCAACAACCACGACGAAAAAGAACACCTGGCTGTGGTGATGGGCGAAGTTGGTGGAAAGAGCGGTGTGCTGGTGCGGGTGCACTCGGAATGTTTCACCGGCGATGTATTGGGATCGCGGCGCTGCGATTGTGGCGAGCAGCTGCAGCGCTCGATGCAGATGATTGCCGATGCCGGCGAGGGTGTGCTGATCTACCTGCGACAGGAAGGCCGGGGTATCGGCTTGCTGGACAAGCTGCGCGCTTACAACCTGCAGGACCAAGGGTACGACACGGTAGAGGCCAACCTGGCGTTGGGACACCAGGCCGATGAGCGTGATTACACTGCTGCCAGATACATCCTGGAGGATCTTGGAGTAGGCTCTATCCGCCTGGTAACAAACAACCCGCTGAAAATCTTGCGCTTGCGTGAGCTGGGTGTGGAGGTAGTTGAGCGCGTAGCGCTGCCCGCTACTGTGCATGCCGACAATGCCCAATACCTGTTCACCAAAGCCCTGCGCATGGACCATCTGCTCGACCTGGAGGCGATTGCAGTGGTAAGCAGAAGCTAAAGAATGGTTCCCTTTAAGTACCTTCTGGCAAATGCCAGAGAGCACAGACGAAAAACCGGGCGCCCGCTGGTCACACTGAGTTATGCGCAGAGCCTGGACGGCAGCATTGCTGCCCGGAGGGGCCAGCCGATACAACTGAGCGGACCTGAGTCGATGGCGATGACTCACAGTTTGCGAGCTGCCCACGACGCCATCCTGGTAGGGATCGGGACTGTGCTTGCAGATAACCCGCGCCTGAATGTGCGCCTGGTTACGGGAAACGACCCGCAGCCCGTGGTGCTGGACAGCCGCCTGCGCATGCCAGTCGATGCGGCCCTCCTGCAGGGCGCCTGCCCGCCATGGATTGCGTCATTGGCAGACGCCGAGGTTGAGAAGCGAGTAAAATTAGAGCAAATCGGGGCGCAGGTATTTCCCCTGCCGCCCGGTGAGGCCGGCGGCGTGTCGCTGCCGGAGACGTTGGAGCTCCTGGGTAACTTGGGTATCGACAGCCTGATGGTAGAAGGCGGGGCAAGCGTGATCAGCGCATTCGTCAGGCAAAGGTTGGTAGACCGCATGGTCATCACCATTGCGCCTACGCTGGTGGGCGGGCTCAGGGCAATTGAAATGAACGAAGGGTTTGGACAGGTTGCTAGCATCTTCAGCTTACAGAGTGTGGGATACGAACAATTGGGTGAGGATTTGATCGTGTGGGGATGCATCAACGAGCAGTGACGAGTGCATAGATGAATAGAGCGAGCGTCGTTTTTACTGCCCCAAGGCAGGTCGCCGTGATTGAGGAGCCGCTGCAGGATCCAGGTCCCGAGCAAGCGCTGGTGCAGACTCTCTACTCAGCCATCAGCCCGGGTACGGAGCTGCTGATCTACCGAGGCGAGTTCTCGGACGACATGCCTGTAGACGAAAGTATCCCATCGCTGGTAGGGCAATTCAGCTTCCCACTACGCTATGGGTATTCTTGTGTGGGGCGGGTGATCGCCACCGGGAAGGAAGTGCCTCGCAAGTGGGAAGGGCAGCTGGTGTTCTCATTCCAGCCGCACACCACGCACTTCATCGCTAAGCCGGATGAGCTGCTGCCCGTGCCGCAAGATATTAGCGCGCAGGATGCTGCCTTCTTATCGAACATGGAAACCGCGGTGAGCCTTTGCATGGATGGGGCGCCGTTGCTGGGCGAGTGCGTTGTGGTCTTTGGTCAGGGGGTGATCGGGCTGCTCACCACTGCTGTACTAAGCCGCTACCCGCTGGAAAGCCTGCTGAGCCTGGATTGCTACCCACTGCGGCGCAAAACCTCCATCGAGGCCGGAGCGGACGCCAGCCTGGACCCCATTGAAACGGATGCGCTGGAACAACTCCAGGTACTGCAGCCCAGCGGAGCCGACCTTGCTTATGAGCTCTCTGGCTCGCCCGTTGCCCTGGACCAGGCGATCGCAGCCACAGGGTATGCCGGAAGGGTGGTGGTGGGCTCGTGGTATGGGAAGAAGCGTCCGGCGTTAAACTTGGGGGGGCGTTTCCATCGCAGCCGTATCCGACTTCTGAGTAGCCAGGTGAGCAATATCGCTCCGCAGTTGAGCGGGCGCTGGACCAAGTCGCGCCGCTTCGAGGTTGCCTGGGACAGGCTTCGAGATGTACAGCCAAAGCGCTGGATAACGCATTGCCTGCCGTTGCGTGAGGCGGCAACGGCCTACGGAATTTTGGACCACACGCCCGAAGAGGCCATTCAGGTGGTCTTCGAGTATCCTCTGGGGGATCCTTAATTCGAGGGGCAGCGCGAACGAGGGGACCTCAAGCGTTGCAAATTCCCTTCTTTTAATGTAAACTACAACCAATCGGACAACTCTGGTCATCTATAGAACAGAGGTCCTGCTATGGAAAGCATGCAGCCTGCGCTTGTCAGGTTTCAAGTTGCTCTTGAGGATCGTTACGACCAATCACTTGACAGCCTGGGACGCCAGCTGACGTATGAGCTGGGCGAGCAGCCAGGCGGTTCGGTCGACCTGGAGTGCTCTGGCGCTGCGCCGGAAGGCACCAAGTCTTCCAATGCGGTTACACCTGTGGAAGTGGCGGTGTAAGTGCTGCCCAATCTGTTGCCCACGATTATTATTGTCTCACTGCCAGAGGATTGTTCTCAGCGACAGCCATGACTTGCGTTTCCATTGTGAGAGGGAGATTCTGGTAACCGGAACTCCTGTTTGCAGAGATGGATGGAAGAGAAGTAACAGGGAAGGGAGAACGCGGATCGTATGGATGATGGCCAAGCTCAAAGTGCAAAGACATTCTCTGCTGAACTGAGCCGGGAGCTTATTGCTAGCGGCGACAGCTTCGATGTTATCGTCCACTATCCGCAGGGGACGAAACCCGCCCCCGTAAACATCGCTCTCTCCGACCCGGCGGGTGCGTTGAGCTTCACTGAGACCCATCCACCCAGTGCTGGGGAGCAGAGGATGGTCAAAGATGGTAAGCTGACCGTCAGCTTTCGCGCCCAATCCAACCAGCTGGTTTGGGTGGGGAAGCCGAAGGCTTTACCCTTCACCGTGAACATCACAACGCAAGCTGGAGAGACCCAGACGCTCAGTGGTGAGGTGCTGGCAAAGGCGTTGTTGCCGGTCTGGGCGCTGCCAGTTCTGGGGATTTTCCTGCTCTGCCTGGTAGGTGGTAGCCTGTTCTTGATCGTGCCGCGCTTGTTTCCGCCTGAGAGTTTGGATACAGATGAGTCAGCGTCCTTTTTTTCAACGCTGGCAGCACAGGGGGCAACCAGCACAATCGGTCCGACAGAATCGATCCCGCCGGCGCCGGAGGAGACAGCCGCCGCGGTGATCATCCCTACTCAGGTGGTTGCCACGGATACTCCCCTACCTCTGGTTGAGTGGCTTACCTTTGCATCCGACCGTTCGGGTAACTGGGAGATCTATGTGATGGAGGGGGATGAAAGCAGCTTGAGGCGCCTGACGGACAATCCGGCTGAGGATAGCTTTCCGGTCTGGTCGCCGGATGGCAGCCAGATCCTGTTTCACTCAAACCGCAACGGCAACTTCGATATCTTTGTGATGAACTCAGATGGCTCTGGCTTACGGCAGCTTACCAGTGACGCGCGGGCGGATACCTTCCCCTCCTGGTCGCCAGATGGGACGCAGATCGTCTTCCAATCCAAGCGAGATGGTCCTAAACAGATCTACGTGATGAATTCGGACGGCTCCGGACAGACTCGCCTGACGCATACTGCTGTGGATGACCAATTCCCTTCCTGGTCGCCGGATGGTGAATGGATTGTGTACTCCTCGGTCACCGGTGGCGGTATTCAACTCTATTTGATGGCTGCGGACGGATCTGACCAGCGCCCGCTTACTGGTATCCCCCAGCTGTTCACCTTCCCTACCTTCTCCCCTGACGGCAAATGGTTGTTGTATGACAATTCGACCGTCGGTATCGAGCGTCTAGCGAAAGCGGTGATCGACGCTCCTTCCGGGACGCTTGGGGAAGAAATTGGTCTCACCGATGCCTCTCTGGAAGCAACCCACCCGCGTTGGTCGCCGGATGGCAAAGCGATCTACTTTATGGCTGAACAAAACGGCGACAGGAATATTTATCGCATGGACAGTGACGGCAATAATATTGTCCAGCTTACCATTAATCCCGCGCAAGACGTCATGCCCAGCGTGATCTTGCTCCCATAAGCGCGCTTCGCATCTCTGTTTATTGAGGAATTGGACCTGAGATGATCCTGAAGAATCCAATCACAATGGAACAAAAGATAAATGGGAGGGTAAGCATGTATACGGTGGCCGTAAAACGCGATTTTATCGCCAGGCACCGCCTGATTGGCGGAGATTGGGGAGCGGAGAACGAGCAACACGCCCACCATTACCAGGTGGAGGTGCAGCTGGAGGGTGAGAAGCTGGACCATCATGGCTATCTGGTGGATATCGTCGAGATTGAAGCAGCCCTGGAGGGTTTGGTTACGCGCTACCGCGACCAGGACCTAAACGAGTTGCCTGAGTTTGCCGGCCTGAATCCCAGCGTCGAGCACTTCGCCCGCATCCTATGCCAGGCATTGGCCGATCAAATACAGGCAGGGAATCTCCAGGCAGTTTGTGTGAAGTTATGGGAGAACGAGATCGCCTGGGCTGTTTTCCGGTTAAATGTTGGAAGGTTAAAAAGTTGAATTTTGGAAGGGTGAGAGTTGAAGATTGGGCTGATCATCTATGGCTCTCTGCATACCCGCTCGGGTGGCTACCTGTATGACCGCAAATTAGTAGAGCATTTGCGGCAGGCAGGCGATACGGTAGAGGTCATCTCGATGAGGTGGCGGCACTATGCCCGTCATCTGTCGGACAATCTGTCCGATGGCTTGAGCAGGCGGCTACAACGTGTCGATGCGGATATCCTGCTTCAAGACGAGCTCAACCATGCATCCCTGTTCCATCTCAACCGCCAACTCCGGCTGAAGTTCCCCCTCGTCTCCATCGTACATCACTTGCGCAGCAGCGAAATGCGACCCGTGTGGCAGAACCGCCTGTACGCTGTTGTCGAACGCGCATATCTGCGCAGTGTACATGGTTTTATCTTTAATAGCCGTACGTCCCAGGAAGCAGTACATTCACTCACCGAAGCTGAGCCCCTCGGGGTGGTTGCTTATCCGGCTGCGGATCACCTGGGGGTTGAGATCAGCGACGAGGAGATTGTCCATCGCGCTAGACAGACTGGACCACTGCGCCTGGTATTTGTAGGCAACCTGATCCCGCGTAAGGGTTTGCACACCTTGCTGGAGGCGCTGGCTCGCATGCCGAAAAGCAGCATAACTCTGGACATAATCGGCAGCCCGGATGTTGCTGCGGATTACGCCGCCGCTATGCGCCGCAGGATCGCCGCTCTTAAGCTCGGGGCAATTGTTCATCTACATGGAGCACTGGAGGATGACGAGCTGCCTGGACGCTTGCAAAGCGCACAGGTGCTGGTAGTGCCATCCTCTTATGAGGGCTTTGGCATCGTCTACCTCGAGGCGATGAGCTTTGGCCTGCCCTGCATCGGTACGACAGCCGGCGGGGCGAATGAGATCATCACCGAAGGGGAGAATGGTTTCCTGGTACCCCCGGAGGACGTGGATGCGCTGGTTGGTTGTTTTCAGCACTTGGTGGGTGATACAGGTGTGCGCGAGCGCATGTCGCTGGCGGCGCGGCAGCGGTTTCTGGCGCATCCTACCTGGGAGCAGACCGGGGAGAAGATTCGCTTGTTTTTTAACGAGATCATCTAGGGGAAGGAAGTCTGTGCATCCCGCCCCCACCTCTTACCTGCCTCCAGCAGGCTTCCCCACCCCCAAAGCGGGGGATGGGAGAATATTAATAGACGAACCCGAAGCGTGAATACAACCCGTACCATTCCTGGAAATAAATGTAAATGATTGAGAGTTTTCCCAGATATCTCCTGGCTAAACAGACGGTCGATGACCGCGCTCTGAACCAGCACGTCTTCGAGGCAGTCCGGGGTAGCCTGCCAGGCCAGCGACCGCTGCGCGTGGTCGAGGTCGGTGCTGGGATCGGCAGCATGCTCCGGCGTGCGATAAGTTGGGGATTGCTGGATCGGGCTGAATATATTGCCGTAGACCAATCGTCTGAAAATATTACCTTCGCCAGGGATTGGCTACCCGATTGGGCAAGCGAGGCCGGGCTGGGAGTGGAGGCAGTGGGCGAGGCGTTCAGGCTTACGGGGGGAAGGTGCGAGGTGCGCGCCCAGTTGGTAGCAGCAGATGTATTCGATACCATTCGTTCGGAGCCGCCACCCTCCGACTTGCTCATCGCCCACGCCTTCCTGGACCTGCTTCCATTGCCGGACAGTCTGGGTCCGCTGCTCTCCCTGCTCAAACCAGGTGGGCTTGGCTGGCTCACACTCAACATCGACGGTGCCACTATCTTTGAACCGGTAGTAGATTCTACCTTCGATGCGCTGGTTGAAGACCTGTACCACAAGAGCATGGACGCACGCTTGACCGGCGGTCAGCCCTCGGGAGATAGCCGCACAGGACGGCACCTGTTCACCGCCCTGCGGAGTGTGGGCGCTGAGATCCTGGAAGCTGGGGCTTCGGACTGGGTGGTTTTCCCGCGCTCGGGCGCGTACCCAGCGGACGAAGCCTACTTTCTCCATTTCATCTTGCACTTCTTTGAGGAGTCCCTGAGTAATCACCCGGATCTGGACAGAGAGCGCTTTGCGGCATGGTTGCGTAAGCGCCGCGCACAAATCGAGCGCGGCGAGCTGGTTTATATTGCCCACCAGATCGATTTTCTAATCAAAAATGGTGGCTAAGCAACCATCGCTAACCCCGTAGTTCAATCCCACCCCGCTTTTCCCCTAAAATACGAGAGGTAGATAGGTAATAAAAAAGGCTGGTTGGCTGGCTTATCGCCAGCCAACCAGCCTTTGTAATGCTCAATTCGCTATGGTGTTGCGCTAGTGAGCTCTTGCTCAATAGCCTGCTGGAAAACATCGAAGGGCTGGGCGCCAACAATAGCGCGCCCATTGACTACAAACGCCGGCGTGCTGCGCACCCCGATGGACTGCGCCGTTTGGGTGAGCTGTTGGATCAGCTCACTATACTTGCCCGTATCCATACACTCGTTGAACGCTTGGGTATCCAGCTTGAGCTCGACTGCAAACTGTTTGAGATTATCGATAGCGAAGACGCCTTGATTTTCCCCCGCCTGTTTTTCGAAGAGCAGGTCGTGGTACTCCCAGAAGGCATCTTGATCGGCAGCACACTCACTGGCTTCGGCAGCGTCAAACGATTCTTGCCCCAGGAAGGCAAAGTGCCAGTAACCGAATCGTACCTTGCCGGATTTGACGTATTCCTCTTCGATCTGGCGCGCCGCGCCAGTGGCAAAAGTGCCGCAGTATGGTCACTGGAAGTCGCTGAACTCGATGATCGTGACCGGGGCGTCTTCCTCTCCGATGAAGTGGCGCATCTGGCCGATCAGGAAGGTCATCATCTCCTGGCGACGGGCGTCGTCGTCGGGATCAGCAGTAGGGATTGCCTGTGTAACCCCCCCCGCTGCAGGGGCCTCTTTGGTGAGCAGTGGGCGACCAAAATAGCCCGCCAGAAGGCCAATGACCAGCATAAGCACAGCCAGCACAGGCGTGAACCAAGAGTATACGTTGATCACCAGGGACGGGCGAGCGGGTTTGTCCTTGACCTTTTCCTCCAAGGGTTCATCCTGTGAGATATCCACGTCAGGTTGTTCTGTTTCATCGTCGAAGATCGGCATCGGGAGCTCCTTAATGAGTTGAATTGTACTATATAATACATTTCGAGACCTTACTATCCGTTAAGGAGGCCGCCGTGAACCTCAGCAGCGTTCGTATCGAGAAGCCCGATGAGATCAACTTCATCTTGGGGCAGTCGCACTTCATTAAGACGGTAGAAGATGTGCACGAGGCGCTGATCACCGCCGTGCCGGGGATCAAGTTTGGCCTGGCTTTCTGCGAGGCTTCGGGCAAGTGCCTGGTTCGCTGGAGTGGTTCGGATGAGGACATGATCGCCCTGGCAAAGTCCAACGCCCTGCGTATTGGGGCGGGGCACAGCTTCATCCTTTTCCTGGGGGACGGCTTCTATCCCATCAATGTACTTAATGTGGTTAAGTCCATCCCGGAGGTGTGCCGAGTATTCTGCGCCACTGCCAACCCCACTGAGGTGCTGGTCGCCGAGACCGAGCAAGGGCGCGGCATCCTGGGCGTGGTGGATGGCGAATCGCCCAAAGGTGTGGAGGACGACGAGGACATCGCCTGGCGCAAGGGGTTCCTGCGCATGATCGGGTACAAATTGAGTTGAAAGTTAGCCCTCGATGGATAGGATCAAGCTTCATCTTGCACCACATGGGAGGTAGGCGGTGAGCACGAGGCATCGACAACGGTCTATGGTGTGGGTGCTCTATAGCATTCTGTTCCTGTTCTTCTTTCAACTGATCGCTGACTTCATTGAGGCGATCTACGCTTTTGGCCTGCTGGGAACGAGCATACCTCCAGAGATAGCCAGTGTGCTCTTCCTGTTTTCCCCGCTGCTGCTGATAATTCTCAAAAAGGGCTTGGGTAAGCGGTCGCTGGTTGCGGTAGGCGCCGTGATGATCGCGGCGCGCCTGGCAGAGGCATTGTTGGACACCCGCGGGAAGATGCTGGTCTCTGGGCTAGGTGTGAGCAGTTTCTTGCTCCTCTTCCCTGCCCTGTTCTATTATTTCCGAGGTGAGCAGAGCAAGCCCGATAATGGCGAGGCCAGCGAGAGCACAAAAATGGGGGCGGGATTGTTGCTGGCGGTAGTGCTTTCGATCTTATTGCGCGCGTTGAATTCTGGCGGCGATCTCTCGACTTCCGGAGGTTACCAGGCGATCGCCTGGGTGCTTGGTGCGGTGGCGCTTGTCTTGTTGGTCCTCCGGGTTGATGGTGTGTCCCATGTGCAAGACTTTGGACAGGAGGATCATCCGGCTTCCACGGGACGCGTAACGGTTCTGGCGCTTGGTTTGGCAGCCTGCTTGACCCTCCTGTATTTCTCTTTTACCAGCCCGAACGTGATTGCCCGCTGGACGGGTGTAAGTTATATGCTGATCCTGGGTGTGACCGTACCGGCGATGACCATCTGCGCCTGGCTTTGGGCGAAAGGGCGGATGGTTATGTCCCCGGTGGCACTCTGGGTCTGGAACGCTGGATTTGTGCTGGCGTTGCTGTTGACCATCCTGCCCCACCAGATTGCCTTCCCCGCCGCCCCAGGAGGCTATCCGCTGCCTGAGCCAATTGCGCCAGCGCTAAGCTGGGTGCCGCTGCTCCTGTGCGTTGCGCTTTGCCCGGTTGTGGTTCTGGATTTTACGATTCTGGCGGGGCAGCTGCTCTCCTCGCGCCTGACCTGGCGCTCGATGGGGGCAGGCTTCGGTCTGGCGAGTCTCTACCTCCTGGTGATGGTCTTCTCCCATGTATTTACCACGGTGTACGATTACATCCCGGTGGTAGGACCTTTCTTCCGGGATAAATTTTGGCTGGTTTACCTGGTTGCTGGGGTAGCTGCCGTGATCCCGTTATGGGCGAGGCGAATCGAGCCGCGCAATATTCGGCTGGCTGAGGCCCCCAGGGCGCTGCCGGCGCTTACGCTTGTCTTGGGCGCTGGTGCACTCTTGGGTGCCAGCCTGGTCCAGGCCCGGCCCGGCAGCATGCCGGTCGATACGCGGACATTGCGGGTGATGACCTATAACGTCCAGCAGGGCTATAGTGAGTCCGGACAAAAGGACCTCGACGCGCAGCTGGATGTGATCCGGAACGCCAATCCCGACCTGGTTGGGCTGCAGGAGAGCGACACCAACCGCCTCGCCGGAGGTAATGCCGACCTGGTGGGTTACTTCGCTGACCGGCTGGAGATGTACTCGTATTATGGCCCGAAGACAATTCCAGGTACGTTTGGAATCGCTTTGCTCTCACGCTACCCCATTCAAAACCCGCGCACGTTCTATATGTTCAGCGAGCGCGAGCAGACTGCTACCATCCACACCCAGGTGTCCCTCGCAGGCAAAACGTTCAATATCTTCGTCACCCACCTGGGTAACGGCGGGCCGATCATCCAGCAGGATAACATTCTAGTGGAGACCGCCGGGCTTGAGAATGTGATCCTGATGGGCGATTTTAACTTCCGCCCGGAGACCGAGCAGTACGGCATCACCCTCCTGCAACTGCAGGACGCCTGGCTGTTGCGATGGCCTGAGGGTGGGGAAGCCGGGAGGATCGATCACGTCTTTGTCTCGCCGGGGACACGGGTGACACAGGCAGAGTACATCCACAGCCCAGCCAGCGATCACCCAGCGGTAGTGGTGGAGGTGGAGTGGTAGGGTTTGATCTAACCCCCTCCCAGCTTGCCATCATCCAGCGCCCGCTGGATGCCAAGATCTTCCTGGAGGGGCCGGCTGGCTGCGGCAAGACGACCGCCGCCGTGGAGCGTATGCTTCACTTAATGGAACAGGGGGTGCCGGGCGCCTCCATCCTTCTGCTGCTGCCCCAACGCACCCTGGCACAGCCGTACGAGCAGGCCTTGCACACCCCGGGCGTGACAGCAGGCAGCACGGTCTTTCCGCAGACGCTGGGCGGGTTGGCGCAACGCATGGTCGGGCTGTTCTGGCCTATGGTCGTCGAGCAAGCTGGCTTCGCCGAACCAAACCGCCCGCCCACTTTTTTAACCCTGGAGACCGCCCAATATTATATGGCGCACCTGGTGCGTCCACTGCTGGATGAAGGCTATTTTGATTCGGTCACCATTGAGCGCAACCGGCTATACAGCCAGATCATCGACAACCTCAATAAAGCTGCAGTGGTGGGTTTCCCTTATACCGAGATTGGCGAGCGCTTGAAAGCCGCCTGGATCGGCGAGCCGGGACAGGTGCGCATATACGACGATGCACAGGCATGCGCCAGCCGCTTCCGCCAGTATTGCCTGGAGCACAACCTGCTGGATTTCTCCCTGCAATTACAGGTGTTTTTTCAACATCTATGGTCGCTCCCATTGTGCCGGGAATATCTACTAAAGACTTACCAGCACGTGATCTTTGACAACCTCGAGGAGGATACGCCTGTAGTCCACGACCTGCTGGGTGAATGGTTGCCAGAGCTAGGCTCGGCGCTCCTTGTATACGACCGCGACGCTGGTTATCGTAGCTTCCTGGGGGCAGATCCGGCAAGCGCATATGCGCTCAAAGAGCATTGTTCAGAAGGGATCGTCTTCGAGCACTCCTTTGTCGCGCCACCGGCATTGCAGTGGCTGGGCAGGAGCATGGCGCAGGCTTTGGGTTCCGAGGTGGAACGGCAGGATAGCGACGAAGGGGGTAAAGAGAAGGTCATTGGTGAGGTCATGTTTGTCGGGTACAAACACTATTACCCTGTGATGCTCGACTGGGTGGCGGAACAGATTGCTAAACTGGTGCGCGAGGAGGCAGTGCCGCCGGACGAGATTGTGGTGCTGGCACCTTTCCTCTCCGACGCGCTGCGCTTTGGGTTGGTGAATCGTCTGGATGGGCAGGGTATCCCTGTGCGCTCACATCGCCCGTCGCGCTCGCTGCGAGATGAGCCGGTGACGCACTGCCTGCTCACGCTGGCGGCGCTGGCGCATCCGGACTGGAAGCTCCCGCCCAGCAAATACGACGTGGCTTTTGCCCTGGTGCAGGCGCTCGAGGGCATGGACCTGGTGCGCGCCCGGCTGCTTACCGATATCGCATACCGCCCGAAACAAGGGACGCTATCGCCCTTCGAGCAGATGGTGGCAGATAAGCAAGAGCGCATCACCTACCGGCTGGGCAACCAATTCGACGCGTTGCGCCTGTGGCTGGCGGAATACGCCCAGGGACCCCAGGCTGAGCTGGACCACTTCCTCAGCCGGCTTTTCGGCGAGGTGCTCTCGCAGCCCGGCTTCGGCTTCCACCTGGACATCGCTGCTGGGGAGGTGACCGCCAACCTGATCGAATCAGCGCAGAAATTCCGCTGGGCGGTGGGAGCGACGCTGGAGAAGGAGGGCGTGGCGACGGGTAAAGAATTCCTGCTGATGGTTCAGGATGGTGTGATCGCCGCACAGTACATCCGCTCCTGGCAGGTGCAGCCCGAAGACGCCGTGCTGTTGGCCCCGGCTTACACGTTCATGATGAGCAACCGTCCGGTGCAGGCCCAGTTTTGGCTGGACGTGGGCAGCCGAGGCTGGTTCGAGCGCTTGTACCAGCCTCTCACCCATCCGTATGTGCTCAGCCGCGACTGGCCCACAGGCGCTCCCTGGACGGATGAAAATGAGTACAAGACCAGCCAGGAGGCCATGCGAAGGTTGGCGCTCGGGTTGACACGCCGTTGCCGCGGCGGGGTTTACCTGGGCTTGAGCGAGCTAGGCGAGCAAGGTTATGAGAACAGAGGACCGCTGTTGAGGGTCATCCAGAGGGTGATCAGGCAGGGAAGTGATGAGTGAACTGTGATCGGTGGCGAGTGGACAGCAGGCAGTAGATAGTGATGAGCCAAGAGTGGCTGGACGTTATTGACGAGCACGATGGTGTGATCGGCCTGGAGACTCGCTCGGTGGTTCACCGGCAGGGGTTGAGGCATCGCGGCGTGCACGTATTCCTGTTCAACGACCGGGGAGAGTTGCTCGTGCAGCAGCGCGGGGTGCAGCGAGAGCATTCGCCCTTGGCGCTGGACTGCTCGGTGTCGGAGCATGTGCTGGCGGGCGAAGATTTCTTCCAGGCAGCGCAGCGCGGTCTAAAGGAGGAGCTGGGATTGGAAGGTGTGGCGCTGGCGCCGGTATTGCGTTTTGCGATGGCGTATGGGGAGAACGACCATAAGATCAGCCAGTTGTACGAGGCGAAGGTGCACCCCGAGCTTATCCGCTTCGACCCAAAGGAGGTGGCGGGTGTGGCTTATTACCGGCTGGATGCGCTGCTGGAGCGCCTGCAGGGCGGTGAGGCTGCGTTCAGCCGCTGGTTCCGCGAGCTGCTGAGGTGGTATTGCGAACAGCCTTCGGAGGTGGAGGAGCGTGAGGTCTATGAGAAGGCATTTTGGTCAGCTGATCCTCGCGTAGTTCCACGAAACAGAAGCCGGTAGTTCTTTGCGGAGATTTGTGGAAATTCGCGGACACCAAAGAGAGACACTATGGACAAAAAAATCTTGATCGCATACGCCACCAACGCCGGGTCGACGGCTGAAGTGGCAGACGCTATCGGCGAGGCGCTGACCCAAACTGGCGCTAGCGTGGACGTGCGCAATGTCGACGAAGTGTCTTCGCTGGAGGGCTACACGGCGGTGGTGCTGGGAGGGCCGATGATCGCCGGGTGGCACCGAGCGGCGCTAGGCTTTCTCAAGCGCCACCAGCGGGCGTTATCCCAGGTGCCTGTGGCGCTGTTCATCACCTGCCTGAGCCTGACGCAGACGGACGAGAGCCAGATCGAGGGCGTGCCCATCACCCTGGACCCCGATCTGCCCAAGCAGCCCAAACAACCCGGGCGGATGAGCTTCCGTGAGCGCTACGCCACACCCGGCAACTACCTGCGCCCGACGTTGAAGAAAGCGCCGGCGGTCAAACCGGTGAGCGTTGCATTCTTCGGCGGGAAGCTTGAGCTCTTCCGCTTGAATTTCTTCCAGATGATCTTCGCCACGCTGGTGACCGGCGGGCGGGCGGGCGATTTCCGCAACTGGGATGTGATCAGAAACTGGGCAACCAACATAAATCTTCTCACCGCTGAGAGCGCGGAGTAAGACGAAATTTGCGACGGATACACACGGTATTACACGGAATTACATACAACATAAATATCCGTGTCCAAAACGAACTGACAACTCTCTAATCTCAATTCTCAAATCTGGATCCTGAAATGATCTTCACCCCTCGCCCCAAGCAAAAAGAAGTGCTGGAATACTCCGGCGGGTATATGGGTGTCTCTGCGGTGCCCGGCTCCGGCAAGACCTGGACGCTGTCGCGGCTGGCGGCGGACATCGTCGAATCGGGTGAGCTGGCAGACGACCAGGAGGTGCTGGTGGTGACCCTGGTCAATTCAGCGGTGGATAACTTCTACCTGCGGGTGGGGGAGTTTATTCAGGATGCCGGGCTGATCCCGCACCTGGGCTACCGCGTGCGCACGCTGCATGGGCTGGCGCACGACATTGTGCGCGAGCGCCCCGAGCTGCTGGGCCTGGACAGCAAGTTTCAGATTATCGACGAGCGCCAGGCGAACGATATCCGCGCGGAAGCCGCGCAGGCCTGGCTTCGATCCCACCCCTCTGACCTGGACGTATTCCTGGATGCGGAGATGGATGGGGAGAAAGCCGCCTGGGTGCGCCGCGATCAACTCCCCTGGCTGGTGGGCGATATCGCCTTGAGCTTCATCCGCAGCGCCAAGGACAGGCGGCTCACCCCCGAGCGGGCGCGCCTGCTGCTGGACGAGCTGCCGGTGCCGCTTCCGCTGGCGGAGATGGGCGCCGACATCTACGCGGATTACCAGCGCGCCCTGGCGTACCGTGGCGCCGTGGATTTCGACGACCTGATCAGGCTGGCGCTGGAGGCGCTGCGCCTGGACGAGAAGCTGCTGGAGCGGCTGCGCTACACCTGGCCGTATATCCTGGAGGATGAAGCTCAGGACAGCAGCCGCCTACAGGAGGAGATTCTGCAGACACTTGGCGGGTCCGAGCGGCAACTGGGTGCGTGTGGGCGACCCCAACCAGGCAATCTACGAAACCTTCACCACCGCCAACCCCAAATACCTGCGCGATTTCATTAAGCGCCGCGGCGTGCTCAAGCGCGAGCTGCCTACCTCCGGGCGCTCAACCCAATCGATCATTGACCTGGCAAACTTCCTGGTGGAATGGACGATGGAGAAGCACCCTGTGCGGAGTGTGCGCGATGCGTTGTCTGCACCACCGCTCATTGAGCCGGTGCCAGAGGGAGAGCCGGGCGCCAACCCGCCCGACGATCCCAGCCAGGTGTATCTCTTCGATCGCAAGCTTACCGCCGCCAAGGAGATTCAGATCGTGGCTGAGTCGCTAGAGCGCTGGCTGCCCGAGAACCCCGAGTCCACGGTGGCGGTGCTGGCGCCGCGCAATGACCGCGGCGAAGAGTTTGTCGGAGAGCTGCGCCGGCGCGGGATCGTAGTGGTGGAGCGGCTGCGCAGCACAGCTTCAACGCGCCGATCAGCAGATGCCCTGCGGGCTGTGCTGGAGCTGCTGGCTGATCCGGGATCGACCTCTAAATTGGCGGCGACGTGTAAAGCCTGGCGGACGAGCTATGAAGCTGACGATCAGGACCAGGCTCTTACTGAGCGGCTGGTCGAGCTATTGCGCAAGTGCAGCCAGGTGGAGGATTACCTGTGGCCTACTCCGGGTAACGACTGGCTGGATTCGTTAGACCTCCAGGAGAGCGCACCTGAGGTGTTGGACATCTTGCTTGAGTTCCGTCTGCTGGGACGCCGCTGGCAGGAAGCTGTGGTTCTGCCCGTTGACCAGCTGCTCCTCACCGTTGCGCAGGACCTTTTCCGCGAGCCGACGGAGCTGGCCCTGGCGCACAAGCTGGCGGTGGTGTTGCGCCTGGCGGGTCAGGCGCATCCCACTTGGCGCCTTCCCGAGCTGGCTGGCGAGCTGGGCGCCATCGCCCGCAATGAGCGCACATTCCTGGGCTTCGACGATGAGGACAGCGGTTTCGACCCAAATCAGCATAAGGGCAAGGTGGTGGTCGCCACGGCGCACAAGGCTAAGGGACTGGAATGGGACCGGGTATACCTGACCTCGGTGAACAACTACGATTTTCCCTCAGCGCAGGATGGTGATCTGTTTATCTCCGAGAGGTGGTTCCTGCGCGATCACCTCAACCTGGAAGCAGAGACTCTGGCGCAGCTCGAGGCGCTGCTATCCACGGACGAGTACAGCTGGTACGATGAGGGCACTGCCACCCGCCAGGCGCGGCTGGATTACGCCCGCGAACGCCTGCGCCTTCTGTATGTGGGCATAACCCGCGCCAAGAAAGAGTTGGTGGTCACCTGGAATACAGGCAGAAAAGGTGACCTGCGGCCCGCTGAGCCTTTCCTGGCGTTGTTGGATTTTTGGAGCAAAAGATGAGCATACCCGATGGTTTCACCTTCAGCCAGAGCAGCCTGCAAGACTTCGTTGATTGCCGGCGGCGCTTCCAGCTGCGCTACCTGAAGCGACTGGCCTGGCCTGCTGTCGAAAGCGAGCCAGTCCTGGAGGCAGAGCTCCACTTGCAGCAGGGAGCGATCTTCCATCGCCTGGTGCAGCAGCACCTGGTGGGTGTGCCAGGCGACCGGCTGGAGGGCATGGCGACCGGTGATGAACTGGCGCGCTGGTGGGCGAACTATCTGGAATTCCATCAAAGCCTGTCTGGCTCTGGGGAGTTATCTGGCAGGTCATACCCTGAGGTGTTGCTGGCGGCACCTCTAGGAGGTTACCGGTTAGGAGCGAAGTACGATCTGGTGGTGATCTTGCCGGATGGTCGCGCCCGCATCTACGACTGGAAAACCGGCCCGCGCGGTGGGCGGAAACGGCAGTCGCGCCGCTGGCTGGCAGAGCGCTTGCAGACGCGCCTGTATCCCTACCTGCTTGTGCGCGCTGGCGCCTCGCTCAACGCTGGGCAAGGATTGCAGCCCGAAAGCGTTGAGATGGTCTATTGGTTTGCCGGACGTCCCGGCGAGCCCGAGCGGTTTACCTACAATCTTCAGGCTTACCAGGAAGATGAAGCCTACCTGGTCGACCTGATCGAAACCATCCAACGCCTGGGGGAGGGCGAATTCCCGCTCACCAGCCAGATACGGCGCTGTGCCTATTGTGTTTACCGCTCACTGTGCGAGCGGGGCGCCCGCGCTGGCGACCTAGAGGATGCCGAGTTTGATTTTGAAGATGCGGATAACCTGGACGTTGATTTCGAGCAGATTGGTGAGATTGAGTATTAAGGGTGCAGGTTGATCGTTTAACCCTATTGGCATTTTTTTCTTTCAACTTCAATATTCAACTTTTTCTTGATAATGAACTGGCTTGAGCCCCGAGACATCTCCATCCCCGAAGCGCTGCTAAGTGCTGTAGGTGGGCACCCGCTGGTCGCCGTGACACTGGCGCGGCGGGGCATCGTTGATGTGCAGGCAGCGCGCGCTTTCCTCGATCCAGAGGTGTATACCCCCGCTTCACCCTGGGATCTGCCCGGCATGCAGGTGGCAGTGGAGCGCCTGCAGCGCGCCATCCGCCAGGGGGAGTCCATCTGCGTGTGGGGTGATTTCGATGTGGACGGGCAGACCGCCACGGCACTGCTGGTTTCGGTTTTGCGAAGCCTGGGTGCGAAGAGCAGTTTTCACATACCGGTGCGGGAAGTGGAATCGCATGGGGTCAACCTGCCCGTATTAAAAAAGATCATCGACGGCGGCGCACAGCTGGTGCTCACCTGCGACACAGGCATCGGCGCTCACGAGGCAGTGGATTACGCCCGGGAGCGCGGGGTGGATGTGATCATCAGCGACCACCACGACCTGCCGCATACTCCAGACGGAGACCTCAGGTTGCCTCACGCCGCGGCTGTGGTCAACCCCAAGCTGCTACCAGGCGACCATCCCCTGGCGACGCTACCCGGCGTGGGCGTAGCTTACAAGCTGGCGCAGGCATTGTGCCAGGAGGCGGGTTGCTCTGAACGCACGGTCGACGAGCACCTGGACCTGGTCGCCCTGGGGATCGTCGCGGATATTGCCACGCAGCGTGGGGATACTCGCTACTTGCTGCAGCGCGGGTTGAGGACACTGCGTGGCGCGCAGCGCGCTGGCCTGCGGGCGATGATGGAGTACGCCGAGCTGAATCCCGACTGGCTGACCGAGGAGCATATCGGGTACGAGCTGGGACCGCGACTGAACGCCCTGGGTCGTCTGGACGATGCCAACCAGGCGGTGGAACTGCTCACCACGCAGGACATAGGACGGGCGCGTGTCCTGGCGCTGGGATTGGAAAGCCTTAACGCCCGGCGCAAGCTGCTCACCAGCCAGGTGCTTCAGGGTGCGCTGGCACAAATCGAGGGTGACCCGTCCCTGGTCGAATTCGGCGGCGCTGGTCCTGTCGCACCCCTCCTGGCCAGCGGGGGTGATCGGCATCGTCGCCGGGAAATTGGCCGAGCGCTATCGCCTTCCCACTGTGCTTATCTCCGCCTCGCCAGGCGAGCCTGGGCGCGGCTCGGCGCGCTCGGTGGAGGGCGTGGACATCCACGCCGCCATCGCCGCCCAGCGCCAGCTGTTGGGTGGGTTTGGCGGGCACCCCATGGCAGCCGGCTTGTCGATCCAGGCTGAGAATATCCCCGAATTCCGCCGCCGCCTGTCACGCACGGTATCGGCGATGCGTGGCGACGCCCCACTTGAAGCGGCTTTACAGGTGGATGGCACCCTGCCCCTTGGCGAGGTCACCCTGGAGCTGGCTGCCGACCTGGAGCGCCTGGGACCGTTTGGGGCGGGTAACCCTGCGCTCACTCTGGTCTGCCATAGGATGAAGCTCGAGGATCACAGGAGCCTGGGGCGCAATGACGAGCATCGCTTGCTGAATGTGCAGGATGCGGCGGGTGAAAATTTCAAAGTCGTGTGGTGGCAGGGGGCGGGCTGGCCGCTGCCTGAAGGGATGTTCGACCTGGCTTATACGCTGCGCGCCAGCACGTATCGCGGCGTTCGCGAGGTGCAATTCGAATGGGTGGATGCCCGCTTAATCGAAGAGCCCGTCGAAGAGCTGGAAAGCCCCAAAGAGCCGATCGAAGTAGTGGACTACCGGGACTCGGCGCACCCACTGCCCATTCTGGAGCAGCTCCAGGCAGATGGGGTGCAAATATGGTGCGAAGCGGAGGCCAGGGAGAAGCTGGGGGGAGCGCACCGCAGCCAATTGGTCCGCTCAGCAGCACTGGCGATCTGGACGGTGCCACCCAGCGCCGATGTACTGCGCCAGGTGCTGGAAGCCGTCTCCCCGCAGAAAGTATACTTGTTTGGCATCCTGCCAGACGGGGCAGAAGCCCCAACCTTCCTACAGCGGCTGGCTGGACTGGTGAAATATACCCTCAAAGCCAAACAGGGGCGGACAACGCTGGATGCTCTGGCTGCAGTGACCGCGCAGCGACGTGACGCCGTGCGCCTCGGTCTATCCTGGCTGGAGAGGAGTGGGCATATCCGGGTTGTGACCCAGCAGGAAGATGAGCTGGTCATCGCAGCAGGAGATGGCGAATTGGTCGAAGGCCTGGAAGATGTCGCTACCCGTCTCAAGGCTGTGCTGCAGGAGGCTGCCGCCTATCGGGCATTCTTCCTCAGGGCGGATAAAGACACGCTGTTCAAATAAAAGCCTGGCGGCTCATACAATAGACATCACCCGATTGCTTCGTCGGGCTGTCGCCCTCGCCGCAATGACCGTACTATTTTCAGGCAATTCTAAAAATATTTGATATCCATATTATGGATGCGCAGTAGTTCGAGTTTCAATACCCGACTCCAAGAAAGCGTCCAGGAAAGCCGCCCTAAGACTCTCCCCCGGAGGGTAAGAGGATGGTTTGCACTTATCAATTTTATCAACTCTTCCCTCCCGGCAGGGAACATCCCGGGTGGTAGAATCAGCGGCAGTCGATGCCTCCAATCTTATACATTGAATACGCGGGGTGCGAATGAGCCGACCCTCTCCCGGGTTCTCTAGATTGATCTTGCGCTATACCCTCACAGGAGTCCTGCTGGGCTTGCTCTTCCCATTGGGTGCTACATCTCTGTGGGTTTTTCTGCGCGGCCTCCCGTTTGTGTTTGATTCGTTCTTTCTGGCGCAGTCGTCCGAGCCATTGTTGTGGATTATTGACTCTGCTCCCTTGTTTCTCGGCGTAACCCTCGGAGTGGCAGGTCTCCATGCCCAAAGGGTGACCCAGATCAAAGAAAGACTTGAAGCCGAGGTAGCCAACCGCACGCAGGAGTTGGTTCAGATCAATGAGGAGCTTAAGAAAGAGAACGCTGACCGCAAGCGCGTAGAAGGCATCATCAGCCAGGCTAAGCGCCAGTGGGAGAGCACTTTCGATGCCGTCGCTGATCTTCTCCTGACCACCGATCTGGATGGGAAGATCATCCGCTGTAATCGCGCCGCTATCGAGCATTTCAGAACCACTTTTCAAGAGATCGTTGGCGAGCCTATTGGTAAGGTGTTTTACGGTGAAGCCCCTCCTGGGCGTAAGGGTATTCTGGACTCGCAACAGGAAACGCAATTCCCCAGGCTAACTGGCTGGTACGATGTTTCCAGCTATCCAACCCTGGTGGACGGAGAGCAGCAAGGCTTCACCTATGTCGTGCGCGACGTCACCGAGCGCAAACAGATTGAAGCCGAGATTATGCGCCAGAAACAATACTTCGAAACCCTGGTGAGAAACAGCCCAGTAGCCATTGTCACCCTGGATATGGACCACAAAATCGTGGCTACCAACCCGGCGTTCGATAAGCTTTATGGATATGAAGGCGATGAAGTGGTGGGCAAGAACCTGGACGACCTCGTGGCGCTTGGTGACGAACGGCGCGAAGCGCAGACATATACTTCCCTGGTCAAGCAGGGGGAGGTCGTGCACGATACCGGGCAGCGGCGCAGAAAAGACGGCACTTTAGTAGATGTAGAACTGTTCGGTGTTCCAGTGGTTGTCGCTGGAGAGCAGGTGGGCATATTGGGCATGTATCATGACATCACCGAGCTGGTTCGTGCCCGCATAGAGGCTGAGGAAGCTGACCGCGCCAAGAGCGAGTTTCTGGCGAATATGAGCCATGAGATCCGCACGCCAATGAACGGTGTGATTGGCATGGTCGAGCTGACCTTGGATACCCCGTTGAACAGCGAGCAGCGCGACTTTCTCAAATCTGCATTGGAGAGCGCTGAATCGCTGCTGACGTTGCTGAACGACATCCTGGATTTCTCCAAGATCGAGGCGCGCCGGCTCGACCTTGAGACCATCGATTTTAACCTGCGCACCACGGTCGAGGGTGTTGTGGATAGTATGGCGCCGCGTGCCCACGATAAAGGCCTGGAGATGGCTAGCCTGGTACACCACGATGTGTACTCCCGTCTGCGGGGTGACCCAGGCCGGCTGCGACAGATCCTGGTCAACCTTATCGGCAACGGAATTAAATTCACCCACCGGGGTGAGGTGGTTGTCCGGGCAGAAGCCGAGTCGGAGGACTCGGACCGGGTGGTGGTGCGTTTCTCGGTCCAGGATACAGGAATTGGTATTCCTCCAGAGCGGCAAGAAATCATCTTTGATCGTTTTATGCAGGCGGATGGCTCCACCACGAGGCAATATGGAGGCACCGGACTTGGCTTGGCCATCTCCCGCCAGCTCGTGGAGCTGATGGGCGGCAAGATTGGAGTGTATAGCGAGGCTGCAGGGAAAGGCAGCACGTTCTGGTTTACCATCCCGTTTGAGAAGCAGCCTCCGAGACCCACCGCGCCTTTGATTGCCCCTGCCGAGCTAGAGGGGTTATCGGTCTTGATCGTGGATGACAATGCGACCAACCTGACGATCCTGAGCAAAATGGTGCGAGGTTATGGCTGCCGGGTGTATGCAGTAGAAGGTGGGGCGGAGGCGCTGGTAGCATTGCGCCAGGCAGCGCGCCAGGACGATCCCTTCCGCGTGGTTCTCCTGGATATGCAGATGCCTGTTATGGATGGGGAGCAGACGGCACGCGCCATTAAAAACGATACGCAGTTGGGCGAAGTGAGCGTGATTATCCTGACTTCAATGGGCAGGCGTGGCGATGCCACCCGGCTGGAGGCTGTGGGGTGTGATGGCTACCTGCTCAAGCCGGTCAAGCAGAAGCAGCTGCTGGACGCGATCCTGGTCGTGCTTGGGCAGAAGAAAGATGAGTTGCGCACGATCATCACCCGCCACAATATCCCAGAGAGAAAACTGCAATCCATGAGTATCTTGCTGGCAGAGGATAACCTGATTAACCAGAAGCTGGCACTCACCCTGCTGGTAAAAGCGGGCTATACTGTCGATGTGGCCGACAATGGCCGCCAGGCAGTCGAAGCATTGCGGAATAAGCCATTTGATCTCGTTTTCATGGACGTGCAGATGCCTGAGATGGATGGTTTTGAAGCCGCCCAGGAAATCCGCCAGATGGAGGGCGAAGAACGGCACACACCGATCATCGCCATGACGGCTTACGCGATGATGGGTGATCGCGAACGCTGCCTGGAAGCGGGCATGGACGATTACCTCTCCAAACCGATTGACCCACAGGAGATGTTCAAAAAGATCGAGGAATGGGCGACGAAATCCAGCTCGCTGCAGCCTGCAGAGGCGGTCGAGCATGCTGAGGTCGGACCCTCAACAGAGTACTGGCTCGATAATCCCGGGTTTTCCTTCGAAGGCACGGCTCTGGAGGAGATAGGAACCCATGAGTTCTTTGAGGAGCATTTCGACGAGCAGCCGGTCTCCGAACCTGCAATCAGCTCATACACGAACACAAGGCTTCCGCCGCCCGCCTGGATGGGGGTGGGTAAGGAAGTCGTCGATCTGGAAACTGCCATGCCGCGCTTCACGAATAGCCTGGCGTTCTACATCGAGATGTATGAGGACTTTTGCGTAAATTTAGAGCAGCGCAGGATGGAACTGAGGGCAGCAATAGAGGCCAACGACGCGTTGCAAGTGCAGCGTCTGAGCCATAATCTCAAGGGTGTGGCAGCCAGCTTTGGCGCTGACGAGCTGGCTGCGATTGCTCAAGTATTGGAAAACAAAGGTCAGCAGGGCAATCTGACTAACTCCCAGGACCAAATCGAGCAGATCGATGCGCTCGCCCCCCGGTTGGTAGCTTTGTTAGAAGATCTCAAGCAATTGTCTTGATCTGATTGGTGGAGGACAAGCATGCCTCGAATTCTGGCAATTGATGACGAGCGAATGTATCCTCGTATGATCGCGGCTGCACTCGGACCGCTAGGCTACGAAGTTAAATCTGCATCCGACGGGGCCACAGGCATGGCGATGGCGCATGAGCTGAACCCCGACCTGATAATCACAGACGTGATGATGCCGGATATATCCGGTTATGATGTGATCCGTCGCCTGCGTCGTGAACCTGAATTCATCCATACCCCATTTCTGGTGCTTACCAGCCAGACCGAGCTGCAAGACAAAATCCAGGCTTTTGAAGCGGGGGCCGACGACCATGTAAGCAAACCTTTCGAGGTGGAGGAGCTGGTGTTGCGGGTGGCGGCGCTGTTGCGCCGCGCCGAGCAGAACAAGGTGGAACGGCTCGTTATCGTGCCCCAAATGGTCGAAAATGCCCGCTTCATCGCCGTGCACAGCTTGCGCGGCGGGAGCGGTTGCTCAACTCTGGCGGTCAACCTGGCAGCCGGGTTGGCTGGCCTATGGAACCATCCGACTGTACTGATTGACATGGTTTTAGCAGCCGGACAGGTAGCTTTGATGCTCAATTGGCCGCTTAAGCGCACCTGGGCGGATATCGCCCAGGTGGAACCCGAGGAACTGGATTACGAGCTGCTTCAATCGATTACCATCCGCCATGAGAGCGGGTTGCACTTTATCGCTGCACCCGCTTATCCAACGGATGCCGCTTTGCTCAAGCTGGATAGTCTGGGCAAATGCCTGAAGCTGCTGTTACAGCACCACGAGTATCTCATTGCTGATATTTCACACGACTTCAGCGAGGTCTCATTGCAGGCTCTGGATGGAGCGGATGTGCTCCTGCTGGTGCTGGCGCCTGAGCTGTCTTCAGTGCGCGCCGCAGCGGCTGCATTGGATACTTACGCAAGGCTGGGTTATCCGTCAGAAAAGATTGCACTGGTGCTGAATCATACTTTCCCGCGACATGCCATCCCCCGCGATAAGATCGAGTCAGCCCTGGGTCACCAGATCACCCTCACCATCCCCTTTGTCCCAGACCGGCTGGTGGAGGCCATCAACAAAGGCCAGCCGCCGGTATATGCCACTCCGAACGAATCCGTCTCAGCCATCTTTGAGGATTTTGCTTTTCTCTTGAGCAAAGAGCGCCACAAAAAGACGAAACCAGAAAAGCCCAGTGACGGGTGGAAGCGCGTATATAAACGCTATTCTGCACGGCGCAAGTAAGCCCCCTATCCCTTATTTCTAGATTATTTCTGATAAACGCGTGTGTTAGGAAAAAAGTCTTTCCAGCCGAACCAGAAGGATTGCGTGCTCTTAAGTCGAGGCAGGGATTTGCCTGCCAGGGAGCCTGTGAGGGCTTCACCGGTCAGCCCATCCCAGGTGCTACCGGTTTCCTGATCGATCAGCCTCAAGCCAGGTTGTTCTTGAAAGGTCAGGGTCTGGTCCTCGAGCTCGCGGCGGAAGACAACACCACTACCAGTCTCGGCGTCGAAAACAACCAGGGCGGGCACGCCGCCAATTACGTCGTTTACAACAGGCTGGTCGTTCAAAGAGCCAAAAGGATAAGCTACCGCCTCGCCATTTAGCTCAACACCGATGATGAACTCCTTGACGTAAAGGCGCTCATCCTGGATGGATTCCCCGATCACCCCAGCTTCAGGAGATGCGTAGTAGCGTGAGTACGGGTCGTAGCTCCCCGAGAAGCCCTTGCGCAGCGCCAGGGTATTCGGATAGCGCTCCTTCCAGTCAGACCAGGTGGTCTGCCAGGCGGGTAGGAACTCCAGCTTGCTTCCCACGAGAGGGCCATCAACCGCCTCCCCCAGCAGCTGGCTCCACAGCAATTCGGTCTGGCGGTCGTACATCACGAGTACGTTCATGATCAGTTTGCCGCTCACCCCAAAGGTATATTCTTGCCCATCCACCATGCGGGAATACACGATTCCCGTGTAGCACAGCGGTCACCAGGTGACGGCGATCTTGCGTCCTGCGACGGTATCGTTGACGATCTCGTGACCGGAGAGCAGGACAGTTGAGTAGGCGCGAGCTTCGCCGTCGAAAACCACACCCAGCACCTGCTCGTCGGGATCGTATTCCTCATCTGCATCCGTAGCACTCAAAAATACCGGATCATCGATGGCGGGGATGGCATCCGGTGGCAGCAAGGTGATAATACGGAATTCTCGCTTTGCCTCTGGGGAGGGATCTGGCTGGATGGGTTGTGGTTCAGCAGTTGGTGAGGGGTGCACCGGTTGGCGGGTTGGCGTAGGCTCAGCCTCTTGGGAGGAGCAGGCAGAGAGCAGCAGGAGCAGCCCTGATACGGGGAGGAGCAAGCGTAAAGTGATTTTCATGATTCATCTCATTTGATCTGTCAGTCATGTTAAAAAAAGCCTCGTGGCATCCTATGGGACTAGACGACCGAAAGCGGCTGGTTCTTACCCAGAAGTCGCGGGGATCGATATAATAGGCGCATGAAGACTGCTGCCCGCATCCCCACCCGCGTTGACCGGTTGAAAGCTGACTCGATCTTGCTGTTGGTGTCTGTGATCTGGGGCAGCGCCTTCGTCGCCCAGCGCGTGGCGGCGCTGAATATGGGGGCGTACGCATTCAACGGGCTGCGGTTTTTGCTGGGGGCGCTTGTGCTGCTGCCATTCGCCTGGAGGAGCTCTCCAGGAGCGCCAAGGCTAAAGAATTCGGATGTTCGTGGAATTATATTGGCGGGGCTGCTGCTTTTCGGCGGCTCTACGTTCCAGCAATTGGGTTTGCGATTCACAACTGCCAGCAATGCAGGTTTCATCACCGGGCTGTACGTGGTGTTCATCCCCATCATCCTGGTGGTCGTCGGGCGGCAGCGCATGCGCGCAGCGGTATGGGTCGCCTCGATCTGCGCAGCCGCAGGCTTGTTCCTGCTCAGTACCTCAGGGCAGTTCCGTCTGGCGCCTGGCGACGCATTAGTGCTGGTCTCAGCCGGGCTGTGGGCTGGTCATGTGATCTGGGTTGGAAGGCTGGTGCAGCGCCTGGACCCGGTGCGCATCGCCACCGGGCAGTACCTGGTGTGCGGGGGGCTCAGCCTGGCGATCAGCGTGATGGGGGGTGAATTCGCAATCCCGGTGGCTGTTGCGGTTTGGGGGGCGATCGTATACACGGCAGTGTTTTCGATTGGGATTGGTTATACCTTGCAGATCGTGGGGCAGCGCATAGCGCCTCCTGCCGACGCGGCTATCTTGCTGAGCCTGGAAGCGGTCTTCGCTGCACTGACTGGCTGGCTGGTGCTGGACGAGCGTCTCTCTGTGGTGCAGCTGCTGGGCTGTGGGCTTATGTTGGCAGGCATGTTGCTGGCGCAGGTGGGGGTTTACGCAAATGGCAGGAGACATAGCCACAGTCCGGAAAGCATGCACAGCCCGAAGGATTGATTCGGGCTGTGCATGCTTTCTGATAAATGACCAGTTCAGCGCCAGATGACGGGGATGAAGACCCGTTGTTTGACGGTTATCTCGACGCTGAATTCATCGCTGAAACCGCAACCATCCGTAGCGGTGAGGGTGACGGTGTAAACACCAGACTGGGTATAGATATGGGCGACATCCTCACCCGTGTCGGTAGCACCATCATCGAAATCCCAGAAGGTACTTAGAGCGGTTCCGTCCGTCGTGGATGTATTGGTGAAGTTGACCGTATCCCCAATATAAACTACAGTGCTGGACGCATCGAAGCCAGCCTCGATGGTGGGAGCCAAAATGCTGAAGCTGACCGGTGGACCGTAGTCTGAGACCACACCCTGGTCGCTTTCAGAGATGCGATAAAACTGGTTGTTCACCAGACCTCCGGCTTCGCAGGCAAGGGTGCCGAAGAATTCTCTCTCAGTTGTCGAGCCAGCGGGCAGGCTGGGGATATCCCAGGTGATCAGACCGGCATCGTAGGTGCCTCCACCGCCGTATGTCATCCAATCAGGCAGCCAGTCGATCAGGGTCAGGTTTGTGCCTGTCTCATGCCCCGAGTTTTCCACTGTGAGCGTATAAGTGACCGGCAAGCCGGCAACCATGTTGCTCTCGTATTCCTTGCTGACATCGAAGTTGGGGAGGGCAATCTCCCAATCGACTGATGTGGAGTTGTCATCTTCATTCAGATCGATGTCCACTCCCGGCAAGTCGCTGGCGATCCTAGCCCAGTTTGTGAGCACATCCCGACCATCGGCAGTGTCGGTGATGCGGGCTGTGACGTAGAATTCATTCCATTCGCCTGGGTTGATCGGCCACAGCGGCCAGGTGAGCAGGTTATTGTCCATTTCAGGCGTGGCTGTGCACCAATTTGACCAACCACAGAAGCGTTGCTGGCTGTCGATGAATTCCAATTCAGAAGGCAGCGTATCAGTCAACGTGGCGTTGCCTTGCAAGCGCCACCACCAGGCGTTCCCTGATTGGCTGTTACCGAAGCGCAAGCTGAAGGTGATCACCTCGCCAGGCAGTAACTCACCGTCCACTAGCCGCTTCTCTACGTACAGGTCGGGGCCGGTCCCCAGGTTAGCAAAACCCAGATTGTCCTCTGGATCAGTGTCTTCTGGGATGAGCATCGCCTCAGCGGTGTTGGTGAAGATCAGGCCATACGGGAGCGGGTCGGAACCTGGAATCAGGGTATTGATGTAGATGTCACGGCGGAAGTTGGGGTGTGCATCCAGGAAGGTGATGCTGAACCAGCCCTCAGCCTCGTTCCAGGTGAAGTCCTCCACCTGGCTCCAGTCGGTGCCAGGATCTCCATCCAGAGTCATGGACGCTGGCAGGGTATCGGTGAAGGTAGCGTGCTCAACTCCCACGTCGCCCACATTCTCGAAGATGATATTAAACCAGGCGTTGTGACCTTCCCCGTAACCGTGCCAGTCGCCCTCTTTGCGCACGCGCAGGTTTGGACCGTGCTCGTGGACCATTTCGACCCACTCGCTGCTGTTATCGTCGTAGCGGTCTTCGTTTGGTAGCGAGGTGATCTCAGCGTGGTTGACCAGCAGAGTGCCTGGCTCAGCAGTCCCATCGATATTCAGCACGACCTCAAAGTTATCTGAAAAGCCATTCTCCAGACCGTCGATCTGGAAGACGATATGCTCACTGGTCACCTCGATGGGGAGAATAAGCTGCGCTCCAGTGTCATCGTAATGCCAGGCACTGTTATATGTGGTATTCGCCGGTAAGGTCTCGGTTATGTATAGTGTGTCCACCACTGGCAGGTTTCCGGAGTTGCGGTACTCGATGTTGTATCGGATCTCGCCGCCTGGCACCAGCTCACCCCAGTTCCAATTCTTATGGACCTCCAGGTTGGTGTGGGGCGGGCTCACCCATACCTCGTTGGCGGTGAAGTTATCCTCTGTCTCCAGGTCGTTGCTGGCGCTAATTTCCGCGGTGTTGACTAGGTTCGTTCCAATCGGCGCATCCTCATCCACGTGAACCATAAGGTAGACCTCACTGCACTGACCCGCAGAGATAGACGGGCGCTGGACTCTCAAGTTGCTCGGATCGCTGAACAGCTCATACCATCCCGGGTGCTGCCCCCACCAGTACTGCAAGGTAGTCGATATAGGCAGGGTATCGGTGACCGTAACGGCAGTGCTGCTGGTGGAGCCAAAGTTGCAGGTGTTGACCGCCCAGACGAGGTCGCCTCCAGGTGTTGGATCGCCCGTCCATGCCTGCTTGCCCACGTTGAGATGGGTATCATTAGGACCGACATGCGCGCTCCAGCTTCTTTGCTTCGAGTTTGCATCCCAGTCTGCATAAACGGTGCTGGTATCGATCTGCACTGTATTGGTGATCGTACTGGAGACAGGCACCATCACCTGCGTGTACAACTGGAAGGTAATATCTGTGCCTCCCGGGGGCAAGCTGCCAAAATCCCAGACGACATACTCGCCCCCTGGAATTGTGCCCGTCATGACAGCAACTGGTGTGGTATCCATGAGATAGCGCATCCCCTCGAGTGTGGCGGTGATAAGGGTGTTTTCGGCGATGGCATCGCCCTCGTTGCGATACTGGATATAGAAGTCCATGTTGCCGCCCTCGGCAGGGTTGCCATCGCTCCATGTGTCCACACTCAGGTAGGGCGCTGGCGCATGGACGGAGTTGATCACCCGATCGCCGTCGGGCTCGATATACATGACGCCGACATCCTGACCTGCGAGCAGGTCCCATTCACTGCCCGGGTCCCACTGGCAAAAGTAGGGCGAGGAGCCGTCCGGTTCTGCGCTGGAGGATTTGCCTGGCGCATCTGGAGGTCCACCCCAAGGATGGCATTCAACCATCAGCTCTTCGAAAAACCAGTCCGCAAAGACCAGGCCGCTGACGCTATCGGTATCCACGTCCACATCGCCGGTGATCTCGCCGACATGGATACTGTTGCTGTAGCCATCATCAGTTGCGATGTGCACCCAGTCGCCGGGGGTTATGTCCGGATGAATGGGCAACCAATCTTCATCAGTCGTATCGAAGCCATCTGTGCCCCATCCCATTCCTGGTAGGGACTGAACGACAGCCTCGGCTTTCGTCTCAAAGCTTGAATCTTCTACCGTCACGGTGATGGTGTGTCCGGCGGGGTAATTTCCGCCAACCCAATCATGGCCGTAATTGACGCGCACCCAGGGAGGGCCGAACACGCCAATCACATGATCGCCGTCTGGCTCAACGTAGTGCACGGCGATATCCTGCCCGGACTGGATGTCCCAGCCTTCGCTGCCGAAGTTGCACGAAAAACCGCCGCCATCTGGGGGCACATCCGAGACTTCAATGCCGGGGGGCCCCATTTCCACCCACACCTCACACAGAACTTTCAGCGTTTCGGGATCGAACCAGGGGGCAAATAGGTTGCCAGACACAATATCTGTGTTTACGTCGACTGCAACAACCAATTCGCCCACCTGGATGAGGTTGTGGTAGCCGTCATCGGATGCGATCTCAACCCAGTCCCCCGGCTGGATATCCGGCTGGGAGGGATCCCAGTCATCTGGGACGGTCTCGAACCCCTCCGTGCTCCAGCCACCGCCTTCGGTCGAGAAGGCCTGGGCAGTGGCTTTGAGCGCGTCCATGCTATCGGTCACCGTGATCCAGATGGTATGTCCGGCTGGGTAGTTGCCGCCCACCCAATCGTGACCGTAGTTGACGCGCATCCAGGGGGCGCTGAAGATATTGATCACGGAGTTGCCATCCGGCTCAAAGTAGCGCACGGCGATATCCTGCTCGGGAGTGATGTCCCACCCCTGGCTGCCAAAATCGCAGAAATAATCGCCACCATTCGGGTCCACTCCGAAGACCTGGATGCCAGGCGGGCCATTTTCCACCCATACTTCGCAAAGCACGGTCAGGGTTTCAGGTGCCAACCAAGGGGCGGAGATGTTGCCCATGACGGTGTCGGTATCTGCATCCACGCTGCCCAGAATCTCACCAACCGGGTCAATGGTTGTAGTCGCCGTTGACACTTCGGCTGTGATCCTATCGCCGGGGAGCAGATCGGGCTGCTCTGGGTTCCAGGGCCACTGCCAGGATTCGAAGGAGCCCCACTCGTTGGCTGTACCGCTGACCATCGCTTTTACGGCCCCCCCGCCATCTGCCAAGGTGACGGTGACAACCGTCCCAGGCGCGGTGTCGGCATTCACCCAGTCGTGTGCATAGTTCGCTTGGGCAACTATTCCAGGGTCGCCGGGGCGCAAGATGGGGTTGAATTCGTACATATCCCAAATAATTCCATCCAGCGATTCGGCGTAGCCAATGCCGTCGCCCTCGCCCACCCCGCTGAGCAGCCACATTTTGTAGATGCCGCCTTCCATCAGGACGTTATAGCCGCCCACGCCGACACCATCCCAGCCCTCACCGATCACAGGGTTGGCGGGATATTTCGTCCAGCTGACGCCATCGGGGGAGGTCGCAAATCCGAGCTGCCCTTCTACGGACCGGTACCACATCCAGTATTCACTGCCGACTTTGACTACTTGAGGCCATAAGATGTATTGCTCGTCCCATTCGCCTGTCGTCCCCGCCAGGAGCACCGGGTTGCCGGAGTGCTTGACCCAGCTGATGCCATTCGCTGAAGTTGCGTAGCCGATATTGCATGACGAATAGCCAGAATCACAGCCGAAATACCACATCTTGTAGGTACCCCCATCCAGGATTACGGAGGGACCATCCGCCTCAACTTCATCCCAACTGCCGCTGGAGCCGGCGGCAAGCACCGGGTTGCCGGGATAGAAGCTCCAGGTAATCCCGTCTATGGAGGCGGCGTATCCGGTCTGCCAGGGGCCGGTACTGCTTCCTCCGGAGAACCACATCTTGTAGATGCCAGCATCCTTCAAAAAGGCGGACTGGCCGCGATACATGTCATCCCATTCGCCGGAAGCACCCACAGTGAACACAGGGTTGCTGCCAGACTTTGACCAGGCGAGTCCATTTAACGAATTTGCCATGCCGGTAGCCCAGCCGTAGCCGGGGTTTGCTGGATTACGCCCGTTGTACCACATGCGGTAGCCACCGGTATCGGTGATGACACGCGGGTTGTTGATCCCAAAGCCATCCCAATCACCGCCTGCTGTCGGGCTGCGCGGTTCACGGGTTTGGATTCCGTGAAGCAGTTCTACTATATTGATCTCTTGTTCCGGCGTTGTGGGTGTTGGAGGAACGTCTTGATGCGGTTCGTCAACTTGGGTAACGCTGGCTTGAGCTGGGCCTGTGGCAAATAAAACCAAGGTGATTAGGCCAAGAGCAAGCAAGCAAACCAGTGGCAGCGCCCATAAGCGTTTGTTCATGTGATACCCCTCCGTATCAATATTAAATTGCAATGATGTGACCGGCTTACTTTGCGGAGACGCAATCCGCTATTAACACCCCCCGGGTAAACTGCGCACTGCGGCCTCCTAAATTATTAAGTCCTTAAAGTGGGTGATCCTTGCCCGATAAAGGAAATGCAAGTGCCAAAATTATGAGGCTGGCATTGCAGCAATTATCACAAATTGATTATACACAAGAAAATCTTTCAGTTCAATAGTAAGCAGGTATGGGTATATGAGTAGCACCATGCCACCAGCAAGTATTATGGCATCTGGCGGGCAGATAATCTAATTCCTTGTAAAGTAAAGGCGGATGTTTCGAGGTATGTCAGTTTGGAGGGCGGTCTTTGTGAGCAGGGAGCAGCCACAGGGAGATCGTCTCTGGAGGCAGCGCCTCGCGCGTCACCGAGATGAGTTCGCTGGTCAGTTTTGCCAGGTCGACTTCGTCGCGGGCTTAGGCGGCGAAAAGCGGTACGGTCAGCCAGGCGACGAGGCGCGATAGCGCCAAGCCATGTGCACAAAAACGATATTCGTTCGTTACAGGGATGGGAGTTGACATTTTTATCAGGTTGGCAACACGGATTTCACCTAAAACCAACACATTCGAAAAGCCTGATTAGCGAGAATCGGGCTACAATCTAAGTGCTCGTCTGCAACATCGTCCAATTCTTATATATTTTATGAATGCCATCACCAACACCAGACGAGCAGCAACTCAAACCACGCCCGGCCTCGGATAACCGGGCGTGGTATTTTTTCGATGCTGGCGCTGTTGGTGCATTCCAACCTGATCAATAGGAAGATATTTGCCCGAAAAATTAATTTGACATTAATAATTGTTTCTGCTATAGTACTGTCACGATTATCATTCTTGACACTCACAGGATTGATGGGCGAGATACCCAATTCTGGGGTTTCTCCGTTAACTCCGGGTGTCCTTAATGACGGGGCTCACCCGACTTTCCACCTAGACCCGGTCACCGATCAAGATGTCATTATAAAAACGAATTAGATAAGGCTTGACAAGGGTACAACTTAGCAACCTCAACCTATTAAATTAGAAACAATAACCCCAATCTATAACTTGAATCGCTTAGTTCTCAAAGAAAAGGAGCCATAGAATGAAACGTCTCATCAGGATCATAGTTATCTGCTCGTTTCTGTTGGCCAGCTTTGCGATGGCGCCTGGCCTCGCCGCGCCCAACGACCCCCCCGCGAACTTCTTGCCATTATTTATGAATGGTGGAACAGTACCAAGGCATACGGTCTCGGGCTCGGTCGTGGACAGCGATGGTTTTCCGGTGTCCAATGTCGTCATCCGGGATGTGCGTGGCATGCTTGCCGTTACGGATAGCGACGGCGAGTACGCCATCCGGGTTGTGGAAGGCGACAACACGCTGACGGCTGAAAGGAGCGGGTATAGCATCCCCGAGCGCAGCCTTACCGTGGCAACCGATCTCACCGAGGTCAACTTCGATGCCCAGGTGGGGTGCGGCAACATCGTGGTGAACGAGTCGATCAATGTTGGTGCAGGCGGCTGGGATTTCATTACTACCGGCTTCGATGCGACTGTCTTCGCGGGTACAGACACCACCATCTTTTATTCAACGCCATCTTCAGGGCGCACGGGCATCGATCCCGCTTTAGCAGTCAACGAGCTCAGCGACAGCAAAGCCAGGAGCCAGGTGTATCACGTTCCCTCGGACGCCGACACCGCATTCATGGGACTGTGGGTGTACCAGCTCGCGACAGGCGTCCCGGGCGAGGGCGACCACCAGTATATCGAAATCCTGGATGAGGGTAACGTTGTTCAGGACACCCTGTTATTTGCTAACGCCAACACGGCAGCCTGGAATTATATAGAGTTCCCCCTGGAAAGCTATATTGGAGATTCCATTAAAATCCAAATCCGCACCTTAAACGATGGTTCGGGTGGGGTGTCGGCAATGTATTTTGACGATGTGATGCTGGTCATCTGCAACGCACACTGCGAGTCCCAGGTCATCAACGGCGATATGGAGACGGCAGGGACTGGCTGGTTCTACCACGGCGTGCAGGTTGTGCCCCCAGTCTATTCGACGCTGTATAACCATTCTCTCGGTGGAAGCTGGTCGCTTCAGACTGGCATCCCCTTGGGTGGCATCGATCAGGCATCCACCAGTGAAGCATTCCAGGATGTGAACCTGCCCTCCAGCCACAAGGGTGCGTTGCTGACCTTCTGGCTCTTGACCACCCGCGATGACATGGGTATCCCGGTGGTGGACGGATTATCCGCAGCGGAATTCCCCGCCATCGAAGCTGTGCCCATGGCGCCTAGCTTGCGCAGCCCGACGGTCATCGAAGCTGTCAACACGCCCGACGAAGACTGGGTCTATGTGTATATCTTCGACGAAGAAACGGATGAGCTCACCCGCTTGCTGTGGGAAGAAGCCAGCCACTGGCCCAATTGGGAGCGTTACAGCTTCGACGTGAGCGATTGGCTCGGGAAAGATATTGAGCTGCTCTTCGGCACGTACAATGATGGTTTGGATGGTCCTAGCGCGTTGTACGTCGACGATGTCGTCTTAGGGACTTGTCCATAAGATAATACGCGCGTTCCTTCGCAAACATAGACAAATAATAGCGGGGCGCATAGCGCCCCGCTATTGCTTGTAGTAATTCAGCGTTTCAGGCTGCGGTACTTGATTCGGTGGGGAGTCTCAGCGTCTTTACCCAGGCGGCGCTTCAGGTCGGCTTCGTAGTCCGTCCAGTTGCCCTCGAACCAGCGCACCTGGCTATCCCCCTCGAAGGCGAGAATATGGGTTGCCACGCGGTCTAAGAACCAGCGGTCGTGCGAGACCACGATGGCGCACCCGGCAAAACTATCGACGGCTTCCTCCAGGGCGCGCAGGGTGTTCACGTCCAGGTCGTTGGTGGGCTCATCCAGCAGGATGAGGTTGGCGCCCTGCTTGAGCACCTTCGCCAGGTGGACGCGGTTGCGCTCGCCGCCCGACAGGTCCTGCACCAGCTTCTGCTGGTCGGAGCCTAGGAAGTTGAAGCTGGCGACATAGGCACGCGAGTTGCGCTTGCGACCGCCCAGGTCGAGAAGCTCTTCCCCGCCGGAGATCTCCTCCCACACAGTCCGTTCGCCATCCAGCGTATCCCGGCTCTGGTCGACGTATGCCAGACTGACTGTCTCACCCAGGCGCAATGCGCCGGCGTCGGGCTGCTCTTGCCTGGTGACCATGCGCAGCAGGGTCGTCTTCCCCGCCCCATTGGGTCCAATGACGCCCACGATGCTGCCCGGCGGGATGCTCAGGGTCAGGTCGTCGATGAGCAGGCGCTCGCCATAGCCTTTAGAGACGCCATCAAGCTGGATGACGATATCGCCCAGGCGCGGTCCGGGCGGGATATAGATCTCCTGGTCTTCGCGGCGCCGCTCGTACTCCTGCCCGAGCAGGCGATCGTAGGCAGTGTAGCGGGCTTTGCCCTTAGACTGGCGCGCCCGGGGTGACATGCGGATCCATTCCAGCTCACGCTCCAGGGTCTGCAGGCGCTTACTCTCGGATTTCTCCTCGCGGCGCAGGCGATCCTGCTTCTGCTCCAGCCAGGACGAGTAGTTGCCTTTCCAGGGGATGCCAAAGCCGCGATCCAGCTCTAAAATCCAGCCGGCGACGTTGTCCAGAAAATAGCGGTCGTGGGTGACGGCAATCACCGTACCCTCGTACTGCTGCAGGTGGCGCTCCAGCCATGCGACCAATTCAGCGTCCAGGTGGTTGGTGGGTTCATCCAGCAAGAGGATGTCTGGCTCGGTGAGCAGCAAGCGGGTGAGGGCCACGCGGCGGCGCTCACCGCCGGAGATGACCGATACGGGGGTGTCTGGGGGAGGGCAGCGCAGGGCATCCATAGCCTGCTCCAGGCGGCTGTCCAGCGTCCAGGCATCATGCTTTTCCAGGGCATCTTGCAGGCGAGACTGTTCGGCGATCAAGACGTCGAAGTCAACGTCTGGCTCGGCGAAGCGGGCGTTGATGGCTTCGAATTGGATGAGCAAGTCCAGGATTGGCTGCACAGCCTCCTCGACCACCTGGCGGACGGTCTTTTGCGGATCGAGCTGCGGCTCCTGCTCCAGCAGTCCAACGCTGTAGCCCTTGGAGAGCGAGACCTCGCCGGTATAATCGGTATCGGCTCCCGCCATGATGCGCAGCAGGGTGCTCTTGCCGGAGCCATTCAGGCCAAGCACGCCGATCTTGGCGCCGTAGAAGAAGCCCAAGGAGATATCCCGCAGCACCTGCTTGTTGGGAGGGTACATGCGCCCGACGCGCACCATGGAGAAGATGACTTGATCGTTCATAGGTTAATCGTTTTATTGAGGATAGGGCGCGTTTTTGATCTTATTTGGTGATTAGATTTGTTGTGCGCCACGATAGTGGCGCTAATTATGTCACGGATTTTCACTCATCCCAACCTTGGGCATAGGATTTGATGGAATATTCTGTCCACAGCCTCTGTAATCCCTCTCTCCCAATTTCAGTCTCATAGACATAGATACTCGACCATAGCCATTCAGACATCAACTCTATGTAGCCATGTTTGATGGGATTATAGTGGATGTAATTCACGGAATTCCAGTAATGACGCTCACCGCGTATCAATCGGTCGCTGTACCGATACCAAACTCGACGCCCTTTGCTAGCTTGAATCTCATTAACCGTTTTTGCAATGCGACTATGTACAATTCGTAGGGGCTCGCTCAAAATTGACAAGTCTGTGAGTTCGAGCAATATATGGTAATGGTTGGGGAGAAATATCCAGGCATGGCAAGGCAATTTTGCCCCCAAGAATGTTCCAAGGATTTCATCGGTCAGGTAGGATAACAAATTCGGAGAGTTAAAAATGTGACGATGCTCAAAGCAGGCTGCTGTAATCAGATATACGCCTGGGATTCCTCTGAAATGCGGCGGCGAATGGAGTGGGTAGCCCCTGTCTTCACGCTCAGCAAGAATGGCCTGGCGTTCTTCGGGGGTCATTTTGCGATACTCGTACATCGATAGCAGTCTTCTGAGCGCACTACCGTGCGCTATTACTATTTTAGCATGGGCATCTTAATGCCGTGCCTCTTCGCCGCGTCGATCGCGATCTTATACCCGGCGTCGGCGTGGCGCACCACGCCCATGCCCGGGTCGCTGGTGAGCACGCGCTCCAGCCGGCGGGCGGCTTCAACCGTGCCATCTGCCACGATGACCTGCCCGGCGTGCTGGCTGTAGCCGATGCCCACCCCGCCGCCGTGGTGGAAGGAGACCCAGGTAGCCCCGCCCACGGCGTTGATCAGGGCGTTGAGGATCGCCCAGTCGCTGACGGCATCCGTGCCATCGCGCATACCCTCGGTCTCGCGGTTGGGAGAGGCGACCGATCCGGCGTCCAGGTGGTCGCGCCCGATGACGATGGGGGCGCGCAGGATGCCTTCCGCAACCATATTGTTGAACATCAGACCGGCGGCCACGCGCTCGCCATAACCCAGCCAGCAGATGCGCGCCGGCAACCCCTGGAAGGGTACCTTCTGGCGCGCCAGGCGCAGCCAGCGGTGCAGGTGCTCGTCATCTGGGAAGAGCTCCATCACCGCCTCATCGGTCCGGTAAATGTCCTCCGGATCGCCGGAAAGGGCCACCCAGCGGAAAGGTCCCTTGCCCTCACAGAACAGCGGGCGGATGTAGGCGGGCACGAAGCCCGGGAACTCAAAGGCCTCGCTCAGACCCTCGTCATAGGCGCGCTGGCGCAGGTTGTTGCCGTAGTCGAAGACCTCCGCTCCCCGGTGCTTGAACGCCAGCATGGCTTCCACGTGGCGCCTCATCGACTGCATGGATCGGCGGGTGTAGCCCTGGGGATCTTCGCGGCGCAGGGCTTCCGCCTCGGCTACGCTCAGCCCAGCAGGCACGTACATGAGCACGTCGTGCGCCGGGGTCTGGTCAGTGACCACGTCGGGGGTTACGCCGCGCAGCGCCATTTCGGGATAGACCTCAGCGGCGTTGCCGATTAGGCCGATCGATTTCGGCTCTTGCCGGTCGCGCGCATCATCTACCAGAGTCATGGCCTCTTCCAGGGTATCCACCACCACGTCCACATAGCCGATCTCGCGGCGGCGCTGGGCGCGCTGCGGGTCCACCTCGACAATCAGACCGACGCCGCCATTCATGGTAATCGCCAGGGGTTGTGCGCCGCCCATGCCCCCCAGCCCGGCTGTGAGCACAAACCTTCCCTTGAGCGAATCCCAGCCATGCTGGCGCGCCAGCGAGCCGAGAGTCTCGTATGTTCCCTGCAGGATGCCCTGAGTACCGATGTAAATCCAGGAGCCGGCGGTCATCTGCCCGTACATGATCAACCCACGCGCTGCCAGCTCGTCGAAGTGCTCCTGAGTAGCCCAATGTGGCACTAGGTTCGAGTTGGCGATGAGCACGCGCGGGGCGTCGGGGTGAGATGGAAATACCGCCACCGGTTTTCCAGACTGTACCAGTAAGGTCTCGTCACTCTCTAGCTGGCGCAACGCCTGCAGGATAGCATCGAAGGACTCCCAATCGCGGGCCGCCTGGCCGCGCCCACCGTAGACCACCAGGTCTTGGGGGCGCTCGGCGACTTCGGGGTCGAGATTGTTTTGGATCATGCGGTAGGCGGCTTCGGTTAGCCAGGATTTGCACGCCAGCTGCGTGCCGCGCGGGGCGCGCACCACTCTCGGAGCGGACATTCCAAACCTCCTTGCCTGAATTAAAAAGAAAATACCCTCCCGCCAACGATTATACGCCGGGAGGGGGCTAGATGGCAACTGGTTTGGGCATAGCTTGCTTGCCCAAACCATGGGGATTATATTACCTAAGCAGTCAGATCTAGGCGCAGTAGATCTCAGCCTGCGGGAGCGACCTGCTTATGGTTGTGGGCGAAGGAGGTGCCCTTCAAGATATCAACCAATTGAGCCTGAGCTTCACACCACACCGGACGCATCGGGCAGTCTTCGCCGAAGACGCACGAGCCGCCATTGTCAGCCACACACTCGTTGAGGTAGATCGGTCCGTCGATGGCTTCCACGACCTCGAGTAGCGAGATCTCTGAAGCGGGGCGCGCCAGCGAGACGCCGCCGCGTGCACCGCGCGAGGTCTGCAACAATCCGGCTACCGATAATTGCGAAACAATTTTAGCCAGGAAGGATGGCGGAATACGTTGTTCCTGGGCGATCCGGCTCGTTGCGGCGCGTTGTTCGGAGCCCAGCCCAGCCAGGTAGTGTACGGCACGTACTGCGTAGTCAGCCTGTCGGGTAATTTGCATTGTTAATACTCCCTTTCCGGTCTATCGGATAATATTTATCAATGATATTTTAGACATCTTTTAGCCAATTCACAAGTGACAGAGGTCATTGCTACCGGATGACGGATGTCCGAAAAATGTGACAAACTACTCCGATTTATCGCACGCTTTCAGCTTCGTTAGAGGGTACAAATTGAAGTATTCCCCAAGGAAGATATGGTAAGATTAGCGGGCGCGATTGGGAGAAACGAGTCGGCGAACCAGCGATAAAAGGGAAGCGAAATTCGAAAAAAGAGCGAATCACCGATTAATTGAATCAGCAATCAACAATTAAGAAGTTACGCAGTTCAGGGGAAAATCGGTTGTGTTTGAGCGGGCTACACCCGCCCAAACACAACCAGGCCCATCAAACTGCGTAAGTCCTACAATTATAATAAATATTTAGCGGAGGTCTTGTTAGATATGAAACAGATTTGTGTTATAGGTGTGGGCTACGTGGGGATCGTCACGGCCGCCTGTTTTGCCGATCTGGGCAACAGGGTGATCGCCCTGGATATTAACGAAGAGAAAATTGAAGGGCTTAAGCGCGGCGTGATGCCGATCTATGAGCCAGGGTTGAATGAGCTGATCGAGCGCAACATGCAAGCCGGTCGCCTGTCTTTCACCACATCATATTCCGAGGGGTTGAGCGGCAGCGAGTTCGTCTTCATTGCCGTGGGCACGCCATCAGGCGTGGACGGAGAGGCCGACCTGCGCTATGTGGCTGCCTCAGCACGTGCCATCGCCGAGACGATGACTGGGCCGCTGGTTGTGATCAACAAATCTACTGTCCCGGTTGGTACCGGGGACTGGGCAGCCGACATCATCCGAAGCAATCAGCCCACCCCCATCCCATTCTGGGTGGTTTCGTGTCCTGAGTTTCTGCGCGAGGGTTCGGCGATCAGCGATTTTATGCAGCCGCACCGCACCGTGCTCGGCTCTCTCGATAAGGACGCCGCCGAGAAGGTGGCTCAGCTGCACCTGCCGCTGCGGGCTCCCATCGTTATCACCGACCTGCGTACAGCTGAAATGATCAAGTACGCCTCGAATGCTTTCCTAGCCACCAAGATCTCCTTTATTAACGAGATCGCCAATGTTTGCGAGGCGCTGGGAGCGGATGTCAAAGAGGTGGCAGCTGGCATGGGCTACGATAAGCGCATCGGCTCGATGTTCCTGGACGCCGGGCTGGGGTATGGCGGCTCGTGTTTCCCCAAGGATGTCAAAGCCCTGGCTTACATGGCCGAGCAGATGGGACGCCACCCGCAGCTGCTTCATGCAGTGATGGAGATCAACAACGATCGCCGCCCGATGTTGGTGGAGCACCTGAAAGAGATGCTTGGCGACCTGAATGGCAAGACCATCGGGCTCTTGGGACTTTCCTTCAAGCCAAACACCGACGATATGCGCGATGCTCCCTCGATGACCCTCGCAGAATTGCTGCTGGCGGGGGGTGCGAGCGTTCACGCCTACGATCCAGTAGCGATGCAGATCGCCGAACCGCTGCTTCCGCAGGTGAGAATGTTCAAGGATCCTTACAGTATGGCGCAGGGTTGCGATGCACTGATGGTGGTCACCGAATGGAACGAATTCAAGCAGCTTGATCTGGAACAAGTCAAAAGCGTTATGCACTCCCCGACGATTATTGACGGGCGTAATATCTATGACCCCGAGACCATGGCCAAGCTGGGTTTCCATTACCGGGGTGTTGGGCGTGGTTATAATGGGTCGCGCCTCCCGGATGCGAATCGTAAAGAATTCGCAAAGGCCTCAATGTAGATTCCCCTACCTACAGCCCCTCCCCTTCTCCTATAGGGGGAGGGGAGATTTATTTTTGGGGTTCTTGGGTGGTTATGCCCCCGCAGAACCCTGAAATTTCCGGGTTGTAAGTTGGGGAGAGGCAGATGAGATGACCCTTGACAGCAAACGACCACCGGTCATCGATTACGAAGGCTCGGACTACCAGGAGAGGTTCTGGGAGCAGGGCGGTCGCGCTGTACGAGGACCAGGTGGAGGCGGTGGCTCTGCGCCGGCTGCTGCCCGCTGGTGGGGGGCTGCTGCTGGAGATCGGAGCTGGAGCCGGGCGCAACACACCTCGCTACGACGGGTTTGGGCGCATCGTTTTGCTCGACTACTCGCTCTCGCAGCTGCGACTGGCTCAGAATAGACTGGGCCGGAGCGAGCGCTTTGTCTACGTGGCGGCAGATGCCTACCGGCTGCCCTTTGCGCCAGGACAGTTCGATGCTGCCACCATGATCCGCACACTCCACCATCTCGTTGAGCCGCAGCGAGCCATTGAGCAAACCAACCAGATCCTACGAACCGGGGGAATCTTTATCCTGGAATACGCTAACAAGCTGAACCTGAAGGCGATCCTGCGCTACGCCCTGCGCCGCCAGGTGTGGAGCCCATTCAGCTTGGAGCCGGTGGAATTCGCCACCCTTAACTTTGATTTTCACCCACGGGCGGTGCGAGACTGGCTGCGCATCTCCGGCTTTGATGTCCAGCGCCAGCTGACCGTATCACACTACCGGATAGGGTTGCTCAAGCGCTGGGTGCCATTACGCCTGCTGGTGGCGCTGGATTCCCTGGCGCAGCTCAGTGGGAACTGGTGGCAGCTTTCACCCAGTGTGTTCGTGCGGGCAATGGCTGTCGGGGAAAGAACTGATTCGCCAGCAAGCTCGCAGAAAACCGATCTCGTTTTCCGCTGCTTGGAGTGCGGTCATTATCCGCTGGAAGCAGAGGTGGTAGGCTTGATCTGCCCGAATTGCTCCCGGCATTATAAGATTGACGAGGGCATCCACGATTTTCGGGGGGAATAGTGATTATTCGATGGCATGTTCACCGTAGATAGCGCAAGGTCTATTGGGCTGCTTATCGGTGCACAGATTCATTCTTCCGGGATACTAATTCTTTTCGACAACCCAGAAATGAGATAACCCAAATATTTGTAGCGGGGTCTTTTCCAACGCCTGAAGCAAAGTGCGCAATACACTACCAAGGCGGGGCCAGCGGGCGATGAGATTGTCGTACGCCCCGAAGATGATGGAGCGTTTTACAAGCCGAACAGGCAGCCCGGAAAATAAATTCTCCACGTCGCTGGGGGAGTATGCGCGCACATGCGGCGCCAGGCGGTCGCGCAGGCGGCGAGGCAGGTAGTTCACCAGGGGAATATTGCCGAATTGGTAGCGACCGCGCCAGTAAACTCCGTGTGTCTCGAAGGGGTAACCCCGGTTAGGGACGAAGAGAGCGATACGACCTCCAGGACGGAGGGCGCGCACCATCTCTCGGGCAGCGCTGGCGTCATCGTCAACGTGCTCCAGCACCTCATGGCTGAGGATCAGGTCGAACGAACCATCTAGAAAAGGGAGTCTCTCTCCCGAGGCGTTGACCACCTGCTGCACGGATGCGTGGGCATCGCCTGCGCGCTCCAGGTCGAACTCCAGCCCGATCACCGAGCCGCCCTGAGATTGCAGCTGGGAGGCGTACATGCCCACACCGCAACCGTTCTCCAAAATGCGGCCCTTGATGCGATCCCCCGCGGCTGCCAGGACCATCGCCAGACGGCGCTCCTGCCCTGCCCGCCAGACGTAGGAAGGCTCGCCGCGCAAAGCGGCTTTCTCCAGATCGCGCACCAGTGGAACGCTCAAGGAAGGGTCCATTCTTGCTTGAATCCGAACCCCTGGCGATTATCCACCAGGCGAATCCAACGCGGCACGAAGACATACAGCGTGGTGCGCATCACAACTTCTTTGAGCTCTTCAACGAAAGGGAACTTGGCGCGGTAGAGCGTCCAGGCGATATCCGCCTCGGTTCCAGGCGGGACAAGCTGCACATCCCCACGTAATTGCAGGCCGCGAATCTCCTGCCAGCTATGACACTCAGGGTAGATGGCGGCTGCAGCGCGCGGGTCGCCGGAAATATCGAGGCTGTGCTGGCTCTCAGGGTCTGAGAAGAAGTATAGGCGCTGGTTTTCATCCGCAACAAAATATACTGGCGCGGCATGGGGTGCGCCATCGGCACTGCATGTGGCCAGGGTCAGTGTGGAGAGGGAGAGCAGTTCGGAGACCATAGGGTCACATCCCCTTCCACTCCTCATACCCCAGCCTGTCGATTCCCAGGCGGGCTAGCAGGCGCCCAGCGGTGTGGGTGACCGCTTCATCCAATGTCGCCGGACGGGCGTAGTAGGCGGGAACGGGGGGGAAGATCACTGCGCCAGCCTCCGCTGCCAGACCCATCAGGCGGATGTGGCCGCGATGCAGAGGCGTTTCGCGCACCACGAGGATGAGCGGGCGACCCTCTTTCAAGGTCACGTCGGCGGCGCGGGAGATAAGATCCTCACCATACGAGTTGGCGACGGCGGAGAGGGTCTTGATCGAGCAGGGGACGATCACCATGCCCAGAGCGGCGAACGAGCCTGAGGCGATGGTGGCGCCGATATCCTGGTGGTTGTAACTGGCATCTGCCAGGGCGAGCACGTCGCTCACCTTCCATTCCGTCTCCTGGCTGATTGTGGCCCTCCCGGCGGGAGAAATCACCAGGTGCGTCTCGATGGTCTCGACCGGGCGCAGCAGCTCGAGCAGGCGAATGCCGAGAATCACGCCCGAGGCGCCGGAGATACCTACTACAAGACGTGCTTTGGATGGCTCGTTGGATTTATTGTTCATTTAATACCCCAATGGATCGCCACTGTGCCGAACATCCGGCGTGTGAAGCCCACCTCCCGAAAGCCCGCGGCGCGCATGTGCTCCGCCAGGTCATCCGCGCTGAGGAATCCCTCGGTTGAGTCGGGCAGGTAGGTGTAGGCCTCGGCATCTCCAGCGACCAGCCTGCCAAGCGCAGGGATCATCCTGTGCAAGTGGAAGTTGATCAAAGGTGCGAAGGCATTTTGAGGCGGCCGGGTAGTATCCAGGGCAACCATGCGACCACCGGGCTTCAGCAGACGGCACTGCTCGGAGAGGGCACGAGGCAGATCACTGACATTGCGCAGTAAGAAGCCAGAGACCAGTGCATCGAAGCAATCATCTGCGAATGGCAGGTGCAAGGCGTCGGCTGCCACCCAGCTCAAGCCGTGTGCCGGACGGCGTTGACCTACCCGCATCATTTCCATAGTGAAATCAGCTGCCACAGCCGCGCCAGCGGATGCACCCCCCAGCGCCTGACGTGCCAGGTCTCCTGTGCCTGCTCCGACATCGAGTAGGTAGCCACCTGGGGGTAATGCAGCACGACGGATGACCTCCGACCGCCAGCGTACGTCCTGCCCGGCGGTCATCAGGCGATTCAGCAGATCATAACGGTGGGCAATGCGGGCGAACATCGCCTGCACGTAACGGGCGCGCTCGCTCCCTGAAAGTTGGGCCATGTATACGGAAGTCTCTCGGCCTCAGAATATACCATAATTCGCATGCCCTTGACCAACCCCATCTAAGAGTTATAATTCACCCGTTGAATTTTGCATGGAGGGAGGCGAAATGCCTGTTGCGCTCATCACCGGAATCACCGGCCAGGATGGTTCATACCTGGCGGATTTTTTACTCGGGAAAGGTTACCATGTAATCGGAATGGTGCGCCGCTCGAGCACAGTGACTTTCGAGCGGATCCAACATATCCAGGATGAAATCACGATCATCCAGGGGGACCTGCACGACCAGAGCTCGCTGGTGGATGTGATGGAGCAGTACCAACCCGATGAGGTTTACAATCTGGCGGCGCAATCTTTCGTTCCCACATCATGGAACCAACCAGTACTCACCGGTGAAGTCACAGCGCTGGGTGTCACCCGTATTTTAGAAGCTATTCGTCTGGTAAACCCCAAGGCGCGCTTTTACCAGGCATCTTCCAGCGAGATGTTTGGCAAAGTTCGCGAGGTGCCACAGCGAGAATCCACACCGTTCTACCCGCGCAGCCCTTATGGTGTGGCGAAGGTGTATGCGCACTGGATTACGGTGAACTACCGCGAGTCGTATGATCTGTATGCGGTCTCAGGCATCCTGTTCAATCACGAGAGCCCCCGCCGCGGTCTGGAGTTCGTCACGCGCAAGATCACCTATGGGGCAGCGCGGATTAAGCTTGGGCTGTCCAAGCAGTTGCGCCTGGGCAACCTGGAATCGCGGCGCGATTGGGGTTATGCTGGTGATTACGTCGAAGGCATGTGGCTGATGCTCCAGCATGAAACCCCAGAGGATTATGTGCTGGGTACGGGTGTGACCCACTCGGTTAAAGAGCTTTGCCAGGAAGCTTTTGGCTACCTGGACTTGGATTTTGAGAAATTTGTCGTCCAGGACCCACGTTTCTTCCGCCCGGCTGAGGTAGATTTGCTGGTAGCCGACCCTTCGCGTGCGAAGGATGAGCTCAGGTGGCAGCCGCGAGTCAGCTTCGAAGAGCTGGTACAGATAATGGTAGACGCTGATATGAAGCGCATCGCCAAGGAAATGTCCTGAAGGAGAACTCCTTGAACGAGAGAGCAACCAATAGGTTCCAGAAGAGCGGATTGCTTAAAATTGTGGGGACGCTGATCGCTCTGGGTCTATTGATTTATCTACTGCGCCAGCAAGGTTGGGAGGAGATTAAAGCGGCGTTGGTCCAGATTGAACTGTGGCGGCTGGCGTTGGCGCTGCTCTTGATTCTAGTCTCACGCCTGGCAGTAGCCATACGCTGGTACATTCTGCTCAAATCTGGTGGCATGCAAATTTCCCCAAAGGAGAGTTTCCAGATCACATTCGCGGGGTTATTCGCATCCAATTTCCTCCCCACAACCATTGGTGGGGACGTCATCCGCCTGGCAGGGGCGCTACGCTTGAATTTCGATGCGGCGATCAGTGCCGCTTCACTGATCGCTGATCGGCTGGTGGGGATGGCGGGCATGTTGATGATGCTGCCTGTTGGGTTGCCCAGGTTACTCCTGATCCAGGATTTGCGCGAACTGATCCCCACCTCTATGCTGTCCGTGCAATTGGGCATGGCAGCTTTACCCCAGGCGGGCTTTTTTTCGAAGCTCAGAGCGCGCCTGCAGCGCATCCTGGTCCGGCTGTTTGCGGCGCTCACTGTTTGGTTACGGCAGCCGCGGGCGCTTTTACTCTCCCTGGTATTTACCTGGATCCACCAGGTCTGCTTGTTCAGCGTGTTGACCATGTTCTTTGTTGGCATGGGTCAGGACATATCGTTCTGGTTGGTAGGCGGTCTGTATAGTTTCGTGTATCTGATCACCCTGATCCCGATCTCTATCAATGGGTATGGGCTTCAAGAAATTTCGATGACTGTGGTATTCTCACATTTGGGAGGCGTTTCACTTGCCAGCAGCCTGACAGCGGCATTGTTGCTACGCACGGTGGTGATGATTGCCAGCCTGCCCGGGGTGATATTCGTGCCTGGCTTGCTGGCCTATAGCCGCCAGCGGCCGGAGGCGCGCAGCGCTCCACCAGCCGAAATTGTTTGATAAGAGAGTGATCTTGCTATGATGCTATCAATCGTAATCCCTGTTTATAACGAAGCCGAGAACTTGCCATTGCTCCAAAAAGCGCTGCAAGAAGCCCTCACACCCCTCACTGTGGATTGGGAGGTGGTGTATGTGGATGACGGCAGCGCCGATGAAAGCCTTGCGGTGCTTGAAACTCTCGCCGAAGAAGACCCCGATCACACTTGTGTGGTGGGTTTGCGGCGTAATTTCGGTCAAACAGCTGCCATCGCGGCGGGGATCGACCATGCAGAGGGGGACATCATTGTGCTGATGGATGCAGATTTGCAGAATGACCCGGTGGACATCCCCAGAATGCTAGCAAAAATCGAAGAGGGCTACGATGTGGTGAGCGGCTGGCGGAAGAGCCGCCAGGATGCCTTCTTCACACGCACCTTCCCCTCGCGTATCGCCAACTGGCTGATCTCTACAGTAACGGGCGTGCACTTGCACGATTATGGGTGTACCCTCAAAGCTTACCGCCGCGAGGCGATCACCGGATTCAGGCTCTATGGCGAGATGCACCGTTTCATACCGGCGTATGCATCTACAGTGGGCGCCAAGATCATCGAGCTCCCCGTGACCCATCACCCGCGCAAGTTTGGGAAGACCAAGTACGGGCTGAATCGTACGATCAAGGTAATCCTCGACCTGTTTACAGTCAAATTCATGATTAGCTACGCTCACAAGCCGATCTATCTATTCGGCGGTATTGGGGCGTTCTTGATGGCCATGAGCATCATCATGGTGGGCACCCTGTTTGTGCGGAAATTATTGTATGCAACCAGTGTAGTGCAGTCGTCCTTTTTCCAGATCGGGATCATGCTCATGATCCTGGGCGTGCAATCCTTCCTGATGGGTTTGATTGCCGAGCTGCTCGTGCGCACTTACCATGAATCCCAACGGAAGACAACTTACACGGTGCGGAAGGTATTGAACAGGGAAAACCATTTCGTTGAGACGATCAAGCTTTAATGCGCATCCTTGTTCTCATCCACGAGTTTCCTCCCATCGGGGGCGGAGGCGGTCAAGTTGCCAAGGATATTTGCAAAGAGCTGGTCAAACTCGGGCACGAAATCGTCCTGTTTACAGCCCATCTGAAGGGCTTACCCCGCGAGGAGGTGGTGGAGGGCATACGCGTAATCCGCCAGCCCTCAATGCGCCGTCTGGCTTACATGGCCGACCTGTTAGCCATGGGAGCTTTCATCCTGTTCAGCCTGTGGCCTGCCTTGCGATTGGTGAGAGCGTGGAAGCCCGATTTGATCCATGTACACTTCGCGGTCCCTGCTGGCGCGCTGGCATGGATTGTCTCTCGAGTTACCGGAATCCCATACTTGCTCACTGCCCATCTCGGAGATGTCCCTGGCGGAGTACCGGAGAAGACAGATAACTGGTTCCGTTGGTTCTATCCATTCACACCGCCCATCTGGCGGGATGCGCGGCGCGTGGTGGCGGTAAGCCAGTTTACGCGATCCTTGGCAGCTCGCCGGTACCCGGTTGATGTGCGCGTAATTCCCAATGGAGTAGACCTGCGACGGCTCGATCCTGGCAGCATCCAGCCAGGAAATCCGCCGCGTATTATTTTTGCTGGCAAATTCGTCCCACAAAAAGACCCCCTGCAATTAGTGCGTGTTCTGGCTGGATTGAAAGACCTGCCCTGGCAGTGCGTGATGCTGGGTGATGGGCCGCTGTTCCAGGATCTTGAGCGCCTGATCGCGGAGAACGGCCTTCAAGAACGCATCAGCCTCCCCGGCTGGGTGACGCCGACGGAGGTTAACCGGTGGTTCTTGATGAGTGATGTGCTCTTCCAGCCATCGATCTCTGAAGGGCTGCCGGTGGTGGGTATTCAAGCCCTGGCTATGGGACTGGCGGTTGTCGCCAGTGATGTGGGTGGGTTTAGCGAGATTGTTGATGTGGGCAAGAATGGCTACCTGGCTCTTCCTGGGGATGAGCAGGCCATGCAAATGGGCTTGCGAACGCTGTTGAGCGACTCTCAGGCATTGCTGCAGGCGCGCACGCAGAGCCGCAAGCTGGCTGCCCGCTTTGATCTTGGAAATGTCGTCACAGAGTACCTGGAAGTGATCACAGAGGCAGCAGGATGAGAGAGCAGTTATCTCAACTGGGAAAGCGCTTGCCTAAGGTTGGCCTCCTTTTGGGTGCAGTCCTGGCATACGCTGGATATTTGAGTTTTGCTGTTGTGCGTCTGTTGGGGTCGGGATTGTCCCTGCGGGTGCGCGGAGTGATTATCGCTGGCTGGACGGCTATTCTGATCGTCTGCGCCCTCGTGGTCGTGCTGGTGGCGACCCGGCGGGGAGACCGGCTCATAAAGTTCCTGGAACACTGGTCGCACAAAGTCCAGGCTTGGGATGCGCGCTTGCGCACGTCGCTCTACCTGGCGCTCGTCTTACTTGCCGGGCTGCTGGTTTACACAGATGTGAGCCGAGGGTTGATGGACACGAACTCCTTCCGCTACTCGGTGCTCTTTGCACTTCTGGTTTTGGCCTGCCAGTTTTGGCCCTTCCAGACGCCTAGACACTGGTCGGGGCGTTTCTTGATTACCATTCTGGCTGGGGCTTACGCTTTGCTGGTGGGGAATAACCTGCAAACTGTGGTTGATTACCCCTTTTCGCTTTCCTGGTCGGAAGGTAACCGCTTTTACGATTATTCTATGATCTTTGGAAAGTTCCTGTACAACTACAACGGGAATCTCTCTTTACCTTATTATGCTCCAGGGCGTTATGGTCTCTGGGGCATCTGGTTTGCGATCCCTGGTCTGTCAATCGCCTTCCACCGCTTTTGGAACGCAATTCTCTGGATCGTCCCTCCTCTATTGCTGGGCTGGCTACTGGCTCGCAGCTTAAGCGAACGCTCTGGCTTGCGCTTGGGCATAGCGTTATGGCTGGGGTTATACCTGAGCCAGGGACCGGTTTACGCTCCGATACTGCTGGTAGCTGCTGTTGTGGCTGGCTTTGACCGCTCAAGACCCTGGATGCGCTATCTTTCCATAGCAGTTGCCAGCCTGTATGGCGGATTGAGCCGCTGGACATGGTTTGCGGCAGCAGGCGCCTGGGCGGCGCTGCTGGAGCTCACCGCTCATGAAACGCAACCTAAAAGACGCCTGGCGCGCCGCTTAGCCGCCGCTGTTGGGGTGGGTATCCTTGGTAGCTTGCCGGGTGTACTGGCAAATTATTCCCAGCTTTTTGCCCCAAAAGATATCGCTTTTCCGCTCTCTCAGCCTTTGCTGTGGTATCGGCTGTGGCCCAACGTAACCTATGCGCCGGGGATCGTCCCTGCGTCGCTGCTGGCTGCCGGGCCGCTGATGGCGGCCTTGATTTGGCTGGTGGTCTCGCGGCGATGGCGGCTGGATTGGCTGCAGATCGCAGCAATTACTGGGCTGACCCTGGCTACCCTGGGTGTGGGATTGGTTGCCAGCGTGAAGATCGGAGGCGGGAGCAACCTGCACAACCTGGATATGTTCCTGATCAGCCTGGGATTTCTGCTCATGATCTATATGGACCAGGCAGTTGCTAAAACCAGAGCAAGCGAAGCAGATGCTCCCTTAATCACAGACGCGGATTCACAAAAAACTGAGAGCGCCGGGAGGGAGCCGCGCACCGCTTGGCCTGCTGGGGTAATGGCTATCGCTGTAACCACCTCCTTATTGATGGCATGGCCTTATTTCGCCAATATCCGGCGCTTGGAGCTGCCGCCTCCAGGGGATGTACAGCGCTCTCTGGATAACCTGAAAACCCAAATCGACAAATATCGCGAGCAGGGCGATGTGCTTTTCATGGACCAGCGCCAGCTGCTGGCTTTTGGCACGGTGGATGGCATACCCCTGATACCCGAGTACGAAAAAAAGTACTTGATGGATCAGGCCATGGCCAGCAATGCCTCGTTCTACCAGGGTTTTTACGAGGATCTTACGAATAAGCGTTTCGCCCTGATCGTCAGCGAGCCGCTGTTCAGAAGTTATGACGACGAGTTCGCTCCATTTGGAGAGGAGAACAACGCCTGGGTGAAGTGGGTTTCGGAACCGGTACTGTGCTTCTATAAGCCAGAGAAGACCTATCGAGCGGTGCGCGTGGAATTGCTCGTGCCGCGCGAGGGCAGCAAGGACTGCGAGCTACCACAGCGATGAGGACGGGAAGTGATGATGCGCAGTGATCGCCAGGCGCGCACCTTGGGGTGGGCTCTCGCACTGGCTGGGTTGGAAGGCGTATTGGTCGTGACCTGGCTGTTGCTCCTGCCCGGAAGCCGCCTCTCTCTCAGCAGGTTCGTGGTGATTGCTCCGGGTTTGCTGCTGGCATTGGCATGTGGTACAGCTGGGTGGCGGGCGTGGAGGCAGCCTGAGTGGGGGTTGCGGGTTGCCGGGAGACTGGAGAAGCTCGCCAGCCGGGATGGTCTCTACCGGGCTGCCCTGGTGTTTTGTGTGTTGACCGCCTTCCTCTGTTCGAACCTCCTGGCCTTGTATTGGGTGAATACCGACCAGTATGTCCAGGCATATCTGCAGCGTATGGCGCCTTATTCGCTTTGGGCGCTTCTGGTGAGCCTGAAGATTGCGATGGTTTTTAGGTTGCTGCGTTTTGGGACGCACCCGACCACGGTGCGCGGACACATCAAGACGTTGGCTGCTGCGGCTATCGCGCTGGCTGTGTTCCTGCTTGTGGGAGCATTCATGGGAGTTACCCGGCTTGGCCTGGAGCCCGATCAAGTCGCCTGGGGAGACCCAGGTGTACCTCTGCTTGGCTGGCAGATTCTGTTGGCGCTGGCGATTACCCTGGTAGGTTTGCTGGTGGTGCGAGCATTGTGGCCGCTGTGGAAAAGAGTGCTTGGAACGAGCAATCGCCGCCTGGATTTTATTATCTTTCTTATATTGTGGGTTGCGGCGGTCTGGCGCTGGGGTGTGGAACCCTTACGCCCTTCGTATTTTTCGCCAGTGCCTCAGCCGCCCACCTACGAATTCTTCCCCTACTCCGATGCCGCAAACTATGACTATGCCGCTCATAGCCTGCTAGCAGGCTATGGAATGGGGGGTGACGTGGTCAGGCCTTTCTATTCCTTTTTCCTGGCTGTGGCTCACGCCGCCAGCGGCCTCGGTTACGACGGAGCGCTGATATGGCAAATCCCCTTGTTGGCGCTGCTCCCGTCGCTCTTATTTGTAATTGCTCGAGTGCTGCACAACCGCATCTCGGGCTTCTTCGTGGGTTTGCTGGCGATCCTGCACAACAGCAATGCCATTGCTCTGGCGGGCGTGACCAACGTCTCGCATGCCAAGATGCTCATGTCGGATGTGCCCACCGCGCTGGGGATCGCTGCAGTTACGGCAATTATTCTCTTGTGGCTGGAGAACCCTGAAAGCAGGCGGGCTCACCCCCTGGTTGCGGGTGGCATTCTTGCGATCGTGATGCTGGTGCGCGTCCAGATCCTGGCTCTTCTCCCCGTAGCTCTCCTGGCGATTTGGATTGGTAGCTATAGGAGCCGTCGTATTTGGAGCAATACGGCGCTTTTGTTGGCGGGCTTTGGGTGCGTGCTTGTCCCTTGGTTGTGGCGCAACTGGCAGTTGGCTGGAGAGCTGGTGCTTTCCGAGGCATCCCAGGCTTCGCAGATCGGTCTGATTGGGCAACGCTATAGCCTTACTGTTGAAAAAGAAAAAGGTAAACGCATGCCCGGCGAGAGCGACGACGATTACTCCGCCCGGATGGTGCAGAGCGCAACCGGCTTCGTGCGCCAGTACCCAGGGGAGACGGCTCGGTTCATTACTGCCCACTTCTTGCATAACCAGGTCGCCACCTTGCTTGTGCTGCCCTCGTCTTTCCCGACCGTTGAATACTTGAACGGGATGTTAAGTGGTACGCTCCTGGGAAAGCCCCCGAAGCTCACGACGATGTGGGAGCGCTGTTGTGCGCTGCGGAGCTACGCCAAGAGTTCAACCTACTGGAATGCGTGGGACGGGCAAATTCTCAGTGAGTCCATCCTGCCCATACTGTTTAGCCTGCTGGCAATCGGTGTGGGGATTGGGACAGGCTGGCACAAAGGTTGGTTGGCTGCCGCCTTACCGCTGGCAATGAATCTAAGTTACAGCCTGAGCAATGCATTGGTGCGTAATTCCGGCTGGCGGTTTAACCAACCCGTTGACTGGACGGGTTACTTATTCTACGGAATTGGCTTTATCCAGCTGGGACAGTGGGGGCTGGCGTACTTTTTTCCTCGGGCTGCTGATCCCGATAGCAGCTGGGTACCTTCAAAATCTACACGAGAGGCTCGGGTGGGAGGTGTATGGGGAAAGGCGTTTTTGGCTGGGCTGGTATTTCTGCTGCTCTCCTCTGCCCTCCCTATCAGTGAGAAGCTCATTCCAGAGCGCTATGGCAGCCTAAATATCGAAGAAGTGTTGTCAGGCATGGAGGCGAAAGGGCTATTGGCAGCCAATGGGATCGATTATCAAGACATTGCGGATTTCCTGAGCCAGCCACGGGCGCAGGCATTGATCGGGCAGGCACTCTACCCGCGCTTCTATTTGTCCGGTGAGGGTGAGCCAGGCAGCGGTTGGCCGAGCTTTATGCCGCGGCCTTATGAGAGGTTGGGATTTTATATGGTCGGCCCACAGCGACGCCACGTCGTGCTGCGCATCCCGTCCACCCCGGCGAGTTTCCCGCATGCTTCAGATGTGCTGGTGGTGGGCTGTTCTGCTGATGATTACCTGGATGCATTCCTGGTGGCAGATTTGAGCTCTCAGGAGACAGTCCTGTTACGCTCGCCGTTGGATAGTTGGACATGCTCAGGCGGATGAACGGTAAGTGAGCTTCATGGCAAGTATGGAAACCAACGCTGGCAATCGTTATAACCATTCACAGGCGAGCGGTCTCGGCTTGCGCCAGAATATGTACCTGTGCTTGCCGCTGCTCTTTCTGGCTGCAATGCTGCTGTTCTATCCCTTTTGGGCAACTTTTGAGTTCGACCAGGATGAGGGCGGGGAAGCCATGCGCGCCTGGATGTTCTCGCGTGGCTATCCTCTCTACAGCCAGGTATGGAGCGACGAGCCGCCACTCTTTACGTACTTGTTGGCGGCCACTTTTCGTTTCACGGGGCCTCAAATCGATGCTGCCAGAATTCTGGTGATCCTTTTCTCGACTGTTTTGTTGGGTGCAGCCGCCCGCTATTTATCCCTGCAGTGGGGCAACCTGCACGCTATTGCAGGTGTCCTGCTTATCTTTATCTTGCCATATTACACTTATCTAAGCGCAGCTGCGATGGTTGGAATCCCTGCCATCGCCTTAGCCATGGTCTCCCTGGCATGCCTGGAGTCCTGGAGGCACAATCGCTCTCAAATCTGGCTGGTGGGCTCTGCCCTGGCGTTAGGGTTGTCGGTGTTGATTAAGGTTTTCACTGGGATTCTTGCGCCAATTTTTGCACTGGGGTTATTCCTGGAAGGGAGAGCAAGCCAGGCGGTCCTACCAAGAGGCGCAGGAATACGGTCTGCACTGATATGGTCTGGTGCCTTTGGTGGATTGGTGCTGGCGGGGTTGCTTTTGTTTGTTGGTCCATCATACCTGGACCAGCTTTTCACCACGCATTGGAGCGCCCGCCTGCTGGACGATTATCTGGCGGTTGCCGACCAACCAATCGCAGTGCATCTGCGGGATGCCTGGCCCGTGCTGCTGCTTGCAGTTATCGGTTTGATCTTCGTGATTCGTGAGCGGCGCTGGGCGTTTCTGTATCTGCCAGCCTGGGCGCTCTTGGCGGGCTTGCTGCTTGCCTTTCACAAGCCGGTGTTCTTTCACCACCAATTGCTCGTCAGCGTGCCCGCCGCCATGCTGGCAGGAGTGGCTGCGGGGGAGGGCATGCGACTGGTCACCATAAATCTGCGAGAGCGCCGATTCTTCGGCAGCGAGATGGCGCTTGGAGTACTGGGTGTTATCGGTTTTGCTGCTGTCCTCGGGCTTCGCCTGCCGCAGACTCTACCAGATTTCAACCGCCCTCCCGTCTTTGCGACCGGACTTGGGCATGCGCCTTGGGCTGAGCAGTTGTTCCTGACGCGCATGAGCAACCACGCCGAAGACACTCGCTGGGTGGTCACCAACTTGCCGATTTACGCGTTTCGAAGTGGGCTTGAGGTGCCGCCGTCGTTTGCGTTCGTATCGGAGAAGCGCATGTCTACTGGCGAGCTGAGCGAGATGGCATTCATAGATGCTGTCCAGGAGTACCAGCCCGAGCAGGTGCTGATTGGGAGGCGCGATTTTACCCAGCTAAAAAATTATCTTCTGGCGGATTATCGCCTGCTCTATGAGCGCGGTAACCGCTCACTATACCTGCGAAAGGATTCGAAAGGACAGTAATGGAGAGGTTGCAGAGGCCGAAGAAGTGGATGGCACTGGAAGGACGCTGGTGGTGGAAAGCCGCCCACCTGGCGCTACCCTTGGCGTTTCTGCTCGCCATGTTCTTCTTTTTTCCTTTCCGGGAGCGCTTCGAGTTTGACCTGGACGAGGGTTTCAACGCCATCAAGGGCTTGCTGCTTGCGCGTGGCTACCCGCTTTATTCCCAGGTGTGGAGCGACCAGCCGCCATTGCTCACGTATTTGCTGGCAGGTGTCATCCGGCTCTTTGGGGCAGATATGGATGCGCTGCGGACCCTCATTTTACTGCTCTCCACCCTGCTGATGGGATCAGCAGTGCATTATCTGCGCCTGACCTGGGGACTGTGGCACGCGCTGGCAGGTGCGCTGATCATCTTTATCCTGCCTTTCTACACGACCTTCAGTGTTGCGGTAATGGTAGGTCTGCCGGCGATCGCATTGGCTACAGCTTCACTGCTGGCGCTGGAGCTCTGGCATCAGCGCAGACTGCAGTGCTGGCTGGTGTTGTCTGCACTGCTCCTCGGGTTGTCCGTGCTCACCAAGCTTTTTACCGGCTTGCTCGTACCTATCTTTATCCTTGGAATATTGCTAGGAGAACGAAACGCGCCGTCTTGGCGGAAGAGGCTGCGCCCGGCGATAATCTGGGGGCTGGTGTTTGGTTTGGTGACCGCTGGGTTGGGTCTGCTGCTGGTGGGTCCTGCCTACATGAGCCAGCTGGTTACCACTCATTTATTGGCGCGCCAGAACCCGGCCTTTATCTCTCTGGCGAATTCGCAATCGATTGCCTGGCATTTGCGTGATGCTGCGCCGGTGCTCGCTCTGGGAGCATTGGGAGCTGCCTTCGCCGTCCTGGAGCGCCGTTGGACCACCTTATATCTGGCTGGCTGGTCGGGGGGGACTTTCCTGGCATTTTCCTTTCACGCGCCGGTTTGGTACCACCACCAGTTCCTGATCACCACCCCGGCTGCCATGCTGGCGGCGATCGCGGTCGGGGAGGCCGCCCGGTACCTGCTGAGGATGCGGCGTTCTTGGCCTGGATTAAACCTGCGCCTGGTGTTGGTGCTGCTGGCGCTGGCAGGTTTTATCACCACGCTCTCTGCGCGGGCGCGGCTGACCTACCATACCTTCGTCCTGCCGGCATTCCTGATCCCACCCGAGGGGTCACCCGGCGACCGCGAGATTCCTTTCCTGACGGAGATAAGCGCGCGGGCGGACAAGACCCAATGGATGGTTACCGACCTGCCCATGTACGCTTTCCGGACCGGACTGTCTGTGCCACCAGCCCTGGCTGCCATCACGGATAAGCGTTTGTCCAGCGGTGAGCTTACCGAAGCGCAGATTATCGATGTGATCGAAGATTACCGGCCCGAGCAGGTGCTGATGGGTCGCTTTGATTTACCCGCCGTAGACGCTTACCTGCGGGAGGACTACCGGCGTATTTACCAGTGGGGCCGAAAAACTCTTTATTTGCACGGCGATCTGAAACGTAATCCATGAACGAAGCAAATTTGAACAAACGCCTCGGATTATCTTTTCTGCTTCTCCCAGTGGTTCTTCTGGCGCTGTGGCTGCCGCGCGGCCTGGCGCTGGATCGCTTCGCCACGACCGACGAGCCCAAATGGCTGATGCGCTCGGCGAACTTTTATCACGCCCTCTCGCAGCAAGAATGGAAATACACCTTTCAGCGCGAGCACCCTGGAGTGACAGTTACCTGGGCTGGGGCGGCAGGATTCTTCTGGAAGTTCCGGAACTATATGGACGTACGCCCGGGGCAGATCGAGCGTCCCGGCCGCCTGCATCTCTTTCTGCGCAACCGGAATATGGAATCGCTCGACTTGCTGGTTGCAGGGCGAACGTTCATTGTGCTTGGGATCACAGCGACGCTCGGGATGGCATTCCTGGTATCTGCGCGTATGCTCGGAGCACTGCCCGCACTCTTGGCATTTCTGCTGGTCGCCTTCAGTCCCTTCTTTACAGGTCTGTCGCGCCTGTTGCACCTGGATGGGCTGCTGAGCGCCCTGATGTTTCTCTCAATCCTGGCATTCACCAGCTATCTATATTTCGGGCGTCGCAGGCGCGACCTGCTGCTCTCAGCACTGGCTGCAGGGCTGGCCTGCCTGACCAAATCGCCGGCGTTTTTCCTTGCCCCATTTTTTGGGTTGCTGGTCGTTATGGAATGGGTGCGAGGGCGTGTACGCTGGTCCAGCCTAAGAGAGCAGGCAAACAACCCTGTGCCTACAAGCATATGGCGGCAATTTTCTCCCCTGCTCCTGTGGTTTGCCGTAGCAGCGGGCGTATTCGTGCTGATGTGGCCTGCAATGTGGGTGGATCCGATTGGAAGCCTGTCGCGGGTCTTCTCGCTGGCGTCTACATACGCTTCTGAAGGGCACGATTCGCGCTTGTTCTTTGGCGGGATCATCTATGATGTCGGACAATCTCCTTGGCATTTTTACCCGGTGGCTTATCTGTGGCGCGCCACGCCGGTTGAGGTCGCCGGGCTTGGGCTGGCTATCGTGTCTCTGCTTGCGCCTCGCCGCCTGCCGCTGACCCCGGAGCGCAGACGTCTGGTGTTGGTTCTCCTGCTCTTTGCCATCCTGTTTGCCCTGTTCCTGAGCATGAGCGCTAAAAAGTTTGACCGCTACTTACTGCCGGCTTTCCCGCCGCTTTCTCTGGTCGCCGGAGTGGGTTGGCTGTCGTTGGGCGCGGCGCTCTGGGATGGATTGGAGCGACTGCCGCAGGTCACCCGGCGCGCCACTGTCGGGCTGCTGCTGGGCGCGGTCTGCCTCGCCCAAATGGCTGGCGTTCTGCAGACATACCCGTATTACCTCGATTATTACAACCCGCTCTTGGGTGGGGACCGGAAGGCCCAGGAGGTGATGCTGGTGGGTTGGGGGGAAGGTCTGGACCAGGCGGCGCGTTATTTGAACGGGAAGCCTGGGGCTGAGGACATGAAAGTCTTCTCCTGGTCAGCGGATGGCTGTTTCTCGTATTTCTTCAAAGGCTCGGCGGGAACGATTGATTACGATATGAGCATACGCGACCTGCGCCGGGCAAATTATGTTGTGTTTTATCTCAACCAGCTGCAACGCCGTGCGCCCAACGAGGTGATCCTGGACTACTTTGCGCAATTCGAGCCGGAAACCGTGGTTCGCATCGGGAACCTGGACTATGCCTGGATATACAACATGCAGGATTCCCCTCCGCCTCCGGAACCAGCGCAGGCTTACGAGACAGGAAAGCCCCCATGAACATTACAGGTGAGCGTGGCGGCAGGGCGGCATTGCTGCTGATCCCGGTGTTGCTTGCGCTGCTGCTGCCGCGTGTTCTGGAATTAGATCGCTACGTCACCGTGGATGAACCCAAGTGGCTTCTGCGCTCGGGGAGTTTCTACACCGCGCTGTCGCACCTTGACTTTCAGAGGACCTTCCAACGCGAGCATCCCGGTGTGACAGTTACCTGGGCGGGAATGGGTGGTTACTTGCTGAGTTTCCCCGGTTACTCCAAAATCGCCCCCCAAAATACCCCGAATATAACGAGATTCCACCGTTTGCTGGACGAATATCAAAAACTTCCTTTGGACATTCTTGTTGCCGGACGCCTATTTGCGGTAATTGCGAATGTTGCCTGTCTGGCGTTGGCATTCTGGGTTGTGTCCCGCCTGCTTGGGGCGCTGCCGGCCATGTTCGCTTTTCTATTGATTGCTTTTGATCCATATTTCACCGCCCTCACCCGTCTTCTGCACCCGGACAGCCTGCTCACCCCGGCAATGTTCCTCTCATTCATAGCATTCATCGCATATTTGTACCAGGGAAGAGACCGGCGCGATCTGCTGCTCTCGGCTGTAGCGGGTGGTCTGGCTTGGCTGACCAAATCGCCGGCCTTCTTCCTGGCGCCATTTTTTGGTTTTCTCCTGCTGGTGGAGTGGGTGCGGGGGCGAGGGTGGACACGAATTTTTGGACAGACACGCAGACCTGGCCCTGAAGGGTTGGGTCGGAATGTTGGGCCGGTCACGGGATTGTGGCGAGACTTCTCGCCCTGGTTGGCTTGGTTTGGCGTGGCGGCAGGGGTATTCGTGGTGCTGTGGCCTGCCATGTGGGTAGATCCGGTGGGCAGTCTGTCACGCGTCTTCTCGATGGCGTCCTCCTACGCTTCAGAGGGGCACGATCTGCGCCTGTTCTTCAACGGGGTTCTGTTGGAGCCCGGGGAATCGGCCTGGTATTTCTATCCAGTTGCGTATGTATGGCGGGCTACGCCTGCCACACTGCTGGGTCTGGTATTGGTGTTGCTGGCATCCTTCTTCCCTCGTTTGCTTCCATCACCACCCGAAGGTCGCCGCTTGGCTGGGTCGCTGGTGCTCTTTGCTGTGCTTTATGGAATGTTCATCAGTCTGGGCGAGAAGAAATTCGACCGGTACCTGCTGCCTGCTTTTGCCCCGCTTACACTGGCGGCGTCCCTGGGCTGGATATGGCTCACTGCACGAATTAGCGGCTGGCTGAAGCTTCCGGTTGTCGCCCTGCCTTGCCTGGTCGTTTTAGGACAAGCTGCTTTCCTCGTACAATCCTTCCCTTATTATCTCCAGTATTACAACCCTCTAGTGGGCGGCCAGCGCCGGGCCCCCCAGGTGATGATGGTGGGCTGGGGAGAGGGTTTGGATCAGGCAGCTCGCTACTTGAACAGCCTGCCAGAGAAACCCCGGGCAATAGCCTGGTATGGAGATGGTTGTTTTTCCTATTATTATGGAGGACGGTCCATCTCGCTGGACGGGTTTACCAGCCTGGAGGATCTGCGCCAGAGTGATTATGTCGTTATTTACCGGGACCAGTGGCAGCGCCAGCTTCCCAGCGCTGAATTCCTGGCCTTTTTCGAAGCATTCGAGCCGCGCTACGTGGTGACCATTGGAAGCATCGATTACGCCCGCGTTTATGCTATGCAAGACGCTCTACCACGAACGGTCTCTGGGGACTCTCCCTTGCCAGAGGCGAGCATCAGCCGCTTGATACTGGCAACCGGAACCGCTCCACCCGCTGGCGACTCCGTAGGGCTCACAGTGGGGGCAGCACCATGAGCCGTTGGGCCCATCTTGGGATCTTGCTTCTGGTCCTGCTGGCGCTGTTCCTGCCGCGCTTTCTGGGGCTGGATCGGTTCGTAACCGTCGATGAGCCTAAGTGGTTAGTCCGATCAGCGAGCTTCTACGCCGCTCTGGCGCATGGAGATTTGCGGGGCACTTTCCAGCGCGAGCATCCTGGTGTGACGGTCACCTGGGCTGGGGCAGCGGGTTTTCTCTGGCGTTTTCCTGGGTATTACAAGATTGTCCCAGACATCTCGCTTACACCGACTCGCTTTCAGAATTACATAAGCAGTGTCGGGAGAGATTCGCTCGAGCTGCTTGTTGCTGGAAGGCTGTTCATCCTGGTTGGGATTGTCTTGGCGCTGGGGCTGGCGTACGTGCTCGCTGCCCGCATGCTGGGCGCATTGCCAGCTGCCTTCGCCTTTCTGCTGGTGGCGCTCAACCCCTTCCATATCGCGCTATCGCGCCAGCTGCACCTGGATGGGCTGCTGAGCTCTTTGATGCTGCTCTCGATCCTGGCATTTGCTGGCTACCTGTATTTCGGGCGTCGCAAGCGCGACCTGCTGCTTTCCGCTGTGGCTGGTGGGCTGGCCTGGCTAACCAAATCTCCGGCAATCTTCCTGGCGCCGTTTTTTGGATTGCTGTTGTTAGGAGATTGGCTGCAAGATCGGAGGCGCAGTCCTGCACTGCCCGGACAGACGCATTGGCTCGCCCCTGCAAGGATGTGGCGAGATTTCTCACCATTGATCGTGTGGTTTGCCGTGGCGGCGACTGTCTTCGTGCTGCTGTGGCCAGCGATGTGGGTGGACCCGCTTGGCACCCTGGAGAGGGTCTTCTCCCAGGCGACGATCTATGCCAGCGAGGGACACGAACTTCCCAGCCTATTCTACGGCAGGATTTACCCTGATGGGAAATTACCAGCGACTTTCTACCCGCTGGTCACCCTTTGGCGCATAACGCCGGTGACCCTGGGGGGCTTGGTACTTGCGTTATTCGCCTGGATCTTTCCCCGCCGGTTGGTCCTGGATAATGGCACGCGTCAGCTGCTGGGAACACTGCTGGTTTTCTCAATCCTGTTCACTGCATTTATGAGCCTGGGTGCCAAGAAGTTTGACCGCTACTTGCTGCCGGTCTTCCCTGCACTTGACCTAATCGCTGCTATCGGCTACCTGGCTTTGCTTGCGTCTGCACGAGTGCTCTCCCATCGCTATCTCCCTGGAGTACTGCTGGGCTTGGTGCTGGTGGTGCAATCCATCGGAGTATTACAAACCTACCCTTACTATTTCAATTTCTACAATCCCTTGATGGGAGGGCACCGCAAGGCTGCAGAAGTGCTCTTGATAGGGTGGGGCGAAGGGTTAGATCGGGCGGCGGACTATCTGAATTCCGTCCCGCGCAGTGAGAAAACACGCGTTGTCGCCTGGTACGGGGATGGGTGCCTCTCGTATTATTACAAAGGAAGTACCGTCCCAATTGGGCTGGACACGACCCTGAACGATCTGCGGCGAACCGACTACGTTGTACTGTATCGCAACCAGTGGGAGCGAGAACTGCCCGAGAAGGCCTTCATTCAGTATTTCGATAGCCTGACGCCGGAGCATGTGGTGACGATCGATGGACTGGAGTACGCTCGTATTTACCGGCCCTAACGATCCGTCGGAATCCGGGTCTCGCAGATATTGTAATGAGACCCGGGGATTATGTTATAATTCAGCGGCTGAATTTTAGAAATTATGGACACAACTTCTGAATCACTCCACGAACTAAACCTGCTCGAGCAGATCGAGTACGACCCCGATGTGACCCAGGCCTCCCTGGCTTCCCAGCTAGGCGTGGCTGTGGGAACTGTCAATTGGTATCTGAAGCGCCTGGTCGCCAAGGGGTATGTCAAGGTCAAACGTGCACAGCGTCGCAAGCTGCGCTACATCATCACGCCCGAAGGGATCGCCTTCCGGGCGAGGCTGACCATCAACTACATCGAGTTTTCCATGCGCATGTACCGGCGGATAAGGAACCGAGTGCGCGAGCTCCTGGGGGAGGTGAAAGCCGCCGGTTACCAGCGTGTGCGCATCACCGGTGGAGGCGATATTGCTGATATCTGCCGGCTAACTTGCCTGGAGCAGGGGTTCAGCGTGGTGGATACCACCGACGGAAACCCGCCCGGTTTCCCGGTGTTGGAAGTTCACGGCATGCGGGTGCAATTGCGCATGGAGAAGTCCCATGAAACCCAACCCTGAAGGCGGGAACGATAGGCAGGTGGAAGACCAGCATGTGCTCGTTACCGGCGGGGCAGGCTATATCGGCTCGATGCTGACAGGCGTGTTGCTGCGTGACGGCTATCGTGTGACAGTCGTTGACGATCTGCTTTTCGGCGGCGAATCGCTGCTGGCTTACTTGCCCAATCCGGCATTCCACTTCGTAAAGTCCAATGTCTGGGAGCCGCGCGCCATTCGCAGCGCGCTGCGCGATGACTGGCCCACCCCCATGTCTGTCGTGCACCTGGCAGCGATCGCCGGATTCCCGGCTTGCCAGGCAGTCGGACGCCAGGTTGCCTGGCGCTATAACGTGGAAGCCACCCAACACGTTTACGAACAATCGGTTGAGATGGGTGTGGGACGATTTATTTACGCCTCCACATACAGTAATTATGGCCTTTCGCCTGATGGAAACCCGGTAACTGAGGAGTCGCCGCTCAACCCGCAGTCACTTTACGCCGAGACCAAGATCGCCGCCGAGCGCTACCTGCTTGGGCAGACGGAATCTGCCTGCGCCCCGCTGGTTTTTCGCCTGGCGACACTCTACGGCGTATCGCCGCGCACCCGCTTCGACATGATTGTCAACCAATTCGTCCTGGAAGCGTTCTCGCGGCGCGAGCTGCTCATCTACCAGCGCGGGTATTCGCGCTCATTCGTGCATATCCAGGATGCTGTACAAGGCTTGATGCTCGGGCTGCAGGCATCCGAAGCGAAAACGCGCGGGCAGGTATACAACCTGGGCAGCGATGATGGCAATGCTACCAAAGACCAAATCGTTACCCTGATCTTGAAGCGCCTGCCGGAGACGGTGGTGCGCTATAAGGACATGACCTTCGGCGGTGATATGCGCGACATAGCCGTCTCCTTTGAGAAGATCCAGCAACGATTGGGCTTCCGCGCTGTGCGCAACCTGGATGATGGCGTGCGCGAGGTGCTGTATGCCCTGCGACTTGGTCTGATCCAGGAGCCGGGGCATGCGCGCTACCGCAATGCGCAGTTTATTGTTCAGTGAGTTGAAGGTCGAAGGTAGCCCGTTGAAGGTTGATGAGAATCATGACTAGTGCCGAGAGATTTGAGGATTTGGATGTTTGGAAACGGTCAAGAGAGCTGGCGAATTTTATCTATGATGTTTCAGAAACAGGGGCATTTTCGAAAGATTATGGATTACGCGATCAGATGAGGCGGGCGGCAGTGTCAATTATGTCCAATATTGGTGAGGGCTTTGAAAGCCATACGCAAGCATTATTCGTCCAATTATTGGCTCGGGCAAAGGGTTCTGCTGGGGAATTGCGGGCACAGTTGTATCTAGCACATGATCGTAATTATTTGGTGAAAGATGATTTTGATAAGGCTTTAGAGCAAACTGAGATCTGCAGCAAGCAATTAACTCGCTTCATACAGTATTTAGAGTCAAAACCCAATGCCCGGCGCATCCGCGAGGATGGAGAAGCTTACGATGTCGAAACTACCCTTTAATAACTTTCAACCTCCCAACCTGCAACCTTCAACCTTTTGGGTTGATAAACGCGTGATCGTCACCGGTGGGGCAGGCTTCCTGGGCTCGTTTGTGGTGGAGAAACTGAAAGCGCGCTCTGCTGCAGAGATCATCCTGCCGCGCATTGAAGACTATGATCTGGTTGATATCAATGCAATCAAACGCCTGTTTGACGATAGCTTGCCACAACCTGGGCGACCAGCCGGGTCGCCTCTCCAAACCGTGGTGATCCACCTGGCGGCGCTGGCTGGCGGTATCGGCGCAAACCGAGCCCGCCCCGCGGATTTCTTCTACATCAACCTGATGATGGGGGTGCAGCTGATGCACGAAGCCTGGCGGCGGGGCGTGGAGAAATTCGTAGCCATCGGCACTATCTGCGCCTACCCCAAATTCACACCACTGCCCTTCCGCGAGGACGACTTGTGGAATGGCTACCCCGAAGAGACCAACGCTCCTTATGGGCTGGCGAAGAAAATGCTGCTGGTGCAGGCACAGGCTTACCGGGATCAGTACGGCTTCAATGCTATTCACCTGCTTCCAGTCAACTTGTACGGGCCGCGGGATAACTTCGACCTGCAGACATCCCATGTCATCCCTGCCCTCATCCGCAAGTTCATGGAGGCGGATGCGAGCGGTGAGCAGCGTGTGACGCTGTGGGGGGATGGCTCCCCGACGCGCGAGTTTCTTTATGTAGAGGACGCCGCAGAGGGCATCCTGCTGGCAGCCGAGCGCTACGATGGGCCTGAACCGGTCAACCTGGGATCGGGGATGGAGATCAGCATCAAAGATCTGGCTGAGATGATTGCTCGCCTTACCGGCTACCAGGGTGAGTTTGTCTGGGATACCAGCAAGCCCAACGGGCAGCCGCGCCGCGCTCTGGATGTGAGCCGCGCCGAGCAGTACTTCGGGTTCCGGGCGAAGGTGCCCTTCGAGGAGGGCCTGCGCCGCACCATCGAGTGGTACCGACAAAAGTTACAGGTTAAGGGTTGAAGGTCGAGACAATGGCAGTAACAAAAACCTCAGAAGATGTGATTGTGCTGCGCCCGTCGCGCGGCTGGGCGGCGCTCAACTTACGCGACTTGTGGCTGTACCGCGAGCTGGTCTATTTCCTCACCTGGCGCGACATTAAGGTGCGCTACAAGCAGACTGTCCTGGGGGCGGGCTGGGCTATTCTGCAACCGATCATCAATATGGTGGTGCTGAGCGTGATATTCGGCAACTTCGCCAAGATGCCCACAGAGGGCGTCCCCCGCCCGATCTTCACTTTCGCCGCACTGCTGCCCTGGGGGCTGTTCTCCAAGGCGCTTAACGATGCCGGGCGCTCCATGCTCTCCAACCGGAGCATGATCACCAAGATCTACTTCCCCCGGCTGATCATCCCGTTGGCATCCGTACTGGGCGGCGTGGTGGATTTTCTCATCCAGTTTGCCATCCTGATCCTGATGATGGTCTTCTATGGGTTCGCGCCTACCGTGAACGTTTGGGCGCTTCCGCTATTCCTCCTGCTGGCGCTGGCTACTGCCCTTGGGTTTGGGCTGTGGCTCTCAGCGTTAAACGTGCTCTACCGCGACGTGAACTATATCCTGCCTTTTCTCACGCAGCTGTGGGTGCTGGTGACGCCGGTGGCATATTCGTCCAGCGTGGTGCCAGAGAAGTGGCGCCTGGTGTATGCGCTTAACCCGATGGTGGGCGTGGTGGAGGGCTTCCGCTGGGCGTTGCTGGGCACCCAGGCACCCCCCGGCCTGCAGATGGCGCTATCAGTTGGCATTGCGCTCGCCTTACTGGTCTCGGGGATGTATTATTTCCGCCGCATGGAGCGCACATTTGCGGATATGGTGTAGGGAGAGTGGAGGTCGAGAGTAGAGATTTGTAACTACTCTCCATTCTCCAATCTCTACACTCGAGCTAATTATGAATGACATTGCAATCCGTGTAGAAAACCTAGGCAAGCAATACCGTATCGGGGCGCAGATCGACCGCTACCGTACGCTGCGCGACACCCTGGTGGAGGCTGTGCAGCGTCCTCTGCGCATGCTACGTGGCAATGCCAGCGGCACCAACGACACCATCTGGGCGTTGCGAGATGTATCGTTTGATGTCAAAAAAGGCGAGGTGCTGGGCGTGATCGGGCGCAACGGCGCTGGCAAGAGTACCCTGCTCAAGATCCTATCGCGCGTCACCGAGCCCACTGAAGGGTACGCCGAGATCTACGGGAGGGTTGGTTCGCTGCTGGAGGTGGGCACGGGCTTCCACCCGGAGCTGACCGGGCGCGAGAATATCGCCTTGAACGGTGCCATCCTGGGCATGAAACGCCTCGAGATCGAGCGCAAGTTCGACGAGATTGTCGATTTTTCTGGCATCGAGAAGTTCATCGACACACCCGTCAAGCGCTATTCCAGCGGCATGTACCTGCGGCTGGCATTCGCCGTGGCAGCGCACATGGAGCCCGAGATCCTGGTGGTAGACGAGGTGCTGGCGGTAGGCGACGCCGAGTTCCAGCGCAAGTGCCTGGGCAAGATGAGCGACGTCGCCAGCCAGGGGCGTACGGTGCTGTTCGTCAGCCACAATATGTCCGCTATCCTGCGCCTCACTCAAGAGGCCATCCTGCTGGAGAAAGGTGGGCTGGTGCTACGGGCTGCCTCACCGCAGGCGGTGGATTATTATTTGACATCCGGATTTGCCCAATCTGGTGAGCGCTACTGGCTACCGGAGGACATCCCGGTAGATGCGGCGCCTTTCCGTCCAATTGCCCTGCGCGTGCGCAATCCACGCGGGCAGGTCGCGGACACCGTGCGCTCTACAGAGCCAGTCACACTGGAGATTGAATATACGCTAGATGAACCCATCAGCGGGCTGCGGGTGGGCATCTACCTGCTCACACCGCAAGGCGAGCACATTTTCACCGCATTTGATACGGATGACACGCAGCATTATGAGCGCCATCTGGAGCGGAAAGCCAGGCATTACTTCAGCCGCTGTGCCATCCCGGCAGATTTCCTCAACGAGGGGCGTTACGTTGTGGGGGTCAATGCCAGCGCTTTTCGCGTGCGCCGCTATTTCCAGGACGAGCACGCCCTGGCCTTTAACGTAGATATCTCCGGTGCACCAGGCACCCATTGGCTCGAAAACCGCTTCGGTTTGATCCGACCCAGGCTCGAATGGGAGATTCTATGAAGCTTAAGCCCACCATCAAAGAGATTTTGGGAGAGCTTCCGCTGGCTGCCGAAGCTTACTGGCAGCTCCGGCAGAACGGCAAGCCGTTGAGCAAGAGCTTCTCCATGCGCCGTACTCGCAAGCACCTGCCAGAGTGGCGCCGCGCCGTCGAGGCTTTGCGAAAGAGTGCAAAGGCGTCTGGCGGGGATGGCGAGGGAAAGCAAGTTCTGCTCTTTGCGACGCTGCGCTACTGGATCGAGCACGCGGCACTGATGGGCATGGCGCTCTCCGGGTTGGGACACGACGTCACACTGGCATTTCTGCCCTACGCCAACTGGAGCAAGCCTCTTAACCGCTTTGACCTGCGCCGTCACAACGTTTATGCCCAAAGCGTGCTGGGTGAGGCGGAACCCTTCTTGCACCCCTTCTCACTACTTAACGTTAAGGTTGGTGACCGGACGCTTCCCCTTCCCCTGGTGGAGGCCATCCGCCAGGTCTCGTTACGCGACGCGCAGTACACACTACAGGTGGAAGACGTGGACCTGAATGGTGAGCTCTATCGATTACGCCTGGAGCGCAACCTGCATGCGGCGGGCGCCGCTCTGGCCTGGATGACCGCCAACTTCCCGGACGTGGTGCTGACCCCCAATGGCAGCATCCTGGAGATGGGCGCCGTGTACCAGACTGCACGCTATCTGGGCATCCCGGTGGTGACCTACGAATTTGGCGAGCAACGCGGGCGTATCTGGCTGGCTCAGGATGGCGAGGTGATGCTGCAGGACACAGAAGCGTTGTGGCAGGGACGCCGGGAGACCAGCCTGACCGAAGCCCAGCGAACCCAGGTAGGCGATTTGTACGCCTCCCGCCAGCGTGCCGACCTATGGCAGAACTTTTCACGTCGCTGGCAAGGCCAGCCCAGCCAGGGAGGGGAGCAGGCACGACGCAGCCTGGGATTGGATGACCGCCCCGTAGTATTGCTGCCCGCCAATGTGATCGGGGACAGCCTGACGTTAGGGCGGCAGGTCTTCAGCTCGAGCATGACGGAATGGTTGCTGCGCACGGTGGAATATTTTCGGGATCGACCGCAAGTGCAGCTTGTGGTACGCATCCATCCCGGTGAGCGCTATACCAAGGGGCCATCGGTCAAGGATGTCCTACTAAAGGCGAAGGACCACACATCTTTGCCTGAGCATATCCATCTGGTCGCTGCGGAGGATGCGGTAAACACTTACGATATGGTTGACCTCGCTGATCTGGGGCTTGTCTACACCACCACGGTCGGGATGGAGATGGCGATGAGCGGCGTGCCGGTGATCGTCGCCGGGCATACCCACTACCGGGAGAAGGGCTTTACCCTGGATCCCGGATCGTGGGAGGCGTATTTCCAGATGCTCGACATGGCCCTGGAGCATCCCGAAAAATATCGCCTGAAGGATGCGCAGGTGGAGCTAGCCTGGACATATGCTTACAATTTTTTCTTCGAGTATCCGCGCCCATTTCCCTGGCACCTGCTCCATTTCTGGAACGAGTTAGAAGCATGGCCAGTCGAGCGTGTGCTCTCGCCAGAGGGGCTGGAGGCGTATGGAGATACTTTTCGGGTTCTCACTGGTGAGGCGGTGAGATGGTGAATTTGTGCTTCGCCCCCACCCCTTTTTCTGTCTCCCTGCGGGCGACAGTTCCCAATCGGAGGATTAATTCCAGGATGATGGCTTGGCATGCGTGTTGTGACAGGATCTGAGACGATGAGCATTGAGGTCGATATTAAGCAGCAGGTAAAGGACTTCTATGACCAGGTGGGTTGGCAGGAAGTGGGCGAGGGCGTATACCAGAATGCCCGCTATGAGGATCTGCGCCCGGTCTCGCGCGAGTATATCCAGCGCTGCCATGCGCGCCTGGTGCGATACATCAAGCCTACCGGTCGTTTGCTGCTGGATGCCGGCTCCGGGCCGATCCAATACCCTGATTACATGGCGTATTCGCACGGCTACCAGCACCGCGTGTGCGCGGACATCTCAATCACCGCCCTCAAAGAGGCGCGGCGGCGCATTGGGGAGCATGGGCTCTTTGTGGTCTGCGACATTGCCAAGCTGCCTTTCACAAGCGAGGCATTTGATGGCATTGTTTCGCTGCACACCATCCACCACCTGCCTGAGGCTGAGCATTTAAAGGCATACGGCGAGCTTTACCGGACCCTTTCACCGGGCAGGGTGGCGACCGTGGTCAACGGCTGGCCCGGCAGCCGGCTGATGGGATGGGCTGAGCCATTTATCCGCTTTAACCGGCGCATCAGAGGGATTGCGCGGCGGTTTGTCGGTACGCGCTTCGCTGAACCGGACACTGAACCGTCACAACGCACGTCACGCCTTACACATGCCCCGTTGAACGGGGCGCCTGACAAGCCTAAAGGCACCTTCACTGCCCGGCACGACTCTGCCTGGGTAAAGCAAGAAGTTGGGGGGTTGATGCCAGTTGAGATCCTGGTGTGGCGTAGTGTGAGCGTGCGCTTTCTCCGTAATTTTATCCACCCCTGGTTGGGAGGGCGTCTGTGGCTGCGCCTGCTCTTCTGGCTGGAGGAGCGCAACCCGCACTGGTTCGGTGTAAATGGGCAGTACCCTTTGATCGTGATTCGAAAGCCTCTTACGCATAACGAAATACGCTATACGGATAGCGTGTAGCGTAAAGCGTAAATATAAAACATGGAGATCCGCATGGATTGGAACGACAAAATCATCCTCGTCACCGGCGGCACAGGCTCGTTCGGGAAGAAGTTTATCCGGGTCATGCTGGACGAATACGAACCTGCCAAGCTGATCGTCTTTAGCCGCGATGAGCTCAAGCAACACGAGATGCGTGCCAGCGGCTATGACCACCCCAACCTGCGTTATTTCATCGGCGATGTGCGTGATGTAGACCGCCTGCGACGCGCCATGCATGGGGTCGATATTGTCATACACGCCGCGGCGCTCAAGCAGGTGCCAGCCTGCGAGTACAACCCCATGGAGGCGATCAAAACCAACATCCTGGGCAGCAGCAACGTTGTCGAGGCAGCTTTGGATATGGGAGTACTCAAGGTCATGGCGCTGAGCACGGATAAGGCGGTCAACCCGGTAAACCTGTACGGCACCACCAAGCTGGCAGCCGAGAAACTGTTCGTTCAGAGCAACGCTTATGCAGCCGGTACGAGCACGCGCTTCAGCTGTGTGCGTTATGGCAACGTGGTGGGCAGCCGTGGCAGCGTGGTGCCGACCTTCATCCAACAGCGCAAAAATGGCAAGCTGACCATCACCGACGATCGCATGACGCGCTTCTGGCTCACCCTGGAGCAGGGCGTGCGCTTTGTCATCCGCTGCACCGGGGAGATGCTCGGCGGCGAGGTGTTCATCCCCAAGATCCCCAGCATGAAGATTGTGGACCTGGCAGGCGCCATCGCACCTGAAGCTGAGCTGGAGATCATCGGCATCCGCCCTGGGGAGAAGCTGCACGAGGTGCTCATCCATGAAGATGAGGCGCGCTCTGCGGTGGAGCTGAAAGATATGTTTGTGGTGCAGCCAGCTACCGAGCTGTGGTTTGGGCATGATTGGCAGAAGCGCGGCTCAGCATTACCTGACGGCTATCGCTATGCCAGCGATACCAACCCGCAGTGGCTGGATATCAAGCAGATCAGCCAGATGGTGGCGCCGTTTGAAGAAGTTGAAGGTTGAACGTGGAAGGGCAGTTGATGGAGGGAGAACGATAACCGAATAAAGGATGAACTATGCGCATCCTGGTCACCGGAGCCAGCGGCCTGCTTGGGCTGAACCTGGCTCTGAGCGCAGCGGGGCAGGCTGGCGGCAGCCACCTCGTCTACGGCACGGTGAAGGACCACCCGCTCAAGACCGGCGCCTTCACTACCATCCAGACCGATTTGCGCATCACCGGAGCAGTGGAGAAGCTGCTTGAGCAAACCCAGCCGGATTGGGTGATCCATTGCGCGGCGATGGCAAACGTAGATGCCTGTGAGGCCGATCCCGAGCAGGCGCGACAACTGAACAGCGAGCTCCCCGAAGAACTGGCAAGGCATGTCGCCAGGGGCGGAGCGCGTCTGGTGCACATCTCCACCGACGCCGTCTTCGACGGGCAAAAAGGGGAGTACACCGAGCAAGATATCCCTAACCCTTTGGGGACTTATGCCCGCACCAAGCTGGAGGGCGAGCATCGCGTGGCAGCAGCCAACCCTGCCGCCATCATCGCCCGCGTAAACCTGTTCGGCTGGAGCATAAGCGGCAGCCGCAGCTTGGGGGAGTTCTTCATTAATAGTCTGAGCGAAGGGGTGCACGTACGCGGATTTACTGACGTGTTTTTCTGCCCGCTCCTGGCCAACCATATTGCACCCATTTTGTTGCAGATGCTCGAAAAGCAGCTGAGCGGGCTGTACCACGTGGTCAGCCGAGAGTGTGTGAGCAAATACGAATTCGGCGTGCGCATTGCCCGGCGCTTTGGACTGGACGAGAGCCTGATCGCTCCCTCGTCAGTCGCGGAGGCTGGGCTCACAGCCAGGCGTTCGCCCAACCTGACCATGCGCACGGAGAAGCTGGCAGCCGCCCTGGGCGCCCCCCCGCCAGATTTATCCACTGGAATCGATGGGTTTTACACATTGTATCAACAGGGTTATCCACAGAAGATCAGGAGATTAGAGATTTGAGAATAGAGAGTCGTTAGTTGTGAGAGGATAAGGTGAGGCGTGGGGGTTTTCATTCTCATCGCCCGAACACAACAACGTTCACGATTCTCGAATCGCGGAGTCACTATGGAAATAATGATCGGTCCCCGCACTATCGGCTTGAACCACCCTACCTACTTCATCGCGGATATCGCTGCCAATCACGACGGAGACCTGGAGCGGGCAAAGCTCCTCATCCGCCTGGCGAAGCAGGCTGGCGCGGACGCCGCCAAGTTCCAGAACTTCCGCGCCCCCAAGATCGTCTCCGACTATGGCTTCAAGTCTTTGGGCGGGCAGCTTTCCCACCAGGCAAGTTGGAAGAAATCGGTCATCGAGGTCTACCAGTCTGCCTCCATCCCCTTCGAGTGGACGGAGGTGCTCAAAGCAGAGTGCGACCAGGAGGGGATCGACTACTTCTCCGCCCCTTACGATTTCGAAGCCATCGATTGGCTGGATCCTTATGTATTGATGTATAAAGCCGGTTCGGGCGAGATCGATTGGATTGAAGCCCTGGAACGCATGGCTGCCAAGGGAAAGCCATTTTTTGTCGCCACCGGCGCGGCGACGCTCGGCGAGGTGCAGCGGGCGGTGCATGCCATCCTTGCGATCAACCCTCAGCTGGTGCTGATGCAGTGCAACACTAATTACACCGCCAGCCCCGAAAACTACGACCACCTGCACATCAACGTGCTCAAGACTTACGCCATCTTGTTCCCAGATGTGATTCTGGGTTTATCGGATCATACGCATGCCCTGGCTCCGGTGCTGGGGGCAGTAACGCTGGGGGCGCGGGTGATCGAGCGCCATTTCACCGACAGCAACGACCGCGAAGGACCGGATCATAAGTTCGCCATGAACCCCGAAAACTGGGCGAAAATGGTCGAGGAGACCCGCCTGCTGGAGCGCGCCCTGGGCTCGCCGGATAAATTCGTCGCCGAGAACGAGGTGCAAACCGCCATCGTCCAGCGCCGCTGCCTGCGCGCCGCCCGCGATATCCGCCTTGGGGAGGTGTTCACACGAGATATGATCGACGTGCTGCGCCCATCAACACCAGGAGCCATCCTGCCGCCGCATATCCCTGAAGTTATCGGGACGCGCGCCCTCCATGATATCCCGATGGGGAAGGAGCTGAGGTGGACGGACCTGGGATGATTGTGCGGGGTCCGGAGTGCGGCGTGCGGGGTGAGCCAATATGACCGGTGTGAAGCGGTTTGAAGATATTCTTGCTTGGCAAGAAGGAAGGAAGCTGGTAAAGCAAATATATACCCTGACCGAATTCTGGGTTGATCTCCAAAGATTTCGGTTTGCGCGACCAGCTGCGACGAGCCTCCGTTTCAATGATTGCCAATATCGCCGAAGGTTTCGATTGTGATTCACACGCTGAATTCGCCCGATTTCTTGGTATCGCCCGGCACTCCGCACTTCGCACTGCGTAACTGGAACACGTGATAGATGGCACGGATCATTTATTTTACTCGCGACTACACCCCACACGACCACCGTTTTCTGTCTGCTTTAGCCCGAACAGATCACGAGGTATATTACCTGCAATTAGAGCGGCGCGGGCACGCGCTGGAAGACCGTCCCCTGCCGGCGCAGATCGAGCGCATCCAATGGGCAGGAGGGCAAAGGGAAGTGGGCTGGCGCCAGGGTTTGCGCTTGCTCCCCGAGCTGAAACGGGTCATCCGCCGGGTGAAGCCCGACCTGGTCCAGGCAGGGCCAATCCAGCGCTCGGCATTCCTGGTGGCGCTGAGCGGCTTTCGCCCGTTCGTGAGCATGTCTTGGGGGTACGACCTGCTTGTAGATGCAGACCGAAATGCCCTGTGGCGCTCGGCGACGCGCTTCACGCTTCAGCGCAGTGCAGCCATGGTGGGCGATTGCGATACGATCCGGCAGCTGGCAGCTGGATATGGCTTGGCGGATGAGCGCATCATCACCTTCCCCTGGGGCATCGACCTAAAACACTTCAACCCCAGGTCACCATTCAATCAGTTAGGCGACCAATCTGGTCGCCCCTACAATAACCTGCAACCTTCAACGTTCACCCTCCTATCCACCCGCGGTTGGGAAGGAATTTACGGGGTGGAGGTGATCGCTCGCGCCTTTGTGCTCGCTGCCCGCCAGCGCCCTGAGTTGAGGCTGATCATGCTGGGCAACGGCTCCCAGGCGGCGGCTCTGCGCCAGATCTTCCTGCAAGGTGGAGTGGAGGAGCAAGTGCTGTTCCCGGGACAGGTGAGGCAGGGTGATTTGCCACGTTACTACCATATGGCAAACCTGTACCTGAGCGCTTCGCACAGCGATGGCACCTCCATATCGTTGCTTGAAGCCATGGCTTGCGAGCTGCCCGCGCTGGTCTCGGATATTCCTGGTAACCGCGAGTGGGTCCAACCCGGGGTGAACGGCTGGCTGTTCCCTGATGGTGATGAGACTGCTCTTTCCCGGGCAATCGTCGATGCTGCAGACCAGCCTCAGCGTGTCGCAGGGATGGGTCAGGCAGCTCGAGAGATCGCCGAGCAGCGCGCCGATTGGGAGCAGAATTTCCCGATGCTTCTCAAGGCTTACGCGATAGCTTTGGGCAGCTAGCGGTGAGGCTGTGACGACAATCAAAGCGCCTTTTCTTTTCGAAGGGAATATCAATAAAGCGCTTCTCGCTCTTTTTGTAGCGATCAACCTGCTGGTCTTGACCAACACCGTGCTCCACGATCCTGTGATCGGATACGATGGCACGGAACATCTCAAATATCTTCGTGTGCTTCCGTACCGGTTGCCGGTGCCTGCTGAAACACGCGAGTACTTCTCCGCCCCGCTTCCCTACTTTCTTCCTTCATTGCTGGATAAGGCCTGCCTTCGTTGGCGTGGGGAAGAGCTGCGGATGGGGGTTGTCGATAACTGTGTGTTGCTGGCTGGCAAGTTTGCCCAGCTGGTCAATTTCATTTTGTCGGTTGTCACAACATATTGGATGGTCGCTATCGCAGGGATCGTCCGCCCCAACAGCCGCTTCGTGAAAATCTCCACGCTGGCATTGCTGGGGGTGATGACCGTATTTTATAAGACCTTCAGCCAGGTGCGCGGAGAGCCGTACCTGCTGTGCTTTACAGTTTGGGTGATCTACCTTATAGCGAAGGTGTTATCCAGCAACGAGCAAATTACATGGCGGTCAGGAGTGCTGCCGGGGGTTGGGCTGGGTCTGGTCTTGCTGAGCCGCCAATGGGGGTTCATGCTTGTGGTCGCCCTCTCCGGATTATGGGTACTGGCATGGATGTCTGGTCGAGGAACAAGGTGGCAATTGGCTGCATCGCTGGGAGCAGGCGCTATAACAACCCTGCTCGTGTGCGGCTGGTTCTATCTGTCCCTGTACTGGATGCATGGTACCTTTCTGCCTTTCAATCGCCTCCCGCTGGGGTTCTCCTTCTCCAACCAGCCGAGCACTTTCTATCGTAACACTGGGCTGAAGAATCTTTTGCTGTTCAAATCCCCCGTGCGAGGCTCGTTCAACAACCAGTTTATCCCCATGTTCTATTCAGATGTGTGGGGTGATTACTGGGGACACTTCGTCTTCATCCAGGAGCGCTCGCAGCAGGGGGAGCAGGGGTACGGGAACATCGAGCAGGTTGCACCCTATCTGGGCCGGGTTAATGCGGTGGCAATCCTCCCCAGCCTGATCTTTTTTGCTGGCTTGTTGGTTGGGGCAACCAGCCTTCTCCGCGTAACCAAAGGTGGGTTTGCAGATCTCTTCTATGGCTTTTTGTTTTTGTATACGCTCGTGTCCTTCGCCTTGTACCTGTATTTTATTCTGATTTATCCGATACCCGGTCAAGGCGATACCATCAAAGCCGTTTACATGATGCACGCATTGGTCGTCCTACCCATCCTTGGAGCTGAATTCCTGGAGCGCGTGCGCGTGCGTTCGTCACTTGCATACTCAGTTTGCATGGCGTTGTTGGCACTGGTTGCATTGCACAATCTGCCTGCTATGATCACACGTTACCGGATGTTTTACCTATGAAATCGGTAGTCGTTGCCATCATTCAAGCCCGCATGGCTTCGTCCCGCCTGCCGGGCAAGGTGTTGCTGGATATTGGCGGGCAACCCATGCTAAGCCGCGTTGTTGAGCGTATGCGGGGAGCGAAAAGCCTGGCGCAAGTGGTAGTCGCCACCACGACCGACGCGTCCGACGACCTCGTGGAGCGTCTGTGCCAGGAGCGTGGTTACCAGTGCTATCGAGGCAGCGCGAAGGATGTGCTGGACCGCTATTATCAGGCTGCCCGGCGAACAGCAGCAGACATTGTGGTGCGCGTTACAGCGGATTGTCCCGTGATCGATCCGGGCTTGATCAATTCGGCTGTTAGCACCTTGTTAGGAGAAGCATCCAAGCGTGACGAGTGGATCGTGAACACTGATCAGCCCCGATCAATAAACAAATCTCATCTAACAACATACGATTTCGTCGCCAACCGTCTGCCACCACCCTGGGGGCGCACATACCCGATTGGATTAGATGTGGAGGCGTGCACCTTCGCCGGGCTGGAGACTGCCTGGCGGGAAGCGCGCCTGTCACACCAGCGCGAACATGTCATGCCCTTCTTCTATGATAACCCAGAGCGTTTCCGCATCCACCTGCTCAATCATGAGACAGACTTGAGCGCCTTTCGCTGGACGGTCGATACTGCCGAGGACCTGGAGCTGATGCGGCAAATCTACGCCCGCTTTGATGGTCGCGACGACTTCACATGGTTGGAAGTGCTGGGGCTGTTCGAGCGCGAGCCCGCGCTGGCACAGATCAATGCCCGGGTGCAGCATAAAGACTACCGCGAGGTCGATCAGCGATAACAAAACCAAGATACGATCCGCGAATTCCGCGGATTGGACCAAGAAAGTTTTCGTGATATTGAAGAAGTACGCCAAAGCGCTCCTTGCTCCCACATGTCACAGGCCTTGAACAGTAAATCCGTTTTCAATAGAGGGCTGGGGTTTTCCCTCATCGCATGGCTGCTGCTCTCTCTGGTATTCAGCCTGGCGTACACCCAGTCGCATCTGTACAACGACAACCAGAACACCAAGTTCCTGCACGGCCTGGCGATAGGCGGGATGGGTTTGCTGGATCAGGACTGGCTGGCGAATACTGCAGACCCGCTCCCCGCCTTCAGCTTGTTGGTGAGTGTCACCTATGCCTTCCTGGCGGAGAGATTGTTCTACGTTTACTTCGCCCTGTTGATGGGCGTCTATGCCTACAGCCTGCTGGGTATCGCTTCGACGCTGTATGGAATCGACCGCTCGCCAGCGAAAATACTGGCATTTTTCACCGCCGTACTGGCAATTCATTCCATCTGGGGGCAGATCCTCATTCGCAAGACGCTCGGATTCGAGCCAGAGCTGCTGCACTTCGGCCTGGCGGGGCAGTATTTGCTGGGGCTGGACTTCCAAAATAGCTCCTTTGGTGTATTCCTGTTGCTCTCCATCCACGCTTTCTTGCAGCGCAAGCACGTCTGGGCTGTCATATGGTTGGCGCTTGCGTGCGTTTTCCACTCAGCATACCTGTTCAGCGCGGCTCTTATGACATTTGCCTATCTGGTTAGCATTTTTTATGAGAGAGCGCGCTCACTTATTTCCCCCACCCCCATTGCGCCAAATCCATCCCGCTTCCCCGAGGAAGGGGGGCAGCCGGGATGGGGAGCCAGAACTCTCTGTGATACCTGTTGAGATCATGATCACCGCCGCGAAGCGACCCTTTCTTCTCGGTCTGCTGGCACTGGCTCTGGTTGCTCCGGGGGTGCTGTACAACCAGTTTGTGCTGAGCGCCACTTCGCCGGCGCTCTCAGCGCAGGCGCTGGATATCCTGGTCAACCAGCGCATCCCGCACCATGCTCTGTTGCGGGTGTGGATGGACGCTGGCGCAACCTTGCAGATCGGCATTATTCTGGTCGGGATGATCCTTGTGCTCAGGACACGCCTGTTCCCGGTGATTCTGGTGCTTTTCCTGGGGGGCGCGGTTGGCACCCTCGTGCAGGTGCTCGGCGGAAGCCACAGCCTGGCGCTGCTGGCGCCCTGGCGGGTTTCGGTGATCCTTGTGCCGCTCTCCACCAGCCTGCTGCTCGCCTGGGTAGTAGCGAAGCTGTTCGACCTTTTCCAGGCTCAAATCGACCGCGTTGTTCCGGCAATTGTGGTTTTTTGCCTGGTGGCGATCCTCTTTCTCGCGCGTGAGGGGATGACCATCCAGCGCGGCCGTTTCGCTCGCTATGATCGTCAGGACGTACACCAGGTGATGAATATCATCAAGCAGAGTAAAACATCGGGGCAGGTATATCTAATCCCTCCGCGCGACAATCGCTTCGACGAGTTTCGTACGTACACCGGCGCGCCAGCCTTCATCAATTGGAAATCGCATCCCTACCGGGATTTTGAGGTGATGGAATGGTACCACCGCAACCAGTTGGCGCGGGCGTTCTACACGCAGGATTCAGGTGGGGCTTGCGCCACACTGGCGCAGATCATGGCAGAATTCCATCTGACCCATGTTGTCGTAGATCTGGCGAAGGATCCACCTTCGTGTGCCGCCATGCAAGAGACTTACCGCGACCAGCATTATGCTTTGTACGAGTTGAGATAAATAAAACCCATGCCTGAAAGCGTAGAAATCTGCCCACTGTGTGGCAGCCAGGACAGCCATCACTTTGACCAGCGCACCTTCCGCGGGCTGCCGGTGACCAACCGCATTTGCAACCATTGCGGGTTGGTGTACCAATCGCCGCGTATGACCGAATCGGAGCTATCGATATTCTACAAAGTCGAATACCGCCGCCTGTACCATGGAGCTGAAACACCGGATGCCAAAGACCTGGCAGTGCAGGCAGGGCGGGCGGACGCTTTGGTGGCATTCTGTGATGGACAGCTGCCCGCCATCAAGCGTCACCTGGATATCGGCTGTTCGGCGGGGTTGCTCTTGCTACGCTTTAAGGAAGCCTATGGCTGCAGGGTCACTGGTGTGGAGCCGGGGGACATATACCGGGAATATGCCCGCTCGCAGCGTTTGAGGGTATTTGCATCAGTGGATGATTTGCGTGCAAAGGATAAGAAGCGCTTCGACCTGATCAGTCTGGCGCACGTGCTGGAACATCTGCCCGACCCGGTTGGCTATCTAGAAGAGCTACGCGCGGGATTGCTGACCAAGGCTGGCTGGTTGCTGGTGGAGGTGCCTAACCTGTATGCCCACGATAGCTTTGAGGTAGCGCACCTTGTTTCCTACAGCGAGCACACCTTACGGCAGGTTCTTGGCAAAGCCGGCTTTGATGTGGTCGCGCTCGCAACCCATGGGCTGCCACGCTCGCGGCTGCTGCCGCTGTATTCGACTGCCCTGGCCCGCCCCCTGGAAAGCCCCGCTAGCTTCCAGGTGCAATCCGAGCAGGGCGTGCGCTTCAAACGCTGGTGGGGTATGGCTCGCCGCCGCCTGCTGGAGCGAGTCGTGCCGTGGCTGGCCTGGCAGCGAAGCCAATAACCCGTCGTCCGAAATCACGAATGATATATCTTTACGATAAGTCCCAAAACTAATCTCAACTCTCCACTCTCCAATCCCTAAGCGCTAACAGTTGTCTTCTACTCCCTTCCTCACCATCTTTACCGCACCCAAGCCATTCGTTGATCCGCACATCGCTACCATCCAGCGCAATGCCCTCCAATCCTGGCGGCACTTGGGCGATGGTGTAGAAGTGCTGCTGGTGGGCGACGAGCCAGGCATGGCTGAGCTCGCCGCCGAGTACGGCCTGCGGCAGCTAAAGAAAGTAGCTTGCTCGCAGGGTGGTACGCCGCTGGTGAGCTCGATCTTCAGTCTGGCGCGTGCAGCCAGCGCCTCTCCGCTGCTGGCTTATGTGAACGCCGATATCCTGCTGCTACCTGATTTTGTCCAGGCTGCCCGGAAAGTCGCTGATCTGGAAAAGCGTTTTCTTGTGATCGGCCAGCGTTGGGACCTGGATGTGGGCCGCTTGTTGGATTTCTCATCGGGTTGGGAGGCGAGGCTGAGGGAGGAGGTTGAACTGCGCGGCCGTGAGCACATGCCAGCTGGCAGCGATTATTTCCTGTTCCCCCGCCATCTCTTTACGCAGATCCCCGATTTCGCCATCGGGCGCGCTGGCTGGGATAACTGGATGATCTTCCATGCCCGCCAGCAGGGATGGCCGGTGATTGACGCCACGCAATCTGTTCTGATCATTCACCAGGATCACGATTACGCCCACCTGCCAGGCGGCAGACCGCATTACGAGCACCCCGAATCCATCGTGAACCAGGACCTGGCAGGCGGCTCGGCAAACCTGTACATGGTGTTGGACAGCGACAGGCAGCTGGTGGATGGGCGCATCCGTCGCCCACGGCTTACCACCTTGCGCCTCCTGCGCCAGGTCGAGATGTCGCTCACCCCTCCCGGCAGCTCGCGCCGCGGCTTGCGCTGGAAGCTGGCGCGTCCCTTCCGCCGCATGCGGCGCAGGATAACCGGATCGCTCACGTGAAGCGTTTATGCCATACGCCGTACGCCATACGCTATACGTATAGCGTATAACGTATTTTGTAACCCTAATATCTCATGCGTATCGGTCAAAACCCCGCCAAATCCATCGACTACGTTCCCCAGCCCCAGCCAGTGACGGTTGCGTTGGTGACTTATATCCCCTTCCTGGACGGCTACTATGCCCAGTCGTTGGAGGTGCTCAAATCCTGCCTGGGCAGCCTGTGGGAGAATACCCACACGCCCCACGATTTGATGGTGTTCGATAATGCCTCCTGTGTTGAAGTGCGCACTTACCTGATGGAAGCTCATCAGCAGGGTCGTATCCAGTACCTGGTGCTGTCTGATAAAAATGTGGGCAAAGGTGGGGCATGGAACTTCATCTTCCAGGCCGCGCCCGGCGAGACCATCGCCTACGCAGACAGTGACGTGCTCTTCCGGCCGGGCTGGCTAGAGCGCTCTCTGGAGATCCTGGGCGCTTTCCCGCAAGCGGGCATGGTGACGGCCCGCCCCATGCGCACACCTGAGGCTTATTACACGGCTACCCTGGCTTGGGCAAGCCAGCAGCCCGGTGTGCAGGTGGAGCAGGGATGCTTTCTGCCCTGGGAAACTTACCTTGAGCATGTGCTCAGCCTGGGGACATCCGAGGAGCAAGCCCGCCAGTGGTATGCCTCTCGTGAGGATATACGCCTGACGCGGGAGGGGGTGAGCGCTAACGTCAGCGCGGCGCACTTCCAGTTCACTGCCCCTAAAACCGCCTTGGTGCGTTTCCTGCCCTTCGAGATGGAGCGCCCGATGGGGCAAGTGCGTTCTTTGGACGAACAGATGAATGCCGCCGGTTACCTGCGCCTTACGACTTGCGAGCCGCTGGTCAAACATCTGGGCAACCGTCTGGAGGCGGGCGACGCCCTGGCAGCACCTTTTGAAAGCAAGCGGCGCTTCGTTGATCTACCTCCGCTGAAGAAGACCCTATTGCGCATTTACGATGAAATATTCAGACTTTACCATCGCTAGCTTCGCCTTAGATGGGCGGCAGGAGCGCTACGACGGCCTGTTAATCGTCAATTCTTCCTTTGCATGGGATCAATGGAGCTCGCGATGAGGGTCGGCGCCAATCCTGCCAAAGCTGGACTGCCCGCATACCAGCCCAAGCGGCTGGGGATCGCTACCATTGTGTACATCCCTTCGCAGGAAGGTTACTTTGAGAACTCATTGCAGGTGTTGAAATACACACTGAGCAGCCTGCGCCACGCTACACGGCAGCCCTTCGACTTGCTGGTTTTCGATAACGGCAGCTGTGCCGAGGTTGTGGACGAGCTGCGCGGTCTCTCCGATGGCGGGCAAATCGATTGGTTGGTCTCCTCACAGCACAATCTCGGGAAAGCGGGCGCGTGGAATTGGATCTTCGCCGCCATGCCCAACGAGTTGATCACTTATGCGGACAGCGACGTGCTCTTCCGCCCCGGATGGCTCGAAGCTAGCCTGGAAGTGCTGGAGGCTTTCCCCGAGGCCGGGATGGTCTCGGCGCAGCCCAATTTCTACGATGTGATGGATGGGCAAGGTCGGGCGCACCGAATCCTTGAGAAAGATGGTCGCTACCAGTTTGGTGAGTACCGTCCAAGTAAGGAGATCGTCGACGAGTTCTGCCTGGGGATTGGCGCATCTGAGGAGATCGCTGCGCCATTCTACGAGAAAGCTCTTCCGGCGGTGACCCAGGTTGCGAGCGGCTTGCAGGCAGTGATCGGCGCTTCGCACATGCAGTTCACCATCCCCCGCCATGTCGCCCGCCAGGTCGTGCCGCTGTCCGCTACCATGGGTCTGCGCCGGGCCGAGACCATGTCGCTGGACCACAAGATCGACGCATTGGGAACCCTGCACCTCTCCACGCTGGAACCCTACGTCTTTCATATGGGTAACACCCTGAGCCAGCGACTGTTCGAGGAGGTCAGGAAGGTGACGGGAGATCTGCCTGGCAGCCCTCCGGCTGCAAAAACAGCCCCAAGCCAGGTCAGCGCCTGGCGCCGGATGGCGAGGAGCCTGGTGCGTCACCCGCGTCTGAACCGGCAGTTCGTCAGGCTCTACAACTTCCTGTTCCAGGCTATACATTCTGACAATTGAATCGCTAATCACAGATAAACACGGATATCCGAAAAATTCCCAACGGAAAATCGGTGTTCATCTGCTGCCAATCAATAGAGTCTACATACCATCCAAGTAATGGCTGATAAATGGAATAAGCTAATCCAGTGTGATCGCTGTGAAGGCGATCTGGTCGATGCGGAGGCAGCTTTGAGCTGTCCGCATTGTGGGAGAGAAGTACCAAAACAAGATGGCATTCCCATCTTCACCCCACCCCCGCCTGGCTTGCAGCCTTCCGAGAAGCTCGCCCGCGGTCCAGAGACTGGTACTCCCTGGCGGCGCGCCAATTGGCGCTTTCTAAGCGACCAGATTGCCAGCTTGCCTCCCAAGGCGGCTATCTTGGATGTGGGCGCCGGGAGGGGCGACTTTGCCGATGTGTTGCAGGGGCGGGAGTGCCTGGCGTTGGATGTCTATCCCTACCCAGAGGTGGATATCGTCTGCGACCTGACCGTCAGTAATCCATTCAGACCGGCTGCCTTTGACGCCCTGCTGCTGATGAACGTGCTGGAGCACATCTACGACACGCGCGCCCTGATGGATGCCCTGGTGCAGATGCTCAAGCCGGATGGTGTGCTCATCGTCGCTGTCCCATTCCTGGTCAAAATGCACCAGGAACCGGTGGACTTCATGCGCTTCACCCACTATGCACTGGAGCGCCTGGGCGGGGAATATGGATTGGCGTTGGCGCATCTGGAAGGTTTCTACGACCCGATCTCATTGCTCGGCGAGGGCACCGGCAACCTGAAGCACGCCGTCCTGCCGGGGATGCGCGGGGTGCGCCATTACACCGGGCGCATGGTCCTGGCGGGTGTAGAGGTGCTGGTTGCTACCCTGAGAGGCATTGTCGGGCACGGACAGGTTATGGCGCCCGCCTCGACGCGCAGCCACGCCCCCACCGGTTACCAGGTGGTTTACAGAAAAATGGGCTCACGAGAGTAAATGAGCAATAGATCTGTTTTTATCATCGCCGATCACGGGCTGGCGGTGTTTTACTTCCTGCAAAGCGATATCATCCCGGTCTTGCTGGAGGCGGGCGTCCAGGTAGTGGTATTCACCGAAGATGCCACCGCCGGGTTGGTCGCCGAGAAGTACGGGCGACCCGGGCTGGTGGTCGAGGGGCTGCGCTTAGATGCTGTGCGCGAGTACACCCGTTCCGTGTCCCCTGCCGTGCAGTGGTGGCTGGATTTCCTGCGGCGCGCCGGGGCGGCGGGCGGCACCAACCTGGCAGTGGTGGACGCCTACATCCAGCAAGTCAAGAGCGAAGCGCACCCCCGCCGCAGGCGCTTGTTCCCTATTATGGAAGCGGTGGCACGCACCCTGCGCGGCTCGCGCACCGCCCGCCGTTGGCTGCAAAATTATCAACGCCGCTTTACCCCCAGCATTTATGCCGATCTCTTTGATAAGTACCATCCCGACCTCGTGGTAGCCGGTTCTCCGGGATTCCGCCAGGACCGCTACCTGCTGCGCGAAGCGTCGCGGCGCATGATCCCTACCGCAGCAGCCATCATCAGCTGGGATAGCTCGAGCTCTTACGGCTTGCCTGGTGCGCCAGTGGACTGGATCACCTGCTGGTCGGCGCTCCAGAAGCAGGAGTTGATGGGCGGCGCTGACTGGTCTGCGGAGCGTGTCAACGTGGGCGGCATGCCACCCTACGATGGCTACGTGCGCAAAGAGTGGCTGCTGCCGCGCGAAGAGTATTTCCGCCTGCACGGGTCTGGATCCCGGGCGCAAGCTGCTCTCCTATGCCAGCAGCTTCGTGAGCTGGTCGCCTAACATTCAGAATGTCGAGGCGCTGGCGCGGCTGGTGATCGAAGAGAGGCTGGTGGCTCCATCGCAGTTGCTGGTGCGCCTGCACCCCATCCACATGAGCGGGCACTACGTGGCAGAGGCGGAGCGCATTCGCCAGCTGGCTCGCGAGAACGCCCACATCCACGTGGTCGAGCCGGTGCCGCTGGGGGCGCTGGGGCACTACTCCGGCGAGGATATGACCGAGAAGACCTGCATGATGGCACATTCGGATATCTTCCTGACCGTGTACTCGACCATGTGCGTGGAGGCTTCTTTTCAGGAGCGTCCCATCGTCAGCGTGTGCATCGACTCGAAGGACGGCTACCCGGGGAAGTACTGGGTGCCCATGTCGCAGATTGGCGTGTGGCCCACCCACTCGCGCTTCCACAACTCGGGAGCCGGCAGGGTGGCATTGAATGAAGACGAGCTGTGCGAAGCGATCAACCGCTACCTGACCAACCCGCGCGCAGACCTGGAAGCCCAGCGCCGCTTTTTGACGCAGGAGTGCACCAACATCGACGGTAGTGCCGGGCGCAGGACAGCGCAATTCTTTTTATCATTAATAAGTGATAAATGAGCCTCCGTTTGATCAAGAAGTTATCCGTGAAAATTCGCGTTCATCCGCGTCCAAATTGAAATGGAAGAAGGAAAAATTAATCGCCTCCAATTAGCCGCTCGCTTGCTGCTCAAAGGCAAACTCCCTCCCCGAACGCGCCGGGAGGTGCCCGCCATCACCCCTGAGGAGGTAGCTGAGGCAAAAGCCTTCTTCCCCCTGGAGAAGTTCTTCATCTTCGGGCACGCCCGCTCGGGGACCACACTGCTCACGCGGCTGGTGCGCGTGCATCCCAGGGTGCACTGCAACTACCAGGCGCACTTCTTCACCCGCCAGCCCCTGCTAGAAGCCCTGGTGGCTGATGAAGAGGTGGGTATGTGGCTCGGGCGGCGCAGCAACCGCTGGAACCAGGGGGGCGACCTCTCGGCGCTGGTGCTGCGCGCCGCTGCCGATTTCATCCTGGAACGCGATGCCCGCAAGGCGGGTAAAGGAGAACCAGGCTGCATTGTGGGGGATAAGAGCCCCAACAGCCTGCTGGACGGCGACGCCGTGCGCCAGATGGTCAAGGTGTATCCCGACGCCCGGCTGGTCTTCATTGTTCGTGACGGGCGTGATGCAGCCCTCTCGCACCGTTTCCAGGCATTCATCGACCGACCGCAGCATCTGAACCCCGAGGGCCTGCGCATCCGCCAGGATTTCATTAAGGATGCGTCCCCCTTCCTCTCCGGCCAGCGCTCAGTCTTCACAGAGAAGAGCCTGCGGGGAGCAGCGCAAGGCTGGGCGCACAACGTGATCGAGACCGACCGGGTTGCCCGCCAGCTGTTGGGCGAGCGCTACCTCTCACTGCGCTATGAGGATTTGCTGGCGTCGCCGTGGGAGCAGCTGCAGCGCTTGTGGGATTTCCTGGGCGTAGACAGCGCAGATCCGGGCTTATCGGAGGCGTTGGAGGCTGAGATGCAAGCGAACCCCGACGCCGACTGGCAGCAGGAGAAAGCCAGCGATATCGCCGCCGCCCTGACCAAAGGGCAGCGCGGCACCTGGAGGGAGCTCTTCACTCCCCACGACCGGCAGATTTTCAGTGAAATCGCGGGAGAGACGCTGACTGCCTGGAAATACAACCTGGAATAGGAAAAACCGAGAGCAGACACGGATGAAATTAATAAATAATCCGTTTTGATCCTGAAAATCTGTGTACGAATATTCACATTTTTCCCCTTTGTGACCTTCGTTTCCATACGTGACCTTTGTGTTAAATAACTGAAATATGAAAATATTAATCGCCGGGCTGGGCTCCATCGGACGCAGGCACCTGCGCAACCTGGTGGCTTTGGGAGAACAAGATATCCTGCTCTACCGCACCGGGCGCGGCACGTTGCCGGATGATGAGCTTAAGAGCTTCCCTGTCGAGGGCGACCTGTCCGCCGCGCTGGAGCAACGTCCCGATGCAGTCATTGTATCCAACCCCACCGCCCTGCACCTAAATGTAGCCATTCCTGCCGCCGAGCGTGGCTGCCACCTGCTGCTGGAGAAGCCCGTCTCGCACTCCATGGAAGGAGTAGATCGCCTGCAAGAAGCCGTACGCCGTGGCGGCGGGCAGGTGCTGGTGGGCTACCACTTCCGCTACCATCCCGGCTTGCAAAAAATCAAACAGCTGCTCTCTGCTGATCCATCCTCCATTGGACGCCCCTTATCCGCCCGGGCGCACTGGGGCGAGTACCTGCCGGGCTGGCACCCGTGGGAAGATTATCGCCAGGGCTACAGCGCCCGCCGCGAGCTGGGAGGCGGGGTGATCCTGACCTTGAGCCACCCGCTGGACTACCTGCGCTGGCTTTTTGGGGACATCGAAGCTGTGTGGGCCTTTGCCAGCCAACTGGGCGACCTGGCGCTGGACGTCGAGGATACCGCCGAGATCGGGCTGCGTTACCAAAGTGGGGTGTTAGGAAGCGTTCATTTGGATTATAATCAGCGACCGCCCGCCCATACTTTGGAGATCGTGGGTACGCAAGGTGTCATCCGCTGGGATAATGCCGAAGGTGCAGTCCACCTTCTCAGCACCCGAGACTCCGGGCAGGAGGAGAGGGAAATCTACTCGCCCCCGCAAGACTTTGCTCGCAACGATTTGTTCCTGGAGGAGATGCGCCAATTCCTGGCGGTCGCGCGCGGCGAGGAGCAGCCAGTGTGCGCGCTGGACGACGGCATCCATGCGTTGCGCCTGGCGCTGGCAGCCCAGCAATCAGCGGAGACTGGCGAGATATCATTGATGGTGACATGAATTGCACGTTACGGTATACGCTATATGTATAGTGTATACCGTATAGCGTAAAACCCTTCAAAAACCTCTATTCACTATTCACTACTCACTATTCTCTTCTCCATGAACTGTCTCGCCATTATCCCCGCCCGCGGCGGATCAAAAGGTATCCCGCGCAAGAATGTACGCCCGCTGAGCGGGGTGCCACTCATTGCCCATAACATCCAGCAGGCACACGCTTCTCGCTACGTCAATCGCCTGGTGGTCTCTACCGACGACCCCGAGATCGCCAGTATTGCCCAGGAGTATGGAGCCGAGGTGGTCTGGCGGCCAGCCGAGATCAGCGGAGACGAAGCCTCCTCTGAATCGGCATTGCTGCACGTTTTAGAGACATTGCAGGAGCGGGAAGGCTACCAACCAGAAATCCTGGTGTTCTTGCAGTGCACGTCACCGCTCACGCTTGCAGAAGATATTGATGGCACGGTGCAGGCGCTTCTGGATCAAGATGCCGACAGCGCTTTGGCAGTGATCCCCTTCCACTATTTCCTGTGGCGCCCCGTTGATGGCGACGCCATCGGCATCAATCACCAGAAAGAGGTCCGCCCGCTACGCCAGGAACGCGAGCCGCAGTACCTGGAGACCGGGGCTGTGTACGTGATGCGTGTGCCTGGCTTTTTACAGAGCCGCCACCGCTTCTTTGGCAAGACGGCGATGTACGAGATGCCCGCCGAGCGCCGACTGGAGATCGACGACCCGGTGGATTTCGAGGTGGCAGAAGTGCTCCTGCGCAGGCAGGATGAGGCCCGCAAGGTGAGCCTCTTGCCGGAGCAAGTCGCTGCCCTGGTGCTGGATTTCGACGGCGTGTTCACCGACGATACAGTGTACGTGCTTCAGGATGGCCGCGAGGCGGTACAGTGCAGCCGCTCGGATGGCATGGGCATCGGCATGCTCAAGAAGACGGGGCTGCCTATATGGGTGCTTTCCACCGAGGTTAACCCGGTCGTGCAGAGGCGCGCCGATAAGCTGGGCATCCCCTGCAGGCAGGGGTTGGAAGACAAAGGTCAGGCATTGCGCCAGCTTCTGCAGGAGCTAGGTGTTGATCCCGCCCAGGTCGTCTATGTAGGCAATGATGTCAACGATCTGGATTGCCTGGCACACGTCGGCTGCGCGGTGGCGGTTGCCGATGCCCACCCTCGAGCGCTCGCCCTGGCAAAAATCGTTCTCGAGCATCGCGGCGGTCATGGGGCGATACGCGAGATTTGTGATCTCATTTTGGAAAAGATGCGCGCGAAGTGATTCGTGAATCGAGAGTCGGTTGGTGGATGCCCTCACTATGGTTCACCTCTCTCTTTTCTCGATTTTCCATTCTCGCACGCTAAGGAGATTTCATGGTAAAAGCGGTTAAAATCGGCGATCGTTGGGTAGGCGATGGATACCCGGTTTTGATCATCGCCGAAATCGGCATCAATCACAACGGGAATCTGCATATCGCCAAGCGCCTGGTGGACGTGGCGCATATGGCGGGCTGTGACGCGGTGAAATTCCAGAAGCGCACCCCAGAGAAGTCAGTTCCGCCAGAATACCAGAATGTGATGCGGGATACACCCTGGGGGATCATCTCTTACCTGGAATATCGCCGCATGGTCGAGCTGCGCCATGAGGATTACACCGAGATCGACCGCTACTGCAATGAGAAGGGCATCGCCTGGTTCGCCTCATGCTGGGACGAAGATTCAGTGGATTTCATCGAGCAGTTCTCGCCGCCCTGTTACAAAGTTGCCTCGGCCTCGCTGACGGACGAGAGTTTGCTTCGTAAAGTGCGATCCACCGGGCGTCCGGTCATCCTTTCCACGGGCATGTCCACCCTCGAGGAGATCGAGGCGGCGGTGGCGCTTCTCGGGAGCGATAACCTGCTGCTCGCCCACAGCACCAGCACCTACCCTTGCCCGCCAGAGGAGCTGAATTTGCGCATGATCCAGACCTTACGCCAGAAGTTCGGCGTACCGGTAGGCTATTCGGGGCACGAGGTGGGCTTACAGACTTCATACGCCGCCGCAACTCTTGGCGCCTGCTTCATCGAGCGCCATATCACCCTGGACCGCGCCATGTGGGGCAGCGATCAGGCAGCCTCGGTGGAGCCGGGCGGGGTGATCCGCCTGGTGCGCGATATCCGCGTTATCGAACACGCCCTGGGCGATGGGCAGAAGAAAGTGTACGACAGCGAGCTCAAAGCTCGTGAAAAATTGCGAAGAAAAAATTAACCACCAAAACACACAGCACACCATGGCTCCAACTTTTTATGTCCCTGGTGATGTTGTGGTGCAATTATTAATAAGGAGATATCGATAATGACAAAGAAGAATCAAAACCTCATCAGCCCCTATGGGGGTAAGCTGGTGGACCTGCATGTATCCAGTGGGGAGCGCGAGGAATTATTGGCGAAGTCGAGCCGCCTGCCCAACGTGCAGATTTCGGCTCGCTCGCTGTGCGACCTGGAGCTGCTGGCAACAGGTGCCTTTTCGCCGCTTGACCGCTTTATGCGCAAAGCTGACTATGAGCGCGTCCTGACCGAGATGCGCCTGGATAACGGCACACTCTTCCCCATCCCAATTACCTTGCCAGTAGATGAGAAAGCCCTGCCGAGCTGGGGTGAGCAGATCACCCTGAGCGATGCCCGCAACAATCCGCTGGCTGTGATGCAGATTGAAGAGGTGTTTCACTACGACCCGCAGCGTGAAGCGCGGCTGGTCTTAGGCACCACCGATCCGCGCCACCCCCTGGTCTCGGAGATGGTGCGCTGGGGTAATGTGTATGTCTCAGGCGAGGTGAAGGTCATAGACCTGCCCAGATACCACGATTTTATAGACTTGCGCCGCTCCCCTGCACAGGTGCGCGCCATGCTGGAGAAGATGGGCAACGCCAATGTGGTCGCCTTCCAAACGCGCAACCCGATGCACCGCATCCATGAAGAGCTGACCAAGCGAGCAGCCGAAGATGTCAACGGCAGCTTGCTGATCCATCCAGTTGTGGGCATGACCAAGCCAGGCGACGTGGATCACTATACACGCGTGCGCGTTTACCGCGCCCTGGTGGAGAATTATTACGAAAAGAACAAGACGCTGCTCAGCCTGCTCTCGCTGGCCATGCGCATGGCTGGGCCGAAAGAGGCGCTGTGGCATGCGATTATCCGGCGCAATTTTGGCGCTAATTACTTCATCATCGGACGCGACCATGCCGGTCCTGGGAACGACAGCCAGGGACGGCCATTCTATGGTCCCTATGAGGCTCAGGCGATGACGGCGCAATACGCCGGGGAGATCGGTGTACAGCCGGTGGAGTTCAAAGAACTATTGTATCTGGCTGACGAAGAGCGTTATGAGGAGCAGACCAAGGTGCCCGAAGGCGCGCGCGTCTTCAATATCTCTGGCACGCAGGTGCGCGATGAATACCTGGCGAAGGGCAAGACATTGCCGGAGTGGTTCACGCGTAAGGAGACCGGCGATATTCTACAGCAGATGTACCCGCCGCGCCACAAACAGGGTGTGTGCCTGTGGTTCACCGGGCTGAGCGGCTCGGGCAAATCAACAACTGCCGAAGTGCTCACTTCGCTCCTGCTGGAGCGCGGCCGCCAGGTTACACTGCTGGATGGCGATGTGGTGCGTACGCATCTCTCCAAGGGTTTAGGCTTCACTCGCGAAGACCGCGATACCAATATCCTGCGCATCGGATTTGTCGCCGGCGAGCTTGCCCGCCAGGGTGGCACGGTCATCTGCGCTGCTATCAGCCCCTACCGCACCACGCGCAACGAAGCGCGCAAGATGGTGGGCGAGGAGCGCTTTATCGAGGTCTTTGTGGACACGCCTATCGATGTATGCGAATCACGCGACGTCAAAGGTCTGTACGCCCGCGCCCGGCGCGGCCAGATCACCGGCTTCACCGGTGTGGATGATCCTTATGAGGAGCCCGTCAACCCGGAGATCACGCTGTACACGGTTGAGACTGGCCCGGAGGAGAACGCTCGCAAGATCGTGGCTTTCTTGGAAGAGCGTGGCTTCGTTCTGCCGGATGGTGCAGACAATGGAGCACAGGTAGAAGAAGCGGCTGAACCTACCGCCGCGTGAGGAAAAGCTTAACACGAAGTACACGAAGGAAGATGAAGGAACACAAAGTTGGCTATGAAATATAAGAACCTTCGAGTACTTCGTGCCTCGCCTTTGTGTCCTTTGTGTTAAAACAATTGCTATGGTTGAGCTACCTAAGTTGTTTGATTTGACCGGTCGTGTGGCTGTGGTGACCGGCGGAGCCGGGCTGCTGGGGGCGGAGTTCTGCCGCACCCTGGCGGAGGCGGGCGCGTCTGTGGTCGTCGCCGACCTGGACGAGCCAGCTGCCTCCATCCTGGCAAACGCCATCGTCCGGGACGGAGGTCGTTGCCTGCCTGTGGAGACGGATGTGACCTCGCCTGCCTCCGTGCAGGCGATGGTGCAGGCCACGCTGGACGCATTCGGCAGGCTGGATATCCTGGTCAACAGCGCCGCCCTCGACCCCAAGTTCGATCCGGAGGCGCAGGTTTCGCGTGGCGCGTCATCGGGGTCATTTGAAGAGTATCCCCTCGACCTGTGGAACCAGGCGCTGTCTGTCAACCTGACGGGGGCGTTCTTATGCTGCCAGGCAGCGGCAAAGCCCATGCTGGAGCAGGGCGGCGGCGTGATGGTCAATATGTCGTCCATCTACGGGCTGGCAGCCCCCGACCAGCGCATGTACCAGCGCCCAGGACAGCCCACGCAGTACAAGCCGGCGTATTACCCGGTGACAAAGGCGGGCATCCTTGGATTGACCCAATACCTGGCGGCGTACTATGCTGGGAAGAACATCCGCGTGAATGCCCTCTCGCCGGGCGGGGTGTACAACGGGCACGACCAGGAATTCGTGAAGGCGTACTCGACGCGCGCCGTGCTGGGACGCATGGCGGAGAAAGACGAGATGAACGGCGCCCTGCTGTTTTTAGTCTCGGATGCCTCAAAATACATGACCGGGGCTAATTTGGTGGTGGATGGGGGCTGGACGGCCTGGTGACGGAAGTCCTCGCCCTCATCCCCGCCCGCGGCGGCTCGAAATCCATCCCGCGCAAAAACATCCGCCCCTTCGCCGGGCACCCGCTGATCGCTTTCAGCATCGCCGCCGGGCTGGGCGCTGAGACGGTCACCCGTGTGGTGGTTTCCACCGACGACGAGGAGATCGCCCAGGTCTCGCGGCACTACGGAGCGGAGACGCCCTTCCTGCGCCCGGGGGAGTTCTCCCAGGATGACACTCCCGACCTGCCCGTCTTCCAGCATGCCCTGCGCTGGCTGGCGGAAAACGAAGGCTATCACCCGGAGATCGTGGTGCAGCTTCGCCCCACTTCCCCCTTCCGGCGCCGGCGCTATATCGACGAGGCTGTCTATCGTCTGATGGAACGCCCCGAGGCGGACGCCGTGCGCACAGTGTGCATCCCCTTCCAGAACCCGTTCAAAATGTGGCGCATCGGCGGGGATGGCTTCATGCAGCCGGTTGGGCTCAAGCTGGGCATCGCCCGCGAACCCTACAACCAGCCGCGACAGGCGCTCCCCGACGTCTACTGGCAGACCGGTTACGTGGACGCCGCCTGGGCGGACACCATCCTGAACAAGAATTCCATGACCGGCGAGCGCATCCTGCCGCTGGTCATCGACCCCAGCGAGTGGATCGACATCGACTCCCCCGATGACTGGCGCCGCGCCGAGCGGCTGCTGGAGGGGGGCGAGATTACCTTCGATGATCTCGGATTTCATATCGAGTCTCGTCATTAGTCTTTGTAGCAGTTAAGACCCCCACCCCGCCCTCCCCCCTTAGGGGGAGGGAAAGAAGAAAATGAGGTTTGTGGGTGGCTTTGCCGCCCGCAAACCCCAAGGAAATTCCTCCTCCCCTATAGGGGAGGGGAAGCCTGCCGAACGCAGCGAAGGCAGGCAGGAGTGGGGTAAGCAAATTACCCGCTCCCCCGGAGGGAAACATGCCCCATATCCGCATTGGCGACCGGCTGGTCGGTGATGGCGAGCCTGCCTATATCATCGCCGAGATCGGCGTCAATCATAACGGCCTGCTCGACCTGGCCCTCAAACTGATCGATATCGCCAAAGACGCCGGCGCCGACGCTGTCAAGTTCCAGAAGCGCAAGCTGGAGGCGCTCTACTCGAAGAAATACCTGGATAACGCCAACGCCGGCGAGAAGACGCTGCGCTACCTTCTGCCCATCTTGCAACAGGTGGAGCTTTCAGATGACGCTTTCTACCGCATCCTTGAGCACTGCCAAGATCAGGAGATCACCTTCATGTGCTCAGCCTTCGACGCCGAGAGCGCTGACTTTCTGAACACTTTGGGTGTGCCGGCTTACAAGGTAGCTTCCGCCGACCTGACTAACCTGCCCCTGCTCGACCACTTGGTAGCTTTCAAGAAACCGCTAATCCTCTCCACAGGTATGTCGCGCATCGAGGAAGTTGAGATCACCGTGGATTTCCTCAAAGAGCGTCGCGCCGAATTCGCCCTGCTGCACTGCAACAGCACCTATCCGGCGGCATTTGAGGATATCAACCTGCGCTTCATGGATCAGCTGCGCCGCTTTGATGTTCCGGTGGGCTATTCAGGACACGAGCGCGGCATTGCCGTCTCCACCGTGGCGGCAGCCCTGGGAGCCAGCATTCTCGAGCGCCATCTGACCCTGGACCGCACCATGGACGGACCTGATCATGCCGCCAGCCTTGAGCCGCAAGGTTTTAAGAAGATGGTGCGCGATATTAGCCAGGTATCTGACGCCCTGGGCACAGGCGAGGAGAAGTTTTTCTCGCGCGGGGAAATCCTGAACCGCGAGGTGCTTGGAAAAAGTCTGATGGCAGCGCGGCGGATCGAGCCTGGCGAGACCATCACCGCCGCGATGGTGGCGGTCAAAGGCCCTGCGTTGGGCGTCTCCCCCCAGCGCTACACCGAGCTGGTCGGGCGGCGCGCCGAGCGTGTGATCGAGGTGGATGAGCCCTTTCAGGAGAGCGACCTGGGGCATCGCATCGAGCTGGATACCGAGCACATCCTGCCGATGGAGTATGGCTTCACAGTACGTTTTCGCGACTATGGCGAACTGCTGGATTACCACCCGCACATGTTGGAATACCATTTTACCGACCAGGACCTGGACGAACATTACCCAGGTGGCGACCACGACTTGAAGCTGGTGGTGCACGCCCCCGAGTTCTGGGACCGCACCCTGGTGGACCTGTGCTCGCTGGATGAGCGCCAGCGCTGTGATTCGGTCGGGCTGATGCAGAAATCCATCAACCTGACACGCGAGATGGCGCCTCATTTCGTAGGCTCGCCCAAGGTCATTGTCCACCCGGGAGCCATGAGCCTGGACTACCCCATCAAGAACCGCAGCCGGCTGTATGAGAATCTGCGCCGCTCGGTCAACGAGCTGGATTACGAGGGAGTGGAGCTGCTGTTGGAGAACCTGCCGCCGCACCCGTGGTATTTTGGCGGGCAATGGCTGACCAACGCCTTTATGGATGCCCATGAAATCCGTGACTTTATCACGTCGATGGGTTTGAACACCTGCTTTGATACGTCACACGCCAAGCTGTACTGCAACTGGGCGCACGTCGATTTTTACGAGCAAGTGGAGGTCCTGCTTCCCTTCATTCGCCACCTGCACCTCGCCGATGGGGCTGGCTTGGATGGCGAAGGGTTGCAGATCGGCGAGGGCACCATCGACTGGGTGCATTTCTTTAAGGTTATTGGTGATTACCATGGCACCATGATCCCAGAGATCTGGCGCGGTCACCAGCGCAAAGGCGAGGGATTTCTCATCGCCATCCAGCGCCTGTCGCAGGCGTACTTCCAGGCGAAGGCGGTTTGAAGGTTGGAAAGTTGAAAATTGGTGGTTGTGCCGAAGTCTGAGAACTTATGGTCTCGCCTCCGGTTGCGCTACGCCGGCTGGCAGAACCGCCAGCGAGTAGCCCGCCTGGCGCAGCAGGTTGCCGAACATTCAAGGATGTCCAGCAGTTCAACTGCTGGACTATCGGGTGAGCGTTCAACTGCAGGGTCATCAGGCGAGCGTTTAACTGCTGGGCAGCCTGTCGTCCTATTCAATGCCTCCACGCGCATCACCGGTCTGAGCCTGAATGCTGCCTTCCAGCTGATCACCGGTTGGGCGCTGCGCCTGGGGGGTGCACCGGTAATCCACTTTGTCTGCCATGCAGGCATGCACCCCTGTGTGCTGGGCATCAACCGCCAGGATTACACCCAGCCACCCCCATGCGCGACCTGTACGGCACAATCCAATCGCTTGCATGCTGGGGCGAGCGTCCACGCTTTCGCCTTCCATCCGGACCCCGATCTTGCCACTGCCCTGCAGAACCTGAGCGTGGATGAGCTTTGTGCATTTGAATATCTCCAACCCCCAACCAGCAATCAGCAATCATCAATCCGCAATCTTCAATCCCCGATCCCCCTTGGTCAGCTCGTGCTGCCCTCTGTGCGCTGGACGCTGCGCCGTCACAACCTCCCTGATGATGAGCCGAGACGCTATCTCCTGCGCCAGTACATCTTATCGGCGTACAACGTTGCCCGCGAGTTTGCCTCCCTGCTGGAGCAGGTTGATCCACGTGCAGCGGTGATCTTCAACGGCGCCATGTTCCCAGAGGCTACGGCGCGTTGGGTGGCGCGGGGGTTGGGCGTGCGCTCCCCGGCGCACGAAGTGGGCTTCCAGCGTTTCTCTACCTTCTTCACCGAGGGCGAGCCGACTGCCTATCCACTGGATATCCCCGAAACGTTTGATTTAAGCGATGAACAAAATGCCCGCCTGGACGCCTACCTGGAGGAGCGTTTTCAGGGTAAGTTCAGCATGGCAGGTATCCAATTCTGGCCTGAGATGCGCCGGCTGGATGAATCTCTCCTGAAGAAGATGGCCGAGTTCCGCCAGGTGGTGCCGGTATTCACCAACGTGGTGTACGATACCAGCCAGGTGCACGCTAACGTGATCTTCTCGAACATGTTCGATTGGCTAGAATTGGTATCTGAGGTGATCCAGGCGCACCCAGAGACGCTGTTTGTGATCCGCGCCCACCCAGATGAAATGCGCCCCGGCACGAAGAAGCTGAGCAACGAGAGCGTCGAGGATTGGGTGCACAGCCGGGGGATGCACACGTGGCCGAATGTGGTATTCATTGGCCCACTGGAATACCTCAGCTCCTACGAGTTGATCCAGCGTGCCAGGTTCATCATAGTTTACAACTCGTCCATAGGCCTGGAAGCGGCTGTGTTGGGTAGGCCGGTGTTGTGCGGTGGCAAGGCACGCTATACCCAATATCCGACGGTGTTCTTCCCGCAAAGTCCGCAGGAATTTCGCAGCCAGGCTGAGGAGCTGCTGAGTGCGGAAAGTATCCACATTCCAGAAGAATTCCAGCGCAATGCACGTCGTTTCTTGTATTTCCAGCTTTACCGCGCCTCCATTCCCATGGATGAGTACCTTCAGGTTGGGCCGCGCCCCGGCTTCGTGTTGCTGCGCGATTTCCCCTGGCAGCGCCTGTCTCTAGAACATTCAACGCCCATGCAGGTGCTGGTTGAGGGCATCCTGGATGGCAAGCCTTTTCTGATGCCTGAGAACTAATCGGGAGCGATGAGTTGAGTGGTGTGAGGAGAATGTGAACGACCAGATCGAAATATTATCCGTGTCATTGCTGGAAGAGAACCGGGCAACCGTTCGAGCGCTCAAGCGCCTGGCCAGCTCTCTGGGATTGGAATTCGGCTGGCATTATTTGCTCGACCTGACCTGGATGCTCTCCTTGCTCGGCTCAGTTAAAGGGAAGCGCATCCTGGATGCCGGGGCAGGTTCCGGAATCCTGCAGTGGTACCTGGCAGAGCAGGGTGCAGAGGTGACCAGCGTTGACCGGATGAGCCGTGCCATGCTGCCGCTGCGTTTCCGCAACCGTTTCAAGGTGCGCGGTTTGCGCTCGGAAGACCTATCTCCGGCCTCATCTCTGATGTGGAGTACAGAGGGTGATTCAAACTCGGGGCGGCGTAAGTCCCGACCTCAGCCGCGCGATCTGGCCTCGCTGGCAGACCCACGCAGGGCAGCTGGCAGAGTGATCATTTACAACCAGGATTTGAAGAACCTGGGAGACCTAGCTGATGCCAGCTTTGATGCTGTTGTGGCGGTATCTGCGCTGGAGCACAACCCTCCGCAGGAACTACCGAGCGTCCAGAGTGAGCTGCTGCGAGTGCTTAAGCCCGAAGGGGCTCTGCTGGCGACCCTGGGAGCAGCCTACGAGTTTGATTGGCTGCACGGTCCGTCTGCCGGATGGTGCTATACCGAGGCCAGCCTGCGCCGCATTTTCGATTTATCTGCGGAGGCATCCAGCAATTATGACCGCTATGAGGAGCTGTTTGCCTCATTAAAGGATTGCGCCGAGCTGCGCGAGAACCTGGCTGCCTTCTACTACCACTCAGGGGAGAACGGCATGCCCTGGGGACGCTGGGATCCCCAATACCAGCCGGTGGGTGTGGTGAAAGTGAAACGGATAACTGGGTGAAGGATGAAGGTTTGCGCATGGATTATCAACCAAACCAATTGACCAGGCGAGTGCTCGGTCTGATTGCCGAGGCATTGCAGGCTGCACCGGAAGCAGTGACCGAAGCCTTGAGTTTTGGCGACCTGCCCGAGTGGGATTCGATGGGTCACATGGAGGTGATGGTTCTGCTCGAAGAGCGCTTTGGTGTGGAGATCAGCGCCGATACCATCGCGGAGCTGACCAGCGTTGAGGCGATCTGCGCGTACCTCAAGGAGAACAGCCATGCATGAAACCTTGGAAATCGTCCCTGCCGTAACCATCCCGGCGCACCTGGTGGGCGAGGTGCAGTCCAAACTGGCATACGTAGACGAAGCCGTGGCTGGTGGTCAGGTCGCCCCCAGCGGTGACCGCATAACGTTAACCCTGCACTACCCAGTAGAGGGCGAGCGCCGCACCAGTTTGGAAGAGAAAGTGCAGCGCGTGGTGCACTCAATGGCGAAAGGCGCCTTCCGTCCCAAGGTGCAGATCCTGGAGGATCATCTGGATCGCCCCGTGAGTTACAGCAGTGACCCACACGATGAGTTGCTGCGTCGCGGTGAGATCAGCCAGGAAGCGCGCGGCGTGTTTTCCTTGGGTCCGTTGCTGGCGAATTTGATCGACTGGTTCGAGGTGCGCTTTGTGGACCTGGCTGAGACCTTTAGCGCCGCACCATATCGCTTCCCCACTTTAATCCCTGCCGCCTATCTGGAACGTGTAGACTACTTCAGCGCCTTCCCGCACTCCCTCTCGTTTGCCACCCACCTGCGAACCGACCTGGAAGCCATCGATCGTTTTGCCCAGCAGGCTGCCTGCGACGAACGCGGTGATCTGCTCGCCCCGCAAGATTCGTTTGCACCGGTGCGCACGCTGCTCTCTCCCGCAGTGTGCTACCATCTGTACTTCTCCCTTGCAGACCGCCCGCTGCCCGGCGGGCAGGTGGCTGCCACGGCGGTGGGGGATTGCTTCCGCCATGAGGCCATCAACCTGACCTCCCTGGAGCGCATGTGGAATTTCACCATGCGCGAGGTGATCTTTGTCGGCTCCAAGGAATTCGTGCTGGACAACCGCGAGACCGCCCGCCAGCGCATGGCGAAGGTTTTTGAACAGATTGGCCTGGCTTACCGCGTAGAGAGCGCGAACGATCCCTTCTTCATCGGCGAGTTTCGCAAGCAAGCCGCCTTTCAGAGCGCCTTCCAGCTCAAGTACGAGATCCGGGCGCGCCTGCCGTTCAAAGATTCCACTCTGGCAGTGGGGTCCTACAACTACCACCAGGACTTTTTTGGTCGCAAGCTGAACATCACTTTGCCCGACGGATCGCCTGCCCACACCGGCTGTGTGGCTTTCGGCTTGGAGCGGATGGCCTACGCTTTCCTGGCGCAGTTTGGTTTAGAGCCTGAGGGTTGGCCACAGGCTGTGCAAGTCTAATATCATGGATATTGCCATCGAAACGGATTATTTGGTCAAGCGGTTTGGCAACGTGACCGCCGTCGATGACCTGTCGCTGTGCGTGATGCGGGGTGAGATTTACGCCTTCCTCGGTCTCAATGGGGCTGGCAAGACGACCACCATCCGCATGCTGCTCGGTATGGTCAAGCCGACATCTGGCGAAGCGCACGTTTTAGGGACGCATATCCGACCTGGCGTCAGGAAACCGTGGGACTCGGTTGGGTACCTGGTCGAGACCGCTGAGGTGTACCCGGAGCTATCCTTGCGGGAGAACCTGGAAGCCATGCGCCGCCTGCGTCCGGGCACCGAGGCAAAGGCCGTCGATGGTGTTATCGAACAATTAAGCTTGAGTGAATACGCCGATAAACGCGCCGGCACCCTCTCCCACGGCAATGTGCAGCGCCTGGGGCTTGCCAAGGCGCTGCTGCACAGTCCTGAGCTGCTCATCCTGGATGAGCCTGCGAGTGGGCTCGACCCTGCCGGGATCGTAGAAATACGCGAGCTTCTGCAGCGTCTTGTGCAAGAGCAGGGCGTGACCGTTTTCATGTCCAGCCATATCCTTGGGGAAGTGTCCCGCCTGGCTCACCGGATTGGGATCATCCACCAGGGGCGCCTGCTTCAGGAGCTCGATGTGAGCGAGCTCGAGCGTAACCGGCGACGTCGGCTGGTGATCAAGGCGCGCGATGGATTGGAGGCGAGAGCCGCGCTGCTAGGTATGGGTTTCTCCGCGGTAGTGAGATCAGACGGCGCCTTAGAATTAAAAGACCATGCAGCCCTGCAAAGACCCGACGATATCGCCACGCTCCTGGTCCGAGCAGGGCACGCGCCCACTATGCTTGCGGTTGAGCAGGAAGACCTTGAGCACTATTTCCTGAGGCTGGTCGGCATGGATGGAGGAAGTGCATCATGAGCAACGTTGCCCAGGCAGTCTGGGTGGAGATGCTCAAAGCGCGCCGCTCGCGCATGCCGCTATTCACCACACTGGGCTTCGCGATGATCCCATTTGTTGGGGGATTGTTCATGATTATCCTTAAAGACCCCGATCTGGCGCGGAGGCTCGGGTTGATCAGCGCCAAGGCGCAGCTCCTGGTGGGTGTCGCAGATTGGCCGACCTATCTGGGATTGCTGGCTCAAGCAACGGCGATCGGCGGGCAGATCCTTTTTGGATTCATCGTCAGCTGGGTGTTTGGCCGGGAGTATGCGGACCGCATGGCGAAAGACCTGCTGGCGCTGCCTACTCCGCGTGCTTCAATCGTTTTCGCGAAATTCGTGATGGTGGGCTTTTGGTCAGCTGCCCTGACCGCGCTCGTGTATTTGCTTGGTCTGGGGGTAGGCATTGCAGTGGCGCTCCCACCTGCGCCGAGTGAAGTTTTCTGGCAAGGCACGCTCACCCTGGTAGTTTCCGCTGGGATGACGATTGCTCTGCTCACTCCAATTGCATTCTTCGCCAGCGCCGGGCACGGGTACTTGCCGCCGATGGGAGTTGCTTTTCTGGCTCTCGCCCTGGCGCAGATCGTCGCCATCACCGGCTGGGGAGAATTCTTTCCCTGGTCGATCCCGGCTTTGTATTCCAATGTGGCGGGTAGTCAGAGCGCAAATATCGGACTGACAAGCTATATCATTCTGGCATTGACATGCCTGGCGGGATGGGTAGGGACAATCCTGTGGTGGGAGCGTGCAGATCAAACGCACTGAGATGAGCACTACAACCATCCGCCCTGCAATCGAGACCGATTTCCCCATCCTGGCTGGGATGTACGAGCAGCTGAATGCTTACTTCTATACAGTTGGCTACCTGCTGCCCCGCCCGGAGAAAGTGGGCGAGCTATGGCTGGATTCTTTCCGGCGAACAATGGGACGTTATAGCAATGTATTCGTCGCCGAGCAGGGTGAGCGCTTGTTGGGTTTCCACCTGTGCCGCATCAAGCGATTGCCAGCTCATATGGGCGGCTCGTTGGCAGGTGAGGTGAGCGATGTGTGGGTCGATCCCGAGGCGCGCAGCCAAGGCATAGGTGAGGCGCTGGTGCAGGCTGGCCTGGATTGGATGCGCGACCAGGGCGCACGCTCGATCGAGGTGCAGGTGCTGATCCAGAACGAAGGCAGCCTGAGGTTCTTTGAGCGGCTGGGCTTTCGCCTGGAATACCGCGCCCTGAGGCTGCTTGGGTCTGACGGCGCTCTGCCTGGAGATGGGTGAGCGAGTTAGCGAATCAAAGGTTATTCTGTGCGTGAGATCAGCAAGCAGCAGGTAGTCGATGCTCTGCGACAGGTTGGCATTCTCCCTGGCGATGGACTGCTGGTGCACTCTGCCATCCAGTTTCTGGGAAAGCCGATGGGAGGGGTGGGGATGTATCTGGATTCCTTATTGTCCGCGCTGAATACACCTCAGTCGAGAATCGAGATTCGAGAATCGAGAGACGTCGGAATCGATTCTCGCTTTGCCCCTCATTCCTCACCACTCACCCCTCACGACTCTCGAATCTCGACTTCCGAATCTCGAAAGCTTGGCGGTACGATCGCTGTACCAACCTTCAATTTCGCCTTTGCCCGCGGCGAGCCCTATGACCCGCAGTCCACCCCCTCCCAGGGCATGGGTGCCTTCTCAGAGCACGTACGCATGCACCCACAGGCGCGGCGCACATCCCATCCCATGCAATCGCTGGCGGTTTTAGGGCGATATGGAGACGATCTGGCAAGCCGAGATACGCCCTCAGCTTTTGATCCCGGATCGGCGTTCGAGCGCATGCTCGAGCTGGATTTCAAGCTGTTGCTGCTGGGCGCCGATGTGCAGGCTGTTTCCATGGTGCATTACAGTGAGCAGCGCGCAAACGTTCCCTACCGCTACTGGAAGGAATTCGCCGGGCGGGTGAAGACCATCCGTGGATGGGAAGAGCGCACCTACCGCATGTTCGCCCGCGACCTGAACATCGACCCGCAGCTCCACCTGCATCCCATCCAGGAGCTGCTGGAACAGCGACAGCAATGGCGCTCTGCGGCGCTGAACTACGGGCAGGTCGCTGCCTGCCGCCTGGTCGACTTTGTCGCCGCTGCTGACGATTTATTAGCCAGGGACCCCAGGGCGCTTATCGATTGAAGGTTTAATGCTGCAGTTTGGAAGGTTGAAGGATAGTTATCTTCCCAACGAATATCAATATTCTTGAGAGCTGCTAACCTTATATACCTTCTAATAATTAATCCAACTAACCTTCAACTTTCTAACTTTTCAACCTTCAACATATCATGACCTTGATGTACGATCTCATCCAGGAGCTATGGTTCCTCAAACGCGAACTCGTCTCAGACGACTTCGACCGGGCGCTGTACCGACTGGCGGATGAAGTGCCCATGACCATCCACGAGTATGCCAGCGGCGAGCCCTGCTGGACCTGGCGCGTGCCGGAGAAGTGGACCTGCCATGAGGCCTACCTGGAGACCCTGGACGGGAAACGCCTACTGGACTACGCCGACCACCCCTTGCACGTAATCTCTTACTCGTTGCCTTTCGAGGGTGTGGTATCGCAGGAAGAGCTGCTGTCTCACCTGCACGTCCATCCTAGGCTGCCGGAAGCGATCCCGTTTGTTTTCAAGTATTACGAGCGCGATTGGGGGCTGTGTGCCTCCCAGACCCTGCGTGATGCGCTGGCAGACGAGGCTTATAAAGTCGTCATCCGCAGCAGCTTCGAGCCTGGGACGCTCAAAGTGGGCGAAGTAGTCATCCCCGGGAGGAGCGATGAGACCTTCGTGATTGTCGCTCATCTGTGCCATCCCGCCATGGTCAACGACGACCTGACCGGCGTGGTGGTCGCCCTGGACGTCGCTCGCTCGTTACTATCACATTCTGATGATGAGGGGAAGCGGGAAATACCAGAAGAACATCCACCATTCAACCTTCCACCTTCCACCTTCCAACCATTTTATACTTATCGTATTTTGATCCTGCCTGAGACGATCGGGTCGGTGGCTTACCTGAGCCATCATGAGGCGTTGATCCCTCAAATGAAAGGGGGGCTGTTCCTGGAGATGCTGGGCAACGATTCGCCCCACGCCTTGCAGGGCTCCTTCCAGCCCGAGAGCCAGGCTGACCGCTGCCTGGTGTCTGCTCTGCGCGGCCTGGACCGGCAAAGCTACACCGCAGCCTATCGCACCATTATCGATAACGACGAGCGCCAGTTCAATGCCCCTGGCGTGCGCGTGCCCATGCTCTCGCTCTCGCGAGTGCAGGCGCCCAAGTCCAGCGGGCTGCCGCCGTACCCGGAATACCACTCCAGCTTGGACACCCCTGAGATTGTCACCCAGCCGCGGTTGGAGGCTTCCCGCGAGGTGGTGCTGGGCTTGATCCAGGCTTGGGAGCGCAACCAGTACGTGGTCAACAACTTCAAAGGCGAGATCTTCTGCTCTGGGTATGGCATCTGGATCGATTACCGCACCAACCCAGAGGGGCACCGCCGTTTGTTCGAGATCATGGAGCGCTGCGATGGCTCGCGCACAGTCGCCGATATGGCCATAGAGCTGGGGGTTTCCTTCCAGGCGGTTTGGGAGGTGGTATCTCTACTGGAAGAGAAGGGGCTGGTGAGCCTGAGCCGGAATCCGCAATCAGCAATGCAGTGACAATCCTATAGCGTGTAGCGTATAGCGTAAGTCTTTCATCTACGATATTCGCAATACGCTATACTCATACCGCCTACTCCACAAATCTGGTGAACTATTATTTCTCATTCAAACGAATCCTCAAGCTCGCCCGCTGGCAGATGCGCCGGATCGCTGCTGCCAATCGCTGGGGGCTGGGTGTGCTGGAGGCCTCTCCCATCGTGCTGGGCAACGCTATGCCCAAGTCCGGCTCGCACCTGATCATCCAGGTGTTGCAAGGGTTAACCCGCCTGGGACCGTTTGTCAACCCTGGCTTCCCTCCGGTCAACCGCGGCGAGGACAACAGAAAGCTCTCCGACGATGCTGTACTGGCGAACATCCGGCGTATGCGCCCCGGCGACATCGGTTACGGTTATATCAGCGCCGTGGAGCCATTTGTTTCTACCCTCACTGGCGAGCGCAGAGCTACGGTCTTCGTCTACCGCGACCCGCGCGATATGATCATCTCGCATATCTTTTACGCCACGCAGATGCATCCGAGCCACTGGATGCGCCGCTACTACACCGAGAAGCTGCATAGCATGGAAGAGCGCATCAATGCCGCTATCCAGGGGGTGGACGAGCCTGGCTCTGAGCTCACCCCCATCCGGCGGCGCTACGAAGGCTACCTTGGCTGGCTGGAGCAGCCGGAGGTGCTCAACCTGCGCTTCGAGGACTTGATCCTCGACCGGAGGGCTGCCCTGGAGCGCCTGCTGAGCTATCTGGAAAAGCGGGGTCTTTCTTTGCGTACACCCCGCCATGAGGCCATCCAGGTACTGGAAGAAGCCATTGCCCCGGGCAAGTCCGGCACGTTCCGCAAGGGTCAGCCCGGCAACTGGCGCGAGCACTTCACAGATGCGAACAAATTCATGTTTAAAGAGATGGCGGGGGATGTGCTGGTGCAGCTGGGGTATGAGGAGGGGAGGGAGTGGTAAGGGGTGAATTGAGAGCGGAGGATTGAGAGTAGAGAGCAGTAAGGCGAATTTTGATCTCAGGTATAAATGAAAGAGACAGCTTTTTGCAACCATCAACGATAAACCTTCAACTTCGTCTCTTACGCCGCTCAATGCGGAGATGGGGGCAGACCGTTCGCTGGCAGCGATCTTTGCGGGGTTCGCCCGTGCTCTTCGCGAATTCATTTCCCAAGAGCGGCACGCACTTGCTTACCCAGGTGCTGCAGGGCTTCGCCAGGATCGGCCCAGCGGTGGATAGTGGTCTGCCCGCCATCGTCACCTTCGAAGGCGATACTGGCCGCACCCACCCTGCCCGCGAGATGCTCGCCGACCTGCAACGCCTCCTGCCAGGCGATATTGCTTACGGGCACCTGCACGCCCTGCCTGAGGTGGTGGAATTCGCCTGCCGGGATGGCTTCTGCGCCTACTTCATCTTGCGCGACCCGCGCGATGTGGTTGTTTCCCACGTTTACTACGTCACCGAGATGGAGCCAGCCCATGCCCACCATCGCTTTTACACCGAAGGCCTGGGCAGTTTTGACGAGCGCCTGCGGACCAGCATCCTGGGCCGCCCGGACGTGGAGTTCGAGTTCCCGGATATCTCCGCCCGCTTCGCCCCGTACATAGGCTGGCTCGAGCGACCCGAGGTGCTCGTCCTGCATTACGAGGATTTCCTCAAAGACCAAAAAACGGCGTTGGGAGCGGTGTTCGACCACGCTGTGCGAGGCGGCTTCCCGGCGATGGTTGAGCGCGAGCGGGGGATCCAAATCCTGTGGGAGCATATCGACCCAGAGCGCTCACCCACCTTCCGCAGTGGCAAGGCAGGCGGTTGGAGGGGGCAGTTCAGCGATGAGAACAAGCGCCTGTTCAAGGACGTAGCGGGAGAATTGCTTGTTCGATTAGGATACGAGAGCAGTTTAGATTGGTGAGGCCAGTCAGCGAGTCGGTAATTAGGCAAACGAGCATGGTATCAATCAGCAATCAACAATCTACAATCTTCAATCAGCAATGATCTCCATCGTCATCCGCGCCTATAACGAAGTGAAGCATATCGGGCGGTTGCTGGAGGGTCTGGACCAGCAAACGGTGAAAGACAAAGAGATCATCCTGGTGGATTCAGGCTCTACCGACGCCACACTGGAGGTGGCGCAGCGCTACCCCGTCCAGGTGGTGAGCATCCGCCCGGACGAGTTCAGCTTCGGGCGCTCGCTCAACCGCGGCATCGCCGCCTCCTCCGGGGAGATCATCGCCATCGCCAGCGCGCATGTCTACCCGGTGTACCCCGACTGGCTGGATCACCTGACCGCACCTCTATCAGATCCCGGGGTGGCGCTGGCATACGGCAAGCAGCGCGGCGACCTCACCTCAAAGTTCTCAGAGAGCCAGGTCTTCGCCCGCTGGTACCCGGAGGTCTCAAATCCCCGCCAGGCACATCCCTTCTGCAACAACGCCAACGCCGCCATCCGCCGCGATATGTGGGAGGCGCACCCCTACGACGAGAGCCTGAGCGGGCTGGAAGACCTGGCCTGGGCGCACTGGGCAGTGGAGGAAGGCTATGCCCTGGCATACGTGGCCGAGGCGGAGGTGGTGCACGTGCACGACGAGTCGCCGCAGGGGGTGTACAACCGCTACCAGAGGGAGGCCATGGCTTTCAAGCGCATCTTCCCTCAAGAACAATTTGGCCTGCGCGAATTCCTACGCCTGAGCTTGACCAACATTTTCACCGACCTGTGGCATGCTGGGCGCGGCGGCGTTTTGCTGCGCAACCTGGGGAGCATTTTCTGGTTCCGGTTGATGCAGTTTTGGGGCACTTACCAGGGCTACCGCCACGCCGGCCCGCTCACCTGGCAGCTCAGGCAGACGTTTTACTATCCTGGGGGGAGAGGTTCGGCGGGAGAGTCTGCATCAAGAAATGTAGAGCCGAATTCGGTATAATGAGAACTAACCTATGACCATCATCGCCTTAGTCCCCATGCGGCACCACTCGCAGCGCGTGCCCGGCAAGAACTACCGTCCGCTGGGCGGCAAGCCGCTCTTCCACCACATCCTCGAAAGCCTGCTCGCCTGCCCGGAGATCGAGCGCATTGTGGTGGATACCGACAGCCCGCCGGTGATGGACGGGCTGCGCCAGGGCTTCCCCCAGGTGACGCTGATCGAGCGCCCCGAGCACCTGCGCGCCGACGAAACCCCCATGAACGAAGTGCTGCTGCACGACACCGCCCAGGCGCCCGCCGATTTCTACCTGCAGACGCACTCCACCAACCCCTTGCTGCGGCCGGAGACCATCTCGCGCGCCATCCAGTCCTTCTTGGGAAACTACCCGGCGTACGATTCGCTCTTGTCGGTCACGCGCTGGCAGACGCGCCTATGGGACCAGCTCGGCAGAGCGATCAACCACAACCCGAATATCCTGCTGCAGACCCAGGACCTGCCTCCGGTGTACGAGGAGAACTCGTGCATCTACATCTTCACTCGCGACACGCTGGTCGCCCGGCGCAACCGCCTGGGCGAGCGCCCGCTGCTGTTCGAAATTGACGCCGCCGAAGCCTGGGACATCGACGAGCTGCTGGATTTCGAGATCGTGGATTTCTTGATGACACAGAAGCATATAACCACCGATAAACACGGATGAACACGGATAATTAATTTTTGGTTTGGTATCTGTGTACATCTGTGTTCATCTGTGGTGAATAAAAACTAACTCTCCACTCTCCAATCTCCAATCTCTACTCTCTATGACCACAATTCTTTTCTCCGCCCCTTATATGCTCCCGCACATCGAGCGCTTCCGCCCGGTGTTAACCCATTACGGGCTGGATGTTATCGTCGCTCCGGTGCAAGAGCGCCTGGATGAGGCCCAGCTCATGACGTATGCCGGGCAGTTCGACGGCACCCTGTGCGGCGACGACCGCTACACTGCGCGCGTGCTTGGAAGCTTGCGCCCCGCGCCTCAAGGTGATCTCCAAGTGGGGCACCGGTATCGATTCGATCGACGCGCAAGCCTGCGCACGGCTGGGCATCATGATTGGGCGCACGCCCAATGCCTTTACATTGCCCGTGGCTGATTCGGTGATTGGCTATGTCCTGGCGTTCGCCCGCCGCCAGCCGTGGATGGATCACGCTATGAAGTCTGGGGTGTGGGAGAAGCTCCTCCTGCGCTCCTTAAGCGAATGCACCCTGGGCGTGGTGGGCGTGGGTCGCATCGGCAAGGCGGTGCTGCGCAGGGCGAAGGTTTTCGGCATGCACCTGCTGGGGAATGATATCCTGGAGATCGAGCCTGACTTCATCGCCGAGAACGGCGTGGAGATGAGCACCCTCGAAGACCTGCTTGCGCGTTCCGATTTTGTCAGCCTGAACTGCGACCTCAACCCGACCAGTCTCCACCTGATAAATGCCCGCACCCTGGCGTACATGCGAGCCGGGGCGGTGCTGATCAATACAGCCCGTGGCCAGATCATCGATGAGCCAGCCCTGGTGGATGCCCTGCAGCGCGAGGCCATCGCTGGGGCAGCTCTGGATGTGTTCGAGGACGAGCCGCTGCCCCTTGGCAGCCCTCTACGCAAGATAGAGAATGTGCTGCTGGCACCGCATAACGCCAACTCCAGCCCGGCGGCCTGGGAGCGGGTGCACTGGAATACCATCCGCAATCTGCTGGAGGGGCTGGGGATGGACGCGAGCGATCTTGAACGTTTTAAAACCGGGGAGGTCCCTGCTGGCAGTGAATAGTGAACAGCGAACAGTGGACAGTGAATAGCAATGGATGATATACCTGAAAATCTTTCAACCTTCAACCAACAACCTTCAACGGTATTAATCACCGGAGCAGCCGGCGGCATTGGGCGGGCAACCGTTCAGCTTTTTGCCCGAGAGGGGTGGCGCGTGATTGGCGTGGACCGCGCAGACTTTGGCGAAGATTTTCCTGCCAACGGTCTGTTTATCCGCGCCGATATCTCCATCGGCGAGAACATGGAGACGATTTTTAACCAGGCGCGGGCTTTCACCGGCTATCTGAACGCCCTGGTCAATAATGCTGCCTTGCAGATCGCCAAACCGCTGCTGCAGACCAGCGTGGAGGAATGGGACGCGGTGATGGCTTCCAACCTGCGCTCGGTTTTTCTGGGCGTCCGGCTGGCTCACCCGCTGCTCAAGGCGGTGGCAGGCAGCGCCATTGTCAACGTCTCTTCGGTGCACGCTGTTGCCACCTCCGCCAACATCGCCGCTTACGCCGCAAGTAAGGGCGGCTTGCTGGCGCTGACACGCGCCATGGCGATAGAGTTCGCCCCGGATAATATCCGCGCCAACGCCATCCTGCCGGGCGCGGTGGATACCCCCATGCTGCGCGCTGGATTGGGCCGCGGCCACGCGGGGGAGGGTGACATCCTGGAGCGCCTGGACAACCTTGCGCGCAAAACTGTCAATGGCCGTGTTGGTCGCCCGGAGGAGATCGCTCATGCCATCTACTTCCTAGCCGATGAGAGCCAGTCATCGTTCATGACCGGACAGGCGTTGATCATCGACGGCGGGGCAACCGCCCGGCTCAGTACAGAATAATCGGCGAATTCTACAGATTTTTCAGTGTTGAAATCAGCGAGAGTTGCTGATAAAGCGCCCCATGGACAAGCAAACATTAAAGCAGATCGTACCGGTTCCTCTCTGGCGGGCGGCCAGCGAGGCGCGCTATGCCCTGGTGCGAGCCACCCAATGGCCCGCGGCTACCTTCCATCCCTGGCGGCGGGAGAGTATTCGCCAGCTCGCAGCTCTTAAGGACACACATATCGGACAGCGCTGCTTCATCATCGGGAATGGGCCTTCCCTGAAGAACACCAACCTCTCCTTGCTCCGAGGCGAGCATACTTTTGGAATGAACCGTTTTTATTTAGCGTTCCCCGACCTGGGTTTCACCACCAGCTATTACGTCTCAATAAACAGCCTGGTGATCGAGCAGTGCGCCGCTGATATCCGCTCACTCCCTATACCCAAGTTCCTCTCCTGGCGCTCCCGGAATCTCATCCAGCCAACGGACGATACGATCTTCTTGCACTCGACTTACACCGGCCCGAAGTTTGCGCGCGATGCCCGTGGTCGCCTGTGGGAAGGTGCCACGGTCACCTACGTAGCTTTGCAGCTTGCATACCATATGGGCTTCCAGCAAGCCGTCCTGATCGGCGTGGACCACAGCTTTGCCACCCAGGGAGTGCCCAACACCACGGTCACCTCCCAGGGTGACGACCCCGACCACTTCCACAAGGGCTATTTTGGCAAGGGCTTCCGCTGGCAGCTTCCCGACCTGGAGACTTCGGAGCAGGGCTACCGTACGGCGCGAGAGGCGTACGAGGCGGATGGTCGCCAGGTGATGGATGCTACGGTAGGGGGGAAGCTGGAGGTGTTTGAGAAAGTGGAGTACCTCTCTCTATTCTGACCTCCCTAGTGCAATCTACTCGCTTCGCGGGATAACTGCGGGTGGACCGTGGAAATGATATCCCGCAGTTATACTGCTGTTGTATCGAGCGAGACAATCAACGTGATATCCCGCAGTTGTACTGCGGGATGAGCCGGCAGCAGTACAACTGCGGCCGGATCAATGGTTGTGCTCTGCCGGATCAAGGAAAAGATATCCCGCAGTTATACTGCGGGATGATCCGAGACCTTCAAATGCCTCATTCTTTCCGAGTCTTCTCCGACGCAAATAACCCTTACTTTGTCACCAGCACGATCGTCAATTGGCTCCCTGTTTTTTCGATAGATTCATATCGTCAAATTATTCTGGATAGCCTGGCATATCTTCGAAGCAACAAACAGACGATGCTCAATGCGTTTGTTGTGATGCCTACCCATATCCATGCGGTTCTATGGCCTAAAGATGGTGTGCATATCATGGATGTAATGCGTGATTTCAAGCGCTTTACATCCCGAGCAGTATCCCAATTGGCGAGTAAGCTTCGCGATGAAAAACTTCTAAGCGCTTTCATCCAAGCGCGGCAGAAAAATCGTGCACAAGACGTATCCCAGTATCAGGTTTTGCAGGAAGGCTTTCACCCAGAAATTATTATTACGCCCGCTTTTGCACAACAGAAAGTGGATTATATTCATCATAACCCTGTTCGAGCAGGACTTGTCTCTACGCCTGAGGAGTGGGCTTATTCAAGCGCTAGAGCATACTTTAGCGGGGAGGAGACTTATCCACCGACTGATGTGATTCAGTTTTGAGCGAATCTTAGCCACCCGCAGTTCAACTGCTGATGCATCGAGTGAGACAATCAATGTGGTATCCCGCAGTTGTACTGCGGGACTGGACGCCAGCAGTGCAACTGCTGGCAGATCGGGTGGGTATCATTGCTGGCGGATCGGGTGTTGAAAAACTGCTGACTAATCGAATGATCTGCAGTTGCTGGCAGCTCTCGTGATGAGAGATCGCTTGTATAGTTAACCAGAAATGAAAAACAATTTATCGAAACCTACGCATCGCCTTTCCTGGCTGGCGGCTGTGGCATTACTCGTCCTTGGCTTCGGCCTGCGCCTGTACGACCTGACCGACCAGCCCATCGATTTCCACGCCACGCGCCAATTGCGCGGGGCGCTCATCGCCCGCGGCATGTACTACCGGATGCTCCCTGGTGCTGACGAGGACACGCGCCAGCAGGCGATCGCCTTTGGCAACTCTACCGGCCAGTACGAGCCATCCATCCTGGAATATATTGTCGCTCGAACCTACCTGCTGGCAGGTGACGAGTATCTGTGGATCGCCCGCATATACACCTCTCTCTTTTGGGTACTCGCGGGACTGGCACTGTTCGACCTGGCGCGGCGAGCGGTCTCGCCTGGAGCCGGGCTGGTGGCACTTGGGTATACCCTGATCCTGCCCTTTGCCGTGCAAGCCAGCCGCTCGTTCCAGCCCGACCCGGTGATGGTGATGTGGATCGTCCTGACGACCTACGCGCTGTACCGCTGGTCGGAATCTGCCAGGCCTGAACAAGCATCAGGTAAAGGAGCTGGCGGGTGGAAATGGGCGATTCTGGCAGGTGTGTTTGGTGGGATCGGCGTGTTGACCAAGGTGGTAGCAGCTTATATCGTGGGCGCGGCGGCGGTGGCGCTGGTGTTATTCGCTCTCAGATGGCGCCGCTCGTGGCGCAGCCCGCAGGTGTGGGTCATGGCGATCTTGATGATCGCTCCTACAGCCATCTATTACGCCAGCCGGCAGGGGCGCGCTGTGGAGTACTTTGAGAGCTGGACGCTGGCTCTCTCTCACCTGCTCCTGGACCCTTCCTTCTATGTGCGTTGGTTCAGCTTCGTGCAGAGCCTGATGGGCCTGGCAGCCCTATTATTGAGCCTGCTGGGCGTGCTGATCGCTACGCCACGCCTGCGGGCGCTGCTGCTGGGGCTGTATGTTGGTTATCTTGTTTACGGGCTGTTCTTGCCCTACCAGATGTACACGCATAACTATTACCACCTGCAGCTGGTGCCTATTGTAGCTCTAGGGTTGGTGCCGGTGGCCCATGCGCTGCTCGAGCGGCTGACAGGTCAGCCGCCTCTCTACCGGGTGCTCTTTGCAGGGATCGTCCTGGCAGGGGTTGCCTTCCCTGCCTGGCAGTCGGTAGCCGAGCTTAAGCGCGAGGATTATCGCATCGAGCCGGCTTACTGGCAGCAGATCGCCACTTACTTGCCAACCGACGGCAAGATCATCGCCCTCACCCAGGATTACGGGTACCGTTTGATGTACTACGGCTGGCGGAAGGTCACCTTGTGGCCAGTGCGCGGCGAGCGCACGCTCTCAGATTTGCGCGGGAGCAATAAAGAGTTCGAGGAATTCTTCGCCAAGCGCACCGAGGGCAAAGACTATTTCCTGATCACAGCATTCAATCAGTTGAACGACCAGCCTGACCTTAAGCAGATGCTTGAGGAGCATTATCCCCTGGCGGCTGATGGTGATGGATATTTAATTTATGACCTGGCTAACAGACGCCAGTGAGTATCTGGCTGCGTTGGGTAGTGCGATCTAGATAGTGATTTCCGGCGAAGCTATAGCCATGATTTTGTATTTATTTCAGGTCCTTAACGCCTCATGATTGGGAGAGCGACAAAATAATGTGGCGGTGCATAATAAGCCACTCGTAAACCGCAAATTTGGTTATTGACATTGGCAGCGTCAGGCCAGCCAATCAGCGTGTAAGCGTAAGAGGTGTTATTGACCGTCTCTGTAATCTCCTGGCTGACCACAAAGCCATAGCCACCCGTAAACGCGTCGGACGATCCAGTATGGACCAGATCCACAGTAGCCACACCCGGCTGATAGCGGGTAATATAGCCTTCCACGCCATTGGCCGCGTTGGTATCCCTGTAATAGACGCGCAGATACTTGATCACCGAGTTGTCAGGGAGTATTAATTCGGTATTTAATATTTGACCGGTGCCAGTTCCGATTGTTACATGCGAGCAACCTGCGCTATCGTATGCGTAGCCGGTTGCGCTGTTGCGCCCGCGTAGCGTGGCGCCAGCGACCTGATAATAGCTGAACGTCAGGTTGGGTTCGCTAGGAGCATACGTGGATGGATTCTCATCGGGAGGCAGGCCTACTGGCGTAGTGCTATCATATGCGGGTGCTGCATCGACACGTGGTTCGCTGGGGAGATCGCTATATTCGCTATCCGGTTCTGTATCGGGCCTCGTCCATTGAGCCAAAGAGGCTCCTGCGCCCAAGAGGATGATGACCATGATCAAAACCATGACGACCCAAATTACACGATTCTGTTTTAGCTGATTCATTATTCCTCCATTGGTGAATCCTGCAAATAACCGCCTTATTGCCCTTCAACGATGGACGGTCTCGAATAGCTAATTAATTATATCTTAATCATCCTATTAAGTGATGCTAATTTCCATCGTCACCCCCTCCTATAACCAGGCAGCCTTCCTGGAACAAACCCTTCAATCGGTTCTGGCGCAACAGTACACCCCACTTGAGTATCATCGTGGTGGACGGCGGCTCGACGGATGGCAGCGTCGAGATCATCAGAAAATACGCTGACCAACTGGCGTGGTGGGTGTCAGAGCGGGATGCCGGGCAGGCGGATGCCATCAATAAAGGTTTGCAGCGGGCGAAGGGGGAGATCGTCGCCTGGCTTAACTCAGACGATGTGTACCGGCCGGGGGCGATTGCCGCAGCTGTGCAGGCGTTTCAGGAGAATCCGCATGCCGGCTTAGTCTACGGGGATGCCATTACGATCGACGCGGGTGGACGAGAGCTCAACCGGCTGAGATTTGGGGAATGGGGGCTGGAAGAGCTGATGGGCTTTCGCATCATCTGCCAGCCGGCGGTTTTCATGCGGCGGTCGGCGCTGGAGGCAGCCGGCTACCTGGACCCGGTGTATCACTATATGCTGGATCACCAGCTCTGGCTGCGCATAGCCTGTGTCTCGGAGCTGGTGCATGTCCCCCAGGTATGGGCAGCGGCACGCCACCATCCAGAAGCGAAGAACGTTGCCCAAGCAGAAGGATTTAGCCAGGAGACCATTCGCCTGATCGATTGGATGGAGACGCACCCCTCCCTGGCTCCCCTGCTGGCTGCCAATCGCCGCCGTATCGAAGCCGGAGCATACCGCTTGAGCGCTCGCTACCTGCTGGATGCCGGCATGCCCGGCCCTGCGCTACGCGCATATTGGCGGGCGCTGAAGGGCAGCCCCCGCTTCGCCTTGCAACACTGGCATCGCATGCTATATGCCGTTTTGAGCTTGATGGGAGGAAAAAGCCTGGCGCCCATCTACTACCGCATAAAGTCATCTCGTAATAATGCCAGGAAACAAGAAATCCATAAAAACTGAGTTGTCACGAGCACTGGGTTAATTCTCTCCTGGGCACCGGTAAAGTTTTCACTATGTCGTATCAAGGTTCTAATCAGCGCAAACCAATCCTTGTCACTGGTGGGCACCGTACAGGCACCACCTGGGTTGGCCGCATGCTGGCTGCCAGCGGTGAGGTGGCTTTCATCAACGAGCCGCTAAATGTGCTGCATCGCCCGGGCGTGATGGCAGCGCCGGTGGACCGCTGGTACACCTACATCTGCCGGGAGAACGAGTCTGGCTACCTGCCGGCTTTGCGCCAGACGCTAGCATTCCGCTACCGCCCGTGGGCTGAGCTCTTTTCCATCCGCTCGCGCAAGGACGTGCTGCGCATGGGGCGCGACTGGAGCACCTTCCTCAAAGGGCGCGCCCGCCGCCTGCGCCCATTGCTCAAGGACCCCTTCGCAGTGTTCTCTGCCATCTGGTTTGCCGAGCGGTTGAACTGTGACGTTGTGATCACCGTACGCCACCCAGCGGCATTCGCCAGCAGTCTCAAACGTCTTGGATGGGCCTTCCAGCTTGAAGACTTGCTCGCTCAACCCCACCTGATGCGCGATTGGCTGGAGCCATTCAGCACAAAGATACGCGGGTTGCCCGCAGAAGATGTAATCGGCCGGGCAGCCTGGCTGTGGAAGATGATCTACCATGTGGTGGACCAGTTGCGCCAACAGTATCCTCGCTTTCACATTGTGCTTCACGAAGAGCTGTCGCTGGACCCTGTGCGACATTTCAGATCTCTATTCGCTTCCCTCAACCTCGATTTCAGCGCAAGAGCCCAGTTGACGGTTCAGGACTCCAGCAGGTCGGATAACCCCAAGGAGGTCTCCACTTCCGCCGCGCACGCCATCCGGCTGGACAGCCGCGCCAACCTGGATAACTGGAAGCGCCGCCTTGCAACCCAGGAGGTCGACCGCATCCACCAGATTACAGCAAGTGTGGCAGAGCGTTATTACCCAGAAAGCGCCTGGGGGATGGAATGAGCGCTCAGGTGTCGGCGAACGGGCATGCGCCCCAACCAGCTTCTCAGCTCCAGCCATTGTCCCCCAATCCTCTGGTAACGATTGTCACACCCTCGTATAACCAGGCAAGCTTTCTAGAAGAAACCATCCGGTCTGTCCTGAACCAGGACTACCCGCGCATCCAGTACCTCATTATCGATGGCGGCTCGACGGATGGCAGCCTGGAGATCATCCAAAAATACGAAAGCCAGCTCGCAATGTGGGTTTCAGAGCCCGACCAGGGGCAGACCGATGCCATCAATAAGGGCTTTGCACTCGCTGGAGGGGAAATCCTCGCCTGGCTGAACTCCGATGACACCTATCTACCGGGTGCTGTAGCAGAAGCGGTGCAGGCGCTTCAGGCTCACCCGCAGGCGGGCATGGTTTATGGTGATGCTAACCTTGTGGATGAGGCAGGGAGCATCCTCGGACGCTTCCCCGCCCGCCAGGTCGATTATCGCCAGCTGCGGAGAGGCAGTGTGCACATCCCCCAGCAAGCAGCTTTCTTCCGAATGGATCTATGGAGGCAGGTGGGCCCGCTTGACCCGACTTTCTTCTTTGCCATGGACTACGACTTGTGGGTGCGGCTGGCGAAAGAGTCTGAGCTTGTATATAATCCGCGCCAGTGGGCGAATTTCCGCCTGCACAGCCACGGCAAGAGCGTGATCTCCGACGACCGCTGCTGGCCTGAAATGCTGCGCGTGCATTACCGGGAGGGTGGTAGTCCCTTCTCAGTGCTGGTTCTCAAGGCGAGCATCCGACCGTTGGTGTACGCCTGGTTGCCCCTGCGGCTCAAGCTTTGGATTCGCAGCTTGCTCGAGCGAGGGTTTTCATAAGGGCGACTATCTGGAACCGCCAGGATTGACCAGCTATATGGAGAGGCTCATTCGCTTTGCTGACCGTTACCAATGGGTGCTGCTGGTTGCCGCTGCGCCATTTATGTTGTTCCCGTCCTCGTGGGGCAGCCTGGCGCTGCTGGTCATCCCGCTGATTCTCCTGATCTCCTGGCTGGCGCGGCGCGAGCCCATCCCGGTCACGCCGTTGAATGGGGCGATTCTCTTATTGGCAGTGATGGTCCTGGTCAGCCTATGGGTTACTTACGACATGCGGGTGAGCTTAACACCGATCACGACGATCATGCTGGGTTTCGCCTCCTATTTTTGCCTTGCACGCTATTCCCGGGATGCGAAAGGTCTCAAATGGGCATTCATTGCCATTCTCTTTACCGCGCCAGTATTGGCAGGTCTCGGCCTTATCGGGACGCGTTGGGCTTCGGGTAAAATCGATGCGATTACCGGGATCACCCAGCACTTCCCTGTAAGAATTGCATCCCTGTCGCAAGACAGCCAGGGCTTTAACCCGAATATTGTGGCAGGCACCTTGCTTTGGATCCTTCCGCTTATGATCTGTACTGCGGTCTTGATGACAGCGCGAGCTTTGGCAAGTCCTTCAGGAAGGTTGCAAAGCGGGACCAGGCTATCCAGGTGGCTGTTAGCAATCGTTGTAGACAGTGCCACCGCGTTTACTCTGGGTGTGTTCTTATTAACACAGTCTCGCGCCTCATACTTGGCGCTGGCGCTTGTTTTGTTGGGCATGCTGGTGGTGGTTGTGCAACCCCGCTGGCGTGTGCTCTTGCTTGGCGTATACCTGCTGGGGGTGATTGGGGGAGTAGTCATCGTGCGCCAGTACACTGGAGCGACCCTTCTCGATCTTTTATTGGGATCGGCGTCGGGGATCGAGGACGGCGGATCGATTTACTCGATGCAAGACCGCCTTGAACTTTGGTCGCGGGCTTTGTACGTTATCCAGGATTTCCCCCTAACGGGATTAGGCATGAACATCTTCCCTCGTGCTGTTCACCAACTCTACCCACTTTTCGTGTTCGATCTGAAGACGTACCCTTCCCACGCACACAACGAGTTTCTGGAAATGGCGGTTGATCTTGGGTTGCCTGCGCTCATTGCTTTTATCGCCCTCTATATTGGCGCGTTTACGATATTGATGAGACTAATGCGAGGAGATAGCAGGAGCCAGGATAACCAAAGAAGCATGGAAACGGGTGGGGTAAGTTTGAAAGTCCTCGCTCTGGGTTTGTCAGGGGGATTGGCGGCGCACATTCTCTATGGAATGGTTCATGCCGTGATTCCCTTGGGGAGGTCGTGGTTTGTGTTTTGGATGTTATTGGGATTGGTTGCTGGCTTGAACAGCTACTTCCCTGCTGCCCGAGGACGTTGATTCAAGGCCTCTGTCCAGGCTGGCGCTTCTGAGCCAGCCAAATCCCTCCAGCCGATAGAAACAGAACCAGGATGACTAAAGGTATCCAGTTTGTGCCTGCTTGGTTAGACTCAGTTTGTGCTGCAGGCTGAATCTCTGGGTTTGAGGCAGTAGCCTCCGGTCTGGTCTGGGATTCTACTGGCGTGGCTGCCGCTGTAGTGGGGTTAGGGGTTTGCGGCGTTTTAGAAGGGGTGGGTTGCTCTGGTGTTTGGCTTGGTGGTACGTCTGTTGCGCTCGAAGTCAGGACGGGTGTCGATGTTGCTGAGCTCTGGATAACTACTGCGCTTCCAGTATCAACAGGTGCGATAGCGGTGGGGGGGAGTGTCCGGGTTGGAGATGAGGAAGTTGGCCGGGGGGTATTTGGGGGAGCACTCGTGTTCGTTGCGGCTGGGTTGGTTCGTGAGGGCTCAGCCGTTGGAGGTCGCTGCGTGGCGCTGGGTCTCATAGTGGGCACAGTTTGAAAGGCTGGCGCCCCCCAGGAAAGGTGTACCGGAATGAACAGACCGGCGAGAAGCGCAGCCAGCACGATGACCAACAGTTTTCGATTGGATTTAATAATCATTCCCTCAAACAATGAAAATGGCTCAGGTAATTTGCTCGTAACACAGCCGTGATTGCACAGAAGTATACCATCTTCGCTCCGCGGATACTGCTGACTCTCGCCCTGGTATTAGCGCTGCTCTGGCTGGGGCAGGTTGGCTGGCATGTCTTCCAGCTCAGGCAGATGACCGCCCAGGCGGAGCAGCTGGTTGAGGCCGGCCCTAAAGACCTGGACATCGACCAGGCTCAAGGATTGCTGTATCGCCTCAACGAGCAGCTCGCTGGGCTGGATGCCGATTTGCGGCTAGTCTATCCGCTGCTGCGCATCTCGTCAGGATTTCCGGGTGTTGGCAGATATGCTAGGCAGGTGCAGCCGTTGGTTCAGTATGCTTCTGAGTTGGGAAGAGCCGGTGAGTATACATTCACCGCGCTGGCCCCGTTTTGGTCTGGCGAAGATCTGGAGCAAAGCGACAAGCAGGCGCTCGAAAAGCTGCTCAAGGTATTAGTGGAGGGGGAACCGGATTTAGCTGCCGCATCACAGGCGATAGACAGGGCTACCCAGGCGCGGCAGCAGCTAGAACCCGAGATCCTTCCGGCGCGTTTGAGACGCATTATCCTCCGGGTGGACGATAGCTGGCATGTGCTGCAAGCCAGCCTCCAGCTTCTCCCTATCGTACCGGAGCTGCTGGGTGAGGGGCAGCCGGTGACATATCTCGTGCTGGCTCAGAATCATGATGAGCTGCGCGCGACCGGTGGTTATATCTCTGGGATTGGCAGCGTTCAATTTAAAGATGGGCGCTTGGTCGATTTCTACATCGACAATTCTTACGCCGTGGATGACTTTTCCAAACCCTATCCCCCGCCCCCCGAGCCGCTGCAGCGGCTGATGCTGGCTGGCTACTGGGTGGCGCGTGACGCCAACTGGTCGCCAGACTTCCCGACAGCAGCTCAGCAGGTGCAGTCACTCTACCACCTCTCGACAGGCAGAGCAACCCAAGGGGTGGTGGCTTTTGACCAGGCTGCTGTAAAGGCAATCGTCTCTGTGGTGGGTCCGCTATCACTGGCGGATATGCCTGAGCCTGTGACCAGCGAGAACGTGGAAGTCTTCATGCGGCAGGCTTGGGAACCTGATCCTGGCATGAAGATCAGCGGAGAATGGTGGCGAGGCCGGAAAGATTTCATGGGCATACTGGGCAGGGCAATTCTTGAAAAGATTTTGCACCTGCGTCAGCCCGGCGCATTGGTGGACCTCGGGAGAGCGACACTGGAGATTCTCGAGAGTGGTCATCTGTTGGTGTACCTGAGCCAGCCTGATGCCCAGGCGCTCCTGGATGATGCTAATCTGGCTCATAATATTGAGCCTGGGGATGGCGATTTCCTGATGTTGGTCAATTCGAACGTAGGCTTCAACAAAGCGGATGCGTTGGTTCAGCGCGAGGTCGAGTATGAAGTGGACCTGACTGATCCGGGCCGGCCTGTTGGGAAGCTCACTGTGCGCTATACACATCAAGCGGATACAACCGTTGCCTGTGTGCATGGTTCTTCTTACGGAGTAGGGGGTTCGTACGCCGAGCTCAGCCGGCGCTGTTATTGGGATTACTGGCGGGTATACGCCTCGCTCGAGAGCGGTTTGTTAACGACGGACGTAAAACCGATACCCGGCGACAAGTTGCTGGGAGGTCAGCCCTGGACAGGCATGGTTGAAAGCTATATTGGAGAGGGTGGCTCGCAGGTCTTCGCAGGTGTGCTGCTTTTGCCCACCCGCGGTCAGGAGAGTGTGGGCTTGACATATTCGTTGCCATCCCGGGTCCTTAAGTATGGCGCGGATGGCGAGCTGCGCTATAGGCTGCGCCTCCAAAAACAGCCAGGCATTGCTGCCATCCCTGTTCAGGTGAAGGTGCGCCTCCCACAAGGATACGCTCCAGCTGGCAGCGTGCAGGCATGGAAAGCGGCGGGCGACTCAATCTGGGTCTGGTCGGCAAAGCTCGATCGAGATCAGGATGTCGAGCTCGTCTTGTTACCGCTTGGTATGCCATCCCCCTAAGGAAAGATTTCGCTCGCTTCCCTTCCAATGAATGGCTTCTTCGGCTTCATTGACGCAGGTAACATCGTCTGCTATAGTTAGGGCTCTTTCGGGGTGAACCCCAGGTCTATTTTAAGGATTGTGTGCACAATTTAATGATCTCAAATCTCTTTAACCTGTCTTTATTGCCCTCGCGTCGATTGGCGAATCTGTTGGTCTTATTCGTTGTGCTCTTGGTCCTGGTTTTGGGATCTTCCAGCCCGAGCCGGGCGACGCCCCAGGACTTGCTGGACGCCTGCCATTTTGGTGTGACTGTATCGCAATCTGTCGCTGGATACGATGTGACCACCCTTGGAGTGAGCTCGGTACTCAACTGGCGGGTAGCAGAACCTTCAAACCTTCCAGCCTCCATACACCATATAAAAGTGCTGCAGGTGAGCGACTCTGGTTATGCAACCTCGCTATCTTCCTTACCGGGCTGGCTGGCTGCCTACCCAGGGCATGTGTGGATCATTGGGAACGAGCCGGATGTGCCCTGGCAAGATCATTTGTATGCAGAAGTCTATGCGGAGCGATATCTCACCCTGGCTGAAATGATCAGAAGCCTGGACCCTTCAGCCACAATCGGTTTTGGGCCGATTGCCCAGCCTACTCCGTTGCGCATGCGCTATATGGACAGGGTGATCGCGGAGCTGGACCAGATTAACGACACACAAAATAGAGCCGGAACGCTGGCATTAATCGATGTCTTCACCCCGCACGTGTTTCTCGTGAATGAGAATATTATATACATTGACGAAGGTACCGGAGAAATATTTTACGATTGGGGCGCCGGAATTCCAAAAGGCTTTGAATACGATTATGCTGATGCCTTCCAGTTTGATGCTGAATTGCAGTCTTATTTTACTCACGATATTGGAAAATTCAGCGAGTTCGTGACCGACTATCGCCTGTGGATGAAAAATTTGGGTGCACAAAACTTCCCGCTGTGGATCACAGAGTATACCAGCGTGTTCCCGCCCATTGACCCTCCGGATGGGCGTGATTTTGTCAATACCAGCGATGAGGACACGCGCGACTATTTGCTGGCGACCTTTGACTTTATCCTGTCTGAAAAAGATCCAGCATTAGGATACCCAGGCGATGACGATCGCCTGGTGCAGCGAGGTTTTTGGTACTCTTTGAGCGGGCACCGCCATTCGTTTGGTGGCACCCTTTTTGACCCGATCGATAAACAACGCACCATCGTGGGTGACGCATATGTGACATACAACCCGGTAGGGTTGGTAGATCTGATCGACCCCGATGCCTCTCCCGTAAGCGCCGTCTTATTACCAATGCAATACACGCCAGGCTCGAATAAAACCCGCGTCGATTATCGTTTGGATGTTCGTGTGGGCAATCTCGTAATTTCGGATCTGCGCACCTTAGTGAATGTGGTGCTGCGCCAGAATGGCGGTGGGGTCCTGGCTTCCGGCCAGGGGTACGTGGCGCGCTGCGGGGGCGATGGCATCATCTCGTTATACTGGAACAATGTTATCCCGGAGATGTTCTACAATCTGGTGATCGAGGTGTCCGTCGATTCAAGCAGCGGCGTGGATACCAACCTCGCCAACAATAGCATGTCCTTTCCCATAACCCCCCGCCTGCCAGCCATCAATTACCAGCCCCTGATCGTTCGCTAGCTCAACCCAGGTGTGTGTCTCGGGCACTCCCCTCATGAGGAGGCATATGCTCTCCCGGGGGTTGCTGGGCAAGCAGAAGCGCATAACGGGGCGTTCGTTCATTCTTGCTCTATCTTTGTCCCTTGAGGCATGCAAGACACTCCCGCTCCCGGTTCTCCCAAGTACACGAGAATTCTCCTCCCCCTTTTCTGTGTGCTGATTTTTGCAGTGGCGCTCTCGCTGCTCCCATCTCAGCTGAGCGAGGCCAACTTTGGCGCCGATGGCGGCGACCTGCTGGCTGCCATCTTGAGAGGCGGCGTGCCTCACCCGACCGGCTACCCCACCTACGTGCTATTGGGCATGCTGTTCCAGCGCATCTCATGGGGCAGCCCGTATTTTCGCGGCGCTCTGCTCTCTGCACTTCCAGCCGCTCTGGCGGTTGGCTTGCTGGCAGTATGGATGCTACGCTTGCCAGCGGGGAGAGGGGCGTTACTCCCAGCCTGGACCGCGGCGGTTGCCTGGGGTGTCTCGCCGCTCCTGTTGTCTCAAGCGGTGATCGTGGAAGTGCATGGATTGCAGGCGCTCTTTACCATGCTGGCGCTGGTTTGGGCGTGGCTGCTGCTCCGAGAGCCAGTCGCACGGGGTAGGGTCTATTTACTTGCAATTTTCGCCTTGCTCTTCGGCCTGGGACTGGGTAACCACCTGACCTTGCTGCTCTTCACGCCAGCCATCGCCCTTGCGTTGTGGTCGGCATGGCGAAGAGGACTCCCCACACGTTGGGTATTGGCACAGATAGCGAGCTTGCTCTTGGGCATGCTGGTATACATCTATCTGCCGCTGAGCGCGCGCGGCAATCCTCCTGTGAATTGGGGCGACCCCCAGACGTGGCAGGGCTTTCTATGGGTGGTCAGCGGTGGGCCCTACCGGGATCTTGTACTCGGAGGATCAATGGATGCCCTGCCCGGTCGTGCTCTGGCATGGTTCAGCCTGGTGCGCCAGCAATATGGGATGCCTGGGTTCGTGTTGGGAGTAGCCGGGATAGTCCTCTCCAGCCAGGATGACAGGCGCTTATTTCGCCTGCTTGGCTGGGTGTTTCTGAGTTACTCTCTCCTTGTTCTGACTTACCATACCGCGGATGCCGCAGTATACCTGATCCCCGCCACCCTGGTCTGGGCAGTATGGGTGGGTACTGCTTTACACGGAGCGTGGGATGCCCGCTGGCGCGCGGTGCCTTGGGGCAGACTGCTTTGTCTGGGAATGGTTGCATATCTCATGCTGCGCTTCCCGCAAGTTTACCGGCAGGTAGATCCTCGTCAGGAGACTCGCTCTGCCGAGTTCGCCCAGCAGCTGTTACAGGCTGCTCCCGCGCGAGCACTCGTGCTCACACAGTCCGATCCGGATACTTTCTCCCTCTGGTACCATCATTTTGGGTTAGGCGAGCGGCCGGATATTGCGGTCGTTTCCATCCCCCTCATGGATTATGGTTGGTATCGGGAGTCGCTCTCCTACACTTATCCGCAATTAAACCTTCCGGCGATGGCTCAGGATGGGGAAATATCCTGGGCCGAGCAGATTGCTCTTCACAACCCAGATCGCCCAACTTGCCGCACTGCGCTGAGCAACCCGCAGCCTTTGATCCTGACTTATCAATGCCAAGAATAAATTCATTGAGATGATCTCGCTAATCATCCCGGTAAGAAATGGTGCAAAAACCATCCAGAATTGCGTGCGCGCCGCTCTCAACCAGCAAGGGTTGGAGGAGGCGCACGAGGTCATCGTTGTGGATGACGGCTCAACGGATGGCACGGCTGATCTGGTGGAACCGATGGATGTTCTCCTGGTCAGGCAGCCCAGCTTGGGTAAGTCTGCGGCGCGCAATGCTGGCGTCCAACGCGCCTCAGGGGACATCCTGGCATTTACCGATGCTGATTGCGAGCCAGATCCCCACTGGCTCCAAGTCCTCACCGCACCTTTTCAGAAGGCTGACATCGTAGGCGTCAAGGGGGCTTACCTTACACGCCAGCGCTCTCTGGTGTCTCGCTTCGTGCAATTAGAACATGAGTCAAAATACGAACGGCTGCGCCGTCAAGGACACATCGATTTTATCGATACCTATTCTGCAGCCTACAGACGGGACGTTTTCCTGCAAAACCAGGGCTTCGATCCAGCACTGGAGATGAACCAGGACCAGGAGCTCTCGTTTCGATTAGCTCGCAAAGGGTATTTAATGGTGTTCGCTCCGCAGGCTGTGGTGTACCACCAGCACGTCGAAAGCCTTTGGGCGTATTTCGTACGCAAGTACCGCATCGGGTACTGGAAAGCTTTCATGCTGCGCTGGTTGCCGGAAAAGACCTTGTCAGATTCCTACACGCTGCCCTCGCAGCGCTGGCAGATTGCCTTGTTGGGGCTGGCAGCGCTAGCACTCCTGGCGGGTTTTTGGTGGTCACAAGCCTGGGTCGTAATGGCGCTGGCGCTGTTGATGTTTTTCTTTGTAGATCTAGCCTTTTTCTGGTTGATCAGGCAGCGCGATGCTCCTGTCCTGGTTGTGGCATTACCTATGCTCATACTCAGGGCGAGCGCACAGCTGATCGGGTTGCTGGCGGGATTTCTCTTCCCTCCGGAGCAGCAGCAGCGTAGCGGCGTCGGATTGACCCTGGGCTCACGTCTTCTCAAACGCAGCATGGATTTAGTAGGATCGTTTGTGGGTTTGCTGCTCTCCAGCCCGCTGGTGCTCCTGGCTGCTGTGGCGATAAAATTCGAGGACGGAGGGCCAGTCTTCTTTATCCAGGAACGGGCGGGTGAGAACGGCAGGCCGTTTCGTGTGATCAAGCTGCGCACGATGGCGGTCGGTGCGGAAAATAACGTCAGCGCATTGATAAAGGACAACCCTCTGCGTGGTCCGGTCTTCAAGTTTCCTAACGACCCGCGTGTTACCCGCGTGGGGCGCTTCTTGCGCCGCTGGAGCCTGGACGAGGCGCCCCAGTTTTGGAACGTCCTGGTGGGGGAGATGAGCCTCGTAGGGCCAAGGCCTGAAGAAACCTGGGTCGTTGCGGATTATGATGATGATCAGCGCCAGAGGCTTGTGGTCAAGCCCGGCATGACCGGCCCGATGCAGGTTAGCGGGCGTGGCGTTTTGGACATGGAGGAGCGTTTACACCTGGAGCTGGATTACATTCGAGCACATTCTCTGGGTGACGACCTCTTATACTTGCTGCGCACTATACCCGCGGTGATCCGGGGGAAAGGCGCTTTTTAGCCATTATCCCTCGAACCGGTTCACGCTCCTCTTGGGCAGCATGGGCGGCTGTCCTTATTCTGCTGAGTTCTGGCATGGTTCTTTATACGCGTCAAGCTCATTTGTCTGGACGAAGCGATGCAAGCGCTCTCCAGACGCCAACGCTTAGCTCGCCTCTAGCAATCGTCCCAAGTCTCACCAATATGCTGGTCCCGACCTCTCCGCAGCGGCTGACTCCCCTCACTCCCGTCGTGGTGGTGACATCCCAGCCAGTCGAGGCTGCTGCTCTCCAACCTTACTGGAGGGCGGGATTCAGCATCTCGATACCTGCTTCGCCCGCCCTGTGGGCAGAGCGTTTGGGGGCAGGCTGGTATCTGGACTGGCAAGCCGAAGACAGGGTTGGCGAACCCCCGGAGCATTGGCGCATGGTACGCACAACTCCAAGCGGGTTCAACCCGCCCCTCGCCCAACTCAAGCCACTGGTCGAAGAGAATCCCGGCCGCGTCTGGATCATAGGCAACGAGCCCGATGTGATCTGGCAGGACAACTTACCCCCAGAAGATTATGCCCGTGCGTATGGTCAACTCTATGATACGATTAAAAGTGCCGATCCCACTGCCTTGGTAGCGACCGGCGGCATCTCCCAGGCGACACCGCTGCGCTTTCAATACCTGGACCGGGTGCTGAAGGAATACCAGAGGATATATGCCACCCCCATGCCAGTCGATTGGTGGACGGTGCATGGCTACGTACTGCGTGAGGAGCAGAATTCATGGGGCGTGGAAATCCCTCCGGGTATCCAGGCGGAACAGGGGATTTTATACGAGATCAGTGACCACGGACGGATTGATTACTTCGAGAAGCAGCTACGAGATTTCCGGGGTTGGATGGCTGGCAATGGATACCAGGAAACGCCACTGGCTTTGACTGAGTTTGGTATCCTTATGCCTGCCGACTATGGCTACCCGCCGGATGTGGTCGCGGAGTATCTGGGTGAGACATTTCAACTGCTCGATTCCCTGCGTGACGGTACCACCGGTTATCCCGGCGACGATTTTCGCCTGGTGCAACGCTGGGCGTGGTACAGCCTGGCATCATCGACCTTCGCCGTCGCTAATCTGGCAGACCTCGAAACTGGCTTGCTCACCCCTGCCGGAGATGCATTTCGTGCATTTACCCAATCAGTGACGCCATAATCATGGAATTCATTCACACTTCGATCCCTGGCGTGCTTTTGATCGAACCGAGAGTATTTGGCGATGAGCGTGGATTCTTTGTGGAGACTTATCGCCACCAGTTATTCAGCGATGAAGGCGTATCGGAGCAGTTCGTCCAGGATAACCACTCTGGTTCAAGGCAGGGCATCCTGCGCGGCCTGCATTACCAGATCCGGCAGCCGCAGGGGAAGCTGGTCCGTGTGATCGCTGGGGAAGTATTCGACGTGATCGTGGACCTGCGCCGTAGCTCGCCAGCCTTTGGCAGTTGGGATGGCATCCATCTCTCGTCAGAAAATAAACGACAGCTATGGATACCTCCCGGTTTGGCGCATGGCTTTTACGTGCTCAGCCAATGGGCAGAGGTAGTGTACAAGGTAACAGATTATTACGCTCCAGAATGGGAGCGCACACTCTTGTGGAATGATCCGGAGCTGGATATCGCCTGGCCATTGGTCAATGGACAGCAACCCAACCTCTCGACCAAAGATGCCCAGGGGAAGCTCTTGCGCGAAGCGGAAGTATTCGACTAACTCAGAGCGGTGAATGAGGAATCCTTTATGAAAAATGTCCTGGTGACTGGCGGGGCTGGGTTTATCGGTTCGAATTTTGTCCGCTATTTGCTGCGGGTTGAGCCGGGCGTGCACATTGTCAATCTGGACGCGCTTACTTACGCCGGCAGCCTGGAAAACCTGAAGCAATTGCCTGACCCCAAGCGTCACACATTCGTGCAGGGAGATGTTTGCGACCGTTCTCTGTTGGATGGGCTGCTGAGGCACCATCGTGTAGATACCATTGTTCACTTTGCTGCCGAATCGCACGTCGATCGCTCAATCCTGGGACCGGCACAGTTTGTCCAGACCAATGTGGTTGGTACGTTCACTCTGCTGGAGGCGGCGCGCCAGCACTGGCTCGAGGAGGCAGCTCTACCGAGGGACGCAATCCGGTTCCATCATGTCTCCACTGACGAGGTCTTCGGCGCGCTTGCGCTGGACGAGCCTGCCTGGGATGAGTCCACGCCATACGATCCGCATTCCCCCTATTCGGCTACCAAGGCTGGCAGCGACCATCTGGTGCGCGCTTACCACCACACATACGGCTTGCCAGTCACGCTAACCAATTGCTCCAATAACTACGGGCCGTACCAGTTCCCCGAGAAATTAATCCCGTTGATGATCTTGAATGCCCTGGACGGTCGTCCGCTGCCTGTATACGGTGATGGCGGGCAGGTCCGAGATTGGCTGTACGTCGAAGACCACTGCGAAGCGATCTGGGTTGTCCTGCGCAAGGGTGCGATCGGCGGGACGTACAACATCGGCGGCGGCAACCAGCCCACCAATCTGAGCGTGGTGAAAACACTTTGCGATATCCTCGACGAACGCCTGCCAAACTCGCCCCACGCACCCCATTGGAAGCTGGTGCAGTACGTGACCGACCGCCCCGGTCACGACCGCCGCTACGCTATGGATAGCACCCGGATAAGTCATGAGCTGGGATGGAAGCCGCGTCGCTCGCTTGCCAGCGGCTTGCTGGAGACCGTTGAGTGGTATTTGGGCCACCCGGATTGGATCGAGGCTATCCGCAGCCAGCATGATTTTCAAGGCTGGTTAAAGCGCAATTATACACAACGAGGTGAATCGGAATGAAAGGAATCATCCTGGCTGGAGGGCGCGGTACGCGCTTATACCCGCTCACGATTGGATTGAGCAAGCAGTTGTTGCCAGTATACGACAAGCCCATGATCTATTACCCGCTATCGATGCTCATGCTGGCCGGCATCCGCGAGATCCTGGTGATAAGTACTCCCGAAGCCCTGCCGGCCTTTAAGGCGCTGCTGCGCGATGGAAACCAGTGGGGTCTGCGCTTCTCCTATGCCGAGCAGCCAGAGCCGCGCGGCCTGGCAGACGCCTTCCTGGTGAAGCGCGGCTTTACTGCTGGTGAGCCGGTTTGCTTGATCTTAGGGGACAACATTTTCTTCGGGCAGGGGTTGCCTGCCAAGCTCAGGGCAGCTGCACAGCTGACAAGGGGCGCATTGATCTTCGCTTATCCGGTGCGCGACCCCCAGCGCTACGGCGTGGTTGCCTTCGACGAGCAAGGCCGGGCACTGAGCATTGAGGAGAAACCTGCCAATCCCAAATCGCAATTCGCAGTTCCCGGGCTGTACTTCTATGATCATGAGGTGGAGGAAATAGCCGCCAACCTTAAGCCCTCGCAGCGCGGTGAGTTGGAGATCACCGACCTGAACCATATTTACCTGGACCGCGGCCAGCTACGGGTAGAGCAGATGGGACGAGGCATAGCATGGTTGGATGCTGGTACGCACGAATCCCTGTTGCAGGCAGCTAATTTCGTCCAGGCAGTGGAAGAGCGGCAGGGGATGAGAATCTCCTGCCCTGAAGAGATTGCCTTCCGCATGGGATATATTGGGGCAGACGACCTTCGCCATCAGGCCAAGACGATGGACAACAACGAATATGGGATGTATCTTTTACGGTTGGTGGACGACGACATCCCTTTCCACTTGCGATAGCCATGCGAATTTTACTACTCGGGAGCAATGGGCAGCTAGGCTGGGAGTTGCAGCGGGCACTGGCGCCACTGGGAGAGGAGATCACGCTGGATTTCCCCGAGCTCGACCTGGCGCAGGTGGATGCAACCCGCCAAGCCGTGCGCCAGGCGAAACCCCAGGTGATTGTCAATGCAAGCGCTTATACTGCCGTAGACCAGGCTGAGAGTGAACAAAGCCTTGCATATGCAATCAATGGCCGAGCTCCGGGTGTGCTGGCGGAGGAGGCAAGAACGCTGGGCGCGGCGCTGGTGCACTTTTCCACTGATTATGTCTTCGACGGCAGTAAGGGTAGCCTCTACGTGGAAACTGACCCCCCCCACCCGCTGAACGTGTACGGGGCGAGCAAGCTGGCTGGCGAGAGGGAGATTGTTGAGGCAGGAGGGGCTTACCTGATCCTGCGCACCAGCTGGGTGTACAGCCTGCGCAGGGATAGCTTTGTGACCAAAGTCTTGCAGTGGTCGCGCGAAAATACCAGCCTGCGGGTGGTCGCTGACCAGATTGGCAGCCCGACCTGGGCGCGTATGCTGGCGGAAGTTACTGCTCAGCTCCTGGCGGTGGCAGGCTCCAATCCCCTTGAATGGATGGACGAAAGGAAAGGGCTGTACCATCTTGCTGGGAGCGGTGCTGCCAGCCGGCTGGAATGGGCCCAGGCTATTTTGCGGCTGGATCCTTGCCAGGAAGAGCAAGTTGTAGACCAGGTGTCCCCAGCTCGCACTGCAGATTTTCCGACTAAAGCCCAGCGCCCCCTATTTTCCGCCTTGAATTGCGACCACTTTACAGAGGTATTTGCTTTGCGTTTGCCGCATTGGGAAGATGCCCTCAGGATGGCGATGGAGAAAGACTGATGAGTGCCCAAGAAACGACCCGTGCCGGAATAAAACCTATGCCTGTATATGATAGCGCTTATCACAGCCACCCTGCGCTGGCTGAACTGCGCGCGCTGCTCTCTTATCGGCATCTGATTCTCCAATTAGTGCGACGCGATATCCTGACGCGTTACAAGCGCTCCGTATTGGGTATCGCCTGGACGCTGCTCAACCCACTGGGTATGATGATCGTCCTGACTCTGGCTTTCTCGCACATTTTCCGCTTTGACACCCAGATCAATTATTCGGTCTTCGTGCTCAGCGGGTTGCTGTCCTGGACATTCTTCTCCCAGACGACAACTGCCGCGATGGTAAACCTGGTTTGGGGAGGCGGGTTACTCAACCGTATCTACATCCCCAGGACGTCATTTGCCGTGGCAGCCATTGGCACTGGGCTTATTAATACGATCTTCTCTATCGTGCCCTTGCTTCTGGTGATGATCTTCACAGGCGCACCCCTGAGAGCCTCTCTCCTCTTCCTCCCTGTGCCAATGCTGCTGCTGGCGCTCTTCTCACTCGGGCTCGGGCTTTTGATCTCAACGCTAGCGGTTTATTTTCCGGATGTCGCCGAGATGTACCAGATCTTATTGATGGCGTGGATGTACCTGACGCCCATCATCTATCCGGAAGAGATCTTGCCAGAAGCCATGTACACCTGGATTGCCAGGTTAAACCCAATGTTTCACCTTGTCAAACTGTATCGCTTGCCCATCCTGCAGGGTCGTTTACCCACCCCAGAAGAAATGCTCTGGCCTGTGCTTCTTGGAGTAGTCATGTTTGCGGTGGGGTGGTGGATCTTTTGTGTAAAATCCGATGAATTTGCGTACCGGATCTGACATTAAGAATAACATCGCCAACAATCTGCCCGAAGCTCACGATTTAATTCGTATCGAGAACGCCTCGGTCCGTTACCGCGTCCCACACGAGCGCATCGGAACATTTAAAGAGTATATGATCCGATGGATGCAGGGGAAGGTTAAGTTTCGTAATTTTTGGGCGCTCAATGACATCAGCCTGGATGTGGGCAAAGGCGAGATTTTTGGCATAATCGGACAAAATGGGGCTGGCAAGAGCACCCTGCTAAAGCTGGTCGCCAAAGTGCTTAAGCCCACAAATGGCAGGGTGCGGGTTCGCGGACGGGTGGCGCCCTTGCTTGAGCTTGGCGCTGGCTTTCATCCCGAGCTCACCGGTCGCGAGAATGTATATCTCAATGGGGCAATGTTGGGTTTGACACGCCAGGAAATGGATGAGCGCTTCGAGCGGATTGTCAACTTTGCTGAGCTGTGGAATTTCATCGACGCGCCGTTACGCAGCTACTCGTCAGGTATGTGGGCGCGCCTGGGCTTTGCGGTCGCAACCGATGTGGACCCAGATATCCTGATCGTGGACGAGATTTTGTCGGTGGGCGATACAGCTTTTCAGCGTAAAAGCGCTGAGCGTATTGACGCATTTCGCGAGCGTGGTGTCACGATTCTTCTGGTTTCCCATAATATGAGCATGATTGAAAATATGTGCCAGCGGGCAGCGCTCCTGGATCAAGGCAGGCTAGTTACCTTGGGGGCGACAAAAGCTGTGGTGGATGCTTATCTCGGACGAGTACGAGAAGGTGAGACAGAGCGGCTGTCAAACGTCGAGGCGGCGGCTCCTGCACAACGCTGGGGCAGCCGTAAGATTGAGATTACCCGCGTCCGCATTCTCGACGAGAACCAACAGGTCAAGGCTGTTTTTTCAACAAATCAAAAGCTTCTCCTGGAAATCGAGTTCATGGCTCACGAAGCTGTGGATTCGCCAATCTTCGGGGTTGCACTTCACCGCCAGGATGGCGTGCACATTGCCGGGCCAAACACGGCATTTTCAAAATTTGATCTTGAGCGCGTGGAAGGTCCTGGAAAGATCACCTATATCATTCCCGCGCTACCGTTCTTGGAGGGACAATACAGGTTTTCGGTGGCGACGACTAACCATGACGACACCGAGATGTTTGACTACCACGACCGGGTATACCGTTTCCAGATCGACAATCGCGGCAGTGAGGTCGCTGAACGCTATGGCTTGATGGTCTTGAATGGCGAGTGGAAATTGGGGTGAGATGAGCCGCCGCTACTATCTCCGCCATCAGGTGCGCAAATTCATTCAAGTGGGTCGCCAATCCGGATGGGATGTTGCCATCACAAGGGCGATGGCGTCCATCCAGGCCCAATGGAAGCAGTATAGAGAGAGCCGGCAGCGAACCCCCGGTTGTACCTACCCCGAATGGATTCTTCAGCATGAAAGCCAAGATAGCCCTCCCTCTGATCTGCACTTAGACCATGCTCATCGCTTCAGCCTATTGTTGCCGGTTCACGAACTAGAGTGTGAATGGTTATCCGAGACAGTCGGCTCGCTCCTGGAACAGCAATATCCGAAATGGGAATTGATTCTGGCTTTGGCGAGTTCTTACGCGGACCAGGCTGCCGCATGTTTGCGGCAGATCCTGGAGGATGAGCCGCGTATCCGTCTTAAGGTGATTGATCCGTGGCAATCCGCTTCGGCTGCGCTCAATATCGGGATTGATCTGAGTGCCGGAGATTATATATTGGCACTATCCCAAGGCGATCTCCTGGCATCGAACGCCCTTCAGGAGTTCGCTCTTCTCCTCGAAAAGCAACCCGATGTAGATATCATCTATTCCGATGAAGATCAGCGCCTGGATCACGGCTCTACAAGGGTTGCACCCTGGTTCAAGCCAACGTCTTTTTCTCCTGCGCTTCTGCTCTCGGTCAATTACCTTGCCAATGCCGTCATTCGCAAGGAGCTGGTTACCTCGCTCGGAGGATATGACGAGCAGATGGAGCTTGCCCACGTGTGGGATTTGAGCTTTCGCTGTGTTGAGCGTACACAGCGCATCGCTCACATCGCAAAAGTGTTGACCCATGTGAGACAAACAGACCAGGCATCTGGGAATAATGCGATGACAGCCAGTGCGACCTGGGATGCGGAGAAGCACAGTGTCCTGGCGCACTTAAGCCGCAAGGATCCGCAAAAGCGTTCCTACGATGTCTCCAGAGCGGAATCCGGCGCTCTTCACGTGGCATTGCCGGTGTCAGGGCGGCGGGTCTCGATCATCATTCCTACAAAAGACCGGTTGGCACTGATCAGCGCCTGCATTGGCTCGATCCTGGAACGAACAAGCTATCCCGATTTTGAGATCCTTATCATAGATACAGGCAGCAAGGAACCCAGTGTACTGGATTATTATCATCGCCTGGAAGGCGACCAGCGCATACGGATGGTTAAGTACTCTGGGCAGTTCAATTACTCTGCCGCTAACAACCTGGGTGCGCAGCATGCGAGCGGGGATTATTATGTCTTCTTAAATAATGATACTCGTATCACGCAAGCCGGTTGGCTTGATGAGCTTGTTGGATGGGCTGAACAGCCGGGCGTGGGGGTGGTGGGCGTGAAGCTTGTCCGCCCGAACGGCACCATCCAGCACGCCGGCATGGTTTTGGGACTTGCCGGGCACAGCAGCCATGTGTTTGATGGCAGCCGGGAGCCCGTGGATGGACCCTTTGGCCGGCCTGACTGGTACCGCAATTACCTGGCTGTGACTGGTGCCTGCATGCTGGTCCCGCGGACGGTGTTTGAGCAGCTGGGCGGCTTTGATGCGGGCTACCAGATCGGCTACAGCGACGTCGAGTTCTGCTTGCGAGCCATTGGCGCTGGCTACCAGGTAGTCTATACACCTTTTGCCGAGCTGGTGCACGACGAGGGTGGCACACGTGGACTGGCCCTGCCCCCTTCGGATGTCCTTCGTGCCTGGCTGCATTTCCAGCCTGTGCTGCATACAGGTGATCCTTACTATAACCCAAACCTCTCCCAGCTTAGCAGAAGACCAGTCCCCGCCTGTAAAGGCGAGGAAAGCAGGATGGCGCACGTTGAGCGCATCTTGCGAAGGTACGGGCTGGTGAGTCCCTCCGTTGAGAAGAATGTTCGTTTCGATCGCTATTCTGATACTGGGTGGCCGATATTGCTATTGAGTGATCTGGCTGATCAGCAGGCGCAGGATAGCACGCGCCTGTTGCTGGTCAGCCATGACTTCAGCTTGAGCGGCGCGCCTACCATATTGTTCAAGCTGGCGCTGTATTTGCACCAACGCGGTTATCGGGTTACTGCCCTTTCCCCCACAGATGGGCCTTTGAGACAGCGCTATCTGGAGACGGGGATAGATGCCCGGGTTGAGCCTCTGATTCTGGAAGATGCCAGGGTGGCAGTTGAGACGATCCTGGCTCACAGTCTTTTGCTGGCAAACACGATCCTCTCCTGGCGTGCAGTTCATGCTGCGAAAGCTCTTGGGAAGCCCTCCGTCTGGTGGATCCACGAGGCTGAAGCCGGCAGGGACCAGGCTCGCTTTGACGAGCATATTGCTAGCGCATTCCTGGCTGCCTGGAAAATTGTTTTTCCAACTGGATACACCGCTGCGATGTACGCTCCTTTCGATCACGTAGATAACTATGTTACTGTGCCTATTGGTGTGAGGATCGCTGATAGCGCTGAGACCTATCGTCAAACACCTGAAAAGCAGGAGGGACTATTCAAGCTGGTATCTGTCGGCAGTATTGAGCCGCGCAAGGGGCAGGATATTCTTCTTGCTGCTTTGGCAAAATTACCTGCGGAGATTCGCCCACACATTACCTGCACCTTCATCGGGCGTGTCCTGGATCCCTCCTATTTGGAAAAACTAACCAGGATGGTCCAAACTCGCCGTTTACACGGCGTTAGCATTGTTGGTGAGGTGTCATCAAGAGAAGTTCAATCTCACTTGCAAGCCTGCGATGTCTTCGTATTGCCTTCGCGCAGCGAGGCGCTCCCGGGAGCACTCCTCGAAGCGATGGCGCATGGTAAAGCGGTGATCGCTGCCAATGTGGGTGGTGTGCCCGAGGTGGTAACAGGAGACAATGGATTATCCTTCCCGGCTGGAGATGTCCAGGCACTGGCTGATCAAATTGCATCTCTCTTCGGAGATCGTGTTGCGCTTGACAGGTTAGGAGAAAAGGCGCGACAAACCATTCAAGAACGATTTACCTTCGATGCTTTTGCCGAGCGTATGCAGACACTTGTCGAAGAAGGACTCTTGCTGACGAGCAATGACTGACATTTCCCATAACTTGCCAACAATCGTACATTACTCAGCCGATTACTGGGAGCACTTTTGCCCGGTTCAACGCGTGGTCGAGCCTGCCCAGCGTTCTGGATATCAGGTGGTGCATGGCAACGAATGGGATCATGCAGCTGGTCGGTTGGATATCTACCCGGAACGGGTCCGCGATGCGGACCTCGTCGTCATACAGCGGGATTTTCCTCGGCATTTTGAGGACTACCAGGAGATCATGGCGATAGCGCGTTCCATGCATAAGCCTGTGATTTATGAATGGGACGACCTTCTCACAGATCTGCCTAAGGAACATCCAAACTACGAGCAGTATATGAGTGTGCGTTCGCGGGTCATGACTGCGATCATCGAGGCAGATGCAGTCACGTGCGCTACTCCATTCCTGGCTGATTACGTCCGCCAGTACAATCCACAAGCATGGGTTTTACCCAATTATATTAACGATCGCTTTTGGCAGTTGAGGCCTGTGCGTGTAGAAGATTCCGGCCTTCGCCCTTTGATCATCGGTTATCTAGGAGCACATAGCCATCAGCCGGACTTGGAAATGATTGCACCTGTCCTAGAGAGCTTACTACAATTTTATGGCGAAAGGCTGCGGCTGCAATTCTGGAATATCCAGCCCCCGGAGAGTTTGGCGAGCTTACCGAACGTCGAAAAACCATGGCCTGGCTTAGTCGATTACCGGGCGTTTGCTGCCTACTTTTTGCAACAATCCTTCGACATCGCAATCGCACCCCTGCTTGTTAGTGATTTCAATCGAGGAAAAAGTTGGCAGAAGTACCTTGAATATTCAGCTTTGGGTGTCCCTGGGGTATATAGCCGCATCACCCCCTACGAGGTGGTGGTCAGGCATGGCACCAATGGCTTTTTAGCGCAATCTCTTTCCGAATGGGAGAAATACCTACGCCAATTGATCGATGATGATTCTTTGCGCAGGCAGATGGGTCAGGCAGCCCAGGAAACTGTGCGGGATTCCTGGATGCTCTCCAGCCATGTTCAAAGCTGGCAAGACGTGTATAACCAGGTTGCCTCCTTGCCCCATGAAAAGCACCGGTCGATCAGCATGGCAGCACAGAAATTTATTGCATGGGAGCAAGAATTGCTGGAAAACAGCGAAAAAGCCCGCCAGGGATTTGAGCATTCTCTCGCCGAGAAAGAGAGCACCATCCAGAACCTAAACCAGCTCGTGCAGGATCAAACAGAAACCATCGCTTCTCTAAACCAGGGTGTGCGCGACCAGACGGAGACCATCGCGTCTCTCAACCTGACAGTGCGCGACCAGACGGAGACCATCGAAGGCCTTAATCAGGCTTTGCGGGAACATGAACTGACCATACATTCACTCAGGGAGCGCATTGACGAGGTGGATGCGACCTCCCAGGTGCTTCAATTACAGCTTGATGAGAATGAGCTCGCCATAACAGCCTTGCAGCAGCAGGTCGAGGAGAAGGAGGCGGACAACCTGGCTGTCCGGGGCAGCTTATATGAAACCAGCAAGACACTGAAAGCAATCACCAGCAGCCCGGGGTGGAAATTGTTGGAAATGGTCTACCGCGTGCGCTTAATCCTGGTTCCGCGCGGAAGCACCCGGGAACGCTTGATGCACATGGCGATCAAATCCGCCCACGCCTTGAGGACAACAGGCTTCAGAGGATTCTTCCAGAAGGTCTCATCCAACCTGGGGTCCCGCCCGGATACGGTGGCGCAAGTTCCTGCTGCTCCCCAGTTCTCATTTGAGGTCACCAGCGGCAAAGCTTGCCCTGATCCAGCGATCAGCCTGGTGATTATTGAGGGAGAAGGGTTCAACCGTTTGCGCCCTGAAGCTGTCGTGGAATGGGCTGAAAGACAAACAATTGGCAGGTATGAAATTGTCCACTGGGACATGGGATTAGCTGCTGCCAAAACCCTTGGTGGAGCGGAGCGTAAATGGCAATCAGAAAACGTTATGCAGTTGTGCCAGGGTTTGCAGGGTCGATATCTGTGTCTGGCAGCCGATGACCTCCTGCTGCAGAGCAGCACGTATCTGGAAGAGAACTTGCTGGCTTTAGAAGGCGAGCAACTGGCCTTTACGGTGAATAGCTCCTGGAGATCGCAGCGCGCCTATCAGCACCTGAGCCAGGGTCTGCTCCCCGGCAGCAAAACGCAACCACTTCAGAGTATGTTTGTGCGCAAGGATTGTGTTGCTGAGGGATTTGCCATCGACTTATCAGACCGGATGAAATCTGGTGAGAATTCGCAAATCGTTGCAGGGAAATTGATTCGACAGATCACCAGCCGTGAAGCGAACCAAGAATACGCCCCATTTGAGATGACATTGGACGGATACGAAACACGCCTGGAGGGGGATTATATCCTGGCGCGCCGCAAATCGGAGCTCCCCTGGCAATCTCAGGTTCATTGGCTAAGAGCTCTGGATGCAAGCCTTTCCCTTGATGCAATCCCATCTGATCTTCCCACCGTGCTGATGGTATTTCCATTCTTGGCTGTGGGCGGCGCGGAGCAGCTGGGTCTGAATGTGATTTCGGGTTTGAAAAGCCACGTGCGCTTTATTGTGATTGCTACCGATGAGTTGGATCCTTCTTTGGGGACACTTGCAGATGACTTTCGCCAGGAGACGCCTTGGGTGTACAATTTCCACGACTTTCTCCATCCAGCACTCCATTTTTCATTTCTAAATAATTTAGTAACGAGTTGCCAGCCCGCCTGCCTTTACATTGCAAATGGCTCACCCTGGATCTACGATGTACTACCCGAGTTAAAGCAGCGTTATCCTGACTTGCGTACGGTTAACCAGGTTTATGATTTAAGTGTCGGATGGATCAACCGGTATGATATGTCTTTGCTCCTTGCGTTAGATGGGCATATCGGAGCAAACGACAATATTTGCCAGGCATATATCGAGAAGGGTGCCAGACCCGATCAGGTATATTTGGTTGAACATGGCATTGACCCTGCAGGCCTCAATCCAGACAAGTACTCGAGAGACGACAAAGACGCGGTGCTGCGGAGGCTGGGCCTGCCAGAGGGCAAAAAGATTGTGACATTCGCCTCTCGGATACATCCACAAAAACGCCCCATGGACTTTGTGGAGATGGCGCGCCGCTTTTCTGGTGACCAGTCGGTAATTTTCCTGATGATGGGCGATGGACCTCTGGTCGGCATCCTTGATCACCAAGTTCAAAAAATGGGGTTAAAGAACTTTTACCGCTGCGGCTTCTACCGCCCAATCTCGGATATCCTGGCAATCTCCGACGTGGTCGTTTTGCCCTCCGAGTATGAAGGCATGCCAATGATTATTGCTGAAGCACAGTTGATGGGCATACCTGTGGTAGTAACCGACGTTGGCAATAATCGCCGGGTGCTGGAAATCACCGGTGGTGGAGAGATCATCGATCAAATTGGCAGTGTAGAGGCGTTAGTGCGGGGTGTACGGAAAATGCTGACTTCCCCTCCAGAAGCGACCAGCATGCGCCGGGCATACCTTTCGTCATTTGGCATCGATGTTATTGCCCAGAAATATCTGGATGCGCTGCTGGGGAGACCCCATGCCTGAAGTATCGGTGATCATCCCTTCCTTCAACCATGCTGCTTACATTCGTGAGGCAGTGCTCAGCGTCCTAAACCAAACCTTTCAAGATTTGGAATTGTTCGTCATTGACGATGGCTCCAGCGACAACAGCCTGGAGGTTCTTGCAGGCATATCAGACCCCCGCATGGTCGTGATCAGCCAGGAGAACCAGGGGGCACATGCAGCGATCAACCGCGGTCTGAGGGAAACGCGTGGTGATTACCTGGCGATACTCAACTCGGACGATGCCTATTACCCGAGACGGTTAGAACAAATCTTGAACGCGCTCAAAGCCCAATCTGACGCTGGCATGGCTGGGTCGCACATTGAGATTATTGACAGCCATGGGATCTCATTAGGTGTGAAACACGGGTATTTGGATTGCCCCCCGTGGCTCCTGGAGCACCCAGAACGCAGCTTCCGGGCGGGCACAGATCTGCACGCTGCCTTGCTCACCGAAAACTTCTGGTCAACTTCATCCAATTTCATGTTTCCCCGCCGACTGTACCAGGAAGTGGGAGATTTCTTACCCTTGCGCTATACACACGATTGGGATTTCGCCCTGCGCCTCGCCCATCTTGCGCCGTCGATATTATTGCCCGAGCCATTAATCCGCTATCGCGTGCACCCCAGCAATACCATCCGGGAAAACCAGGTGGCGATGATTTTTGAGATCTGCTGGATACTGGCAGTACATCTGCCGCGTAGTACCATATTTGAAGATGCGACTAGCCCCCAAGAACTGGCGAGCCGCGTCGACCAATTGCTTCACTCCATGTATGTCTTCAATATGGAACGTCTCTTGAGTACCATGCTGCTCCAACGCCTGGACCAGAATTCAGACCTGGCGTTAGCGCTTCTCGAAGGTAGCAATCCGCTGCGCCTTAAATACTTGGATTTCATCAGAGAGCAGCTTCAAGCGGATAATCAAGATTTTTCCCAAAGGACATCCGCTTCATGGAACACACAAGTTGAGCCTTCGGATAATGTGGCTGCTTGGTTAAGAAGGGTTGCAGCTCGCCTTAGATCGATTATCAAGTAAAGACAATATGCCTGCGCTTAGCATTATTATGCCGTGCTATAACAGAGCGCACGATTTGCGCAATGCACTCGAGGCTTACGATCGCCAGCGAGGCGATGAGCGGTTCGAGCTGATTGCAGTGGACGATGGCTCCTCGGATGGAACGCATCAAGTATTGACCTCATACCAGCCTGCTCGCTACAGCTTGCGCGTCGAGCGTATGCAGCAAAACAGCGGTCCGGCTGCTGCGCGTAACCATGGTATCCATATTGCACAGGCCCCGGTCTTGCTTTTCGTCGGCGACGATATTTATCCGCACGCGGATCTGGTACGGGGTCACCTGGCCGCGCACCGGCGCTATCGCGATCCTGGTGTGGCTGTGTTGGGAAAGATCGTCTGGCCCCTCGACATGCCTGTGAACTCTTTGATGGCGCATATCGACGGCGTTGGCGCCCAGCAATTTAGCTACCATTACTTGCAAGACGGGCAAGAGTACGATTTCCGGCATTTTTACACGTCCAATGTATCTGTCAACAGAGAGATGCTGTTAGCAGAGGATCACTGGTTTGACACGGATTTTAAGTATGCTGCCTATGAAGACGCCGAGCTCGCCTACCGGCTATCGAAACGCGGCATGCGGATCGTCTACGCCTCGCCACTCGTGGCATATCACTATCACTATCACACGATCTGGACCTTTGCAGAACGGCAGCGTAGAGCGGGGATGATGCTGACGCTGGTGACGGCGAAACATCCCCAGCTGCGCTATTTCTTTCGGGCTCAGTATCTTCGTGTGATCCGGCTGTTGAAGTCTCCACGATCGTTTCGTTCCCCATTTCTTGAGGATAAGCTGAGTTGGCTGGACCAATACGCCTGCCGCCTGGCAAGTTTTTATGAATGGAGCCATAATCCACTTTTGGATAGGCTATATCTGGATTTGCTGAATTATTTTTACTATAGCGGGGTGATTCAGACGATGCTTTCAAAGTCTAGACTGCTCCAGCGGGTGCGGAGTGCGCATGCCCGGAGATATCTGATCCCTGCAGTAGCTGGCTTTACAGAGAAGGCCAAAGAACTGGATATCCCAATTCCCGATAGCCAAATCTTAAGCACGCTTTAACCACCAAAGGCGAATTCTCAATACAATTGTAGGTAGTGATAGTGCCTTTCGTACTATGTCTGCTTACGATATCGTTAATTCATATTATTCCTGGTGAAGGTAAAATGATGTATAAGAATTAATATTAACGAGTAGCAGCGAGAAAGGCAAACCTGGCGAAAGTCAGGGACGCAAAGCTATGGGTCTAAAGTCACTGCGCGTGACCACGATAGCCAGGCTCCCGAACGGACTTGAATTAACGAATTCATCCTCGACGGGCCTGACATTTCAGGCCCGAATTTTTTTCTGTAGGTGAAGAGTGTTGTGAGTAAGCTAGCTCAGCCGATAACATATACTCTCTTGATCAATGAATTCATAATGAGAATTCGTCGTTTTCTCTGTATCGGCATAGCATTATCAGTCGGCTTGGTAAACGCACAAGCGGGGCTGGCTACTCCTTTGAGCGGCGTGGAAAAATCGGTATTGGCGAGTGTGACCATTATCCGGGTTCCGAGCCAAGTAGCAAACATTCAAGATGCGATCAACCAGGTTCCCGACGGGGGGATTATTGAAATAGCGAATGGGACATATAATTCCCCATCTGGCGGTTGGCGTATGAATGACCTCCAAAAAGGCTTTACCATTCGCGCAGCGGCAGCTGCAACGGTGACTTTGAGTGGAGGCGGGACACGGGATATTTTGCGATTCCAGAACTCCGATCTGAGCAGAGGGCGTCCTGTGACGTTTCAAGGGTTGGTATTTGCCAATGGGCGTTCTCAAACTGAAGGGATTGCTGCTGGTGCAACTTTATATAAAGCACAGGCTACATTCATCGATTGCGTATTTCGGAATAACACATCCAATGTCTCCACGACTGTCGGGGGAGGTATTTATGTAGCTGACTCGTCGGAGGTGTTCTTTTACCGAACGGTTTGGGTGGATAATATCTCGCGCGTCGGTGGAGCTGGACTGGGAATCCGTAGCGATGCGCGTGTATATGTACACGAATCCCGCTTCGATCACAACATTACCAATCCCGCCAACCACACCCCCTATTCCACGGGAGGGGGAATTAATATTGGGAATTCATTATTACGGGTTACAAATACCCGCTTTGAGAACAATGAGGCTGGTGCATATGGCGGGGCGCTCTATGCAATTGGTAATTGGAGCAATCCTGTAACAACGCCTCGGGCAGATATTATCGTTTCGAATTCCACTTTTATCAATAACAAAGCCAAGCGAGATCCTTCGGTTAATCAAAGCTTCCCGACAGAAGGTGGAGCTATTAACGTCGAGGACCAATCGAAACTCCGTATCTACAATTCGCGATTTATCACCAACAGCGCCAACATTGGAGGAGGCGTAAATATCTTTAGGGCAGTGGTGGAGATATATCGAAGCACTTTCCTGGGTAACCAGGCAAATGGATCCGTGTTTAATTCCAGTTTTGGAGGGAGCATTTCTGTCAATTCAGCTGATGGAGTTTCTGATGGCACCAATAACCGCCCTGCTGGACAGCTGGTTGTCCAAGACACCTTTATTCAGGGGCGCTATGGGGGAGTAACCACAGTCGCTCAGACGGGAGGGGGGATCTTTGCAGGCGGCGATGGGACCAGAATTGACGGAGATCCAGGAATACCCGACCGGGGTACGGTGCAGGAGAATCGTGCAATTGTAGTCCTCAGGAGGGTGACAGTCCTGGACTGTGATGTAGCTGCGGTCTCTCCCTACTCAGGCGTGGGTGGTGGGCTTCAATTCGCCATCGTGGATTTAACGTTGGAAGATTCCTTGATCGCTAATTCAGACGCTCTTGGGGATACTGCGTCTGGGGGTGGAATCGCTATTATCTACAACTCAATTGCAAACATTCAATCGTCTATGATTGCCAGGAACACTTCAGGCAGGTATGGTGGTGGCTTATTTATTCAGGGTTCGACTGTCGATGTCAACAATTCAAACCTTATTGAGAACGAGGTGACACCAGGTGTCTCAGAACCCGAGCACGAATCGTATGGCGCAGCCGTATTTGCCACCCCAGACACTGGTCGCAATCTGGCGGTCGGAGGGAATTTCTCCAACAACCTGTTCAGCAAAAATGTGGGCATGGCGATTTTTGATGATGATCGAACGAACGGTCCTATCAATGATGTGCGCTACAATGGCAATCAGTTCTACTCGACCACGTTTGGCGCGAATATCTACAAGAACAGCATAACTCCTTCCTATTCCGCATCGGGATTGAATAATTTAATTGTGACCCGTGCGAATGGTACTACGACGGATAAATCATCCATTAACAATTCAGCTTTAGGCAGTGCTCCAGTAGTTGGTTTTGTACTGGCTACCCCGGATGGTTCACTTTCCCTAAATGCCGCCGGTGATGATTTGCCTCCCACCGAGTCATACGTCAGTTATGCATGGAGTGGCTCATCCGCAACGCTTAACTCCACAAGCTTAAATGAGAGAGCAGGAGCTATCCCCACCACAATATCGGGGATCTACAATCTTGTGGTGGATGGATATTTGTTTAACACATCGGTTGCAGAATTTACCGAACCAGCTGCAAGCTTTAAATACGACTCGAGCACCACAACCCTGCAGTGGGCGCTACGGGGGGGCAATTTTCTCGATATTGCCATCGATCAAGGAGTTGCCATCCCTCCCGAAGCGAATGGGGCGGTTTACGTTCCAGTTGCCCCTTCGGACGGGAAGACGTATTACTTGTTCCTTGTGACCGAGGAAGGTGGCCTGGTCATCCCTGCCGATACGGCTGAAAAGCGGGTCAGTGTACCCGCAATCTTCCGCTAACAGGTCTTGCTCCAAACAAGATTCATTAATACAACTCTTTTAAATAGCCAAGCGGGCTAGTAGCAGCAAGAATCCCCACTCTGATGCGTGTTAGAATCCCGATGGGACAATCGCTTAACGTCGCTCTTTAGCTTGCGCTGTGTTTAAGCAATTTCTTCATGGGTAATCGAACGACAGCGCATATTTGTCAAGATGCTCAAATTTCCCCGGACATGTAAAAAAATCATAGCAACGGATAAGGGTAAGGACCTTCTTAGCGTTGCATTTATTTGCATTGTAGCGTTCATCTTATTGGGTCGAGTGGTATTTCAGGGAAAAGTGCTATTACCGCTCGATATGCTCTATACAGCTGAACCCTGGAAAAGCGAGTCAACACTTTCTCCAAATGGTCCACTGTGGAACTATGAAATAACAGATGCAATCTGGCAATTTTTGCCGATGGGCAGTTATGCTCAAAAAAACAGGCACGAAGGCAGAACACCCTATTGGGACGCGAGCGTCCTCGCTGGGATGCCTGCCTTTGCACGCGGCGAGATGTTCTCAAACCCTGTGTTTAGCCTTACGAGCACTTTCCTAACGGTTGAACGTGCGATCAGTTGGACCGCAGTTCTACATGTCCTAATTGCCGGCATTTCTATGTTTCTATTCTTGCGAGAACTTGGGGCGAGGCAACCTGGCGCGCTCGTTGGCGGTTTGACTTTTATGCTGAATAGCTACCTAATAGGCTGGCTATCTCTACCCGCAATATCGGGATCGATGGTATGGCTGCCATTGATCTTTTGGAGCTATGAAAGATCCTATAGACGGTCCGATTGGCGATGGGCTTTGCCTGGTGCCCTTGCTTTCGCGGCTCAGATTCAATCAGGCAGCATCTTATGGCCTTTTTATGGGGCAATAACTTTTGGATTATATCTTGCTTATCGGAGTGTCGTAGATTGGTGGTCTATTAGGCAAGCCAAACCAGCCCTCATGCACGTGCTCTATGGTGGTCTTATCCTGGTCGTAGGAGCAGGTCTGGCCGTCACTCAACTTACCTTAACAGTTCAGTTATATCTTCATAGCCTGCGCAATGAAGCTCTGGGATTGAATAGCTTTCTGAACATATTCACGCATTTGCCCCGCCTGCTTGTGCCTGGCATACTGGGTACTCCGCTTATGGGGGATCACTACATAGGCATTTTCAATTTTGTGGAAACAAATTTGTACATTGGAATTCTTCCGTTATTCTTTTGTCTGGCTGGTCTGGTTTCTAAGCACAGAAAGCTGATCCTGGGTTTTGGAATTCTAGGGACATCATGTCTATTGGCTGTGTATCAAATTGCTCCTTTCCCCCAAATCATTAGTTTCGTATACCCTGTTTTTTATAATACTTTTCCAGGACGGATATTTTACGTTGTTACTTTCGCTTTAGCCATCATGGCGGGATTGGGGGCTGATGGATTGTTTGAACTAAGACCCAAGCTGTTCCTCATTCGATTGAGCCTGGCGTCAGCAATTATTGCGAGCATCTTGCTGGCATCGTGGATTTTTTTGAGTTTCATACTTCCTCTAGAAGGGTTTCGGGCGGTGTTCGATCCGAAGATGTTGATTAAATGGGGGAAGATTGAGCCTGGCAGTCTGCTCTTTGGTTTCGGCTGGCTAGCAGGGACAAGCATTTTGCTTTGGCTGTGGCAGTATCAAAAGATTCACCGTTGGAAGTTGGTCTCTGCAACTTTGTTGATAATCTGCTTCGACCTTGGGATTGCCAACTTCAATCTCAACCCAGCATTCGATCCAGAGATTTCATTCCCACTTACTCCTAGTTTGAAGTATTTACAGGATATTCAAACAGAGCAGGATCAGCCAAATCGAATTCTCAATGTAAACTCGGGGGAAATTTTGCCAGGTATGACCCCCCAGTTGTATGGTCTCTCGACTGCTTCCGGATACTCTTCCTGGCTATTAGCCGAGTACTCGCTGTATGCAGATCTAACAGGTAGCCGTGCCCTTGGATCAATAAACCAAATCTATTATGAGGATTGTTGTACCTCATTGCAGAATGCTCTTAATGTCAAATATGTTTATACTTCGCCGGAAGTTATCTTAACGAGCTACGATGGCCTAGACTTGAGGCGCGAGTATACCAATGCGGAATTGAGCACGAATTCCCCTGACATAATCCATTATGACATTTGGGAGTACGAAGGCGAGAACAAGCTGGTTCTATTTGAACACTCGCCGGCAAGCATTAAATTCAAATTGCACTCAAACCATCTAACAATGTTTGTGTCCGAAATAGCCTTGAACCCAGAGAGCTGGCCGTACACCGATGGTGTAGAGTTTGTTGTATCAGCTTTGATAGAGGGGGAGCGTGAAGATGTTCTGTTTTCTCGATATGTGAACCCAAAAGATCGGCCAGACGATCGCAAATTAATCCCCGTTGAGATCGACTTGAGCCGGTACCGTGGAAGAGAATTCACGTTGACTTTGTCTACAAATGCCGGTCCCAGGGGCGATGCGTCCTTTGATTGGGCGGGCTGGGTAGCGCCAATTATTTTGGATTATCAGCCGAGAACATTGCAGCTGATTTATGACGGGCCGAACAAGGTCTATGAGAACAATGTTGCCTTGCCCAGGGCATGGATCGTTCATCGAATAACACGCGTACCGAAAGGCGACAAAAACGCTCTTGCCCGCCTGCTAGGTGCAAAGGATTTCGACCCCGCTGCAGAGGGGATTGTTGAGTTGGCTGTGACTGCTGATTTTGAAGAAGAGCTTGGAGAGCCCCATCCAGACGATCAGGTCAAGATACTATCCTACATGGATGATCAGGTAAAGATCGAAGCGAACACTGCCACGCCTGGATTGCTTGTTCTGGCGGATAATATGTACCCAGGTTGGCAAGTTTATGTGGACGGCATCCAACAACCAGTTGTTACTACCAATCTGATTATGCGTGGGGTCTTTCTCCAGCCAGGGACCCACCAGATCGATTTTGTGTTTCGACCATCAGGTTATAAAGTGACGACAACGATCGCCAGGGTGATTGTTGCTCTCATAATCATAGGATTCGTTCTTGGGGGTTTCAGGAAGTCTCCCATCAGAAAGGGCTCTGGTCCAGAATTGGAGTTACTCGATTGAAATCGACAAAGATACCAAAAGCATCGGATGCTCGAGATTATGAGTAGCTGGTGCCGGCTGAAATTGCCTATGTCGTCGAGCACTATATCCGGTGATATACTCGTCGTGGGATACCGCCGGAATGGCGGATAGGTGATCAATTTCTTGATAGTCACCCCTGGTCATCCATGTTCAATTCAACCTCCCCCACCTCCCCTCGTGCTCATAACACCCAAATAAATGTCAAAGCCTGGCAGGTAATGTTCAGCCTGCTGTTGGCTGGGCGGGTTGTCAAAGCTTATTACGATCGTTTTGATAGTGAGTTGACCAGCTTTGCCGACCGCGCCATCGGGATCGCAGTCCTCACCGGGGTGGATGCTTCTGCGCGCACCCTTGCCTATTTCGGCATGATCGCCACATTTCTGCTTGTCACCATCCTGGGGATTGTTCTGCTTACCAGGGCACAAAATGAATTGGAGAAATCGTTTAGATGGGTGTGGATCGAGATCGATCAGAAGATTCTGTTTACACTATCTACCATTGCTTTTGTTGTCCTGCTGTTAGCCGTGCTGAGCAGGAAGCCTATCTATGAGCATGTGGTTTCCACCCTGTTATTTCTGATCTGCCTGGAGTTGTTCCTCGTGATCGCCAATTTCCTATTCTTCCGAATGTCCAGGCAGCGGTTACGATGGTTTGAGAATCACAATATTCGCTTCCTTGCCCTGTGTTTTCCAATCGTAATTTTCTTTATAGATTGGGTTTACCTGAAACGCCCGTTTACATTGATTGCCGCGCATTATGCGTGGTTTGTCGTTCTCTGGTTGTTGTTTTATATCGCCTATGCAGTGCTTGTAAGGGTGAGTTCAAATAAGAACATCGAAAAGGCTCGCTTAGACCGCGCCTTGATTGCGTCCGGAACCCCATTCATCTTGATCCCTGTCTCAATCCCGCTGTCTAATGAGCTTCAATTCACGATTTCGCATATCACTGATATCTCGTCGCGCCAGTTGAGTGGTGGGATCATCGCTGCTTTAATTCTTATTTCTATCGGTACATTTGCGTTCATTGTGAGAAAGCCAGCTGTCAAAATTCGAGCGTCAAAGATCATCCAGAACCTTTATTTTCCAGTCTGTATTGCTACCAGCGTGATTTTCTTTTTCTACCAACCGTCGTTGGATGTGGCTGGCTTCGATATGTTCCACGATGGTGAAAGTCTGATTGTCGCCCAGCAAGCATTTGAGTTCGGGCAGATGCCTTACATCGATCAACTTCCGACCCATGGCCTTTCAGAGGTGCACTTTCAATTTCTCTATTCTTGGATAAATGGATACAGAGCTATTGAACCATGGCTTTGGGCGTGGATAAACGACCTTCTGGCATTTGTGCTCATCTACTACCTGATGAAGATCATCATTGATCCCCTCAGCGCCCTCTTGATCACGTTGTTGTTGCCAATCACCGCAGTTTTGCTACTAGATAACTATTACGCCATGCTGATCTTTCCGGCGTTGGGCTTGTTGCTCCTGAGGAAGAAAGGACCAGTGCTAAGAAAATATGCGCTTCTGTGGCTGATTTGCATCGCGGCACTGCTTTGGCGGCTTGATTTCGGCATCGCTGTAACGTTAGCCTATATTTTTGTGGTGGCTCTCAATTTAGCCCAGAACGCAGTTGTCCTCCGCTCGTCGATACGCTCGGATATTCGGAAAGTGATCACATCGTTTGCCCTGGTTTTTGGATCTGGGATCCTCTTGTATGTACTTGCGGTCCTGATCAATCAGCAATCAATCCAGGAGAGCCTGATCCAAAACTTTCAATTCATAAAGATAATGGCGCCAGCGATGTCGTTTCCAGGACTATCGCGTTCTTATTCGCCCTTAGTGGTGCTCCAGTATGGATTGTTGCCCGGCATTGCGGTTTTTTATCTGGCATATGCAGTGTATCAGGTGTTCTTTAGGAAAGAGGCAGTATCAAGCTCTCAAATGACTCTGGTTTTTTTGGGTGTCGTCTCTTTGCTCATGTCGTTCCGATCTGTCCAAAGACACACTCTCTTAGAAGGGTATGATCCCTACCTGTTCGTCTTCCTCTTAGTCGTTCTGCCCTTTTATGTTAACAAGACTCAAAGAAAGGTGTCATTGGTTATCTTTAGCGCCTTGCTCCTAAGCTACATCATGATCTTTCCTAAATACAGCATGCTCGTCAAGGGAGGCGAAATATTTAAGTTTCGCACCTGGAGAGATAAGGAGAGCAGAGTCCAGGTGAGTCCTGGACAATATGATGACCTGGTTTCCTTTCTGAACCACGAGCTGCAAGAAGGTCAGACCTTTTATGATTTTAGCAACAGCCCCATGCTCTACGTGCTGACAGGTAAGAGGCTGGTGACAGCCACGGTGCCGAACTTGTTGATGACATCGGAGGCGATCCAGCTAGCCGAGCTAAAAAGGCTGGGTGATGCTTACCATCAAAATGCAATTCCATTCGTTGTTTTCCGCCAGGGCAACTGGTGGGATTACGTGGATAATGTACCCAACGAGGTGCGTAGCTACCGCATCGCTGAATTCATCTATGCCCATTACAAGCCTTTCGCCGATATCAATAACTATATGGTGTGGGCGAAAAGCGACTTGGACCTCAACTCGCTGTTGGCGGAAGAAACCGGCGGAATGCAATCCTCGCTTGTTCCCATAGAATCATTCAGCCAGGAATTTATTCTCATGAAACTGCCGTATATCTGGGGAAATTACGATGAGGGCGGAGCCGCTGTATTAACGGACGATTTAGCCGTCTTGATAGATCAGCCAATGCCTGTGGACTCCGACCAGCCATTATTATTGCATTTTGATCCCAAAATTGATAAGACCTCCGGCAATTACATCCATCTGCGCATCCAGGCAGATGCAAGCGCTACACTCACGCTCACTTACGGCGAGAATGGGAGATCCAGGATAATATTCGATGTGATTCCATCCGAGGTCTACAAGGATTATCTGGTGCGTATAAGCACGCAATGGGAGTGGATGAGCCAGCCAATTGACACGCTCCGGGTTGCGGTTTCTGCGCCCGTACAGATCGAGAGAATCCAGATAAAAAAAGGGGACTAGGGCAATAACGAAGCCTCCAGCTCCATATGCGCGTGCTATATAATTGGACTCCATGCCTAGCCAAATGAACATCCTCCTCCTCAGTGGCGTCCTCGGCGACACCCGCCGCTACCGCACCTTCCACCCGTATGAACAACTGAGCCTGGCGGGGGTGCCCTGCAGGCTGGCCCACCTCACCGACCCTGGGCTCCCAGAAATCGTCAGCCAGGCTGGATTGGTCATCTTCCATCGCACAGCCTGGGACGGTTATGTGGAACGCCTGGTCCAGCGCACACGCCTGGCGATCCTGGATGTAGATGATCTGCTTTTCGACCCTGACGCTTTCCACTGGATCGATAGTCCCGACTTTAGCGATCCCCTGCGAGCCCGGCTTTACCAGCAGGAGATGCACCGGCATCGCCAGATGCTAGATGTGTGCCTCGCGGTTATGGCTTCGACAGAATTTCTGGCTGGGCGAGCTCGTCAAACGGGAAAGCCTGCACGTGTGCACCGCAACGCCTTCAGCATGGAGATGCTTGCATTATCTGAAGCGGCCTATTCCAGCCGGGCCCAGGACCGCAACCGCATTGTGCTCGGCTATGCCAGCGGCACGCCCACCCACGACCAGGATTTCGCTGTCGCCAAACCCGCCTTGATGCAGGTCATGCAGCAGCACCCCGAGATTGAGCTCTGGCTGGTCGGCAGCCTGGACCCGGGCAGAGATTGGGGAGAGCTTGCCGGCAGGGTGAGGCGTATTCCGTTGGTGCCCTGGCGAGAGCTGCCCACGATCGTAGCCCAATTCGATGTCAACCTGGCGCCGCTTGTGGTTGATAACCCCTTCGCGCAGTCGAAGAGCGAGATCAAATACCTGGAGGCCGCCCTCCTCAGAGTGCCCAGCATTGCCAGCCCGACAGAAGCCTACCAGTACGCCATCTGCTCCGGCGAGAATGGTTATCTCGCCGCCAGCTTGGCGGAATGGGCGGCAGCGTTGAGTATGCTGGTGCAGCAGGCAGGACTGCGCAAAGCGCTTGGGGAAGCGGCATATGCCCACGTGCTGGAGAATTACCATCCTGCCCGGCGTGGGCGTGAGCTGGTGGAGACTCTGAGCCAGTTCTCCGCACAATTCCCCGATCTTGCGCTTGAGCTGCCTGTATCCAGACCGGCAGATATGGAGGAGCGCAGTTTCCGCATCGATCCCGCAATCGAGAGCAACCCCACGCTCGGGCGCCGGGCGCGCTATTCGCTCTCGCACCGGGGATTGCGTACGTTGCTGGTGCAAGTGTGGGTGTACATCCGCCGCCTGCTCGCCCCGCTATTCCCATTTCGCAGAACCAGGTAGCCAGTCATGACGTTATCCATTTGCATTGTCTCTCACCAGGCCCGTGAATATCTCGAGCAGTGCCTGGAGTTGATTGAAGCCAACCCATTTGAGGGGGATTGCGAGATCATTGTCGTGGATAACGGCTCCACGGATGGCACCGCCGAGATGGTGAATTCCAGGTTTCCGAAAGTGCGCCTGATAAGAGAAGAAACCAATAAGGGTTTTGCTGCTCCGATGAACAGGGCGTTACAGCTGGCAGCTGGCGATTATCTGCTGTTGCTCAACCCAGATACGCTGGTTCACGCCGGTGCAATGGGGAACCTGGTCGGCTTTATGCAAACACACTCCGAGGTCGGCATCTGCGGTCCAAAAGTACTTAATACCGACGGCACGCTGCAACTGCCCTGCCGGCGCGGTGAGCCAACTCCCTGGGCAGTCATCGCTTACTTCTTGAGGCTTTATAAACTATTCCCGGGAAGCAAGTTTTTCGGCGGATATTTGATGAATTACTTGGGAGAGGACGAGCTCCACATTGTGGCGGGCGTTTCGGGGTCTTGTATGCTCGTCCGTCGTGAAGTCTTTGCGCGCATTGGGTATCTCGATGAGCAGTTCTTCGCATACCAGGAGGATGCCGATATCTGCCGGCGGGCGCGGCAAGCTGGGTGGCAAGTATATTACGTCCCCAGTGCGCAGATCACCCACTACGGCGGGCAAGGCGGCTCGCGCGCCCAACCATACCGCTCGATCTTCGCATGGCATTACTCGTATTACCTGTATTACCGCAAACACCTCAGGTCAAATTATTTCTTTCTCATCAACTGGCTCTACTATTTGGCAATGCTGCTCAAGCTGCTCCTGGCGCTGCTGGTAAATGTGCTGCGGCGGGAGAAATTTGCCGGGCGGCAGCATCCCAAATGACGGTATAATTCGCACTCCCAGGAAAACCACCCTTCAATGACCCACGATTGGAACCTTCGCAACGAGATCCTTGAAATATCACACCGCTGGCAGCAGGTCTTTCTCGCATTCCTGCTCGGCAGCGCCCTTGGTTGGGGGGCAGCTTTTATCTTCCCCACCCCGCACCGAGCTCAAGCGGAGCTGTATGTGGCTTATAACGGCGATGCCATTTTTCGCAACGCCGACGATTACAAGAACTGGCAGTTTGGCGAGCTGGAGGCATATGTCGTCTCCAATGATGTGCTGGACGAAACCCTCAAGCGCTTGAGGCTCCAGGACCCATACTGGGAGAGTGTAGAGAACCCAGATCTAAAACCGCAGTTGCGCACTTACTGGCGCAATGCCGGGAAGTGGCGACTGGTTGCCGAATGGCGCGGACAGGAGCGCTCTGAGCAGCTCGCTCAAACCTGGACGGATGTGATCCTGGAAAAAACCACCCAAGCCTCCATGCATGCCCAGGAAGTGCTCTCCTTGCAGGCCCAGATTGACGCCATCTCACGGGAGCAGGTGGAGCACCAGCTTGACGCCACCCAGCTTGACCAGATCCTGATTGCCTTGCGTACCTGGCGGGAGGCGCCCACTGCTCAGCCGGGAGACGCACTGGATGTTTTGACCCGCTGGCGGCTGCAATTTCTGGCTGCTGGGGCAGCTGAGCTGCTACCCGGAGAGCTGGTTTTGCTCGCCCAATTCCCCTCCACCGAGGCCAGTCTGGAAGAGTATCTCTCCGCTGTGGACCAAGCGCTGGTCGTTCTGAGCGAACAACAGATGATCTTCCAGCGCCAGGGTGCTGAGCAAGCCGCCCAGCGTGATGCGCTGCTGGAGCAGTGGAAAGTGGAATCTCAGGCATCTCACAGCCTTACGGCGAACCTGTTGGTGGAGCCGCTCGCCGTCGAGGAGATCGCTGCCCAGCCAGTCCGCCAGACCAGCGTGATGGCTCTGGTGGGCGGGCTGTTGGGGCTATTGGCCTGGGGGTTGTTCTGGCTTGGACGACCGGTGCGCAAGGCGGGCAAATGACATCGCTGGTGAAGTGGCCCGAAGGGGCGGGCAAAACCCTGAGCATGATCCAAAAGATCGCCTGGGCTTTGTTCTTGATCTGCCTGCCGGTCACAAGCTTCCCGTACTTTCCCAGGGTGTTCGGCGGCAGCGCCCTGGTGCGACCGCTCTCCCTGTACCCGCTCGTAGTCCTCATCTTGCTGGTCACCTTGCCGCGCCTGGTGCGCAAGCCCATGCCGCGTACCCTGCTCGCCTTGATGCCTTTTGTGCTGGTGGCTATTGCCAGCTCGCTGCTCTCTACAGTGCAGCGTATTGAGTCCACGACCGATGTTTCCCAGGCATGGCGCATCCTGCGGGCGCTGACCACGCTGGGTATCGGCGCGGGGATGTACTTCAGCGTGGCGTTGTATCCGGCGTCGAGCGAAGACCTGCGCTTCTCGCTGCGCTGGTTGTACCTTGGCTTTGCCCTGGCGCTGTTGTGGGGCTCGATCCAGGCAGTGTATATCGTCGAGTTCGATTCGGCTTTCTTCCACAAGCTCGCCAGGATCCAGGAGTATATCTCGACACGTAAGCTGTTCACCACGCGCGTCTCCGGCATGACCTACGAGCCGAACTGGTTCGCCGTTCAGATCAGCTCTCTCCTGATGCCATTTCTGCTGGCATCGATCCTCTCGGGATTCAGCGCTTTCCGCTGGCGCTGGCGCTGGCTGACCAGCCAGATGCAAGTGACGGTTGAATGGCTGCTGTTCGCCTGGGCGGGGGCGATCCTGGTGTTCACCTTCTCGCGGGCCGGCATCGCCATCCTCATCCTGCTGGTTTTTACAGGCTTCTTGTTCTTGCGCCATCACCGAATCCCGCAAGCGGGGACGATCCGGCGAGGGCGTAAATACTGGCTTCGGCGCCTGCTCGAAGCTGGGGGAGTAGCGGTGGTGTTGGTGGTGCTGATCTATACCGCCAGCCTGAAGAACCCATTCTTCGCCCGGATTTGGAATTACTGGAACGAGGTGGAGAAGGTAAGCCTGGAAGATTATTTTGAGTACCTGGGTTTCGGGGCGCGCTTCCGCTACGGCGAGGCAGCCTTCAATACCTATGAAGCCTACCCTGCCATGGGCGTAGGTTTGGGCAATTACGCTTTTTACTTCGCAGAGATGATGCCTGACGAGCCGCTGGCGCCTTCTCCAGAGCTGCTGCGCCTGATCGTGCCGGAAGGCAACCGGGTGCGGCTGATCACCCCGAAGAACTTCTATTACCGGCTGCTGGCGGAGACCGGGTTGGTAGGCATGGCGGCATTCATGGCGTTCATCGCCGCCATCCTGGGGTGTGCATTATTTCTGTGGTTGTCGCCGAACAAAGAGCAGAAATTCTGGGGCAGGGCAGGGCTGCTGGGGCTGCTGGCTTTTGTGGCTTCGGCAATGTCGTTCGATTCGTTTGCCATCCCCAACATGTGGGTGGTGTTTGGGCTGACCACCTCGGCAGCGTGGATTGGGACCCGGGAAAAAGGAAAGGACGGTTAAGGAAACCGACCTACAGGTGGCTTGTAGGGGCGACCCGCCGGGTCGCCCCTACTTCGCCCAGGAGGGGCTCGCAGCGTCAGGCAGCCGTGGCGTTAGGGTATAATTCGTACTTCGAAAGGTGCCCTAGATGAACCGACCCTGGATACTCCCTACACTCATCGCGTTTTTGATAATCAGCCTGGTGTGCTGCATGTGCGTGCTGCTTACGCTGGCAGCCGGGTTATTGATTTGGAATCAGCCAGTTGTCTCTGTGGATGTGCCGCCCAGCGAGGAGATCAGCGAAGTGGTGAGCACGCCCACCCGCCGCCCGACCACCACGCCGCGCCCCACCCGCACACCCAAGCCGGGCGAGCCGCCACCCACAGCCAGGCCAACCCCCAGCGCCCCGCCCAATCTGGCTGAAGCCGCAGACGAGACGCTCAAGACGCTGCACGAGGCGGTCGTGCCCATCAACGACCCAGCCGACATCGCTCGACGCCTGGAGGGCAAGACTGGCATCTCCCCCACCCTGGAGCCGCCATCAGCCCCGCGGCAGGTGGGCGAGCAGGATACCTTCTGGGTGCTGGACACGGATGAGAACGATAACTTCCAGGTGGATACAACCCTGCAATACGTGACCGATCACGCTTATTTCTGGATTGAAGACGGTGTTGATTTTAGCTCGCGCGATCTGCGCGACCTGGCGCAGACATTCGAGAATAAGATCTATCCCACCAACCGGGAGTTCTTTGGGTCAGAGTGGACGCCCGGCGTAGATGGCGACGAGCACATCTACATCCTGTACGCCACCGGCGTGGGCAGCGGCATCGCCGGATACTTCTCGACGATCGATTCGGTCAACCCGGAAATCCAGGAGTTCTCAAACGGGCACGAGATGTTCGTCTTTAACGCCGATATCGTCGACCTGGGGGAGGCGTATACATACGGCACGCTGGCGCACGAATTCCAGCACATGATCCACTGGTATCGCGACCGCAACGAGGATACCTGGATGAATGAGGGCCTGTCGGACCTTGCCATGCTGCTCAACGACTACTCTATCGGTGGGCACGATATTGCCTATGCCATGCAACCGGACTTGCAGCTCAATGACTGGCCGAACGACCCCAGCGCGACTGCCCCGCACTATGGCGCGGCGTTCCTGTTCGTCAATTATTTCTTGAACCGCTTTGGCGAGCAGGCGACCCAGGCTCTGGTAGCGCATCCAGGTAACGGTTTGGACAGTATCGACCAGGTGCTGAGGGAGCTGAGCATCACCGATCCAATAACCGGACAGCCTGTGACGGCGGATGATGTCTTCGCCGACTGGGTTGTGACCAACTATCTGCTCGACGGCAGCGTGGGGGATGGGCGCTTTTCGTACCCCAATTACCGCAGCGCGCCCCAGCCCGATGAGACCGAGCAGGTAAACCTGTGCACAGACGATTGGCGCCAGCGCCAGGTGAGCCAATATGGTGTGGATTACATCGCCATTGGCTGCAACCAGGATGTCACCCTCAGATTCGAAGGTGGGACCCAGGTCAATGTCGTCCCGGAGGATGCTTTCTCAGGCGTGTATTCGTTCTGGTCAAATAAAGGCGACGAGTCGGATATGACCCTAACGCAATCATTCGATTTCAGCGCTCACAGCGGGCCGCTGACCTTGCGCTATTGGACCTGGTTCGATATCGAGGAGAATTGGGATTACCTGTACCTGATGGTATCCACAGACGGGGAAAATTGGCAGTTGCTGACCACGCCCGCCGGAACGGATGAGAACCCCCTCGGCAACAACTATGGCTGGGGATACACTGGCTTGAGCGGGATGGGACCTGCCTGGGTGCTGGAGGAAGTGGATATCTCGCAGCTTGCTGGGCAGGAAGTCCAGCTGCGTTTTGAATACATCACCGACGGAGCGGTGAACGGTGAGGGCTTGCTGGTGGATGACATCGAAATTCCGGAGACCGGCTACTTCACCGACTTCGAGGACGATGACGGCGGCTGGGTCGCCGAGGGGTTCGTGCGTATCCAGAACGTGCTGCCGCAAACTTTCCGCCTGGCGCTGATACAGTACGGGCGCCCCGTCACGGTTGAATATGTCACCCTGGACGCTGACAATCAGGTGGAGATCCCTCTGGAGCTTGGAGGGAGCTTGAATGAGGTTGTGCTGGTAGTTTCGGGCACGACGCGTTTCACGCGCCAGCCAGCGACGTACCGGTTTACATTTACTCCATAAGTTATGCTTGGATAGCACCAGAGAAGGTTTGGGTAATCTACCCCATCCCCCCTGACCCTCTTCTTAGTTGGGAAGGGGGGAAAAAATCCGAAAATTGGGTGTATGCAGGGCTTAGCCCCTGCGTACACCCAATTTTCGGATTCTACTATTTGTTATTCTTCGGATTTTTGGGGTGCGCGCAAAAGAGCCAGTTGTTCCTCCAGCTCGGCGCGGCGTTCGGCTGCGGCTGCACGGATTTGCTCGCGCAGGCGCTCGGTACGGTCCTGCATTTGCATGCGGATTTCATCGCCGGATGAAGGCGCCAGCAGTAGCGCCACGGTGGCGCCAACCAGGCCTCCCAACATAGCCCCCATCATGAATGCCATGATTCTTCTCATGAGAATCTCCTCCAGGGTAGATTTATTATTCACTATATGGCATAAATACTTATTATAGCAGTTACTCCGTTCAGGGTAAAATCGGGGGTGTTTGGGCGGGAGAAGCCCGCCCAAACACCCCCATCCTCCCACCAACAGCGTAAGTCCTATATAATATGGGTATGCCCAAGTGAAGATTGTTTGCCAGGAGATATTATAACAAGAACTTACCTCTCCCCACCGCTTTGGAACCATCTCACCAGCAATGGTGACATCCGGTACTTGGAATATGAGCGTAATTGACCCTTCCCTGCCCCTGATCGACCTGCACCGCCACCTGGACGGGAGCATCCGCCTGGAGACTATTCTAGACCTGGGTCGCCAGCACAACCTGCCCCTGCCCGCCTGGGATATCGAATCTCTGCGCCCGCATGTCCAGGTCACACAGCCGCAGCCGGGCGTTATGGCTTTCCTTTCCAAGTTCCGCTGGATGACGGGTGTGCTGGTGGATGTGGACGCCGTGCGCCGTGTGGCTTACGAGAACGTCCTGGATGCGCAGGCCGAAGGGATCGATTACGTCGAGCTGCGCTTCAGCCCATGGTTCATGGCAGAGCCGCATAGCCTGTCCCCTTCGGGAGTAACCGAAGCCGTGGTGGATGGCGTCGAAAGCGCCGCCCGGGATGCCGGGATGAAGGTGAAATTGATCGGCATCCTCAGCCGCACTTACGGTCCGCACACCGCCTGGAAGGAGCTGGAGGCGCTGCTCAGCCAGCAGGAGCACATCGCCGCCCTCGACCTGGCGGGGGATGAAGCCAACTTCCCGGGAGCGCTTTTCAAGGAGCACATCCGTCGTGGGCGAGATGCCGGCTGGCAGGTCACGGTACACGCAGGAGAATCCGCTGGGGCGGATAGCGTGTGGTACGCTTTGCGCGAGCTGGGCGCAGCCCGCCTGGGACATGCGGTGCGCGCCACGGATGACCCGGGACTCATGGATTATTTGGCTCAAGAGCGCACGGGCATCGAGTGCAACCTGACTAGCAATGTGCAGACCAGCACCGTGTCGGATTACCCCAGCCATCCACTGCGCCGCTTTCTGGAGCGTGGCATCCGAGCCACGATCAACACCGATGACCCTGGCATCAGCGACATCACACTGGCACATGAATACGAAGTCGCCGCGCCAGCCGCAGGGCTCAACCCGCAGCAGATTCGTCAAGCCCAACACAACGCACTGGAAGTGGCCTTCTTGAGCAATGCAGAGAAACGGCAGCTCCTGGCAAACAAACAGCGCCCATCTGCTTAACCAGTTAAAAACAGAAATTCCCCCCCCCAATATAATTAAGGTACAATTCCTCCAAATTATGAACGCTGTGCATGCCTGGCTGAAGCCGACTTCATTGGCGTATATCCCGGGAAAGGTGAGATCCCCACTCGCAGAACGATTTATCGAGTCGCTTCTGATAGCATTTGGTGATATGGGACACAGGCTGCAAGATACCCCAGACGACTATACTGACTTGCTGGTCACCATCGCCCCCTTCGACCAGCCGGTCTCCTGGCGAGTAGCGCCCCTCTTCAGCGGGCGCGTGCGGTATAAATATCACCATAACCCTACCGTATTCACGGTGATCACAGTATCGCCCAAAGAATTCGACGAGAAGCTGGCATATTTCGAGGAGGCGTTGCGCAAGAACCCGCCTGACCCTGCCGATTACGCCTTCCCTGGACTGGCCGCGGATGCTTACAAGGTGCTCCACGAACAAGGACGCCGGGGTGGGCCGATCCTAGCCCTCGAGCGCTTACTGCAGGCGCGCTCGAAATGCATTAATGTATTGCTGCTGGTAGGGGAGCATGAGCCGGTATCGGTGTACCACTTTGACCTGGTGGGAGCCTATGCCCATACCCCAGTCCACGGCAATCCAAATTATCTCGTAGAGATCGTGCGCCGCATGGTGACACGTGTGAGCACGCACGAGATCACCGACCACCAGGTGGTCGGTGAGATGATCCCAGCCAGCCAATGGCAGTCTGCCAGCGCGCCAGCCGCCATGCTGGATGCTGCCCGCCGCCTGGATGAGCGCGGATTCTTCACTGACACGGTGCGCATCTACGAGCTGGTAAACGTGCCTGCAGTCAGCGACTCCGTCTCCAGCCAGTACAGCGAAGGCTGTTTTTCGACCTGGGATGCAGACCTGAATGGGCTGGTCACCACGATCACCGGGAGCGCTCGTCCAGTTTCCAAGGGCAGCATCAACCAGGACGATCTGGCAGTCATAGTTGGCATCCGTCCGGATGGGCAAGGAGCGCTGGTGCGCCACGTGGAGGGAAAGCGCAACGACCCGCCATCCTCCGAGGCGGTCGAGATGATCGGTGTGGATAGCCTGCTGCCGCAAATAGAGCTGGTGCGAGCAGGTAAGCCGCCTGTGCCGGTGCCGGTGATCCGCTCTAAGCTTCACGGGCACCGCGGCATCTCAGGCTACGACCCGCAGCGAGTTGAGTTTGTGCCCATGGACGCCCCGTATTTTCATTACCCGGTGACGTGCGCCACCGAAGCTCAGGCGCGTGGCGTGATGGACGCCTTTGCCCGCTCTGAGGCGCTGCGTGATCCTACGGATCCCCGGCAAATCGCCTTCACCATCCTGCCCACCCATGGTGTGTTGATTGTGGAGAAGTGGGTGCGTGGCGCTTCTCCCTTCCAGTGCATCTGGGAATATTTCGATAAAGGTTACCTGGAGCTGGATACGCACGTACCACAAGGGCCAGTGACCTTTATTGAAAGAGCAGAAAAGCTGGTCCTGAAAGTCCCCAATGAAAAGACAGGCATTCCTAGATAAGATCGCCATCGTAACCGGCGCCTCGGATGGGATCGGGCGCGCGACCGCGCTGGCGCTGGCGCGTCGCGGGTCACATCTTGCCCTGGCTGCACGCCGCAAGCCGTTGCTGGATCAAGTGGCGGATGAGGTGCGGGCGATGGGCCGGGAGGCGATGGTCGTTCCTACGGATGTCACTGACGCCTGCCAGGTGCAGCAGCTGGTGGATGCCGTACTTGATCGTTGGGGGCGGGTGGATATCCTCGTCTCAAATGCCGGGGAGTATATCCGCGCGCCACTTCCTGAGCTGAGCGTGGAGCATTTGCAGCGTTCGATGGCTGTAAATTTTTATGGGGGCGTATCGCTTGCGCAGGCAGTCATCCCTCACATGCAGGTAGCAAAGGGCGGGCATATCGTTTTCGTAACCAGCATGGATGGCAAACTTGGATTGCGCAATGACGCCCCATATGTGTCGGCAAAATTTGCGCTTACCGGCTTCGCCCATGTCATGCGCCAGGAGCTGCACGGGAGCGGCATCCACGTGAGCAACGTGCTCCCAGGCCGGGTTGATACGGTCATGATCGAGCACTTGCGGTTCCACTGGTTATCGGCCAAGATCCCGCCGGAGACGGTATCTCGGGCGGTGCTGACTGCCATCGAAAAACGCCGGGCTGAGGTGATTACCCCTCCGATTGCGACCCTGCTCTATTATGCATTTGTCCTCTCCCCACGTTTTGGGGATTACCTGGCGCGGCTCTTCCATCTGGAGGGTTGGGAAGTTTAGGGCGGATGCGCTTCATCCGGCGGCGGCAGCCCTTGCCAATTCTGTTTATACCTGTATCCAACGAAGGCAAAGCGCCCTTCCGGTAAGGAATCCTCTCAAATTAGGCTAGGGATCTCTGATTCCCCCAAATGCGGCGGCGAAGATAGCCGCTCTGCTGTATGACGTAATCCAATCTTGATGCAAGTACGTAAGAATTCTTAGAGGTATGGAGGTGTTTGATGAATTATTTTCAACGGTATCTGGCTGAAGAGTTTGCCGAGGATTATTATGAAGGCCGCATGTCCCGCAGAGCGGCGCTGAAGATGATCGCTTCTGTGACGGGCAGTCTGTTGCTGGCGAATTCAGTCCTGGCGGCGTGTGCCCCGACGGATCCCCCGTCGGTCGCGACCCTATTACCCACATCCTACGAAGGTCCAGACGAGACGCCTCAATCACCCACAGACACATCCGAGCCCCAGGCAGGTTCGAGCGACACTCCCTCCCCATCCGCCACGGTGAGCGCTGAAGACCCGGCAGTGCACGGCAGTGACGTCCAGTTCCCCGGTGATGATGGCGCCACGCTTACAGCCTATCTGGCGCGCCCCAGCCGCGAGGGAAGCTACCCGGTTGTGCTGGTGTGCCATGAGAACCGCGGCTTGAACGAGCACATCAAGGATGTCACCCGGCGCTTGTCAGTGGCCGGTTATGTTGGGCTGGCGGTCGATCTGCTCTCGCGCCAGGGGGGCGCTGCCTCCATGAGCGCGGACCAGGTACCCGGCGCTTTGGGGAATATCGACCCTGAGCAATTCGTGCAGGATTTTATCAGCGCCTGGCGTTCCCTTCAGGAGCAGCCTTTCGCCCAGGCAGAGCGGGTGGGAATGGTAGGGTTTTGCTTTGGCGGTGGTGTGACCTGGCGGGTGGCTACCGGCATGCCAGAGCTGAAGGCAGCGGTACCCTTCTACGGCCCGCACCCGCCGGTCGAGGATGTGCCCAAGATCAATGCTGCCGTACTGGCGATCTATGGCGAGCTGGACCAGCGCATCAACCAGGGCATCCCGGCTATTGAGCAGGCTATGCAGGAGAATGGCAAAATCTACGAAAAGGTCATCTACCCAGACGCAGACCACGCCTTCCACAACGACACCGGCTCGCGCTACAATCCCGAGGCCGCTCAGGATGCCTGGCGGCGCACACTCGAGTGGTTTGGGGAGTATTTGTAAGTCTCGTTTCTATGGTGAGAGATCGCTTCGCAAGCTGGCTCGCATTGGCACTTGAGGATACGCTTATACGGTCTATTCGATCACTACCTGGCTGAGGTCATCCTGAGGCTCGGGAAAATGCATCTCCAAACCCTCGAGCGTCTCCACGATCACGCTGGCAATGACCAGGTTGCGGTACCATTTGCGGTTGGAGGGCACGATATACCAGGGGGCGAACTTTGTGCTCGTCTTGCCGAGGGCGTCTTCGTAGGCACGCCGGTAGTCGTCCCATCGCTTGCGCTCCTTGAGGTCACCCAGGCTGAACTTCCAGTGCTTGTTAGGGTCATCCAGGCGCGCCTGCAGGCGCTCTTTTTGCTCATCCTGGTCGATGTGCAGGAAGAACTTCAGCAGGGTAGTGCCTTCCTCAGCCAGCGTGCGCTCGAAATCGTTGATCTGCTGGTAGCGGAGTTTCCAGCGCTCCTCAGGCACCAACCCATGCACCCGAACAACCAGGACGTCCTCGTAATGCGAGCGATTGAAGATCACGATCTCACCTCGCCCGGGGGTGTGCTTGTGCACGCGCCAGAGGTAATCGTGATCGAGCTCCTCAGGGGTAGGCACTTTGAAGCTGGCAACCTGCACGCCCTGCGGGTTCACTCCTTCGAAGACATGGCGGATTACGCCGTCCTTCCCGCTGGTGTCCATGCCTTGCAGGACGACCAGCAGCTTGTGCTTGTGCTCGGCGTAGAGCAGCTCCTGGAGCACTTCCAGGCGATCGGTCAATGCATCCAGCTCCTCTTTGGCTTCGTCCTTTTCACCTTGGTAGGCGCTGGTGTCTTTGGGATCATACTTGCTCAAATCCACGTTTGAATTTGGACGAACGCGGTATCTGTTCATGGTTATTGTTATCTCCAATTCATCGCTGTGTTCCTTTATAATACCATTTGCTTCTACTCTGCGACAATATTAGCATGCTGATTCTCTCCGTTGGAATGCCACGTGCCGGCTCTGGCTGGTACTATAACCTGACCCACGACCTGGTGACCGCCTCTGGCGGCCAGGATGCGCGCCAGATCCGCCGCCGCTATCTCTTGGGTCGCATCCTGACCGAGGTCAACTGCAACATTGGCGCGCTTACGCTGCCGCGTCTCATGGCGGTGATGCTGCCAGCGGCTATGGGCAACACATTTGTTGTCAAGGCGCACGCCGCTCCCACGCCATTGGCGCTTTGGCTGATCGGGAGGGGGTTTGTCCGGGCTGCTTATATCTACCGCGACCCGCGGGACGCCATGCTCTCGGCTTACGATAACGGGCAGAGGGCCTTGCAGAAAGGCCGCCCCAATGCCTTCTCCCACCTGATCGATTTCGAGCGGTCCGTGGAATTCATGCTGCAATATCTGCGCATCTGGGAGGCATGGATGGCCTGCAGTGGAGCCTTGCACACGCGTTTTGAGGATTTCAAGGACGATTATGAGGCTGAAGCAAGTCGTCTGGTGGCATTCCTGAAAATGGACCCCGAAAGCGCGCCTGTGCAGGCAGTCATAGCGCGCTACCGCCCGGAGAAGGCGCGCCAGCGGGAGAAAGGCGTGCACTTCAACAAAGGCCAGAGCGGGCGCTTCCGCCAGCGATTCTCCGAACAAGAGCAGGAGGTGCTGGCTGAGAAGTTCGGAAATTATCTTGAGCGCATGGGCTACGATTAAGGTATAATTGCCACGCTCGGATCTGACAAGACCGAGACAAGCGACCATCAAACGTTCATACGCAGATGGCCTCTACCTGGAAAGGAGAGTACCATGTCCACACAAACCCCTGTTCTGGCTCCCCCATCAGAGCGAAAAAAAGTCACTACGCATACCCTGCGGCTTAAAAAGCAGCGCGGTGAGATCATCACCATGCTCACTGCCTATGATTACCCGACGGCGCTGGCGATCGACCAGGCTGGCATGGATGTCATCCTGGTGGGCGATTCGCTTGGCATGGTGGTGTTGGGCTACGCTAACACGCTGCCGGTTACCATGGACGAGATGCTGCACCACTGCCGGGCGGTGTCGCGCGGGTCGAAGTCGGCTTTACTGGTAGGTGATATGCCCTTTATGTCGTACCAGGTCTCCACCCAGGAAGCCGTACGCAATGCCGGACGCTTCTTGCAGGAAGCTGGCATGGAGGCGGTTAAGCTGGAAGGCGGCACCGAGCGGCTGGAAGCCGTCAGCGCCATCGTCTCGATAGGCATCCCGGTGATGGGCCACATCGGTCTTACGCCGCAAAGTGTTAATCAGATCGGCGGCTTCCGCCCGCAAGGGCGCAATGGCAATGACGCCAAACGCCTGCTGGATGACGCCTTGCGATTGCAAGACGCTGGGTGCTTCAGCCTGGTACTGGAATCGATGCCCACACGCCTGGCGACCTATATCTCACAGCAGCTGGAGATTCCCACCATCGGCATCGGCGCTGGGGGTGGCTGCGACGGGCAGGTGCTGGTGACCCACGACCTGCTCGGCTTGTTCGACCGTTTCACACCGAAATTCGTCAAGAAGTACGCCGACCTGCACGGCGAGATGAGGCGAGCTTTCCGCGAGTATAAGGAAGAAGTCGAAAGCCACCAGTTCCCCGCCGCGCAGCATGAGGTGGAAATGCCGGAGGAGGAATGGGAGCGATTCCGGGAAAAGGCAGAGAGCAGAGAGTAGAGATTCGAGAATGGTGAGGGGTTATCGGTGAGTGATGAGGGGTTATTAATTGTAGGCACGGGCGCGATGGCGTGCCTGTTCGCTGCCCGCCTGTCTGCCGCGGGCATCGCGGTGACAATGCTGGGGGGCTGGCGCGAGGGCTTGTACGCGCTGCGCCAGCGCGGCGTGATTGTGGTTGACGCTGAGGATGGTGAGCTGGCTTACCCCGTGAGCGTTGCCGAAGACCCGGCTGAAGTCACCGGATCGGGGAACGCCCTGGTGCTGGTTAAATCCTGGCAAACCGAGCGCGCTGCCGCCCAGCTGGTAACCTGCCTGGCTTCGGACGGCGTAGCGCTGACCCTGCAGAACGGGATGGGCAACCGCGAGAAGCTTGCAAAGGCACTGGGAGCGCGGCGCGTCGCCCTTGGGGTGACCACCATCGGCGCTAATCTGATGGGCGCAGGGAGGGTGCGCCTCGCAGGGGAGGGGGTAATTTCGCTCAGCGTGCACTCCCGCCTGGCTCCCCTGGGAGAGATGCTGCGCAAAGCGGGTTTTGTGGTGGAGGCGGCACCTGATCCGGATTCGCTGCTGTGGGGTAAGCTGGTGATCAACGCGGCCATCAACCCGCTCACCGCCTTGCTCGGTGTGCCGAATGGCGCCTTGCTGGAACGCCCTACGGCGCGCGCTTTGATGGTGGCGGTAGCGCGCGAGGCGGCAGCCGTGGCGGTAGCACAAGGGCTGCACCTGCCCTACCCCGACCCGGTGATGGCGGTGGAGACCATCGCCAGGCGCACCGCCGCCAACCGCTCGTCGATGCTGCAAGACATCCAGCGCGGCGCCCCGACCGAGATCGACGCCATCTGCGGGGCGATCGTCACCGCCGGCGAGGGGACCGGCGTGCCCACCCCGGTGAACCGCACCCTGTGGCAGCTGGTCAAGGCGCTGGAAGTGTGGGAGAAAGGATGACAGCTTTTAGGATGGGGTGGATGTCAGAAAAATCTCGCTCACCGTCTTGCACTTAGCAATAATATGCATACAGTAACGTCTCTTCTCGATTTACGATTAGCACGCAGCGTTCAGCCTGCCCCGCTCGGCCTGGTACCCACCATGGGTTTCCTGCACGAAGGGCACCTCTCCCTGGTGCGCAGCGCCCGAGGCGATTGCGCCAGCGTGGCGGTGAGCATCTTCGTCAACCCAACCCAGTTCGGACCGAACGAAGACCTGGCGGCGTACCCGCGGGATTTAGACCGCGACCTGCGTCTGCTAGAAGCAGAGGGCGTGGACCTGGTGTGGACGCCCACACCGGAGATGATGTACCCACCCGGCTTCCAGACCTGGGTCAGCGTTGAGGCGGTGACCCAACCGCTGGAAGGCGCCATGCGCCCAGGGCACTTCCGCGGTGTGGCGACGGTGGTGGCCAAGCTGTTCAATGCCGTGCAGCCGCAGCGAGCTTACTTCGGGCAGAAGGACGCCCAGCAGGCTGCAGTGATCCGGCGCATGAGCCGCGATCTGGATTTCAACCTGGAGGTGGTGGTATGCCCGACCGTGCGCGAGCCGGACGGGCTGGCGCTATCCAGCCGAAACGTTTACCTGAACCCCGCGGAGCGCGCAGCCGCTACCGTGCTCTCGCGGTCCCTGCTCGCCGCCCGGGATGCTTTTGCGGCGGGCGAGGGCGATGCGCAACGCCTACGCGATCAGATGGCGAGGATGATCGATGCTGAGCCGCTGGCGACTCGGCAGTACGTCTCCTGCGCCGACCCGGACACATTGGAAGAGATCAACGGACCTGTCAAGAAGGCTTTGCTTTCAATGGCAGTCTATTTTGGAAAAACGCGTTTGATTGATAATGTTGTGATAGGTGAATAGAGAATAGTGAGGGGTAGACAGCGGTCGATCATAAGCGAATCACTGCTCACTCCTCACCGATCACTCCTCACGCTTCACGACTCTCAAACCTGCATTCACTACCGAGGGCACTATGCTACTGACCATTGACATTGGCAATACCAACATCACCCTGGGATTGTACGAAGGCGAGGTGCTCGGGCCGCGCTGGCGGCTGGCGACCAACCACGAGCGCATGCCCGATGAGTACGGCGTGCAGCTCCTGGGATTGCTGGCTCACGCCGGACTCACCGCCCAGCAAATTACGGGCATATGCCTGGCCTCGGTCGTGCCGCCGCTCACCGGTCGCATGGTGGAGGCCTGCCAGCGCTATGCCGGGATGGAACCGCTGGTGCTGGACGCGGGGGTCAAGACCGGCGTGCGCATCCGCTACGAAGACCCGCGCGCCGTGGGGGCTGATCGTATTGCCGATGCGGCGGCAGTGCAGCGCCTGTATGGCGGCCCTGCCTGCGTGGTGGATTTCGGCACCGCCACCACCTTCGATGCTATCAGTCCCGAGGGCGACTACCTGGGCGGAGCCATCGCTCCTGGCATTGGCATCGCCGCCGACGCGCTGGTCATGCGCACCGCCAAGCTGCCAAGGGTTGACCTGCAGCGCCCGCCGACAGCCATCGGGCGCAACACGCCGCATGCCATGCAGTCTGGCTTGTTGTTTGGCTACGTCGGGCTGGTGGAAGGCATGGTCCAGCGCTTCCGCCTTGAATTGGGCGAGAAGATGAAGGTCATCGCCACCGGCGGACTGGCGGAGGTGGTCGCCCGCGAGACGGACGTGCTCGAGATCATCGCCCCCTGGCTGACCCTGGACGGGCTGCGCTTCATCTGGGAGCTGAATCAATTGAAATCATGAAGATTTCCAATGATTCACAATAATGTTTTCCCCATCCCCCTGACCCCTCTTCCCCAAGGAAGGGGGAATATTTTATGGGGTTCAGCGGGCCGCAAAGCCGCCCGCTGAACCCCATAATTAATTTACTGGGAGGATTGAGATATCCGAAGGTAGCCACTTCCTCGATATTCAAACCCAGACCGGCTGGGGGCGGGTATTGGAGCATTTTGCCGAATGGTGCCGCCCGCTATCAGGCTGGCTGTGTATGGACGTAGGCTGCGGTCCTGGGCTGCTGCCAGCTCTGTTCGCTCAGTACGGCTGTCATGCCTTTGGCGTAGACTTGGATCTTGAAATGCTGCACCCTAATGGGCTGCACCCGCATTGCGCACAGGCCGAGGCCACCCGGCTGCCCTTTGGTGAGGCGAGCTTCCAACTGGTGACTGCCAGCAACTTGCTTTTCCTGCTGCCAGATGCGCAGGCTGCCTTGAAGGAGATGCGTCGCTTGCTGCGCCCGGATGGCTGGCTGTGCCTGATCAACCCGTCTGAGCGCATGAGCCTGAGGGCGGCAGAGGCGCTGGCAGATGCGCGCGGCCTGGAAGGGCTGAGTCGCCGATCGCTGCTCAATTGGGCGCGGACCGCCGAGTCCAACCAGCGCTGGTCGGAGGCCGAGATGGGGGAGCTGTTCTCCGCTGCCGGGCTGGAGCTGGTCGAATCGGCCCTGCGCATGGGCCCAGGGCTGGCGCGCTTTGTACGGGGGAGAATTAGAAAAGGTTAGATCGCAGCTTGACAAAATGGCCTCGTGGAACTAAAATGGTTCCAAATTGGAACCATGCAAGGTGATGATATCATGCCCGCAATCACATTAAAGAATATCCCTCCCGAGTTATATGAGCGTTTGAAGCAGTCTGCCAAAGCGAACCGGAGAAGCATAAATAGTGAAATCCTGGTTTGCATCGAGCAGGCAATCGGCACACCGCGGTTGGAGCCGCGTGAAATTGTTCCTCAAGCCAGGAAGCTACGAGATTTGACCGCCGGCTACAAGATCACGGACGTGGAGTTTACGCGAGCAAAATCTGAGGGCAGGTCATGATCGTCGTTGATACGAACGTGATCGGCTATTTGTATTTATCCAGCGAAAAGTCGGAGTTGGTTGAAAAAACCTTGCTGCAGGATGCCGGGTGGGCGGCTCCAATATTGTGGCGCAGCGAGTTACGCAACGTCCTGGCGATGTACATTCGCAACCAGCGCATTTCTCTAGGCGACGCTACGCAAATCATGAATGCAGCCCTATCCCTGATGCGTGATGGCGAGTATGAAGTCAATTCTGGTCAGGTGCTGAGCCTAGCCTCTGGTAGCCAATGTTCAGCTTTCGATTGTGAGTTTGTCGCTCTTGCACAGGCTTTGGGCGTACGCTTAGTTACCGTTGATAAACAAATTCTGAACGTGTTTCCTTTGCTGGCAATTTCACCGGATGATTTTATAGAAAATGAAACATGATCAGTACTGATCTTCTGCAAGCCAGTAACCCAGCTGCCCTGAGACGCGCCGTCGAACTGCTGCAACAGGGCGAGCTGGTGGCTTTCCCCACAGATACGGTGTACGGCGTGGGCGCCCTGGTGAGCGATGCAGGCGCCGTCGCCCGCCTTTACGTGATCAAAGATCGCTCAGGCGAGAAAGCGATCCCCATCCTGTTGAGCGACCCTGCACAGCTTAATGCAGTCGCGCAGGACGTGAGCGAGCTGGCGCTGCGCCTTGCGGGGCGTTTCTGGCCTGGCCCGCTTACCCTGGTGCTGCCCAAGCAGCTCGGATTGCCGGAGGAGATCTCATCCCAGCCGACAATCGGCGTGCGCATGCCAGCCCACCCAGATGCATTGGAGCTCATGCGCCAGACCGGCCCGCTGGCGGTCACTTCTGCCAATCTCTCGGGGGGTAGCAACAGCGTCACAGCCCAGCAGGTCATGCAGCAGCTCGGAGGGCGCATCCCACTCATCCTGGACGGTGGGAAAACCCCCGGCGGCAGCCCCTCCACCGTGGTGGATTGCACTGGAGCGGTGCCGCGCATCCTGCGGCAAGGCCCTGTAAGCCTGGAAGAGATCCTGTCCGCAATTGCCTGAAAGACCCTGGAAATCTCTCCCCACACTCAACCCTGGCATAGATTGTCTTCTAACCTAACTATTATCTTCCCTTCATGCCCCCTTTAGCTCTATGTATATAATTGTAATTGCATTCTCCTCAATCAAAACTGCGCTTTGGAACAAGATGCCAGGTCTTCTCCGGAGCGCAGTTTGAGTTTAATCACCGGGCTTATTCTTGAACCTCAGCTATCCGCCGCGGCCGGGTCTTCTCCGGTTGGTGCAGCGGCAGGAATACATGGAACTGGCTGCCCGGGCAGCGCACTTCGTCGTGACCAGGGCTGTCTACCCAGATCTTGCCGAAATGGGCATCCACGACGCCTTTAGCAATTGCTAACCCCAGCCCGGGTCCGGCGCCTTTGAATTTCGTCCTGCCGCTTGAGTGCAAGGCCAACTCCCCTGTCTGGTAAAACTTGGTGAAGATCACTTCTTGCATGCTTGGGGCGATGCCGATGCCGGTATCGCTGACCACCAGCTCCACGCCACTTTCGATCACATCCCGTTGTGTGGGGGTTATGCTGCGCCCGCTGACCGTGATATGACCTCCGTCTGGAGTGTATTTGATTGCGTTAGCGATCAAATGGGAGAAGACCTTGCGGATCAACTCTCGATCGCCCTGGATGGGTGGCAAGGTCTCCAATTCCCGCAGTTCCAAGGTTTGGTTGCGTTCCATCAGCACGGGTTTTAGCTCTTCGCTGATGCCGCTGATCAGCTCCTCTAACAAAACTAGCTGCATGTCCAACGGGAGCTCGCGCATGTCGATGCGGGCCATATCCAGCATGCTATCGACGATGGCGTGCAGGCGCTGTGCGGCATTGTGTATGCCAGCCAACATTTTGGCGTAATCAGGGTGGTCTCCCAGTCCGGGTTCATCCAGGAGCAATTGGCTATAACCATTCACCAATGTAAGGGGGGTGCGAAGCTCGTGAGAAGCCACGCTGATGAACTCTGATTTCGTGCGGTCCAGCCGCTCAAGCGTGCGGTTCGCCTGATCCAGAGCTGAGATTGCACGGCGAAACTCGTTGTTCAGGCGCATCAAGCTTTCCACGAGCCGGGCATTCTCGAGGGCGACCGCGGTTTGATCTGCCAGCGTGGTTAGCAGGAACTGGTCGTCGTCCCAAAAAGGCTCCCCGGAATTTTTCGGGCCAAGCGCCAGCAGGCCAATCCACTCATCTTTGGAGTGGATTGGGACGAACAGCTCCATCTCCAGAGCAGCGATCGTTTCGCGTTCCTCCAGAAGGAGGCTATCGAAACGCGGGGCTTCCAGAATTTCCCCGTGGGTGAGCGGCGACCTACCATAGCGCCAGTGCTCCACAAGCGGGCTCTTTTCTTCCAGGATGATTCTGCGCTGTGGTTGGTCCTGGATGTCTGTCACGGGCTGAAGCTGGTAGATGGAATTGGCTTCCATATCTTTATCCATGGTCACGGTAAACAACCATCCATGGCGGATGTCGAGCGCCTCACCGATCAGCTCGATCACGACCCTGCCGAGCCGCTGAATATCGAGGATATTGCTGATGATCTGGCTGTAGCGGCTGAGCACGCGCCGCGGGTCGTGGCTTACACCGGCAATCAAGCGGTCGAGCCAGCGCAGGAATTGTGACAGGAGCGGGCTGAAGATTACCGCCAGGAGTACCGCCAGCAAGCCAGTCACCAGCCAGGGGTTGTAAGCGGTGGTCGCCTGGAAAGCAGCGCGGGCAGTCATCAGTGCGCCCAGATAAAACAAGAGCGCCAGACCAGTGGTGATCAAATAGCTCAGGCTGCGCAGGATAGCCCGGCGCAAAGATGGCAATCTGGTGTTGAAGCTGGCGTAGACAGCCAGGAGCACGCCCAGGGTACGAAGAATGCCACCTGCCGTCCAATACGCCGCCAGGAAAAGCACCTCACCGGCAAAGAGGGTCAGGATCACCGCTGCCAGGTAACGGTTGCGATTGCGCTGTAAGGGCGGCTGGATGCGCCGGTAGGCTTGCAAGGTGGTCGCAACAGCCAGTCCCATAAACAGGCACCATCCCAGGGCGAGGGCGGTGATCACGAAACCGTTGCGCAGGACCATCCACCCCCCACCTGTCCACAGGATCGGGCCTGCGACCGCCAGATTGCTGTCCAACAACAATAGAGCCCCAATCCACGCCAAACCAAGCAATCCCCAATCCCAGAAGGTACGCCTGGCGTGCAGGTAGGCAAAGGTGAATCCCAGGAAAACAACTGCCAGCAGCATCAACCCGTACAGCGGAAGCCTGGCAGTAAATTCGTATAACAGCCCCGGCAGCCAGTTTTGGCTCCAAGCGAGCTGCGCCAGCGTCCACAGGGCAGAGAGCAGGGTGTACAAAGCCAGAACCCTGGCAAGGAGGGGGTTCGCTGCCTGCCTGAATAGAGCGATTAAGGTGATGACCAGGTAGATCGCAGCTTGAACGACGGCGATGAGCTCAACTGGGTTGAGAGCTGGCATTTATTGCAGTTTGTCCTATCGATTGGCTGCCGGCCTGAAGATGGCCAGGCTGGCAGTATGGCCGTGGAGAAAGTTCACCCCCCCGATCGGCCCAATCTCGCCTGCGCAGAAGAAGCCAGCCAGGTGCGCTCCTTCTAGGTTTGCCTGGACAACGGCGATATCCCCATTGGGGTGATCGTACAAGCGCGTGCCCCGCCCGTTGCATGAGAACAGCAAAGCTCCGCTGGGCGGTGGTCGAAATGCTTGCGGGATGAGCATCATCTCCAGATCTTCTTTGGCAGTCAGGGCGTCACGCAGGTGGAATTGGATGGTTTCGCCATCCATGATCGAATCGCCAATGGCGATGGCGCCATTATTCTGGTCGATGCCGATCACACCCCGCAGAAGGAAGTCCCCTCGCCCCAGGCCTTCTTGCCCGCCTTTAATCGAACGCCCGACAAACAGGCCTTTTTGCAGCAACTGGCGATCTTCATCAGGGAGCTGCGGGATCAAGTCCTGGAGCCAGGCGAGTGGGGGGCGGCCCTCCAGGCTATAGATCACGTTATGGTGGGCTTGCACCACGGTGAACGGTCGCCAGATAGGCCGACAGCCTTGAGAAACGACCACGTCGACTGCAAGCTCCCCTCCCAGGGAAAGACCCACAGCACCTTCGTGGGTGAGCTGGTCATCAATCCACAAGGCATTGCCACCAGGTCGCAGCGCACCACTGGCCAAGCCTCCGACGATGGGGACGCCGGGAAAACAGGTATTGAAAGCTTGAAGCACATCGTCCATGGGCGTGGAGAACGGGTCGCCCAACAAGACAAATAATTGCGGGTCGTCCGGGGCATCCACCACACGGCGGAATTCATCCGGATCAAGGAGCAGCTTGTGCCAGTCTGCCGGCCCGCGGTTTGTGCGGGCAGACAAGGTTGGAATGGGTAAATCCATTTCGTCCGGGAGCAGCATAAAGGGAGAAACGAGTACACCGGGGAGGCTGGCAACGACAAGTGTTACAGCTGGGGCGTCTTCATACTCCTGGTCTTGCCCGATCACGCCCTCCGCGGAGCATCCGAGCATCACCTTGGGTTCGAGCTTTGAGCGCAGATGCTCGATGATCTGGCGTGCAGGTTGGGCGAAATGCGAGGAGACGAATACAATTGCCATGTCTACCCAGCCTGGCGGTAGATCTTCTCCTTGCTGTTGGCGCGCTCGAGAATTGATCTGCTCAATGAGCGAGGCGGAGACAGCCTCGCTCTCATGTTCGGTGGAAGAAGCGGAGACAAAGAACATCATACTGAGAGATGGCGTGCAGCAAGGGCTGCACCGATAATACCCGCTTCGTTGAGCATCTGTGCAGGCAAGACCTTGGCACGCACGCTCAGGTATGGCATGAATTTCTCGTGTTTTTTACTGCCGCCGCCCCCCAGGATAAAAACGTCGGGTGAGAATAAGCGCTCCAGCTCCAGCAGGTACTCGTTGAAGCGTTTTGACCAGCGCTTCCAGGAAAGCTTATCGCGCTGGCGGGCAGCATCGGAAGCGCGCAACTCAGCGTCTTTGCCATACATCTGGATGTGTCCCAGCTCGGTGTTTGGTACCAGCTGTCCATTGATAAAAAGCGCCGATCCCAGTCCCGTGCCGATGGTGATGACCAACACCACTCCCATACGTTCCTGGCCAGCTCCATAGGTCATCTCTGCCATGCCGGCAACATCTGCATCGTTGGCGACAATCACCGGACAGGCAAACCCCTCGGCTTTCAGTGCAGTGCTGAATAAGGAAGAAGCATCCACGCCTATCCATTTTTTATGGATGTTCGCAGCGCTGCGCACCAGCCTGTTTTGGACAACTGCCGGGAAGCCGCAGCCGATCGGCCCGTTCCAGGCGAAGTGGCTGGCTACTCGCACGACGGCCTGCGCCACTGGCTCTGGCTTGGCAGAACTGGGGGTAGGAATCCGGAAGCGCGGCGCCAGGAGGGTGCCGCTATCCACATCCACAGGAGCACCCTTTATGCCTGAGCCACCGATATCGATACCAAGGATTTCTTTCAACGCGCCTCCTCTAGGACTGCATCTGCTTCAATCTCGATAAGCATTTCGGGATCGATTAAAGAGCGCACTTCGACCATAGTCGTGGTTGGCGGGTGTGCGGCGAACAGCTCGCCGTGCGCCCGCCCGAATTCTTGCCAGCGGGATATGTCAGTTACAAACATACGCGTACGCACGATGTCCGGGAGGTCGGCGCCTAGGGCTTGCAAGGCGCGCTGGATGATCTCGAAGCAGCGCCGGGTCTGGGCATAGGCATCGCCTGGGGCGTACGTGCGACCCTCTTCGTCCACCGCGGCGGTTCCGGTGACATAGATCATATTGCCGGCGCGCAGGGCGCGGCAGTAACCTACCTCTGCCTCCCAGGGTGCGCCGGAATGCGCACGCTCAAACTTCAATATCCAGTCTCCAGCCTACAGTATATCCGCAAACATAAATAATTGCATGCGCGGACGAAGGAGATCTTCCAGCCGTGGAACTACTGGCTGAATAATTTTAAGGGGATTACACCCATCCAAACAATCTCGCTGCGCTGGCTGTGATGAAGGTTACCAGGAACGCCAACCCTAATGGCATCAGCGCGCCGATGGTGGCCCACTTGCGGCTGCGCGTTTCTTTGTAAATGGTCATGATGGTGGTTGCACACGGGTTGTGGAGCAAGGAGAAGAGCATCAGGTTCACAGCCGTGAGCAGCGTCCAGCCATGACCGCCCACCAGCAGTGCCCGTAAGCCCTCCAGCGAGGGCACATCCGTCATCATGCCCACCCCCATGTAGACCATCATCATGGTGGGCACGACGATCTCATTGGCTGGGATGGCGATGACGTATGCGAGCAGAATCACGCCGTCTAACCCGATGAGCAGCCCAAGCGGGTTCAAGAAATTAGCAACATGCTGCGCCATGCTTGTGCCACCCACGAAGATATTCCCCAGAATCCAGATGACTGCTCCAGCAGGCGCGGCGGTTTGGATGGCGCGCCACAGGACGAAGATGGTGCGGTCGATGAGCGAGGTGTACAGGATACGCCCGATATTTGGACGGCGATAGGGAGGCAGCTCGAGAGTGAAAGCTGACGCCTCACCCTTGAGCAGCGTGCGCGAGAGCCCCCAAGAAACCAGCAGGGTGAAGAATATGCCAATCAGCACCACGCCCACCACAGAGCCGGCAGCCGCAATCGAGGCAAATAGCGGGGGGAAGGCGGCAGCGACGAAGACGTTTGCCAGCATAATCAGGGTGGGGAAGCGCCCATTGCAGGGCACGAAGTTGTTGGTCAGGATGGCGATCAGGCGCTCGCGTGGCGAGTCGATCACCCGCGTGGCAATCACGCCAGCGGCATTGCATCCGAAGCCCATGGTCATGGTGAGGGCTTGCTTGCCGTGAGCGCCGGCTTTCTTAAAGAGGAAATCCATGTTGAATGCCACGCGCGGCAGGTAACCCAGGTCCTCGAGGATGGTGAATACTGGGAAGAAGATCGCCATGGGCGGCAGCATCACGCTCACCACCCAGGCCAGCCCACGGTACACTCCGTGCCATAGGAAGCCTGTGATCCACCAGGGGATGCCCCAGACATCGAACAGTGCGGCAGCTCTCTCTTCAAACCAGAAGAGGCCTGTGGCGATCATCTGCGAGGGGATATTAGCGCCAGTGATGGTCAGCCAAAAGACGACCGCCAAGATGAGCGCCATGATTGGCAGGCCTAAGTATGGGGATGTGATTACCCGGTCGATGCGCTGGTCGAGATCCCAGCGGCGCTCGGATTTGACCTGCACAGCGCGCCGGGCGATTTGCTCTGCCTCAGTGTAGATCGAACGCACAGTCTCATCGCGGAAGCCTGCGCTCAGACTACGGCGCAGGGCTTCGGCGCGGGCGAGGACGTCGTTGGGTTCAATAGGTTTGGGTTGAAGATAGGATGTATCCATGGTTTTTATGTGTTATGTGTTTCAGTGTCCTGCGCTCCCAGGAAACATGGAACCAGGCACGTGACACCTAGGCACATTATTGTGTCCCTTCCAGGGCGATCTTGCGACTGAAACGCGTATCCGACCGGCGCTGGTTAGCCACCAGCTCGGCGAGCTCACCGCTTTGCAGCGCTTGCTGTACGCGGGCATCACCATCCAGCAGGCGGATCGCCAGCCAGCGAGCGTTGGGCACACCTGGTGCCAGGCTTTCGATCATCGGCACGAGCTCGCTCACCGCTTGCTGGAATTCGGGGGTGCCCTCCACGCGCCGTGGTTTCGTGGGGCTATCCCCGTTGGTCACGGCTTCTACCGCGCTGAGCAGGGCGTGGATGCCCTCGCTGGTACGGGCGGTTATGGGGATGGCTGGCACGCCCAGGTCGCGGGAGAGGCTGCGGGTATCGACATCCAGCCCTTTGCGGTGAGCCTCATCCATCAGGTTGACAGCTACGACTACGCGGTCGGTGATCTCCAGCACCTGCAGCACCAGGTTCAGGTTTCGCTCCAATGCAGTCGCGTCGGTCACGACGATGGTGCAATCGGGCTGACCAAAGAGGATGAAGTCGCGCGCCACCTCCTCATCCTGGGATGCAGAGAGCAGCGAGTAGGTGCCCGGCAGGTCGACCAGCTTATAGCGCAGATTGTTATACTCGAAGCCACCCTCGGCGCGGGTCACGGTCTTGCCAGGCCAGTTGCCTGTGTGCTGTCGCAGGCCGGTCAGGGCATTAAACAGGGTGGATTTGCCTGTGTTAGGGTTGCCCGCCAGAGCTACCACCCGGTCAAATTTATCCAATTTCAAGCCCATCTGGGCAAGATGTACGTTTGCAGGGCAATTATCACAATCATCCATAGATTAGTGCTCCGGTGTCAAGTGTCATGTGCTAAGTTCCAAGTTCCAGGTTTCAAGTGCGGGGTGCGAAGTCAGATTTCCAAAGATCCAGGATACACTTTCAACCTTCAACCATCAACCTTGAACTATTAACTGGTTTTACCCAGATGTGCTGTGCCTGCTCCCGGCGCAGGGCGATGAGTGTACCGCGCACGCGATAGGCGCGCGGGTCGCCAGCAAAATTGCGCATCTCTGGGAGCAGGTGCGCTCCGGGCGTCATGCCAAGATCCAGCAGGCGGCGGCGGGTGAAGCCCTGGCAAGCCTCATCCAGCTCGATGATCTCCGCCTCGGTTTTATCCGGCAGCTCCGAAAGCGGCATCACGCCGGACCGGGGCTGTGCTACCTGAGGCAGCGGGCTTAGATATATGTTGGCGGCTACTGCTGGAGCCAGGCGGTACTCGTTCTCACCGTCGCTGAACACCAGCCGTTCCGGGGTAGTCTCGAGCACGCGCACTATCTGCCCGAGGCGCAGCCCTTCTGCCAGGATCTGGTCGTATGCCAGCGGGGGCTCATCCTCTAAATGGGCGATACGCCCTGAGTCGCCTAGAGACCAGGCTGTCAGAGGTACCGCCTGGGGAACCACCATTTCGCCGTCGCGGTTGGGGATGGGGTCGCCGTGAGGATCCAGATCGGGATAGCCCAACGAAGCTGCCAGGTTGTCGATCTGCTCGGGAGACATGCCGTGCTCACGGCGCTCGGCTTCCGAGTGAATCTTGCCCAGCGGCAGGCGGGCTTCATCCGCCAGGTAGCGTTCCCACAGGCGGTGGGCGCGCACTACCTGCAGCGCCCAGCGAGTGCCTTCTGGGGTCAGGCGCAGGCCTCCGGCGTGCGATTGCAGCAGGCCCTGCGATTCCAGTTGGGTCACCAGGCGCATGAGGTCAGTTTCGTAAAGGTGTAAAACGCCTGCCAGCGCCTCAAGCGAAGCATAGCGCCTTTCTTGCTCCTGCTTGAGCAGGAATTTGAGGGCATCTTCGGTCAACTCTCTCTGCCCGCTGGGGCTGTTGATACGCCAGCGTGCCAGCAACCCGCGGTGTGGGTGAAAGATTGCCGCAAGCAATAAGGCGAAGAAAAGACTTAAGGCGATGGTTACTAAAGTGTTCATCTGATCTCCACGAAAACCTGTTGGGTTACCGCAGGACCGAGCACTCGTATCTCTCCTGCCACCTCCAGGCGCAGATTCCCATCGAAAGAGGAATGGTCCAGCACGAAAAGCTCCGCCTGGGGGGTGATCCCGATGGATTGCAAGTAGCGCAGCAAGGCAGGGTCATCATTGCGCACGCGCTGTACCGTGGCGCTTTGACCGGGACGCACCTCGTCCAGGGGAACCAGCAATTCGGCTGGCAGATCCAGGTCGCGGCTGGGGATGGGATCACCGTGCGGGTCGTGGCGTGGATCGCCCAGGGAGAGGGCAATTCGCTCTTCAAGCTCCTCGGAGATGACGTGCTCCAGGCGGTCGGCCTCGGCGTGCACCTCATCCCAGGGGTAGCCCAGCGTATCGTGCAGGAAGAGCTCCAGCAGGCGGTGGTGGCGGATGACCTCCAGAGCCACGCGCTCGCCTTCGGGTGTCAGCTCGACGCCGTGATGCTTGCGGTACTCCAGCAAAGGAGGGTCGTTCGATGCCAGGCGCTTGAGCATGCCGGTTACGGAAGCTGCCTTCACGCCCATGTGCTCGGCGATGGCGTTTGTGGAGGCGCGTTCCTCGGACTGGGTGATCTCATAGATTGTCTTTAAGTAGTCTTCTATGGCTTGGGTCAGGTTTTCTCGAGACATCACTCACATCCCTTATTACTTGATCAACAACCCGGTCACCCACAGCAGCAGCATGCCGGCGACAACGCCTGAGAATACGGTAAAAGGCATGGGCTGGCGGGCTGTGTCTCTCTGGATCAGCTTGGCGATCTCGTAAACGACTTCGAAGATCGCGCCGGTGCCCACCGCAAGAAAGAGCACCGCCAGAGTGGGGTTGGGGGCGAAGCCGCCGATCCAGGCGCCCAGGATGGCAGGTGCGCCGCCCACCAATCCCATCAGCGCCAGGGCGCCAACGCCGGGCCGGTCGCGCAGCACCGGGGCGATGATACCCAGCCCTTCGGTGATGTTCTGGATAATGAAGCCGACCACCAGGAAGGCGCCCAGGGCGATCTCGCCCACGTTGTAGGCCGCTCCGATCGCCAGCCCCTCGCCCAGATTGTGGAGACCAATGCCAATAGCGATCATGTATGCCAGCGACAGGCGCTGGTCGGCTTCGCTCTTGCCGGTGGATGCCTGGCGGCGAGAGATGGCGTCGAGCAGGAAGAAAGTCGCCACGGCGCCGATGCCCACCAGGCCGATTCCCTGCAAGGGAGATGGCACTACATTGGCCTGCTCCAGGGCTTCAGCCAGGGTGTCCAGCCCAAGGAAAACCAGTAATCCAGCAGTGAGCGCCAGCAGGAAGACCATCCAGCGCCGCCCGAGCTGGCGCAAGGCAGGGAACCAGAACAGCCCAAGGTAGACGGGGATAACGCCCACGTACAGCCCGATCAGGGTGAAGCTCCAGAAGGTGCGGCTGGTGGGCTGGGGGGTGGTAAATGCTACCGGGATTTCCGCCTCGAAGGCGATAGCGTTGGTGGTGAACATCGTGACGCCGTAAGCCTCTCCATACGACCAGTGATAATCCAGGTGTAGGCGCGCCTCAGACAGGCGCGGGATCGTGGCAGAGGGGGTGACACTGAAAGGCCAGATGGCCTCGTTAATAACTACCTGGGCGATAGTCACGTCCTCAGGACCGGCGTTGCGCAGGTGCAGGTCGATGCCCCCTGGCGTGAGTACGGTGCGCTCAATGGTGATATCTTCTACCGGCGCGGGGGAGGATAGCTGCAAGCCTCCGCCGGTGCCCAGGAAAAGGGCGATCACCCCGCCCAATGCGATCAGCGGCAGCACCAGCAGCACGGCTGTGGTCAGGTTGAATGATTTTGATTTACGCTCCGAGACTTTACTTTCGCTCATGATCTACCTCTAACTGATCACCTCAAAATTCCCCGTCCAGCCCAGCTCGGCGAACTCGGTATTGTGGGCATGGAACATATACAGCCCGGGGAACTTGTAGCTGAACTCCAGGATGCCTCGTTGCGCCTGTGTCTGCATGATCGTATCGGTGAACTCGCTGGGCGTCAGGCTGGTGCCGGTTGGGTAGTAGTTGAAAAAATTGGCGTGCAGGTGGAAGGAGTTGATCAGGTCGAACTCCAGGATATTCACCAGGTACATGCGCACCGTCTCGCCCACGCGGATCTGGATGGGGTGCTTGTCGTAGTGGAAGGGGATGGTGTTGGCGGCGTAGAAGTCGTTGGCGTCGTCAAAGTCGACGTCGAAACCGTTCATCACCATCACCATCTCGCGGTCGACTGGGGGGCGGCCTCCCGGCGGGTCGATGATAAAGGCGCCATACAGCCCTTTGGCGATGTGGCGAGCCAGTGGGAAGGCATGGCAGTGATACAAATGCAGGCCGAAGGGCTCGGCGTCGAACTCGTAGACGAAGCTCTCGCCGGGCGGGATCACTCCCGGCCCGGTGGAGGGCACGCCGTCCATCTCGGCGGGGTGGATGCCGTGGAAGTGCATGGTGTGGGGATGCGTGCTGCCGTTGCTGAAGTGGATGCGGATGCGGTCGCCTTCGGTAGCGCGGATGGTGGGACCGGGGATGCGCCCGTTGTACGTCCAGGCGGGGTAGACGATGCCCGGCACGACCTCGATGTCCTTGTTTACAGCGGCGATGCGGTACTCGCGCAGGGTCTGCCCGCTGGGCAGGGTGGAGACCTCGCCGTAGTCGAAGTCGGTCAGGATGTCGCTGGGGTTGAAGCCGTTTTTGGCGTGGTCGACCTCGCCCACCACCCCGGGCATGAGGTTGTGCCCTTCGTGGTCCATCTGGAGGAGGGGCGCAGCGGCGGCTTTGTGGCTGGTCTTGTTCAACAGGGCAGCCCCGCCGCCCCCCAGAAGGGTGAGCGCCCCAGCTCTCAGGAAGTTGCGTCGGGAAATGGATGGTTTCATACAGATCTCCTACCGGTAAGTAAAAAATAATAAATTTAGTATTAACTAAATAATATTTTAGTCTATAATCGGGATTTGTCAAGATGATAGAATAATCCCCCTTCCAGTGAAGGGGGATTGTGTTTTAGCACAGTTGGGGCACGGCGATAATGCTTCGATTGAAACAAAGCGATGTCTCGCAGCGCCTCTAAGAAATATTTATATCCAACCCCTCAATTCCATGGCCTTGACCACGCGATCGATAGCCACCATGTAGGCGGCGTCGCGCATGAAGACCTTCTCCTTCTCGGACATCTCCACCACGCTGTTGAAAGCCTGGGTGATCTTGGTGTCCAGGCGCTCGAGCACCTCATCCTTGGTCCAGTAATAGTTCATGTCGTTCTGCACGCTCTCGAAGTAGGAGGTTGTCACGCCGCCCGAGTTGCACAGGAAGTCGGGGATGACGAACACGCCGTTGCGCTTGAAGACTTCGTCGGCCTCGGGGGTGGTGGGGCCATTGGCGCCCTCCGCCACGATCTTGACCCGCGAGCTGACGCGCTGCACCGTCTCGGCGTTGACCTGCCCTTCCAGGGCGCCGGGGATGAGCACGTCGGCTTCTTTGGTGATCCAGGCATCGGCATCTTCGATGGTGTAGCCGGCTTTGCTGGCTTTGGCCTTATCGATGCCGCCGTAGATATCCGTGATCGACTGTAAGAAGTGCGGGTCGACGCCTTTGGTGTGGCTGACGGTATAGGGCATGCGGTCGTCGCGGTCCCAATAAGAAACGCACGCCACCTTGCCGCCCAGCATCTCTACAAAGCCGATGGCGGCATATTGGGAGACGTTGCCGAAGCCCTGGATAGCCGCCACGCACTTGGTGGGGTCCATCTTGAGGTGCTTCATGGCCTCGCGCACGGTGTAGATCACGCCGTAGCCGGTTGCCTCCGTGCGGCCCAGCGAGCCGCCGCCCCCCAGTGGCTTGCCTGTGATCACGCCGGGGGTGAATTGTCCCACCAGCTTGGAATACTGGTCCATCATCCAGCCCATCATCTGCGGGGTGGTGCCCACATCGGGAGCGGGGACGTCCTGGCGCGGGCCGATGTTGCGCCACATCTGGTCCACCCAGCCGCGACACAGGCGCTCTTTCTCGGTCACAGTCAGGGTCGCCGGGTCCACCGGCACGCCGCCTTTGCCGCCCCCCAGAGGGATATCCGCCACAGCACACTTCCAGGTCATCCACATTGCCAGAGCGCGCACCGTGTCGAGCGTCTCTGCCGGGTGGAAACGGATGCCGCCCTTCGATGGGCCGCGCACGTCGGAGTGCTGCACGCGATAGCCGAAGAACGTGCGCAGGCTGCCATCGTCCATGCGCACCGGGATCATGAATTTGAATTCACGGCTCGGCCAGCGCAGCATCTCCGCCACCTGCGGGTCCAGGTTGAGCAGTTTGGCGACGTGGTCGAACTGGCTCTGAGCCATTGTGAAGGCGTTGATCATTTCGGTCATAGTCATCTCCTATTGGTCACTCATTTAAACATAAAGCGGGCACCCCGGTCTGGTGCCCGCCATAATCTGCCAGCGCAGTGTATTGTAAGCGGAACTGGCTCATAATCGCATCTCTGCATATCCAAAACGCACATTAACCTTATCGGATGTGTGAGGATACGTCAAGTGATGAAATACATATTTATGCGGGTTACTGTCGGCTATACCCCCCCACCGCCCCCTGGCTGGTTTTTCCACTCAGTCCCCCCGTGGAAGGGACGGGGTTGGGGGAGTTGGGTAACTATCCAGCTGTCGCTCCAGCTCACGCTGCACGACCTGCGGGTTGGCTTTGCCGCCTGCCAGGCGCACTACCTGACCGAACAGCCAGCGCGATACGGCGGTCTTGCCCCCCAAATACGACGCCACCTGCTCGGGGTTCTCCTGCAGCACCGTGCGCACCAGCCCGGCGATGGTCTCAGAGTCGGAGAGCTGGCTCAAGCCACGCTCGGCGACCACCTCTTGCGGCGATTTGCCCGTGGCGAAGCACTCAGCCAGGACAGCCTTGGCGCTGGTTTGGTTGATTTGGCCTTGGCGCACCAGCTCCACCAGGCTCCCCAACGCTTGCGGAGACACCCGGCTGTGCTCTATGCCAATATCTGCCTGGTTCAGCAGACCGAACAGCTCACCGGTCACCCAGTTGGAGATAATCTTGGGCGAGGCGTCCGGGGCGGCAGCCACAGCTTTCTCGTAATACTCCGCCACCTGGCGCTCGGCGGTGAGCACGTCCGCGTCGTAGGAATTCAAGCCATACCGGCTTTGGAAGCGGTGATAGCGAGCAATGGGCAGCTCCGGAAGATTTACGCGCACAAATTCGATCCACGCTTCGTCGATCGCCAGCGGAGGCAGGTCGGGCTCGGGGAAGTAGCGGTAGTCGTTGGCCTCTTCCTTGCTGCGCTGCGGGAGTGTGATCTCCTGGGCTTCATCCCAGCCGCGCGTCTCCTGCCTTACAGCCTTCCCCTGGCTGAGCAGCTCGCTGTGGCGCTGGATTTCGAAAGCCACCGAGCGCTCCAGGGCGCGGAAGCTGTTCAGGTTCTTGATCTCGGTGCGCGTGCCCAGTGCGGGGCTGCCGCGTGGCCGCACAGAGATGTTCGGCTCGATACGCAGCAGGCCCTTCTGCATGTCTCCTGAGTTGACCTCCAGATAGCGCAGCAAGCTGCGCAGCGCCATGGCGTAAAGGCGTACCTCCTCAGGGGTGTGCATATCCGGCTCAGAGACTATCTCCAGTAAGGGCACGCCGGCACGGTTGAGGTCCACCAGGGTATAGCGCTCAGCCTCCTTCTGGACGTGGGTGAGCTTGCCGGTGTCCTCCTCCAGGTGCACGCGGCGCACGCGAACCACTCGCTCGCCCTGCGAGGTCAGGATGGTCAATTTCCCGTTGCGCGCCAGCGGCTGCTCGTATTGGGAGATCTGGTAGCCCTTGGGTAGATCGGGGTAGAAATAATTCTTGCGGACAAACAGGCTGGTGGGGGAGATTTCACACTCCAGCGCCAGGGCGACGGACAGGGCGTACTCCACGGCGCGCTGGTTGACCACCGGCAGCACGCCGGGCATGCCGGCGCATACCGGGCAGACTGCGCTGTTGGGATGGGCGACGCTCGAGTCGAGGCGCTCGCAAGCGCAGAACATCTTGGAGCGCGTCTCCAGCTCAGCGTGCACCTCTAACCCGATAACGGCTTCGTAGTCCATCTTACTTCTCTTCCCCATCTGCCACGCCCCCTTCCCTCAGGGAAGGGGGGGATTTATTTGGGATATGCGGGCGGCGTAGCCGCCCGCATATCCCAAAATGTTTTCCCCTCCCCCTTAAGGGGGAGGGTCAGGGGTGGGGGTACCTAGATCATCCATACCGCTGGGTGAAGCGCTCGATGCGCTGCAAGGCTTCCTCGATCTTCTCGTAAGCCGTGGCGTACGAACAGCGCACGAACCCCTCTCCACCCGGCCCGAAGGCAGTGCCCGGCACCACCGCCACGCGCTCCTCTTCCAACAGCTTGCGGGCGAAGGTTTCCTCGTCCATGCCTGTCACGCTGATGCTGGGAAAGGCGTAAAAAGCGCCGTGCGGCTCGACAGTCGCCAGCCCCAGGCGGTTGAGTCCAGAGACAATCAGTTTGCGTCTGCGGTCATACTCGCGCTGCATCGCCTGGACGTCAGGCTCCCCATTGAGCAGTGCTTCCAGGGCAGCATCCTGAGCTGTGGTAGGGGCAGACATGATGGTGTACTGGTGCACGCGCAGCAGTCCCTTGATCAGGTCAGCTGGTCCGGTGGCGTAGCCGATGCGCCAGCCGGTCATGGCGTAGTTCTTCGAGAAGCCGCCCAGCAGGATGGTTCGCTCGCGCATGCCAGGCAAGGCCGCGAAGCAGATGTGCGGCACGCCGTAAACCAGCTGGTCGTAGAGCTCGTCGGAGACCACCACCAGGTCGTGCTGCTCGGCGATGCGCGCCACCTCCAGCAGCACCTCCCGGCTCGCAACCGCCCCGGTGGGGTTGTTGGGATAGCCCAGCAATATGGCCTTAGTGCGGGGAGTGATCGCGGCCTCCAATGCTTCCGGGCGCAGCTGGAAACCGTCTTCGGCATAGCAGGGCAGCTCGACCGCCACCCCGCCTGCCAGGACTACCTCTGCCTGGTATGCCACGAAGCAGGGGGTGGGCACTATCACCTCTTCGCCGGGGTTAAGCAGTGCTGTCATAGCCATATACAGCGCCTCGGACACCCCCACGGTGATGATCGCATCGGTAGCCGGGTCATACACCACACCATATTTTCGCATAAGGTAGTTACACAGCGTCTGGCGAAGCTCGATCAGACCGGCATTGGACGTGTAGTGTGTGCGTCCCGACTGCAATGAGCGCACACCGGCTTGGAGAATCGAGGCTGGCGTGTCGAAATCCGGCTCGCCGATCCCCAAGGAGATCACATCCTGCATGGTGGCGACGATGTCGAAGAATTTGCGAATGCCCGATGGTTTGAGGTTCACGACCCGCGTGGCGAGGTACTTTGGTTTCAAATCGACTCCTTGCTGTGTGGTAGTGGAAAGCATACTGAGGCGTCCTTTCGTAGATCTTAGCTTAAAGGGGAGTGATACTCCAGTCATCGAGACTCTGGTCGTAAGCCAGCTCGAAGACCTGGTCTTCGTCTAGGCGCACACGGAAGCGCATCCCCCAGGGCTCGCGCCAGCTTGCCAGCAGGTCACGCACTTCCAGCCGCTGTCCTTGCCAATGCACGGCGGTGGGGCGTTGGGCATAGGACGATTCGGAGCGGCATTCCACCAGATTGTTCATTAAAGGAATAATTAAAGGAGGACCATAGTTTGGTCGCCGGCGCTGATCACCCCGGCACGTCGCTGGATGTGGGCTTTGCGCCCCAAGAGCGAGCTCTCCAGAATAACATCTTTGGCATTGGCCTCGTCCTCCAGGATCGAATCAGACAGGATGCTGCGCTCCACGCGGCAGGCTGCCCCCAAGGATACATAAGGCCCGATAATTGAGTTGGTCACCTCGGCGCTCGGGTGGATGAATACGGGAGGGATGATCACCACCCCGGGACGAGGGGCGATCTCATCGGAATTGCCCCGCCCGTTTTCCAGCAGGTAGCGGTTGGTCTCCAGCAGGGCTTCTGGTGTCCCGGCGTCCAGCCAGATCTCCACTTTTTCTGTTCGCATCTTTAGACCGCCCTCGAGCATGATGTTGAGGGCATCTGCCAAGAAATACTCGCCTTTAAGCTTTAATTTTCGCCTCATCTGCTCTTCTATGGCAGCGATGAGATCCTCCGCCCGGCGGATATAATAAAAGCCAACCACAACCAGGTTGTTGCTGGTCTCCTGCGGCTTTTCGATCAAGTTGGTCACCCACCCGGCTCCATTGGTCACAGCCACACCAAAACGGCGCGGGTCGGGCACGGGTTTCACCCAGGCGACAGCCTCGGCAGTTTCGGTTGCCAGAAATGACAGGTCGGTTTCGATCAGAGTATCGGCGAAGACCACTAGCATAGGACCGTGGAGGTACTCTTTCGCCAGGTGGATTGCATGGGACTGGCCGCGCGGGTCCTCTTGGATCACGTAATGCGCCTTCAGGTTGGGGTGGCGCGCCGTCAGGTGGGCTTCGATTTGCTCGCCCAGGTATCCGACGATATTGACCAGCTCGAAATTGTCCGGATCGGGCAGCGTGGAAAGCGTGTCCAGCACGTGGTCCAGGACGGCTTTACCTGCCACGCTGATGAGTTGCTTCGGTTTGCTCCATGTATGCGGGCGCAGGCGTGTTCCCAATCCCGCCATGGGGATGACGACTTTCAGCGTTTCGCTCATAAATTGATAGATATCCCCTTGATAATGAATGGCTTGTTTCTGGTAGTAAGCATGTAAAATACCAGCATAGCGGCACAGCAATGCCGCCCGAATATTATACCCTCTCTATAAGGGAGGGTTTCTGGAACCAAACGGCATTGAAAGGAGGGGTTTTATGGAGGGGCGATTATTACGCTCGATCTTCCACTGGTTGAATAAATTCTTTATGGTGCCGGCGTACCGGCTTGGGCTGGGGTCATGGATCAGTAACCCGCTAACGGGCTACATCATGGTGATAAAATCGACCGGTCGTAAAAGCGGGGTCACGCGCTATGCACCTGTCAACTATGCACTCATCGATGGCAATATCTATTGTGTGTCTGGCTTCGGGACAAAATCTGACTGGTACTACAACGTGCAGGCTAACCCGCGCATCGAAGTGATCCTGCCCGGGACGGCAGTCACGGGCGTGGCAGAAGAGGTGGTCGAGGCGGACGAATGCCTGAGAGCCACACGGCAGATTATGAAGAATGCTGGTTTCGCCGGGTTCCTGCTGGGTTTCAATCCCTTCACAGCCAGCGATGAGGAGGTACGCCAGAAGTGCCAGGGTTACCCTGTCCTGCGCATCCGTCCGGCAGGCGTGGGCAATAGTCCGTCAGACCCAGGGGGCTGGCTATGGATGCTGGTCTGGTTGGTTGGGTTTGCCTGGTTGGTGCGCAGGCGGAGACGGGATTAAGCGGATTGCCCGTCAAGCTCAGCGATAACGCTTTCCATCAAGGCTACCGCCTCCCCCAGCGTGCCGGCGTCGAGAGCAAAGCGGGCGCCAGCAGTCTCAAACAATTCGGGCAAAGGACGGGTATTGCCCAGGGCGAGCGCATTACGATAAGCGGCGACCGCTCCCGCCTGGTCGCTGAGCGCCTTGCGCCAGATCTGGACAGCGCCCAGCTGCGCCAAGCCGTATTCGATATAGTAAAACGGCTCCTCGTGGATGTGGAGCTTGCGGTGCCAGCCAGTCATGCGCTGTTGCTCCAAACCGCTCCAATCCACGCCGGGCATGAAGCGCTCCCACAGGACATCCCATTGCGCGTCGCAGTTATGCGGGTCTTCGGCGGCGTTGGGGTTCGCGTATACCCAATGTTGGAAGGCATCCACCACAGCCATATACGGCCAGAAGAGGATGCTCCTTTCAAGGTGCTCGACCCGGGCGCGGGCCGCGTCTTGCGGGGTGTAGAAGCCGCCATGATCGAACGTCAGGAAAGGTGACGCCAGCAGCTCCATTGCCATCGACGCCACTTCCATGAACTCCAGCGGGGCGTAAAATTGCTGGTGATAGGGCAACAGGAAGGCAGCGAAGAAATGGAAAGCATGCCCGCCCTCGTGCAGCATGGTCTGCACGTCGTCGTGGACGCCTACCGAGTTAGTGAAGATAAACGGCCGCTCGGCGACTGGGAAATCTGTGCAGTATCCGCCAGGGGCTTTGTTCTTGCGGTTGTCCAGGTCCAGCAGCTTCTCCGTGCGCATTAACTCAAATTGGACCGCCAAATGTGGGTCTACTTGCTGGAAGATCCTTGCACATTTTTCTTCCAGTTCATCCACACTCTCGAATGGTTTCAGTGCTGGGAGTCCGTAAGGGTCAACGGATAGATCCCAGGGTCGAAGCGTCTGCAAGCCCAGGCGCTGGCGGCGGCGCTCGTAGATGCGCCTGGCTGCCGGGACGACAGCCTGCTCGATCGCTTCGTGGAATCGACGGCAATCTTGTGGCGTGTAATCGAAGCGCAGCATTTGCTGCCAGCGGTATGCGCGGTAATCCGGCAGTCCGGCGTTGGCTGCCAGCTGGCGGCGCACTCCCATTAGCTTGACCCACACAGCGTTGATTGCCTCCCGGTCAGCCAGCCAGCGTTCCGAAGCCAGTTGCCAGGCGCGCTGGCGCACCTGCCGGTCAGGCTCCATATAAACGAGAGACAATTGGGTCAGAGTCACCTCTTCGTCCTGCCAGGCGACCGTGTGTGCACCAGTGATCTTGTCGTATTCGTTAGCCAGCTTGAGCTCCTCGCTCAGCAAAGGCAGGTTCTCCTGGCGGAAGAGCGCCGCTTCAGCCCTGATATTGCGCAGGGGGATTTCAAACCCTTCTGGCCGCAAACCAGATGCTAGCAGCTTCTCTTTGAGCTTCTGCACGGCAGCCCGGGCGCGGGGTTGAATTTCATCAAGGAAGGTATTGTAGCGCTTTTCAGCACCCTCATCGATCGTATTGACCGTCGTTGCGACGTTCAGGCGCCAAAAGGTCTCGTGCAAGAGCTTGGAGAGCTGCGACCATTCTGCCAGCCAGGCAGAGAGATTGCTGGTGTTAATCCGGCGCTCGTTGAGCTCATTGAAGTAGGGCTCGATTTCCGACCAGGGCCAGTTCATGAAATCGAGAGATGTTTTAGGAAGGGGAGAGATCATCATGTTACCCTCACTGATTAGAAGTCTTATGCGCGTCCGAAATCAAGCCCGGCTGCCGGGTATGCCAGTCGGTCACCTGCTGGTAGGCGTGGGCGAGGCGAAAGAGGACGTCCTCGCGGAAGTGGGCTCCCATCAACTGCATGCCGATGGGCATTCCATCCCCGTCGAAGCCAACCGGGAAAGCCAACCCCGGGATGCCAGCCAGGTTGGCGGGCAGGGTGAACACGTCTTCAAGGTACATGGCGAGCGGGTCGTCGCCATGCCCGCCGATGGCGAAGGCTGTGGTGGGTGCCACTGGGGCGGCGATTGCATCCACCATCTCAAAGGCGTCTTCAAAGTCGCCTTTGATCAACGTGCGCACCTTCTGCGCCTGCCCGTAATATGCATCGTAGTAGCCTGCCGATAGGGCGTAGGTACCCAGCATGATGCGGCGCTTGACCTCCGCGCCAAACTTTTCGCCGCGCGTGCTCCGGAAAATCTCCCACATGGCTGAGGAAACTTGCTGGTCGGAGGGCACCGATGCAGTGGGCAACCGCGGCCCGTAGCGGATGCCATCAAAGCGCGCCAGGTTGGCAGATGCCTCCGCTGGGGCGATCAGGTAATACACCGGCAGGGCATAAGTTGTGTGCGGCAGGCTCACCGGTAGGACCTGTGCCCCCAGCGATTCCATCACGCCCACAGCACGGCGCACAGCCGTCTCTACTGCTGCCTGCATGCCGGGAATGAAATACTCCTCGGGAACACCCACACGCAAGCCTTTGAGCGAATGGCTGTCCTCCAGGTGGATGCCCGGCACAGGGACATCAAGCGTGGTGGCGTCCAGGGTGTCGTAGCCAGCGAAGTGCGTGAACGCTAGGGCAACGTCAGCGGCGCTGCGCCCGAATGCCCCCGCGACGTCCAGGGATGAGCCGTAGGCGATGAGCCCGTAGCGGGAGACGCGCCCATAGCTGGGTTTCAGGCCGGTTACGCCGCAAAAAGACGCCGGCTGGCGTACGCTGCCGCCGGTATCGGTGCCCAATGCCAGCGGTGCCAGGCGCCCTGCCACCGCGGCTGCGCTGCCCCCGCTCGAACCTCCGGGAACACGCTCGAGATTCCACGGGTTGTGAGTCACGCCATAGGCTGAGTTCTCGGTGGACGAGCCCATGGCAAATTCATCGGTGTTGGTCTTGCCCAGGATGACGACGCCAACCGCCAGCAGGCGTTCTACTACAGTGGCATTGAAAGGGGGGATGAAATTTTCCAGGATGCGCGATCCGGCAGTCGTGCGTACACCCTGGGTGCACAGCACATCCTTGACAGCGATGGGAATACCCAGCAAGGCGGGCAAAGGCGCCCGCTCGTCCTGCGCTTGTTTGGCGTGCTTTGTCAAAAGGCGGTCGGCTTTGTCGGCTTGCCGCAGCGCCAGCTCGGGTGTGAGGGTGAGGAAGGCGTGCAGCTTGCCATCCAACTGCTGGATGCGTTCCAGGTGGGCCTGGACCAGCTGGCGGCTTGTAATTTGACGTTGCCTTAGGAGACGGGCAGCTTCACCCAGGCTCAAATCGGTTAGCTCAGTCATGTGTGTACAAACCGGTACCTATTCACACCCCCACCCCCGGCCTGCCGGAGGCAGGAAGGGGGGATGGGTGAGTAGATATATAAACCAATAAACATGTCAGTGAGGGGATGGCAATTTGGCGTTTTCTTCAACTCTGCGACGATTGCGATGGCGGCGCACGCGATTACTCCAATACCGGCGGGACGCGAAATTGCCCATCCTGTGTATCGGGGGCATTGCGCAATAACTCTTCCTGGCTCAATCCCGGGCGGGGCTCGTCAGCCCGCAGTGCGCTGCGCGGCGGCAACACGCTGGAGGTGGGGGGGGTATCGACTGTATCCAGCTGGCTAAGTTGGGCGAAATAATCCAGAATAGCAGACAGCTGCTGGCGATAGCGCTCCTTTTCCTCAGGGGTCAAATTCAAACGAGCAAGGTCGGCAATGTGTTCGACCTCTTTTTGTGTGAGCGGCATGGCGGGATTATAACATTAGGGTGAAGGTTGGAAGGTTGAAGGTTATCGAAGGAAACCTTCAACCTTCCAACTTTCACCCTACCAACCAGCAGCGTACCAGCGTAAATACTCCTCCACGTGTGCCTCCCAATATGCTTCTTCGTGATAGCCAGGGTACAGGTGCCACTCGTGAGGAATGCCTTCTTCATTGAGCAGGTTCTCAAACCAGACAGCCGATTCCATGATGCTGAGGCGGTCTTTGTCACCGATATCCAGATAGATACGCGGCAGCGCCGCAGGAGGTATCTCGTCGAGCCAGGTGCGGATATGCGCCGTATCCGTCCAGAAGACCGGCAGGCTGTGGGCGCCAATCGCGCCGAACAGCTGCCAGCGCGACAGCCCCAGGTGCACTGCCCACCCCGCGCCTCGCGATAACCCCCCCACGGCGCGCTGCTCCCGCCCGGGCAGTGTGCGGTAATCCAGATCAATGCTTGGGATCAGCTCGTCGGCAAGCACGCGGCCGAAATTGTCCTCGGTGGGCTGCGCCCAGGATCGGTCGCGCGCCATGACGATAAGGAAGGGTACCACCTCTCTAGAAGCGATCAACCTGTCCGCAGTTTCATCGGCGCCCAGCCGGTCCCACTGGTCGTTGTTGTAATTTTGCCCGTGAATCAGGTAAAGCACAGGATAGCGCCGCTCGAGCTGCTCGTCATAGCAGGGCGGCAAATAGACGCTGTACTCCATCGGCAAACGCAGCAGATCGCTGGAGAGACTGCTGTGCTCCAGGCGACCGGGATTCCCCCAGCAGGCAAGTGGGGTGGGGGAGGGGGTCAGCGTTTGTGTGGGCGTTAGCGAGGCAGTTGGCGGAAGGGGGGTGGGAGTAGGGGCAGGTGTGCGCGGCGTGCGCGTGGGTGATTGGGTGGCGCTAGCCGGTATGGTGGGAAGGGTGGTAGCTGCTTCGCTGCTCGCGCAGGCAGTTAGGCTCAAGCCGAATAAACAAATTAATAAGCAAAGACGCATTGCTGGATACCAGATACCAGGAGATCAAATCCACTCAGAAACAAACACCACGCACCAATTCCATGCGTGGCGCGATCGGGGCGACCCAAACAAACTGATTGGACACCCCCAGGGCATTCAGAAACCCCAATCCTTGCAGGCAAATCTACCTGAGATCGATAACGAATTTTATAGCGGTGCGCACCTTTTCGTCGATCTCAACGTCAACAAACTCTGGCACGAACATTATGTTGTAGCCATCTTCAGCAAGATAGCTTTTTGCCAGTGCCATCGCCTTCACAGCCTGGTTTATTGCACTGGCGCCAATAGCTTGCACTTCTACATGCTTATTTTCGCGGAAGACACCCGCAATTGCCCCGGCCACTGCGGAAGTGCGCGATCGGCCGGATACTTTGATGATGTCCATGTCGCTTCCTCCCCGAAATCCGACGTAGGCTATGCAGACTGGCGCGGGTGAGATATCACCTGTGGATTGATTGTACAAGATATTTGAGATGTATGCAAGCGGTGTCTGATCAAATCTTGGTGAAGGTTCATTTTTGTTGTAAACTATGAGGGTACCAGAAGTCGATCACAAAAAGGAATATTCATGGAAAACCAAACCTTCGCCGATCTGAACGTCCCCTCTCGCATTTTACTCGGTCCGGGACCAAGCACGGCCGCGCCGCGCGTGTTGCGCGCCATGGCCGCACCGTTAATGGGACACCTGGATCCGAAATTCCTGGAACTGATGGATGAGGTGCAGCGGCTGTTGCGCTATGTCTTCCAGACCGAGAACGAGCTGACCATCCCGGTCTCCGGGACCGGCAGCGCCGGCATGGAAGCCGCCCTGTGCAACTTCATCGAGCCTGGTGACAATGTCCTCGTCGCCGTGAATGGCTATTTCGGCGAGCGCCTGTTCGACATGGCGGGGCGCTACGGCGCTAAGGTGATGCGCATCGACCGCCCGTGGGGGGAGGTTTTTGACCCTGCAGATTTCGAGGCCGCATTAAAGGGCAAACAGACCAAGCTGGTCGCGCTGGTGCACGCTGAGACGTCCACGGGCGCCTTACAACCCGGTATCCCTCAAATCGTTGAGATTGTACATCGCCACGGTGCCCTTTTCGTTCTGGATACGGTAACCTCCCTGGGTGGCTTACCGGTTGAGATCGACAACTGGAATGTGGATATCGCCTATAGCGGATCGCAGAAGTGCCTGTCAGCTCCACCCGGGCTGGCGCCGTTGACCGTCTCGCCCCGCGCTCGCCAGGTGCTGCGCAGCCGGAAGGTGCCGGTGGCGAACTGGTATCTGGACCTGTCTTTGCTCGATAAATACTGGGGGAAGGAGCGCACCTACCATCATACCGCGCCTATCAGTATGAACTACGCCTTACGCGAGGCGCTGCGCATCGCATTCGAGGAGGGTCTGGAGAGGCGCTTCGCCCGGCATCGCAGCAATGCGGAGCTGCTGTGGCTGGGTTTGGAAGCGCTCGACCTGCCCCCGATGGTACCCCTTGAGTACCGGCTGCCGACGCTGACCACACCAGGACTACCCCCGTCCGTTGACGATATGGCAGTGCGCAAGCGGCTGCTGGAGGAATACAATATTGAGATCGCCGGAGGCTTTGGACCGCTTAAAGGCAAGATCTGGCGCATCGGCTTGATGGGTCACAGCAGCCGGCGTGAATACGTTACCTTGCTGCTGGCTGCCCTGAGGGAAATTCTCTCGGGGTAAAATCCGATCTCTTGCCCTGCCAGGTATCCTGTGGCACAATACAATTGATATGTCTCGCTGGATCCGCTTCATTCTTGCAATTGTCGTAGGGGCCGCGGCCGGCCTGTTATATGGCTGGGTGGTCAACCCTGTGGAGTATGTCGATACAACTCCGGATACGCTGCGCATCGATTACAAGAGCGATTACGTCTTGATGGTGGCGGAAACTTATAGCGCTGAGGGCGACCTGGCGCTGGCTGCTCGCCGGCTGGGGTTGCTGGGCAATCAACCCCCAGTGGAGATTGTGCGAGAGACGGTGCTTTTTGCAGAGAGCCAGGGCTATGCCGACGCGGATGTGAGCTTGATGCGCTTGCTCCTGGATGCCTTACAGGCCTGGGTGCCCGCTCTGGAGACACCATTACCATGAGAAGGAGTCGCAGGGAGGAGCGCGGACCTTGGTATTTGATCACCGGTCTGTTGATCGGCGCAGTCGCCGGAGTGCTGTATGCCTGGGGTTTTCAGCCGGTTGAGTACACCGACACCAAGCCCGCTTCGTTACGCACAGATTTCAAGGACCAGTACCGCGCCCTGATCGCCGCGGCTTACACGGCAAACGGAGATCTGGTGCGCGCCCGGGCGCGCCTGGATTTGCTCGAGGACGAAGACGTGTATCGCACGCTTGCTGAACAGGCCCAGCGCACCCTGGCTGGCGCCAGCGCTACGGAGTCTGGCGGTGGAGGGATGGAAGAAGCGCGTGCCCTGGGGGTTCTGGCGGTCGCACTGGGACAGCCGCCTCCCACGCTCGGCGCGCCAGGTGTATCGGCAACCGAAGTTCTCGCACCGTCGGTGACCGCTACCATCACACCAACGCTGAACCTGACACCCGAGCTATCGCCCACACCGAACGTAACCACTGCGCAGACGGGCACGCCCCAGGCAGTCAGAGCTACTCTCACTCCGCTGCCCACGCGTACCTTTACCCCTACCCCCGGCTCGCTTTACGCATTGAAGAGCGAGGGATTGGTGTGCAAGATTGACTATGGGGCGCCGCTCATCATCGTCAAGGCATTCGATGCGGCTGGGCAGGGTGTACCGGGTGAGAAGGTTGTGGTGAGCTGGAGTGGCGGCGAGAACAGCTTCTACACCGGTCTTAAGCCCGAGCTGGGCCTGGGTTATGCAGATTTCAGCATGGACCCAGGCGTGGCCTATACCCTGCGCCTTGAAGAGGGCGGACAGATCGTCCCTGATCTGACCGCCAGCGAGTGCCAATCCGATTCGGGCGAGCGCTTTTGGGGCGCCTGGGAATTGGTCTTCGAGCAGCCGTAGGAAACTTAACACGAAGGGCACGAAGGACACAACGAAAACCAAGGGATATATGCAATATTTATTCGCGGTATTCGCCCCGTTCGCGGAATTCGCGTTTAAAGATGTTTGTAACTGTTGAGGGATTTGTCACAGGGTGTAGGAGGTATAGATGAAGATTAAACTGGACCGGCGATCTTGCCAGTGTTATGACCAGGCGTGCGAGTCACATTTCGGCTGGCACTTCTTGAGGGATGAAGTCACTCCGGTGGATTGCACCATCGAGGTGCTAGATGATGGCAAAGAAGAGGTTACCTTCCTTATCCTGGATAAAGACGGCGTGGACAAGGAGCTGGTTGTGAGCCAGGAGAACTGGGCGGTGGCATACGATTCGTGGCGCCTGGCCTGGGAGCAGCAACAATTGAAATAAAGAAGCTTGCGGGGGATAGGAGTCTCCCGTGATATTTCCGCGTACGGCGCTATTGTGGAGCCTGTACAGCCCGGTCATGATGACCACCCTGCTGGTGCGCGTTTCCGGTGTGGCGCTGCTGGAGAAGAGCATGGTCGGCAGTAAGCCGGGATAACAGAAGTATATCGAATCCACCAGCGCCTTCATCCCTTGGATACCGAGGAAAAAAACCCTAAAAGTTTCAAAAAACCTTTAGCATATCAATCGTTGAATAATTTCCAAACTTGACTCCACATCCTCATTCTGTATAATATGGGTGCTTCTCCTTGCGCGATGAGGTAATCTTTGCAGGTGGTGTAGCTTCTTCAAGCTAACAAACGTTATGGCCTTCTTATCAGCCGCCGACGGACAGTTGGTGGTTTTTTTATGTCCAAGGAGGGCAGGGTTGGCGCGCCCTTGAATTTTCGATACACTAGAATGGAGGAATGATGGCTACTTACATCAGCCTGATGAAACTGACAGAGCAGGGCATCAAGGATATCAAGAATGCCCCCCAACGAACCGAGACCGCAATCAAATCCCTGGAAGCCATGGGCGGAAAGCTGGTCGGATTTTACCTCGTGATGGGTGAGTACGATTACATCGGCATTGCCGAGGCGCCCAGCGATGAGGTCGTTTTGACCTTCATGCTGGGGCTGGGTGCTGGCGGTAACGTGCGAACAACCACGTTAAAGGCCTGGCCGGCAGCGGCGCTGGCCGAGATTGTAGGCAAGCTGCCGTAGGCGACTGATCCAGTGCTTGGATCTTGACGAGCGTACACAGGGCGCGCCACTTGAGCCAGAACAAGACCCTAAGGTTAAAAAACTTAGGGTCTTATTATTTCCAGCCAGCCATCCTCTTTCACTTCCACCTCGTCCCCGGAGTTCAGGCGGGCAAAGTCGTCGGGCTTCAGTGCCACAATCGGCAACGGGCGGGCGTACATCTCGTTCGCCACGATGGACGCCAGGGCGAAGAAGGCGTCCACGCCGGTGGTCAGGATGGCGGCGGGTGCCGTGCCTGCGCGCACCGCCTCCAGCAGGATGGCAGTGGTGGTGGATGAGCCGCGCGTGAAGGGCAGCGCCAGCACCTTGCCGGCGGCGATCTCACCCGAAAGAGGGTGGCGGCGGTCGGTGATCTCGCCGGTGTGGTAATCGTAGCCGCCCCAGAAGGAGAGCGGCTCGCTGCTCACCAGCGCAATTCCGCGCGCCTCTCCTGGGACAACGACTTCACCCTGGATCACGTGTTCCATAGCGTCTCATCCCGGATCACGCGCCCTTCTATAGCAGAGCGCACGCAATCCTCCAGACTTCCAAAGACCACACGCCGGTCGAGCAAACCCGGTGCGTAGTAGGCGTACTTGGCGGAGTTGGTCATCAGGGTGCGGATCTCGGGCGGCAGCATGGGTGTCGCCAGGATGCAGGTGTCTACGGTCACCTTTCCGCTGAATTCACGCAGCGCCGCCAGTGCTCCCGCTCGCTCCGCCAGCCCAGCCATCACCCGGCTGGTGGTGACCAGGAACTGAACCTGCGGGTGCTTGTGCTGCCCGTCAAGCAGCGGCCTCAGCCGCTGGAACTCCGCCAGCGAGAAGTGCGGGCTGCCCAGCACCACCATGTCGAGGTGCTCGCCTTCGAATGTGCTCAGCTGGCGGCGCGCCTGGCGTAAGTCGTGCATGCTGACATCAATCGTGCGGGCAGGTGGGCGCCCCTGGAAGGCGGCTTCCAGGGTGGGCGCTTCAGGGGTGACCCCAACAATATGGAATAGCGCTACCGTTCCAGACGAAGCGGCGGCAGCCCCCAGCGCCTTGAGCTGGTCCTCCGTCGGCTGCACGTGCAAGCCCTGGATCACCGGGATGCGGTCTTGAGCGATGCCCCCCAGCAGGTGACCGAAGACCGGGTAGAAGGTGTCGTCGCGCAGCACAGCTTCGGGCACCCCCACCAGGTTGAAGAGCAGCTCGCCAGAGCGGTTCTCGCTCAGGTGCAGGCCGAAGGATGGCACGCGCCCGGTGATGGCGCAGCAGATATCCATCAGGTCGGGGTAGCGCTCGGTGCGCGCCCCCAGCACCGAGTTGGCAAAGGCGATAGCGTTGGACTCGCCCCAGGCAATCTGCTGCCCAAAGTCCGGGCGCATATCGGTCTGGTAGGGGGCACAGGTCCAGGTGGGCACGCAGCCCATGCTCTGGTAGGCAACCATCTGGCGGCGGGCGTTTGCAGCCCATTCAGGGGGTACGGGCCACTCCTGCCAGCCATGCTCGTCCACTCCGCTGACGTTGAGCGTGGTGGGCACAGCCACACGGGCGCCCAGGCTTGCCAGCCGCTCGGCAAACTCCAGACTGGCAACCCCCGTGTAGATGGTGCTGTCGATGTGGGCCGCGCTGATATCCATCAGCTGGCTGGCGCCAACCACTCGCGCCATTTGCGCCAGGATGGACATCGCCAGGCGCGGCGCCTCACCATGGCGGCCATCCAGCATGGCCTGGTCTTTTTCGCTCAGCCGCAATTCTGGCACGTTGCCTGTCTCCATCTCCCATCAGGGTAAGAGCAGCGAAATTGGGTTATTGCAGGCGTGAAGCGCCTGCAATAACCCAATTTCGCTCTTTTCTCCCCTCCCCCGTTTCGGGGGAGGGGTAGGGGGTGGGGGTATGCATTAATCATAACCTCAAACGCCAATCCAGCGCAGTGTAGCGCCGCCTCACCTTGTCATTCTTCACAGCGATACCTATGGCACGCCGGCTGCCCACCAGCACGCACAACTGCCGGGCACGCGTCACCGCAGTGTAAAGCAGGTTGCGCTGCAGCATCATGTACTGCGCCGTAAGCAGGGGCAGCACCACGGCGGGAAATTCTGATCCCTGCGCTTTGTGCACCGAGACGGCGTATGCCAGCACCAGCTGGTCGGCTTCACTCCAGTCGTAGTCCACGCGGCGCCCCTCGAAAGCTACCGTCAGAGTATGCATCAACGCATCGAAAGCATCAATGATGCCGATATCCCCATTGAAGACTTCCTTGTCGTAGTTGTTCTGCACCTGCATGACCTTATCGCCCAGGCGTAAGGTCTGCCCGTACAGGCGCTTTTCGGCTTTCATTGCCCCCGAGGGGTTGAGCGCTGCCTGCAAGCGCTCGTTCAGTGCGTTCACACCTGCCGGGCCGCGGTACATGGGCGCCAGCACCTGCACCTGGTCGCGCGGCTGCAAGCCGAATCTGCGCGGGATGCGCTCGCAGACCACTTCCTGCACCCAGTTCCCGGCATCTTCTGCCGTCTCGGCGGGGAAGAGGAAGAAATCCCCGTCTTTGGGGAAGACCGGCATCTCGCCCTGGTTGATGCGGTGGGCGTTGGTGATGATATGCGATCCAGCCGCCTGGCGGAAGATGGCTGTCAGGCGTGTCACCGGGGCGATGCCGCTGGCGATTATGTCCCGCAGTACATCACCCGCGCCAACGGACGGCAGCTGGTCCACGTCGCCCACCAGGAGCAGGTGGGTGCCCGGCTGCAAGGCTTTGAGCAGCTGGTTTGCCAGGGTCAGGTCCAGCATGGACGTTTCGTCCAAAACAAGCATGTCGATTGGCAACGGGTTCTCGAGGTTGTGCTTGAAGCCCTCCCCGGGTGTGAAACCCAGCAAGCGGTGGATGGTGCTCGCCGGGCGCCCGGTGGCTTCAGACAGGCGCTTGGCGGCGCGCCCGGTAGGCGAAGCCAATGCGTAGCGCATACGGCGGGCTTCCAGCATGCCGATGAGCGCCTGGAGAGCGGTTGTCTTTCCCGTCCCCGGTCCGCCGGTGAGCACACTTACCGGGTGCTGCAGGGCGGCTTGTATGGCGCCGCGCTGCTCAGGAGACAAGCTTGGCTGGGCGCTGGCTTTTGGCGTCTCTTCTGGCAGGTCGATATGCCCGCCCGTGAATTTAGACTGCCCTCCTGCCAGCGCTCGCAGGCGCTCGGCGACGCCAGTCTCGCTGTAGTACAGGGGCGCCAGATAGATTGCCGGCGATGCATACACCGCCCTGGCATCCTGCAGGGACGACCCGTCTGGGTGTCTCTCACCGCTGGCGTCCCCTGCCTCAGCGGGCAGCGCCTCCTGCCGGATGCGTTCCTGCTCCCTCAGCCGCTGCAACGCCGGCGGCACCAGGTCGGCGGAAACGCTCAGCAGCTCCATGGAGCGCTCGCTCAGCTCCTGTGTGGGTACGTACACATGACCCTCGTCGCTCATCTGCTGCAGCGTGTACACCAGCCCCGCCTCCACCCGGGAGGGGTGGTCGCTGGGCAGCCCCAACGCCCGGGCGATGCCATCTGCGGTCTTGAAGCCCACGCCGAAGATATCCCGCGCCAGCCGGTAGGGGTCGTTCTGCACCACGCCCAGCGCCTGGTCTCCGTACTGCTTGTAGATTTTCACTGCCAGGTTGGTGCTCACGCTATGGCTGTGCAGGAAGAGCATGATCTCCTTTACCTGCTTTTGCTCCTCCCAGGCGCGGGCGATCAAGGCTGTGCGCTTGGCGCCGATATCCGACACCTCGTGCAATCGCTCGGGGTGTGTCTCGATCACCTCCAGGGTGCTCTCGCCAAAGTGCCGTACGATGCGCTCCGCCAGGCGTGGTCCGATGCCCTTGACCAAACCCGAACCTAAATAGCGGCGGATGCCAGCCACCGTAGCTGGTTGGGTTTGCTCGCAGACTTCGCTTTGAAATTGCAGTCCGTGTTTGGGGTGGTTGCTCCAGCGCCCGCTCAATTGCAGGTATTCGCCGGGTGCCAGCTCGGGCAGGTTGCCTACCACGGTCACCAGCTCGTCACGACCTAAGCCAGGAGGCTTTCCCCGCTCGGGTCGCAAGCGCACCACGCTGTACCCGTTCTCTGGGTTATAGAAGGTGATTCGTTCGACAGAGCCGGTTAAAGTATCCATAAGTGCGAAGTGCGAGGTGCGGCGTGCGAAGCGCATCTTCGCCTAGCGCACATCGCACTCCGCACTCCGCACAGCACGCTTGAATCGAATTTATGGGACGGGATTAATCCCCGCCCAGTCCGTGCCCAGGATCACAACCACATCCACCTGGCTGGTGGGGTCGTAGCGGCTGAAAATGTGGTTCTGATCGATCTTCATCAAGTCTACCAGGTACTGGACAGTATAGACCTTGCCGGTGTAATCGAAAATGGTCGTGGTGTTATAGACCTGCTCGGCGTTTCCAGCTTCGGCGGTGATGCCCTGCGATTGCAGGTATTCAAGCGTTGTGGATGCTAAACCGGTCGTGGTTGAGCCGTTCAGGACCTGGATCTTGGGGGCTTCGGCCTGCACACGCTCGATGGGGGACAGGTTGGTTGCCGCAGGGCTGTCCAGGCGGTTGTGGAAGAACACGGTGTCGCGCAGCAGGCGGATTTTGTCGTGGATCGGCTTGAGCACCTTATCGCCATCCGGAGATTCTACCAGCAACACCTGATCGGGCGGGCTGATGATGCCGCGCTTGATATTTTCTTTGGGGATTTGCTGTGCCAGCCAGGCCAGCTTGATTGCCTGGTCCAGGTTCAGATTGGTGTGCACACCTGCAGCGATCTCCTGGTAGAGGATGGGCGCTTTCGCGATCAGGGTGGGCAGCATGTTGACGTTGACGATGCGGTTGCGTATGGCGATGATCACTTCCTGCTGGCGGAAGGCGCGGTCGAAATCGCCCCCCTCGGTATTGCGCGCCCGCGCATAAGCCAGCGCCAGATCACCCGGCAAAGTTTGGGTTCCGGGCCTGAGGGTCTTGACTTCTTTCCCGATCGGGTCTACTTTCATGCGCTTCTCGATGACGATCTTGACCCCGCCGATCTCGTCGATAAATCGCTCGAAGGCGCTGAAGTCAATCTGGGCGTAGTAATCGATGGGGGTGCCCAGCAGTTCTTCGACGGTCGCCATTGCCAAACCCGGCCCGCCGCCCTCCGGGTATTTGTAAGCCTCTCCCAGGCTGTAGGCGGTGTTGATGCGCGCATAATTGAACCCGGGGATGTTCACCCATAGATCGCGCGGCAGCGAGAGAATGCCCGCCGTGCGGTCAAGTGGGTTGACGGTGAGCAGGATCATTGAGTTGGTGCGTGGGGCGCCCTCTCCAGCAGCCCAGTCGCGGTAATCCAACCCCATCACCAGTACCGTGACGCGGCTGGCGCCATCCCAGGGCTCTGGGATGGGGCCGCCGACAGATTGTAAAGGCGTCTCGACGTCGCGGATCACGCCGGCTTCATCGGGTGTGGAGGTGGTCTGCGCCTCCTGGATGGTCACGCCTGGCAGGGAGGTGAGCTCCCAGGATGTGACGAAATCGCGCACAGCGATAAACGTCAGGTAGGCGGTAATTAAGGCGGCAAGTAGAAAGGCGCCCAGCAAAACCAGCCTCACGCGGCTGAAAGTCTTACCTTTGCCTGTTTGGGTCGTTTGTGGTTGGTTCATAGATCGAATGCTTCCTCGACGTGCGATTATAACACGGTATAATCGCGCGGCTTATGTCCCTGATCAACGCTTCCAACCTGTCTAAGGCTTATGGTCCGCGGGATATATTCTCGGGTGTCAGCCTGAGCATCCCTCATGGGGCGCGCATTGCCATTGTCGGCCCCAACGGGATTGGTAAGACCACATTGCTTCGCATCCTGGTAGGTCTGGAAGAGCCGTCTGCCGGTGCGCTGAGCCGTGCGCGTAACCTGCAGGTGGGCTATCTGCCACAAGAGGCGGCGCTCAACAGCCCGCTCAGCCTGTGGGACGAGTGCCTGGCTGCTTTCGAAGAGCTACGCCAGATGGAGGCCGAGCTCAGGCGCCTGGAAAGCCAGATGGGCGACGCAGCACAGGCAGAGGGTGCACTTGAGCGCTACGGGCCGCTGCAGCACGAGTTCGAACGACGCAGCGGCTACACCTACGAGACGCGCATCCGCCAGACGCTCAGCGGTTTGGGCTTTGCCGCGACAGATTTTAAGCGTCCCATCCCGCAGCTCTCTGGCGGGCAGCGCACCCGGGCAGTGCTGGCACGTTTGCTGCTCTCCGACCCTGACTTGCTCATCCTCGACGAGCCGACAAACCACCTGGATATCGCCGCAGTGGAATGGCTGGAAGGCTATCTCAACCAGTGGTCCGGCGCGACCCTGATCGTGTCCCACGACCGCTACTTCCTGGACCGCGTGGTGGACCATATCTGGGAGATGAGCACTAGCGGGCTGGAGACCTATCGTGGAAACTATACTGCTTACGTGCAGCAGCGCCAGGAGCGCTGGGAGCTGCGCCAGCGCCTATTCGATGATGAGAAGGAACGCCTGCTCAAAGAGGTGGATTACATCAAGCGCAATATCTCCGGGCAGCGCACGCTGCAGGCCAAGGGCAAGCTGCGCCGCCTGAGCCGGCAGGTGGAGGCGATCGAGAGCCTGGGAGTGGAGACGGCTCTCACCAAAAGCTGGGGAATGATCAGCCAGGAGGCGGATATCTCCGCCCATCCCATGAGTGTGGACGAGGCCGAGCGGCGCATTCGCAGCCTGCGTCCGCCCAGCCACCGCCCGCCGCGTCTCAATCTCAACCTGCGCCTCGGTGGGCGCTCTGGCGACCTGGTGGTGCGCACCTACGACGTCGACATCGGCTACGCCGACGAGGGCCGCCCACTCTTCCACGTCCCCGACCTGGTGTTCAAACGCGGCGAGTGCGCCGCCTTGATCGGGCCCAATGGCGCCGGCAAGACCACTTTCCTAAAGACCCTGGTGGGCGCCTTGCCGCCCCTGGCGGGGGAGGTGATAATGGGCGCCAGCCTGGACGTGGCGTATTTCGCCCAGGCGCACGAAGACCTGCGACCGGAGCGCACGCTGGTGGAGGAGATCGAGGCCGTCGCTCCTAGCATGCTGCTGGCGGGGATACGCGATTACCTGGCACGCTTCCTGTTCAGCGGTGAGGAGGTCTTTAAGAAAGTCTCCACCCTATCCGGTGGGGAAAGGGGCCGGCTGGCGCTGGCAAAGCTGGCGCTGAGCGATGCCAACCTGCTATTGCTGGACGAGCCCACCAACCACCTGGACATCCCCTCCCAGGAGATCCTGCAAGAGGTGTTGGATGAATACCAGGGCACCATCCTGCTCGTCTCGCACGACCGCTATTTGATCGATGCACTGGGAACGCAGATCTGGGAGATCCTGCCGGGCGAGTCTGCCATGCAGGTCTACGAGGGCACCTACAGCCAGTACCGCTTGTATTTAGATGCAGAGAGAGCCCAGACGGCGGAAGAGAGTGAAGCGGAAGTCAAAGCGCGGCACAGGCGGCAAGCCGGGCTATCTGGAAAGCCACCTGCAGTCAAGGAAGAGAAGCGCCGCAAGAAGGAGCTGAAAGACCTGGAGGAGCGCATCGCCTTGCTGGAGGGTCACCTGGCGGCGCTCTCCAGCCAGCTCGAGAACCCGCCCCCCGACCCTGCCAAGGTGCAGCGCCTGGGCGGCGAGTACGTGCGCGTGCAAAACGAGCTGGAGGGGTTGATGCAGGAGTGGGAAGCTGTCGCCCAAAAAGAACAAAATGTATAGGAATGAGCCTTACCTGTAGCTCTGGCAATATCCCCAGGTTTTTTGATGGCGGCTTAGAATGCCGCTCTACTACGACTTCCCCAGGATACAAAAAAGTCCCGCAGATCGGCTTGTTAATATTGGCGTAATTCGCGGATAGATTACTTCGGGCACTTGAACGGCAGCCCAAAGCTCTGCGCCGAGAGCGGCACGGGCGAGAGGTTGTTCAGCCGCTCGTGCGGCAGCAGCGGCCGAAGCATCACGCTGTACAGGTCGCGGTTCTCTTTGAAGACCTTCACACCCGGGGCGGGGGTATAAAACTTGAGCAGCAGGTCGGCGTCTTCGGCGTCTAAAAATATCTGTGCCAATTCCTGGTCCCCTAACAGGTTATCCAGCGTTACCAGATCACGAGGCCAATCCGCCGGCACCAGGTCCTCGCCAGCGCCGTAGGTGCGAGCCAGCTTCTGTCCGTATTCGATCCACACCGCGTACACCTCAGCCTGGTAATCCTGCAAATCCGAAGGGCGGTAGCTGTTGAAGATCTCCCAGGTGGATTTTGCCGGCGGCACCAGCGAATCGACGAAAGGCCGGTAGATCACCATCCACTTGGCGGGGTTGCCGTTGACCACCAGCAGGAAGCTTGTGGAGCCGACGTCATCCAGGTATTTTTCTGGGATTTTCGAATAAATCGGGTCGTCGGCTTCCAGGCTGCCGTCCCCAGCAAGCTTGAAGAAGCCGAACTTCTGCATGCCGTTCAACAGGGTGCAGGTGGCCTCTTCGGAAAGAATGCCCTCCAGCAGCGCCCCGGCGTCGTCGCGCCAGATCAGCTGCCCGTCTGTGTATACCACCAGCCGGGGCAGGTGCCTGCCGATGTAAGCGTCGCTGGGCTTCCATTCGGGCTCGCCGCCGTATTTGTCGAAGTATTCAATGAGGATGGGATTGCCTTCTGGCGGCGCAGGCAAGGTCTTGGTTGGCGTGACGGGTGTGCGCGAGGGTATGGGGACCGGCGTAGGCGTGGGGCTGCGCGTGGGACGGATGAGGGCAGATGTCGCCGTCGGTGCTGCTGGTGAGGGGTTCGCCTCAGGTTGTGTAGGCGTGCCGGGCTCGACATCCGCAGGGCGGGTGGGTAGTCCTGGCAAGGCCGGCTGCCAGTTGCAAGCCAGGGAGACCAGCAGCAAAGCCAATAGGGTTGTCCAGATTCTTTTCATCCCGGCGATCCTCCCATCATGAATAGATACACCCAACGTTCGGCATCATCCCCGGTGGGGGTGAGTAGATACGCTACTATGTTTCGCTGCCCTTATTATCCACCAATTTCGCTAATTTTGCGATATCCAGGATCGACCAATGCACGGGCTCACGGCTTGCCATCTCCCTCGAGCTGGTTCACCAGTCCCGGAAGCTGCCAGAGGTGCTCGAGGGTGTAGTAGCCTGTCATTCCCAGCGGGTCTTCGCTGGTGTGCTCGTGGAACCAGGTATTCTCCTGGTGGATGTATACCGCCAGCCCACCGAGCTTGAGCACCGGCAGGATGTCTGACTTGACTGAATTCCCCACCATCAAGAACCGCTCGGGCTGGATATCGTACCGCCCGAGGATCTTGCGGTAAGTGTCCTGGGTTTTCTCCCCGACGATCTCAATGTGCTCAAAAAATACTCCCAGACCGGTATTTGCGATTTTCATCTCTTGCTCGAAAGGGTCGCCCTTGGTGATCAGCAGTAGCCGGTGGGTTCCTACCAGCGCCTGCAGCGTCTCCGCCACGCGGTCAAAGACGACCAGTGGGGCGGTGAGCATACCTTTGGAGATTTCCAGGATGTTTTGGATGCCTTCTCCACTGAATTGACCCTCACTAATCTGGATGGCGGTATCGATCATGGACAGGGTGAAGCTCTTCACACCGTAACCATAGAAGGGGACGTTGCGCACCTCAGCCTGGTCCAGGCGCTCGCTGGCCTCTTCAGGCGTGGCATAGCCGCGCACCAGTTCAATAAAGCGCTGCTTGCCTTCCTGGTATCGGCTCTCATTATCCCACAGCGTGTCATCGGCGTCGAAGGCGATGAAGTCGAGCTTCATTAAGTTTATCGCCTCCACAGGTGCAGGATCAGATCCTGGTCGAAGGTTGGGGCGCCCACATCGTGCAAGATGCGCAGCACCTGCGCCCGGTGATCTGTGCCGTGGTTGACCATGTGCAACAATACCTGCCAGCGCGGACCGTACATGCGCTCTGGTGTGACCAGCAAAGCAGCTTCATCCAGGCCGCTGGCGTACTCGGTCACCTCGCCGGCGACCTCATCCCACAGCGCGTAAGCGCTCTGGCGGGTAGCGTAATCGGCTGGCGCCGGTCGAAAGGTGCGCGCATCCGGCTGTTCTTTCAAGCCGCGCAGCCAGCGCCCATCCACACCTGCCAGGTGCACCATCTGGTTGCGCACCGAGCCGTGTGAGTAATCGATCTCCTTGACGAACTGCTCGTCGCTGAGCTTCATGATGCTCTCCCACATGCGGCGGTGCAGTGCGTCATTATACGCGATCATCGTTTGTGCCAATTCAACAATTGCCATGTCAATCTCCCGAGAGAATTATTTATGCTCCGGCGATACAGTAGGTCGGGCGCTCCATCTCGATGGGCTGCCTCGCCCGGACCAGATAACGCGCCTTCAGCATAGGCAACCAGAAAGGCGGCTGAAACACATCTGCTAGCACATCACGGGGATCGTAGGCGATCCCCAGACAATTGCCCTGATGGCGCAGCTGGTAGCGCAAACTCTGCCACAGGTACCGACCGGCGTCTAGCTCTCCCCTTTTATACCAGACTTCACGCACCGTTATGGCGCGCAGCACGCCATCTGCAGGCAGCAAACCTGTGACCCGTCCAAGCAGGCGCACCATCCTCGAGACCCCTGTGAGGCGCATGCGCACCAATTGCGTGCGGTCGGAAAGGCTCAACCCGCCCACGACCTGCTCACCGCGCCGCACAACGAACAGCTGGTTGGGGCGCACCCCGGCGACCTGCACGTCCAGGAATTGCTGGAGCGAGCCGGAAGTCACTGGGTTCCACAGGTTGTGCTCGCAGTAGAAATCGTTCACCCCCGCAGCAATGGCTGTCAGGTCGGCATGCGTGGCGCTTGCCACGCTAAGATATTGCTTGGCTGATGGCGGCTGGCGGAGCATGGGGATGATGCCTCCCTGGATGGCAGCCGTCGCCTGGAAGTCATACCGTTGCGCCAAAGCCAGGCTGAGGTTGCCCTGCGGGATGGCAGCGTAGAGCACCGCGTCCGCCCCTGCTTTTTCTGCAAGGTAAGCCATGCCCCAGTCAGCTAGCTGGCGCCCTACCCCTTTGCGTTGGTGGGCGGGATGCACCCGCAAATTGGAGACGTAAACGCCCGGAAAGGATAGCGCCAGACCACTGCACCGGCACGAAGTCGCCGAAGACCATGGCGATCGCACTCCCGTCCAGTTCTGCGATGGCGCCGTGCAGGTCTGTCCCCAGGCCCTGGCTGACCTGCACCATGTCTGCTAGGTAATCGTAGGTGAAGCTCATCTGCCCACCCACAGCACCGGCGGTGATCAGGGATTGAAGTTTTGGGCTATCGGACGGAGCAATCAAGCGGATGGACAGATTGTCAGTCATGCGGGGTATACAGGCAAGATAATCAGGGATAGTTTCACACCTTACTCAATTCAATCATTGGTGGATGTCGTGACCACGGGAAGCTCCAAATAGCTGGGATGCTCCACATCGTGATACAGGCGTACATGAGCTGTACGGGCGTCTTTGCCCGATTCTGCGGAGACGCTGCCGCCGCTATTGTAATTCTTCTGCAGGTAGATCGAATTGGGGGCACGAATCACCAGGCGTAGCCGGCTGCCAACTGCGATTTGCTTGGAAAAGAAGCGGAAGCCAGAGAATTCGTAGAGGTAGATCTCCCCGGGTGTCACGAGCTGTTCCTCGCGCAGGGAATTTCGATAACGCGCCCGCAGGAAATCCTCAGTCAGCAGGATTTGTGATCCATCCAGAAGGATCTCCGACAGGCGCACCCAGAAGTCGGTGTCGGGTACATCCATTTCGATCCAGGCTGCCAACTTCACAAAGCCAGAGATCTCGGTGGCTTCCTCAAACGGTTTGCTGTGATACACCAAGCCAGCGCCAAACAGATTGAGGGCATAACGCTGGTCGGTGAAGGGGGTTTTGATCTCTTCCATCTCCACGGTTGCCGGGCGGATATCGAGAGGGTCGTACACATATTCATCGGGCATCGATCCGGCAGGGGGGTTGTCCTCCAAGGTTCCCGAGTGAAAGACATCACAGGCGCCGGCCTGTGAGGAGTTCAGAAAAAGGCGTTTGTGTTGGTCCGCAAGCTCATCCAGATTGTCCACATAGCGCCACTTCTCAGCCCCTAGGACATAGTATGCCACTCTTTTTTTCAAGAAATCAGGTCTGGGGCCAGTCATTAATGTCCATCCGTACCATTCTTTGTGCAGCTTGTTGAGATCCACTAGGCTGGCTTCTCCGACCTTCAGACCGCCAAACTCACGCACTGGCGTGCGCGTCCCGGCATGATCCCATGGACCGATGACCAGGTAGTGCCGGGAGCACCCATGTAGATTGCCGTAGCGCATGTGCTCCTTGTAGTATTGCAGCGCGCCGGGCTGGTCGTCATCGTAGTGACCGGTGATGGTAAGGATAGGGAGATCGATGCGAGCGTATTCATCCGGCGTGAGGACAAGCCGGTCCCAATAAGCGCCGGGTGTGGGATGTGCCAACCAGGTCTGAAAATCTGTGGTTGTATTGCCCGCGATCCGGTCGAGCTGGTTAAATGGAAGGTGGTGCATGAAGAGTTCACGGAATTTCTCGATCCAGAAACTGGCTTCATTGAAGATATTTTGGTTGCGAGTCACGCCGCTGGTCAGCGTCATCCATTGGATTTCATAGGGGAAATAAATATTTTGAAGGAAGGGAAAATCCACCCCAGCATGGGCAGCAGCAGCTGGCACGATGGTTTTCAGATGCGGCGGGAACTCTTTGACCGCCATCCACTGGTCGAAGCCAGCATAGGACCCACCCCACATGCCTACCGAGCCGGTGCACCAGGGCTGCGCCGCCAGCCACTCGACTACGTCATACCCATCAGGACCTTCATTCATCATCGATTCGAATGTTCCCTCTGAATTGCCGCGCCCGCGGCAATCCACGAGGACGAAGGCGTAACCGTTTTGGGCAAAATAATATGCCAGTGGGTGATAGCTGTCGCTGATATACGGGGTAAGCGTGAAAATAGCCGGCACCTGCCCATCTACTTTGGGTTTATACAGGGTGGCATTGAGGCTCACTCCATCGCGCAGGGGGATCTTCACCCCCCAGGTGAAGTCGATGTTTTTTGAACCGTACTCGAGTTGTTCAGTTGGCTGCTGCATGATCACCCAATCTCCAATCTAAATCGATCCCCCAAGCCTTGCTTTACAATCCTGCTTGCCAGTTTACAGATATTTAATCAGTATGTCAATGACAAAGCCAGAGACACTGTCGAAATGAATCCCAAAAAAGTTCTGCTAGCAGCAACTCCGCCCGCAGAATCACTCGTAAGGTGATGGTCGGTATAGCGAGTCGACTTGTGATGGTGTACGTCCGCAAGGATTGGCAATTGTTCTTGTGATCGCACAGATCTCTAGAAGGGTCAAACAGGTTGTATCTCTATACCATATACCACTTTGTAGAAAACAAGCCATTGGGGGTGAAAATACCGAGCACGAGAGGTAAACAAGAAAATTCCTGCTTGACTTTGGATATTATTTCGCTATAATCAATTCATTACAGGCGAATACTTACCGGTTTCCAGGCAGTTTCAGCGCGAATGTCCGGTTGCTGCAGGTCTAACCCGCTTATCGACCGGATTCTATACCACGAACCACTTAATGATTATGCGCTCGTTTGGCATGAATATTTGCCAAAAAAAGGAAAAGTGGTAAATGGCGGATGTGCTGAACAAACCGCTCTACGTGCAGATCCAGGAGTACATCGCAGAGTTGATCCTCTCCGGAAAACTGCTGCCAGAGACCAAGATCCAGTCCGAGCGCGAGTTCAGTGAAGAGCTGGGGGTCAGCCGCATGACCGTGCGCAAAGCTCTCACCGAGCTTGTGAGCGAAGGGCTGTTAGAGCGCAGGCACGGCTCGGGCACCTACGTCGCCAAGCCGCGCGTCACCTACGAATCCCACGAATTGATCAACTACATCCAGGCGATGCAAGATCGCAACATTGCCACCGCCAACCAGCTGCTTGAGTTCGGCGAGGTGGTTGCCAGCCGTCGCCTGGCTGAGCAGCTCCAGGTTGAGATCGGCCGTCCCCTGTATCGCCTGGTGACCCTCCGTTTTGCCAACCGCGTTCCGGTTATGTTGGAGCGCGTTTTTATACCCTGCTCCCGTTGTCCCGATCTCGAGGAGTGGGATCTGGAGAAGAACGCCATCATCGATCTCCTGGTGCGCGTGTATGGGCTGAAAGCTTCGCATATTTCCCAAACATTCGAAGCCGTCGCCGCTGAGGAGACCATTGCCCAGCAATTGCGCGTCGATGAGGGTTTTCCCCTGCTGCTCCTCACCCGCATCCTGTACGACAACGCCGGTGGCGTGCCTGTGCTCTATTCGCAGGACTTCTTCCGCAGCGACTTTGCCCGCATCCACACTGAATTTGGCATTCGGGATCATTCTGGATTGTGAGAATAGGATAGTAAGGAGGTATGTATAAGCGCAAATAGCATTCTTCTGACGCCTTATTTACTGGGATTACCGTAACGGTTCAAAGTCACATCAAAATCTCTCGAGGAGGATGACATGGCAGAAGCAAGTGTTGATATGGCCGCTGGAGAGCGCAAGCTATATGCCCGCAAGAGCTCGGGTCTGGTGCGCACCATCGGCGTTTTCGGCGCCATGGTGTTCGGCGTCCACTGCATCAGTTTATCATCGTCTGGCTTAATCCCGTTCTCTTGGGTGGCGGGCGTGTGGCCGGGGAGCAGCATCATTGGCGTACTCACCGTCGCCATGATCTTTTGCCTGTTCCACGCCTACACCTACGCCGCCATCGGGGCAAGCATGCCCCGCTCCGCTGCGGATTACACGCTGGCAAGCCGGACTCTCAACGCCCCGCTCGCCTTCGCTGCCAGCTGGACGCTGGTGATCTTCAGCGCTATGGTGGCTGGCTCGTTGATCGCCTGGATCCCCAAGACCGCGATCCCGGTCTTTGCCCGCAGCATCGGCATCATCTTCGATAACCAGTCGATGCTTGCCCTGGCTGACTGGTCGCCTACCCCTACGGGGATCATCGTTATTGGCATCCTGTGCGCAGCTATCACCTACGTCACCATGATCATGCCCACGCGCACCATCCTGCGCATTTTGGAAGTGGGTTTCTTCCTGGGCCTGTTGGCCTGGGTGATTATTTTCTTCCAGCTCGGCACCACCTCGGCAGATAGCTTCCCCGCCGCCTGGGACCGCTTCATGGGCGCGGGCAGCTATGCCGGGCGCATCGAGCTGGCTAGAGCCAATGGCATGATCACCAATCCCAACGTCGCCATCATGACCCTGGCAGGGCTGATCATGGGCTTCTGGATCTTCTACGGCTACTACATTCCTACCTTCTTTGCTGGAGAGGTCAAACAAGCCGACTCGACCCTGATCTCCGGAAGCTGGGCTTCCCTGCTCAGCACATGGGCGATCTTTGTGGTGGCTGCCATCCTGTTGCAGCGGCTGGTGCCGCTGGAGTGGATCGCGGCCGAGAGCTATCTCTCCAACGTTGGTTACAGTGAAGGTCCAACCATGCCGTGGATCACGTTTTACGCCAACATTCTGCGACCAAGCTTTCCGCTGATCCTGATTGTGGCGATCGCCTGGGTATACACGCTGATCAACCTGGCGCAGACGTATTTCTTCTACTGCAGCCGCATCATCTTCGCCTGGTCATTCGACCGGTTGATCCCCGAGCGGGTGTGCTACATTCACCCCACCCTGCACAGCCCCATCGTAGCCATCACCATCATCACTGTCATCGCGGTCATCGGTGTGATCGACGCCGCCCTGGGCGGTGTGATGGGCGCCCAGCTCAACTTCGTCTTCTTTGCCGTGTGCACGCAGCTGGTGCCGGTGCTGTCTATGACCCTGTTCCCTTATCTGAAGCCTGACCTGTTCGAGAACTCCAGCGCTTTTGTACGGCGCAAGTTCGGTGGAGTCCCCGTGATTACCATCGTCGGGGCGATCACCATGGGTTATTTACTGTGGATGATCATCGCTTCATTCATGTTCCCGGCAGTGGGTGGGCGCATCGGCTCTGGGACTCTCTTGACGCTGGCTGGTTTCATTATCAGCGGCCTGGTGGTCTTCTACGTTGCGCGGGCTTACCGCATGCGCTCTGAAGGCATCGATATCAGGTGGACATTCCAGTCCATCCCGCCGATTTAATGGGTGTTTTCTACACAATCAGGGAGGGGCTTGCGCTCCTCCCTGATTCAAGAAGCCTTGCAAAGGTTCGAGCAAAAGCCGATCTGTTCTCATTCAACCTTCGCAAGGCTGTCGGTTTGCTGTAAGCTTTATGCCGTTGCATAAGATATTTAAGGTAAATTATGAAACTTGGTAACCTATTTCGTAGCTCAAAAATGACCCGCATACTCTACGGCTCCGACTTCCATGGCTCGGAGGCCGTTTACCGCAAATTCCTCTCCGCCTCTCTGCAGTACGAGGCAGATATCCTCATCGTGGGGGGAGATGTGACCGGCAAAGCCATGATCCCCATCGTCCACCAGGGCGGCGGGCGCTATGTGGGCTATGTGTTCGGGCGCCGGGAGGAGCCCTCGACCCCGGACGACGTAGAAAAGTTGAAGAAGACCATCAGCAATGTGGGCTTCTATCCGATTGTCATCGATAAAGACGAAGCCCAGGCGCTGGAATCGGATAAGTCACTCATGGATAAACGCTTCGAGGGCGAGATGATCCAGCGCGTGCGCGATTGGATGGAACTGGCGGAGCAAACCTTGCTTCCCAAGAAGAAAATACTGTACTTCATGCCTGGCAACGACGACCTGGACTCGATCGATGCGATTATTGACCAGTACGAGCACATTCATAATCCGGATATGCGCCGCTTTGTGATTGAGGAAACCTATGAGCTGTACGGGCTCTCCAACTCCAATATGACCCCCTGGGCATGCGCCCGCGACCTGGAGGAGGAGGACCTGGCTAAGAAGCTGGAGGAGCTCGAGAAGCTGGTGGTCAACCCGGACCGGGCGATTATGGCCCTGCACGTGCCGCCTTATGGATCGACTCTGGATGTCTGTCCGGAGCTGGATGAGAATCTGAAGATTATCACTATGGGCGGACAGGTGGTGATGAAATCTGCTGGCTCCACCGCAGTCAAAGCCTTTATTGACAGAATGCAGCCGATGCTCACTTTGCACGGGCACATCCACGAATCACCCGGCCACACCCGCCTGGGGCGCACGCTGGCGATCAATGCTGGCAGCGAGTACGCCGAGGGCATTCTCAAGGCAGCCATCATCAACCTGGAGGGCGGAAAGGTCAAAGGGCACCTGCTAATATCGGGATGAGTTACAATCTTCACCGCACAGAGCGCAGAGAACGCGAAAAAAACACCTCAGCGCTCTTGGTGTACTCCGCACTAATCGTCATCAAGTGAGGTTATGGGCAAATACGGCGAGATCCAAGAGGACTTCTTCACCGAACGCACCCGCATCCTGGAAGCGCTGGAGCAGCCGGAAAACCGTCATGTGATTATGCGCCTGATCGGCGCCCTGGCGTTCCGCACCCACTGTCCACAGTTTGGCTATCTGCAGGATGCACTGGGGCGAAAGTTTACCGATATCGACTTCGCTGCTTATCGTCGCTACTCGCGCGAGATCACCCGGCTCCTGACCGCTCTGGGCTACGTGGAAGAGAAAATGGTCACGCAGCTCTTCGGGGACGCGCGCATGCTCTTCAACGACCCGGTCTTCGGGAGGCACATTGACATCTTCTTTGAGAAGCTGGATTTCTGCCACCCGGTCGTGTTTACAGGCCGCCTGGAGGTTGAGCAGTATACCCTGCCTCTGGCGGAGCTGCTGCTGGAGAAAATGCAGATCGTGCAGATCAACGAGAAAGATCTGATCGACTCGATCATGCTGCTGCGCGAGCATCCTGTGGGCGATAGCGATCAGGAGACCATCAGCGCCAGGGTGATCGCAGCGATCCTGGGCTACGATTGGGGCTTCTGGCGCACTGTTACAGGAAACTTAAAGCTATTGGACGAGACTTTAGATCGCTACCCGAGCCTGACCGACGAGGACCGGCAGGTGGTGCGCCAGCGAATAATAGAATTACAAGAAGCCATCCAGCGCCAGCCTAAGTCCGTGAAGTGGAAATTGCGCAGCCGCATTGGTGAGCGCGTCAAGTGGTACAAAGACGTCGAAGAACTGATGAATCGCTGAACTTATGGTTCATTTTTCCTGTTACCCCTATCCCCCTTTGCCCCTTCCCCAAGGGAAGGGGGAATACTCCCGAACCCAGGGATATGCGGGCGCTTTTCGCCTGAATATCCCTGGGTTCGGATTAATCTCCCTGCTGAGGTAATTTTTGTGAAAAGCATTGAAGACTTCATTGTTCCCTGGGTAAGAGATTCTGAGCCCTACAGTGCCAAGCACATGGATTTCGCCTGGCAGCACCCCGATGTGGTGCGCATGATGTCCAACGAAAACTTGCTTCCCCCCTCGCAAAGTGTGCTGGATGCCATCCTCGAGGCCAGCCGGCTGGGCAACCTGTACCCCGATTCGGGTCCCCAGTTGCGCCACAAGCTGGGCGAGATGTCTGGGCTGAGTGGTGAGAACGTCGTTCTGGGCAACGGCTCCACCGACGTAATCAACTTCGTGATCAATACCTTCGTCGCCCCCGGAGATGAGGTGGTCATCCCTGTGCCCACCTTCGCCATGTACGAGACGCGCACGCGTATCTCTGGCGGTGAGGCGGTATTGGTGCCCATGACGCCCGATTTTGACTGGGATATCGACGCAATGCTGGCTGCTGTCAGCCAGCGCACCCGTTTGATCTTCGTCTGCTCGCCCAATAATCCCACCGGCAATCAGATCGCCGAGGAGGGTCTGAAGCGCTTGCTGTCATTGGGCATCCCTCTCTACTACGATGAGGCATACTTCGAGCTGGAAGCGCAGCCTGCATCCCGGGCAAGCTGGATCCAGCAGTATCCCCACATGGTGGTCGGACGCACGCTCTCCAAAGCCTTTGGCCTGGCTGGTTTTCGCGTGGGCTACTGCCTGTGCAATGAGAGCCTGGCAAATTACTTCAACCGCGTCAAGCTGCCCTGGAATGTTGGTCTGCCTGCGCTGGCGGCTGCCCTGGCTGGCGTGGAAGATGTTGAAGATGCGCACGCCAAGCGCCAGAACATTCTCAATGGCCGGGATGACATCATCGCCGCTATCAACCGCATGCCGGGCTTGCGCGTCTACCCTTCCGAAGGGAACTTTGTGCTCATCGACGCCAGCGCGCTGAACAAGCCATCCGACGAGATCGTGGACGCCATGATTAGGCGCGGCATCTTCATCCGCCCCATGCGCGGCCACCACATGGCCCAGGGTTTCGTGCGCGTCACAATCGGCACACCTGAGCAGAACCAGCGCTTCATCGAGGCGTTCAAAACATACATAGAGGAAATTGAGTAGACCCCAGGGGTGGACTTCATGTCCCCCAGTCAATTAACGGCGACCCTCCATGACCCTATCCCCTCAATACATCCTGGCTCACGATACTGGCACCGGCGGCGACAAGGCGGTGATCACCGATTTGCACGGACGGGTAATCCACTCGGCTTACCAAGCATACGGTCTGAGCTACCCGCGAGCTGAGTGGGTGGAGCAGGACCCCGACGAGCTTTGGCAGAGCGTTGCCGCCACTACCCGCCAGGTGATCCAGGAATCCGGCATCTCTCCGGCAGATATCCTGGGAGTGGGCATCTCCGCCCAGATGTTCAACGCCCTTCCGGTAGACGAGCACTGTAAACCTTTGACCCCCATGCTGAGCTGGCTGGATCTACGCAGCATCCACCAGGCAGACCGCTTGCGGGGCAATGACATGCCCGCTTTCCTCTTCCGCCATACCGGCAATTTCCCCACTGCCAAAGATGTGATTCCCAAGATATTGTGGATTAAAGAAGAGCGCCCCGAGGTGTGGGAGCGCACAGCCCAGATCTTCGACTGTAAGGAGTACATTGTACACAAACTGACCGGGGTAGCTGCCACCGACTATGTGGGCGCCTCATGCTATTTCCTGTTCGACCCCTACCAGCGCGGCTGGTCTGCGGAAGCCTGCCAGCGCCTGGGCATCCCGCTGGATAAGTTGCCCCCCGCCTATCCTTGCACGGACGTGATCGGGGAGGTGACCCAGGAGGCGGCGCGTATCACGGGCCTTCTGCCCGGCACCCCCGTGATCAACTGCGGCGGCGATGTGGCCGCTGCCCAATCAGGTGCGGGCGCCAACCGGGACGGCAAAGCCCACCTGTGCATCGGTACTGCCACCTGGGTGGGCGTCTCAACGTCCGAGTTTAGGAACGATCCAGATAAGCCGTTGTGGGGATTGAGCCATTACCATCCCAATAAGTATGTCATCGCCGGCGAGATGGAGACCGGCGGCGGGGCGCTCATGTGGTTCCGCGATACCCTGTTTGAAAACCAGGCAGGCCAGCCTTCTGGTGAGCTATCCACCTACGCGCTGATCAGCAATCTCGCCGAATCCCTGGAGCCGGGTGCGGATAAGCTCATCTTCCTGCCCTGGCTCTCGGGCGAGCGTGCCCCAGTGCTGGATCATTATGCCCGTGGCGCCTTTATCGGCTTGACCATGAGCCATAGCATCGCCCACATGGCGCGGGCGGTGATGGAGGGGGTTGCCTACCATATCCGCTGGATTTGCGAGACGATGGAGCGCCTGGGCTTCCACTTCGATCAGGTCAACGCCATCGGCGGTGGGTGCAAGAGCGAGATCTGGCCCCAGATCATCAGCGACGTCACCGGGAAAGAGCTGCACGTTGTAGAGCACCCGCTGGAAGCCGGCGCCATGGCGGCTGCCTTGTGCGTGGCGGTGGGCATGGGTATCCATGCCAGCATGGATGAGGTCGATGACCTGATCCAAATCAGGCGCGTGGTGCGCCCGGCCAGTGCTCCTCAGAAGCGCTATGATGCGCTTTATAAAGTCTACCGCCAGCTGTACTCCGAGCTGGCGCCCCTCTACCGGGAAATGTATGAAATCCCATGAAAAGCATCCTCGATCGGAGTAAGATCGCCCGCCGGGCGACCCTTTCGAATATTGCCAGCGTCTCGGGCTTGATGATCTTGCTTGCCAGCGTGCTCATCCCGCTTTTCCGGGTGGAGCTCATGCTCTACGCCAACCTGCTCCTGGTGACCGGCTTGGGCGTGGCGATGACCGGCATCTACTTTGCCAATCGCTGGGTGAAGAAGCCCCGCCCTGAGACCAGCCTGGATGGTGCGCTCAAGTCGTTGAGCAACGCCCACCAGCTCTACCATTACCCTGCATTGGGATGCGATCACGTGCTGCTTACTCCCAACGGGGTGGTGGCATTGGAAACGGTGAACCTGGCTGGGCAGTTCACCTATACCAACGGGCGCTGGAAAGAGCAGATCAGCATCGGCAGAGCGCTGCGCTACATCGTTGAGGAGCACCTGGGTAATCCGGTGAAGAGCGCAGAACGGGCTGTGCAGGACCTTAAGAAGAAGCTGTCCCAGGAATTGGGGGACGAACATCCTGTCCCCGTAAAGGCTGTAGTGGTCTTCACCCATCCTGCCGCCCGGCTGAAGGTCGAAGGCTCGCCGCTGCCGGTGTGCACCATCGATAAGCTGCGCAAGCACGTACAATTCCAGGGCGCTAAGCTGGATAAGGCGCATTACGACCAGGTTGCAGCTTACCTGGAAAGCAAGGTCTGACGGGAGCGAATAAATGCCTTTTTACCTGGACACGGCCCAGGTTTCGTAGGCGCGACGGGCGGCTGAATTGGGCTGGGTGAGGGGAATCACCACATTGTGTGGGGCTATGCGCGCTTGAGATTGCTGTTCTAGGCAATCGGTTCTCATCACGACAGGTGAGAACGCTGCACTGCCTGTAGCGGCTTGCAGACAGTTCGCCTCTGCAGTGTCTACGCTGTAAGCGCACCAAGCGCGGCCGGCGGGTTATTAATATTCGATCGCTCAGTCAGGTTGCTATTTTCGTGATCTAGCGTGCGAACAGCGAGCCGAGACCCCACATAGCCCCGCCAAATAACGCCGCGATCGCGATCCAGGCAAGCACACCGATGATGAGGAAGAGGATGCCCGCCGGGATGGCAGCGATGCTCCATTTGAGGATGAAGCCCACCATGGACCAGAAAGGCATCTTGATGTTGGTCACAAATACATCCATCGCCTCAGCCGTAGATCTTCGCGACTGGGCAGACAGGCGAGCGACGCTCTCATGCAACCTGGCTTGCCTGTCCTGCAGGTGGGTCAGCGTGGCGCTTACCTGGCGAAGAAGAAGGACCTGCTCTTGTAGCAGTTCCGTGGGGTTTTTGGATTGAATGTCATGATCAGGTTGGTCCATAATGCCTCCTTTATTATTTGCTGGCTGTGACGGTGGAACAATGGCGAATTGGATCTCCCTGCCCGCGAGTTTTAGCCGATGGTAGAGTAGCAGGCACCGAAAGGCAGGGGTGTTCCTGGATTGCAAGAGATGCAACCAGGGGTTTTCTGACTTTAGCCCCTTATCAAAGAGATTTAACCCGGTCTCGTTTGTATTATATATCAGGTTAGGGGGTAGATGATGCGTAAATAATTGGATTTGGCTGAGCTCAAGACCAACCTTTGGGAAGGGCGACATCTACCGCGTATCCGGCTTCGGTTAGCCCCTGGCGGATGAATTGGCCCAAGTCGGGTTCATCTTCAACGAAGAGAATGCGTATGATCTCATTATGGCACACAATTCTACGACAGGAGTAAGATCATCATCCCGGCGTGGGGCAACGGAAACCCGCGCTAGCCACTCGATCATCTTGTATCGAGATATTATTGGTTACAATACATCGATATAATTGGACAAATTTCCGTGAGGCGAGACGAAAATCGTACGATGAATCATTATGACTGACCTAGGGAATACCTCTGTAAAATACATATCGCCTGGGGTTCTCAATTTTGGTGAGGCGCGTATGGCCTTGCTTGATATCGAAGCCGGGTTTTGGAGTATCCGCCGCCAATTAGAAGCGCTCATTGGCAACCGGTTGACCAACAATGTGCTGCAGCAAGCCGGAGCGAACGGTGGGGCTTCTTTTGCGGAGTCTTTGGGTACCTCAAAAGACATTACCCAGCAAGGTCGTCTCTTTGCGAGCTGTGTGCAAGCATATCAGACCGCAGGGTTCGGTAAGTATGACATTGCAGAAGCGCAATGGCCGATCGGGCGCGTAATCATTCGAGCGCAGGATGCATTTGAGGCTTGGATGATGCGTCAACATGAACAACGTGTGGATGATCCGGTTTGCGCTTATACCGCTGGGGTGTTAGTTGGTTTTATCAATGTGATCAGCGACCGGCGCGATGTGGTTTGTATTGAACGTCATTGTCAGGCGCTGGGAGACGAGGCCTGTGAGTTTGAGTTACTTCCAGCCGCAGAGGTCGATGAGCAGTCTGTTGTGGCATTCACGCCTGACCCAAAACTAGGCCGCCAAATCAACTTGCTAGAAATACTCTTCGAGCGTATGCCGATGGGGATCGCCGTTCTTGATCGCGAGTACCGCATACAGCGCTACAATCCCACCTGGGTGGATTATTCTAAAACGTATTCCCCGCCATCGGCTGCCCTTCTTGCACCTGGCGTAGGTTACTTCGAGCACCTGCCCGGCACCGAATCCATGGTCCTCCCCTTGTTTGACCGCACGCTGGACGGCGAGACAGTCCGACAAAATAGTGTGCGCCTGGAATCAGAAGGGATTGTGACCTATTGGGATATCGTCCTGGCTCCGTTGGTCGAGAACGATAAGGTAGTCGGCATTCTGAGTGTATCCGTAGACGCCACAGAACGAGAAGAAGCCAAGCAAAATCTCGAGCAGCGCGTTGTAGACCGTACGCGTGATCTGCAAATGTTGCTGGATGTTGCTGCGGCGACCAATCATTCGCTAAACTTAGATGAAATGCTGGAGACCACCCTGGATCTACTGGTTACTTTAATTGGCGCCTCACGGGTTGGCGTGATGATAAAAGATGAGGCTTCAGGCGAGCTGGAAGCGCGCATGATCAGGCCTGCCCAGACGATCTCTCCCGAGGATCTTGAGCAAATCATGCCAGCCTGCGAAGCAGTCGCTGATAGCGATGAACCATTGTTTGTAGTCCCGGGTACTGAACAGAGATTCGTGGAACCGGGCGCGTTGCTCCCTCTTCGGGTGCAAGATCGAACCTTAGGTGTGCTGGTGATCGTCGGGATGGAAGGCGAGCAGTTTAGTCCAGAACAACAAAGGCTGTTGAGATCCATTGCCGATCAGCTGGGGGTTGCCGTTGAAAATGCCCGTCTGTACAAGCAGGTAGAGCAGGCTGCTGTCACAATGGAACGCAGCCGCCTGGCCCGCGACCTGCACGATGCCGTGACTCAAACCCTGTTCTCAGCTAGTTTAGTCGCCGAGGTGCTCCCCAAACTTTGGGAAAAAGATCCAGATGAGGGTCGACGGCGATTAGAAGAAATCCGGCAACTAACCCGCGGCGCGCTGTCCGAAATGCGCACTTTGCTGCTGGAATTACGACCAGCCGCATTGGTTGATACCGATTTAGGGGATTTGATCAGCCACCTGATAAATGCATTCATTGCCCGCACACGCCTTACAGTGGAATACAAAAAAGAAGTAGATGGGAACCCGCCTCCTGCAGTCAAAGAAGTCTTCTACAGGGTGGCTCAAGAGGCCTTTGCGAATATTGCCAAACACGCCGAAGCCACAAAGGTCTCAGCGAATCTCGCCTGCCAAAGCGAATATGTAGAATTGATCATCAAAGACAATGGATGCGGTTTCAATCCGGTTGAGGTCTCTGCTGACCATCTCGGTTTGGGGATCATGGAAGAACGCGCCCATGGCATCCAAGCTAATTTAATCATAGACAGCCAACGCGACCAGGGATCGACAATCCAACTCACCTGGGAGTTAGCCAAAATGGAGCCTAAAAATGAGTGACGCTAAACCCATTCGTGTAATGCTGGTCGATGACCATGCCGTAGTGCGCAGCGGCCTGGGTGCTTTTCTGTTGGCATACGATGATTTCGAACTGGTGGGGGAAGCTTCGAGTGGCGAACAAGCCGTTCAATCTTGCCAGCAATTAGGTCCGGACGTCGTTTTGATGGATTTAGTGATGCCAGGGATGGATGGGGCTACCGCTACACGCTTGATCCGGGAGAAATGTCCCCAAATCCAGGTAATCGCCCTGACCAGTTTTAAGGAAAGGGAACTGGTGGAAGGCGCTTTGAAGGCTGGTGCAATCGGCTATTTACTCAAAGATGTCTCTGCTGAGGAAATTGCCAACGCCATCCGTTTCGCAGCAGCTGGTAAACCGACCCTTTCCAGTGAAGCTGCCCAGGTGCTGATCCAGGCCACTCGAACACCAGCAGAAAAACCCGGCTTCAACCTGACCGAACGAGAGCGTGAAGTTTTAGCTCTCATGGTGGATGGATTGAACAACAACCAGATTGCCGATGCTCTGGTGGTGAGTGTTTCAACTTCCAAATTTCATGTCAGCAGTATTCTTTCTAAATTGGGGGTTACCAGCCGCACTGAAGCTGTTGCGGTAGCACTCCAAAACGGCCTGGTCAAGTGACCAGGATTTAATATCGACCTTCGAATAGCTAAGAAACTCCCCGCCCAGCGGATGTGCTTGGGGAGTTTTTGTTTTAAACTTCTGTCACAAACACGAAGGAAACAGTTATGAAATCGATTTTTTTAGCAGAAAGCGAAAATCATGTTAGAGGCGCGCTGCGTTTGTTAATCGAATATCAACCGGGAATGCAGGTGGTTGGTGAAGCTGACCATACTGAGAGCCTGCTGGCACAGGTTTGCGTACAGCCTCCTGATGTGATTTTGTTGGATTGGAATTTGCACGGAATCCACCCCCAAAGGTTGATCCGGGCTCTCCGAGAGCACTGCCCGAACACCCAACTCATAGCAACCAGTGTCAAACCTGAGCATAAAATGTCTTCGGAAGAATGGGGGGTGGATGGCTTTCTCTCAAAGCAGCTTCCGCCGGAGGCTTTCATTTCTGCTTTGGATGCCCTCCTCTCAAAATGAACATCACCATCTTCGCTGCAGGTTCACGAGGCGATATCCAGCCCTGCATCGTCTTGGGGAGAGGGCTGCAACAGGCAGGGTATCGTGTCCGCCTGGCAGCTCCCGAAAACTTTGCCAGTTTCATACAGGAGCAAGGTGTAGGATTTTATCCATTGCGCGGAGATGTCCAGCAAATTATGGCGAGCGACACCGGTCGAAGGTTCATGGAGACGAGCGGCGCCAATCCTATCAAGTCGATCCCTGCTATCAGGACAATGATTGCCCCGGTTGTTATGAGCATGGCAGAGGATGCATACGCAGCATGCAGTGATGCGGACGCATTAATTTGCTTGGGTGTTTTCAGTGCTTTCGGACAATCCATCGCCGAAGCGCTAAGCATTCCGATTATCCATGTTGAGCCGACTCCACTGCTTCCCACGAGGGCTTTCCCGGCGCCGTCTTGGCCTATACAGAGGGATTTGGGTGGGGTGCATAACTTCACATCTGGCATGGCGATGCTCCAGGTTGTCTGGCTGTGGTACCGTCCTTTCGTGAATGATTTCAGGAGACGCCTGGGGTTGCCACCATATACTGCCGCTCGTTACTACAGGGCAATGAGATCGACGCCCATGCTGAGTGCGTATAGCCCCAAAATCATCCCGCACCCGGTAGATTGGCCAGACAACGTACACGTCACTGGTTACTTACTGGATACTCAGGTGGACTGGCAGCCATCGGCTGACCTGCAAGCGTTTTTGGATGAAGGCGATCCACCTGTCTATATCGGCTTTGGCAGCATGGCTGGCAACAACCCGGAACAGCTTGCCAGTCTCACCTTGGAGGCGCTCGCAAGGAGCGGCCAACGGGGGCTTCTGCTCACAGGATGGGGCGGCTTGCGCACTGAATTGGTTCCAGGCAATGTGTTCGTGGTGGATGCCGCGCCCCACAGTTGGCTGTTCCCGCGCATGGCGGCTGTGGTGCATCATGGCGGTGCAGGGACGACTGCAGAAGGGCTGCGCGCTGGTGTGCCTGCAGTGATTGTACCCTTTGTCTTCGACCAACCCTTCTGGGGAGCACGGATCAAAGCATTGGGCCTGGGACCGGATCCAATACCGCAAAAGACCCTGACCGCTGACCGTTTAGCCGACGCGATCAAAATCGCAGTTACAGACCAGGGTATGAAGCAACGTGCCATTTCATGCGGAGTAGCCATACGTGCTGAAAATGGTACAGACAACGCTGTGAAATTCGTCCGACGATATATCGGAGAACCCTGAGTACGTTTAGGGTAGGGAGCCTGATCGATGAAAACAACCCATGATCTTCATACTGTTCTACCATATCCCAGGAACCGGCTTTTAATGGTCGATGGTGGACAGATGGGACTAAAGAAGCATACCGTGCATGGGATGGTTGAGTTCGACATTACCAAGGCTCGTGAAGCCATTCGCCAACATAAGGCTCAAACGGGCGAAGCCCTATCCTTTGCGGCGTTCTTCTTAGCCTGTCTCGGAAAGGTGATCGACCAGGATAAGCAGATGCACGCCTATCGGAACTGGCGCAACCAGCTTATCATCTTTGATGAAGTGGATGTGAACATGCTGTTCGAGGTTGAAGTGGATGGCAAGAAGACCATCCGGCCTCATATCCTGAGAGGGGTAAACAAGAAGAGCATTCGAGAGATCCATGATGAAATCCGGGCGTTCCAAAAAAAACACCAAAGCAGCCAGGAATTGAAGTTTATCGAATGGTTTGTACGGCTGCCCGGATTTGTCAGGCGATTATTCTTTTGGGCTCTTTTTAAGAATCCGCAGCTGCTCAAAAATTATTACGGTACAGTGCTGGTGACTTCGGTTGGGATGTTTGGGACTGGCAGTGGGTGGGGAATTCCGGTTCCCAACCACTCCCTCCAGCTCACCCTTGGTGGAATAGGCGAGAAACCGGGTGTGGTAGATCATCGGGTAGAAGTGCGCAAATATCTGAGTGTCACCGTTAGTTTTGATCATGATGTTATCGATGGCGCTCCGGCAGCGCGGTTCATACAGCGATTAAAGAAACGGATCGAGAGCGGTTATGGGCTGTGCGACTAAACAATATTTCAGCGAAGGAATTGGAATACAACCATGAACAATACCTCTGCTTTAAAATGGCTGGTCCCTTTGATTATCATCCTGACCCTGGCCGCTGTGCTGGCAGGTCTGTGGCCTGCTGAAGGTCAGCCGTATCCATTGACCAACTTTCGCGGCGAAGAGGTGACCATCAACGCACGCGGCCTATACTATTGGGATACGTTCAGCTCCGTTGCCCAAATGCAGGCCAACGACCTGGTCATGCTCGTTCTTGGCTTGCCGCTGCTGGCAATTTCTGCATGGCTGACCATGCGCGGCTCTCTACGCGGGCGCTTGCTGCTAACTGGCACGCTGGGCTTTGTTCTATATACCTACATCACGATGTGTTTTGGCGCGGCTTACAACAAGCTCTTCCTGGTATATGTGGCTTTGTTCAGTTTGAGCCTTTTCGCCTTTATCCTGAGCATGATGTCTTTTGACCTGAAGACGCTCCGTGCACACTTTTCCGAGAAACTGCCGCGCCGGGGCATTGCCTCCTTGCTCTTTTTCGCGGCTGCCTTTCTCGCACTGGCCTGGCTGGGGCGGATCGCTCCGACGGTCTTGCAGGATCAACCCCCAATACTGGAAAACGTCACCAGCATGTTCATCCAGGCTATGGACCTGGGGATCATCGTGCCCTTGTGCGTGCTCGCTGGCATATTGCTCTTGCGCCAGGAGCCCTGGGGCTACCTGCTGGCCTCTGTCGGGCTGATGAAATTCCTCACCATGGGCATCGCTGTCAGCGTGATGGGTCTCAACATGGCCCGGGTGGGCGTGCCCATCAGTGTTGTTGAATTAGTCGTCTTCAATACCATTACCCTGGCCAACCTGGTAATGGTGGCATTGCTGCTCAAGAATATCAAAGCATGACCCTGGTGGTTCTGCAGCAACATCTGAGGAGCAACTTGGCAGCTATCCGGTTGCATTTCGTTGGCAAAAAAATCTGATCACTTGACCAACAGTGTTTCAACAGCATCTGGCCAGGAGGCCAGCTCAAAATGTCAAATTCTTCTGACCGCTGGCCTTGGATCATGCTTGTGCTGCGCACGGTAATTTTCGCTGTCTTCCAGGCTCTCATCGCAGGAATATATTTCATTCAGGGAGTGCCTGCCGCATGGGAGTCATCAACGGGTTGGTGGCCGATCACAGCTGCGCTGGGCAGCCTGGTGGTGATCGCATTGCTCATCTGGCTTTACCAGCGAGAAGGTCAGCGTTATTGGAGTATTTTCCATTTCCAGCGCAAGACTATCGGCATCGATTTGCTCACGAGCCTGGGGATTTTGGTGATCACGATTCCAGTTGCCATGCTGCCAAATGTGATTCTGTCTAAGGCGTTGTTTGGCGACCAACAGGTTGCACTTGATTTGCTCATTCGCCCGCTGCCACTTTGGGCTGTTGCGATCAGCTTGACACTTTTTCCAATTTCCATCGCCCTTTCAGAGTTGCCAAACTACTTTGCTTATGCCTTACCACGTCTTGAAGCCCAAACGAAGCGTGCGTGGTTGGCGGTTGGTCTGACATCTTTCTGGCTGGCTGCCCAGCATATCAGCTTGCCATTCTTGCCGGATCTCCGCTTCATGATCTGGCGTCTGGTCATGTTCCTGCCGTTTGCCCTCATGCTGGCGGTCATCTTGCGCTGGCGTTTGCGTCTGCTGCCGTACCTGGTGGTTATTCACGGGCTGCTGGATCTATCGACTGCCTTGCTGGTGCTGAGCATTTCCTGAAATTCAACGAGAACCGATCCTGCAGCCTGCCCACCTGACCAGGTTCAGGTCTCATCCCCTGACCAGTCCTAAATCCCCCCAGTTCGCTGATGTGTCCAAGGGGGTTTTCTTTTATCCTGTAAGCGTTCTTCCCCTCGCTCATCAGCGGCATGGTTTGAACCATCACAACTCACAATACAGGAGAAATCACAATGAAAACAAAAACCTTAATCCCATTCCTGGCGTTGTCCTTTGGCTTAACCTGGGGTCTTGCAGCGATCCTCATGTTGTTCTACGACCAGATCGTCGCTATTTTCGGCGAAATCGGTATGACCAACCCCTTGATCATACTTATGGTGTACGCACCCGGCATTGCGGGCATCTTTTTGGTCTGGCAGCAGGCCGGTTTCAAGGGCCTAGGAAGTTTCTTCAAGCGGCTGACTTTGTGGCAAGCCCCAGCCGCATGGTGGGCATTCTTGCTTTTAGGAATTCCGCTTATTGTTTATGCTGGGGCGGCTATCAAGGGCACCATTACTGAACCTTTCCCCTTCACCCCCTGGTATCAGGTCTTCCCGGCTATCGCACTGGCCTTGTTTCTCGGACCCATCGAGGAGTTCGGCTGGCGCGGCTTTGCCCAGCCTCTTCTCCAACGAAAGTTCTCTCCGTTTTGGTCTGCTGTGATCTTGGGATGTATTTGGGGTGTCTGGCATATCCCATCATTCCTAGGCAGCGGCACACCCCAAAGCGCCTGGGATTTCGGCCCATTCTTCATCGGCATCGTGGCGATAACCGTCATCCTAACGCCGTTATTCAATGTTTCAAAGGGCAGCTTGCTGATCTCTGCCTTGTTTCACTTCCAGGTGATGAACCCCATCTTTCCAGATGCTCAACCTTGGGACATTCTCCTGTTCATCATCGCTGCCGTAGTCGTCGTCTGGTTGAACCGCGACAAGATGTTCAAACTTGGGGAAGGGATAACGGAGGTACTTATGCCCGAAGGTGATACTGACTTTTCTAGATTGAATAGCAATCCAGAGGGTGATGAGCTGGTGAATAATCCTCTCGTCACTGAAGCCAGTTGATCCTGCAGGAAGACTGAACTTGTACCTTGCAGCCCACCTTGAGGGTGAATGGTAGCGACCTTCGCCCTCAAGGTTTCCGGGATGATCAATGAGAAATTCAGGAACTCGCATGGCAACCCAATTTTCACTCAAAGACGGCAAACTCTGGAAAACCCGCTTCTTCACAATCTGGGGAGGGCAGGCGATTTCATTGCTGGGCAGCCAGCTTGTCCAGTTTGCTCTGATCTGGCACCTGACTATCACGACAGGTTCAGCCACGGTGCTGGCAACGGCTTCCCTGGTCGGGATGCTGCCCGGCGTGATCTTGGGTCCCTTCGTGGGCACCTTGGTGGATCGTTGGAACCGCCGCCTCATCATGTTGCTGGCCGACAGCCTGATCGCCCTGGCGACCATCGCCCTGGCGATCTTGTTCGCTCTGGATGCCATGCAGATCTGGCACATCTACGTGGTGATGTTCATCCGCTCGCTGGCCGGGAGTTTCCATGGAAACGCCATGAGCGCCTCGACTTCGCTGATGGTGCCGGTCGAAAACCTGACCCGCATCCAGGGAATTAATCAAATGCTCAATGGCGGCTTGAATGTGGTGTCCGCTCCCCTGGGTGCCCTCCTGCTGGAAGTGTTGCCAATCCAGGGCATCCTGGCTATCGATGTTGTTACCGCCTTGTTTGCCATTTTACCCTTATGCTTCATCGCCATTCCCCAGCCGGAACGCATCGCGCAGAAAAAATTGCAGCCCGAATCCCAAACTACAGTCTGGCAGGATTTCAACGCGGGTCTCCGTTACCTGTTGGGCTGGCCCGGCTTATTGATCATTGGCCTGATGACGGTGGGAATCAATTTCACCATTATCCCAGCGTTTTCACTGCTGCCCCTGATGGTCAAGGATTATTTTGGCGGTAATGCCATCCAGCTTGGTTGGGTGGAATCAGCGATGGGGATTGGCGTTTTCGCGGGTGGAGCCCTGCTGGGCGCCTGGGGCGGCTTCCAGCGCAAAATCCTGACATCGATGCTGGGCTTGATGGGCATGGGGGTCGGAACCCTGGTTTTAGCCCTAGCCCCGGCTTCGGTCCTCTCTCTGGCTGTTGGGGGCGCTTTCCTGGTCGGTCTGGCCAGCCCCCTCACGATGGGGCCGTTTATGGCCGTGATCCAGTCCACCGTTGACCCGGATATTCAGGCCCGCATCCTATCCCTGTTGTGGAGCATCGGCGGCGGGATGGCACCGATTGGTCTGATGGTTGCTGGACCGGTAGCCGACCGGTTTGGGATTCAATCCTGGTTCTACCTCGGCGGGGCACTATGTATTTTCATGTGTCTGGTTGGCTTGTGCATCCCTGCTGTGATGAAGATCGAAGAAGAACGAAGTGCTGCGCACAATGATCTCGCCGCTGGAATTGTACAAGCCGTGTAATGAATTTCTGATTCTATTTTCAATTAGAGCAACGCATGAAAACCACAACCATCACCCTCGTTTTGTTTGCCCTTATCCTCACTGCTTGCGGTGTGGGCATTCGTCTCAGCACCGATTTGGGCAACGGTGAAAGTGCAGCCGTCGAAATCGCGGACTTCGAACTTCCCGCCGGGTACTACGCCGATTTTAGATCTTATGCCATGGGCTATACAGTGGCAGCTTACAGCCGCGGGACTGGCCCCAGCCACCTGTACCTGATCCAATCTGACGACGAATCCGATGCCGAAAAACTTACGCAAGTTCTGGGTGAACTCGTCGTTGGTTCCGGCGATCCCCAGACCCGGATGACGGTCATCGAAACTCGTTCCGTTATCGTGCGCGGGGGGAAAGCACCCTGTTGATCAGCGATGCGGTCGATTCCGAAGGCGTTTCTTACCGCCAGGCCGCGCTGGGTTTTCCGGGCAATGGCGGGCAAACCCTCCTTGCGTTCTCAGAGCCCATCGAAAACTGGGATCAGGCTAGCGTGGACACCTTGATTTCATCTATACATTAAAGGAACCCCATCATGCAATCAGCAATCTCATCCAAGCAACACACTCGAAACATCAAAACAAAACCATCCAAAAAACGAAATTTAATCACCTACATTCTTATCCCCATCCTGTTGTTAATTGCCTTTGTGCTGTACTCCCAGTGGCGGGCCCATACCCCTCCCATCCTGGGAAGTGACGGCCAGCCGCTGCCCAACAGTATCGCCTCCCTGGAGAAAGTGAAGCTGGGCGGCGTGGATCAATGGTTGATCCTGCGCGGCGAGGATGTCAACAAACCGGTGCTACTGTTCCTATCCGGCGGGCCAGGAGCAAGCGAAGCCGCACGTGTGCTGCGCTTCAACCAGGCGCTGGAAAAACATTTCGTGGTTGCCATTTGGGAGCAGCGCGGCTGCGGCAAGTCGTACCCATCGCTCAACCCAAAAGCAGACCTGACCATCGATCAATACACATCGGACATCATAGAACTAACTGATTTGCTGCGCGCCCGTTTCGATGAGCAGAAGATTTACCTGGTTGGCCATTCATGGGGCACCATTATCGGTGTGCGCGCGGTCCAGGAACGCCCAGATCTCTTCCATGCCTATGTCGGCACGTCTCAGATGGTGGATGTAGCCGAAACCGATCAAATTATTTTCGAGATGGTGATGGATCATTCCCAAAAGACTGGCGATACTAAATTTGTGGAAACCCTTCAAAAACAAGGTCCGCCTCCCTATTTTGGGAAGAGTCCCATCAAACCGTATGCCACCCTGTTCGGGCGTGAGTACGCCATTTTCGAGGTCCCCAATATCCAAGACCCGGAATACCGGGCCGATGGTGACGCCATGCTGCTGATGCTCAAACAACCCGAATATGGCTGGCTCGACCGGCTCTACTATCTGCTCGGCTTGATGAATACTTTCAACATTGTTTACCCGCAGTTGCAGGACATAGATTTTCGCCAGGATGCTGCCAGCCTCTCCTTACCGGTCTACATCATCTTGGGGCGCCACGACATGAACAATCCTTCCCAGATCCCGGAAGAATATTTCAACCTGCTGCAGGCTCCGAGCAAACAGCTATATTTCTTCGAGGACTCCGGTCATGGCATGATCTGGGAAGAAGCTGATCTTTTCCATGAAATCATGGTCAATACGGTTCTTCCAGAAACGTATGGTGACAAGTAGCCCCAGTAGTTATTCCAGATACAGGATTGGGAACATGACAACCACGCATCAAACGATAACCCTTCACACCATAAAGGCCGAGCGACCATTTTCTTTGCGCACCTACTTGCTGCTCATCTTCGCCCTTTCGTGGCCACCGCAAATTGCCTACGCCATTTGGGGGAACACCCCTACCAGTGGCTTTCTGTTGAGCTCACTTTCGATGGTCATGGTCACGGTTGGCACCTTCATTGCGGGTCGCTACGTCTTTCGAGATGGCTTCAAAAACATGGGCTGGCGATGGGGCAAGCCGAAACACTATCTCGCTGTATTTGCCCTGGCACTTTTCATCTTTGGCATGCCAGTCTTACTCGAAAACCTGCTTGGCCTGCACACCTTGCCCGCTGGCATATCTGTCCCGGCCATCCTTGGTAATTTTCTGGTCAGTTTTCTACTGACCATCATCCCTGGTTTTGGCGAGGAATTTGGCTGGCGAGCTTATCTGTTGCCGAGGTTGGCGCAGCGGCATAGCCTGCGTAAAGCTTTGCTGCTGCACGGGTTCATCTGGTGGGCATGGCACATCCCGGCTCTGGTTCGAATTGGCTTGCGCACCGAGACCACCGCAGCCACCCCTTGGCTTCCGGTTGTTGTGACTCTGCTGGTCAGCCTGATTCCGGCCACCATGAACGCCATACTCTTTGCTTATGTCTGGACAGCCAGTCAAAGCCTGGCTGTGGCCAGTGTGTATCACTCGGCCTATGACGAAGTACGCGATGCGCTTCAGCGGGGTATTGGCTTCGGGCCGCTGGTCAGCATCTGGGAGATGGCTGCAACTACGATCTTTGGCGCGGTTTTGCTTTGGAAAGCCAACTGGAAAGCTCTAAGAACCTAAAATATGGACGTGTAAAAAGCTGCGTTAGAAAGTGCCTTCGGCGCGGCATGCCACACACTGCAGGTTGGCGAAACGGTCCGGTTTTCAGGAAAATGAGCGATGGAAATCTGTGAATGCTAGTGGGAAATGCAAACGGCCTTTGTAGGCGGCTTTGCCGGTCAACTGGTTTGGCCTTGAATTTCCCCGGAAATATTAGTCTGGATGGCTGGTTTACGGCATTTACGTTAATTTTGTTTGCCTTAATCGGAAGAGCGTTGAGGGAAAATAAAGTTGAATAATAAGATGAACGCGATCATGAATCAAACGATGAAATTCACCCATCAATCCCTCGGTCGGAAGGCAGGACGAATTATGTTGATCATCATTTCCGCCATACTAGCTGGCATCTTAATTCTTGTTGGCTTATTGCTGGCGCTCAGTCCAGGCAAGCCAGAAACATTTCTCGACGAAAACGGGAAGCCGCTGGCGGGCAGCATTTCCGAGAAGATCTTTGTCAATATCAACGGTGTGGAACAGGGAATGTTTATCAAGAGCAAAGATATTAACAATCCAGTATTGCTTTTCGTGCATGGCGGCCCCGGCATGCCTGAGTACTGGCTTACGCAACGCTACCCAACCAGACTTGAAGACTACTTCACCGTAGTTTGGTGGGAACAGCGCGGCGCGGGACTTTCCTACAACCCTAATATTTCCTCAGAGACAATGACAGCGGAGCAATTTGTGTTCGACACGCTTGAAGTGACAAATTACCTGCGTAAACGCTTCGGCAAAGACAAGATATACCTGATGGCACATTCGTGGGGTAGTTATATCGGTATCCAGGCGGCTGCGCAGAAGCCGGAGTTGTACTATGCCTACATAGGCATGGGCCAGATTTCGCATCAGATCCAATCTGAACAACTGGCGTATAAATATGCGCTTGAACAGTACAAAAAGAACGGAAACATTGATATGGTTCAAAGGCTAGAAGCAGCGCCCCCCACAATGACAGTCCCACTGCCAGCCGGATACGATGCACTGCGGGATGAATATATGCACAGTATCGGCATTGGCACGACCCGCGACATAAATTCGGTTGTTACAGGCATTTTTTTACCATCATGGCAGTTCCGAGAGTATACATTAGGAGAGAAGGTGAACCTATGGCGCGGGAAAATTTTCTCCCGCTCCCGTAGTTTCAACCTGTGGGATAAAATGCAAGCTACAGACCTGACCCAACTGGTGATAGAACTTGAGATTCCCGTATATTTCCTTCATGGTAAATATGATTACACCTGCGCTTACCCACTAGCTAAGGATTATTTTGAGAAACTCAAGGCGCCTTTAAAGGGATTTTACACATTTGAGCAGTCTGCCCACAGCCCGATCTTTGAAGAGCCGGCAAAAATGTTGAAGATATTACAGGAAGATGTGCTGGCAAGAACCAATAACCTCGCCGACATAAAATAATCGATTTAAATAGCGGAACCAACATGAACTTCGAAACTATAAAGCTCTATCTGGAAAAACCAGCCCCTTTTACCTCGGGTGAAGCTCTCTTTTGGGACGATCCGCATATATCCGAGCAAATGCTTACTGCCCACCTGAATCACAACAATGATCTCGCCAGCCGTCGCCCCGAGACGATTGAGCGCTCGGTCCACTGGCTGGTAGAAATCCTGTGTTTACATCCTGCCGCCAGGCTGCTCGATTTGGGGTGCGGGCCGGGGCTGTATGCTGCTCGCTTTGCGCAGCGCGGTTTCTCCGTCACCGGGATCGATTACTCGCGGCGTTCGATCGACTATGCTGTTGAATACGCCCAGCAACACGATCTGCAAATTCGTTACCGTTATGAGAATTATCTGGACCTGAAAGATACAGCACAATATGATGCGGCTACATTGATTTATGGTGATTTCTGTACGTTTTCGCCCAGCCAGCGCCGCCAATTGCTCCAAAATGTTCATCGAGCGCTCAAGCCGGGAGGTTATTTTGTGCTGGACGTTACCACCCGCAGGCATCGCCAGAGTCATGGCAGTGCGAACGGCTGGTACATGGCAGATGGAGGCTTTTGGAAGCCCGGATTGCATCTGGCTCTGGAGCAGGGATTTGACTACCCTGAGGGATCGATTTTTCTGGACCAGGTGATCGTGGTTGAAGCTGGCGGCGCGCTATCAGTCTACCGCATGTGGTTCCAGGATTTTACCCACGAGTCAATTACGAATGAACTAGAAGACGGGGGCTTCACTGTGAACAGTGTCTGGAATGACCTGGCTGGTATGCCCTATACGGAAGACACCGACTGGATTGGTGTCATCGCTCAAAAAATGCTTGTCGACGAGGGCGGGAAGAAGGAATGAAGAGCAAACTCTGGCGTAGCAGAACATTGCTGCTGTTGGTAGGGGGGATTCTTGCCATATTTATCCTGCGCACATTGCTGGCTGTCAAATACAGCCTGCCGCGATTGGATGACTTGTTCACCGCAATTGCTGTGACGGGTTCGCTGGTGGTGCTGTTCATGGGGCATGGAAGTCTGCGCAGGAGCGATTGGGTCTCAGCTATTGCGCTGGGTAGTGTGGTCGGCGCAGGCATGCTTAACGCCACACTTTTCTCGCCGTATCCATTTTGGGGGGTGGTGGGCGACAACGTAAGGCAGGCGCTCATCAGGGGGTTATTCACAGCGCTGGCGGCCTTGGGCGGCATAGTGGTGATGCGCCAGGGCGGGCCTGTACTGTCGAGTGCCGCCAATGGTGAGTGGAAAAAACTCGGGGGTAGCCTTGTCCTGGGGTTAGTGGCAGGCGCGCCTCTGGCGCTGGTGAATCTCTATGCGCTCCAGCTAACCCAAGGTCGGACCCCAATCTGGCAGAACCCGCTGGCGTCAATGTTAGACGCGTTGCAGCCGGGTATTGTTGAAGAGGTGGTATATCGTTTTGCCTTCTTGGGGGTCCTCTGGCAGGCGCTGCGTAATTCGCTGCCTGAGCACGCTGCCTGGGTATCGGGTCTACTGGCGCTGCTGGTGCATACGTTCTTGCATTTTGATGACCTGTTCTTGCAAGCGCCGCTGGTAGCACTAGGCATGGGGGTAGCGATGGCTGTCTTGTGGGGGCTTCCCTCGACAATCCTGGCGCTGCGCCGCGATCTCGAGTCGGCGATTGCCTTTCATTGGGTTCAAGATGTAGTGCGCTTTTTGGCGGGGTTTTGATTTCAAATCACTGAAAGGTTGGCGGAAGCTTTTGCATCCAGGAGCGGTACTCACTAAACTTTAGAAATCCGACTAAAGTCGTGGAAAGATCTGGGGGAGGCGATTAGAGTCAGGCAAACGAATTGATTCGGAGGTGAATATGCCTGACACAGATTCTGAATACTATTTCCCCAATACAAGCGCGAGAGCTGTCTTTGCAGCGGATGGTCCTCAGCCGCAATTTCTGATCGACACGCCCGGATTTAAATCGTTGGTTGTCGGTCTGGAGGCGGGCCAGCAGATTCCTCCCCATTCCGGGGAAACGGCAATGTATCATTTTCTCGCAGGCGAGGGTCTGATGACTGTGGGCGAGGAGGCTTTCCAGATCTACTCTGGCGTCACGATCATAGCCCCGCATGGAGCATTGCGAGGCATAAAAGCAAAGACGCCGGTCGTATTTTTGGGTGCTAAAGGCGAATGATTGTGCTTGTCCATTATTCGTTGACTGGCAAAGGAGAAGAAAATGAACAAAACCCTGTATCGAATCGCCGCAGTGCTGGCTCTTATCATCGGTGCGATGGCTGTCTTCGCAGGAGGGCAGGTTTTACTTGGCAAGATCCCTGACTACTACGTGATTGGTTGGCTGCCTGTATACAACTTCAGCATGGGAGTGCTATCCATCTTTGTCACCGCCATTCTTATTTGGAAGCTTAGCCCGTATGCATTGACAGCTGCGATCGCCACTTTCAGCGCGCACGCCCTGGTGATGCTCATCTTACAGATCGCCTATAGCGGCGTCGTTGCCATAGACAGCGTTGTGGCGATGACCATTCGTTTAATTGTCTGGCTCATCATTCTGGGGTTGCTATTCTTCGGGAAGGGCAAGAGAAAAGTGGTGGCTGGATAAAACTCAACCGGTTTGGAAAATTGATAAATCTAGAGAGGAGCTCAACATGCAATTCGTAAAGTTTATGACCAGTGGTATGGGGCGTGGGGCACGTATCGTCCTGGGGATCGTCATCATGTTCGTAGGGCTTATGGTTGTGCAGGGTACGTTCGGCACAATCCTGGCTGTGGTGGCTTTAGTCCCGATATCGGGCGGGCTCTTTGACTTCTGCCTGATAGGTTTTGCTATGGGCTACCCATTCAGAGGTCCTGAGGCGCGCAAGCAGCTGTCGGGTGAATAGCTTTCTGAATCGGATAAACTGATTTCGCGAATAGAATAATCCCAAGCACAATTGCGCCCCAACCGATCACCGCCAGCTGCGTGTGCCAGGCATCGGCATAGTTCACACCCGCGATCATATGCGTTGGTCCTGCCCAGGTTTGCACCGTCAGTGTGAGCAGCCCGCATAAACATATCGACAAGGCAGCCGCATTCTGGGCCAGGTGCTTGTCACTGGCAGATTTTTCAAAGTTGACTCCTGCCCAGACCGGCGGAATGCGCACGAAGAGGAAGAAGACCAGGGTGAGCAGGGTCGTCCAGACGACGGCATCTACAGGCATCGAGGCCCCGCGGATGCTTCGAGAGGCGAAAATATGTATGCCTCCTATTACGACCCCCAGAACAAGTGCAAGAAGCGCTGACCGATAGGCGCCTCGCCGCCCCTTTATAAGGGACACCAGTGCGCGCACGCCCAGTACGCCAATAGCGAGTGTTGCCAGGACAAATAAGACATACAGCCATTTATAGGGGCGGATCAAGTACATTGTGCCCCCAAATTTCTCTGCGCCCAGGGCTACACAAACTGTCCCTGCACCGCTCATCAACGTGAAGACGGCAGTTAACCCCATCAGAACAATTGCTATCACTCTTAAGATTTTCATCAACGCGCTTCCTCTAAGCCGGCACTCTCAGAGATTTAATTCCGGACAGGTCATGCATAAGAAAATCCTGCCACGAAGGCTGCTGTCGTGAGCAGCAGCAACCCTGGCAGGATGGTCAAGATCTTTTCCTGGGACAGGATCGGCTTTCCTGTTTTTAGGAAAGAGAGCAGGAGCCCTCCAAGACCGATCAGCGCACCACCAATACCCACGACGGCAAAGCCACTGGCAACGCTCCCTTGATATACCAGGACGAATGGCATCACGAAGATTACCAGGCCAGCAACCCCATGTACGAATGCCAGGAGAATTGTGGCAACAAGCCCTGGGGTTAACAGACGCGTGCTTGCTACCAGCACGAATCCAAGGAGTACAAAAGCCAGGTAAGCGATTCGGTAGGCGGGAAGGTATTGCCATACTAAACCGAAAGACAGACTCAAAGGAATGATCGTCGCTGCTATCACCACAAATGGGCTGTCCAGGACTTCAAAACCCAGGATGATCAGCAGCAGCCCGGCGATTAAAAGAACGCCAAAGCCAAGCGTGTAGCTAATCATCGTAAATGTAGCCAGCCCGTCGATGCCTACTGCAATCTGGTACGCCGCTAACATGCCAGTGAGGATTAGTAGAGTTCGATGCATGATTGACATTTTCATCCAGTCACTCCTTCGTGAAGACGAATGTCTTTTACTTCCATGATGACACCCGCTAAATTGCCTCCGTTGTGAGGAGGATCATGGCACTCAGCATGTACAACGAAGCATACTTGAATAGCCCGAAATTGGCTTTTTCCGAAGGATGCACCAGACTTCCGATAGCCAGGGTTAGCAGGCCCCCGGACAGCACCATCAGGACACGTAAGTAGCCCCAGCTGATTCCGATGCCGAATGCCGCCAGTCCAATCGCCAGGGCCGACATCAGGCTGGAGAAGGCTATGATTACCTGCGTTTCTTGGAAGCCGTATCTAGAAGGGAATGTTGGGATTTTGGCGTGTTGGTAATCTTCAAAATATCGCATACTGAAGGTCATAATGTGGGTCGGGATCCAGAACAATATTGCCATCGCAAGTAACAGGCCGATCCAGTCTACCTGCCCGACAGCGAGGGCACGCCCTGCCAGAATCGGCATGCCGCCAGAGATGCCACCCCACACGATCGACCAGGCTGTACGTCGTTTGAGCCAGATTGTGTAAACTACAACGTCAAAGAACAGCCCAGCGAAGACGATGATCCCATACAACCAATCCAACGCCAAAGCCCAACCCACGCCAATCGCAGAGAGCAGCAGACCAAGCCGCAGCGCTTCGCCGGGGGATACTTTTCCTGAAGGTAGTGGGCGGCAGGATGTGCGTTTCATGTTGGCATCCAAGTCCCGGTCGTACCACATATTCAGCACCGTGCTCCCACTGATTGCTAGGAACAGGGAGCCTGCAAGCCCAAGGATTCTCGTCCAGTGCGTGACCGGGCAGCGAGCGCTCATGTATCCCGCCAATCCGGTGGCGAGCAGCAATCCGGTTTGCAGGCTTTTAATGAGAGGCCAGTACTTTGATTTGAGATTGTGGATTGTTGATTTGGAATTAGTTTGGGTCATCTCATTTCATCCTCTTCTGTCATCTATCGGCCTCAACAAACAGGGTTCACTGCCTCAGACGGCTGGCAGGCAATCATTTATCAATCATCCCTGGCGCACCGGAATCCGGCACCCGGACTAAAATAGGTAGGCGTGGCATTGTTGCGCACCCACAGTCGCAAGTCCATCTCATAAGTGTCTTTCGAACCACCGCGCAGGAAGCGGTAGTGCATGCCTTCGTAAACATCGCCTGCCCACTGCCACACGTTTCCCGCCATGTCATACAGCCCGTACGGAGAGGCAGAATCAAGGGTGTGGTAATCGCCATAGCTTTGCCCATTGTAGAAGCCCACCGGGCTTGTGCGAGAGCCGTAGGTGCCCATGTCTTCAAACGGGTCCCGCGAGGCATAGAAATTAGCGTTTTCCCGTGCGATCTCCCACCCCCATGGATAGGGCCGCGTGTCAGTGCCTCTCCCTGCCTTCTCCCATTCCATTTCGGTCGGCAAACGCCAGTCGTAAAAACCACAGTAGCCCCAGGCGCCGAACCAGGTGACCATGGTCATGGGATGGTTCTCATACCCGGGCTGCACTGAAAATGTATTCCCATCGAATTGGATTCGCTGGGAGGGCTCATTCAGGGGGATGAACTGCCAGTCCCCAGGGTTGATGCGCTCCTCGTGCTTGACAGCGTGGAAGGTATCTCCTGGGTAGTAGCCAACGATGTTGTCCGTGTCTATCCTGATAAAGCCGGTGGAGAATGCATCGTTCAGGAAGGCTGAATATTGCGCCGTGGTCACGTTGGTAGTCATAATCTCATAGGCTTGGGTGGTTTCGATGTGTTCGTGCTGCCCGTAATAGAACTCACCCGCCGGGACGGGGACCCATGAATTGGGTTCTATCCTGGTGTCAACGACGGGGATGGGGGCATTTAAATCTACCGGTGAACACGAGACCAGGGTAACGCACAGCAGGATGATTACTGAGAGGCGGCTTTTCATTTCACTGCCTCCTGAGAGAGCTCGTGTTGCATTTCTTCTGTCCAGCGTCCTTTCTTTTTGAACAGGTCGGTCAGCCGCCAGACCATTACAGCTGCCAGCACCACCAGCAGCATACCCAGTCCGAAATCAATGGCTAGCATGAGGGCGTTCACAAGCGGCTGCTGTACTGCTTCGTTGATAAATAGGCGTTTCATCTCGAATACTGTGACAGCCGCAAAGGCAATGTCTGACAAGACGATAATGCTCCAGCCGTACCACTGGCGCAGTCTGCCTTTGAGCCCCAGCATGTCTCCGTAGTAGAGCAAGATGATGGTGGCAATGATCGCTGAAAGGACGTGCCAGTGACCGGTCAGCTCAATTCTCTCCTCTCTGGCAGGCCAAACGCGGAAGATCTCATCCAGGCGAATGGCCATGAAAATGCCGATTCCGCTGGTGGTGAAATTCATGAAGAGCATTTGCCAGAGTGGGCCAAAGCGCAACGGGTCGCGCACCAGTGCACTGAGCTTGTGACCCAGGTTCGCCTTTGGGATGTGTGCCGTGCCCTCGCGGATGAGCTGGCCCCACTCCCAGATGAGCAGTAGAAGTGCCGCAAGCATCGAGGGCGTAGCTCCGACATAGATGATCGTATGGGCGATGGGCTCAAGCGGAGTAACCACACCCCACACACCGAGATTTAGCACGATCGTGCCGAGGATCATCAGCGGCATGGCAATTTTATGCAGGATGCCTCGGAAGTTCAGCCAGCGCCCGATGATGAGGGTGATCATGATGGCTATTAATGCCAGCATGATGTGCAGGTGCCCGATAACCGAGTACTCCATGGTGGTCTTCTCGGGGTAGCGGATGATGTTCTCCGCCAGGAACACCTCGAAGCCGTTGCCAAAAAACGAGCCAGGCACTGCCCCAAAAAGTGCAGAGATGACTGTCGTCGCTGCTGTGGCAAAAAAGGCTACACGTTCTAAATCTACCCCTTTTTTTGTGTGGGCGTATGCTTGGTCAGTGACGTAATACTCTCAATTCCAGGGCCATAGCGCGATGACCAGCAATACCCCGGCGAAGAAGATCAGGGAAAGGCCAAAGATGTACAGTCCGTGGAATGCCCAGTTGTGGCCGAAGTATGCGAATCCCATCCCGAAGACCATCGTCACGAGATATCCTACGGTGATGATGGCGTTAATGGTGGTCTTGAAAAAAGGCTTCATTCTCAGCAAGCCCGTGATCATATAGGTTTCGATAGCGATGATCGCCATAGCAATTGAGTGATACAAGATGACGATGCGACCCTCGCGCTCGGAGGGCTGCAGGTCCATGTGGAGCAGCTTGACCACCACGTCACGCACGCCAAATTCAGCCATCGGACCAGACAGCATGCCCCATACAGCAGTCACTATGGCGACCATGGCAATCGCGACCAGTATCAGCCCTTTGGTGGAGGTGAAGAGGTAATTGAAACGGTCTTTGATGAATTGCACGTCGAAGCCTCCGGTATCCCTCACCCAACTTCTCACCAGGAAGTAGCGCTGACTCCTGTTGTCCTGTGCGCTCTGGATGCGTGAGGGGCAAAAGGGACTATGGAATTATCCGCTCCTGGAAAAACCCAGGGCGAACGCGCCGGTCATTAGGAGTAGTAGCGGTGTCAAGATGAGCGTTACGAATTCCGGACTGAAAAACAGCAGCTGCGAGCCTAATGAGATGAATGCCAGGGCGATGCCGCCCAGCCCGATCAGCGCGCCACCGATACCAACCCAATAGAATCCCTTGGGTGCGCTTTTAGCGAAGAACGGACCGAGGAAGATGACTAACCCAGCCACACCATGGAAGATTGGAACGGCAAGCTTCTTGATCTCGTCCATCCCACCGATACTGGTGATGGCGATCACCACGAAGCCAATCGCTGCAAACCACTTGAAGGGTCTCTTCCAGGCGGGAAAATACTCCTCAGCCAAACCCATTGAGATGCCTAGCGGGATCAGGCTGGCGACGGTCAGTACGTAGGGCGACGCCAGAATTCCCAGCCCGAGGAAGATCAGCAACAGCCCAGAAACCAGGAGCACGGCAAAGCCCATCAAGTAGTACAGGTTATGGAGCTTATTGGGCTGTCGATAGCGCTGCCAGAAATTCCAGCACAGATAGGCTGCCAGCAGTCCAGTCAGCAATAAGAACAGGTTGTCGAGTGTGAACATGGCAATCTCCTTATGTTTGTCTATTCACGCATCCCATACCGGGAGGCTTGTTATCAAAATCATTGCATAAGAAGACTGAAAAGTCTGTGATTTTTGTCACAATTACACTATCCTGTTATGTGTCACCCTGAGCCAGGGTTATCAGCGTACCCAGCATGGGAATTCGTCCCTTTCTAATCTTGTGAGTTCCATGCTTCTAGCATTCGTCGCGTACCCGGCAATAGCAGGTAGATCACCAGGGCTGTGCTGAGTAGCGGCGCAGGCAGGAACATAGAAAAGCGATGAACCTCGTAGAACGCATTGTGGATGCCCAATGGATAGCCAGCCAGCATAGACATAGCTCCGGCGAAGATGCCCAGAGGGAGGGCCCAGGATTTCTTCTTGAAAACGGCAAAGATAAAGACCGCCCAGGCTGCTGCGCCCCACCAGCTGACCTGCTGGGACATAACGTACATGCCATTCCAGAAAGGATCATCCTGCGAGGTGGTGTACTTGGCGATGGGAGCTACTCCGTCAATAAAGGTCAGTACATAAGCCAGACCAGCAATAAATGTGAGTGCAATGATCTTTCTGTCCACGCCGCCAACCAAAAGCATTCCGAACCACAAGACTGCAGCCAGGGCAAATACTGAGATGGTCGGCGTTGGCAGGTGGCTATCCATGGCAGGGATCATGGGGAAAAAACCTACCAGCAGCTGGATGGTCGCCGCGATGGCGCCCCAGAACCATGCCCATTTTTCTTTGTTGAGGAAGCCGTAAAGGACCGCCGCCCAGATAGCCCCAGCAGTAATCCCGATCCATCCCAACACTGCATAAGTGATGGTTACTGAAGTGGCTTCATCGGTCCTGCCATCCACAACCTTCGTGTCGATCACCAGGTTGTATTGGCTGGCGAGCAAGTAGAAGATCAGCAGCCCGGTCACTATGCCGATGATCGCCAACAAAGCTCCTATCTTATTGTTGTTTTTCATGTAGTTCCTCCTAATCGTCTAGGTTTAGATGGATTGATCTCGCAGGGCTGGGTGCACCGGGCGCTTCGATGCGGTTGACTACGCCACGCACTCCAGGTACGTTCCTGGCGACCTGCTCGGCGCGGCGCCACTGCTCTGTGGATGCCGCTGAGCCTCCTAGGTGCACAATCGCGTTGAGCACTCCCACCCTCAGCTTGATAGAAACAATCCTTTGGTCCGAGCTCAAGGCGGAGAGAACGTCTTGTCTTAGTTCTTGGTCATCAGTGCGATTAGCGTCACCGGTCACCTTCACACTCCTGCAAGTGATAAAAGCTCCATTTGTAATAAATTGTACAAACGGAGCCAATATCTGTATACGACAAAAGTCGTATTTAGGCAAATTCGCTTAATTCTGGTTGGAATCAGAGCTCACTTGGGGAGAAACCCTTAACGCTTTCCTCGCTCAGCAAGTATCTCCGGTTCAAGGATGGTGATCGCATCTCGTTCTACCCGCAGCAACCCTTCATTTTCTAGATTACGAAGTATTCTACCGAGCACATCCCTGACCGTGCCCAGACGGACAGCCATCTCATCAATTGTCGTCCAGGTACGCCGCGGAACTATAAGATGATCGCCTTCTTTCACTGTATGTTTTAAGAGAGTATGTGCAAGGCGAGCTTCTACACTCCTTAATGTCAGGTCGTCAACCAGGTCGATGAAATGCAAGACCCGCTCTCCGAGACGCCGGATTACAGCCTGGGCAAACTCGGGATAGCGCGACACGAGTGCAAGAACTTGCTCTCGTTCGATTGACCAGACACTTACTGGCTCTAAGGCAAGCACTGTCCCCGGGTAGGGAGTTCCGGTGAAGACAGCGATATCGCCAAACACTTCTCCCGGTTTGAGAAATAGCATGGCTTGCTCGCGCCCTTCACGTGACATGCGAATGGATTTGACCCACCCCAATTCAAGGATATACAAAGCATCTGGCGGCTCACCCTCTAGAAAAATCACCTGATTTGCTTTATAGCGCCGGGGAACGGCAGCCTTGGCGATCTCTCTTTGGATTTCATGCGGTAACTCTGCAACATAGCGGACATTTGCAAGAACGCGCAGGGGAGTATTATTACTACGGTCGGTTGACGATACACGGGTCATCATTAGGTAAACGCTCTCCGCTATCTTACCATTCACGCTTCCACTGGAGTAATCTTTTGACCGACTGAAAATAATCGGTACGCTTCGTTTACGTCTGCAGTTGTCAGCAATCCAACGAGCTGGCCTTCACGATCAACTACAGGAGCTGCTCGGGTTCTGCCTTTGGACATCTTTTCCAAAGCCAGGTAAAGCGGCTCGTCGGGGTTGATGGCAGGATAAGTTGTGACCATCACTTCACGGACTGGAGTCGCCCCACCCTGCTTCTGCAGTCCCCCGACCAGCTCCTTCTCCCCCAACACGCCAACCACCTTGTTCGTACCCCATTCCAGGACGGGGAAGTCTGACTGAGCAGTGGAGAGGGTGAGGTCAGCCGCTTTCGATATCGTGTCGTTTGCTCGCAATGTCTGAGGAGCCAGCGTCATAGCTTGCCTGACGTGGATATCCCGAAGAGTGTCCTTGACAACCACATCTTTGCTTTCCTGGCCCGCCCCCATCCAGACGAAGATGGCGATCAACACCAGCGTGTAATTACCGCTCATGAATCCCCACAGTCCTAAAAGCAACGCCAAGCCCTGGCCGATATTGGCAGCGATCCTGGTTGCTTTTGTGTAATCCATGCGCATTGCCAGCAGCGCTCGTAGTACGCGCCCACCATCCATGGGGAACGCCGGGATGAGGTTGAATACACCTAAAGCCAGGTTTGCCATTGTCAGGTAAGCCAGCATTCCGGACCAGCTGATCTGTCCAAGAGACTGGGAGAGTTCATTAAGGGAGATCACAGATCTGACCTGAAGCAGTGCACCCAATCCGATGAGAAGTCCGGCTATCGTGAAGTTGATCAATGGACCGGCAATGGCGATGCGCAGCTCTTGCGAAGGGTTCTCCGGGATCTTTTCCATTTGTGCCAGGCCTCCCATTGGCATGAGGGTGATGTCGCGCACGCGCACGCCGAATTTGAGTGCCTGGAAGCTGTGACCCAGTTCGTGCAGGGTGACAGCCGCGAAAAGCAATAACGTAGCCACGATACCGAAAAGTGCACCTTGCCAGCCTGCGCCGGTACTGCCGCTCCAGCGGTAGGCTGCCCAGACCAGAATCAGTATGAATGTCAGGTGAACCTTGACATCGATCCCCCTGATTTTGAACAATTTAATCGACCAGTTCATTTTTAAGCCTCCATATTTAAATTCTCAAACTATTGTCTTCATTCTATGAAGCAAAGTCATTTGATTCCACGACATTTGTCGATTATTTGGCGCGGCTTTTCAGAACAATTTCCCCCAGCTGTCTACCAATTAAGTTGGTCGAACAGCGCTCTTCTGATTTCGCGAGGCGAGTACCAGAGCATGCCAGTGATCGTTTCAGAAACTGTGCATCCTTTAATAACAGAGGCTCAAAGGCTCTCCAGTAAGAGGTAATGAATTCGACAAAAGTCGTGGTCTCATTCTCTGACTGAGAGTAAAGTAGAGACATCAACCAAACATTTGACCCTGGAGAAATGTGGATGCGTTGTTCTGACAAGATTATGAATCAGGAAGGGGATACTCCCGAAGTAGACCAAATATTGATGGTCAGCGGATTTGTATGGCCAGAGAGCAGTTGCACCCTCTCCAAAGAAGTCCGGAGAGGGATGGTCATTCGCTCAAGAGATGGGCTGGAAGTGGGAAAAGTAGCGGCGGTTGTGTTGGATCGTTTTGACCGTAAAGCCACACACATCCTGCTTAGCCGTCTTCCAGAGGAGTGTGGTTACTGGCTGGTTCCAGCAAGCTCTGTCGCACAAGTTGATGCAGAGAGAGTCCAGCTTTCAATCCCAGGGTCTGCAATCAACACTTTGCCGCCTTGGCATTCGACATAACTTTTGTTAAAAATATCCAAAATGAGGAAAAAATGAACGCAAATATCATCGCCTTCGCTCTGATTACATTCTCGCACAATCTATTCACGGTAGTTTGGATTGGCGGGCTGATCGCTATCGGACTATCGGCTTTGCCCTCCGCCAGGCAAGTATTAGGGAAGAGCCCGCAAACCAAGAAGCTGATGGACGCCATCCAAAAGCGCCAGAGCCTGCTGGTTTATATCAGTATCGTAGGATTGCTGATTACGGGTCTGCTCATGGCACGGCGGACGCCGGATTTTACCGGGCTTCTCTCGTTTACCAACGCCTACTCCGCCAGTCTGGCGATCAAGCACATCTTGATCCTGGGAATGATCGCGATTGCTCTGTACAGAAGCCTGGTGCTCGGGCGCGGCGGGAGGCCATCTACTCCTAAGACGGAGAAACTGAGCGCCAGCCTGTTATATGTGAATATCCTTCTGGGGATTGCCGTCTTGATGGTAAGTGGATTTTTAGCAGCGCTCTCCACGATACCTGTTGCCGTTTGATCAATAAACCCAGAAACGTACAGGTCAACATGGTTATGGAGGACTTATGATGATCGAATCTTATGAATCAAGTTTGAACCGGTTAGTTCGTTCCAATGAGAGCATTCAGGCTGACATCCAGGCAGCTTTATTGAAAGAAGAGACTATCCGCTCGGTTGATTTCGAAAGCCTTTCAGTTGCAGTTCAGGATGGCATAGTCGATTTGAAAGGATACGTGAACAAGGAATTCAACAGGCGGCTCATCGAAGACATTGTCCGATCTGTGCCTGGAGCGGTGGCGGTTCACAACTACATCATCGCTGATCGCACTCTAAACATCGAAGTTGCTCAGGCTCTGGCAAAAGACGAACGTACCCGTCCTTACATCTTGAGAGTGGGCAGTTTCCACGGATGGGTTAGCTTAAGCGGGGAGGTCACCACACACCAAGAGCAGCTCGCTGCAGAGCAGGTAGCTGGCAGCGTTTCATCGGCTCGCGGGGTGGTTTCTCTGCCCAGGGTAACTGGTGAAAAACCAGACTTACCGCGGCGTGCAATACAGCCCCGAATTGGGGCGAGTGTATACGGGGATAACGGACAGGTTGGGGTTGCGACTCAGGTGGTAATCAATCCACATAATAAGCTGGTTAGCCATGTGGTGGTCAGCGCGAACTATGATTTGAACGGGTGGCCCGTGTTTGGCGAATATATCCTCCCTGTTGATGCAATCGCTTTGGTGAGTACAAGCAGTGTCTTCCTGGAGCGCGAGGGTCTTCCTCTCAGCAGCTACCGGGTCTTCGACCCAGAGGAGTACCCACAGCCGCCTATTACGTGGCAGCCTCCTTACCCATACACATCAGGCGCCGTTCGTTGGCTCATCGATGAGCTTCCAGAAGTGGCAGGACGAACAAATAAACAGACGGACCTAAACCTTGAGATTCTACTAGGTCGCATCCGGATCAATATACCTCTTGGAGAAGAAGCATTTTGCTAAAGGATAGGCAGATGCGACCTCCCAAAGGTTCTCCAATTATCCTCTGGAGGATTAGCAACCGGACAGGAACGCCATCACCTGGCCCTCGCTTTTCAACTGAAAAGTACCAATTTCACAAACGCTGTAGCAACTTAAGGCAAAAACACTTCACATTGCAGAATCCAGGAACTCCGAAGATCCATAAGGAAAAGATTCAATGAACAAGGTTGTGAAAAACACGTTGGTCGTCTTAGCACAGCCTGATGATGAGTTCATCCACCACCGGCGGGACGCTGGCACTTCTCTGAAGTCGCTGTATATGCGTCCAGGCTTTGACTGCCATGCGTGGAACCGTACTGTTTTATTACCAACACCGAAGGTCTTGTAGAGAAGGAGAGTGATCCATGAACAATGCTATCGAAGTGAAGAAATTGTCCAAGTACTATGACAGGTTGTTAGCAGTGGACCATATTGACTTTAGCGTAAGACAGGGAGAGATTTTTGGATTCCTCGGCCCGAACGGTGCCGGCAAGACCACTACCCAGCGCATGTTGACTACGCTTCTCACCCCGACCGATGGCACGATCCTAATCAATGGTCATGACCTGTCACGCGATGCTTATTCCGCCAAGCGGGTCATCGGGCTGGTTCCTGAAGAATCCAACGTATACACCGAACTGACCGCCTGGGACAATTTAATGTTCACGGCTAGTCTATACCGCGTACCGCGCAACGAGCGAGCTGGGCGGGCAAAGGAACTTCTGGAAACTTTTAGTCTCTGGGAAAAGAGGGATATCAAAGCCGAAAATTTCTCAAAAGGCATGCGCCGTCGTTTGAGCATTGCCATGGCTATCATCCATAAACCCAGCTTGCTTTTCCTGGACGAACCAACACCAGGTCTGGATGCACAGAGCATTCGCGCCATCTGGGAATTGATCCGTCGCATGAGCGCCGAGGGGACGACCATCTTCCTGACCACCCACCAGATCGAAGAAGCCAACCAGTTATGTGAGCGTGTGGCAATCATCTCGCAGGGAAAAATCGCAGCCATTGACACGCCTGAAAGGCTCAAAGCGAATTTTCGCCGCACCCAGTCGGTTGAGGTGGCTTTCGATGCGGATATGGCAGAAAAAAGCAGAGCGCTAGAATCTCTGCCAGGCGTGACAACGCTAACCAAAATCGGGGATAAGTTTCGGCTTTACACGGAGGATCCGTCAGCGCTGTTGCCATACATTATCCAATATTCCGAATCTCATGCCCTGCGCTTAGTCAGCCTGAACACACTGGGGCCAAGCCTGGAGGATGTCTTCCTCGAAATCACCGGGGGGCAGGTGGGCGCAGACCGGGACGAATCGCAAAATGACAAACACACCAGACTCAGGATGAGAGGTCGCAAATGAATTATTCGGGGATTATGCGGATAAAAAATGAACTGGCGCAGGCCTGGACGGTGGCGGTCAAAGACGTGCGTGTCTATTACCTGCGACCAGGGATGATTATGTTCGGCTTTCTTATGCCGTTCTTTATGTTCTTCTCTTTTTCGGTGCGGCGGGAATTGGGAGCCGCGGAAGGGGTGGCGCGCTTGTTAGCCTTGACAGTCTTTTTCACCGCGGGAGCGGCTGGTCCTTTCATCATCCCAACCGAACGGCGCATCGGGACGTACGACCGTTTGCTGGCCGCGCCCATGTCCCTGCTCACGCTGTTGCTTGGCAAGACCGCGGTAGGTGCGTTCTTTGCCGTTGCAGTCTCGGGTGTGGCTTTGCTGGCTGGTCTCCTGTTCTTTGAAACGACGATTGCCCAGCCGGGACTACTGGCAGCGGGCATTCTGCTGGGGGCCTTCTCCTTCTCGAGCCTGGGGCTGGTCTTCGGCTCGATGCCTACCACCAACCCGGGCGACGTGCAAATGCCCAGCACACTGTTACGTTGGGGACTGCTTTTCATTAGCGGCGTCTTTATCCCCTTGAGTGAGATGGTGCCCGTTGCGCGGGCGATTGCTTACATCTCGCCATTGACCTACGCCCAGGATTTGATGAACCATGCTGTTTTGGGACACGGGCTGATTGCTCCTTGGCTCGATCTGGTTGTGTTGTTGATAAGCGGAATTGTGTTCCTGTGGCCGTCTATCCGAATGCACCAGCGAGCGCGGGTGTTGGGGAGGTGAGAAGTTACCAAAGCGAACCCGGGGCTCAGGCAGCTCGGACCCCGGGTTACAAAGGAGATTGCAGCGGTGCTCTCGGTTTACGCAGCTTTTGGCGTCAAGGCAACTTGGGCACGGGGCGCTTCCACTTCCGTTGTTTCCTCGGTCAGCCGCTTTTTGAAGACCGGGATCACAAGCATAACAACGATACTCAGCCCCATCAGCGCCCCATAAAGGTAGTCATTGGTAGCGTGGCGGACGTAGTGGGTGGCTCCACTGGCGACCAGCGTCACCAGACCGCCGATCAGGCCGGCGTAAATGCCAGAGAGTTTCTTCTCGCCCAGCAGGTAAATAGCCGCAATGCACAACCCCATCCCAATCCACAAGGCGAGCCAGCCAAAGTAAGTGATGGCGATTCCTTCGGCAAACAGCGGGCGGCCCGGGTGTCCGAACAAGATGCGGAATGCCGCGTGCCCATTGGCAAAGTTTTCTGCTGCTGTGACTCCCAGCATAAGGAAGACGAGGAAATCCACAACCTTTTGGGTCAGGTCCACTTTTTCTAACAGGAGGAGGGCGAAGTATGGGATTAGGCCAATCATCATGATCGTGACCGCGGGCGGGAATCCCCCCTGGGCGCTGCCTATAAAGTTCATCCACGGCACGACCATATACGCGCCGCCGATGGAGGGCATGGCCAGACATAGGAGCGCCAGCCCGCGCGTCCACCTTTCGCCGCGGTACAAAGGAAGCGCGATCACCAGCAGGACAATACCAGCGATGAGGGATATCGTGCTCCAGAACGGGAAGAAGAAACTGACTAGCCAGACAGTGTAGGTCAACAAGGGCGCCTGCGGGTTGCCTTCAGCGGTGAACTTCTCGATGCGTGCCTGCTGGGCTTTGACAATCGGGTTGACCATGTCGAATCCGATGAAGGGGATGACCGCGATCATGAGGAAAGCGGCGATCACCACAAGGGAGACAACTGCGAGACGTACCTGACGGGATGTGGAAAGTAACATTTCTCCTCCTAGGCCAATGATTTGTGCTGGACAGAGTTTGGATCGTGACAATATACACTTATGGTACACATATTTGCCTTCCCCTGCCTTGACTTTTGTCAAGATTATGCATTTGATTGGGCAATCTTAAAGGATTGAGAGCAATGATTGAACTTATGGCTTTGTTGGAAAATGCCGATGTGTTGGGCAAATTTACATGCAATCAGAAACGGCAACTGGCTTCGCTGGCTGTCCGACGCGTCCTGAAGCGCGATGAAACGCTATTTTGGCAGGACGATATCTGTACCAGTGTTTTGTTGATTGCAACGGGCAGGTTGCGGTCCGTAATCCATTCATTGGATGGGAAGAGTTATGTGGTGTCCACCTGGGAGCAGGGGGAGGAATTCTGGGCGCATACGCTATTTGATGGAGAGCCGATGCCTTCCACGTTGGAGGCAGTCCAGGATAGCATCATCTATCAATGGGATGGCGAAAGTACTCTTCGGATTTTGTTCGAGAATAAGGATGCCTTGAGCGCCTTGCTATCCCGGCAAGTGAAATTGATTCGCAAGCGGCGGGAGACAATCTCCGATTTGGCATTCCAGCCGGTTACGGGTCGCCTGGCAAAATTATTACTGGAACAAGTCCCGCCTTCGGAAAACTCTGCACAACGCGACTTGACCCTCAACCAAATCGCATCCATGGTGGCTTCCTCTTCAGAAGTTGTTTGCCGCTTGCTGTATCAACTCCAGCGGAGTGGAATGCTGGAAATAACCCGCGCCAGAATCACCTTGCAAGATCGTGCCGCCCTCGAACGTCTGGTCGGGGCTGATTCGTGAACCTTGGGCATTTCGTATAGTGACTCCAGGAAGGTGGATTGGATCATACCTCAGCCCGCTTAAAAGTAATCGCCCAAATGATCGGAGTAGCCAATCATTTGGGCCAGGGTCTGTCCCCGACTTAAGTTAGTTATACAGTTAAAGGGGAACTCAATGGTTTAGATCGGAGGACTTAAGCCTCGATGACGGCAACGTCTTCCAGGCCAGGTCGATCCAGTATGCGGATCTCGCTTCGAGAGATTTCGATTAACCCCTGCTCCACCATTTTTCTGAGTGTGCGGCTGACCACATCTGGGACCGTGCCCAGGCGCGAAGCGATTTCAGTTTGGGTTGCCCACTTTTTTCGATGCACCTTATCCTCAACCGATTGTTCCAACAGAAGTCGCGCCAGACGAGCTTCAACACTCCGCAGGGATAAATCCTCCACGAGAGAAATCAAGTGGGTGACCCGTCCTGCAAGATCCTTGATAATCAGGCGAGCCAGCAGGGGGTTGGAGTCGAGCAGCCTGAGCATCATCTCGCGACCGATTGCCCACAAGCGCGTGGTTTCCAATGCTGTCACTGAGGCGGGATTTAGCGCCTCGGTAAACACACCGATGGCGTTAAAAACATCACCATTCCCAAGTAGCTGTATTATCTGCTCGCGCCCATCCAGGGCGATCTTCGAAACTTTGAGCCACCCTTCCTGAACAACATAAAGGCCGGACGTTGGCTCGCCCTCCAAAATCACGAGCTGCCCTGCTTCGTAATCGCGCCGGACGCTTTCGCGTGCGAGTGTCTGCATTGTGCGCGAATCGAGCCCTTTGAAATAGGGCACCTGAGAAATAACTCGGATTGCTTCATCAGTGTAATGGTCAACCACAGTTATCCCTGCCTTCCCGCTCGTCTCATTCTGTCAGCGCAATTTTTTCAAGTGCCATCCCACGCATCCAAATACTTCCTGGAGCTCATGAGCGTTCCTGCAATCCAGACAGGAGTGGCGCCTCTAATCGCCTGCGCGCCTTGATGCCAGGTGTTACTATACCCCCTATTTCGAATGCCCTGAATATGCTCGCGGTCCTATAAGCGGATGTCTTCCGCCTCTTCGATCACGCGCCCGCCCGAGACAGCCTCTTCTACATCTGGGGCAGCCAGCGGGTCATTCGTGCTCAGCTCGCCGAAATCCAGCCCGGTCAGGTCCTCCACCAGCGCAAGAGGCACCTGGTAAGTCTTGTAAGCACCGTAAGCGAACTCCAGGTCCTGTATCAGGTTCTTCTGGGTTTGCAGGTAAGCCGTCGCGGACAGGGCGCCATCATCCTTAACCATCACCACTACTTTCCAGAACTCAGCCGGAATCTTGAAGTGCTGGCGATAGCGCATGTCGTCGGCGCGGAAGACGGGTCCGGTGAACACGGTCACTTTGAGGTCGAGGTCCCCGGCGTTGCGGAAGATGTAATCCTCCAGGCTCAGCCAGGTGCGCTGGTTGAGGTTCTTGTGCTGAGGCGCAGCGTTGGTGAAGTGAAAGGTGTCTTCGCTAGCCTGGCGCCAGCGCCGTCCCCACATCGGGTCCAGGCGGCGCACCAGGTGACCGCGGTCCAGGTCGTTGTTCTCGTACAGCTCCGGGCCCGCCTGGTATTTTTTATCGAGGCGCGGATCGTACAACCACCGGTCGCCTTCGCGGCGTTCGGACTGGAGCTTTGCGCCGTCAATGTTCACGGCAGTGTAGAAAGCGATCTTGCGGGATTTGCTCAAAGCCACGGAGAAATTGGTGTATTTGATTTCGGTACCGCTGCCATCCTCTAAGGGTGCCAGATCGCGGCGCTTGCGGCTGGGTAATACTGGTAAAGGCACAGGCTTGCCAAGGAAATTGGGGTCGTATCCAATGCTTTTCGCGTAGACCTTTACATCGGGGGTGGCGACATCCAGATGGGGGACCTCTCCGGGTGAAACCGGTGCTCCCGGCGTTGGGTAAGGTACTGGCACAGGTGGGTTGGAAAGCTCGTCGATCAGCGTCTTTTGCGGGCGCGTCCAGCGCCGCGTATTCATCGTCGTCAGGATGTTGCTGACACGCACGCCTTCATTGGCAACCCAGCCGAGCAGATCAGCGCCCATGGAGGGCGTCCATAGCCGGCCATCGGTGGTAAGAGGGCGACCCTGGGAGTTGAGCTTTTTCACACCGGCGTGATGCAAGGCGACCACATCCCACTGGTCGTTGAAAACAGGGGAGCCGGATGAGCCGGGCTGTGTATCTGTCTCGTAGTGGATGAACTGGTCTTTTAGCCCGATCACCTTATTCTCGCGCAATGCCACCTGCTTGGTGGATCCCTCAGGGTGCTGGATGATGCTGACGTACTCGCCCAGGAGCGCCTTGCCCGAATTGCCCAGCAAGCGCAGCCAGCCGTAGGGGGCTAGCGGTTTGGCATCTGTGGATTGCGGGCGCACAGCCACCAGCGAGAAATCCAGGTCCTTGCTGGTGAAGAAGAAGGTATTTGGATCGAAGGAGAAGACGGTAGACTGGCGCGGGATGAAGCGGGCATCGTCCTCGTAGTTGAATTCGGCCAGGGAGCGCTGGGCGGTGGCTGCGTTCTCCAGCACGTGGTTATTAGTCAGCAATAGGGAGGGGGAGACCATGAATCCAGTTCCAAAACCGAGCACGCGGCCGCGCTCATCGCGCACCTGCACTCGGCAAACGGCGCGGGAGGTGATCAACCCGATTTCCAGGTAGTTGATTCCTACCAGGTCGCTTTTACCCAGGATACGCTCCAACGCCAACCCGTCATTGGGATTAAGCAGCGCCTTGCGTGTCTCCAGGCGGCTGGTGTCCTCCACATCGAAGACGGTGGCAAAAGACAGCATGCTCAACGTATCGTCGCGTTCCGGCTCCTGCTGGTAAAAACGCCGCGAGGCGTCGTCGGATACTTTTTGGACTCTCTCTTCAATAGAACGCATGGGAACTCTCCTTTGGCGAACGAAAAAATACCAATTCCAGGTCAACCGATTCTAACACCAATGGCAAAGCAGAGCGACGGGGTGCTTTGCTCTTCTATACAGTGTTCCCTTCGTCGATGGAACTGGCTTCGTTTCCGCGCCCTACAGCCATCTAGAAGGTCGGGTTTCAATACCCAACCTTCTAGATGGCGGCTAAGAATGCCGCCCTATCCCCACTTTGAAGCTGTGCGTTGCAAACTGCGGGCTTACAGCCCGCCTATGGGAACGTTTCCATCCCCGATACACTCGTCCAATTGGCGACTAGGTTGCTGTCGGCGTTTCCGTAGCCGTTGGTGTAGGAGTTGCCGTCTCGGTTGGCGTTGGCGTCGAGGTGCTCGTCGCAGTTGGCGTGGGCGTCTGCGTGGTGGTCTGAGTTGGCGGCGGAGCGGTCTGGGTCTGGGTGGGAGTAGCAGTGGGAATGGGGGTGCCAGCACGAATGGAAGGCACCAGCCAGAAGGCTTTGGCTTTACCTGGTTTCGCATTGACCTTTACCCCGAGGATGAACCGCACCGTTTGTCCGTCCAGAAAAGAAATATCTTCATTGATCCGTGTAATCTTTCCATCGTAGACTTCGTGCCACGAGCCCAGATGCTTCACATCCCCGTTGCTCAGGATGTAATCAATATAGAAAGTGATGTCACAGCCCTGGTTACCCTTCAGGCAACCCACGTCAGCGACGAATTTATCACCGTTCTTAACTTTGTATTTCGGGAAGGTGCCTTCGAGATATCCACCGTTCTTGTCCTGTGGGGTGGTCAACAGCGCGTTTTCATTCTCGCTGCGATTGTTTTCCAATTCAGGCTCATCGCTGGTTGCAATTGACCCAAACTGCAGGTTGGTCGCCGTGGGGCAATAAACCGTGCCTTTGCCACTCTTCCAGGTTGCCTGGCAATAGTTGGCGGCAAAGTCGTACGAAAATCCTAAGTTCGGCGGCAAGACGACACGGATATCTACCACCAATGCGGTTTTTCCACTGGATCCGACGCCGAACTCGTCTCCATTAGGAGCGCGCAGCAACCACTCGCCGGAGTAGGATCCCTTCTTTTCCGGAGCCACCATGGGCACTTCCAGGTTCACGCTCTCGCCCACGCGTATTTTACCCGGGAGCTGCACGCTTTTCGGCGCGTCCATACGGCTGCCATCCTCGAAGACCAGCTTGTAGTCCGTGGTCCAATCGCAGCTGCCGGTGTTTTCAACCTGCCAGATTTTCGGGAATTTAACCCCAGGAGTGTACTTCGTGCCATCAGGGACGGTGACATCCAGGACGAAGCGCGCCCGGTTGCAGGGCACCACAATCGCAGCCGTCTGCGTTGGGCTGGGCGATTTGGTTTGCGTGGGGATGAGCGCGAGCACAGGGCTGGTTGCTGTGAAGGTCGCTGATGGCTGCGCGGGAACCGGCGTCTGAAGTGGGAAAACCACCGTCGGCGATTCCGTCGACGTCGCCATTGGGCCGACCTGCGTGATCTGGGCGACAAATGTTTGGGCAGCCGCAGTGTACAGAATTTCCCCAGGTGACGAGGGGGTTGGGGTTAGCGCGGTGATGAACCTGCACCCGAGCAGGCTCATCACCACGGCTGCAAAGGCAACAAGTAGTAGGATTTGGCGGTTGGTATTCATACGGTCTCACCTTGCTTGGTATGGATCATTATGGCGGGACGCCCGCTCATTATTAATAACCATGGCTAGCTTATAGACGTATAAGGATAATACTTGGTTCCTTAAATTTCCACTCGCAATTAAACTTAAGCCCCAGGAAAACGGAAAGCGCGTTGCGCCTGCAGCGATCCATCACCACCAGCAGTCCGGCGCGTCGCCCTGTTTCAGCGGCTTTCACCGGGGAGAACTTCAGATAAGCCTGCGGGTCGCTTTATCACATCAATCACTGCTGGCCCTGCTGGTGATGCCCTCGCGTATCAGAGGCGACGGTGAAAGAACAGAGGAGATTCCACGAGTCTTATTATAGTAAATATTTACTAAATAAGTCAGATTTATTCAACTAATTATTGGCGATTGGGTCAAACTTATGATATGTTTTTCATCCTTCTAGGTGGGCACTGCTATACGCGCAGCTCCACAATATCCCCCTCTTGCAAGACATAGTCTCGCTGCACCATCTGCCCCTCGAAGGCTGTACTGCCCCACACGCGTGCAGATTTCAGATTTTCATAGAAGTCTCGGTGTACCTTGCGAGCCAGCTCGCTGATGGTGCCACCCTTCTTTAACACAAATGGTGTTTCTAGGTCGGGGTCTTTCCCCGGAGGTTTGGCGTATACACGCAGGATCTCCAGGCTCTCGTACACCATGCGTTTGAGAGCTTCGAAATTCCTGCCGGTCCGCGCTGAGATTGGAAGGATGGGCCAATCCTCTTCCAGGATCTCGCAGCACAATTCGAAGAGCTCATCCAGGCTTTCGTCGTCGCATTTATTCGCCAGGACTAGGGTCGGGAGGTAAAGCATGCGCTGCCCCGATTGGAGATCGTCTTTGAGTTGCGCAGGAGCGATGCGGTGCTCCTTTAGCAGCGCAAGGGTATTTTCGAGCTGCTCCAGCGGGTGTGACTGCAGGTCCACCACCAGCAAGATCAGGTCAGCTCTGCGGATTAGGTCGAACAAGCCGGGCTCTACGTAATCGCGGTCCATGGGAGGGGTATCCACCAGCTGCACCTGGATGTTCTCGAAGGGCATCATCCCCGGCATGGGTCTCCAGGTGGTATAGGGCGCTGGCGATACCTCAGGCTCGGCGTTGGTCAGCGCCTTCAGCAGGGCAGACTTGCCCACGTTGGTCGCGCCTGTCAGAACCGCCTGCCCGGCGCCTTCACTCTCGATAACAAATGTCGAGGCGTGCCCGCTGCGCTTTTTAACTGCCTGTGCCTGAGCTTCCTCTTTGAGTTTTGAGAGCTGGCGGCGCAGGTCGGCGCGCAGCTTGTCTGTGCCTTTATGCTTTGGGACGGTGGAGATGAGCTCCTCCAACAAGGCGACCTTCTCCGCAGGGGTTTGCGCCTCGCGGTATCGCTTATCCACCTCAAAATATTCTGGGGGTAAATTGGTCGGCATAGCTGCAATAAGGATTATACCGAAATCCAGAGCATGCCTTTTGATATTATGCAGGGCTTGATGCTTGTCTTGCCGCTAAACTTGTGCAATGAATATCATGATTCCTGACTGATGGTCTTCCGCCAGCTTCTCTGACGAAAAACCATCAGTCAGGCAGTGTCCCCATCACCCACCCAGATAGGCTTTTTTGACCTCCGGATCTTGAGCGATCTTTTGGGCAGGTCCTGAGACGACTACGTTTCCCGTCTCCAGCACGTAAGCGCGCGAGGCATACTTGAGCGCCAGGTGAGCGTTTTGCTCCACGAGCAGCATGGTGACTCCAGACTTGTTGATCTCTACCAGCTGCTTGAACAGGCTCTGCACCAGCACCGGTGCCAGTCCCATCGATGGCTCGTCCAACAGCATTAGCGAGCCGCGTGTCATCAGTGCGCGGCCAACTGCCAGCATTTGCTGCTCGCCACCGCTGAGCAGGTCGGCGAGCTGCGTCTTGCGCTCATCCAGGCGCGGGAATAGTCCGAATACACGCTGCAGGTCTTGAGAAATCTCAGCCTGGTTCTTGCGCCCGAAGGCTGCCAGCTTCAGGTTCTCGAGCACGGTCAGGTTGCCGAAGACGCGCCGTCCTTCCGGCACGAGCGAGATACCAAACTTGTTGACGACGTCGTGAGCGGCATAGTGGAGCAAGTCTTCGCCCTTGTATGTGATTTCCCCGGAAATTACCCGGCCTCCCAGCTCCTTGATCTGGCGCGTGATCGACCAGAGTGTGGTGGATTTGCCTGCCCCATTGGCGCCGATCAAGGTGACCATCTCTCCCTCTTCCACGTCAAAAGAGATGCCGTGCAGGGCTTCGATGGCGTTGTAGGCTACCACCAGGTCTCTCACCGATAGCAGGCTCATACCACCTCCTCGCCCAGGTAGGCTTCGATGACTTTGGGGTTGTTGCGGATTTCTGCGGGGTTGCCCTCGGCTATCGTGCGACCAAAATCGATCACTTTGATGCGATCACAGATGCCCATAATCACCCGCATTTGGTGCTCGATGATCCACACAGTGACTTTGAAAGTAGCCCGTACCCATTGGACCAGCTCCATCAGCCCGCTGATCTCGCCGGTATTCATGCCAGCTGCCGGTTCATCCAGCAACAGCAAGCGCGGCTTCATCACCAGGGCTCGACAGACCTCCACGCGCCGCTGCAAGCCGTATGGCAGGTTGCGCGGCAGCTCATTTTCAAAGCTCTGCAGGTTGAATTGCGCCAGCAGATGGCGGGCTTCGTCGATCACCTGGTATTCGTCCTGCCGGAGGCGGGGCGTGAGGAAGAAAGCGTCGAGAACGCTGTAATTGATCTGGGAGAAGTGGGCGATACGCAAATTATCCAGCACCGAGAGCTCATTCCACAAGCGGATATTTTGGAAAGTCCGCCCGATCCCCAGGGATGTGATCTGGTGGGGTCGCCTGCCGATCAGGTTGGTGCCGTTGAAAGTCACAGCGCCTTCAGAAGGCCGGTACAGGCCACACACCAGGTTGAAGATGGTGGATTTGCCCGCCCCATTTGGGCCGATCAGACCAACAGTCTCATCTTCACCCAGTTCCAGGTTGAAGTCTTCAACTGCCGTGAGGCCGCCAAAAAAGTGGGTGAGGCCATTAATCTGCAGCAGTGCCATGAGTGATGACCTCCTTAGCAGATGAGAAGTACTTACGAAGTTTGGGGAAAACGTCGATCAATTCGCGGTTGCCCATAATGCCGGTGGGCCGGAAAAGCATCAGCAGTATCAGCAGCAGCGGCGTTGCCACCCACCGGAAGAGCCCCAGCGGGCGCAAGAGTTCAAGCATGATGGTAAAACCCACAGCGCTGATGATCGAACCGCTGATCGACCCCATCCCACCCAGATAAACCATCACCAGCATGATGGTGGATTGAAGTATGAAATATCCCGATGGGTTAACGTAACTCAGCGTGTGCCCGTGCAGACCTCCAGCAACGCCTGCCAGGCCGCATCCCAGCATGAAGGTGACCACTTTCAAGCGGCGGGTGTCCACCGTCATCAGCTCGGAGGCGATCTCATCCTCGCGGATAGCGATGATACCTTTCCCCATCGTGGAGGTGACGAAATTGCGCACGATGAAAATGGTGGCGATGGCAACGATGAACGTCCAGAGCAGCACCCAGGGCAGCGGGAGAACATCTTCCATGGCGTTGACCACTTTGCCCATGCCCATGAAGCCACGTGGCCCGCCGATAACATCGATATTCTCGACCACGCTCTTGAAGATAAAGTTGACCGCCAGCGTGATGATCGCTAAATAGTCGCCTCGCGTGCGGAAGGAGGGGATAGCAACCAGCAGGCTGAAGAGCGCCGCGGCGATGCCCCCGATGACGAGTGAGAGCGGGAATACGATCAACGACCAGCCGGATGGCAGCAAGCCAGGTCCGAAGAAATTGCTGTCTGTCACCAGGCGGACTGTGATAATTGATGCCGTGTAAGCGCCTACGCCCATGAAGGCCGCGTGCCCTACCGAGAATTCGCCCATATATCCGTTGATCAGGTTTAAGCTGACCGTCAGCACGATGTTGATGCCGATCAAGGCCAGGATGAACTGTATGTAGGTGCTGTAGAGCCCTAGCCAGGAAGGCAAGATGGTGATCAAGAAGGCTAAGGCGATGACCAGCCACAAAGAATAGCGTTTCATGGTCCCTCCCCCTATACCTTCGTACGCCGGGCGACACCGAAAATGCCCGTTGGGCGGATCACCAGGATCACCAGGAAAATCGTGAAAGTGATCAGATCGCGGAAGGTGGAGGGCAGGAAGCCAGCCACATAGATCTGCAGGAAGCCCATGATATAGCCGCCTAGCATGGCGCCGCGGATCGACCCGATACCCCCCACCACGGCGGCAATGAAGGCCTGCCAGCCTACTAGCATGCCCATATCAAAGCTCAGGATGGGAAAGGCTGTGCCGTACATAACCCCGGCCAGCGCCGCCATCGACGAGCCAATCACGAAGGTGGTGACGATAATCTTATCAACTGAGACACCCATCAGCGGCACAGCCAGCCGGTCATAGGAGATCGCTCGCATGGCCATGCCCCACTTGGTCTTCTGAACGATGAACCACAGGATAGCCATGATCAATACGGAAAGTACAATGACCAGAACCTTGATATTGGTGAAGCTCAGGTTACCTACGGTGTATATCTGTTTTTCGAACAGTGTGGGGAACTGTCGGTCCCTTGCCCCCAAGAGCGCCAGGTTGCCATACTCCAGCAGTAAGCCGAACATCAAGGCCGTGATCACCAGGTACAGGCGGTGGGCTCCGCGGTTGCGCAGTGGGCGGTAGCCAACCCGTTCGAGAGTCACACCTACCAGAGAGGTGATCGCCATCGTCACCACAATCGTAACTGGGATGACCACCCACGAGGGAAGGTTAAAAGGCAATTTGATCTCGAACTTATTAATCAAAAAAGTGCCCACAAAATAACCTACATAGGCACCGACCATGAAGATATCGCCGTGGGCGAAGTTGATCAGCAGCAGCACCCCGTACACCATGGTATAGCCCACGGCAATCAAAGCCAGGAAACTGCCCCACTGCATCGCGTTCAGAAAGTTTTGCAGGAAAGTGTCAAGACTCACAGCGCCTCCTAAATGTGGATGCTCCTGCTATATCACCAAACGATACCCATCTCCCGAGAATAATTCCTATCTGCCGACAGGCGGTCACCCCTCCCCCGGTATCGGGGGAGGGGGAGGGAGTGGGTGCTAATCAAGCATGAAGCGCCGCAACGATTGATTTTGAGGTGCTTCATGTTCCCACTTACGGGCAGGCTGAGTCGAAGGCGATGAATTCCCCATTTTCGATCTTGACGATCACGGCACACTTGACGGGGTCACCCTCCTCGTTGAAGGACATCTTGCCGGTGATGCCCTCGTAATTCTGGATGGAGGCCAGACCATCGCGCACGCAGGCGCGATCCTTGGCGAGATCACCACTGAGCGTGCCGCAGTTTTGCAGCGCCTGCACCGTGAGGAGCATGGCATCCCAGGTTAGGGCAGCCACATCGCCAGGGACATAGCCAAACTTGCCGTTGTATTTATCGATGAACTCCTTGGTGGCTCCCTTGGCGCCGGAGGCTACATAGTGGGTGCTGAAGTAGTACCCTTCGCACTCCGCTCCGCACAGCTCAAGCAGCTGCGGGTCGCCCCAGGAGTCGCTGCCCACGATCGGCATATCGATACCCAGGTCTTTGGCCTGAGACACGATCAGCGGCACTTCCTGGTAATACTGCGGGGTGAAGAGAATGCTGCAGCCCGCGCTCTTGATCTTGGTGAGCTGCGCGCTGAAGTCCTGGTCGCCGGTGGTGAAGGATTCAAAGGCTACCACTGATCCGGCGCCATGCAGCTTCTCCCAGGCATCTTTGAAGTTATCGGCGAGTCCCTTGGGGTAGTCGCTGGCAACATCAAATAGCACGCAGGCTTTATCCGCACCGAACTGGTTGGTGGCAAAGCCAGCCACCACGGGTCCCTGGAAGGGATCCAGGAAAGGCACGCGGAACACCCACGGGCGATTCAATGTAGTGTTCGGGTTGGTGGACCACGGGCTGATCATCGGGGTTTCCAGGTTGTTGGCCACTTCACCTGCAGGGACAGCAGCAGAGCTTGGGTTGGGTCCGATCATGATCAGGATATTATCCTGGGTGACGAGCTTGTTGGCTGCCGCGGCAGCGCCCTCGCCAGTTGCATTGTTATCTTCTGTAACCAGCTCGATCTGGTACTTCTTGCCGCCAACATCCACGCCGCCAGCGGCATTGAGCTCTTCGACGAACATCTCCGCGGCGAACTTGGATTGCTCGCCCACTTTGGGCTTGTCACCGGTGATCTCGATATTCATCCCCACTTTGATTGTGTCGCCGCCTGCGGCGCCGCCACATGCCACCAGAAGGAAGGAGGCGACAATTAGCAGGCTGACGATTCTACTGAACAGGGGCTTATTCACGGTTTCATTCTCCTTATTTGGGTTGGGGAACTGGAACTTGTGTCAGGGCGGTATCGTAGCACTCCTGCAATTAAGTTGAATAACATACCCTCCTTTCTCTTGCTGTAAGGATCAACAGTTAGACCCATATTCGATCTCGAGGCCTGGTTTGTGATCGCTCATCCAGGTAGAGCCCGGTGGTCAAAACAGAGAGTTGTCAGGGCGTGCCGGATAAAGCGCTATCTTGCTGTTAATCATACACTTAAAGTATCAGATCAGGAAGTGATGAACAAAACGAGCTTGAATAGCCATTCATCATATCTCTCACGTATCCACTCATCATCTGGGATGACCAAGACGGGTAACTTCGATACGCAAATTTATGGAATAAAGTCACTTGATTTCTATCGCATATTCCCATATCCTGTATATAGTAGTCCCTGGCGAGCGGTTAAACGCTGTGAAGTGAAAGGGCGGTTGCGGTGAAACCCACAATTGATACGACGAGTTTCGGCTCGATCACCATTGCTGGAGTGCGCTATGAGCACGATGTGGTCATTAACCTGAGCAGCGAGGTGACCAAGCGCAAGAAGAAGCTCTCAAAAGCCATTTATGGGACCTCACACATCATATCCTTGGACGAGGCCAGGCACGTCCATGAAGACGACCTTGAGGAGGTCATCATCGGCGCCGGGCAGTTCGGTAAGGTCAAGCTTTCCGAGCCAGCCGAGCGCTTTTTCAACGAGAAAGGATGCCGGGTCACACTATTGCCCACCCCGGAAGCCCTCCGGGTGTGGAACCAGGCAGCAGGCGCCGTCATCGGCCTATTCCATGTCACCTGTTGACCGTTCGCGAGAAAGGAGGGGATACCGTCTCTCCGGGTTGCTCCCGGATGATACGGTGCAATCGCCAAATTAGCCCAGTTTCCTCATCCATCAACCCGCTCATCGTTGCCAGAGGATTTTTGGGGATCCATGGAGGTGTAAGATGGATGCCAATCTGGATCTCGGGAAATGTTCCGAAGAAAGCCCCCAATCGGCATTGGAGCGGAAGTTCATCGAGGAATATCTATCCGATAAAGGTTATGCGATAGGAGATTTACAAGCCTTGCCGGAAGATCAAGCCAGCAGCCTGATGCGCGAAGCATGCAAGTATGCATCTCTCAAACTTGCAGAAATCGAATCGCGCGCCCAGCTGCGTGATGATTTCCATTATCCCCCGTAAATCGCCAATTGCGAAAGTCCAAACTTTAAGCTTCAATAGTGCATGATTAGCCTGTGGTCAGGAGAGACCTTATGTTGAAAGAAAATCCACCGATCGACGTTGATAAGCTGTTGGCAAAGGCTACCAAGCCCTCGGGCGACGCCATGAAGCTTCACCCGTTCTATCGCGGCAAGGTCGAGACTGCGCTCAAGTGCACCGTGCGCAGCTTCGATGACTTTGCCATCTGGTACACGCCCGGAGTGGCAGCGCCGTGCCGAGACATTGCCGCAAACCCGGAGATGGTGTACGAGTACACCAATAAATGGAACACCGTGGCAGTTGTCAGCGATGGGACCCGCGTGCTGGGTTTGGGTGATATCGGTCCCAAAGCCGGTCTGCCTGTCATGGAAGGCAAAGCGCTCTTGTACAAATATCTGGGGGGTGTGGATGGGGTGGCGATCATGCTGGATACCAAGGACCCCGACGCCATCATCAATACCGTGCTCATGCTTCAGCCCGGCATGGGCGGCATCAACCTGGAAGATATCTCCCAACCCAAGTGTTTCTATATCCTGGATACCCTGCGGGAGAAGGCTGAGATCCCCGTCTGGCACGACGACCAGCAAGGTACGGCTACAGTCACGCTCGCTGGCCTGATGAATGCCATCAAGGTGGTGGACAAGAAAAAAGAGGACGTGCGCATCGCCTTCGTGGGATGCGGCGCTTCCAATGTGGCCTGCTCGCGCCTGATCTTCGGCTGGGGGGTCAACCCGGCCAACTGCATCATGGTGGACAGCAAAGGTATCCTGAGCATGCAGCGCAAAGACCTGGAGATGCGCAGGACCGAGTACGTGGATAAATGGCACCTGTGCCAGACCACCAACGCCGAAAGCCGCCAGGGCGATATCCCTGAGGCGATGAAAGGCATGGATGTGGTCGTCGGGCTATCGCGCTCCGGACCAGGGGTGATTCTCCCCGAATGGGTATCCACCATGGCCGAGGATGCCGTTGTCTTTGCCTGCGCCAATCCCGTGCCCGAGATCTGGCCCTGGGAGGCGCACCAGGCGGGCGCCCGCGTCGTCGCCACGGGCAGGTCGGATTTCCCCAACCAGGTGAATAACTCCCTGGGCTTCCCGGGCATCTTCCGCGGCGCGCTGGACGTGCGCGCCCGCACCATCACCGACGAGATGTGCTACGCCGCTGCCCAGGCATTGGCAGACCAGATCGGCGACCGCCTGGACGAAGAGCACATCCTGCCCACCATGGACGATTGGGAAGTCTTCCCGCGCGAAGCGGCTGCTGTGGGGATGAAAGCCCAGGAACAGGGGCTGGCGCGCATTCAGATGAGCTACGACGAGCTGCTGGAGAACGCTTATACGATCATCCGGCGCTCGCGTGGGCTCACCCATATGATGATGGAACAGGGCTTCATCCCTGACGCACCTACCGACTGAAAACTGAAGAGGTGATGTATGTATGATCTCATTGTAATTGGCGGCGGCCCCGCCGGCCTTACGGCTATGATCTATGCCATTCGCAAGCGCCTGAATGTGATGCTGGTCTCCAAGGACCTGGGCGGCAAAACCAATTACACCCTGGCGCTGCCCTGGGTGGATGATTACCGCGTCATCCGCGGCCTGGAGGTGGTCAACAAGTTCCAGAGCGAGCTGGAGTATCTCAAGTTCGCCCGCACGATGCAGCCTGTTGAACTGGTGGAGAAGCACTCGGAAGCCTTTAGCGTGCACACGCGTGATGGGCAAAACCTTGAGGCGCGCGCCGTGATCATCGCCACAGGCGCGCGGCAGAAGTTCCTCAAAGTCCCCGGCGAGAAAGAGTACATGATGTGCGGTCTATGTTACTCAGCCGTGTCCTACTCGCCGCTCTTCATCGACCGCAAAGCTGTGGTTGTTGGCGATAACGACCAGGCGTTGCGCTCAGCAGCCGAGCTGGCCATGGTCGCCAGGCATGTGTATATTGTGGGTGTCGGCCCCACAACCCTCCAGCACCCGCTGGGCAAGAAGCTGCAATCCGCCGGCAACGTCACCATGCTGCCGGGCTACCAGGTGGTGGAGGTCAAGGGCAACCGCTATGCCGAATCGGTGGTCGTTCAAGCCCCCGATGGTCACCAGGAGGAGATCGAGACCGACGGCTCCTTTGTCGAGATGGGCCTCGTTCCCAACTCCAAGATGGTGGCAGACTTGGTCGAGATGGACGACGAAGGGCGCATCAAGGTGGATTGTCTGGCGTGCACCAGCACGCCGGGCGTGTTCGCCGCCGGCGACGTGACCGACAACTACGCCGAGCAGGTGCTCATCGCCGTCGGCGAGGGCGCCAAAGCCGCCCTCAGCGCCTACGACTACCTGCTGCCGCTGTTGTAGGTCAAGTCACTCCCAACATAAAGAGCGGCGCACCCGCAGGTGCGCCGCCCTTTTTGGCTATTGGAGTAGGCTGGCTGAGCGCAGCAAAGCCCTGTGTTTGGTCATTGCGAGGCAGCGTTCTTGGCTCCCGAAGCAATTTCATCTCTCCCCCTCCACCTTCCTGATCTCCTCCTCCGTCAAGCCGTATAATTGGTAAACCAGCTCTTCGACCCGGGGGGTATGCCTGATTGGGTACAGTTATGCATCTCTCCTTCGAAGATGCTGGATCGATTATTATGGCCCGATTTTTCTCTCGCCCTCGACAAGCCTTGCGAAGGTTTTATACGAGTGCGCAACCCTTCTTCGTGCCAACCTTCGCAAGGCTTCTTCGCGGCATTCGCGCCTTCGCGTAATTCGCGTTGAAAAACCCCTCCCCACACCTCACCCCGCGGGTTACCCCATTCTCCGCCCAATATCCCCCAAAAAATCCCCCTTTACTTCCTCTCTATAATTTCGTACAATTGTTCTAAGAATCGCCTTTCGCTATACGCCATACGCCATATACAATGCCTCGCCCTTCCCATTCACTCTTCACTGAAAAGATGCATTGAATGGAAAAATTTTTACTTTCCGCTTTCAAAATTTCAAAAAATCCCCCATTAAGGATGGTTTACCCTACCGGAAGAAGAGCGTGCATGCCTATCAGCGAAGAACCTGCTCTGCCTGAATTGCTCAACGTGCTGTGTGTGCTCTCGCTGGCTTCGGGCAGCCAGAAGCGCTTGCTCGACGCCCAGCAAAACCTAATAATGAGCCTGCGTGTATACCGAGATAGCTTGCAGGAGGCGCTGGATAACGCCAAGAACGAATTGCAATCCAATGAAACGAATGCACCTTCCTGACCTGTGTCGACCACGCCTGCCTTCTCCATTTCAGCCGTGTGCAGGCAGTGTGCGTTGTGGATTGAATGCAAAAAAATATTTTTAGGCTTTCAAAATTTCAAAAATATGCCCACCCCCGCAAGGCTCATTTGCAAAGTTTACATTCGCCTCATTCGCCTGAACCTGCGAGCATTGCGAAGCAGGTCGCGTAGCATCTGCGAACGCAGTGAAGCAGGTCGCGTAGCATCTGCGAACGCAGTGAAGCAGGCATTAGTGAAATTCGCGTTGAAAACATCTCCACTGCAGTCAGCAATCCTCAATCTGCAATCAGGAATCTCGCCTCCCCCGCCCTTCACAGGCTTGCCGGCTCGAGCTGCTCTGGCGAAGATTGGGGGTTGCCAGCAAGGAACGCCTCCATGGCGGCTTCGCCAGCCCGCTTCACCGCCTCCCTTCGCTCTGCGATCATGTTAAATTCCATCGTGCCGATTCCTTTCGCTGGCAGGCGGCAGATCATATTCTTGTATGCTGAGAGCATGGCTTTATCGTGCGCCGATAGTACCGTCTCCGCTAACCCGTGGATGCGGCGCATCATGGCTTCCAGCAGGTCGATGCGGTCGAGCAAGCTTGGTGCGCTCAAAGAAGCGGTGGGCGCTTCCCCCGCTCCCGGGACTTCGAGGGTTTCATCGATCAGCAATCCGATCACGTTCTCCGATTGCATGCCCTCTCCCATGATCTCATCGATGTTTTCATCGCTCGCCACAAAAAGGCTGATGGGAAAATTGGACAGCAACCCGCCATCCACCACCCTGTGCCCGGACAGGTCTCGCCCGCGGTACGTGCCCCACTCCTGCCTCCAGATCACCTCCTGCCAGGCGAATGGACAGCCCATCGACATGCGCACTGCCCACACCGTGGGCAGGGTGGGCGCGGTGCGGTGGTTGAGCACCAGCATCTCCTTGCCGGTAAGGTCGGAGGCGACAACCGACAGGTCGCGCCCGGTCTTTTGGTTGAACTCGAACAGGGTTGAATCAGCCAGGTCGCGCCCCCCTGTGTTGAGCTTTTCCCGCAGCCAGCGCATGAACTCATCGCCCGCGTACCATCCGCCCCACAGAAAGAGCGAGATGAGATGGCGGACTAAATCGCCCTTGAGCAAGTTGTCGATCAGGCTGTCTACGACGGGTTCGATCAGATCCGGGACCAAGGGGTTGTTCAGCTCCGTGCGCAGCCAATACCCGAGTTGGTCCTTGACGATCACATCTTCGTAGATTGTCGGCGTATCCATGAAGCTCTCGAAAACGGAACGACCATCGGGCATCTTCTCGTTGAGTGCTTCCAGGTTCTCTTGCGAGGTATATCCGGCGGCAATCAAACACGCCGTGATTGAGCCAGCCGAAGCGCCAATTAACCGGCGCGGCTTGTGACCATGGCGCTCAAAGGCCTGGAGCGCCCCTACGAATGACACTCCCTTTGCACCACCACCTTCGAAGACGAGATCGTATTCCATGTGTTTCCTCCCTGCTGAGATATGTACTATATTTTACCAATATTGTATATATATAACCTTACAGTTTTCGATCGGGATATCCATCTGAATGCCCCATTCACTGCTGTTATAATCGACCCAATTTGTGCGAATTCTGGCTTCGCAAGAGGGAGGGCTCTATGACACAACCTGACACCGACACACACATCCAATCAACAACCGGACACCGCCTGCCGCCCACCCCACAGGGGAGCCTGCGCGAGCTGGTGCACAACCCGCTCAACTACTTCCTCTCGCTCACTCGCCAGTATGGCGACCTGGTGTGTTACCGCCCCGCCCCCGAAACTGCTTATTTGGTCAACCATCCGGATTACATCCGCCATGTGCTGGTCGACAACCACCGCAACTACTCCAAGGACACTTATTCGAACCAGGCATTCAAGCAAGCCGTTGGACCAGGTTTGATCAATCATGAGGGCGATGCGTGGTTGCGCCAGAGACGCCTGATGCAGCCATCCTTCCACCAGAACAGGCTGGAAGTCCAGGATGGGATGATTGTCCAGGCCGCGGTGGAGATGCTCGATCGATGGCAGGCTTCCTATGACAATCGCCAGCCAGTGGACGTCGCCCGCGAGATGGCAGCCCTGACCATGACCATCACCTGCCGGGTCTTGTTTGGCGTCGATCTCGGCGCCGAAGTGAACACAATCGGGGAGATTATCAATGGCGTAGCCAGCCTGCTGGAAAAGCCCAACCATCCCCGCTTGCAGCAGGCTGCCCGGGAGTTCGCAGGCGTGGTCGACCGTATCATCGAGCAGAGCCGCAGCAATTCCTCCGATCAAGGCGACTTGCTGAGCACGCTGATGCGGGAGCGTGATGAAGTCAGCGGGAGCGTGATGGCTGACGGGCAGCTGCGCAGCGAGGTCATGGGCTTACTCCTCGCCGGGTATGAGACCACAGCCAATGCGCTCACTTGGACATACTACCTGCTCTCCCAGAACCTGTGGGCTTCGGAGCGCTTGCGAGAGGAAGTCCGCCAGACGCTGGGGGAGCGTAAACCTACCTCGGCGGATTTAGCTCACCTCCCATACCTGCGCCAGATCCTGGATGAAAGCCTGCGGCTGTTCCCTCCCGCCTGGATCATCGGGAGGCGCGCCATCGCCCAAGATAGCATCGGCGGCTACCACGTACCTGCTGGTACGGTGATCGCCATCTGCATTTATACCCTTCACCGCCACCCTGCTTTTTGGGAGCAGCCCGACCAGTTCGATCCAGAGCGCTTTTCCCCTGAGCGCTCTGCCGACCGCAAGCGCAATGCCTACATGCCCTTCAGCATCGGTCCGCGCCAATGCATCGGCTCCAATTTTGCCCTGCTTGAAGCCGGTCTGATCCTGGCCTGCATCGCACAGCGCTTTGAGTTGCACCTGTTGCCGGATACAGAGGTCCAACCCCAGCCCTTATTTGTGCTGCGTCCCAACCGGGATTTATTGATGACGCTGCATCTTTAAGAGCGATATTGCCCAACATGATTAACCCCGGATATCATCTTTACAGGGTTAATCGTAAAAATTTCACCCCCACCCGGAGTTAGTTCGGAAAAATGGTTGGTTTGCGGGTCATGACCCGCAAACCAACCATTTTTCCGAGTTTCGTCCCCCTCCCACCGCTACCTGCGGCCAAGCCAAGCCGGGAGTCGGAAGGGAGGGGGACCGAGGGGGTGGGGGTAAGATAATTATAAGTTGCCGCTGCGCGGGGAGTAGATGCGTATCGCCGCCGGACCCACCACCGGGCAGCGGTACTCGCAGATGCCGCAGCCGATACACAGCGCTGTATCCACGTGGGGCAACTGCAGGTCGAGCCCTTCTTCGCTCGACTTTTCCAGGTAAACAGCCTTGTGTGGCACCGGGCACATCTCCTCGCAGATGATGCACTCCCCCTGCTCGCTCCAGGGGATGCAGCGATCCCTGTCAATTGCCGCCACGCCGATCACCTGCTGGCGCTTGTCCTCCAGGGTTAGGTTCGGAATGGCCTGCACGGGGCAAACTTGCCCGCAGGCGTTGCAGGCATAGTCGCAGTACCCCAGGCGCGGCGCCAGCACCGGCGTCCAGAAGCCTTCCAGCCCGGCCTCGGTGAGGGCTGGCTGCAAGCCCCCCGTAGGGCAGGTGAATACGCAGGCTCCACAGCGGATGCAGCGCTCAGCAAAGGCCTCATCTCCCGCGCCCGGCGGTTGCAGCCGGAAGGGATGGCGCTCGCGCTGCGAGTCCCCTTTAGCTGCCAGGGCTGCCCCCGCCAGGGCTATCCCGAAAGTTGCCAGCGCCTGCTTCCTGCCGGGATCATAAGGTTGCGCCTCCGCTAAAGCTGCCCACCCCTGGAAGCGGAAGCCACTGCGCCTTCCTTTTGTGCGGTGAGATGGGCAGACTTCCAGGCAGTCCATGCACAGCGTGCACTCTGCCGGATCGCTGGTGAAGCTACGCTCTGGATCAATGGTTCCGGTGGGGCAGGCATGTTCACACAGAGCGCAGCTGGGGCAGTCTTCGCCGACCACACGCCGCACCAGGGCAAGCCGGCTGAGCACCCCCAGCAAGCCCCCCAGCGGGCACAGGTAGCGGCACCAGAAGCGCGGCGCCCAGGCGTTCAAGCCGATCACACCCAACAGGACGAGGGCGAACAGCCATCCTGCCCGGCTGCCCACTGGCTGGGAGGGCAGCAAGGCGGGGCGAACCCAGGCGTCGAAGGCTGCCACCGCCTGGCCCAGACCGGGCACCGGGTACAGGATTTCTTCCATCACTGTCACCAGCCGGTCGAGCGCAGGCCATACACCGCTGGCCAGACCGCGCAGCAGCAGGGTGAGCGGGTCCAGCACCAGCAGTGTCAGGCTTCCCGCCAAGGCCATTCCCAGGATGACGACCAGCAACAGGGTTTTGAGGCCGCGCCAGGCTTCGGGTGGCGTAGAATGCGAGCGCTGGCGCATCGGGATGAGATCCAGCAGCGTGCCCATAGGGCAGATCCAACCGCAAAAGGCGCGTCCAAAGACCAGCGTAATTCCTAAGGTTAGTAATGCCAGGGCTGAACCAGCCAGCCACTCCCGCGTGGCAACCGCCTGCGCCAACACCACCAGCGGGTCCAGACGCAGGAACAGGTTGGCAACTTCTCCGGAGAGCCTGGCGGACGGCAATCCCAGGAACAATGCCACGAATGCAATCAGTGCAATCCCCTGGCTGATCTTTCGGGTGTGGCTCCAGGTGAAACGACGCCGGCGCTGCTGACCTCGGGACTTAACCCTCAATAGCGATCTCATCAATATTCAGGTTCTCCAGGTCGGAGCGTCCCAGGCCCATCTCCGTGCCCGCGCGGACATAAGCCAGGTCGTGCGGCTGCATGCCGAACAGCGTGGCAGCATAGCTATCGGCAGCAACCACGTCTGCGCTGGCGATAAGCGTGTCCATCTGTTTCACATCGTCCAGGCTTCCACCGGTGGGTCCGTGATCCATGAGCGTGCGCACTGCATCGACCACGGTTAGCTGCGGGCGGATCCGGCTGCTCAGGTCAGCCAATCGCTGCCCCAGGTCTTGGTGGATCTCGCCGCGGTCGCGGATCAATCCCATCAGATTCTTCATCCCCAGGGTCAGGCGCGCCAGGCTGTGGTGCTTGGCGATGGGCACGTTGATAAGCACATCTGCATCCAGAGCGCCATCGTAAATGCTGGTCTCGCGCAGGCTTTTGCCGGCTTCAATCTTCTTGGAAACGAATTGGAATTTCTTCATCACTACCATCTCGCCGCCGGCGGCATGCACTTGCTCGGCGATGCCACTGCGGGTGTAGGCTTCCTCTGGCGAACCACCAAAAGGAAAGTCCATCACCTGCACCAGGCGAGCCCCCGCCTCCAGTGCCAAGCGCACAAGCGCACCCACTACCCAGGGATTTGTGGTGGCAGCGTACTCATAGGTATGGTAGGCAACACAGATATTCGGCTTGATGATCACCCAGCTGCCTTGCGTCACAAAGCGTTCCATACCCCCCAGGGCAGTCAGGGCGCGCCGTACCATCGTCTCTGGCTCGCCATGGCGCGCTACAACCAGGTCGGGTATCCTGGCGGTTGGAGATGGTAATGGGCTGCTCTGGGGAACCTCGGGTGAGGTCTCGGGTGGCGCCAGCGTCTCGGTAGGCTGCGTGGTAGCGGATGGTAGCGGCTCGACCACCGTGCCGGTGGGGGTGGGGAGGGCAGGGGGCAGCGAGAGCCACTTGCAGGCGCCAGTCAGCTGCTGGATCGCCACTGCACCCATGCCTGCGGCAGCCGCACGCAGGAATTCCCGGCGTGACAGTTTCTGCATAGGTCTACCTCCTCGTACTCCTTCTAATATACAGGCATATCCGGAGGTTGTCAGGTGATAGATGTCATATTTCTTTGTCCCCCACCCCCTTCAGCGTACAGCTACTCCGCGTGAAGCCGCCAATCGCGCCTGGCTAACGGTCGGTAGTCCACCTTGGCATGGATAAATGGCACGTAGATTTGTTCTTCTTCTGCGGGAGGTGGGTTAGCCAGGAACCAGGTGCGTGCCGTGGTATCGGTCTTGAAGAATGTCATCAGCTGCTCGGCAACTTTAGGCTTGCCACCGCTGTCTGATGGGTGGACGCAGTCCGCTTTCAGATCCTCGGGCGTCCAAATCATGCCATCGGAGCGCGGGTTGAGACCATCAATCCATAAGTATGGCCCCCAGGCCATATAGGGCGCCATCACGGTTCCGACTTGCGGGCTGAAATTCAGGCTCGGGTCACCTATGATCTGCTTTTCGATCATCCACTTGACCGCAAAGCCGGTCTCGAAGGAGCCCGGTTCTGGGTTTGCGCCTTCCCAATATGCATAGGCGCGCGTGCGGCTGGAGAAATATGCCAGCTTGAGATTGGGGAAGTGGACGATCAGATTATGGGCTATCGTTTCGAGGTCGCCTTGAAGTTTATACATTGCCTCTGGCAGCTCGTTAATGTCGAAGTTGGTCAATTTGACCCAAACGGCTTGCACTTGCAGGGGAGTCACGCCTTTGAACGCCAGCAGCTCGTCCACGAATTGCCAGGCGCGCGCCTCGGGGTCAACCCAGGATGTTGCCACCATGCCTCCCTGGGCGCCATTAGCAATTACCAGGTGTGGATTTAGGCTATCGTCTTGCCTGGCATTGCGCTCGAAAGTCCCAAACTCTCCCGCGGTATTGGACATACCTATGGAGACCAGCACAATCTTGCCTTGCGGATTGGGAGCGCCTGCTGCATCGCGCGGCACCACCTGGGCCGCCATGGCCAGGCCGGCTGCATTGTGCGCAGGAGGCCGGATGTTGCTGCCATTTGGGTACAAGCCCCCGGTGAAGCCGGTGGGGCCGTCATCCATGCGGATGTATTCTTCGTTCCCCAGATCGATCAGCGGTTTGCTGACCGAGATGAACTCGCCCTGGCAGGTCGGTTGCTGCAAGGCAATCCCATCTGGGGGCTGCTGCGGAAGGGATAACTCATGGGCGGCAACCGGCCCCGGCAGGATGAACGCCAGTAGTAATGCAAAACGAAACCAGGTTTTCCGCATGCTAACTGTGCCCCAGTACTGGATGCGGTTGGTAAAGCTCCTCCAAAGACTTCATCTCCTCCTCGGAGAGGCGGATTTCCAGCGCTGCCAGTGATTCATCTAGCTGGAACATCTGGCTCGCCCCAATGATAGGCGTGCTGACGCCCGGCTTGTGCAGAAGCCAGGCTAAGGCGATCTGTGCGGGGGATCTGCCCTGCTGTGCAGCGATTGCCTTCACTCGCTCGACTATTTGGAAGTCCTCATCCCGGTAATACATCCGGTGACCATAGTCATCGGTCTTGGCGCGGGAGGTCTCCCCCCAATCCTCAGCGGAGCGATTCCCTGCCAGGAAGCCACGCGCCAGCGGGCTCCAGGGGAGGAGTCCGATGCCCTCTGCCCGGCAGAGCGGGTTCATCTCGCGCTCCTCTTCGCGATAGATAAGGTTGTAATGGTTCTGCATTGAAACAAAGCGCGTCCAGCCACGCAGATCAGCCAGGTACAGCGCTCTTGTAAATTGCCAGGCATACATGCTCGAGGCGCCGATATAACGCACCTTGCCAGATTTGACCACGTCGTGAAGGGCTTCGAGAGTCTCCTCCAGGGGTGTCGCAGGGTCGTAGCGATGGATCTGGTACAGATCGATGTAGTCTGTTCCCAGACGGTGCAGGGAATCATCGACGGCTTGCAGGATGTGCAACCGGGATAAGCCGCCCTGGTTTGGCTTGTCGTTATAAGGGAAGAAGACCTTGGTTGCGATGACCACCTCCTGGCGACTGGCGAAATCGCGCAGGGCGCGCCCTGTGACCTCCTCGCTTACACCCTGTGAGTATATGTTGGCGGTATCGAAGAAGTTGATCCCCGCCTCAATCGCCTTGCGGATGATGGGGCGGCTGTGCTCTTCGTCCAGCACCCAAGGGCGCCACTCGGGTGTGCCGTAGGTCATCATGCCGAGACATACTCGAGAGACCTTCAAGCCGCTACGGCCCAGGTTGAGGTATTGCATCCATACTCCTTCCACAGATATGAGGATAATTCTTGATGCACTTGCACTCTAAACGCGTCCTGGTGTTTGATCCCGACTGATATAATACCAGAGTTATCTATGATGGCGGGAACGCCAGCGAGTTTCTCGCCCCGACCCCTAGCGATTACGCTTTATCAACGCAAGTGGATGAGCTACCAGGGAAACATGGCAAAACTACCCCCATCTAAGCGTGGACCCCGCAAGATTAAGAAGGAGGCAAAAATGTCCCCAGCTGGCGGTCGTCATGACCCGTACCGGAAGTTCAATTTTGTGGTTGAGATCGATGGGATCGCCTCTTCCGGCTTCCTGTCTGTGGATGGCCTCGAGTTGGCAAATGAGGTGGTCGATTACCGTGAAGGCAATGAGCAGGCTATGGCTCGCAAGCTTCCAGGGCTGGCGAAGGTCTCCAATATCACACTGAAGCGCGGGCTAACCACGAACCGTGACCTATGGGAGTGGCGCAAGACAGTTTTAGACGGGGTTACCGAGCGGCGGGATGGCTCCATCATCATTCTAAATGAATCGCGCGAGCAGGTGCTGCGTTTGAACTTTCGCAATGCCTGGCCGTGCCGCTGGAGCATCAGCGGCCTGGATGCCCTGGAGAGCGACGTGCTCATCGAAGAGATCGAGCTGGTTGTCGAAGATCTCAGGCTGGATTAGTTCTATCGAGGGTAGGTAAGGAATTGAGCACCGGAGGGTCAAATTGACCCTCCGGTGGTGAACGCACTTTCGCTAGCGCTTATTCAGGCTGAATGGAATATACCCGCTTCTTCTACGTCGCTTGCCTGTAAAACCAAACCTATGCCTGCCAGCCCAATCAGGCTGAGCAGCCAGATTAGGTAAAACGCCCAGTCTGACCACTCCGGCCACGTACCATTCAATTGTGCGACAATCAAGTTGACCAATGTGAACAGGGGAACCCAAAGCCCTGCAAGCAACGGCAATCCATTCCAGCGGGGCAGCACATGGTGCTTCAAGCGGGCAACCCCGAACAGGGTCGCGCCTAAGAACTGGAAGACTACGCCGAGGAAGAACAACGTCCACCAAGGGTCGCTTTTAGTGACACCCAAGCCGACAATGCCCGCCGCACACACCACACCTGCTAGGACCGCAAGACCCAGGCTGTAGCGCCCGAAAGCGCCGGATGCACTGCTGTAGCGCACCAGCAATCCGATGAAACCCATGCTGATCAACAGAATGCCCATCGCGAGCAGGGGCATCTCAGCTAAATTGATCACTCTGTCGATCGACAGGCTGCGGGCGTTGAAGCGAGCATACTCCGGACGGGAGCTGGCGAGCCAGCTCAGGACAAGCGCTGGCCCACCTAACATCAGCGCCCAACCACTCAGTTAGATGAAATTCTCTTTAGACATTTCGACGCCTCGTTGTGCGTGCTCCTCGAGCGCCGTTTTCATAGTATCGAGAAGCGTCCGGCTCCCTAGTAGAAACAGTCCAACCATCCCGGCCTGGCGCAGCTCCTTATGCTTGTGTGATTATAGGCGAACCGAACTGATAAGGTGATAATCAGAGAATACTTATCCATCACTACCTACTTAACGCCTACCCCCATGTGATTCGTATAAACCTCATCTACCTGGCCGTCTCCTAGCTCATCAACGAGCCGATCCAATACAGCTTGCGACACATCTGCCCAACGCCTCTCTCCCATTTTGTGCTTTATTTGGGTAACAAAGCCAGCTCCCATCTGCATCTTTTTCCAAAATACAAATACCGAAGGAGTGATTTCGTAATAGGAAATGGTGTGAACGACAACGTCACAAAATCCAGCGGCCGACATCTCCTGGATGAATGTCTCCGGGTCACTTAGAGGTGGTTCTCCCTGAGGAACCGGTAATTCGGGTAGCACTGTATTGATGATTTTTACAGCCGCGGTAAATGGGGCAGAAAGCGAAGCCATACTGCTAACAACGGCTCGTCGACCAGGTCGTAATACTCGGAGCATTTCCCGAAATCCGGCTGCGCGATCTGGAAAAAAGATCAATCCAAGGAGCGAGAACGCCCCGTCAAAAGAGTTGTCGCTGTAGGGAAGATTCTGGCCATCACCGACGCGCAAATCGGCGATTTCAATCCCTAACTCGTCAGCACGGCGACGCAAGTTTGCCACCATGGCAGGCGAAAAATCGATAGCACTGACGGCCGCGCCTTCCTTGGCAGCCAAAATTGTCAATGGTCCTGGTCCGGCAGCGACGTCAACAATGTGGGCAGATGGGGGGAGGGTTGCGAGTCTGAGTGCTTCGCGTGCAAAATGC
>CAVQOI010000011.1:0-27360 GCA_963714425.1 uncultured Chloroflexia bacterium
CATGTAGCGGGATGCCACGGCGTGACCGGGCGAATCTTCCAGTCCGGGATACCACACCGCCTCCACCTGGGGATGCCCCTGCAGGGTGCGGGCTATTTGAAGGGCGGCGCGGCTCTGCAGGTCCATGCGCGGGCGCAGGCTGCGCAGGTCGTTGAGCGCCATCAGGGCGGCGAAGGGGCTGATGGCAGGACCGTGGTCGCGGAAGGGTAATAGCTTGACGTACTGGGCGAAGTCCTGGCGCATCTCGTCGGGACCCACGCGGGAGGGGATATTGTGGCGGGCGACGAGCGCCCCGGCGATGACGAAGCCGGAGGTCGCCATGCTCTTGCTGACCGAGTGCACCACGATGTCGGCGCCGTGCAGCAGCGGGCGCATCAGGGCGGGGGTGGCGACGGTGGCATCGATGATGAGCGGCAGGTCGTGGGCATGCGCCAGCTCCGCCAGCGCGGCGATGTCGAAGACCGCCAGGCTGGGGTTGCTGGGCATCTCACCGTAGAGGAAGCGTGTGTTCTCGTCGATCTGGCGCGCCCAATCGTCCAGGTCAAGCGGGTCGGTCACCCAGCGCACGTCCACGCCGCGCTCAGCGCCATAGCGCTGGGAGAAGATCATGAAGGTGCCGCCGTACAGCTTGGCGCAGGAGACGAAATTCGGGCGACCCCTGGAGGTTCCCCCGGTCACGGCAGGATAGTCCACCAGGAAGGGGTTGGTAGCCATGAACACGGCGGCATTGCCCGAGGCGGTGGCGCAGGCGCTGGCGGCGCCGTCGAAGCCGTAGCTCTCCAGCAGCGCCAGGGTCTCCTCCAGGTAGCCGATGGTTGGGTTGGCAATGCGCGTGTAGGTCCAGGAGGGGATCAGGTAAGCCAGGGCGGCTTCCAGGTGGTCGCTGTCGTCGAAGACCTGGGCCGGGCTGAGGTAGAGCGGCTCGTTGAGGCTGCCCTGGTTGAGGCGGGCGGCTTCCAGCCCGTACACGCCGCGCACGGCGATGGTGTCGAACTTCATGGTGCGCATGTGCGCCCGCTCGGCATCCGCGGCGGCGTTCATTGACTCACCGCGGTGGATGTATTCTTGTACGCCGGGGAGTGAAGGTGGCGTCTGTTGTCATGGGAATGTCTCCTCAGAAAAAGAGAGTGAGAGTAGAGGCGTAGAGGAGTCGTAGAAACGGAATGGGCGAATTAGGGGTCCCGTTCACTACTTGCTCTACTTCTCTGTTCTCTCCTCACTATTCACTTTTCTACTCGATCGGCTCAAAGCGCGCCTGGAAGAAGCGCAGGTACTTGGGCTCGTAGACCATCTTGAGGCCGCGAGACTTCTCCCTAACGTCGTAAACGGCTTTGACCAATTCGGCCACCACGTCCATGTGCGCCTGGGTATACACCCGGCGGGGGATGGTCAGGCGGGTGAGCTCCAGCTTGGGGTAGCGGTGACCACCAGTTTTGGGGTCGCGCCCGGCGCTGACCACGCCCCGTTCCATGGAGCGGATGCCTGAATCCAGGTAGAGCTCAGCCGCCAGCGTTTGGGCTGGCAAAAGGTCCTGCGGCAGTTGGGGGTAAAAACCGCGAGCGTCCAGGAAGATGGCGTGCCCGCCGATGGGCTGCACGATGGGGATTTCCCAGTCCATAAGCAGCTTGCCCAGGTAGCGCACCTGACCGACGCGGGCGCGCACATGGTCGTCCTGCACGGCTTCTTCGATGCCGATGGCGATGGCTTCCATATCGCGCCCGGCCAGTCCGCCGTAGGTGTGCAGCCCTTCGAAGATCACCACCATATTGCGCAGCTCCTCGAACAGGTCTTCGTGGTTCACTGCAACCCAGCCGCCGATGTTGACAAGGTTGTCCTTCTTGGCGCTCATCCAGGCGCCATCGGTGTACGAGCAGAACTCCTTGAGGATCTCGGCAATGCTCACCCCGGCGTAGCCAGGCTCGCGCTCCTGGATAAACAGGGCGTTCTCGACCATGCGCGTGGCGTCCAGGTAAATGCGGATGCCGTGCCGGTCGCAGAACTCCCTCAAGAGGCGGACGTTAGCAATGCTTACCGGCTGCCCGCCAGCCATGTTCACGGTGCCTGCCAGGCTGATGTAGGCGATCTTGTCGGCGCCCACCTCGTTCACCAGCTTCGCCAGCTTGTCCAGGTCCACGTTGCCCTTGAAGGGATCTTGGTTCTGCGGGTCGTGGGCTTCGTCGATGATCACATCCACGAAGGTTCCGCCGGCCCGCTCCTGGTGCAGGCGGGTGGTGGTGAAGTACATGTTGCCGGGCACGTACTGCCCGGGGCTGATCATGCACTGGCTGAGCAGGTGCTCGGCGCCGCGCCCCTGGTGGGTGGGCACGATGTACTTGTAGCCGTAATGGGTCTGGATAGCCTCTTCCAGGTGGTAGAAGTTGCGGCTACCAGCGTAGGCCTCATCCCCCAGCATCAGTCCAGCCCACTGGCGGTCGGACATAGCGTTGGTGCCGCTGTCGGTGAGCAGGTCGATGTACACGTCCTCGGAGCGCAGCAGGAAGGTGTTGTAGCCGGCCTCCTGCGCCGCTTTGCGACGGTGCGCGGGGGTGGTCATGGTCAGAGGCTCGACCATCTTGATCTTCCACGGCTCTGCCCATGAGCGCCTGCCGAACTGCTGGCCCATGGTTTTGAAGTGGTCAGTCATTGAGAACTCCTGTTTGATCAATATTTTTAACACAAAGTACACGAAGGGCACAAAGTACCATAAAGTTTTTTTTTTTTTTCATGTGAAATTTGTTAACTTCGAGGTAGAAATCTTCATTGTTGCTGACCTCACTCCCCAACCCCTCCACCCACTGGGGCTGCGGAATAGATGATTGGGGATTTGGGCGGGCGAAGTCCGCCCAAATCCCCAAAAACGTTTTCTCCCCTCCCCCTAAAGGGGGAGGGGCGGGGGTGGGGGTTTTTAAAGTTCGACATGGCGTTGTCTTTTATCTGACAGGCAACGCCGTGGTGGACTTGACCTCGCTCAACACCAGGCTGGTGTGGATGCGCGCCACGCCGGGCACAGGGGTGAGGCGCTCCAGCACGAAGCGCTCCAGGTCTTTGCGGTTGTGGATGACTACCTTCAAGAGATAGTCGTACTCGCCGGTGACGTGGTGGCACTCCAGCACCTCGGGCATGTCGCGAATTGCCGATCGCACCGCCTCCACCTGCTCGGGCTGGTGCAGCTGCAGGGAGATTTGCACAAAGCACAGCATGTCGAAGCCAGCCCGCTCTCGGTCGAGCAGGGCGGCATAGCCGCGCACCAGGCCGCTCTCCTCCAGGCGGCGCAAGCGGGCGTGCGTGGCGGGCGGGGAGAGGTTGACACGCCGGGCCAGCTCGGCGTTGCTGATGCGCCCTTCAGATTGCAGGATGTCAAGTATGGCTTTATCGGTGGAGTCGAACATGGGTTATGAAGATCATAGCAAAATTTACAGGGAATGTCAACGAATATTCGGTGTTTCTGGAATCAATCGAAATAAATATAGCGTAATACGCATTGGGTATTTCGTATATTCTGTAGGGAGGCGTGATGGAGGATGAAGCCGAAGAAAGGAAAGTTCTCACATTGAGGCTAACAGGTGCTCAAGAAACAACACAAGCGAGCGAAAATTTGGACCACGAAAGCCGCGAAAGAAGGCGAAATTGGATAGTCCCCCTATTCACTGAAGACGCTGAGCGGGCAGAGTACGAAGAGTTTTTATAATTTCCTCAGCGTATTCCCTGGACTCCGCTGTGAACGGCGTCTTGTTCAGCCAGTTTGCGAATGGCTGCTTTGGAGCGCCTGGCGCAGCTCGTCGATCTTTCTCAATTCCCCTGCATCACCGCCAGGGGGCGGAGCGGAGGACCGGACGAGGCTGGCAGGTGGCGGCGCTCATCCCGCTGGGCTTGCAGGTTGCCGTCCTGCTGCTGTTTGGCATCGGGGAGATGGCTTCAGGCGACATAAGCGGGGCGGGTCACCTGCTGCCGGCAGCAGCTGCGGTGCTGCTTGGGGTGCTTTCCTGGCAGCGCCCGCTGGAGGGCGGCATCGCATTGATCCTGGTAGGGGTATTCGCCGTGCCCGAATTCCGAAACGCAGCGGTCGCACTCTTGATAATGGCAGCTCCACAGTTCGCTTCCGGTGTGTTATTCCTTACAGGCGCACTGACCGCCCGGAAGGAAAAAGACGTATGAACGAAAAGATCGCCCGCAGATGATCTGCGGGCGATCGATATAGATGCTCAGGCAATGAGATTGCTTACCCCTCTATCCACCATTAATCTCCGCCACCGTCCTGGCGCTGCATCAGGCGGTGCTCCACCAGGCTGCAGCGCAGATCAATGATGATCTTAACCTTCCCTGAGCTTCTCCCTAAGAGCGTTGATGACAACCAAATCTCCCTGCTCGTCCTCATAATACCAGTGCTCCCAGCCGTTGCACGGGCTGCCGCCCATCAAATGGGTGCCCGCCTGGTGAATGGAGCCTTCGAAGTCCCCCACTCGTAATTTACCGTCGGGCTTGAGGCGCGCCGCCGTGGCGCGGTCGCCACGAAAGTACAATTCCTGTCCAGGTAGCAGCAGCCCGGCTTCCAGCAGCCTTCCGAAGGGCAGGCGCGCCGCGCGGCGGCGGGCGCTGCGTACATCCAGCATACCAGCGTCCTCGGGTGGGCTAATGACATCGATGCGCTGTTGCGCTACCTGTACGTAATCGGGATCCTGCTCGATGCCGATCCAACGCCTTCCCAGCTTTTTAGCCACCGCTCCAGTGGTGCCGCTGCCGAAGAATGGATCCAGCACCACATCGCCCGGGTTGCTGGAGGCCAGGATGAGGCGGTAAAGCAGCGCCTCCGGTTTTTGGGTGGAGTGAGCTTTTTTGCCATCAATCTTGACCCGCTCGGCACCGGTGCAGATGGGCAGTATCCAATCGCTGCGCATCTGCAGGTCGTCGTTGAGGGCCTTCATGGCGTGGTGGTTGAAGGTATATTTAGCCCCTTTGGATTTGCTCGCCCAGATGAGCGTCTCGTGGGCGTTGGTGAAGCGCACACCGCGGAAGTTGGGCATGGGGTTGGTCTTGATCCAGGTGATGTCGTTGAGGAACCAGAAGCCAAGCTCCTGCATCAAGGCGCCGGTGCGGTAAATGTGGTGGTAGGTGCCGATGACCCACAGGGCGCCGCTGTCTTTGAGCACGCGGCGGCAGGCAGAGAGCCAGCGGCGGGTGAACTCGCCGTAAGCTTCAAGGTCGTCGAACTGGTCCCAGGCGTCGTCGACGGCATCCACGCGGGTCATATTAGGACGCCACAATTCCTGGCGCAGCTGCAGGTTATAGGGAGGGTCGGCGAAGATCAGGTCGATCGAGCGCTCGGGCAGGGTGGCGAGGATCTCGATACAATCGCCTTGCAGGATTTGGTCTAAGGGAAGGTTCTGCTTATCCATAAGGAGGCCTGACACTTTGCGATTTGGTTCACCCATCGTACCACAGATGACACCAGCTCATCGCCCTGTGCCACCATCCTTGTTTATCCTTATGATCTTTGTCCTTATGCTGGGTTCATGCCAACACTGTGCGTCTCCGTTCTGTGGATGGGGCGATAACCCTGCGCGGCCAATTGCGGCGTGGGCAGCGAGGCCTCGTCAGGCTTGTCCGACAGGCCGAAGAGCAGCGCCCCGCGGGCGCGCCAAGCCAGCGCCATGTGGCGCACTTCCTGGGTGATGACGATCTCGTCCCGCAGCAGCTGTTCGACTGGGGAATCGTCGTCAAAGCAACCCAAGCGTGCCACGGTCTCGCGGTATTCGCTGCGGCGGAAGGGTTTGAAGGGAGTGGGGTCGCCAGCGAGCACGTTGGCGTAGATTTCGGCGTGCACCGCCCTCAGAGCCGGAGGCAAATCTCCCAGGCGCATCTGCACGCTGTCGATGAACTGGCGGAACGAGCTCAGAACACCCTGGCTCACCCGACGCACCAATTCGTCAACACCATACAGCCCGCTCCCCAGGATCAGGCAGATGTATGCCAGGTAATCCTGGTTGTCGAGGGTGAAAGCATGGAACTCCGGCTGGTTGAGGCGGTCGTAGGCGACCTGGAAGGCTGCAGGGTGGAAGGATTCGCCCAGGATGCCCGCCACGGTGACCTGCACGGCGCGCACCCGGGCAGCATCGATGACCTGGGCATTGCGACCGCGCGCCCCCAGAGCGGTCTTATCCAGGTCGATGACCACGGCGGCATTCTCATCAACCGGCAATCCCTGGGTGGTGCAGTGCCGGTCAAACTCTGCCAGAGCCGACCAGCGGTTTGATAGATAAAGCGAAGTCCCTCCGTCAGAAGGGATAAGGTCCACTGAGGGCGGTTTTTCATTCTCTGAGCCAATGAAAGCGAAGCCGGACCATCCACCAGCAGCGCAGATATTCGCAAAGGCAGTGCCGTCCAGCAAGCGCGTGTCCCCTACGAAAGCCAGGCGCTGGATCGTCGCAGTGGGTGAGTCCTGGCGGCGCGCAGCCCTTAACAGGCTTACGATCACGCGGGCGTAATCCGGGTCGCTCTTGCGGGGAGTGTGCCCTGCGGGGATGCCCAACCCGGAGCGCAGGTCATCCAGGGAGGGCAAGCTGTCGTCGGCGGGAACCAGATTGCGGTACACAATCCGGTCGCCCAGGAATTCGCTCACGGTGGATTTGCCAAATACTGAAAACATGTTCCGTCCAAGAAATGGGACACGGATTTTAGGGATGAACGCGGATCAGCACCGCATAAAGAGCGTTATTCCGTGGACATCCGTGTTTATCCGTGTCCAATCATAAAGTATCTAGGAATGCGCTGATGCGCTCGACAGCCCGGTCGATGGTTTCTATTGAGGTGGCGTAGCACAGGCGCAGGTAGCCCTCCCCATGAGGGCCAAAATCTGTGCCCGCCAGCACAGCCACACCGGCCTCGTCCAGCAGGCGGCGGGCCAGCTCACTGGACTTCAAGCCAAAGGAGTGGATATTGGGGAAGACGTAGAAGGCGCCCTGGGGTGTCTGGCAGCGCACGCCGGGGATGGCGTTCAGCCCGGCAACGATGCGGTCGCGGCGGCGCTGGTATTCCGTGACGATGCCATCGACCATGTCTTGTGGGCCGGTCACAGCCTCGATGCCAGCGATCTGGGTGAAGGTCGCCGTGCAGCCCACCGAGTGGGTGAGCAGCAAGCCGACACGCTCCGCCAGCGCTGCGGGCATGATGGCAAAGCCCAGTCGCCAGCCGGTCATGGCGTAAGTCTTGGAGAAGCCGTCGACGATAATGGTGCGCTCGGTCATGCCGGGCAGGGCGGCGATGCTAGGCACCGGGAGGTCGTCGTAAGCCAGGCGAGCGTAGATCTCGTCGGAGATCACCCAGGCATTGTGGCGCTGGGCTTGGGCGGCGATGTGCTCCAGATCTTCCAGAGGGATCACCCCGCCGGTTGGGTTGGCAGGTGAGTTGAGGATGACCAGCCGGGTGCGGGGGTTGATGCAATCGTCGAAAGCGTCCAGGTCGAAGGAGAAGCCTTTCTCCTCCACCAGCGGCACAGGCACCGGCACGCCCCCGGCAATCTCGATCATAGCAGGATAGGTGGGGAAGCCCGGGTCGGGGTAGATGACCTCATCGCCCGGTCCCACCAGCGCCAGGGTGGGGAAGAACAGCCCCGGCTTGGCGCCCGGCCCAACCACCACCTGGGCTGGGGAGAAGACCAAGCCGCGGCGCTTGCCAGCATCCTCGGCGATGATCTGGCGCAGGGCGGGCACGCCGCTGGGCGGGTTGTAGCGTGTCTGCCCATCGCGGATGGCTTGAATGCCGCGCTGGCTGATGTGTTCGAAGGTGCCGAAATCGGGCTGCCCGATCTCAAAGTGCAGCACCTCCCGCCCCTGGGCTTCCAGCTCCTGGGCGCGCGCCAGGACTGCGTACGCACCTTCGGCTTTAAGGTTGTGAACTCTTGGTGCGAAAGTCATATATCCTCGAAGTTGAAAGTGGGAAGGTTGAATGTTGCTCGCGAAACAAACCTTCAACTTTCAACCTGCTAACCTTATAACTTCGGCAAGACAATCGACTGCTGCGCCTGGTACTTGCCTTTCTTATCGGCGTAGGAAACTTCGCACACCTCGTCGGCCTCGAAGAAGAGCACCTGGGCGATGCCCTCGTTGGCGTAGATACGGGCGGGCAGTGGGGTGGTGTTGGAGATCTCCAGGGTCACATAGCCTTCCCACTCCGGCTCGAAGGGGGTCACGTTGACGATGATGCCGCAACGGGCGTAAGTGCTCTTGCCCAGACAAACGGTGAGGACCTTACGCGGGATGCGAAAATATTCGATCGTCCTCGCCAGGGCGAACGAATTAGGCGGGATGACGCACACATCGCCCTTGTAATCAACCATCGAGCGCGGGTCAAACTTCTTGGGGTCCACCACTGCCGAGTACACGTTGGTAAAGATCTTGAATTCATCCGCCACGCGGATATCGTATCCATAGGACGAGACACCAAAGGAAATGACCCCATCGCGCACCTGGTTATCGGCGTAGGGCTCGATCATGCGCTGTTCGCGCGCCATCTTGCGTATCCAGTGATCCGGTTTGAGACCCATAAAACTCTCCTAAAGCATAGATTTTTGCGTTCGCTTACCATTCCCACCTTGACCCTCCCTACCCTGAAGGGAAGGGGAAAGTATACTGAGCATTGGGTATGCGACAGGGCTACACCCTCGTCGTATGCCCAATGCTCGAAAACAATCCGGAGGAATAAGGGCGAAACCACCCAATTCTACCACCCGCTGGCGTTGAACACCGCCTGCAAAAGATCGTTACGCTCGCCGTCGGTCATGGGCCGCGGGCGGGCGTAGTCCACGAATACCATGGTCAGCAGCTCTGCGCCGATATAGCGCCCATTATAAAATATATGCCGGTCGACAAAAGCCTGGCGCGTCGCCGGGCTGACGTCAAGCTGGTCGAAGAACATATTCCCCAGCCCGTAGTGGATCAGGGCACCCTCCTCGAACTCGAAAGCCTGCGGCTGGTGCGCCTGGCTGCCGCTGACCACCACCGCCCCTGCCTGGGCCAGGCGGCGGAAATCGCGCACCTGGTCGGGCTGCGCCTTATAGGTGTAGTACTCGAAGTGCTGGAAGGTTGCGACGACCAGATAGCCCTCCGAGCGCAGCCGTCCAATCTCCGCTTGCATGTAGTCAAAATCGCAGGTCACCGCCCCAGGATGATTGCGTCCGGCCTGAGCAAAACTCCCGCCTTTGCCGTTGCAGCCGATGAAAGCCAGCCGGTTACCGTTGTGTTCGATGATTGCTGGCTTGCGTCCATCTTGCAGGTCCTCGCCGCCGCCGTAATAAAGCCAGCCGCGCTGGCGGTACAGCTCCAGAGTGTAGAGCATGGCGTCCTCGCCCCAATCCTGGAAGTGGTCGCCGGTCAGCTCGACCACGTCGGTGCCCACCTCCTCCAGCAGGTCGATGTAGCGGGCGTCGCTGCAAAAGCGCATTCCCGGCTGCACTGGGTCCGGGTAGGGACACTGCTTGGCGAAGGGCACCTCGTTGCTGATGTGTGTGATGTCTGCACTGCGCAGCCATTCGCCCACATCTCGAGCGGGATACTTGACCCCGCGCTGCTCCATGGTAAAGGCTGTGGCGCGCACAAGGGCGGTCACGCCGGTCATTGCCAACACGGTCAGCTTGCCCGGGTCGCGGTTGCCCTGTGGAACGAGGGGCGCTCCCGAGACCGGCCCGTACAGCGTCAGGGTTATTTCAACCGAACGCGGGTCGCCCTCCAGCGAGATAGGCACAGCCAGGGCATAAGTTGCCGGGTCGAAATCCACCCGCAGCGGCGATTGCCCGTCCACCGCCAGGACTTTCCAGCGTGGCTCCAGCGCCTCGAAGGGCAGCAGCGCCCATGCGGGACGCTGATCCCAGGCAGCGCTGGCTAATTCATGCGCAGGCAGGACTTGGACTGCACCCTGGGCTGGCGCGCCCCACAGCGCCGTGAAGACCGCCAGGGTGCTCTCGTCCAGCAAGATCGGCGTGCCGCCGAACGGCCCGGTGGGCTCGCCAGACCACGAGCGGCGCAGCTGCTCGGAGGAGACCTCATCGTCAATGGTTGGGAACGGCGCCGCCAGGGCGTATACCCACTGGGTCACAGGCTGATCTCCGCCAACCTGCAGGTGCAATAATGCATTGCCCGGCTCCGCCAGGGTGTAGTAATCGGGGGGGAGCTGCAAACCCTGGCGCAGTGCCTCGGGGAGCCCGGGGTCCAGCCACAGTGTGATCCCCGGGGGGAGAGTGGGCGTGGGGGTGGGCGGCGGGACGGTCGCTGTGGGCGGGATGGCGGTGTAGGGCAGCGGCTGGAAGGGCGTGTAGGTGATCGTGGGATGCGGGACGCTCCCGGGCAGCAAGGGCGCCAATGGCGCATTGCTCCTGCAGGCTACCATGGCGAGTGCAACCGCCACGAACAAGACCCCAAAGGACGTGTGACCCTTCAGAGTCTGCACCGACAACCAGCCCCCGCTTCGTTTCGCCCTTATCCCGCTCACGGCTCTCGACTTTCTACTCTCTACTCTCCTAATTGGAATGTCACCAGGGTCAGCTCGCCTGGCATCACCTCGACAATGCGCTGCTGCATACCACCCTGCACGAAGCTTATCTTGTACTCACCGGCAGGCAGGTCGCCGATGGCAAAGGTCTCCTGCCAGGGTTCCATGCCCAGCAGCTTCGTCTCTGGATACGTGCTGATGTAATAGGCATCTCGCCCAATCCCCGCCGCCGACAGGGTTTCGATGACGATATTTTCAACCTTCAGCGGGTTGCCCTGACCATCCAGGATGCGCCCGGCCAGGGCGCCCATGGGCTGGCCTGTACTATCAGACAACGGCTGCAGCCAAAGCTCCGGGTTGCGCGCAGCGGAATACACATTCTCTGCATAGCGCACCTCGAAGTGCAGGTGGCTGCCAATGGCTGCGCCGGTGGCGCCCACTTCGCCCAGCTTCTGCCCAACCTGGATCACATCGCCCACCTGCACGTCCACTTTCGAAAGGTGCGCGTACAAGGTGAAGACAGGCGCATCGAACTCCACAATGTCATGCTGCAATACCACCAGGTTGCCGTACATGCCTGGATACAAACCGAGCTTCGTCTTGAGATCGTCGCCTGCCACCACTACCTCACCATCCGCAGCGGCAAGCACCGGCGTGCCCTGCGAGTTGAGGAACTCCACACCGTGATGTGGATCGCGCTTGCCCTCCACCGTGGTCGAGAAGCGATAAGAGATATCGATGTAATCTCGCCCGGGTGGGGCGATGGGACGGCTGAAGGGGAAGGGAAAATCCAGGATACAAGCTTCTGCCTGGCACGGGCCAATTGGTACACTCGCCTGTGTGTGAGCACGGGTAGGTTGTGGCAATGCCGGAGCTGTTTTTTCGACTGTCAGAGTGATCGCAAGTGCTGAGGTGGGGCTCACCTGCGTGGCTTGAGCAGGCACCTGGGTCTCTGCCATCCTGCCCGGCGGGCCGGGGTCAAGCTGGTCGTTGATAGGCGCGCGAGCTGTTGCTCCTTCCTGCGCAGGCTGCAGGCTGCAGCTCACGCTCATAAGTGCCAGCAGCATCGCGGCAAGCACGCGCTGGGAGAACCTCAAACTAGCATGCCTCCCCGCTGGACGAGCGCTTGCTCGATAGTCGTCTCGAATTTACTGGCTTCCTTCTCCAAGGCGTTCAGATCATCTAAGAGGCGCCGGACCTCAGCCTGGTTCTGCAGCCCAGCGGCGTTGATGCGCACGTTATAGCCTGCTCCAATCATGGCCGCGCGCGCCTGGGCGGCGCCAGTGGCGCCATCGCTGATGGCGTTCAGGTTGCCACCCTCCACCACCTGGACTGCCAAGCCCATCACCTCCACAGCCTTGCGCGCTACATCTAAAGGCACGCGCGCCGCCCGCAGCAAAGCTGCCTCGACGGCTTCAGTACGCCTTTGCGCCTCCTCTGGTGTGCCTTTAGGCAATTTATAAGCGACCATGACCGCCTCGAAGGCGGCCGCGTCCTCCTCGATGGCAGCAGTCAGCTCCTTACGCAGTGTCTCGGCGCGTTCCAGCACCGAGTTCATCTGGTCTTCGACTTCTGCGTATTTCTTGCGCCCCACCGTCAACCGGGCGACCATGGCGACCAGGGCTGCAGCGGCTGCCCCGCTGTAGGCGGAGGCCGAGCCACCACCAGGCGCGGGCGAGTCGGAAGCCAGGGCGTCCAGGAAATCCATCGAGCGAGAAACGGGCATATCTCCAATCGATCCGCTCAGGCGCCGCTCCAGGATCTGCCCTCGCTCGAACGCATCCAGCTGCAGGTACCAAACCGCAGCGTCGACCAGGGCTTCCTCAGGGATCAAGCCAACCAGCTCGCTGTGATGTATGCTCACTCCGTAACTGGCTGCCTCGCGGCGGATGAGCTCGACCACGCGCGCAACGGGTGTCTCGCGGTAATTGGTCAGGTTCATGGAGACCTGCGCGCGCCCGTTCACCTCCATGCCCAGGGCTTTGACGTAGGGCAGCCCGCCTGAGGAGAAGCGCACTGCCTTGGCTATCTTCTTGGCGATGGCGACATCGTCGGTATCCAGGTAGACGTTATAGGCGATCAGCGGGAAGCGCGCCCCGATCGCGGTGGCGCCAGCTTTCCCCAGCCGGGCGGGGCCGAAATCGGGCAGGCGCTCGGGGTTGGTGAGCACCTCTTGCTTTAAACCTTCGTACTGACCGCGGCGCAAGTTCTCTAAATTTTTACGTTCCGGGCGGGTAGCGGCATCCTCGTACAGATATACCGGGATACCCAATTCATCTCCCACGCGCTGGCCCAGGCGGCGTGCCAGCCTCACACATTCCTGCATGCTCACGCCTGAGATAGGCACCAATGGCACGACATCGGTAGCGCCGATGCGCGGGTGTTCGCCAGTGTGCTGGTCCAGGTCGATCAATTCGGCGGCTTTTGCGATGGCGCGGAATGCAGCCTCTTCGACCGCCTCAGGAGAGCCGGCGAAGGTGATCACCGTGCGGTTATGATCCGCGTCGGAGTGCTGATCCAAAACGAGAGCTCCAGGAATCAACTCGATCGCCTGGCGGATGGCAGCGACCACTTCCGGTCGCCGGGCATCTGAAAAGTTAGGGATACATTCAATGATTGGGGGCATAGAGAGTGGAGAAAAGAGAGTTGAGAGTAGTACAGATCTCGCCTATTATACTCAATAACCAGGTGGCATAATCCTTGCAAGAAGATAGGAACACTGTGCACTTTGTACAAGGCACCTGGAACGTGAATGGTGGTATTTGTAACATGGTAGAATGTCCTCCCAGAGACGCTGCATGAAACTTCATTCCCGCTTAAAAGCATTGTCCCTGGCCCTCGCCGTTCTCTTTGGCGCAAGCCTGGCTTGCGCACGCACCGCACAGCCGGACGACCCAAACACGGTATGGCTGCCAGGGCAGAGCGCCCCATCCACGCCGGACCAGGGGGATGTGACGCGCACCCCCTTTCTGCCTCCTACGCGCGACCCCAGCGCTCCCCTTTTGACCCCAACCCCGGATGATCCGCACACCAAGCCCGCCTTGCGCACTGAGCCGGAGGAGTATATCGTCCAGCCCGGCGATACCCTGGGGATTATCGCTCAGCGCTACGGCGTCAGCCTGGAAGAGATCATCGAAGTAAACGAGCTGAAAAACCCAAATGTCCTCGAGATCGGACAGCTGGTCATGGTCCCCGTACCCAACCCGCAGGGGTTGGGACCAGATTTCAAGATCATCCCTGATTCCGAGCTGGTGTACAGCCCATCCAGCGCCATCTTCAACATTGAAGCTTTCATTAAAAGCCAGAACGGTTATTTGGCTGGATATCACGAGGATATGGATGGTAAAACACTAAGCGGTGCGCAGGTGGTGCAACGCGTTGCACAGGAATATTCGGTGAACCCGCGCATTCTGCTGGCTGTGCTGCAATACCAGAGCGGCTGGCTGAACCGGTCCGAAGAGGAGCTGGGACAGGGCAAGCTCGATTTCCCCATGGGCATCCGCGAGGAATGGCGCAAGGGGCTGTACAGCCAGCTTGCCTGGGCAGCCAATGGCCTCAACCGAGGCTACTACCTGTGGCGCGCCAATGCGGCTGCCAATTGGGTGCTGGGAGATGGCAGTGTGGTGCCCATCGCCGCTACGATTAACGCCGGCACTGCAGGCGTACAGCACATGTTTGCCCCCCTGTACGGGCGGAGCGATTGGGATGCAGCAGCAGGACCCAACGGTGTCTTCTCGGTGTATAACGCCTATTTCGGCTACCCGTTCGATTATGCCATTGAGCCCTTGCTGCCGCTCGATGTGCGCCAGCCGCCCATGCAGCTGCCTTTTGAGCAGGGCAGACCCTGGGCTTTCACTGGAGGCCCGCATGGCGGCTGGGGCGATGGCTCCGCCTGGGCAGCTCTTGATTTCGCACCGCCATCCGACGAGCTGGGTTGCATCTCTAGCGACGACTGGGTGACTGCGGTGGCAGATGGCTTAATCTTGCGCGCTGAGGATGGAGCAGTCATCCAGGATTTAGACGGGGATGGCTACGAACAGACCGGCTGGGTGATGCTCTACATGCATGTGGAGAGTTGCGAGCGCGTGAAGCCTGGCGCCCAGGTGAAAGCTGGAGACCGGCTCGGGCATCCCTCATGCGAAGGGGGCTTCTCGTCCGGAACGCATGTACACATCGCCCGGCGTTATAATGGAGAATGGATACCCGCTGACCACACCCTGCCCTTTATCCTGGATGGCTGGGTTTCGCGTGGCGCAGGCGCAGAATACGATGGCTTTCTGGATAAAGATGGCCACAAGGTGGAGGCTTATGAAGGCCGCTCGGGCGACAATATTATCCAGCGTTAGATACAGAGCACTGGCGGCTCTCCTGGCGCTGTCCATTTCCCTGGCAGGCTGCTCCACGGGGGCTTACTTCATACCACCCCGGGCCACCGATACCCCTACCCCTGAAATCGCCGTCTTGCTACAGCCCCCTCCCAGCGCCATGCCGCCTGCTGAGGAAGCGATCCCGGTGCAAGAAGACGACCCGGCGGCGAGCGCGACACCCGACGTCATGCCCACTCCCACCTTTACACCGCCTGCGGTCAATACCGCGCCTCTGCTGTACTACACCCAGGCAGCCGATACCTTGCAAATGGTCGCCGTGCGCTTTGATGTCAGCCCGGGGGATATTACCTCCCCGGAGCCGATCCCTGAGAACGCATTGCTGACGCCCAACCAGCTGCTCATCATCCCACACCGCCTGTTCAATACCACCGCCTCACAGCGCATTTTTCCGGATAGCGAGGTGGTCTACTCGCCTTCAGCGATCGATTTCGACATCGATGCCTTTGTGAACGAAGCCGGGGGTCACCTGAGCACCTACAAGGAGTGGTTTAAGACCACCCAGACGGACACCGGTGCGGAGATCGTCTTGCGCGTGGCGACGGCGAACTCCATCAACCCGCGATTATTGCTGGCTTTGCTGGAATACCATAGCGGCTGGGTCTATGGCGAACCCGCAGACCTCGAGGCGACCGATTATCCCATGGGTCAAGTAGACCTGAAGCAAAAAGGGCTCTACCGCCAGCTGGTGTGGGCGATGAACCACATCTCTATCGGCTATTATTCCTGGCGCGAAGGTCGCCTGCTCGAGCTGCACTTCAAGGATGGCGTCACCGCCCGCATGGCACCCAACCTGAACGCAGGCAGCGCCGCCCTGCAGTACTACTTCTCGCAGATCTACACTGGCGAGGAATGGCTGCGCGCCATCGACATGGAAACCGGCTTGCCCGCCCTGTATGAGCGAATGTTCGGCAGCCCGTGGATGCGCGCCCAGGCAGTGGAACCCCTGTATCCCCCTGGATTGGTCCAGCCGCCCTTGTTGCTGCCCTTTGAGATCAACCGCGTGTGGAGCTACACCGGCGGTCCACACGGCGCCTGGGAACACGACGGCTCGTACGCTGCCCTGGATTTTGCCCCGGCTTCCGCAGCGTCAGGCTGCTTGGAATCTAAGGCCTGGGTCACGGCCTCCGCAGCTGGATTGGTGGTGCGTTCCGGGAATGGCGTGGTGGTGCTCGATCTGGATGGCGACGGGTACGAGCAGACCGGCTGGGTGGTGCTCTATCTGCACGTCTCCACAGACGGGCGTGCTCCGGTGGGCACCTGGGTGGGCGCTGGCGACCGGCTCGGACACCCCTCCTGCGAGGGCGGGCAATCCACCGGTACGCACCTGCACATCGCCCGAAAATTCAACGGGGAGTGGATTGCCGCAGATGGACCTATGCCGTTCGTGCTCTCTGGCTGGCGAGCACACGCTGGCGAGCAAGCCTATAAAGGTAAACTCACCCGAAATGGCGAGACGATCCCCGCCTGCACCTGCGCCTCCCATGACACGAACATCATCCGCACGGAAGACGACCCGAATGAGGTGGGGGGATAGGGCGGCTTTCCAAAGCCGCCAATCCTTAATGTTCGGATAGCCGAGCCGTACAATTGGTACGAGAGACTAAATCAAGGACACGGATTTTACGGATGTCACGGATTAAATATCCGTTGTCACCCGTCAAATCCGTGTCCAAAACGTACAGATCAGGGTAAGGCCTCTGTCAAAACCAGCCAGCGACTACTTACCCAATTTTTTCTTAAGCGCCTCGGTCAATGGCGGCAGGATGGTATACAGATCGCCCACCACACCGAAGCGGGCCATCTTAAAGATCGGCGCTTCGGGGTCCTTATTGATGGCGACAATCACCTTGCTGGTGCGCATGCCTGCCTGGTGCTGGATGGCGCCAGAGATTCCACAGGCAATGTACAGATCAGGCGCTACGACCTTGCCGGTCTGGCCGACCTGGTGCTCATAGGGGATGTAACCGGCGTCCACCGCGGCGCGGCTGGCGCCCACAGCGGCGCCCAAAACCCCAGCCAGCTCGCCGACCAACATGAAGCCCTGCTGCGCCTTCCAGATCTCGGCCTTCTTCTCATCCAGGCCAGGTGGAGGGGTAAGCCCTGGATTATTGGATACCCCGCGCCCGCCAGAGACGATCACTGCCGCGTCGGACAGGCTGACGCCACCACTCGACTCGCTATACGCGATCACTTTGCTGGCGATCTCGCTCTCCGGCACTGCTGCATCTACTTTAGTGGGAGTGCCAGAGCGGGATGAATCAGGCAGGGCTGCTGGGAAGGCGCGCGTGCGCGTGGTGATGATCTGAGGCTTGACATCGCAGACCACCTTGGAGATCAGCTTTCCGGCGTAAACCGGGCGGGTGGTGACCACGCGACCGTTCTCGACTTCCATGGCGGTGACATCCGGCATTACTCCGGATTCCAGGTCCACGGCGCACATGGCTGATAGCTCACGGCCGCGGGTTGTGGTGGGGAGAAGCAGCACTTCGGGGCCGGCTTCTTTGACCAGTTTGCTCAACAAGGAGGCGTACGGCTCAGGGCGAAAGTCTGCCAGCGTGGAGTCATCGCTATAAAACACCTGGTCAACGCCGTACTGGAAAGCCTCTGCCGCCACGGGCTGCGATCCTGCTCCCAAGACTACCGCGGTAACTCCGCCGCCCAGCTTTTCCGCAAGCTTGCGTCCGGCGCCCACGGCCTCCCAGGAGACAGGGTAGGCGCTGCCTTTGAATTGATCGATGAAGACCCATACTTTGTTGCTCATTACAGCACCTTCTCCGCCAGAATTTTATCAGCCAGCGCTTCGGCAATCTCAGCCGGAGAGCCTCCCGTCACAATCTCGGTCAGTACCTCGCGCGCCGGCGGGTTAACCACCTCAGGCCAATGCACCACAGAGGTCGGCGCAGGGATGCCCAGGTCGGCGAGCGACCAGGTGGGGATGGTGGCGCGAGAAGCTTTGCGGATGCCCATGAAGGATGGGTAGCGCGGCTCAGCAATGTCTTTGCCAACACTGACAACTGCAGGCAGCTTGGCTTCCACGATCTGGCGACCTTCTTCGGTGGCGCGCCCCACTCGGATGGTGCTGGCTGCTGCATCCAGTGATTCGACCACGGAAACCAGGGAAAGCATCGGCCAGCCTAAGGCGCGTGCGGTTTGGGGCGCGGTCACGCCCATATCCCCGTCGATTGCCTGCCTTCCGAAAATGGCTGCATTCACATCCCCTACCTTTTGAATCGCAGCTGCCAGAGCGCGGGCGACCGACTGGCTATCTGCTCCTGCCAGAGCTGGATCCGAGATCAAGATGGCTTCGCTGGCGCCCATCGCCAGAGCGTGCTTGAGAGCCTCTTTGGAGTTTTCTCCCCCAATCGTCAAGGCGATCACATCGCCGCCCTGAGCTTCCATCTGGAGCAAGGCGGTCTCCACGGCGTATTCATCCCAGGGGTTAATCACCAATGGCGCGTCGCCCCAGGTGACCTTTCCGTTTTCCACGACGACCTTGGCCGCGGAATCCGGAACTTGTTTAACGCAGACAACGATTTTCAAAGTAACCTCCTTATGATATTGTTTATAAAGAAGCCAGGGGATCAGGAACTAAATATTTGTTTATCGATAACCCTGGCTTTCTAAATTCTTTGATCCAGAAGGAATCTGTCAGGCTTCTTGCCAAAGCTCCGGGTCGTACGCCGGCAGCTCGCATCTTAAAGACGCATCCGTGCGGTAGCCCAAAGCGTAGCCAGCCTGCATCAATTGGTGGACTTCGCTGGTGCCTTCGTAGATCACCGCACCTTTGGAATTACGCAGGTAGCGTTCCACGTCGTATTCATCGCTGTAGCCGTATGCTCCGTGAACTTGTATGGCCTCAGAAGCTGCATCGAAGGAGGCGTCTGTTGCAAACCATTTCGCTAGCGATGTCTCCCGTGTATTCCGCATCCCCTGGTTCTTCATCCAACCAGCCTGGAGGTATAGCAGCCGGGCCATTTCGTAGGATTGTACCATGCGCGCAATCTTCTGCTGCACAAGCTGGAACTTGCCAATCTCACGCCCAAAAGCCTTGCGGTCATTGGCATAGCGCACGCTGGCTTCCAGGCTGGCGCGGATCAACCCCGTGGCTCCGGCAGCGACCGTGTAGCGACCGTTATCCAGGCAGGACATGGCAATCTTGAAGCCTTCGCCCTCCTCGCCGATGCGGTTTTCTACTGGCACAGCCACATCCTGGAAAGCCAGCCATCCCGTAGAGCCGGCGCGCACGCCCAGCTTGCCGTGGATATCGCCAGAACTAACGCCCGGCGAATCCAGCTCAACCAGGAAGGCGGACAGTCCGTCGTGGGGGTCAGGGGCGTCCAGATTGGTGCGCGCCACCACCAGGGAGTGATGCGCTTTAGTCGCCAGGGAGATCCACATCTTTTCCCCGTTCAGGATATATGCCCCGCCATCGCGCCTGGCAGTGCTGGTGATTCCTGCCACGTCCGAGCCAGCACCCGGCTCGGTGAGACCAAAGCAGGCGATCTTCTCGCCCCGGGACTGGGGTACCAGGAAGCGTTGCTTTTGTTCTTCGCTGGCCCACTGCAGCAAACCCATACTGTTCAGCCCAACGTGCACCGACATAATCACGCGCAGTGTGCTATCAACAACTTCCAGCTCTTCGCAAGCCAGACCCATTGAGATGTAGTCCAACCCTTGCCCACCATAACGCACAGGGAAGCAGATGCCCAGGATGCCCAGCTCGCCCATGCGCGGCAGGATGAAAGGCGCCATCTCCTGCTTGCGGTCGTATTCTTTGATGATTGGGGCCACTTCTCGCTGGGCAAACTCCCGCACCATGTGCTGCACCATGCGCTGTTCTTCGCTCAAAGCAAAATTCATTTGAATACTCCATTAATAAGCTGTCTTTTCCCGCACAGGCATGCCTGCAAGTGGTAATACCTTCTGCCTCGTACGGTCACGACAGGTATAGGGTTGACCTGCATTTCAAAGGTATTTGAATCTTCGGCAGGCTCCCCTGATTATAGCCAATCCACTCCCGCAGGACAACTGAATTTTGTCATCCATTCAGCTATAATCCATCCTGTGAGACGCTCATTCGACGCTGGTATTCTCGTCCGGCTGCTGATTCCCTTGATACTGATCTCCCTCTCGGGGGTTGCCCCGCGCCCGCACGCCGAGACACGCGCCTTCCACCGGGCGCGGGCTCTCTTGAGCCAACCAGCATCACCCCAAGCTGCCGCTGATGCTGCACAAGACCTGGCGCAGGTTGCTGAGAGATCACCCTGGCGGACGGATTTATGGGAACCGGCAGGGCGCTTGGCATTGGTGGGCGGTGAGCTGCCGTCTGCAATCGAGCACTTCGAGCGTGCCGCAGCCATGGGAAGCCTTTCTTTGAATGGCCAGATCGCCCTGGGGGAAGCTTACGCAGGCAGCGGTGACGACCGGATTGCTATTGAAATCTGGGAACGGTCCCTGCAAAGCCAGGAACCTTCGCCCGAGCTGCTCACCCGTCTGCTGGAGGCACACCGCAGGCTGGGTGATTACCCTTCTGCCATTAATGTCCTTGAGCAGCTGGCAAGCCTCCGACCAACAGACGTAGCTCTACGTTACCAGTTGGGCTTGATGCTTGCCACGCAGCAACCCGATGCTGCCCTGGCGCACCTCACCCAGGCCGCCGAGCTTGACCCGTCTCTGGAAGGTGACACCCAGGTGCTCATCGATGCCATCCGCTCGGGTAGCTTATCCGGCGAGCCAGCCCAAACCCTGTTTGAAGCTGGGCGCGCCTTAGCTTCACTCGGCGAGTGGCAGCTGAGCGCAGAAGCCTTCAGCCATGCTACCCGCCTGCGCCCAGACTTTGCCGACGCCTGGGCTTTCTGGGGTGAAGCGCGCCAGCACCTGGCTGAGAACATCTCCCTGCAGCCTGTGCCGTATGAGCTCGACCGGGCATTGAGGATTGACCCGAATTCGCTGAGCGCCAACACCCTCATGGCGCTGTACTGGCGGCGCCAAGGGCGCTTCGACAGGGCATTGGAATATCTGCGCACGGTCACCGCCCTCTATCCCGAAAACCCCGCCCTGCAGGTGGAGCTGGGGGAAACGCTGGCACTGGAAGGCGAGCCGCAAGCAGCAATACTGGCCTACCAGCAGGCTGCCGCTCTGGCCCCCCAGGACCCTGCCTACCAGCGCTCGTTAGCCGGGTTTTGCATCCGCAATGAGTACGAGGTGCGCCTGACCGGGCTTCCGGCGGCGCGCCGGGCTGTGATCCTAGACCCGCAAGACCCCGAGAACCTGGATACGCTCGGTCAGGTGCTGGTATTGCTAGGCGATCTGGCAAGCGCAGAGCGAAACTTCCTGCGCGCCATCCAGCTACAAGCGGACCACGCCCCGGCGCACCTGCACCTGGGTCTGGTGTATGCTTTGCAAGGCGAGCGCCAGCTCGCCTACCAGGAATGGCAGATGGTTCTCTCCCTGGCCCCTGGCACGGCTTACGCCGACCAGACGGAGCGGCTGATAGAGAATTACTTCCCCTGAGGGCTGGTCCCCAACAATCTCTTCTCTCCCAACAGCCAAGGTGAATAAAAACAGCCCCCTTCGCATGGAAAGGGGCTGCTAATCTCAGTAGACCGACTGAGGCCTATTTCTTCGAAGCCTTTTTTGTAGCGTCTGCTTGAGCGACTTCGGGGACCTCGTCTTCATCGGGGACTTCGGGGGCCGGTTCTTCAGCCACGACCTCAGGCGCTTCCTCCTCAGCCACGACCTCGGGAGCTTCCTCTTCAGCCACAACCTCGGGAGCTTCCTCTTCAGCCACAACTTCAGGAGCTTCCTCTTCAGCCACAACTTCAGGAGCTTCCTCTTCAGCCACGACCTCAGGAGCTTCCTCCTCAGCCACAACCTCGGGAGCTTCTTCTTCAGCCACGACCTCTGGCGCTTCTTCCTCAGCCACGACCTCGGGAGCTTCCTCTTCAGCTACGACCTCGGGAACTTCCACTTCAGTCGCGACCTCAGGTGCTGCTTCTTCGGCCACAACTTCAGGCGCTTCCTCTTCAACCACGACCTCGGGAGCTGCTTCATCGGCGGAAATCTCCGCTGGTACCTCTGGGACGTCCTGCTCTGGCATTTCTTCAAGGGCTTCGACTGCAGCCTCAACCGCGGTGATCTCAAGCGTCTCTTCGCTCACAACCTCAACGGCTTTTTCGTCGGTGGGGGTAGCGGTCTCTCCAGCATCTTCTTTCACATCTTGCACCACTTCCGCCAGATCCATCTTCCAGTCCAGGTCGGAGTAGGCTGGGGAGTCTACCTTGCGCCGGCTCAGTCCGATGCGCCGCCGTTCGGGGTCAATCTTGATCACCCGCAAGGTGACCACATCGCCTTCCTTGACCACCTCTTTCGGATGGTTGATGCGCTGCTCGCTCAACTCCGAGATGTGGATCAAGCCCTCCAGCTCTTCGTCCAGGCGGGCAAAGGCGCCAAATTTGGTCAGGTGGGTGATGGTGCCTTCGATAAGCTGTCCTTCGCGCATGCCCTTGATCTTGCGAATCCAGGGGTCTTCTTGCAGCTGGCGGATAGACAAGCCGATGCGGCGGCGGTCGTGATCGATGCTGATCACCCGCACTTCAACTTCCTGGCCTACATGCAGCACCTCGCTTGGATGGTTGATACGCTCCCAGGAGATCTCCGAGAGGTGCACCAGCCCATCTGCTCCGTCGATATTGACGAAAGCGCCAAAATCGGCCACACTCGTCACCCGACCATTACGCACATCGCCTTCGTTGAGCTCTTCCAAAAGGCGATCTTTCAACGATTCACGCGTCTCTTGCAAGGCGGCGCGCTCGGAGAGGATCAGGCGGCGGCGTTCGCGGTCGACCTCGATCACACGCACCTTGATCTCCTCGCCCACCATCTTACCCCAACGCTGGTCGGGGGTATCGCCAGCGATAGAGGCGCGGCGAAGCAGGCTAATCTGAGAGGCAGGCACGAAGCCGCGCAGCTGGCCCAGGGGCACCAGCAAGCCTCCCTTGTTATAGCCGATGATCTTGCTGTCGAAGTCATCCCCTTCCTCGAGCATTTCCTCAGCCTCTTGCCAGTCTTTTTCCTCGCGTGCGCGCACGTAGGAGAGCACCACATTGCCGTTGGAGTCTTCCGGCGTGACCACGAAGACGGGAATCTCCATGCCCACGATAAATTCGGCGCGCTCATCGTCGGGGATCGACTCTAGCTCGCGGCCGGAGATGACACCCTCTGATTTGGTGCCTACGCTGACCAGTATCTCATTCTCACCGATGGTGGCGATAAAGCCGGAACGGACTTCTCCGGCTTTTGGAAGATCGAAATCCAACCCCTGCTCTTCCAATAAGGTTGCCATCGTATTGGTTTCTGCGTGTGGGCGTTCTTCTGGCTTCTTTTCGATCGGCTGGTTACTTTCGGGCTCCACCCCCTGCCCGGGAAGGGCGTTATTCTGTTCCATAATAAAAGCTTACTCCGGTTGCTGATTTAGATTAGAGGGACATTATAAAGGTTAAGAACGAAGTTGGCAACCTTTAGAATTAGGCAAAGAACTTTCCCTCGGGTATAATCATATGCCGAGGAAATATCATGCCGCCCATTTATCCATTTACTGCAATTGTCGCCCAAGATCGCATGAAGCGCGCGCTGGTGTTAAACGCGGTAGATCCGCGCATCGGTGGCGTGCTCATCCGCGGCGAGCGCGGCACGGCAAAATCGACGGCGGCGCGCGGCCTGGCAGCCCTGCTGCCGCGCGTGGCTGTGGTGAGCGACTGCCGCTTCGGCTGTGACCCTGATCGCACCTCCACCTGGTGCACGGAATGCCGCGAGCGCGTGGTCAACGGTGAATCCTTACCGGTAGAGCTGCGTGCCACGCCATTTATCAACCTGCCTGTATCGGCAACAGAAGACCGCGTTGTCGGCACGCTGGATATCGAGAAAGCCATCCAGAAGGGCGAGCGCCATTTCGAGCCCGGCGTGCTGGCTGCCGCTAACCGGGGCATGCTCTACATCGACGAGGTCAACCTGCTGGACGACCACGTGGTGGACGTGCTGCTCGACTCGGCTGCCATGGGCATGAACATCGTCGAGCGCGAGGGTATCTCCTTCTCCCACCCGGCGCGCTTTATCCTGGTGGGTACCATGAACCCAGAAGAGGGCGACCTGCGTCCCCAGCTGCTCGACCGCTTTGCCCTCTCGGTAGACATCCACGGCGTGCGCGAGGCGCGCGAGCGCGTCCTGATCATGGAGCGCAACCTGGGCTTCGAGAGCGACTCGGAGATCTTCCGCCAGGAGTGGATACCTAAAGAGGAGACCTTGACTGACCGCATCGAGCAGGCTCGCAAGCTTATCGGGCAGGTGACCTACACCCAACGCGACCTGCTCTCCATCGCCGCCCTGAGCGCCTCGTTGAACGTCGAGGGCCACCGTGCCGACCTGGTGATCTTGAAGACCGCCCGGGCGCACGCCGCCTTCGAAGGCCGCACAGCCATCAACGAGCGCGATATCGTCCTGGCTGCCGAGCTGGCTCTGCCGCACCGCATCAAGCGCGGCCCCTTCCACCAGACCGAGATGAGCGTCGAAGACCTGCAAGAACGCATCGAGCAGCTCCAGGGGGCATCTGTCAGCGAAGGCGAGCCAGAGATGGTGCCCAGCGACCAGCAACAGGAGAGCCTCGAAAAAAAAAAGCCGTGAACGCAGAGGTGGTGGAGGATGAGGAGTCCCGCCAGGCTCCAACCCAGCCAGCTCCCCAAAAAGTGTTCGAGACCGGAAGCGCCAACTGGTGGGACGGCGGCGAGAAGGTCAACATTGGACAGACCTTCATCCCGCGCAGGCTCGAAAATCCCCTGGACCGCATGACACGCCGCCAAAGCGGGCGCCGCTCGCGGACGCGCACCGACCGCAAGCGCGGGCGCTATGTGCAGGCGCGCCCTTCGCCAGGCAAGCCCGACGACCTGGCATTCGATGCCACACTGCGCGCCGCGGCGCCTTTCCAGAAGCAGCGCAGCGCCTTGCGCAAACGCGTGGCTTTTGCCATCCGCTCCAGCGATTACCAGCGCAAGGTGCGGGTCAAGAAAACCGCCAACCTGGTGCTGTTTGTGGTGGATGCCTCCTGGTCGATGGCGGTGGCTGAGCGCATGTCGGCGACCAAGGGCGCCATCCTGTCTCTACTGACCGATGCCTACCAGCGCCGCGACCGGGTGGGACTGGCGGTCTTCCAGAAGGACCGCGCCACCCTGGTGCTGCCCCCCACCAACTCGGTGGAGCTGGCCAAGCGCGCCCTGGCGGATATCCCCGTAGGCGGTAAGACGCCCCTCTCCGCCGGGCTGTACCTGGCGCATAACGTGATCCAAAAGGAGCGCATTGTCCACCCGGACGTGATGCCGCTGATCATCCTGCTCACAGATGGAGCCGGCAATGTCTCGATAAGTCATTTGCCCCCGCAGGACGAAGCGCACCAGATCGCCGAGTCGATCTCGGAGGATGAGATCCGCTGCGTGGTGATCAACATGGAGCACGCCGCCTTCGACCAGGGACTGGCTCAGGCGCTGGCAGAACATCTCAAGGCGCCATGCTATACGCTGAGCGAGCTGAAGGCGGAGGTGCTGTACCAGAAGGTGCGCGAGGAGATGGTGGCTTAAGGCTATTCACCACGGATGGACACAGATGAACACTGATCCCCATATTGCTAAGAAGAATATCCGTGTGCATCCGTGTGCATCTGTGGCTAAATCGATTATTGCGGTCGCACTCGTTCTCCTTCTGGGCGCATGCGGCAGAGGAGGCAGCCCGGCGGGGACGGCTACGAACACGCCGATGGTTGAGGCGGCGACCGGCACTCTCGTTGCAAGCGCAACCCCCACCCCCAGCACCACGGCAACAATAACACCCGCCCCAACCCCACTCGACCTGCCCGCCACGCGCTACACGTTGATCGTGGTGTTGAACTACTCTGCGCACCTCCTGGTGGTGGACGAAAAGATCGAGTTTTACAACCGCTTTCCCGAGGCGATAAGCGAGCTGCCCCTGATCGTTGAGCCGATGCGCTATCCCGGGGCGTTCACGTTGAAAGGTATCGCCTGGGAGAGCGGGGCGGCTGTCGAGGATTACAACTTCGAAAGCGGCCGGCTGCTCATCCGGCTGCTCCAGCCGCTTCAACCGGGCGGCCGCCTGGGGCTATCGCTCAATTACGAGCTGAGATTGCCATCGCCGGTGCCATCCGCTGCAGTGCGCCCGATCCCCTTTGGGTACACGTTACGCCAGACCAACCTGGTGGACTGGTTCCCTTTCATCCCGCCGTACAGGCCGGGGGAGGGCTGGCTGGCGCAGGAGGCGGGCTTCTTCGGCGAACACCTGGCTTACGAGCAGGCGGATTTCGATGTGAGCCTGACCATTCCCGATGACCCCGGCATCCTGGTGGTGGCGGCGTCCGCCCCCGCGCAGGTGGAGGGTGAATGGCGGCGCTACCAGCACGAAGCGGCTCGCAACTTCGCAATCTCGGTGAGCCCTGAGTACCGCGTTTACACCACCACGGTGGGCACCACCACGGTGCTGAGCTATGCCTTTGGGTTCCACGAAACAGCAGGGCAGGCGGTGCTGGAGACAACCGCGGAATCTGTCCGGCTGTATAACCAGCTGTACGGCGAGTATCCGCGCGAGCTGATCAGCGCGGTGGAAGCCGATTTCCTGGACGGTATGGAGTACGACGGGCTGTATTTCCTGAGCAACGGCTTCTACAACCTGTACCAGGGCACGCCGGGCGAGTACATGATCGCCATCGCGGCGCACGAGACTGCGCACCAGTGGTTCTATGCATCGGTAGGCAACGACCAGGCGCTGGAGCCCTGGCTGGACGAGGCGCTGTGCACTTACAGCGAGCGGCTGTTCTATGAGCGGCTGCACCCGGAGGCGCTGGACTGGTGGTGGGAGTACCGCATAGACTACTACCAGCCGCAGGGCTGGGTGGACGGGAGCATTTACAACCCAGCGGGTTACCTGGCTTACCGCGACGCTATTTACCTCAACGGGGCGGTGTTCCTGGAGGCGCTGCGGAAGCAGGTGGGGGATGAGGCGTTCTTCGCCTTCTTGAAGGATTATGCGGGGCAGATGCGGGGGGAATCGCCACGCGGGAGGATTTCTTCCGCATCCTGGGGGAGCATACGGGGGAAGATATCGGGCCGCTGGTGAAGATATATTTCCAGAAGCCATAATATTTTTAACACGAAGGGCACTAAGGGGACACCAAGGATCACAAAGAATTCTTTATACTTTATATATCCTTTGTGTCCTTCGTGTTAATGACTCTCTCCGTGTCCATGATCCAAGGTAGTAGGGCGGCTATCCATAGCCGCGATTTTATAATACCGGACAGCAGGTTGGACCACGAAGAAGCGAAAGGCGGCGAAATGCACGAAAGGGCAGGGCGACCTTTTGATCCTTTGTGCCCCTTCGTGACCTTTGTGTTAGGAGGTTTTACACAATCTTCCCCGCCAGCGTCTGGCGCAGGGCT
>CAVQOI010000012.1:0-135509 GCA_963714425.1 uncultured Chloroflexia bacterium
TCAAACGTATCAAAATAATACGTCCCGCTCGTCCCGGCTGGCACGCCGTTCACCGTCCCCAGCCTGCCATAATCCACACGACGGGTGTCGTTGTCCTGCCCAGTGAGATCAGCTTGCTGGTTACCTATAACCTGGGTAAGGCCAACCGCCCGACAGGTCAATCGCCCGCGCAATACGTCCGCCACCATTTGGATCGCCTGGGGATCGGCGCTGAATTGACCGAGATCCCTTGGGGCACTAAGAAGCCGCCGTTGCATTTGCCGCCTTCCACTCTGAGGGCAATATAACCAGTCGCGCCGCTGGACAATCGAATCACCCAATCAATGCCTCGCCTTCCTGTACTATGGGTGGGATAATTATGCTGTTAATGTACTGGAAACTTCCAGCATAGTAATACTATTGACTTAATACTCGTTCGATCTTAGTTACCTTATTTGCCTCATCATAACAAATCCTCCAACGTCCCCCACGGGCAGAAATAAAGGGACCCACACTGAATGAATATACCTCACAATATGTCTCGCCAATAAAGTAGTAATTGATATTAACATAGCCGATTTCATCGGCCTGTCTGAGAACTTCATCCCGCGTCATACCAACCTCAAATTGTGTTTCGATATATTCTTCCAGCCGTTTCCAATTTGGCTCTATGCCTAATCTTGTAGACATGGCGCTACGGGCTTTGCTGTCGCTGATGTACCATACAGACCCGACACAAAGGGCCTGGGTCAAATCGAAAAGTACCAGAACGAACAGCAGTCTTGGAAGCTGATGAACAAACCTGTTTTTGTTCACGATTAGAATCCTGGGGGTACGGGAGTGGGTGGAGAAGTTGGCGGTGGAGGTGTTGGAACAGGATCCGGCCGTGGCTTTGAATCCGAGGTCTGATATGGCAGAGTAATGCCCCAATAAATCAGCCAATTGCGGGATACGCCATTGGTCCCCCAGTATAAATATGGCAATTTTTTCCCATACACACGAACGTAATAGTCATCGTATATCGCCAAATCAGTAGTTAACCAAGGATCCAGGCGGTTGCTAATTATAAACACACCGTCATCCCGGTGATCAGAACCGAGATCGCCCTCCAGATAGTAACCCACAATTGTTGCCAGAACCTCGGCCTGGACACTCAAACTCGGTAGAAATCCGTCCTGTGCCAGATGAGAAATTTCATGGCCGAACGTAACCACTGCTTGTTTAGAAGGCGTCATGCCGGAAAATCCTGATAATCCGCTATTGATGTGGATTTGATCTGGCCAGATAGTGAAAGCCTGAGCACCCAATTCGCCGGTTATTAAAGGCTCAAAGTATATTTTAATCCCATTCAGCATTGGTAAAGGTGGACAGACCAAATCGTTCACAAGTTGTGCTATCTGATCACGTGTATGGAAAAAGTTTACAAGCCTTTTACCTGTCGTACCTGAATTGTCTAATTCTTCCAATGCATTCTTGACCCAACTTCTACACTCACCTGTCAAAGGAACGAAACCACTTTGACAGTACCACTTACCAGATGGATCTATCCTGTTGACAGGATTCGCTTCGACGTAGTTCCAGCCATTCAGGGAAAGTGGTCTAGTATAATCCCCCCGCCACGAATCTCTGGTGAGGAAACGTCCGGTTCCAGGGGAATATATGCGAGAGCGTAAATTCACCAACTCAACGGAATGTTCAGTCCATTCCCCCGTAAAACCATAGTTTGACGTCCCATCCCCTAGACTACTTAAGACTTCCCCATACGGTTCGAAGCTCTTGGCAGTCTGCACAGAACCACTTGCATCAACAAGCTGTCTGACACTTCCCAGGGCATCTGCCAGGAAATACTGCTCACCGCTGGTGGATTCTTGAGCGATGCGTCCTACTCCATACAGGTAGGTGTTTGTCCCGTCCGAAAGCACCTGGGTCAGGCTTGATGCCTGGTCTAGCGAATAATTGGTGTTTTCGCTGTCCACGGTCTGCTGCAAGCGGTCACCAAGGCCATTATAACGATTTTCGATTGTAGATTGCGGATTGCTTATTAATATCAGGCGATTATCGGTGCTATATGTGTATGTATAAACGCCGTCGTTAAGTAAGTTACCCCTGCCATCCCAAGTGTAGTCTACTTCATCCACATTGGTCAGGCGGTTGGCTTCATCATAAACGTAATCAGTGACCACCTCCCCGGTTGTGGTCATCACTTCCCGATTGCCAACGGCATCGTATAGGTAGTGGTAATACGACCCATCGCTGTAATCGGCGGCGATCAGGCGATACAGCGAATCGTAGCTGTATGTGATGGTGATGACTTCGGTGATCGTGTCCTCAAGGATAGCTAACTCGTTGACTTGATCTTGCAAAGGTCGGTAAACTATCGGACTATGCTCGATATTGGCGGTTGTGAAGGAGAAGAGATCCCGAAGCCACGCAATCAGATTTCTTGGAGCGGCTGCTTTCGAAAATTCGGATTTTAGTAGTGACTTGGCCAGTTTATATACCGGCAAACTGGCTTGCTCGCCGATGTAAGTGGATTGGCGGGACTCGAAGGCGTCGAAGAAATACGTGCCGCTGGTGCCGCTGTCTATGCCGCTCACAGCCCCAAGGCGCACACGGTCGATCTGCCAGGTGTCGTTGTCAATACCAGTAATCTCCTCCTGCATGTTACCATCGATCCATAGGGTGAAGCAACCATTGTCAGCCCCTGGTGAGCTTGATGCCTGCCAGTCGATTTCGATGTAATGCGGTTCATCGCTGAGCGAATAGGAATTCAGTGTAGCTCATGAAGGTATCCGTGCGGACGGATGTGTCGATCTTGTAAGTCCCCAGATAGTAACGGAAGAATATCTGGATGACAGCAGACGAAGTGCCTTCGTATGCTACGAAGATGAAATGTGCGTTGCCCTCGGCCATGGTGATTGAATTCGGGTCGAAGTAGAAGCGAGCCCGGTAGCGCGGTTCAGCATTGGGAGTGTCATCGGTGACATAGAGAGCGTTTGTGTCATCAATGACCGCCTGCATGCCATAGGAGCCCACAAGGGCAGCGCCGCTGGTCACACTCAGATCGCCGCTGTCTGTTGTGCTCGAACTCCAGGCGGAAAAGTTCCCCGATTCGAATCCGTCGGCGAAGATCAGGTCGTTGGATTGGGTAGTTGTTGGCGTCGGCGTGGCGGTTTCTGTTTCGGTAGGAGTTGGCGTATCGGTTGCATCGCTGGTAGCAGTAGCCGTGGAGGTAGAGGTGCTGGTTGGCGTCTCCGTCGCGGTAGGCGAAGAAGTGGGTGTTTGAGTGGACGTCGGCGTTAGTGAAACCGTGGAGGTAGGTGTTTCCGTTTCGGTTGGCGTGGGAGTCTCAGTGTGTTGATTGGTGGGCGTTGATGTGGCAGCCGAGGTGGCTGTGGGGGTTGCTGTTGAGGTAGGCGTGGGGGTGAGGGTGGCGGTATGGGTTGGCGTAGCGGTGGCGGTGGGTGTGCTCGTCTGGGTTGCAGTGGCAGTGGCGGTGCTGGTGGCGTGGCGGTGGTGTAGGCGTCAATGTTGCAGTCGGAGGAGGCTCCTGCGTGCTGGAGGCATAGCGCAGCTCGCCCCAGGGCTTGTAGCGGATCTCCTCGTCATTCAGTGCGCTGTCGAGGATCACACTGGTGCTGCCCAGGTGGTCGGTAAACAGCCAGTACAGGTCGCCGTCCTTGCGCATGGCTACTCGCGCGTCCGGCACCGTGCCTGCCGGCGGCGTAGTAATACTGGCTTGCGGTCGAATCTTGGTCCACAACTTCGTACTCGTAGTAATTGCCAACATAGGCGATGACCGTATCGTGTGGGTCGCTTTCCCTGCGAATAGGTCAGGTCGAGGGTATCAGGCTGGATTTAATCTCCGCCATCTCCCGCCCAGAAACCCAACCCGCATACACCCCTGGCAGAATTCATTATAGCAAAACTGCCAGCACGGTACAAGTGGAGTTTGTCATCTCTGATGGGAATCTGGCGAAACATGATTGAATTCTCAGTCATGGCGTGGAGCTTTACGGCGCCAGGGCGCTTTCCATTCCTGGATGACCCGCTTCCGTCATAGCAAGTGCTCTTTGCGAAGCTGTTTCAATTTAAGCGTGAGATTGCTTCGTCGGGCTGGCGCCCTCCTCGCAAAGACAAAGTGTATTGTCGTTTGGAGCGAGCGAAGCGATCTCTTTTCCCTCTTTTGCCTGACGCTTGCAGGCAGGTGGAATCATCCCCCTCTCCCTTGGGGAGAGGGGGCAGGGGGGTGAGGGGATTCCTCACGCGTTCACGACCGCCACAGGCAGCATACGGTGGATCCAGATGTCCACCGGGTCGATGTTCCAGTCGTATGTGAGGCCGTTGGCGTTGTCGGGGTTGAAGGCGCGGCTGTGCACGGTGAGGTGGAAGCTGTAGGCGCCCTGGGGCATGCCCGCCGCCAGAGAGAAGACGGCGTTGTCCGCGACGGTGTTGTCCAGCGGGCTGGTATGCCAGTGCTGGGCGGTGCTTAGGGCAGAGGTGAGCGTGGGATTGCCGCCGCCGCAGCCGCCGCCAGAGAGCACCAGCGAACGCAGGTGGGCGGCGCTGGCCTGGTAGGAGACGCGGAACTCGATATCCAGTCCCGAAGGGCGGGCTACCACCGGGCAGACCAGCGATAAAGGCGTCCAGACGCTGGTGCCCACCACGCGCCACGCCAGGGCGGTGAACTGCGAGGTGTTGGGGCTGGAGTTATCCACGCGCAGGGCGATCTCCGGGGAGGTGGTGTGGATGACAGCCTTGGCGGCGTTGCCCAACTCCATGAAGATCTTATAGGTGCCATCCTGGTAGCCACCGGTGGGCCAGTTGAGCAGGATATTATCCGGCAGCCAGCCATCGACAGGGTTGAGGATCGAGTACCAGCCATTGGAATCGGCGGAGACCAGCATCGATTCGAGCACGCCCGTCCAGCGGTACAGCCACCAGGAATGCCCGGTGAAGGGCACCGGCGAGGTGTAGCTGGAGGCGGTCGGCGCCTTGTAGGAATACTTCAAGCGATAGTACACCGCCCCTAACTGCTGGTTGCAGCCCAGGATAGGGAACGTGCCAGCAAAGGGGGATGAGGCCAGCGGGTTGGGGGGCGGGTCGACCAGATTGCCGGAGGGGTGCGGCCGGTTGGTGCGGCGAGCGTAGCCGGTGGTCTGGTTATGGTAGGGGTCCGCCGGGCCGGGCAGGTTGTGCAGCGGCATCTTGCCAGCCAGCACGATCTGCGGCTCCTCGCAGCCCACCGGGGGATTATCGCACGAGATGGTGGAGAGGGCGATCTGCGAAGCTTCCAGGGTGATATCGGGGATGGAGCCAGAGTTCCAGCGCACGTCGAAGTAGCCCTCGGAGTAGATCGTCTCCTCGTCGCCGTCTCCGTCCACATCTTGGGTGACCCAGAAGGTGATGTCGGGTACATCCAACACCGGCAGCCATTCGGGCACGAGCACGTCATGGCAGCGCAGGAAGGGACCGATGTAGACCTGCGGATCGAAGCGCTCGGTGAAACGCGCTTCCAGGTTCATGCTGCTGAGCATCGCCTTAGGGCTCTCTTCAGCCATGCGCATTTTCATGTCTTCGGAGAGCGGCGGCGGGACTGGGCGGGTGAACGCCGGGGCGTCCAGCATCTGGTTCATGCCGGCGATATTCGTCCCCAGAGTCTGGGTAGCCTGGAAAGCCGCCAGGCGGGAGACCACCTGCGGGTCCAGCACCTCCTGGGCGCGACGGAACGACAGACCGCCGTCGCGCAGCAAGAAGGGGGGCGGGTCGGGCTCGGGCCGCGGCGGGCGGCGGATAATGGGCGGCTCAGGGAAGGGAATCTGCTCCAGGAGATCACGGATACTGGGGCGCAGGAAGATATCCGGGAAGCAGATGCGCTCCAGGCGCCAGCGCAGGATCCAATCGATCTCCCAGCGGGGGATATATACGCAGAAATTGCCGCACGCGTCGGTGCGCACGCTGGCAATCTCCTCGGTGTCGCAGAACAAGGGGAAGAACCAGCCCCAGGGCCACTCGACGGGGAAGTAGCCCAGCAGGCTGCAATCGGTATCCATGACGTGCACATTGGCAAAAGGCACCGGGTACAGCTCACCAGTCACGGGGTCGCGCTTGACCACTCGACCGCAGATACGCCGGAAGAGGAACAGCGCCGGGTCGACACGCCAGCGAAGGCGCTCGCTGAGGTCGGCTACGGTTTGTCCAGCCAGCTCCTTGACTTCAACCCCGGTGAGAGCCGAGAGGCGCATGGCGCTCTTCTTGCTCAGGGGGATCTTATCAGGTGGGAGGGCGGCAGCTTGTTTGGATTTACGTGCCATCATATTCTCCTTTGGTACGATATTCATACCGGCTAACGAAGGACGCTCCCCTGCCTCACCAGCTGGGAGCGGCAACCATTAAATTATCGAGGTTTCACCTCCCTTCATTATCTTTTTGTTCGTAGTGTGTGGGACGTTGCACTTGACGGACATACCTCAATTGAGGTATATAATTCCATTTTGCCAAAATAATCATGCAATGTCAACAGGACTAAAGTTCTGTCCTCACACTTCCTGAATTTCCACAGGTATGTGGAGGTCAAGGTCAGATTGGCAACCACATCAATGCCGCCTTTACCGCCCTTCGTAGGCAACCGTTTAATGATTATTGGTTATGCTATACTATCGGCATGTCCCACATCGCGCGGTCATCGCTGATCATCGCTGTGTTCTTTGGGATCGACAAAATCCTGGGGTTTCTACGACAGGTACTCTTCAACCGCCAGTTCAGCGTCACCGACCGGGACATTTTTTTTGTCTCCAACAATATCCCCGACCTTCTCTCAGCATTGATCTCCGGAGGCGCACTTGGGATCGCACTGATCCCGGTGCTCTCAGAATTCCTGGACCGCGATGGACGCAGCGTTGCCTGGGACCTGTTCACACGTATCGTCAATCTGGCGTTCCTGGTCACCGCGGGGATTGCCACAGTGATCATCCTGCTGGCTGAGCCGCTGGTGGAGCATGTCATCGCCCCTGGCTTCAACGACCCAGCCAAGTGGGCGCTAACCGCCAGCCTGATGCGCATGGACTTGCTGGCGATCCTGATCTTCTCCATCAGCGGGCTGGCGATGGCTGGCTTGCAAGCCAACCAGCACTTCCTTCTGCCTGCCTTGGCTCCTGGACTGTACAATATCGGGCAGATCTTTGGTATCCTCGTCCTGGGACCGCGCCTGGGCATCTTTGGACTGGTGTATGGCGTGATCCTGGGGGCGCTGCTGCACCTGGGCATCCAGATCCCGGGCTTGCTGCACTTCGGATTCCGCTGGGCTGCCAAAATCAACCTGCGCCACCCCGGGGTGCAGCAGGTGCTGCGCCTGATGGGACCGCGCGTGCTGACCATGCTTTGCCTGCAGACCTACTTCCTGGCACGCGACCGATTTGCATCGTTCTTTGAGGAGGGTGCCATCTCGGCGCTGAACAATGGCTGGTTCATCCAGCAGGTGCCCGAGACGCTGATCGGTACAGCCATCGCCATAGCCCTGCTGCCATCGCTCTCAGAGCACTTCGTGCGCAACGAAACCGGGGAGTTCCGCGAGACAATCAACCGCGCTCTGCGCGCTATGCTGGCGCTCACCCTGCCTATCGCCGCCCTGCTGGCAGTGAGCATCCGCCCGCTGGTACAGATCGCCTTCGCCTTTGAGCCGCGCGAGACCGAGCTGGTTGTGTGGGCGACGCGGGCGTTCCTGCTGGGATTGACGGGGCACACCTGGCTGGAGGTGGCGGTGCGCTCGTTTTACGCGCAACAAAACGCCCGCACACCGCTAATTGCGGCATTCCTGCAAGCCATCGCTTACATCCTGCTGGCATACTTGCTCCCGCGCTGGGTAGGGCACTCAGGCCTGGCGCTGGCGGATACGTTCTCTTTCACCGGGCAGGCGCTGCTGCTGCTCTTCTTGCTCAACCGGGCACACCCAGGCATCCTGGCGCTGGGTGGCACGTTGATGCGCGCTTCGCTGGGAGCATTAATTGGCGGTGGACTGGCATATAGTATGCTGCAGCTTGTGCCGCTCTCGCTCATCCCGCTCTCCTTGGGAGCGCTGGCGGCTGGAGGGCTGGTCGCACTGCCATTCATCTGGACAGAGGTAAAATTACTGGTCAGGCTATAATTCTATAAACACAAAGGACACTAAGAAGGCACGAAGGAGCACGAAGGATTTAATCCTCTCGTGTCCTTTGAGAAACCTTTGTGAGCTTTGTGTTAAGTTTATTGCACAGGAGGAAGTATGAAACTACAAGGTAAACGGATTGCTTGCTTGGTCGAAGACGGATTCGAAGACCTGGAGTTCTGGGTGCCGCTGATGCGCCTGCAAGAGGAAGGCGCCAAAGTGACTGTGGTGGGTAGCGGAAAGGGTCAGCTTTTCACCGGCAAACACTGCCTGGAGGCGCGCCCGGATATAAGCGCCGACCAAGTGAATGCGGATGACTTCGACGCGGTGGTGGTACCCGGCGGGTGGGCGCCGGACAAGCTGCGCCGCTACCCGGCTGTGACCGGGCTGGTGCGCGACATATACGAGCAGGATAAGATCGTCGCCTCGATCTGCCACGCCGGACTGGTGCTGATCTCGGCAGGGATCGTCAGAGGCCACAAGTCCACCGGCTCGTTGGGGATCAAGGACGACCTGGTAAACGCCGGGGCGGAGTGGGTGGATGCGCCCGCCTTCCGTGACGGCAACCTGGTGTGGGGACGCGTGGTGGAGGATATCCCCGACTTCTGTCGCGAGTTGGTGAAGGCGTTAGGGGAGGGGTGAGGCAAAATACCCCCATCCACCAGCCTGCCCTACTTCGCTCCGCTCGTTGGCGCTTCCCTGCCTTCGGCAGGTTCGCGGCGGCAGGCTTCCCCTTCCCCCATCCAGGGGGAAGGGTGGCTATCCAGACCACATTAGCAGATTGATTTATTAGAAACCTCATGAGATATCATCGATCATTATTCCTCATCCTCGCCCTCTTGCTGGCGCCATCCCCCACCCCGGCTGCCATGACCCCTACCCCTGCACAAATGAACGGCAGGCTATGGTGGCAGCTCAAGGTCGACGCCTGGGTGCTGGAAGAAGCCGAGGCGGGTGAGGCGGAGTTCCTGGTTTACCTGGCTGAACAAGCCGACCTGAGCGCGGCGAGTTCCTTCACCAGCAAGGCTGAGAAGGGCGCCTATGTGTACCGCACATTGACCGAGACTGCCCAACGCACGCAGCCGCAGGTCATCGCTGCTTTAGAATCTATGGGCGTGCCCTACCGTTCGTTCTGGGTGGCGAATATGTTGTGGGTGCGCGGCGACCAGGCGACCGTGCAGCGCCTGGCGCAGCGTCCTGATATCGCCCACGTGTACGCTAACCCAGAGGTGCGCCTGTCGCTCCCCAGCGACCAGCCCTCCCGTCCAGACCAGAGTGAGGCGCCGGATACCGTGGAGTGGAACGTGCTCCATATTAACGCCGACGACCTTTGGGCGTTGGGCTACACCGGGCAGGGAGCGGTCATCGCCGGGCAGGACACCGGTTACGATTGGGACCATCCCGCCTTGATCAACCAGTACCGCGGCTGGGATGGGGCCAGCGCTGACCACAACTACAACTGGCATGACTCCATCCACAGCGGGGCGCTCGCACCCTGCCCTTCCGATTCACCCGTACCCTGCGATGGCATCTCCAGCTCGCATGGCACCCACACTATGGGAACTATGGTTGGCGACGATGGGGCGGCGCACCAGATCGGTGTGGCACCGGGGGCGCGCTGGATCGGCTGTCGCAACATGAACAACTTTGGTTATGGCACGCCTGCCACATACACGGAATGCTACCAGTGGTTCATCGCCCCCACCGACCTGAACGGTGAGAACCCACGCCCTGATCTGGCGCCGGACGTGATCAACAATTCGTGGAGCTGTCCTGCATCGGAGGGCTGCACCGACCCGAACGCGCTGCTGCTCGTGGTGCAGAACGTGCGGGCGGCGGGCATCCTCACCGCCCACTCGGCTGGCAATAGCGGATGTACCTCAACTCCAGGCGTCGGGACCATAAATACTCCCGCGGCGATCTACGCCGAGTCTTTCACCGTGGGCGCCACCGACAGCAGCGATACCATCGCCACATACAGCAGCCGCGGCCCGGTGACCGTCGACGGCAGCATCCGCATGAAGCCAGACATCTCCGCGCCGGGCTCTGGCATCTATTCCAGCCTACGCGATGGGCAATACGACTCGAAGAATGGCACCAGCATGGCCGCGCCGCACGTTGCCGGGCTAGTGGGGTTGCTCCTTTCCATTGATCCGTCACTACGAGGAAATGTAAATTCTTTGGAGCACATTATTGAGAGCAGCGCAGTACGCCGCACCACGACAGAAGTGTGCGGCGGGGTGGCGGGTACATCCATCCCCAACAACAGCTATGGCTGGGGGCGGGTGGACGCCCTGCGGGCAGGGGGCAGGATTTTGCACCCATTCCACCTGCCGATGATGGCAAGATAATCACCACCACCCCTACAACCCCCTTCCTGCGTTGGTCGGGAGGAGATAACTGAGCGAAGGAATTTCGTGCACTAATGAATCTGCAAAGGTGCGCCTCCAGGATAGCATGGCATAATTGTCTTGGATCACTAAGGAAGAATGACAGGAGTTGAGGCAAACGCATGAACATTCATATCACAGGCATCAGCGGCTTCCTGAGCATCAACCTGGTGCGCTACCTGCTATCGAAAGGCTATACGAATTTTTCCGGCATCGACCTGGTGGATTTCGAATATCCCGAGCGCGAGCAGATCAAATTCCTGCAAGGCGATATCCGCAACCGCGACCAGGTGCGCGCCATCATCCAGGGCGCCGACGTGGTCATTCACACTGCCGCTGCCCTGCCGCTCTACACGCCTGAGGAGATCTACACCACCGATGTGGTCGGTACGCGCATCGTGATGGAGGAGGCGCAGGCGGCTGGAGTGAAGCGCTTCATCCACATCTCGTCTACTGCAGTTTATGGCGTGCCCGACCACCACCCGCTGTTCGAGCACGACCAGCTCATCGGTGTGGGGCCGTACGGCAAAGCTAAGATCGAGGCCGAGCAGGTATGCCTGGAGTATCGCCAGCAGGGTATGTGTGTTCCCATCTTGCGCCCTAAGTCTTTCATCGGACCAGAGCGCCTGGGGGTATTTGCTATCTTCTACGAGTGGGCCAGCGAAGGCAGGAGCTTCCCCATGATCGGCTCCGGCAAGAACCGCTACCAACTTCTGGATGTTGAAGACCTGTGCGAAGCCATCCACCTGTGCATGACCTTGGAGGAGGGCGTAACCAACGACACATTCAACATCGGGGCAGCCGAATTCACCACCTTCCGCCAGGACTACCAATCGGTGTTAGATGCCGCCGGATTTGGCAAGCGTATTGTCGGGTTCCCTGCAGAGCCAGTGGTGCTGGCACTGCGTTTGTTGGAGAAACTCAACCTGTCGCCACTCTATCCCTGGATCTACGAGACCGCCTCGAAGGACTCATTTGTATCCATCGACAAAGCGCGCCAGCAGCTTGGCTGGCAGCCGCGCTATTCGAACCAGGATGCCCTAGTGCGCAATTACCGCTGGTACCTGGAGAACCGCCAGCAGTACCGGGAGGTGACAGGCATCACCCACCGTGCGCCGTGGAAGCAGAAGGCGTTGAAATTGGTGAAGGTGTTCTTTTAGACCCCCACCCCGCCCCTCCCCCTAAAAGGGGGAGGGAGTTAGATCGAGAAAAAGGTGGGTTTGCGGGCAATAGCCCGCAAACCCACCTTTTTCTCGAGTTTCATCCCCTTCCCACCGCCCCAGGCGGAAGGGAGGGGACAGAGGGGGTGGGAAATAAGGAGCCGACTCAGACCGGACATTAAATTTGGGAGGACTACTCTCAGCCAAGAGGTTTCTATTTCTGTCTTAATAGCCGCGAGGAGTTTGCCAGAATGCCCAGGTCGGGCAGGGACTGGGCGGCGGCAGCGAATATGGGCGGCAGGAATCCTAACGCCGCCAGGCTCAAACCCAGCAGATTGTACACTGCAGTAAAAGCGATATTCATCTTGACCACACCCAGCGTGCGCCGCGCAATGGTAATCACCTGAGGTACCAAACTCCAATCGTCGCGCATCAGGGCGATATGCGCCGCCTCGATGGCAATCTGGCTCCCAGCAACGCCCATTGCAATGCCCACATCCGCCTGGGCGAGCGCCGGGGCGTCGTTTACCCCGTCTCCCACCATCACCACAATGTGACCCTTTTTCTGATATTCTCCCACAATGCGGATCTTATCCTCAGGAAGCAGCCCAGCGCGGTAAGGCAAGCCGAGCGAGTTGGCCAGGGCTGCAGCGGCGCCGGCGTGGTCGCCGGTTAAAAGCTCGATGCGGGTGATACCGAGCTTGCGCAGCGCTGCCAGGGCTTCGGGCACTTCCGGGCGGGGCGTATCCGAGACGACCAGCACAGCGGCTGGCTCACCATCGATCACAACGTGGATCTTGGAATTGCCCTGGCTTGGGCTCAGAAAATTGGAATCTAATTCGCCGCTCTTTGCTACAGACAGCGCCCCTACTTCGACCAGAGATCCGTTGATGCGCGCCCGCACTCCCAGCCCGGGGATCGCCTCGAAATCTTGCGGCTCGTACAGGCTCAAACCTGCCTTGTGTGCGGCTTCTCGCACAGCTTCTGCCAGCGGGTGCTCCGAATAGCGCTCGGCAGAGGCCGCATACAGCAGTATTTTTGATTTTTGATCGATTGTAGAAATACCCGTCGAATGGTCGGTCACCAATCTAATATCAACAATCTGGGGCTTGCCTAATGTGAGCGTTCCGGTCTTATCGATCAGCAACACATCGGCGCGCGCCAGAGTCTCCAGGTATTTACCCCCTTTGATCATCAGACCGTGTTTCGCCCCTGCCCCAATCGAAGCCAGCATGGCGATGGGCGTCGCAAGGGCGAAGGAGCACGAGCAAGCCACCACCAGCACGGCAGCTGTCGCCAGGGGATCACGCCGTAACAGGAAAGTGAGCGCGGCCACACCCGCCACAACTGGCAGGTAGTAAGCCGAGAATCGGTCAGCGATGCGCTGCACATCAGCGCGCGAGGCTTCCGCCTGCTCCACCAAACGGATCACCCGCCCGAAAGTGGAGTCGGTGCCGATGTGCTCGGCGCGCACCTTGAGCGCTCCCAGGCTGGCGAACGAAGCGGCGTATACCCTGCTGCCAGGTCCAGCGTCTACAGGCAGGCTCTCGCCAGTGATTGCCGATTGGTCCAGCGTGGCATGACCAGCGACCACTTCGCCATCCACGGGAATCTGCTCTCCGGGGCGGACCAGGACAATATCCCCTGGCTGCACCTCGGAGATTGGCACGCTGACCTCCTCGCCCCCGCGCTCCAGGCGCGCCACCTGCGGCGCCAGGGCAGCCAGGTCGCGCACTGCCCGGCGGGCGCGCTCCGTAGTGAAGCGTTCGGCATAATCGCCGACACGCATGAAAAAGACCACCACCACTGCCGTTGCCCACTGCCCCACTGCAAGTGCAGCCAGCACACCTAAAGTCATCAATGTGTGGGCGATGACCTGGCGCTTCAAGGCGGCACGAATGACATTTCTGAACACCGGATAGCCAGCAAGCAGCACAATGACGGCTCCCACCGGAAGAGGGACGCGCTGCGTCACCGCTTCGAACAGCCCCAGCCATTCGCCAACTACAACCACGAACAGCACCACGCCGAAGACGATCCCCAGCAAGGTTAAGATTGGACGGCTGAAATCACGGAAGCGGGTTGCCTGATCATCACCGGGTGTTTCCGGGACGGAATAGCCTGCGCCAGCTACAGCTCTTCGGATGGCAGGTAAGCCAACTAAGGATGGGTCGAGGTGCACGATGGCCTTCTCCGAGGCCAGGAAGACCTCGACCGCTTCAACGCCGGGAAGTGCTGCAATGGCGCGCTGAACGTGGCGTGTGCATTCGGCGCAGTCCATGCCCTGTATGGGGATTTCGATGGTCTGATGGGTTGTCATCGAGGTCATTATAAATCAATTGAGATCAACTCAACCCCCACCCCCAACCCCTCCCCCTCAAACGGGGGAGGGGAGAAGGAAGCCAAAAAACAATGATGCGGCTTTCGCCGCACCATTGTTTTTTGGTGTTTTCATGCCCGGGCAAGGAATGATAGCCTGAGGATATAATGGAGAGAATATCTTCACATAGAGGTTTCAATGAAACGCACTGTTCTTATTGTCGCTTGCCTGGTTTTCTTTTCATTGGGGATGATGACCGCTGCGATTGGGCCGGTTCTGCCCGATCTGGCGAAGCTTGCCAGCAGCGATCTGGCATCCATCGGCTCACTCTTCACGGCGATCTTCACCGGCGCTCTGCTGGCCCAGCTGGTTTCCGGCCCACTAGGTGACAGGATTGGCATGGGGATCATCTTGATCGGTGGGGTCATCATCCTGGCAGGCGGTACGCTGGGCATCACGCTCAGCCGTGCTCTCCCGTTATCGTTAGCGCTGGCATTTCTGGCAGGATTGGGACACGGCGCTGTGGATCTGGGAGCAAATGTCATGATCGCACGTGTTTTCAACCACCAGGCGGTGTCCGCCCTCAACGTACTGAATGTCTTCTTTGGGCTGGGGGCGTTTGCCGGGCCTGCAGTCGCTGGGTTCGCTCTGCGGACTTGGGCGACTGGAATCCCCGCTTTGTGGGTTAGTGTGGCTGTTCTTCTCGTCTTATTACTCCCCCTGTTGAAAATCGGGGCGTACAAGACAAAGGCGGACATCCCAGAGGTGTCAAGAGTAAGAATCCAGGGCATATACCGCTCGCCGCTCTTGTGGGGATTGGGGTTGCTCATCCTGCTGTACGTTGGCACCGAGACCGGGATGGGCGGTTGGATCACCACTTACATCGAGCGCACCACCACCTTGAGAATCGATCAAGCGGCGCTGGTAGCTGCTGGTTTCTGGCTTGCGCTGACAGGCGGGCGGATCGCCAGCGCGGCGCTAGGATTGCGGCTCACACCACAGAGCCTGCTGACAGCGAGCCTGGTAGTTGCTTCGCTTGGCGGGGTGTTGCTGGTCGCAAGCGCTGGAGGGGCTTTCCTGACGGTTACCGCGGTGCTCATCATTGGTTTTAGCTTTGGCTCAATCTATCCAACCACCATCGCCCTGACCACATCGGCTTTCGATCAGGGTCCCGGTAAGGCTGCCAGCGTTGTGGCGGCGATGGGCAGCCTGGGCGGGATGGCCCTACCCTGGCTGCAAGGCATCTTGCTGGTGCAAGCCGGCCCACCAGCCAGCGCGTGGTTCACAGCCTTGGCATCGGGTCTCATGCTTGTCCTGATGCTTCTCCTGCGCGTCTATCAGGGTCATAGGACCCAGATCGCTTACACAACCTAGAAAGAAAGGTGAAACATGCCCATGACGCCTCGCCAGCGAGTTCTGGCAGCCATCCACCATGAAGAGCCCGACCGGGTGCCCATCGTATTTGGCGCCAGCAATGCTACCTCAATTAAGCTCCCACCCTACCTGGGGCTGAAGAACCTGCTCGGAATCCAGGGTGAGGACCGCTACCTGTACGATTGGCCAGAGCTGGGCACGCTGCTTCCAGATGAGCGAATCTTGCAGCGGATGCACAGCGATGTGCGCGGGGTTTGGGACCGCGCCCCGCAGGCGGTCTCCCGCCGCAATCGCGACCGTCCGGCGCATACCCCTTACTTCGACGATTGGGGCATCGGGCAGGAGGAGTTCGAGCCGGACGTGTGGTTCCCCAGCCTGCACCCAATGGCTGAAGCGAGTACTCTGGAGGATATTGAAAAGTACCCCTGGCCCGATATGAATGACCCATCCCGGGTTGCACACGTCCGCCAGGATGCCAGGCGGCTGGCAGAAGAGAACCAGTACGCCATCCTGGCTACACCGTGGCTGCTCTTCCCGTTCGAGCGCGCCAACGGGTTGATGGGCATGGAGCACTTCTTGCCAAGCCTGGTCGAAAACCGGGAGTTCGCTGTTGCGTTGCTGCTCAAAATCACAGAGCTATGCAAGACCCTGATGGACCATTTCTTGCGGGAGCTGGGTGATAACGTGGATATCATCAAGATTGGCGACGATTTGGGCATGCAAGACGGGCTCCTGATCTCGCCGCGCATGTACCGGCAGATCCTCAAACCCATCCACGCCGATTACATCGCCTTTATCAAAGAGCGCACAAAAGCCAAGGTGTTTTTCCACACGGATGGTGATGTGTTCGATCTCGTCGACGACTTTGTTGAGATCGGCGTGGATATCCTCAACCCAATCCAGACTTCGGCGGGTAAGATGGCTGATATCAAGGCCTTGAAAGAGCGCTATGGGAAAAATCTAACCTTGTGCGGCGCGATCGACACCTACCGCGTCCTTCCTTTTGGCACGCCTGAAGACGTACGCCAGGAGGTGCGCCGTGTGATCGAGACCTTGGGTCCGGGGGGGGGCTATATGGTGGCGACGGTGCACACCATCCTGGACGAAGTGCCCGCGGAGAATGTCCTGGCGATGGTCGACGCGGTGGAAGAGTTCGGGCAATATCCCTTGGGTAAGTGACACAAACCAGATGGGGCGGTTAAGAAGCCGCCCCATCAAACGTCGGGTATGGAAACCCGACCTACCGATTATTGCTGGCTCATTATTTTTGGCAATTGAAATATCTATACGGATTCTTTTTCGTAAGGCACGCCGTCAGCAGCAGGCATCTGCCCGCGCCCAACCACGCCTGCCAGCACAATCATGGTGGCGACATAGGGTGCCATCAGCAAGAACTGCGACGGGATCTTCAACCCCAATATCGCCAGCTTGGCTGCCATAGCGTCGGCAAAGCCAAACAGGAGCCCAGCACCAAAAGACCCAACCGGCGACCAGTTGCCGAAAATCATCGCTGCTAGGGAGATGAAGCCGCGACCGGCGGTCATTACTTCATCGAAACGACCGACGGAGCCTAAGGTGAAGTAAGACCCAGCGAACCCAGCCATCATCGCTCCCAGGATCACAGCCATATACCGAGTACGGAACACGTTGATCCCCAGAGTATCCGCAGCTTTCGGATGCTCTCCCACCGAGCGCAGGCGCAGACCCCAACGAGTATAGAACAATCCGACATGGATCAAGATCAGGAACGCATACATGATGAAGACGAAGATATTGTTGTCGAACAGGATTGGACCCGCCACAGGGATCTTGGAGAGCAATGGAATCTCAAACGGAATAAATGTGCCCGAGTTGTTGATGTCCTGGTAGTGTTGCAGGAATTTGGATGAGATATAGGACGTAATCCCTGTGGAAAAGATATTGATCGCTGTCCCGGAAATGATCTGGTTTACCTTGTACCTGATCGAAAGCACACTGTGTACCACACCGTAGAAGGCGCCCGTTAGCACTCCCACCAGCATCCCGAACCACAGGTTCCCGGTAATACTGGCAGCTACACAAGCAGTCATCGCAGACGAAAGCATCATGCCTTCGATGGCGATGTTTACCACTCCCGCTCGCTCGCTAAGCACACCAGCCAACGCGCCCAGGGTCAGCGGAACCGCTTTGAGCAGAGTACTATTGAGCAATCCTGCCATATTGAGAGATTTCCCGGCTGTCGCCCAGGTTAAGAACGCAAATATAAATAGTCCTGAAACAAGGCCAAGGACCAGGTTGGTGCGCTTGCGGAAGCCACCTCGACGCACGAGCTGGGCAACACCTAAGAAAATGCAAACAGCCGCCGAAATGTTGAGCACAGGTGCTGCCGGGAATACCAGGTCGGATACAATTGCATCCGTCCCAGCGGGTGTCAATCCAAACTTGGTAAGAACACCTGCCTCAAGCGGTCGGCTGAACAGGTACCAGATGCTCAGGCCAAAAAGCAAGTAGAGCACCCCAATAACCCATTGGCGGGTGGGAGTTACAAGCTCAACTTCACGATGGAATGCTGTGGATGTAGCCATAGACTATTGACCTCCCCAGCCGCCAGCCAGAACGACCTCTTCTTCAACTGTGGGTTTGCGCAGCCGGTAGATAGTGCGGATGATTGCCGGAGCTGCTACAAAGACCAGAATAGACGCCTGGACGACAGAGATGATATCGATGGGGATATCAGCCGCAAGCTGCATGCTGGTCGCCCCGTTGCGCAGCGCACCAAAGAGCAGCGCCGAGAGCACAACCCCCAGCGGCTGGTTGTTCCCTAACAAAGCCAGGGCGATGGCATCGAAACCATAGCCCGAAGAAAATGCCATTGCCAGATTGAAGTTTATCCCAAGCACTTCATTGGCGCCTGCCATGCCTGCCAGCCCGCCAGAGATGGCCATCGCCATGACCATGCCGCCAGTGACACTCATGCCTGCATAGCGTGCAGCACGTGGATTGGCACCCACCGTGCGCATATCGAACCCCCACTTCGTCTTGAAGAGGAACCAGTGCACCAACCAGGCCACCAGCAGGGCAACGAAAAATCCCAGATGGAAGCGGACTGGAGCGCCAAAGAATATCGGTAGTTTGGCCGAATCCAAGATTGTTGGGCTAACCGGATTAAATGAGCCTGGTCTTTGCATCGGACCAGTCAGCAGCCAGTCGCTCAAGCGGAAGGCGATGTAATTCATCATAATCGTGTTGATCACCTCATGGGCGCCGGTACGGGCTTTCAACCAGCCGGGGATAAATCCCCAGATGGCGCCTCCGAGCGCACCTGCCAGGAATGCCAGCGGCAGGTGGAGAAAACTTGGTACTCCTGGGATGGAATAGCCAATATACGCTGCAAATATCGCCCCTAAGAAGATCTGCCCCTCTGCACCGATGTTGAAGAGACCTGCCCGAAAACCTAACGCCAGGGCTAAACCGGCGAAAATATAAGGTGCCGCTGCTACCAGGCTCTCTGTGAGGGGATAGATCGCAATATTGATCGCCTGTGAATCGCCAGAAGCGAAAGCCCTGATAATCTGTACGGGATTGCCAAATGCACCACTAAACAATGACCCATAAGCGATGGCAACAGAATGCCAGGCAGCTCGCAACCCATCTACGATTGAGACGCCAAACCCGGCATATACATCCTCGGTCGTCAGAATGATGATGATCGCCCCGAAGATCAGACCGGTGAATATCGCCAGGAACGGCACGCCTGCTGATTGGAGGATTTGCCTCCAGCGTGGATGCGATCGACCTTGGTCGGCAGTTAGCTCCTCGAGAAATACTCGAGCGGCGTCTTTCTTTTCATTTTCTACTGGCTGCTGTTTTTTTGGTTGTTCGCTCATACCACTCACCTCTCAGAGATTGCGGTGAATTGCCATTGAGTTGGAATCAAGCGGGTTGGGGATGTACACCCGCCATCAGCAACCCCACCCCTTCTTTTGTTGCTGATTCAGCCGGGACGGTATCGATAATCTTTCCACGATACATCACGGCGATGCGATCAGAGAGCTGCATGACCTCATCCAATTCCGGTGAGACCAGGAGCACGGCACAGCCTTCATCTCGTTTTTGGAGAATGCGCCGGTGAATGTACTCCACGGATCCGACATCCAGCCCTCGCGTCGGCTGGGAGGCTACCAACAGCTTGATCGGTCGCGAGAATTCACGCGCTACGATTACTTTTTGCTGGTTGCCTCCTGAAAGGGAACCCGCCGGCACAATCGGGCCCGGTGTGCGAATATCAAACTCATGGATCAGGACATTTGCATTTTCCAGGATTTCTTTCTGCTGTAGGTTTACCGTTTTTGTGAAAGGGGGAAGGTAATAGGTATTGAGAACCAGGTTATCCGATATCGGGAAACTCAAAACCAATCCATCGCGCTGGCGGTCTTCCGGGACGTGCGCGGAACCCAATTCTGTAATCTGGCGCGGGGTCGATCTGGTGACATCCTTGTCCAGAAGCTGAATGCTGCCAGATTCTGGCTTTCGCAAGCCAGTGACCGCTTCGACAAGCTCGGTCTGCCCATTGCCCTGGACCCCAGCAACCCCCAGCACCTCGCCAGCATGCACCTCGAACGATATCCCATCTACTGCCACCTGGCGTCGTTCATCCAATACAACCAGGTCTTGGATGGTCAGCACGGCAGAGCCGATTTCAGGAGGGTCTTTCTCTAACTCTAGGTCCACCGCTCGCCCGACCATCATTTCTGCCAACTGGTTGGCGTCAGCCTCTTCAGGCAGCGCAGCTCCTACTACCTTTCCTCGGCGAATCACAGTGATTCTGTCAGCCACATCCATCACCTCCCGCAACTTGTGCGTTATGAAGATGATGGATTTTCCCTGGCTCACCAAAGAGCGCATAATTTTAAATAATTCGTCGGCTTCTTGAGGCGTCAGCACGGCAGTTGGCTCGTCCAGGATCAAGATATCTGCCTGGCGATAGAGCAGTTTAATGATCTCAACACGTTGTTGTACACCCACCGGCAAATCTTCAATGTACGTATCCGGGTCGACCTCTAGCTTGAATTGCTCTGATATTTGGCGGATTCTCTTTGCAGCTTCACGCCTGTCCAGAAGGCCTGCCGCGCGGGTGATCTCCTGGCCCAGCATGACGTTTTCTGTCACAGTAAACACCGGCACCAGCATAAAATGTTGGTGGACCATGCCAATACCATTCGAGATTGCATCGTTCGGAGAGGTCACATTGATCGACTTGCCTCGCACGACGATCTCGCCTTCATCCTGCTGGTACAGCCCGTACAGGATATTCATCAGCGTGGTCTTGCCAGCGCCATTTTCGCCTAGCAAGGCGTGGATTTCTCCCTGCTCGAGGGTCAAATCTATGTGATCGTTTGCCAGAACGCCGGGAAATCGCTTAGTGATACCGCGTAGTTCGAGGATAGTTGTCATAGGCTTTACGCAGCTCCATAGTGGGGGATGAAGACGTGGATAAACATGCCAACTTGAGATAAATAATTGTAAGGGTTTTGAGTTGCACCACTATATATGATCCGGACGATCTCACGAGTAACCTTAACGAGCCGAAAATACATAGCCATTTCTTGAAAAGGTCTGTGTTGCACAACATCCATGGCACAACCGGTCTTTGCGCCTGCCAGTTAACTGGTGACATCTACATGATGCTTTTAATGCCTGGTAAATTCTACCACGAGTAGAACTCGTCGATCATCTCAAAGAAAATGGAGCTGGCTTACGCCAGCTCCATTCCTTTCTATCGACTTAAAACCGGAGCGACTCCCCTAGATCAGGGTAAGGTTGGGATCGTCCCAGCGATGATATCCGCTTGCAGGGTTTCGATCTCCGCTTTCAGGTCTGCAGGCACCTTGTCCGCCCAGGCAGAACCATATCCCAGCCCCACGCCGCCATTATCCAGCGTGCCCAGGTAGTTCTCGCCCGCGAAATCACCGGTGATGACTTTCTCGATGGTATCCTGCACCCACTTATCCATGTTCTTGAGGGCGCTTGCCAGGATGTAGTCAGCGCTTTCCGGATATGCTGTCGCTGCCGACCAATCCGTGTCCACACCGATCAGCAAGCCCGTCTCGCGCTCTACCAATACCGCCAGCGTGCCCGCCCCTACAGGCCCTGCCACCGGCATGATGATGTCCGCGCCTTCATCCAGCAGGCTCTCGCCCAGCCGGCGCCCATCATCCAGGCTTTCGAAGTTCCCGGCGAACAGTCCCGTCTGCGATGCCGGATCCCATCCCAACACCTCGACGCTGGTGCCATGCACTTCGTTGTACTTCTGCACGCCCAGGTAGAAGCCATCCATGAACGCCGTCACCGGCGGAATCTGGATGCCACCATACGTGCCGACTTTGCCGGTCGTGGTCATCCCAGCTGCCAGATACCCCGCCAGGAAGGTCGCCTGGTCGATCTGGAAGCCGCTGCCGCGGACGTTGGGGATTACAGGGTCGTAGCCAAAGTCCACGATGCCAAACGGCTGGTCGGGGTTGGCTGCGGCGGCTGCCGCAGTGGCATCGCCCAGCAAGAAGCCAACAGTGATGATCACATTGCAGCCTTCGTTGATGAAGGCATTGATGTTTTTCTCGTAGTCGGTCTGCTGTTGCGACTCAAGGTATTTGCCCTCGAGGCCATAGGCTTCCATGGCATCCTGCGTGCCCTTCCATGCCGTGGCATTGAAGGACTTGTCATCGATGCCGCCCACGTCCGTCACCTGGCAGGCTTTGAAGCCTTCCGGTGCGACAATTGCCGGCACAGCAGGCATTGCACCTGGCATAGTGGCGACCGTCCCTGCGATGATGTCTGTTTGCAGGGTTTCGATCTCCGCTTTCAGGTCTGCAGGCACCTTGTCTGCCCAGGCAGAACCATATCCCAGCCCCACGCCGCCATTATCCAGCGTGCCCAGGTAGTTCTCGCCCGCGAATGTGCCATCCATCACCTGCTGGATGGTATCTTTGACCCACAGGTCCATGTTCTTGAGGGCGCTTGCCAGGATGTAGTCAGCGCTTTCCGGATATGCTGTCGCAGCCGACCAATCCGTGTCCACACCGATCAGCAAGCCCGTCTGGCGCTCTACCAGATACCGCCAGCGTGCCCGCCCCTACAGGCCCTGCCACCGGCATGATGATGTCCGCGCCTTCATCCAGCAGGCTCTCGCCCAGCCGGCGCCCATCATCCAGGCTCTCGAAGTTCCCGGCGAACAGTCCCGTCTGCGATGCCGGATCCCATCCCAACACCTCGACGCTGGTGCCATGCACTTCGTTGTACTTCTGCACGCCCAGGTAGAAGCCATCCATGAACGCCGTCACCGGCGGAATCTGGATGCCACCATACGTGCCGACTTTGCCGGTCCCAGTCATCCCAGCTGCCAGATACCCCGCCAGGAAGGTCGCCTGGTCGATCTGGAAGCCGCTGCCGCGCACGTTGGGGATCACAGGGTCGTAGCCAAAGTCCACGATGCCAAACGGCTGGTCGGGGTTGGCTGCGGCGGCTGCCGCAGTGGCATCACCCAGCAAGAAGCCAACAGTGATGATCACATCGCAGCCTTCGCTGATGAAGGCATTGATGTTTTTCTCGTAGTCGGTCTGCTGCTGCGACTCAAGGTATTTGCCTTCTACGCCAAATTCGTCCATGGCGTCCTGCGTGCCTTTCCATGCCGTGGCGTTGAAGGACTTGTCATCGATGCCGCCCACGTCCGTCACCTGGCAGGCTTTGAACATGGCCTCCGGTGGGGGAGGGGGCTCGGTTGGTGGTGGGGGTGCTTCTGTCTCTTGCACCGGTTCTGGGGTCGGGGCTTCTGTAGGCTGGGCGCATGCGCTCAGAATTAAAGCCGCAACCATAAGAAAAGCTATCAGGGTATAAATTTTCTTTGACATGCGATTATCTCCTCCTTAAAGAGATATGAATCTTGTTGATCTGATATGGGTATCGTGGGAAGGAAGTGCGAAATCTATTCGATCAGCTTACCTCCTTGCATCAAGGATGGAGTGGACTATTGCGCCTGCCAGGATTATCAATGACCCGCACAGGCGACGCTTAACTATTAGTCTAGCATGAAGACTACCAAAAAGCAACCCGATTATACACGGTAATGGCCTTCTCTGACCCATATTCCCCACCCAAATACGGTTTTTATTCCCTCGTGGCAGGCGGGGGTTGAGTCAGGGTGTAGGGTCGATGAAGCCGGCGCGTAATTCCTCGAGCATGGCCTCCGCCAAGCGCTGCCTTCCCGGGCTGAACAAGTCCGAGTTAGCATCTACGAACCCAATCCCGGGCGTAACCTGGCTGCCCCCTCCCCCCCTAAAATGCGTGCCCAGAGGTCTGGTACTACATTCAGCGGGTCCCCGGGATTAATCGTTGCCACCCAATGGTCTCGCCATGCGCTCTGCGGCGCCGTAGCGACAATCAGGTTCATGCCTGCCTCTGCCAGCGCTGTCAGTAGCTCATCTGAGGCGACCGCAGGGTAGACGAAAACGGTCTCAACTTGCCAGGTAGACAGGGCCTCCAGGGAAGCCTGCCAGGCGTCGGGTCCAGCTCCTGCAGGCAGACTGACCTGGATCGGGTAGCCGGAATTTGGAAATGGCGGATAGACTGCCAGACACAGGCCGCAAAAATACGTCATCCCGTTATCGAATCCCTGGCTGGCAGCACTGGAGTCAGGATCTCCCTCCAGGCTGACCACACCTGTGCGCCAGTCTTCGGTGATCATCGCAGCGGTGTAACCTGCCAGGAAACCCATCTGGTCGGGGGTGCTGGTGGTGGGGGTGATCACGCTCATGTTGGCAGCTGGTTCGATGCCTGGGATGCCCACAGCGAGGAAATGTACTTCTGGCGCGGCACTGGCAAATTCCGCCAACCCCGTATCGGGAGGGATGGCAACCACCACGCGTACGCCCTGCAGATCTTCCAAAGCCTGGCTCACTTCAAATTCCAGGCCTGCCGTTTGCGCCAGGCTACGCAGCGTCTCCTCCAGAGAATCCGATGTGGCCTGATCTGACCCAGCGGGGGCGAGCAGGATCGCCCGGGGTGCTGCTGGGGTGGGCGTATCGGAGGGAGATGGTGTAATCGTTGGGGAGGGGGTCGCGGCTGGGAGCGTAAGGGTTTGGGTTGGTGCAACGGGTGATGTGGCTTCACAGGAAACTAAAGCCAAAAGCAACAATATAAAAAACGCGACAGGTGTAATTTTTCTTCGTGTTATAAGCACAGGGCAGCATCCTTTCAACTGCCCCATTCTAACAAAGATTAAGCGGACTGCGATTGGAAATGCAGATTGGAACCCAATTATTGAGAACTAATTGATCTCAAATTCCTTCAACAATTTCTTTTCTCGTCTCCTGGAGATCAGGGCGCGGATCTTGACATATTTTTCAATACCGGAACCCGTCAGCTTACTTTTGAGCAGCTCATCCACCTGAAACAGCCCGGCGGAATTGTTCATCAGGATGTTGATCTGGATAGGCTTCTCCTCCCCTTCGGTGATCTCCACCTTGTCGATGGCTGCTGCCGAGACCGAATAGATATCCACGTTACCAGCTTCGTAGGGGATGCGCGAGCGACCTTCGCTCATATCCAGGGCGTCGGCAACGCGCACGATGCCGGCTTCGATTGTGTGGGGATAGCCGCCGCTACGGTGGGAGATGATGGCATGCAGCACCTCCGACGTCACGATGGTGCGCTCCTCAAGCGGCAAGAAATCCAGGACCTTATGCAGCAAATCATTGGCGAGAAACAGGCTGAACTCCTCGTGCCCCTCACGTGCGATCGACATGCCCAGGTCGTGGAACAGGCTGGCGAGAAGTACAACCAGCTCGGCATATTGGTCAGATAGGCCAAAAAAGGTGGTGATCGACATCTCGATCTCGTGCTTGCGCAGGATGCGAGTCAGGCGCAGGGCGATGTTGGCGATGATCTGCACGTGTACCGGACCGTGGTCGCTCATGCCCAGCCGGTCGATGGCATTGACGTTGATCACCCGCCACAGCGTAGTGATCTCGACGTTGTTATTGATGTTCTCCAACGCCTTCTCGAGCAGGGCGTTGCCGGCCACGGGCACATAGATTTTCTTAGGTGGGAGAGAATTTTTAGTTTGCATGGAATTGATTCTCGGGCAAACGGGAATAATTGCCTGAATATGTCCATTATATCTCTATATCGATCATGCCTACTCACTGGTCACTGTGCACTCCACACTTTCCACTCTTCCCACACTCTCATTTCTCCACTCTCGAATCTCGCCCTTCCTTTGTTATAATACCGGACATGAAATATCACATTTGGACGGAAGGCTGCCAGATGAACGTGGCTGACTCGCTGCGCGTGGCCTCGGCGCTGGAGCGCCTGGGCTATGATGCCACGAAAGCCGCCGAGCAGGCCGACGTCATTGTTTTGAACACGTGCGTTGTGCGCCAGAGCGCCGAAGACAAAGCCTACGGGCGGCTGTCGTCTCTGCGCCCGCTCAAGCAGCGCCGTCCCGGGCTGGTCATCAACCTGATGGGCTGCCTGGTAGGCGTCAAAGGCTACGAGCACCTGCAGCAGCGCTTCCCGTACGTGGACGTCTTCTCCCCGCCTTCCGATCCCGGCCCGCTGGTGGCATACTTGACCCAGGGTGAGACCCGCCTGCTGGAGCAAGCCGAGACCGAGCAGCGCTTCGCCCTGATGGACGAGAGCCTCCCCATCCAGCTACCGGCGGACGAGCGCGACAAGCTGGTCGCCACACATGTGCCGGTGGTGCTGGGCTGCTCGCACGCCTGCACCTTCTGCATCATCCCCTACCGGCGCGGCGTGGAGCGCAGCCGGCATGTGGGCGATATATTAAGTGAAGTGCGCGCCCTGGTGGCGCAGGGCGTCAAAGAGATCACCCTGCTGGGGCAGATTGTGGACCGCTACGGCAAAGACATCCCGGATGGTCCCGACTTGGCGGCGCTGCTGCGCATTGTGCATGAGGTGGACGGATTGGAGCGGGTGCGCTTCTTGACCTCCCACCCCAACTGGATGAGCAACGCATTGCTGGATACGGTTGCGGCGCTGCCCAAGGTGATGCCGCACATCGAGGTGCCGGTACAAGCCGGCGACGACCAGGTGCTTGAAGAGATGAAACGCGGCTACACTTCCGGAGCTTACCGCCGCCTGGTGGAAAAAATTCGCCAGCGCATCCCGGGCGTTTCCATCGCCACTGATATAATTGTCGGCTTCCCCGGCGAGAGCGACGCCCAGTTCCAGCGCACCTACGACCTGCTGAGGGAGCTCAAGCTAGACGTCGCCCACCTGGCGCGATACTCACCGCGGCCTGGAACAGTCGCCGACCGGCGCATGCCCGACGACGTGCCTGACGAAGAGAAGATGCGCCGGTTCCGCTTGCTGGAGGAATTACAGGAAGGCATCGCCACTGAGATCAACGACCGCTATCTGGGCGAGACTGTGCAAGTGCTTTTTGAAGAAAAGGTGCGCGGGCGCTGGAAGGGTCGCACCCCCACCAACAAGCTGGTATTCGTGGAAAGCGAGCTGGACCTGCGCGGGCAAACCCTGCCGGTGCAGATCACCTGGACGGGCCCCTGGTCGATGCAAGCGCGGCTGAACGGGCGGCAGAGCGCCGACCTGGCGCTCGAGCTAATCTCCATATCAAGCTGATACCATACCCCCACCCCCGGCCCCTCCCCCTAAACGGGGAGGGGAGAATAAATCCCTAAGCCCTAATCTCTTAATTGAAGCTTAGTTGCAAAAATGCCCAACTCGTTGTACACTGTGTCGGGAACCTGAATGATGGGCAATACGTCCATAATTCAGCAAAGGAGAGTAAACTTGAATAACAAACTGATAAATTCGCTCTTGATCATGACCATGATCCTCTTGAGCGCCTGTAGCATGCCGGGCGGCGAAGGCGCCCCAACAGAAATCACGTTGGAAGCCGTTTACACCGCCGCAGCGCAAACTCTGGAAGCCCAGTTCACGCAAACCGCGGCTGCGCAGCCCACGGCGACATCGACCGACACGCCCGAGCCAACGCCAGCCCCCCCAACTGAGACTCCCACCTCCAACTTCACTCCTACAAATACCTTAACCCCTGAGCCGACCGTCCCAATGGTGTCGATTACCATCGGCTCAAACTGCCGACTGGGGCCCAGCACAGATTACAACCCCCCGGTTGCCGTCCTGGGAGAAGGGCAAAAAGCAGAGATCCGTGGACGCAACCCAGACCGTTCCTGGTGGTACATCCAAATCCCCGGCAGAGCCGGGCAATTCTGCTGGATCTGGAATGGCAATGTCAACGTGCAGGGCGACACGAGCGGTGTGCAGGTAGTCACGCCCCCACCTGTCCCGGTCACGGCTACCTTCACCCCGAAGCCAGATGTGCGTTTTGATCCTTCCTTCAATAACATTCACACATGTGCCGGTGAGCCATACGCCATCTTCGAGGTGGATAACATCGGAAAGGTGAATTTCGAATCGATGAGCCTCAAGATCGAAGACGTGGATGATGACGAGGAAATCTACTCTGTATCCAGTGACAATCCATTCTTAAGCGCCCCGGACCAATGTCCTGAAGGGGATGATACGCTTAAACCTGACAAAACTGCCTGGATCGGTGGGGACGTAGATGACGGCGAGACCGGCAATGACGGCGAGGCGACCATCACCCTGTGCACCGAGGAAGGGCTCAAAGGCATCTGCGTTACCCATACTGTGGATTTCATCATCCCGTAATAACAGAATTTTGTTTAATGGGAGGAAACAATGCGAACAAACTGGAATAAACTATCCATGCTGCTCATCCTGGTCCTGCTGGTTAGCGCCTGCTCGCTTCCCGGAGCACCAGCAGAGACACAAATCCCGGTGGAGGCGATTTACACCGCCGCCGCTCAGACGCTTCAAGCCCAGCTCACACAGAGTGCGGCTCAGCAGCCCCCAACCGAACCCCCTCCACCGCCTACGGACACACCCCCACCGGAGGCGGCAGTCCCCACCGAGACTCCGACGCCATTTTTCACCCCTACCCTGGCATTCACGCCTACACCCCAGGTACCGATGGCCGTGGTGAGCGTCAACTCCAACTGCCGCAAGGGACCCAGCCCAGATTACGATCCACCTGTGTCAGTTCTACGTACAGGCGACCGGGCGGAGATCTTCGGGCGCAACAACAACCGCACCTGGTGGTACGTTCAGATCCCGGGCAAACCGGGACAGTTCTGCTGGGTATGGGGTAACAACGTCAATGTGGAAGGAGATACCAGCGGCGTGCAATACGTCGAGCCGCCACCGATCCCCATCACTCCAACGTTTACCCCATCACCGGACGTCGAATTTGACCCATCCTTCGACAACGTGCATAACTGCGGCGGGGACCCGCACGCCATCTTTGAGCTGGATAACATCGGCGATGTGGACTTCGAATCGATGCGCCTGGAAATCGTGGATCTGGACGCCGACGACGAGATCTTCGACAAATCGAGCAACGCCCCCTTCATGGGCTCGAGCGGCGAATGCCCCCCTGGCGGCGATACGTTCCCCAAGGGGAAGACCTTCTGGGTCGGCGGCAATATCGAGGACGGCGGATCTGGAAATGATGCCCAGGCCACTATAACGCTGTGCACCAAGGATGACCTTAAAGGCACCTGCGTCTCGGAAAAGGTGGACTTCGACATCCCGTAAGATTGGCTTCGACACATATCACCCCAAATTTGGGCTTTTGTGTGTCTTTTGCACCGTATCAACACTCACCCCCAACCCCTCCCCCTTCGCAGGGGGAGGGGAGTGACAATAGGATTGAGGGGATAGACATAGACGAGCGAGACCAAATGAGTACCTATGTAAGGGTGTATCATGACTCACACCCAAAGGGAGGAGAGGCATGACCACGTCCCGCCAACACCTGGCGACTTTCACACTGATAGCGCTGTGGCTCTTGAGCGCCTGTAACCTGCCGGGCAAACCCACACCAACACAGTCTGGGGTGGGTCTGATCTATACCGTAGCCGCGCAAACGGTTAATGCCCAACAAACTCAGGTGAACCGACCACCTGGCACGGCCTTCGTTGGGTCAACTTTCACACCATCTGCTCTGCTTGTCAGCCCAACTCCACTGCCGCCCACCGTGACTTTACCGCCTGGTTCGACCGCCCTGCCTTGCGACCGGGGCAAGTTCGTTACCGACGTGAATTTCCCCGACAACACCCAGGTGAAATCAGGGGAAGGCTTTGTTAAAACCTGGCGGTTGAGGAACGATGGCTCTTGCACCTGGACCACGGATTATGGGCTGGTCTTCGTCAGCGGCGAGGCGATGGGAGCACCTGCAGCCCTGCCGCTCACGGGCCACGTCCCCCCTGGAGAGACGATCGATATCTCGGTATCTTTTACTGCCCCAGACGCTGGTGGAACGCATCGCGCCGAGTTCAAGCTGCGCAACGCCAACAACGTCATTTTCGGGCTGGGGGGTGAGAACAACCCGTTCTGGGTACAGATCAAGGTGCCAGTAGCAACTGGCTTGCTCTTCGACTTCCTCGTCCAGGCAAGCACTGCTGTTTGGACCACTGGAACAGGGACCGACGCTGGGGCTGCCCTTACTTTCGATGGCGCGGCGGAGGATGCTAACGGAGCGGCAAAAATTATGGACCGGGTGCGGCTCGAGACCGGCGCCACCTCCGGAAAAATCCTGCTCACATTCCCTCGCCACGAAGACAACGGTTATGTCACCGGGCTCTTCCCAACCTACAAAGTGCAGAGCGGTGACCACTTCAAGGCTCGCCTGGGCTTTATGATCCCATCCGGTGAGAATTGTGGCTCCGGTAAAGTAAAGTTCCAGCTTTGGTATAAAGAGGGCGATGGCGAGCTTAAGCTGCTTAAAGAGTGGAATAAGAGCTGCAATGGAAGCTTCCTCCCTGTCGATGTGGATCTATCCTCACTGAAAGGCAAGGAAGTGCGCCTGGCATTCAGCGTGCGCGCGGATGGCAACTCCAGCGACGATTGGGCAATCTGGAATTCTCCGCTGATCCAACAGTAGCAAGAACCCTCACACCCACCTGCCGTTGGCAGGCTTCCCTCCCCCTAAAGGGGGAGGGAAAATAAATAGGTCTATGGGGGCGCAGAGCGCCCCCATAGACCTATTAAAAATAATTTCCCCCTCCCTTGGGGAGGGGGATTGAGGGGGTGGGTACTATGGTAGAATCATCGCGCCCAGGAGGGATGGCCGAGCGGACTAAGGCGGCTGTCTTGAAAACAGCTGTGGGGTTACACCCACCGGGGGTTCGAATCCCTCTCCCTCCGCCTTATGGTAAGATTCAATGGTAGGGAATTATGGTAGAATTCACCCCGCCAGCGCTCGTGGAGAGGTGCCAGAGTGGTTGAATGGGGCTGCCTGCTAAGCAGTTGTAGGGGCTTATACCTCTACCGCGGGTTCGAATCCCGCCCTCTCCGCCAATCGCCCAGTAGAACTGGGCGATCTTTTTTTATATCTACTTGAAAAAGCGCACGTAACCGCTCTCGTGGATCAGATCCTGACCGGCGGGGGAGAGCAGCCAATCCAGCAGTTGGCTTGCCAGGTCCTCATTGGGCAGATCGCCGCGCACCACGGCGTATACCTCGGTTGTATACGGATACTGGCGGCTGCGGATGCTATCGGCGCTGGGTGCGACCCCATCCACGCTCAGCAGTCGCACGCGCTCCTTTGCCGGAGCCATGTTACGCTCGTAGTAATAGATCGAATAGCCAATCCCGCTTACATCGCCGCTCACCGCGTAGAATGGCGCCATCATGGTGAGCATGACCAGGTCTGGGGCTTCGATCATGGGCAACCCGTCCATCACCAGCGTGCGCATCAATACTTGACTGCCGGAGTTCTCGTCACGCGTATAAGGATGAATCTCGATGTGCTCGCCGCCAACCTCGTTCCAGCTGGTCAGGCGACCGGTATAGATGCCTCGGATATCCTGTGTGGATAGACCACTCACTTCATTGTCTTCATTGACCATAAACACAAACGCGTCCAACGCCACCGGTTGCAGCTCCAGGCGCCTGCCAGTCATCGCTGCTCGACGCAGCTCATCTTCTGAGGGAGGGCGCGCCACGATAATCAAATCAGCCTGTCCATCAATCAGGTTCAAGTAAGCCTGATGCGTGCCGCTGGCGCTAAATTGCGGGAAGCCATCAGAATACCCAGTCAGGTCTGGGGCAAGCCTCCGCTCGCCGTCCAGCCAATCCATCCATGTGCAAGGCACCCCTGCGAACTTGCAGGCGATCTGCGCCAGGATGGGCTCGGCGGAGGTGGAGCTATCCAGGCGGGGGAAGTTCTCGGCGGTGATGGGCGGCTCGGGTGCGTCTTTCGGGGGCATGTCAGCGGCTGGCAGGGCGCAGCCGGAGAGCGCCAGCGTACAGAGCAAAATACAGAAAACGATACTGCGAGCTAGCACTTCTCCCTCCCGGTGATATTATGTTGCCGAACGGTTTGCGTTAGCGGCAGTTGAGCGGGCGTGGATTCTGCTTGAGAGCAGGATTCCGCTGAGGTGTAGTAAATGTTCATAATTCGCCCAGCATCTATGTCGGCTGCTGCGAAGCAGGATTCCGCTGAGGTGTAGTAAATGTTCATAATTCGCCCAGCATCCTCATGTCGGCTGCTTGCCGTTCTAGACGGATCACAACAGCGATATTGCTGACGCACTTTCCTATACCTTAGCCGTCATTCAAGGATTTTCCAGAATGAATCCTTGCGAATGATCTTTCCCTCGGCGAACTCAAGCAAGTCAACCCCCCGCACTTCTATCTTTTTCCCCGTCACAGACGTGCCAGTCAGGGTCCATTCTGAGACTCCGAAATCATCACACACCCAATGGTGATCTTCTCCGTAATGGACATCCGGAATTCCCTCAAATCGTTTTGCCAAGCCAGCTCGCACTTGCTCCTTCCCGACATACCGATCGCCGCGGGGTGACGAACCTCGCGGCATGTAAAAGACACAATCCTCTGCGAAAAAGTCCATGATGGAATCTAGATCGTGCCGGTTAAATGCTTGAAAATAAGCTCGAGGAATTCTTTCAATAGTTCATAGGTCACAAGCGGACATTGGTTGACCTCCACATGCGGGGTTAGATTGCGAAATGACTGACCCGGCTAACGGTTTGCGACGGGTGGTGGAGGACAATCCTCTGCGAAAAAGTCCATGATGGAATCTAGATCGTGCCGGTTAAATGCTTCGAGGAATTCCTTCAATAGTTCATAGGTCACAAGCCTGGACATTGGTTGACCTCCACATGCGGGGTTAGATTGCGAAATGTCTGACCCGGCTAACGGTTTGCAATACGGGCTGTTGGGCGAGCATGGATTTGGCGTGGGAGCAGGATTCCGCTGGGGCGTATAGATAAGCTCGAAAACGGCACAGAATTCCCAGCGTCAGTTGCACGCTTTGTTAGCCCGCATTTGATTTTTGTAGACAAAGTACACGCCACTTCGCTGTCTGTGCAAAGTTCAGACCCTTAGCAAGCCACGGAACCCTCTTGCGGCGTAATAAGATTCTGCACCGTTGTGATATACAAAGACAGTGTTGTAGCGGCGATCACAGAAGATGGCACCCCCAAGTTTTCTTATATCGGAAGGTGTTTTCACCCAGCTCGATGTTTTCGTGTCGAAATTTCCAAGTTCCTGCAACTCTCGATATTGTTCTTCCGTTAAAACCTCAATCCCCATGGCAGCAGCCATGTCCATCGCGTTATTTACTGGTTTATGTTCTTTCCTGGATTCCAACGCTTTGCGGTCGTAACAAAGACTTCTGCGGCTTTTAGGACTATCCGCTGAACAATCATAAAAAATGTATTCGCCGGTCTGTTTATCATAACCAACAACATCTGGCTCACCGCCAGTTCTTTCCATTTCATTGAGTGACCACAGTTTTTCAGTATTCGCCTCAAGTTTTGCTTGTACTTTAGTCCATTCAAGACCTTCATGCCGGGTCATGTTTTTCTCAAAACGCGCTTTCAATGTCCTGAGTAGCTCTTCACGTTGTTCTCGTGACAACTCTTTTTTATTGCTATGGATGTTGTTCATACTCTTGTATTCTCTCTGAAGAATTATAAGGTCAACTCACCATAATTTCATGCAGGCGGGTTAACGAGTGTAATTAACGCAACGATGCGAACGATTTCGCTATCTATATTCCTACTGAAAATTATACGCCGAAAAGGCTGTGTTGGTTAATCGCAAGGGGGAGTGCATGCCTTCACCCGGGAATAAGACCCTTTGACAAAGTTAGTATTCAAAAAATTTTCGGAACAGCGTCGAGGTTGCTCTATTCATGATCGCCTCCACCCCATGGGAATAACGTTATTACTCAATGTGCGCCTAACAGCTGGCGTTACCTGCGCTCGTGCGGGGCAGGACGAGACAAAGCTGATTTGACGGAAAATGTTTGAACACCCAATCAACTCCTTTTGGCGGGGCGAATCCCACCTGTCGGGTGCACGCTTTGTTAGCCACAGGTCATTTGGCACCGTTTGGCTGAAATAACAACCGTTGCTGCAGTACGAAGGCTGAAAAGAATTGGATACAGACACTAGCCGCTTTCGACCCGTTCTTTGATTTGACACCTGAGTTCTTTCTTGCAAAATTCTGCAGGCGTTGCAAACAATAAGAGATGAATAATGGAATTTCCATTACGCTTACGCTTTTTCTTACCTTAATATTCGCCTTTGATCACAAAAAACGAGCCGCGGATTGTTCCCGCTAGTTTAGACTTCTGTCGAGCGAACTTAAACTTTCCTTCCAGCTCCTTTGGTACATCCATCCCTTCAGAAAGCTTAAAACCAACAGCCCTCTTCTTTGGGTTGTCAACCGTATACAAGACGTTAACCTCAAGCCCATCCTCATAAAAGACATAGGACCATTTGATATTTTCTACTTGAAAACGGGATGTTTCTAACGGTTTGGCAGAAAACATAATATTACGTTCTTCTTTCAAAATTCTGTGCACATAATCAATTATCTTTTGGCTTTCGTTAGCTGACACAACCATAAACTCATGCTTGTATTTGTTCCTAAAGTAACGGGCTTCATTTGCACGCAAACCAGCAAGTGCTTCTGCTACAGGTGAAGACTCTAAACCAACCGTAGACACATTTTTAAAATCAACGATATATGACATTTCTATCACTCCCTTAATTTACAGCGTTTTTGATTTAGCGACCGCATCATTAGACCTAGCAGTCGCTTTTTTCTTTAGAGAATGTTTGTTACAAAATTTATGGCTAACGGTTTACGTTACCTGCGTGTGGGCGGGCGTGGATTCTGTTTGGGAGTAGGAAAAACTCGAAGCCAGAAAAATGCGTGAAAATGCCGCAGAATCCCACACGTCAGGTGCACGCTTTGTTAGCCCGCTTTTTAGTTTTCCAGAGTTGCTTTACTTCTCATAAAGAGCGGTATTAGGCCTCATTACTATATCATGTGCAAATCCAGAAACAAAGGTCAATGGAAGAACTACCAGTTCCATACCAAGACAAGATAGCATAATTGATAGAACCACTTCTGGATCGTTTACGGCGGGGACAAATCCAGTGATGGCAATTTCGAGAACAAATACAAGCAACACTGAACCGATGACCAGGCACCAAAGCCACAAATTGCCGAGCGGCTGTTAAATCTTGACTGGTAGAATCTTTCGCCACCAAACCAGCGGTTTATTGATGCGAGTTGAAACAAGCCAGATCCAAGGGAAGAATAATATTTGTGCGACGCCTCCCCCGACCAGGAGAAGCAAAACAAAGAGAAGAAAGAAAACGGTTGGTCCATTCTTCTTGTGAACGAAAGCGAGCGACCACACTATGATGGCAACGCTGACCACTATTGCCGCAATACCAGTTATCAAGAAATTTGGGATAAGCGTGAAAGCGTACTCGTTTCCATGAGGCCACATCTTTTGCGCTTCACCAATGGCCGAGATAAATAAACCACCAGTGGGAGCATTCCCTTGAAGTATCTCGAAGAATCCATAACTCATCCCTGAGATTCCAAAGATGACTCCAAGTGTCGCCACAATTATTCTTGTTGCTTTGTTCATTTTCTTTTCCCTGATCTGCTTCTACAAAAGCGCGATGCTTACACACCATGATGAGACGGGTAGATAAAAATACATGACAATCCCATGAGTTTGGAGTGAAAAAATTGATCAGGGTTTTCCATCTGAAGAAGGTTTGATAGGGATGAGACGATATTTGTCAACCCAAGGGTAGGAGTCAACATATTCCAATTCGTACTTATAATCAAACAGTTCGAGTAAAGGATCGGACAGCGATGGCTTCAGTACAAGAAACGGCTCCATATTTGCTCTGCTCAATTCAATCGGAATGTATACTCTTAATGACTTCATGCTGCGGGGATTTGAACCAAGTGATCGAAGTTCGATTTGTTTTATCTTGAGCCATGCCAGTATCTCACGCTTCCGAGACGTAAGCATTTCTTCATCGAATTCAAAGGGTGGATTGATGCGGTTGGTGGTATCAGTGTCCATAATAATAACCGGCTCTTTCTATTCCGATTACAGTTAGTTGCGGGATAACGCTGAGATAAGCCGCGCCAGAGCAACGCGGCCGTTCGCCCCAACCTCAATGCGTCGGCTGCAGCGGGTGTTAGGCATACCGAAGAGATCTACACTAAGCGAATCGAAGTCTGGAAGTCATTCAGGGTTGACTCGCGCCCACAGATCAACCCCGTTTAACCAATCCTCTAGCCAAACTTCCAACGAGTTTGCCTCAAGAATCAATTCGCCTCCAGCACCAATGTAATGAATTACAGGGGAGCCGGCACGCGAACAATCCAATAATGAATAATGATGGCATCCCCAGGCACAGATCGGCACAAGCTGATCAAACCACCCCTCAAGCGTTTCCAGGAAAAGACGCCCCTGGGTCATGATCTCTTCAGGCAGGCGCGGGACAGATTGATCGCCACGGTAGAGGCAATAGAATGAAACTAGATCATAGTACGTCCCGTCGTTGGCGATCGCCGGAGCTCCACCAGTAACTCCAAACAGGCCATAACCCGGGCCGAACCCCCCATTACCCACTTTTAAATATAGCTCCCTTAATAGCCGCGGTAGTGAAAAATCAAGCTTTTGTTCCGCGGCCCGGATCGTGGCTTCGGTCGTAACAGGAAATACATGGAATTCACCAAAGGTGCCCATCGAGCGGGCTTTTTCCTGATCTTGGATTCTGCTCAGTAATTGCTCGATGATTCTGCCTTTTACCATAGATCTATTCTACATCTGAAATTGGTGATTAAGATTCATCTCGATTGTGCACCTAACTAGTGCATAACACGCCACTGAACGGACTATTTAGCTATATACAGGCCTAATAAATATTATACAACGAGGCTGGCATGCCTCCGCCAATAAAAGACTCCTTGACCATGTCCGCGACCGCCTGCGGCAAGCCAGGCGGGAGCGTTATACATCCCCCCAAGATCACAGGTATTAAATAGTGAGCTGCTAAGTGAGTCTATGTCGAGGATAAGATCCCAATACCCGCAGTGATGTGGCATATTCCCCCAGGTGCGAGAGCGTCCGCTCCACGACCTCTTCCTTGGTGGAGCCAGCAAAGTCGATGTAATAATTACTCCCAGGCCCCACCCTCGGGCGCCAGCCCGGTCAGCACTACACGAGGTTGTGCAGCTCTCACCATTTGAGAAACTCAATTGATGATATATTTTAGCTTGCAAAAACATAGAGGGTGTTAAAAAATCTAGCAAACGCTGAGCAGTGTGCTAAGTGACCACGTAGGGAGTGTTATCGTATAGTGGTTGTTGGCGGTAGCTATTTTGGTTCAAGAGTCATCACATAATCGTAACTCTCGTTAAGATATTCTGCCAATTTATCCAAATCTTCAAGCATATGGTCGGGTATTAACACGTATCCTCTCATTACTGCTCCGTGGGACTTAAAGATTGTAGTATCAAATTCCTGGATATACTTTTCCTGAACTGTCTTTGAAAATCTAATTCCTAATTGACCATCTTTGTTATACAACGAAAACATGTATCCGTTCGCAGAAGTATACGGCACCGTCTTCCCCTTCCTCTCAAACCTCGGGCACATCGCAATCAGTTCATCATACTTTGCAAGTTTCTCTTCCCACATGGCAACTCCTCACTATAGCTTTTCTAATTAGATCAAATCTTCCTTATTGACCTTCCTGGGTAATGCCCAGCATCATAGAGAGTCCATCAAGAGTACGACCAATATCTCTACCGTCGCATAGGAAGATTTTCTGGCATCGAAGCATGCTACACGACAATTCCTGATCTCTCAATTCCTACCGGGAGTCGCCGAATTAGTGCATGCTACGCAACAGAGCGCAAAAATTGGCTTTAGATTATCCCAATGACCATTATATACCGGTCACGCTGTGATTTATAAACGGGATGCGATCCATACTTTCACCGAAAAGAAGACCCTCGCTCAGGTCCGCGACCGCCTGCGGCAAGCCAGGCGGGAGCGTAAACATCCCCCCAAGATCACAGATATTGAATAGTGAGCTGCTAAGTTAGTCTATGTCGAGGATACGACCCCAAGACCCGCAGATAGGTGGCGTATTCCCCCAGGTGGGAGAGCGCCCGGTTCACCACCTCATCCTGAGTCGAGCCGGCAAAATCAATGTAAAAGAAGTACTCCCAAGGCTTTCCAACCAAAGGGCGCGATTCGATCTTGGTCAGGTCGATATCGCGCAGGGCAAACACGCTTAAAGCTTTGAAGAGCGAGCCAGGCTCGTTTTTCAGGGAGAATACAATGGACGTCTTGGCATCTTCGCCAGGATCTAGCGGTTGGGGTGCGATGACCAGAAAGCGGGTGAGGTTGGCGGAGTTGTCCTCGATGCCCTCCGCCAGGACCTGCATGCCATACAGCTCGGCTGCCCGCCCTGAAGCAATTGCCGCCATCGCACGATCGTTCTGCTGGCTGATAATCTTGACGCTGCCGGCTGTATCGTAGGCGGCTTCGGCTCTAACGCCCCCTAACGAGCGCAGGTAAGCGTCGCACTGCGCCAGCGCCTGCGGGTGGCTGATCACGCGGCGAATCTCGCCCAGCTCGACCCCCGGCAGGGCAATCAGGCAGTGGCGCACCTGCAGGTAGTGTTCCCCCACCACAGCCAGGTCATTTTGCACCATCAGGTCATAGTTGCGATGGATGCTGCCTGCCAGAGAATTCTCGATTGGGATCAACCCGCGCTGGCAGGAGCCTGAAACGACAACTTCAAAGACCCGCTCGAACAATTCACAGGGCAGCGTCTCGTGGGAGGTCCCGAAATGCTCGAAGATAGCCGCTTCTGAATACGCGCCGGGCTCACCCTGGAAGGCAATGCGCATGCCAGGCTTAATCCATCGCATCCACGGGCAGATAGGCTGGGATGGCGGTGTTCACCGGCTCCAGCCACTGCGCGGAGCGCGGGTGGCGACCGCGTAAGGCTGCGTAAAAGGCACCTTGGATGGTGCGTGTGATTGGACCCGATTTGCCGCTCCCGATGACGCGGTAATCAATCTCGCGCAGGCCGATGCATTCCGCCGCTGTGCCGCATACGAATACCTCGTCAGCGATGTAGAGCTGGTCGCGGGAGATCGGCTGCTCGACCACGGTATACCCCAGGTCGCCCGCCAGCCTCAGGATCGAATCGCGCGTGATGCCTTCCAGGATCGCCGCCGCGGGTGGCGTGTGGATCACGCCCTGGCGCACCAGGAATATATTCTCGCCGGTGCACTCGGCTACGTAGCCCTGCGGGTCGAGCATGATGGCCTCATCGAAGCCCAGTCGCATCAACTCGGTCTTCGCCAGGACGCTGTTGGCATAGTTCCCGCTGATCTTAGCCTTGGTCATCATGACGTTGGGATGGTGGCGGGTGAAGGAGGTGATGTTTGCGCGGATACCCAGTTCCAGCGCCTCATCGCCCAGGTAATTATTCCATTCCCACACGGCGATGCCCACAGCCGCCCTGCCTCCGTCCACGCTCAGGTTCCACCCACCGCCGGTCAGGTAAACCAGCGGGCGGATGTAGCACTCGTCGAATTGGTTGGCGGCGACGGTCAGCTTCATCGCCTCCACCAGGTCGTCGGTGGTAAAGCCCAGCTCGCGGAAGCCCAGCACCTTGGCCGAGTTGACCAGACGGGCGGCGTGCTCTCGGGCGCGGAAGATCGCCGGACCGTTATCGGTAGCGTAGCAGCGCACCCCCTCGAAGGCCCCCACGCCGTAGTGCAGCGCCGGGGTCATGAAATGCAGCGTGGCTTTCTCATACTCCACCAGCTTGCCATCCATCCACACATATTTTGATTCCATTCCCATCGCTTCTTCTCCTTCAGTAAATAAGCTACTTCACCACAGACGCTTCGCGGGCAGAATACGCCGAGTTATTATTCCAACTCTCTGCGATCTCTGCGGTGAAAAATTATTATCTTTCATCGAATGCGCTCCTGGGTCTCCGCGACCCTATGGAGGATTTCATCGGTCATTTGGGCGGTGCTCAGGCTGCCGCCCAGGTCGGCGGTGCGGCAATCCTGCGCCAGCGCCTGATGGACTGCCTGCTCAATGGCAACCGCCTCGCGCTCTAAGTTCATAGAATGGCGTAAGAGCAGCGCCGCGCTCAAGATAGCGCCGGTAGGATTTGCGATCCCTTGACCAGCTATGTCTGGCGCCGAGCCGTGGATAGGCTCGTACAGCCCGGGACCACTTTCGCCCAAAGAAGCCGAGGGCAGCAAGCCCATTGAGCCTACCAGCACGGCGGCTTCGTCGGTGAGAATATCGCCGAAGGTGTTCTCAGTGACCAGGATATCAAAATCGGCCGGGCGGTAAACCAGGCGCATGGCGGCTGTATCCACCAGCATGTGCTCCAGCAACACATCGGGGTAATCCGCCTGCATCTCGGAGGCGATCTGCCGCCACAAGCGGGAGGTCTCCAGCACGTTGGCCTTGTCCACTGAGGTGACCTTGTTGCGCCGCTTTTGCGCCAGCTGAAATGCCTTCACCAGAATGCGGCGTATCTCGTAATCCTGGTAAACCATCGTATCTACGGCGGTTTCGCTGCCATTCAGTCGCTGGCGACCTTTCGGTTGCCCGAAATACAACCCGCCGGTCAGCTCACGCACCACGATCATATCCACACCGGCGAGCTTCTCGGGTCGCAGGGGCGAGGCGCTCACCAGTGCCGGATGCACCCTGACCGGTCGCAGGTTGGCAAACACACCCAGCTCTTTCCGCAAGCGCAGCAGGCCCTGCTCCGGGCGCACCTTCGCCCCAGGATCGTCCCACTTCGGGCCTCCCACGGCACCCATCAAGATGGCATCTGCAGACTGGCAGTCCGCCAGGGCTTCATCGGTGAGGGCAGTGCCATAACGGTCGATGGCGCACCCCCCGATGAGATGCTGGTTAAAGCGGAAAGAGTGGCCATAAAGCCGGCCTACGGCCTCCAGCGCCTGCACTGCGGCCTCGGTCACCTCCGGGCCAATCCCGTCTCCGGGTAGAAGGATAATATCTATGTGCATAATCCTCATTCATCCAAAATTTGGTATGTTCGGCAGCTTCGCTGCCGAACATACCAAATTTTGGTTATTTCCCCCCTCCCCCGCCTGAGGGGGAGGGGCTGGGGGTGGGGGTAGGAGTCACCAATAACCCATATTCCACCGAATCTGCCAGGGCGCGCCAGCTGGCCTCGATGATATTTGTGCTGGCGCCTACGGTGCTCCAAGCCTTGGTGCCGTTTTGTGTATCGATCAGCACGCGGGTGGTAGCGCCAGTGCCATTGGTGCCATCCAAAATTCGTACCTTGTAATCCGCAAGCTGGAACTGGCTCACCTGCGGATAGTGCCCCACCAGGGCTTTACGCAAGGCAGCGTCCAAAGCGTTTACCGGGCCATTGCCTTCCGCAGCAGTGTGCATCACTTCGCCGTCCACACGCACCTTAACAGTGGCTTCGGCAAAAATGCCGCGACCCTGGCGGTGTTCGACCGTGGCAGAAAAATCGATCAGCTCAAAAGGTGGCGAGTACTCAGCCTGCTGGCGCTGCAGCATCAGCATCACCGAAGCCTCGGCGGTCTCAAAGGAAAAGCCCTTTGCCTCCAGGGCTTTGACCTCACTCAAGACTTCGCCCACAGAGCCCATGCCAGAGGTGTCCATGCCGTTCTCCTCTGCCTTGCTGAGCAAGTTGCCGCGCCCCGAAAGCTCGGAAACTACCACGGTCATGCTGTTGCCCACCATCTCCGGTTCGATATGCTGGTAGGATTTGGAGTTGCGGCGCATGGCAGCCACGTGAATGCCGCCCTTGTGTGCGAATGCTGAGCGCCCCACGTAAGCCAGGTGCTCGTCTGGCGCCAGGTTTGCCACTTCAGCAACGTAGTGTGACAGGTCAAAGAGCTTCGCGAGGCTGCTCTCGGGCAAACAGGAATAACCCATCTTAAGCTGCAGGTCGGGGATGATTGAGCACAGGTTGGCATTGCCACAGCGTTCCCCATAGCCATTGATGGTGCCCTGCACCTGCACACAGCCTTCGTGCACGGCTGCCAGCGCATTAGCGACGGCGCATTCGCTGTCGTTGTGGGTGTGGATGCCCAGTGGATGAGCCAACTCGGAACGGATGAGGCGCACAACCGCAGTTACCTCCCATGGCATGGACCCTCCGTTGGTGTCGCACAGCACGACGATCTCGGCTCCGCCGCGCACCGCCGCCCTGAGCGTCTCAAGGGCATAATCCGGGTCCTCCTTGTAGCCATCGAACAGGTGCTCCGCATCGTAGATTACGCGCCGACCATGTTGGCGCAGGTAAGCCACGCTCTCTTCGATCATGCGCAGGTTGTTCTGCTGACTGGTACGCAGCACTTCCTCAACATGCAGGGTAGAAGTCTTGCCGACCACCGTGCAAACGCGGGTTCCTGCACCCAGCAAAGCCTGGATGTTCTCGTCGTCCTCTGGTCGCTTATTTGCAGCGCGGGTAGCCCCAAAGGCGGTAATCTGGGCTGTACGCCACGCCATGCCTTCCGCGCGCTCGAAGAACTCAGCGTCCTTCGGGTTTGAGCCCGGCCAGCCGCCTTCGATGAAGGCTACCCCTAGGTCATCCAGGCGGCGAGCGATGTTCAGCTTATCGTTGACCGAAAGTGAGATATCGGTGCGCTGGGCGCCATCCCGCAGTGTGGTGTCATATATTTGAATATCTGGCATACTTGTCATCCCGTATTTACCGTTCGCTCAGGCTGGCTTCGGAAGCCCAACCGATAACTTAGCTTCAAAGGCCGCGATTCTGTCTTCTAGTCCCAATATATAGCCCAGCTCGTCCACGCCATTCAGCAGGCAGGTCTTTGCAAAGCCATCGATCTGGAAGCCAACCACGCTGCCATCCGGAAGCGAGACCGTCTGCGCATCCAGGTCAATGTTCAGCTCCGCCTTGGGATTCGCTCTGAACAGCGTCAACATGCGTCTGTGGCTTTCTGTATCAACCACCACGGGGAGCAGCCCGTTCTTAAGAGCGTTGTTGTAGAAAATATCAGCGATGGCGCTTGAAATCACGACGCGAAATCCAAAACCGGCGAGCGCCCAGGGGGCGTGTTCCCGGGATGAGCCGCAGCCGAAGTTGTGCCCGGCGAGCAGCACCTGCGCACCCCGACAATCGGGGCTGTTGAGGGGAAAATCCAGGTTTGGTGAGCCATCTGGGAGATAGCGCCAGTCGGCGAACAGATTAGCGCCCAACCCGGCTTTATCGATTGTCTTGAGGTAGCGGGCTGGGATGATCTGGTCGGTGTCGACGTCGTTTGCCGGCAGCACGGCTACCCGGGAGGTGAGATTCGTGAACGCTTGCATTAATATTCCACCTGGGTTGACCGGTCTTTATCGGTGACTTTATCCAATATTTTCCTCACATCAGTTACCTTACCGGTAATGGCTGCTGCCGCAGCGGTGAGCGGGCTGGCGAGGAAGGTGCGGCCTCCCTTGCCCTGCCGTCCCTCGAAGTTGCGGTTGCTGGTGCTGACAGCATACTGACCCGGCTCCAGCTGGTCGCCGTTCATGGCAATGCACATGCTGCAACCAGGCTCGCGCCATTCGGCTCCGGCGTCTTTGAAGACACGGTCAAGACCTTCGGCTTCGGCCTGGCGCTTTACTTGCTGCGATCCGGGAACTACCAGCACCTTGACGCCGGGTGCAACTTTACGCCCCTCGAACAGGCTGGCAGCCAGCTGAAGGTCCGCCAAGCGCCCGTTGGTGCAGCTACCGATGAAGACCACATCCACCGGCTGCCCGGCGAGCGGTTGACCAGGCTGCAGACCCATGTAGCTTAGTGCTTTTTCCAGGGCGGCTCTCTGGTTGGGCAGTGTGGCTGCTTCAGGAGCAGGCACACGTCCGCCGACAGGGATGCCCATCCCGGGGTTGGTGCCGAAAGTGATCATAGGCTCCAATGTCGCGGCGTCCATACGGATAGTTTTGTCGTACACTGCGCCCTCATCGCTGGTCAGGCCACGCCAGTCCTGGACGGCATGGTCCCAGGCTGCACCGCGAGGGGCAAACTCCCGACCGTGCAAGTATTCGAATGTGGTTTCATCGGGGGCGACCATGCCGGCGCGCGCCCCGGCCTCGATGGTCATATTGCACAGGGTCATGCGCTGCTCCATGCTCAAGGAGCGGATCGCTTCGCCCGTATACTCAAATACGTAACCTGTCCCCCCGCCAACACCGATCTGGCTTATCAGAGCCAGGATAATATCTTTGGCGGTCACTCCCGGAGCCAACCTGCCATCCACGCGTACCTCGCAGGTTTTTGAGCGGCGCTGCAGCAGGCATTGTGTCGCCAGCACGTGCTCCACCTCGCTGGTGCCGATACCGAAAGCCAGCGCCCCGAAGGCGCCGTGGGTGGCGGTATGGCTGTCTCCACACACGATGGTCATACCTGGCTGGGTGAGCCCCAGCTCTGGCCCGATGATATGCACGATGCCCTGACGCGGGTCTTCCAATCCGAAAAGCGGGACTCCGAAATCGGCGCAGTTTTGTTCCAGCTGGCGGATCTGCCGCAGGGCCATCTCATCAGCGTACGCCAGACGTCCATCGGAGCCGTTCGTCCCCACGCGAGTAGGCACAGAATGGTCGATGGTGGCGAGAGTTCGCTCCGGTCGGCGCACACGCAGGCCGCGCTGGCGCAACCCGGTGAAGGCTTGCGGCGAGGTCACCTCATGCACCAGGTGCAGGTCAATATACAGCACCGCAGGCGATCCTGGCTCCTGGGCGACAATGTGCTGGTCCCAGATCTTCTCAAACAGTGTCTGTGGGCTCGTCATTGTGCGTCTGAGTCTCTCGATTGGGGTGCTGGGGCGCTTCGAAGGATTGCTGCGCATCGTTCACCCAGTCTGAAGCCGGACCGTAAAACCCGGACAGGTCCCACCCTGCTGGGATGGTGCGCAGGTCTACGTGGGGATCCAGCGCTCGTTGGTGCCTGGGTTCATTCTTTGTGTTCATGAGACATTCTCCTTTGTAGTTGTGCACGCCAATCAGTTCATTGCGAGGAGCCCGCTGGGCGACGTAGCAATCTCTACGAAAAAGAGATTGCTACGGGCGCAAGCGCCCTTGCCAAGAACATTCATCATGGTGCCTGTCCGATGGCTTGCACAGCAGCCACTTCCACCGGCCCGTACTGCCCGCTGGCAATCAGCAACTTGTTCAGTGCTGAGAGATAAGCCTTGGCGCTGGCGACAACAATATCGGTATCGGCGCCGTAGCCTCCGAAAGTACGCGGCTGGTCCATTTCGGATTGGGCGTCCAGCATCATCTCAGCCTGCTCGCCCTGGATGCGCACGGTCACCTCGCCCAGCGCATCAATCCCCTCGGTAACCGCGTGCACGACAAATTCCTGCAATACATTCGGCGACTGGACGATGGCATTAATCGCCTTATAAGTTGCGTCGACTGGCCCGGTGCCGATGGAGGCCTGCATGTGCACGTCGCCCGAGGGATCGCGCAAGCGCACCGATGCGGTGGGCATGCCCATTGTGCCGCAGGCAACCTGTAAGCCTTCGAGAGTGAAGAGCTCGCGCGGCTGGTACAGCTCATCGGAGATCAGCGCCTCCAGGTCAGCATCGGTGATGGTCTTCTTCTTATCCGCCAGGGATTTGAAGCGCTGGAAGAGCTTCTCCATCTCGTCTTCTTTAAGGAAATAGCCCATCGACGTCAACCGCGCCTTCAGTGCGTGCCGCCCGGAGTGCTTGCCCAGAACCAGCTTGCTCACCGTGACGCCCACCATCTCGGGGCGCATGATCTCATATGTCAGGCTATTCTTGAGCATGCCATCCTGGTGGATGCCGGCCTCGTGGGCGAAGGCGTTAGACCCAACCACCGCCTTGTTCGGCTGGACGCTGATACCCGTGTAATTACTCACCAGCTTGCTGGTGCGTGCGATCTGGGTGGTATCGATGCCAGTCGCCAGGTCGAACAGGTTAGGTCGGGTATGGATCGCCATGACTACTTCTTCAAGGGCAGTGTTGCCAGCACGCTCGCCGATACCGTTGATGGTCACCTCGGCCTGACGAGCGCCAGCGCGAATGCCTGCTAAGGTGTTGGCAGTTGCCAGACCCAGATCGTTGTGGCAGTGCACGGATACGATGCAGTTTTCGATGCCCGGTGTATTGGCGACGATCCCGGCGACCAGCTCCCCAAACTCTTCCGGGAGGGTGTAGCCCACGGTATCGGGGATATTCAGCGTAGTCGCACCAGCTTGGATCGCCTCGGCGAGCACCTCGTATAGGAATTCCGGAGCGCTGCGCCCGGCATCCTCAGGGCTGAACTCGACGTCCTCGCACAGGCTGCGGGCGAAACTCACCATATCGCGCACGCGCTCGACCACCTGCTGACGGGACATTTTTAGCTTATGCTGCATGTGGATTTCGGAGGTAGCCAGGAAGGTGTGAATGCGGGGACGGCTGGCGTGGCGCACCGCCTCCCAGGCTTTCTCGATATCGCCGCGCGTGGTCCGGGCCAGCCCGCAGATCACTGGAGGACGGGTACCGTCATCCGGATTACCGACTTCGACAGCGATGCGGCGCACAGCTTCCAGGTCGTCGGGTGAGGCTGCCGGGAAGCCCGCCTCCATGATGTCCACACCCAGCCGGGCAAGGGCGCGGGCTACTTCCAGCTTCTCAGCGCTGGTCATGGTCGCCCCGGGAGATTGCTCGCCATCCCGCAGGGTGGTATCAAATATGCGCACGTAGTTATCGCTCATTCCATCCTCCACCTTTAATTCTTTTGACCACAGATACACACCGGCTCATTGGGAGTTACCGTGGTGAAAGGGAGATTGCTTCGCAAAGAACGCTCGCAATGACCTTACAATAGGAAAAATATATCTGGCAGTTACCTGACCACGACATCATTGGGTTCATTCGCACCCTTGTGGTATTGGCGTTCAAGATCATTTCTGCCAGTTCTCCGGGCGCAGGGAGCGCACCCGAGCCCCCGCCTGCCACATCTCCGATTGGCGCATCTCGCCCAGCTCGGCTTCTAATTTCTGGCGGTAATCCGGGGAACTGTTGGCCTCCAAGACGATGCGCGTCTCTTCGCCTTCTTCAACGGAATGGTACAGCCGCTCGAAGACCGGCTCGACCGCCTTACGGAACTCGTGGCGCCAGTCCAAGGCCCCGCGCTGGGCGGTGGCGCTGCAGTTGGCATACATCCAGTCCATGCCGTTCTGCCCCACCAGGCGGATCAGGCTTTGGGTCAGCTCTTCGACGGTCTCGTTGAAAGCCTCACTGGGTGTGTGCCCATGGCGGCGTAGTGTCTCGTATTGGGCTTCCATGACACCTGCTAAGGCTCCCATGAGTATGCCGCGCTCGCCGGTCAGGTCGCTATAGACTTCATTCTCGAAGGTGGTGGCAAATAAATAGCCGGAGCCGATCGCAATGCCCAGGGCAAGGGCGCGCTCGCGTGCCCGCCCAGTGTAGTCCTGCTGCAAAGCAAAGCTGCTGTTGATGCCGCTGCCGTTGAGGAAATTCGCTCGCACGCTGGTGCCCGAGCCCTTGGGCGCCACCAGGACTACATCCACGAAGGTGGGCGGGATGACCCCCGTCATCTCGTTGTAGACGATCGAGAATCCGTGGGAAAAATACAGAGCGTCGCCTTGCTTTAGATGGGGTTTGATGCGCGGCCACATCAAGCGCTGCCCGGCGTCTGAAATCAGGTATTGGATCACAGTGCCGCGCTCGGCAGCCTCTTCAAGGTCGAATAGCGTCTCCCCGGGTACCCAGCCATCTTGCACAGCCTTCTCCCAGGATTTCCCGCCTGGCTTCTGACCCACGATCACATTGAAGCCGTTGTCGCGCATATTCAACGCCTGGGCAGGACCCTGCACGCCGTAGCCCAGCACCGCCACCACTTCATTTTTCAGCACCTGGCGAGCGCGTTCCAGGGGGAACTCGTCGCGGGTGACAACTTCTTCATTGACGCCTGCAAAATCCATCCACGCCATCACTCATCTCCTAAATCCAATCATCCCAAATATTCGAATTTCACAAATGATCTAAAAAGACATCCGCGGCATTCGAGTTTATATCTGCACCTCGACAGCGGGTTTGTAGCCGTTCCCATTGGTGGAAGGCACCGCATCAGCGCCACGCGCCATGGTCACCCTGCCGGTGCGCACCATCTCAATGATCCCCAGAGGGCGCAGAACGTCCACGAAACCGCTGATCTTCTCTTCATCGCCAGTGACCTCGATGATGAAGGAGTTATTGGTAATGTCCACAATGCGCGCTCGAAAGACATCCACTGTCTGCATGATGTGGGTGCGGTTTTCAGCGCTGGTGTTGAGCTTGATCATCGCCAGGTCGCGGCTGACGGTGGGGACCTCCGTCAGGTCGTGCACCTGGATGATATTGACCAGCTTGTACAGGTGGGCGGTCAGCCGCTCCACACTGGTATCATCGCCATCGACCACAATGGTCATGCGCGAGATGCCTGGCTGGTCAGTATGACCCACGGTGAGCGATTCAATGTTGAATGCCCGCCGCCGGAATAACGATGCAACCCGGTTTAACACGCCGGGCTTATCTTCGACAAGGGCTACGAGGGTATGTTGCATGGCTCACCTATCTTTCTAAAGAGGATCCTGGGACGTCTCCACCAGCGTGCTGGGGGCAGGACGTCGGATCATATTGTGCAGGTCGGCACCAGCAGGTACCATGGGGTACACGCTGTCCTCCTGCTCCACTTGGAAGTCGATCAGAACCGTACCCGGTGTCTCACGAGCGCCGCGCACCGCATCTTCCACGTCGGCACGCTGCGAAACACGCCGGCCGGTCAGCCCGTGGGCATCGGCTATCTTCACGAAATCGGGGTTACGGATGGGTGTGGCCGCGTAGCGGCGCTCGTAAAAGAACTCCTGCCACTGGCGCACCATCCCCAAATAACCATTGTTGATGATGGCGACGTTCACTTTTATGTCTTCTTGAGCGGCAGTCGCCAGCTCTGCCTGGGTCATCTGGAAGCCCCCGTCGCCTACGATTGCCCACACGTCGGCATCGGGGCATGCCAGCTTGGCGCCGATGGCTGCAGGCAGTCCAAAACCCATCGTGCCCAACCCACCTGATGTGATCAGCTTGCCAGGGTGGTCAAACTTGTAGTACTGGGCTGTCCACATCTGGTGCTGTCCTACGTCGGTGGTCACCAGTGCATTCCCGCTGGTGTAGCGCCAAATGTCATTGATCACATGGGCAGCGTATAAATGACCATCGTCGGGCAGGTTCTGGATATCGCGCACAGCGCTGTCGCCCTTCATGGCGTCGATATAAGACATCCAGGCGTTATGCTCGCAGGGTTCGACAACATCCAGCAATGAGTTCAAAGTCTCACGCAGGTCGCCGATCAGACCCATATCAACGGGCACGTTCTTGTTGATCTCCGATGGATCGATATCGATGTGAATCTTCCTGGCACTGGTGGCGTAAGAGTTCAGATTGCCGGTGACACGGTCGTCAAAGCGCATGCCAAAAGCCAGCAGCAGGTCGGATTCCTGGATGGCGTGATTAACCCAGGCTTCGCCGTGCATGCCCATCATGCCCAGGTTGAGCGGGTGGGAAGCAGGCAGCCCGCTAATACCCAGCAGGGTCACGGCAACCGGGGTATGGGTACGTTCAGCGAACTGGCGAAGCTCCTTCATCGCCCCACTAAGCAGCACACCATGACCGGCTAGGATAACTGGCTTCTCGGCAGCCTGGATCATCTCGACCGCGCGCTGGATATCCTTGCGGGCTGGTCTCAGGTCGGGGCGATAGCCTGGCAACCGGATGGGGCTATCGTCGTACTCCCACTCGATGGCGGCCTGCTGGGCGTCTTTGGCAATATCCACTAACACAGGACCAGGCCGGCCGGTGCGGGCAATGTAGAAGGCTTCGCGCAGCACATGACCCAGCTCCTGAATGTCGGTCACTAGGTAGTTGTGCTTGGTGATCGGCAGGGTAATACCGGTTACATCCGTCTCCTGGAAGGCATCGTAGCCGATGAAACGGCTTGTCACCTGCCCAGTGATGCAAACGATGGGGGACGAATCCATGCTGGCGGTCGCGATGCCCGTCACCAGGTTGGTCGCCCCAGGCCCAGAGGTGGCCATCGCCACACCGACCTTACCATTGGCACGCGCATAGCCATCCGCCATGTGGGCCGCGCCCTGCTCGTGGCGGGCGAGAATATGCCGCACAGGGTAGTCCAGCATGGCATCGTACATGGGCAGGTTTGCCCCACCCGGATACCCAAAGACCACATCGACCCCTTCTCGTACCAGGCATTCCCAGATAATTTGTGCACCAGTTCGTTTCATCGGCTTTTCTCCTCAATCTTGTACGGAAGGATGCAAAGAAAACATCCCGCCCGCCCGCAGTTGAACTGCGGGCGCATCACATCTCTAAAATTTGTGCGTGCTCTGCGGTCTCCGCGGTGTCTCTAAGTACAGCGCCAGTATCAGCACTGGTGACGAAGTGGGCATAGCGGCGCAGCCACTTGCTCTGCGTTCGCACCTGGAAGGGGTGCAGCGCCCTCAGCCGCTTTGCGATTTCTTCATCGCTCAGGCGTACATCCAACGTGCGCCTCTCCAGATCTATATCAATCACATCACCATCTTGAAGGGCGGCTATGGGTCCGCCAGCAGCCGCCTCTGGCGAGACGTGCCCAATGCACGCCCCGCGCGTCCCGCCCGAGAAGCGCCCGTCGGTGACCAGCGCGACCTTGTCGCCCAAACCCATGCCCATCATGGCGCTGGTGGGGCTGAGCATCTCCATCATGCCTGGCCCACCTTTAGGCCCTTCATACCGGATGACCACCACCTCACCCGGCTGCACCTGGGAGGACATGATGCCCCGCATTGCATCATCGTGCAATTCGAATATATGCGCCTTGCCGCTGAATTTCTGCATGGAAGCCCCAACACCGCCAGTTTTGACCACCGCACCCTTGGGAGCCAGGTTGCCGAATAAGATCGCCAGCCCGCCGCGCGGCGAGTGCGCCTGGTCGAAGCGGTGGATGACGTCTTCATCCCGGATGTGCAAACCGGCAATAGACTGGCGCAGGCTGCCGCCCGAGACTGTGAGCCGGTCGAGGTGCAGCATGCTGGTGTTGGCATCAATCTCGTTCAGGATGGCGGGGATGCCGCCGGCGCGGTGCACATCCTCCATGTGCCACTTGCCAGCCGGGCTGACCTTGCACAGGTGCGGGACCTGGTCGGCGACCTGGTTGATGCGCTCCAGGGAGTACTCCAAGCCGGCTTCGTGCACCAGTGCCAGGGCATGCAGCACGGTATTGGTGGAGCCGCCCATAGCCATATCCAGCGCGAAGGCGTCGTCCATGGCCTCAGCGGTGACGATCTGTCTCGGGGTTATATTCCGCCGCACCAGGTCCAGGATGCGCTCCGCTGCCTGGCAGGCAAGCTGTTCGCGCTCAGGGGTCTGCGCCAGCGCCGAGCCGTTGAACGGGAGCGCCAGGCCCAGGGCCTCCATCAGGCAGTTCATGCTGTTGGCAGTGAACATCCCCGAGCACGAGCCGCAGGACGGGCAAGCGAAATCCTCTAGCATTTTCAGGCGCTGGGCATCGATGCGTCCAGCCTGGTAGGCGCCCACACCCTCAAAGACCGAGATTAGGTCTACCACCTGACCATCAGGTGTGCGCCCGGCAGCCATCGGCCCACCTGAGATGAAGATGGCAGGGATATCCACGCGCAAGGCGCCCATGAGCATGCCGGGTACGATCTTGTCGCAGTTGGGGATACACACCATGCCATCGAATTGGTGGGCTTCGATCATGGTCTCAACGCAGTCGGCGATCAATTCTCGGGAGGGCAGGGAATAGCGCATGCCGGAGTGGCCCATGGCAATGCCATCGTCCACCCCGATGGTGTTGAACTCGAAGGGCACACCTCCGGCATTGCGCACAGCCTCTTTCACCAGCTTACCAAAACCCTGCAAGTGAACGTGCCCGGGGACGATATCCACGTACGAGTTGACGATAGCGATGAAGGGCTTGCCCATGTCGGCGTCTGTGACGCCGGTGGCTTTGAGCAGGGCACGGTGGGGTGCACGTTCTACCCCGGCTTTGATCTGGTTCGAGCGCAATGCTTGCCTCCGGATAAAAAAAACCGCCCCATTGGGGGCGGTTTGGTTTACCAAACTTCTTTTTATCTGCCTGACTTACGCTTGATCCTGCGTGTCACCCTGGCAACCGCCCAAACTGGAATGAGGTCCTTAATAATAAGGACCGCAAGAAGGACGATAATAACCAGGATAAATAGAGTACTCATGTCAGATTTGCCAACTGGACTTAATTGGCTGGATTATACGACAGAATGAATATCTGTCAAGGGCTATCCTAAATGGCATCGCCTGGAGCGGACAGAATTGATAAGTTTTGGCAATAATAATGCCTACTTCGCCTTACGCAACCACAGCGAGACGTGCTCCGGCTGCAGGGTCTTCTCCACCGAATCCAGCAGGTGCCCGGTGAGCACGTCCAGCTGTACCTCGTCGCGCGCCCAGCTGGCGAATTCCTCCGCCGTGCGGCGGGCGTTGTATTTCTGGCGGTAGAAGCGCCGGTCGATATCGTCCTGGATGCGCCGTCTCAGCGGGGTGAACATCGCAGCGATTACCAAGGTGGAGATGACCACCGCAACCGGAGATTCGTTTTGACCGGTGATCACCTGGGTGAGCCCTTGCAGCAACACTACACCGCCAAAATACACCAATGCCAGGGAAAGGCTCAAGGCGGCATACACCAGCGTCCTGCGGATGATGACGTCGATATCCCAAAGCCTGTAGCGCAGAACGGCGATGGCTATGGCGAGGGGAATTGCCAAAATGGCAAGATTAAAAAAGATATTCCACACATCATTGAGAAATGTACCGGAATCAGCCATCCAGAACCCAGGTATATACACAACGGTAAACAACGCGCAGGTGTAAAGCAGCCACTTGATCTGCTCTTTCTCCAACGCGGACGCATGGCGATAGCGTACGAACAGCGAAGCCACACACAAAACCGCCAGAGATATCAGCGCGATCCCCCAGGGTAGCATGAAACTTTCGATCCAGATGTCCGGAATAAAACCAACCGGGTTTGCCAACGACCAAGAGCTCGTATTTGCCTCGAATACCGGTGAGAAGGTTGCCAAAAAGATAAAAAGCGCACACATACCCAGACCGGCAACGATGAGCCAACGCCAGCGTGGTGAGTGAGGCTCGCCAGTTGGAAAAAGTACAGGGATAAATAGGATCGGGAAGATAAGTAAAAGCCAGCCCCAGGTGCTCGCCCATAAGGCCAAATAGAGAGCCAGTGAGGGCGTGGACGGCGCACTTGTGAAGCTATTTACGTATGTTTCTGCCGGCAGTGCAAATGCAAAAGCCGGGATCATTAACAACCAGCCGATCACGTTGCGCGGCTGCCTGGATAAGATCAGCGCACCAAGAATAGCAAACACAATCGGGACAGCGCCGAATATAAGTTCTCCAGAAATTTTTACGATACTGCCGGTCCCGGGCTTGCTGGAAAGATTAAGGCTGTAGTTGACCAATGCGCCTAGGCAGATCAACCCGCATAATACCCAGGCGAGGCGTGAACTGCGGCTAGGTCCGTCCAAACCACCACCCCAGCATCAGACCATAAAGCGCATGGGCAGGCAAGAACTGGACGACCGGCATAGTACGCAGCGCCGAACCGCTGCCCGGCAAGAGAATATATTGGGCTGCCAACCAGAGCAGCAGTCCATAGATAATGCCCACAATGCTGGACTGCATCCTGGCTGGTGCAATCCGCAGCCATCGAGTGCCGGTTTTCCACAGCACGCCAAAAACAATGCCATATACACCCGAGACTGCCAGATGCACTAAGAAACCCGTCCACGGATAAGCTGCTCCCCCTGGATTAAAGCGGCTAAACAGGTCTCCTAACGACCCTGCACGCACCAAGGTGGTAACAGCTAAAAAACCTGACATGACCACACCTGCTAAGAGACCCGCAAACAGCCCGTCGACAGCTGACTCGCTAAAGCTCATCTCTTCACGGGCAACATTAGCAATTTCCGTCATAATGTTTTACCTCCACAGCGATACCTTCCTGCCCTCACAGTGACCGCTCTCGCATCCGGCTTTTACCCTGCTGGATGTGCTATTCGATCAATAGCAGGAATTGTAACGATTGCCCGTCCTGGAATCGTTACGGGTTTCGTTACGAACGGGATGAAGTGGCATTCGAGAAAAAACGAGGAATTTGCGAAGGCAATCTAGTGTTTTAAGAATTTCACGTGTCTCTTCGTGCGCCGGGTCTCGGCACCTAAGGGGACAACGCTGATCGAGCCGTCGATCTCCAACACTGCCATCTCCACCTGGCTGACATCCGCTAATCCGTGCTCGCGCAGGGCGGCCTCAAGCGTTTCCAGGTCCAGGCCTTCACGACGCATGTGCTCAGAGATCACCTCGCCGCGCAACACCAGAAGTGTGGGCGTGCCCTCCACCCAACGCCGCAAGCCAGGCGATCGCAGTCGCAGCTGCGCAACGACAGCGTTGAGCGCCAACAGCACGAACGCCGCCAGTACCCCACCAATTAGTGACGTGTCCGGACCGACCATGGCGTTCTGCACAGCGTTGGCAATGAGGAGAAGCAACACCAGGTCGAACACGTTCATCTGACCGATCTCGCGTTTCCCAGCCAGGCGCAAGCCGATCAGGATCGCAAGATAGACCAGCACCGTGCGTAAAACGATATTCAATAAAGGAATTCCGGCGCTGAACATACGTTATCTGGTTCAGATTATATGGCAAGGCTAGCATACTGTCCACTGCTATCGATTCTGTTATGCTTGAAAGGGGTCTGCCCTGAACCAGATGTGATAGAATTTTGGGCATCACATCTATTTTGCAATTTTATACATCTTGCTAATTTTATTTGCAGACTCACTTGCGAGCATGGGAGCTTGTGCATGAACCAATACTACGATGAGAAAGGCAAGCTATTCACCAATGTTGTCAGCAAAGAGCCGTTGCGGGTCATTATGGGGTGCGTGCATGGCACCATCAGAGGAGACATCCACTTGCATCCGGAGCAGCGCTTGATCGACAATCTCAACCAGCCCGATCAATTCCTGGCTGTTACAGACGCAATCGTTTTCTCTCCATCCGGGGAGGCGCTGTACCGGACAGGCTTTCTCAGCGTAAACCGCGCCCACGTCGTATGGATCTTACCTGAGCAAGAAGCCAGCCAGATACCAGCTTTCCTGAAGGAGGATTAACGTTGGTCATGGACAATGCAGCCTTCACCCTGGATAATTCCAAACTAAAAAAACTAAAAGCTTACCTGGTCGCAGGTGTGACTCGCGAGGTCGAAAAGGTCAGCTTGCCACCTGGCAGACGCAGTAGTGTTTTGCGCCAGATCCTGGAGCAGGTGCTTGCCAGTGCAAATATCAAACTCCCCGATGACCTACGCACCCAGATCTTCGAAGAAGTGCTGGATCAATTCCTGGGCTACGGCCCTATCCAGGTTTTCCTGGATGATCCACTCGTCTCAGAGGTCATGGTCAACGGCGCCAGCCAGGTCTACGTGGAACGAGCCGGCAAAATCCACAAAACTGATGCAGCCTTCGATAATGAGGATCACGTGATCCAGATCATCGACCGCATACTGGCTCCCCTCGGACGACGGGTCGATGCGCGCCACCCCACCGTGGACGGGCGCCTGCCTGACGGCTCGCGGGTCAACGCGGTGGTGCCCCCTGTAGCCATCGATGGGCCTTCAATCACGATCCGCAAGTTCAGCCGGGAAAAGCTGGGCGTCGAGCAGCTGGTGGCGCTTGGCTCGCTCTCACAATCTATGACCGATTTCCTGGAAGCATGCGTGGTCTCGCGGTTGAATATCGTCATTTCGGGCGGCACCGGCTCAGGGAAGACCACTCTCTTGAATATACTGTCCGGGTATATCCCCAAAGGGGAGCGTATCGTCACCATTGAAGACGCCGCTGAGTTGCAGCTTCACCAGGAGCATGTCGTGCGGCTGGAGACCAAGCCACCTAACAACTTGGGAGAGGAGGGCGTTAGCGTGCGCGATTTGGTGCGCAATTCCCTGCGCATGCGCCCCGACCGCATCGTGGTGGGCGAAGTACGCGGCGGTGAAACCCTGGATATGCTGCAGGCGATGAATACCGGTCACGATGGCTCCCTGACAACATTGCACGCCAACACGCCGCGCGATGCTATCTCGCGCATGGAGACCATGGTGTTGATGTCTGGCCTCGACCTTCCAATACGTGTGGTGCGCGAGCAGATTGCCTCGGCGATCGACCTGATCGTCCAGCAGTCGCGCATGCGGGATGGCTCACGTAAGGTGACGCGCATCACAGAAGTCATCGGCATGGAGGGGGATAAAATTGTGATGACGGACCTCTTCAAATTCGAAGAGAATCCAAATGGAAATCAAGACAAAGGCCTGGGAGAACATATGGCAACCGGTATCCGCCCTATGTTTATCACGCGCCTCGAGATGAGCGGCTTCAAGCTCAAGCCAGAGATCTTTGGGGTCAAACTTGGGGAGATGATAAACCAGAACTTTCATCAGAACGCTCGCAAGCGATAATCCTGCAATACATGAAGCACCCCAAATGTAATTTTGTGGCGCTTTTCGACTGAATATCCCCACACCCGGACCTGCATCCTAGGCGCCAAACCTTAAATGTGTTGTCACGCTGGGGTGCCTTCGGAATGCGATACAATCATGGCAGCTTGCCATGAATCACACCCGATGGATCGGCCTGCTATTCACCCTACAGCTGGCACTCGCATGTGCCTGCCGACCTGCACCCATGCCGCCTGCTCAGGCAAGCCCGCAACCCAGCGCCTCCATCCCCACGCAAGCCGATACGAGCCAGGGTCTGCGCATCACCCTTGAAGGTGATAACCGCGGCGAGTACGCCAGCGGACAGGTCCCTGCCTACGCCAAGTACGAGGTCAGCTTCCAGGTCGCGGGGACGGTGGCGCGGAACTTCTCCCTGCCCTACGATCCCGCTCCACCCCCCGGTATCGACCCCAGCCTGCCATCCTACCAGGGCATCAGTGTGGATGCTCTTTTCACACCAGATAACTGGGCGACGGTCTACAAGCAACCCGCATTCTACTACCAAGATTTCATCCAGGAAGCGCGCTCGCAGGGCGAATGGCTATATCCATCGGGGAACTTCTCCTGGAGGGCGCGCTTCTCTCCGCCGGTGCCCGGTGAGTGGCAGGTCAAAGTGGTGGCGGAGGATGCCTCTGGAAGCACAGAGAGCGCCCTGCTGGCATTCACGGTAGCGCCCTCAGACAATCCGGGATTCCTGCGCTTGAGCACCGCCGACCGGCGCTACTTCGAATACCACGACGGCAGCTATTTCCCTGCCCTTGGCTTCAATCTGACTGCTAGGCAGGTGAACCCTGAGAACCCGCGCACCAGCAGCCAGGCCTATTTTCAGAAGCTGTCTGAGAACGGGATCAACTTCGTTCGCCTGTGGCTGTCAGCCTGGGGTATTTACGGCTCGGCATGGAACCCGTGGCGCTCCATCGCCCCCATGCCCAGCCAGGGCTACCTGCCCTTCACAGGTCTGGCTCTGAGGGGTGCAGATATCGATACAGGCAGCGAGACGTCGATGATTGTCAACGCCCGCGCCAACCCGTGCATGTTCATCGGTTGGGAAGCACCGCCCCCGGCAGTGAAGCGGGACACAGCCTACCGCATACGCGTGCGCTATAAGACCGAGCTTATCCAGGGACCACGCCAGGCTGACCAGCCATACGGGCTGGTTGCCAAGCTGGGCGATCCAGCTCGCGACAGCTGGCTGTGGGGCGAAAGGGGCAATTGCAACGATTCTGGTAGCGGGATAACAATCACACAGCACGAATCCCAGAATACCATTGACCAGCCCGACCCTTGGCGTGAACTTCAAGGGACGTGGGTTTCGGGTGAGGCGGACTTCCTGCCCTACTTTTACATCGTCATGGAGAACGCTGAGCAGGGACGAGCGCACATCGACCGGGTGTGGATCGAGGAGGACCTGGGAGATGGCAGCTACGGGCCGAACATCCTCCCCAGACCGTGGATGAGCCACCACCTATACTTCGAGCAGCGCAATTCCTTCGCATTTGACCAGGTGATCCATGCCGCCCAGCAATACGGGATTGCGTTCAAGCTGGTGGTCATGGAAAAAGATGAGTGGACGCTCAACCGTATTCTCCCTGATGGCTCGGCAGACGAGGACTCGCCCTCCAACGACAACTTCTACGGCGCAGACCGGGAGGTGACCAAAGTCCGCTGGCTGCAGCAGGCGTATTGGCGATATCTGCAAGCACGCTGGGGCTACTCGACCGCCATCCATTCCTGGGAGCTGCTCAACGAGGGCAACCCTGCCAATCTTTTCCATTACATCCTGGCGGACGAGTTCGGCAAGTTCATGGAATGCCGCGTCTTCGGCATCGCCGTGGAGGCGAAGGATGGCGAGACGTGCCTGTACCAGCACCCCAACGCACACCTGGTGACCACATCTTTCTGGCATTCCTACCCGCTCAAGCCTTTCTGGACTAACCCGCAGTTTCCCAACCTGGACTATGCCGACCTGCACGCATATATCAGCACAGGCTGGATCGAGAACCCCGCGCTGGCTTTCGACGCGGCTGCTTATCACATCGAGTACAGCCGGGCGGCGCGACGGGGGATGCTCAACAACGCCGGTGTGGCTGGTGTATTGCCGATTGTGCGCGGCGAGGCTGGACTCGATTCCCCTGGACAGCAAGTTGAGCAACCTGACTTGGTTAACGACACCTACGGCGTGTGGCTGCACAACTTCGTGTGGGCCGCGCTCGAGGCAGGCAGCCTGGTGGACTTGTACTGGTGGAATGACAACATTGAGCGCCAGCCCGGCCCAGACGGCGAGCCAGGCCTGCACGAGATCTACGCCCCCTTTGCTGAGTTCATCGGCGACATCCCGCTCAACAATGGCCTTTACCAGGAGGCTGTGGCGCAAGCCAGCAACCCGCAGCTGCGGGTCGTAGGCCAGAAGGATACACAGAACAACCGCGCGCACCTGTGGGTTCAGAACACAGCTCACACCTGGCGAAATGTTTTGAATAACCCGGATGCCGCCTGGGGCCTGGGCGGGGTGCTACGCCTGGACGGCTTCGCTCCCGGGGCAACCCTTCCGGTGACCTGGTACCTCTTCAACTCACATGGGGAGCTGGCTGTAAGCAGGTCCACTGTTATGGTGAATGGCGAGGGCGGCTTGAGCCTGTCCTTGCCGGATGACCCGGCGGTTACAGATGCGGGAGTGAAGATTGGGGAATACGAAAGAAGTGAAGAGTGAATAGTGCGTAGTAGATCGAGAGGCGGAGAGAGCAGAGAGTAGAGAATGGAGATTAGTGAGCAGTCAAAGCTGGGAGGGTAAATTTTCTTCCATATATAAAGAGAGGCGCTGAGGGTGAAAAGTTATTTGACGCGAATGGGCAGATGTCGCGAATTTTGGTCGAGTCGTTGAGAAAGCTAAGTCGCCAAAATTGCAGTAGAATTCAAATGATCAGACAGACAACAGGGGTCCAATGAAAGGGGTGGAAAATGCACGCACTGAACAATGGCAAGATTCTACCAGTCCTGATCTTGGTGCTTTGCTTAGGATGGGCGTTTAGCGCCTGCGCACTGCCTGCCAACCAGGGCAACTCCCCGGCAGCTCCACAGCCCGGGGGGGAAGAAGATGCTCTGGGGGAGGGCAGCGATGAGCAAGGGGAAAGCCCCATCGAACCCGAGTTCGGCTCGGATAGCTTACCCTGCCCCTCCAAAGGCGGCGCCCTGATTCTGGGCTTCGACCATGCACTCACCTCGAACTACCAGGATGTATCCATGACCCATTTCCTGCACCAGGGACAGATGCTCTTGATGATCGTCGATGACCAGGGGACGATCGCCTCGCAGGGGTCGCCTTCGATACCCTATACCATGGAGGGCAGGATGACCGATGTATGCGCCCTCACCGGGCAGGGCAGCATGATACCGTCGGCGCATGGCAGCTGTGAGAACGGGGTGGTCAGCCTGTTTATCAACGAAAACTGGATGGCGCTGGATGGCGAAATGACATGCGTCGAACCGGATGGGGATACCGTCACCATGCCCTTCGATGTCCCCGCCATGGGCTTGCGGCAGCACAGCGGTGCAGACGGGGCGGGTGAGATCTTCTACATTGTCGAGGGCAGCGAGGGGTATTCATCGATGCGACCCTTCGCCGAGGGCGAGGGCTACCATACCTGGACGCTGTACACCGAGGAGATACCGATCGTGCCGCTGGTGCCGTAAGAGGAATCGAGAGACGAGAGTGGAGAGTAGAGAGTAGTGCAGAGTGAGGGGTGAGGGTGGCGGTAGCTGTGGGTGTGGCGCTTCCTGGTCGAGCAGTGCGGCGTGCAGGAGCTCTCCGATGTGCGTCGCAAGATGCTGTATGACTATGCCGAGCATCGCCTGAGCCTGGGCAGGTCGGTCTCGGGAGTCAACGCCGATCTGCGTGACTTCCAGAGCTTCATGATCTTCCTGCAGGAGGACGAGTACGTTGTGCCGCAAGCCCTGCTGCGCATCCGTGGCCTGAAAGCCCCTGACCGCCTGCCCAGAGCCCTCACCGACGAGCAGGTGAGGCTTCTGCGCGACGATTTCGAGAGGCGGGTCAGCCAGGCAAGAGGATCGCACCAGCAGCGAGACGCGCTGCTCGACCGGGCGGTCTTCCATCTGTTCTGGCAGAGCGGGCTGCGCATCGGCGAGCTGGAAGAGCTGCGCCTGGAAGACCTGGATCTGGCCGGGCGAAAACTCTCGGTGCGCAACGGCAAGGGCATGAAAGACCGCACCGTGTATATGACCGACACAACCGTGCATGCTCTCAGGGCGTACCTGGCCGTTCGCGGCATGGATCCCACGGATCATGTCTTCTTGTACCGCAATGAAGCACTCAAGAAAGACCTGGCGCGTACCCGCATCAAGGACGCCGGGAAGCGGGTGGGGGTGAAGGTGTATCCCCACAAACTGCGCCACACCACCGCCACACAATTGCTCAATGCCGGTTGTCCGGTCACCAGCATCCAGAAGTTCCTGGGGCACAAGAAGCTCAACACGACGATGGTGTACGCCCGCGCCTACGACGCTACCGTGGAATCTGACTATTTCGCCGCCATGGGACGCATCGAGCAGCGATTGGAGTTGGTCGAAGAGCCGGAAGAGGTTACCGAAATGATCGGCGCGGGGGAACGGGGACAACTCCTGACCTTAGCCGAGCAGCTGTTCGCGCCGGATCTTACGCTGGAGATGCGCCTGGAGATCGCCGCGCAGATGCGTGGGCTGTTGGACGGGAGCCAGGCGACCCGGGTGGACTGGATCCCGCCACCCGTCTCCGTTCCGGCGAGCGTAGAAGCTGCTTAGTCGGACTATTCGGTTGGTAAAGTGCTGGCCAGGAGCATTATATCTGCTCCAGGCGTGTTAGAATCGCCTCGTTCGTGGGAGGGTAGGGAAACGGCGGAGAGCGACCTGAGCGCCCAGGCTCTCCTGTTTCGCCGCTGAAGCGGCTCACAGGTCATGACCGTTGCCAGGGCAGAGGGGTCCCTCTGCTCTTTTCTTTTGCCCTGGCAATGGATGAAAGGCGATAAAGTCACCTTGACTTTCGTTTTTGCAGCCATTTGCCAAACTCAATCCACCAATCCGCCAATTTATAGGGACTAGTAATCGATTGACCCAATATCAAACTAATTATGAGGCTAATCAAAAATAGAGGCCAAAAATCGGATCGTGTTATTGGATTCCACATCATCAAAATGAGAATTCCAAAGATGAAACTAATCAAGGGAAGGCCAAACGCAAGAGGGCCGACCCACCACCTATTCTTACGGTTTCGATAGAATCTGCCAAAACTCACGTAAAAATAACCAACTAGCCCGCCCACACTCATAAGCGACAGGATAAGTGTTAGACTTACTTTGATCCAATACACTATATTGCTACCTAACATTGTCGCCCCCTTTACTGAACCTTTTCTTTCTTCTTAATAATTTCAACGTAACCAGGACTGTATCTAGGTAGAACTATCCTTAACTGTCTTAAACCCCATATTGGCTCATCGCCCATAAGTCGAACAATATCGTAATATAAGGTCGCAAGGTTTGCAATAGTATCGGTAACTGCCTCCGGAGTGAGTCCCGTGTTCCCAATCGCAATACTTCCTAAGCTAAATGTGGTATCGGCACCTAAAGTATACACTCTAGCTTCCTGTCCACTAATTGGATCTGTTAATTGACTTACTGTGTGGTTGCCCTCTATGGCATCAGCTGCAGCTACAAGTCCAAGTGAAACAGTACTCAAATCGTTTTCTATCGGGTTCAAGAATGTGTTATAAGCCGCAATCCCAGCTGCTAACCCAACTGCGCCATCTGCACCAGGAACGGGGGTAACAATTTCCCCGCCCATCGCAGCCACACCCTCTAATATAACCCCAGAAACACTGATCCCTGTAGCAGTCAAATCACAGATTGTTGCTGCTATACTAAGTAGTTTGCTTATACTAGGCCAGTGTCCTGTGGGGTCCACCGCCTTAACAGGGTTATTAAGGGCATAAGAGAAACGATCAAAAGTAAGCGAATTCAATGGAAGAGATGGAGACCTGGATTGTGAACCCCCCAGACGTTCACGATTCTCCTGGTTTAGTTGTACTAAAAACTGTGTCTCATGGTAATCTACAATAAGTGGCGTATAGCTACCGCCTTCGCCTGGTATAATGACATCCGGCTGGATCCAGCGGTTAAGATAAGGGTCGTAGAATCGAGCGTTGTAAAAGTACAGCCCTATCGAACCCATCTCGCTGCGCTGACCGGTGTAGCGGTAGCTGGTGGGCGTGGTACCCCAGGTGTAGCGGTCTTCTCCCCACGGGCGGTAGCGCACTTCGCCTGTGCGCACACCGCTTACACTGGCAGTGATGGACGTGCTGCCAAGATGATCCCCTAGCAGCCAGGAGAGGGTGTTCCCCTCCCGCATTGCGATGCGCGTACTACCGGCATAATAGTATCGTTTCATGGTGCTGGTTGAGTCGGTCCATTCGAAATAGTTGCCTATATAGACTCTTGTGGTTCCCCCCACCGTGCCCTTGACACGCTTGCCATCGCCGTCGTAGACGAACGTCGCCGTGGCTGCTCCGCTCACGCTTGTTAAACGGTTCTCCAAGTCATAGTCCAGGTTATACACCACCCCGCCGCCGTAGTTGCGCACGGTCATGTTGCCGTTGCAGTCGTAGGTGTAGGTCTTCCCACCCGCTGAGGATACAGCGTGGGCGATGGTGCGATTACCCGCAGCACAAGTCACCTGGGCGTTGTAGGTGTAGCTCACCCCGGCTTTGCTTGCCAGGTTGCCGGTATCCGGATGGTAAGTGTATTGCTCGAACGGGCACGTCCCGCCCGATCCGCCGCTGGCGGTGGCGTCGATCAAGCGATCCAGCGCGTCGTAGTGGAAGGTCTGCGTTTGCTCACCACCGGCCTTGTAGTCCTTGATCCAGTCGATGTTGCCTGCCAGGTCGTAGTCATACTCGAATTTCTGTAAGGAGATCGTGTCCGTAACAATTCCGGTCTTCAAGAATTGCAGTCTCCCGCCCTGGCAATGGATCAAAAAGCGATAAACTCAGCTAACGATTCAATTTGAATTACTGTAATTGTAGCTCGGCTGTTTTCATCAGAGTCATTTTTAAATTAGCCAAACGATATGTTTCTCTCCTTGTAGGTGTAAGGTCTAGGGTTTGAATACATTGTAATTGGTAATTATTGGAATTGAGCATATTAGTCCATTTAATATCGCTAAGATAATGCTAAGATTGATCAATGGTGGTAAGAAGAAAAGGATAATCCATCTAGTCAGAAGCGATACCATAATACCGTAAAATATCCCAAGTCCTATATAAAACACTTTTTCAACAGAATCTAATTCGTCTTTTGACCATGTGCTGACCGAAGTAGGTCTATACTTGGAGATATTCGGTAATCTTCTGTAACCAAAAATGAACCACAAACAAAAAAAGATGCGCAATCCCAAATCAATGACTTCTGACCTAAAAAATCTTGGCCTATCAATAAATTGAGACACACCTAGTAACAATATCAGGATTGTGCAAGGTAATAAGTAAGAATATACAACTTTTACAAAATTATTGATGAGATTCCTGTTGGATTCAATCATACTCACTTCCAGATGTTCCAATGCCTGGGTAGTAGAAATGCCAGATCCGCACGAATGGGATTGCCCTGGTATGATAATTGTCCATTTAGACCCCCATTGCCTCCAGCGTAAGCGCCTCCTACACCTCCACCACCAAATATCGTAAATGGGACTTGACCATAATGTGGATCAACTCGTAAGCCAGATATTTCCGCTATGGATATTCCTTCAAGTGGCGCTGTAACGGCGACTGACACAACGCCCTCTGCAGCTGCAGTCCCACTTACTATTGCAGCGGTAGGTTGGGTTGAGCGCAGCGAAACCCAACAACTGGATCTATGATAGCAAAACATACCGCTCGAATCTAGTGCTTTTCGTCACCTTCCCCCGCCTGACTGCCGGACGCTACCCGCCAATGCGTCCCCTTTCAACCTTCTAACATTCAAACGCCCCTACCTGCCCCACCCGGCGATGAGAACCAGTCCGGAAGCGATCATGAAGGCTCCGCTCAAGCGCACACGCACGCCTTCCTCCTTGTAGATGATAAACGCCAGCACCGCCCCGATGACGATGCTGAACTGGCGGAAAGCCACGATATAGCTGGCGTACGGGCTGAGCTGGTATGCCCACAGGATCAGCCAGTAGCCGGCAAAGCCCAACACCGCGGCAATGCTCGCCAGCTTCCAGTCGTTATTACCCGGGTCCTGGCGCAGTGATTTAAATTTGCGCATCAGGAGCAGGTAGGGGGGAAGAGAGATGGCAAAGTAGAAATAACAGTAGCGCGCCGCCGTCGCCGGACCTTGCTGGACCACTTCGGCGGCGATCTTATCCAGCACCGAGTAACCCACCATCCCTGCCGCGCCCAGAAGCATCCACAGCGTGGCGTGGTTGATATAACGGTTCAAGCGCACCTCGCGGATGCTGCGCAGCGGCACCAGCGCACAGCCTACCACGACGACTCCGATCCCCAACCAGCCCATGGGGGTCAGGTAGCGACCACGGAGCACATCTGCGAAGCCGAGAAAGATGACCGGCAGCGAGCGTACAACCGGGTAAACGATGGTGAAGTCGGAGGATTCATAAGCGCGCGCCAGTCCGAAAAGGTACAGGCTGGCGCACACCCCAGAGCCTGTCACGCACACCCACGCCAGGGGGGTCATGGAGCGGGTCACAATCTCGCTCCACACCGCTGGTACGAAGCCAATGATGGTCGTCAGCAGCACCATCTTGTAATAGAAAGTGGTCTCGGAACGATAATAGCGGGCCAGGAGGTTCCAGCCCGCGTGCATAAAGGTCGAGATCAGGACGATGAAGATGACAGTTGGCGTCAAAGTTTAAGCGACATCCAGATAAGGGTTTGGTGCAGGTGAAAGCCGGCATCCTGGATCGCCTGGGTAGCTCTGCCAGCCGGGTAATCCAGAGCCAGAGGCCTGCGCTGCACCATGTGGCGGCGGATGTGCTCCAGCAAGCACCTGGCGGCAAGGTCTTCGCTTTGGGAGGGCGCCGCCAGCCACAGACTGTCGGCATAAGAGGGCATGGCTTGCCATGCCAGCACGCCCACCAGCTGTTTGCCACGGTAGGCAGACCACTGGCGCACCTGCAGGTCGTTCATAAAGCGGTGGAAGAAGCCCCACAGGTCGGGACGCAGTGCGTTTAGCTTAAGAGAGAGATGCCAGCTGAGTGTCTTTGGGTAGCGATCCACCAGCCACTGGCGTTGGTAGCGCCAGTCTGGGGAGCGGCGCTCCTGGACGCGCACCTCCGGGTGGGCAACCCCAGGCAGGATACCCGGCGCCACTGCCTCGCCGCTCCCAGGTGGCTCCAAATGCCAGGTGCTGCGCCTGGCTTGCTCCACAAAGCCCGCCAGACGGTACAGGCGTACGGCACCTTCGTTCTCCTGGCGCACATGCAACCACACGGATTGCGCACCTCGCTGGCGAGCATGCTCGAGAGCCACACTGGTCATGCGGGAAGCGATCCCTTTGCGGCGGAAATCGGGGTGTACGGCGACGTTGGCGATCAGGTAATAGCGGGCTTTCAAGGTGTAGTACGGGATCAGGGTGAGGTTGCCGACCAGCGCCCCTGCTTCCTCCCACACATACCCGCTAACCGGGATCGAGGCCCCATCGGCCCCGATGCGCGCCCAGCGGGCATAGCCCGGGTTTCTGGCAGCTGCGCGCATCTGCTTCAAGTAGCGCAGCCCATCGGGGTCGAGCGTATCGGAGAAGCAGCGCTCCATCAGGTCGGCGACGGCATTCAGGTCCCGGCGCAGATCAATGGGCCGCGGATTTTTTTGGGTGGTGGCTGGAGCGAGCAGCTTGGTGAGCGAGGCCATTTTTCTGAATTATACCCCCCTATCCATACCCTTCACAATACGGTACAATAGACGAAACATATGTTCTGGCAAATCGCAATCACCCATCCCCCCTTCACCCCCCTTCCCTGCAGGGAAGGGGGGATTGGACCGAAAAATGGGCACACGCAGGGGCTGCGCCCCTGCGTGTGCCCTTATTTCGGAGACTAGCGGTGGGGGCATAGCCTGATTTAATTATGTCGCTTGATTTCCAACAGATTCGTAAGCAGGTGCAGCGTTTAGGCCAAAGCGCCCCACAGCGTGAAAACCGACTCAAGGAGCTGCGCCAGCGCGCCTGGGAGCTGCTGCAAGCCCACGCCAACGAGCTCGATAGCCTTCGACAGAAGGTAGAAAGCGTAGTACGCACCCATGACCCGTCTCTTCGCTGTGCTGTTCCAGCCCGCGAGGCACTCACCACGCATGGTCCCGTACCCGCACTCAACAAAGAGATTATCCTGCTGGCAGCCGACGGATCGCAAATCTACCTTGACCGCCACGCATCTGTTGAGTATTTCCTCATAAACATCGGTGTCCTGCGCATGGATTACCGCAATCCCCAGACGCCGCACATCACCGTAGAGGGCGACCTGTACTACGGCGATGACCTGAACGTCGGGGGTGCGTACCCATCCGAGGAGAAAGTCTCGTTGCTGCGCGACTTGCGCGAGCGCCAGATGCTGGCTGAGCTGGTTGAGGCCTTGGGGGAGCCGGCCATCACGCTGTCTGATGGTCGCCTGGAACTGTGGGGCGCAAGCCCCGAGGAGGAGAGGGGCGAAACTGGGGAGCATAGCCTGGGAGCATTTCTGGAAGCCTTGAGACGCCTGCGGGACGCCGGCGCTACAGCTGCCGGCTACGTGGACAAGCCCGGCGAGGATTACCTGGTGCGCCTGCTGGAGATAGCCTCCCTGCCAGCAGAGGACGCCAAAGATCGCCCTTTGTTGGGCATTCGTGACGTGGACTTGCTGCACCGCATCCTGGCTCCTGGAGAACGCTCAGCAGTATACGCCGTGCAATCGCGCACAGCCCGAACCTACCGCAGAAAACACGAGTCCCTGGCGCCACATTTCTTCTACCTGAATGTTGGCAGGGCAGGGCGCCCCTGGCTGGCGCGGGTTGATATCCTGGGCTGGGTGGCAGACGACCCGCAGAAGCTCAACGACCTGCACGCCGTGCTTCTGCACCAGTGCGGCATGCTCGGCTCGCGCCCTTATCCCTATGCCCTACACCGCGCTCACGAGATCGCCCGAGTGACCCCAGACGAGAAAGCGCAGCTGGAGCTAATGATTGCCAACGAGCTGCGAAAGCATGGCGTGCCAGTGGAACAGTCGCACAAACAGTTTCTCAAGAATTTGTAAGAGAATCAACCACAGATGAACACGGTTGAGCACGGATTCGTTTACCTTGAAAAATCATCTCCGAAATCATCCTGCTTGCTGGCAGGTACGGCTGAGTTGGTCTGTAGCAAATAGGAGTATCTCCAAATGAGCTCTATCCAAATCGGGAGGTTATTGCGCGGCAGCACCAGTGGATTCGTCGCTGGATGCCGCGTCCTCAGCTTCGAAGCCGACGCCCCCTCCTTGGGAGCGCTGGTGCGCGCTCCGCTGGGGGAGCATATGAGCGTTTATGGCCTGATCCACGATATCCACATCGATGACGATGGGCTGGTGCGCCAGCTGGTCACAGCTGAGGGAGTCGACGAAGCCGCTATCGCCGATAACCGCCAGAACCGCACCGTGCCGGTGGAGATTAGCGTGCTCGCGGTGGGCCACCAGCTGGATGGACAGATCGCCCACCTGCTGCCTCCCCGACCACCGCTCAGCCTGGACGTCATCCACCTGTGCGACGACGGCGAGCTATGCCAATTCACGGCTACCGGGCGCTTCGGCTACTTCCGCCATGTGCTGCGCGACACCAGCCTGCCGGTGAGCGAGATCCTGGCGGCGCACATCCAGCAAGCCCAGCGCGCCCACGCTTCCATGGGCAACCCTGCCTGGGCTGCCTCTGCTGCTCAGGAGCTGATCACCTTGCTGCGGGATGATTACAGCACTTTGATGAATGTCTTGAACGCATTGCATGACATCAATTCGTTTTAACACAAAGGGCACGAAGGGCGCAAAGAAAAGTGGATAAGTCTTCTAAAGGTTATTTTCCGCCTATCCCTCAGGATGTCGAGCGCGTAGGGAAGATCGTTCTTGATGCCGCGTTTAAAGTTCATACGGCGCTTGGTCCGGGGCTATTGGAATCGGTCTATGAGGCATGTCTTGCCTACGAAATTCGTAATTCTGGTATCTTAGTCGAGACCCAGGTCCAGATACCAGTAATATATGAAGGCGTACGCGTAGATGGCGGGCTAAGGGTGGATCTCCTGGTCCATCAATGCGTTATCGTAGAAGTAAAAGCCGTTGAAAAAATGATCCCTCTCCATCAGGCGCAACTATTAACCTATTTAAAGCTGAGCGAAAAAAGGCTCGGCTTTCTTATAAACTTTAATGCGGCACACCTGAAACATGGGATAAAGCGCTTGGTGCGATAAACAAATCATTAATTCTTTGTGCACTTTGTGTTCTTTGTGGTGTATATATGGGAGAAACTATGTACCCGATGATGGATGTAATAGGTTATATCGTCGGCGGCGGGTTGAAGGAGAGCCTCAACGTGCGCCTCAGTGTCCCAGCGGAGCAGGTGCAAGAGGGCAGCTTTGTGGTCATCGAGAGCGGGAACTGGCAGTTCTACGGGCTGGTTACCGACCTACGCCTTGGCGCCACCGACCCGCGTTTCGCCGACGAGCAGAGCGAAGGGCGCCTGCCAGCACAACTGGCGGGGCTGTTGCACGGGCAAACGCTGTACACAAACCTGGAAGTGCTGCCGGCGCTGATGCTGGAGCGCGGCCCCGAGCCGGGCTCGCCCGAGTATCCCCGCTGGCTTGCAGAGCATCCCGATCCGCCGCGCCCGCTGCCGGTGAAGACCCTTCCGCCGCATCACGCTCCCGTGCGCATGGCAGGTGAAGGTGACATCGCTGAGATCTTCGGCAGGGCGGGCGAGAAGGGCAACTTCGTGATCGGCGCCACCCGCGAGCAGGGACACCCGGTGTGCATCGACCTTGACCGTTTCATCCAGCGCTCCAGCGGCGTGTTCGGCGCCACAGGTACAGGGAAATCCTTCCTCACACGATTGGTGCTGGCTGGGTTGATCCACCTCAACCGCGCCTCCGTGCTTGTGCTGGACATGCACAACGAGTACGGCCTGGACGACACCGCCTCGGATACCGGTCAGCGCGTCATCGGCTTGAAGACCAAGTTCCCCAGCCGGGTGCGCGTGGTCGGGGTTGGCAAGGGAGCGCTCATCCGCGGGCAAACCCCCGATTTTAACCTGGAGGTCGCTATGGGGGATGTCCAGCCTGAGGACATCGAGCTGCTCTCGCGAGAGCTGAACCTGAGAGAGACTACCCCCACCGTGCTGGAGTCGCTGGTGAGCAGCTTCGGGCGGGAGGAATGGTACGCCGCCTTCCGGGAGATGGTCCATGGCGCCATGATGGACACCGACGATGGGAAAAAAACTCCCGCTCCAAACAGCGTGGCGTATTGGGCAAGCCGAGCCGGGGTGAACGTGATGGCAGCTGAAGGGCTGCATTCCAAGCTGAACCGCCTGTTCCACAAGGAATACATTGTTGCTCAGCCGGCAGCCGATAGCGTGAGCGAGATCATCAAGTCGCTGGAGGCCGGTCAGCATGTCGTGCTCTCCTTTGGCAAGTTCGAGACCGACCTGGATTACCTGCTGGTGAGCAACCTGCTCACCCGCCGCATCCGCCAAGCCTGGGAGAAGCGCACGAACACCTTCCGCTCCAAAGGTATAAACGAGCCGCGCCCGCTGGTGGTCGTGCTGGAGGAAGCTCACAAGCTGCTCAATCGCGAGATGGCAGCCCAAACCACTTTCAGCACCATCGCCCGCGAGCTGCGCAAATATTACGTCACCCTGCTGATCGTCGACCAGCGCCCGTCGCAGATCTACGATGAGGTCATGTCACAATTGGGCACGCGCATCTCCGGTTGGCTGGGGGACGACGATGACATCCGCGCTGTGCTCTCCGGGCTGGCGGGGCGGGAAGCGCTGCGCGGCATGCTGGCTCACCTGCAGCCCAGGGAGGAAGTGCTGCTGCTGGGTTGGGGTGTGCCGATGCCCCTGCCGGTGCGCTCCCGCCGCTACGACGAACAATTCTGGGAAGAGCTGTTGGGGAAGTCGGGGCGCAAGCGGGGCGCCAACCAGAGTCTCAAAGAGCTGGGATTTGACTGAGATCAATCCTGGTTATAATACACTGGTAGCTAAGGATATCATTCAAGGATGGGTGGGAATGCGCACAAGCGAAGCCATTGCTTTCACAGAGGATGAACTGCTGGAGCTTGAAATGATCGTCGCTGATGAAGACCCCCCGGCAGCGCTGGTGTTCCTAAAGCGCTCTGTATGGAAAAAGATCCAAAAAGCCCGAGGAGGGCGGCTGAAATGTCATTTGAACTCCGGCGGGATTGAATTGGTGCGCGAATACCCGCAGAAAAACAACACAGAGGACACATAAAATGGAGTATTTCGAGCTCATCCAGAAGCGCCGATCGGTGCGCCAGTTTCTGTCGCAGACGGTAGAGGCGGAAAAGCTGCAGGCCATCCTGGAGGCTGCGAACTGCGCCCCATCAGCGGGCAACTTGCAGGCTTACGAGATCTTCATTGTTACAACTCCGGAGATGCGTCACCAGCTAGCGGTTGCCTCCTTGGATCAGGGGTTCATCGAACAGGCGCCGCTGGCGCTGGTCTTCTGCGCTAATCCGAGGCGCTCGGTGGGGAAATACGGGCAGCGGGGAGAGAAATTGTACTGCCTGCAAGATGCCACCATTGCCTGCACCTACGCCCAGCTGGCGCTCACCGCCCTGGGCCTGGCGAGCGTTTGGGTGGGGGCGTTTCGCGATGATGAAGTGCGCCGTGCAATTGGCGTGGGTGAGGAGCTGATCCCGGTCGCCATCCTGCCCATCGGGTACCCGGGCGACGTACCCGAGTCGAGGGGGCGCAGGTCGCTGTCCGATCTCGTGCACCCTCTCAATTAGATTGCCGAACTGCTAATTTCGCGAATTTCAGCAGAACCAAACTAAAGAAATTGTGAGCCCTCATTCTCCTATTAAGGATGGAGGGATGTTGTATAATTTTGCTATTAGTGGCGGGAAAGTTGAAATATCTCTAGGTCAGTTCAGCTAAAAATCTTATAATTCGTGCTCCCAAACAGTGGATTGGGAGGGGAATATCCTGGGTGATTCATCCATATTTGGGGAGTAATGCCTGTCGGGCTATCACTATCAAAGGGGAGGTGCAGGATGCAACACCAGCAAGGCATTTGGGTTTCCTTGATTTTTTTCGCCATCATCAGCATGAGCTGTTCGCTTGCTGAGCGGACAGTGGAAGAATTCCAGGAGGAGGGAATCACCAGCCCCACCCCCACTCGGTCGGAAGCAGTCGCCTGGAGCGGCGGCGAATACCAGTCGGCAGATTTCGCTTTTCGAGTGCCGGAGAGGTGGAGCCTTCACGAGGGACCCTCAGCGCAGGGGCAGAACGCCTGGAATTATTACAGGTTGAACCTCAAGATCCTGGTGGAGGTGAACAGCCCTCAAAGGCTACCCAAGGTGACAATCACCCAGGGGGACATCCCGCAAGGCAGCAGCCTGGAGCAGGTATTTCTGGACACATACAACGAGATCTCCACTGAAATCCGAGAGGCCAGCGAACCGCAAAGCACGCAGGTGGATGGGCTGCCGGCATGGACGATGCGCTACGAACGCCCTTGGGGAGAGCCATGGTACGCCTTCCAAGATACCTGGGTAGAGAATAGCGGAAAAATCTACACCGTTTCCTGCCTTTGGAACTTGAATCCCACGGAAGAGGAAGAGCAGGGCTGTAGGACGATCCTGGACAGCTTTCACTTCACAACAACCGCTCATCCCGCCACGCCTGAACCCGAAGCCGTCGAAACCGTCCCGCCCGAACCCAGCGCAGAACCCGAAAACGCTGACGCCACCGAGGCGCTCCCACCTGGCGGCTGCCCGGAGAACCTGGGAAAGCTGGTCTTCGGGTACGATCCGATGGACCTGTCTGGCGTGCATTACGGGATCTACTTGATGGAGGCGGATGGAAGCGGAAGAATCCGGCTCTCCTCCGAAGAAGAACGCAACGACAACATGCCATCCTGGTCGCCAGAACGCTGCCGGATTGCGTTTCGATCGCATTCTCCGGATGGGGATGACGATATCTTCGTCATGAATGCGGATGGCACGTTGCTCGGCCGATTGACAACCGACCCGGCGGATGATCTATTTCCGGAATGGTCGCCGGATGGGAAACAGATCGCGTTTATCTCGTACCGGGATGGCTACCGAAACCTGTTCGTGATGGAGGCGGACGGCAGCCAGCAACGGCAATTGACGTTCAACCAGAAGGAGTTCACCCAATGGCTGGCCTGGTCGCCGGATGGCGAGTACATTGCCTACACATATAACCCAGAAGGCGGAGAGATTGGCGGAAGCATCCACGTCATCCGTCCGGACGGGAGCGGCGAGCGCCAGGTGACTCCCCAGGAGGGCAGCAGACATGACAGCGAGCCGACCTGGTCGCCAGATGGCGAAAAGCTGTATTTTCTGTCGAACCGCAGCGCGCACGTCGAGATCTGGGAGATCAACCTGGATGGCACCGGGCTTAAACAGATCTCCACTCTATACGGGTCGGGCTATGGGATCGACCACAGCCTGCGCATCTCGCCGGACGGCAACTTTCTGGTTTTCTATGGAGCGGGTGATGGCGCCGAGTTCATGACCGACCTGTACAGGATCGGAGTGGATGGTTCCGGATTGACCAATCTGACCCGCTCGCCTGGCAGGGAGGAATGGGTGGATTGGTGAAAAAACACTCCCACCCTCCTGACTGACTCAGGTAGAAAAATTGATGCTGGTCACTCTCCAGCTTGGTGCACTCTGTGGGTTTTCAAAGGGAAAAGTGGAATTGGAGATCTGCGGGCGAGGATCGCAACAAATTTTGATGTGATCGCCACGCCTCCGAGGGTTGGCGATGGCTGCTCAGGGGTAGGCAGCCGATCTCTTAGCATCCTGGGGTGGCTTGCCTTGACACCCCTCCATCCTTAGGTATAATCGGGGCAATTCATCCAAGAAGGATTAGCGCGGAGCCAAGTAACTGCACGGCCCTTCAGAGAGCTGCCGGACGGTGCGAGGCAGCAGGGCAAGGCAGCCAAATCCCCTCCGCCGGCCTATTAAGGCCAATCCCCCCCGCAGGGGCGAGAGCGTACTCTCTCGCCGTAAGGGGGAGCGGGTTCGCCCGTTAGCGCGAAGCTGAGGCCGTTTTCGAACGGCGAAAGCAGGTGGCACCACGAGCGCCCCTCTCGTCCTGCATGGCGAAGGGGCGTCATTAATTTCTGGAGGTGCACTCATGATCGATATCACCCTGATACGCGAAGAACCCGACCAAGTGCGGCAGGCGATGACTGCCCGCCAGATGGACCCCGCTCCGGTTGACCAGGTGCGCGAGCTGGATGAGCAACGCCGCAGCCTGATCCAACAGGTGGAGGCGCTCAAAGCGGATCGTAACACCGTATCCAAGCAGATCGGGCGCATGAAAGACGCTGCTAAGCGCCTTAAAATGATCGACGCCATGCGCCTGGTAGGCGAGCAGATCGCTGGTCTGGATGATGAGTTGCGCCAGGTGGATACCGAGCTGGATGGCTTGATGGCGCTTATCCCCAACCTTCCTGACCCAAGCACACCGCCTGGCAAAGATGAGAGCAAGAATGTAGTGCTGTCAGAAGCAGGAGAGCTGCCGAAATTCGACTTCGAGCCCAAAACTCATTGGGAACTGGGCCCAGCACTGGGCATTATTGACTTCGAGCAGGGGGTTAAGATCACTGGCTCGCGCTTTTACGTGCTTAGCGGGGCTGGGGCGCGCCTGCAGCGTGCCCTCATCGCCTGGATGCTCGATCTGCACATCCGCCAGGGCTACACCGAAAAATATACGCCTTTCATGGTTAAGGGGCAGACCCTGTTCGCCGCCGGGCAGCTCCCCAAGTTCCAGGACAACCTCTACCGCGACCACGAAGAGGACCTGTGGATGGTGCCCACAGCAGAAGTGCCTCTGACTGGTTTGCATATGGCAGAGATCCTTGAAGAGGGCGACCTGCCGCGCTACTACACGGCTTATACACCCTGCTTCCGCCGCGAGAAGATGAGCGCCGGACGGGATGTGCGCGGCATCAAGCGCGGCCACCAGTTTGACAAAGTTGAGATGTACATATACTGCAAGCCAGAGGATTCGCCAGCCGCCTTCATGAAGATGACCACCGACGCCGAGCAGACCTGCGCTATGCTAGGCTTGCCCTATCGCGTCAAGCAGCTATGCACAGGCGATCTTGGGTTTGGGTCATCGATCACTTATGATATTGAGGTGTGGGCGCCAGGCTGCGGCGAGTGGCTGGAGGTCTCGTCGGTGTCAAATGTGACCGATTTCCAGGCGCGCCGCGCCAATGTGCGCTACCGCCCGGAGGATGGCGGGAAGGTGCGCTACGTCCACACGCTGAATGGCTCGGGGTTGGGCATGCCGCGCACCCTGATCGGTGTGCTGGAGAATTTCCAGCAGCCCGATGGATCGGTTATCGTGCCTGAAGTACTTAAGCCCTGGATGGGCGGAATCGACGTGATCCGTGCCTGATTGGTTAAACATCTCCATCTTCGGACTCACCCAGATCGTCATGCTGGTGGGCTTATTTGGCTTGATCGTGCCCCTCTTTCCGGGGACGGTGGTGATGTGGCTGGCTGCCCTGGGTTACGGCGTGGTCAGCGGCTTCAACACCCTGGGGATCATCCTGTTCATTTTCATCACACTTCTGATGATCTTTGGAACGCTGGTTGATAACGTGCTTATGGGTGCGGGGGCGCGCAAAGGCGGCGCCACGTGGACAACTGTTATCGTTGCCCTGGTGGCTGGTGTTCTTGGGACGCTGATCTTCCCGCCTCTCGGGGGGTTGATCGCGGCGCCATTGGCAGTGCTGATACTGGAATACAGGCGTAGCCTTGATTTCAAGATCGCTTGGCAGGCGTTGCGCGGCATGGCTGCCGGCTGGGGTCTCTCGTTCGTCGCCCGCTTTGGGATTGGGCTGGTGATGATGATCCTGTGGTGGGTGTGGGTGTGGCAAAGTTGAGACGATAGCCCCCACTCCCTGCCCCTCCCCCGAAAGCGGGGGAGGGGAGTAAGACTATAATATGCCATGCGGGCGGCGCTGCCGCCCGCATGGCATATTAGTCGATTCAGATGGAAAACGGGAGAACAATCTCAGGGCTTGAAGAAGGTCATGCCCACGCCCATTCGCTCCAGGCCTTCGTTCGCCCAATATTCCATCAAAGCCGAGTCTTCATCCAGAGCTTTGAACAGGGCAGGGATGGAGCGCTGATCACCTATTGCCGCCAGCGCTCGGGCGGCTTCCAGGCGCATGTCCTGCCGGTCGCCCTCCAGCACATCGAGCAGTGCCGACACAGCCTCGGCTCCAGTAGCAGCCAATGCATTGGCAGCCAGCCGAGCCAGCAGGGCGTCTTTGGAGGCCATAGCCTCGACCAGCGCGGGAACGGCTCGACCGTGTGGATTTTTGCTCAGCCCCAACGCAGCGCACTGCCGCACCGCCGGATCCGGGTCTTCAAGCGCCTGCATCAACAGCGTGTTGGATTCTTCACCAGGAATCTCTGCCAGCGCTCTCACCGCCCACCAGCGATAATCTGCCTCACTGGACTGCAGCAGCGGCGCCAGCGTGGAGAGGGTGTCGGCGCCGTACATGCCCGCAGAAGAAGCAGCGGCCTCGGCACGCCTGTCATCCCCGCTGGTAAGTTCGAGCAATAATTTGTGCAGTGACATTTATAAGGTATGTCGCTTTCAGGGTCGGTTGTATTCAGGATCGCTTGTAGTTCAACTGCAGGCACATCCTAGGTTGGATCACATACAGTTCAACCTACTCAAGATCGTCCGCAGTTCAACTGCGGACATATCCTGGATGACGCATCCAGGTCGGCACATGCAGGTGGTCGCGTCCGATGGATCATCCCGGCGGCGGGACAGGTAGATCCGCTTTCGCCACGTTAATCCACTTATCTCCCTCGTCGATGAGCATTACGGGGATATCCTCGCGGATGGGATACTTCCTAGCGCAATCCTGGCAGATCAGCCAGGACTTTTTGAAAAACTCCAGCAATCCATCTGTCTCCCGTACACAGTTTGGGCAGCGTAAGATCTCAAGCAGTTCCTGACTGACCATTGTCACTCCTCATTCCTCATTCCTCATCGTCATTATTGTTGTTCTTAGGGATCTTCGTCCCCGGTCCATACTCGTAGACTGCACGCCAGGGGAGGTAATGTGTGGAAAACACGTCATCCAAATAGACCTGCCCATCGCGGCGTACCGTGCGGAAGACGGTCACGTCTGCGCCGTCCGCCTCCCAGTCCACCTGGCGGATCTCTCCGCGCGCCAGCTTATCGTTCTCCTGATAAAGCGGTTCGGGCGGTTCTTCGATGTTCTTCAAACCCGTCGTGCTCCACTCGACCGTGCGCCCATCGGAGGAGGAATAGAACTTCCAGGTGAGCACACGGTTGCTCACGTTCACATAGGTCTCCATCAGTAACCAGTTGGGCGTGTCATTGGTAAACTTAAAATCCACCACCGGTACAAATACGGTAGCATCCAGCCCAGCCAGGTTGCTGTCCACATTTCCGCTGCGCACGAGCTCGTAGTAGCTGACCCGGTAGGCGTGCGGGTTGCGTTCGACAATGGGGTAGCCGCCGAAGAAAGCCGTGCGGAATAGGGTGGTGCTCACCTGGCATACCCCGCCGCCCACCCCCTTGATGGTGCGGTTGCCATAGATGATCAGCGCTTCGGCGTAGCCATTATCCAGGCTCACATCCCCCAGGACGTCTGCCATCGAGAAGGTCGCTCCCGGAGGCACTAACACGCCGTGAAAGCGCTCCGCGGCTGTCTGGATATTCTGGATGCGCGAGGTACTGGAGCCATAGAAGTACGAGTTCTGCACGCTGGTCAGCTCCGTGATGCCCAGGCTCTCTGCTGTGGCGTCGTCCTTCACCTGCGGATCGGTGATGTCGAAGACCAGTGAGATGTTGTGCTCGCCTTGTGAGAGGCGCTGGTTGACCTGCTCGATGCTGCTGTCGATATTCAGAGACCTGCCAATGACCGCCGGACGGATGACCTCAAGCTGGTGGGTGTCATCGTTGAAGATAAAGCGGGCATTCTCAGGTTGTCGGCTCAACTCGGGGGCAATCCCCTCCAGGAAGCTGCGCAGCTGCTCGACGCCCAGCCCCACCAGGTAGCGAGCCGAGCCTTCAGTCTCCACTCGCTCAATGGTCAGCATATTCGCTAGGCTTTGCTGGTCGAAGGACCAAGGACCGGGACCGCCGTTACCAGACTCAGGGATGCTCAAAACAAGCGGTGCGCTCAGGATCTTGCGGGCGATCTCCGCCTGGGCGCTGGCATCTAAGATGACCGGTGGCATCTCCTGCATCAATATAGGGAGCATGCCGTCGCTCATGTCCCTCATCTGGGTTTCCAAGGGTTGTAGGGTGAGGTCAATATCCACACTACGACCCACCTGACCAGGCCGCACCACCACGTCGGTGCCATTGATAGATAGCGAAGCTTCTACCGTGGGGATATCCACCTCTTTAGCAATGCCTAGTATGTAGTTGTAGGCGGCGCGCTGGTCGAATACCAGCAAAGGCGAGAGCTCCATGCCATGTTGCCAGGCGCCATACTGTTCACCAAACCTGCGGAAGATGTCTCCCTGCCGCCCAGTAGAGAAAGCGACATTGGCGCTGGTGCGCGCATCGAAGAACAGGCCCAGCTCGGCGGGTTTCACAGCCCAGAGCTTATCATTCAATTTAAAGACGATATTGCCTGTCACGGGATAGGTCAGACTGCCCGCCAGGCGGTTGGCAGCCTGCTCCGGACGCATGCCTGAGAGGTCCACCCCAGCCACGGAGACACCCGGGAAGACGCGCCCGCTGTAGTTGAGATTGAAGGCGATTATCGTTGCTACCAGCAAAATGAAGAATAGCGCGGTACCAGCTACCAGGGCGATGAGCGCCTGGGGCAAAGGGCCAGGGGTGGGCACGCTCATGCGCCGCGTTGTTGTTTGAGTTGCCATAGGTGATTATTGTACCAAAATCCTATCGTATCGAACGAGGCGGGTTTTGGAGCAAAAATCCAAATAATATCCAAATTGCATCTTCATAGTTTCTAAACATCTCCCAACTATACTCGAAAGCGTAACCATGGAGTGTGCTCACTCGTCATAAGGAGCAATCGTATGATCCATAACGTAATAAACAAGCTGCAATGGCCTGGATTTGGCAGGAATAAATTCCAAGGAAACAAGAAATACTGGATCGCCGCCCTTCTTCTGGTCCTGCTGTCCGTTGCTGGGTTTAGCGCCTACGGCTATTATGTGTCCACCCAGGAGCAATCCAGCGCTGTGACGGACCAGGTCCAGACGGCGATCGCACGCACCGGCGATCTGGTGGTGTTTGCCTCCGGAGCCGGGCAGGTGATCCCTGCCACCGAGCTAAGCATCGGCTTCGATGAGAGCGGGACGCTCGAGGAAATCCTGGTTCACGTGGGTGAGAAAGTCCAGGCAGGACAGGCCCTCGCCCGCCTGCAAACGGAAAGGACTGAAGAAGAGGTAGCCCTGGTCGTCGCCCAAGCAGAGCTAGATGTGCTCACCGCCCAACAGGCCCTGGAGGATATCTACGAGACCTCACAGATGGATGCCGCTGAGGCTTTGAAAGCAGTTGAAGACGCGGAGGCAGCTCTGGAAGATTTGCAAGCAAGCCAGCTGGCGAAAGCCGAAGCGCAACAAGCCGTGGCAGTAGCCGAAGAGACCTTGCGATCTGCCTACGCATCGTACAACGGCACCCGCTCCACTGCCGACGATAACACCATCGACTACTATTATGCAGAATTATTGCTTGCGCAGGCCGACTTGAGGGATGCCAAACTCGCATTTAAAGAATATGCCCAATTGCCAGATACCAACCTTGAAAAAGCGCGCATGCAGCTCAAGCTCTCTCAAGCCCAGCAAGCGTATGATAGCGCCCTGCGCTATTACAACGCCGTAACCGGAACCGGCAGCGATGTGGACCTGGCGACCACGGCGGCAGAGGTGGCTGTGGTAGAGGCGCAACTGGCGGATGCACAGAGAGTATATGAGCGCCTCAAAGACGGACCCTCACCAGGCGAGATCGCTGTAGCACAAGCAACACTGGCGCTGGCGAAAGCTGAGTACGAAACCCTGAAAGACGGTCCCGACCCGGCTGAGATCGCCCTGGCTGAAGCAGAATTGGCGAACGCGAAGGCTCAGCTGGAAGTCGCCCGCGAAAAGCAAGCCGTCATCGAGTTGCTTTCCCCGGTGGATGGCACGATCCTCTCAATAGACGCAAGCGTTGGCGAAACGGTAGGAACGGCTTCAATGATTACCCTGGCAGATCTTAACCAGCTTGTACTGACGGTGTACCTGGACGAAACCGATATTGGCATGGTGGAGGTGGGGTATGAAGCCGATGTGATCTTCGATTCTCTCCCAGACGATGTCTTCAGCGGGCAGGTCATCTCCGTCGACCCCAGCCTTCAGACTGTATCCAATGTCGCGACGATCGTCGCCCAGGTCCAGCTGGATGAGCAATCCTCTTCTCTGGCGTTATCTTTACCGGTGGGCTCCAACGCCTCCGTAGACATCATCGGCGGGCGAGCTGAAAATGCTGTGCTCGTCCCCGTGGAAGCCCTGCGTGACCTTGGGGATGGAGAATATGCAGTCTTTGTCATGCAAGATGGCGAGCCCAAGCTGCGCCTGGTGACCGTTGGCTTGATGGATTACACCAGCGCAGCCATCACCGAAGGTCTGCAAGCGGGTGAGATCGTCACCACCGGCGTGGTGGAGACGAGCCAGTCTACCTCGTCACAGGGTGGGACAAGCAGCGGCGCACCGGGTGAAATGCAAGCCCCACCGGTAGACATGATGATCCCGCCTCCATGAGCGAGCACGTGGAGAATCAGGATGGGTGTGATGAAACCTAAATGGCTCACCTGGGTTTTACTGGCGTCATTCGCAGCAGGCGCTCTGGCTGGCATCTCCATATTCTCCAGCCGGAGGTCTGCAGAGCTGGTGGATCCCACAGAGAGCACCGTCCATCAGGCGGTAGCCCGGCTGGGGAGCCTGACAGTAACTGTCAGCGGCTCTGGAGAAATGGCGCCTGCGACGACGGTCGAGCTGGGGTTCGAGCAGAGCGGTATGCTCACGGAGCTGCTGGTGAAAGCCGGGGATGAAGTGAGCGCCGGCGAACTTCTGGCGCGCTTGCGAGTGGATAAGACCCCCGCCGAATTTGCTGCTGAGCTGGCTGCCGCTGAGCTGGCGGTCATCCAGGCGGAACAAGCGCTGGACCAGCTCTATGAGAACGCCCCGCTGGAAACAGCCCAGGCGCTGCTAAGGGTAGAACAAACCGCCTGGGCGCTGGAAGAAGTCCAGCACGACGAGCTGGAACGCGCCCTCGCCCAGCAGGCAGTGGCAGAAGCCCAAGAGGCAATCGACGCGGGGGAGATGGCGAAATATATCGCCAATTCATCAGCATCCGAGGATGCCATCTATACCGCTTACGCCAGCCTGCTCTTCAAGGAGAAATTGCTCGCCGAGACCGAGAAACAGATCGCCCGCACGCAAAACCAAATCAAGTCGGCACCCAATGATATGCAAAAACGCATGCTCAAGCGGCAATTAATGAACCTGAACCTCAAGATCGCGGAACAGCGCATCGATATCCAGAACGCCCAGGCAAGATATGGCAATATGCAAAAGCCAGCCGAGGCGCTCGAGGTGTCTCTGGCTGAGACCCAACTGGACTCCGCCCAGGAACAGCTGGCAAGTGCCCAGAGAGAGTGGCAAGCTATCCAGAACGGCCCTACCTCCGGAGAGATCGCTGCTGCGCAAGCCGACTACCTTGAAGCTAAGGCGGTGTATGCACGCTTGAAGGATGGCGCCGATCCTCAACAGGTCGCCCAACTGGAGACGGCGCTGGAGATCGCCCAGGCGCAGCTGGCTGATGTCCAGGCGGAGGAGCCGACATTGGAGCTGGTTGCCCCGATGGATGCCACCGTCCTGCAGGTGGATGCCAGCGCTGGCGACCGTATCAGTGCCGGGACCTTCATCACGCTGGCTGACCTGAGGCAACCCAGTGTGGAGATCTATCTCGACGAAACGGATATCCATGCTGTTCAACCGGGCGATAGCGCGGAGATCGTCTTCGACGCCTTGCCAGACGAAGTCTTCAGTGGAGTAATCGCCCTGGTCGACCCAAGCCTGTTGGACACGAGCAACACATCCGCAGGACGGGTATGGGCGCAGCTGGATGCAACCACACCAAAATCAGTCATGCTCCCGGTCGGGCTCAATGCCAGCGTCGATATCATCACAGGTCGCGTTGATGAAAGCGTGCTGGTGCCCGTCGAAGCTCTGCGACACGATGGCTCGGGAGTCACCAGGGTGTACGTCCTGCGGGATGGCACCTGGGAACAAATAAAAGTATCTGTCGGTTTGGAGGATCTAACCACGGCAGAAATCCTGGACGGGCTGGTAGCCGGAGATATTGTCGCAATTGGCGATATGACTTCAATTTCAGGGGCAGGAGGAATTCAATGAGCGAACCACCCATCATCCAAACCATCAACCTGGCCAAGATTTACGGCATGGGCGATATCCAGGTGGAAGCGCTGAGAGAGGTTGACCTGGAGATCCGCCAGGGCGAGTTTGTCGCTGTGATGGGTCCCTCCGGGTCGGGGAAGAGCACGCTGATGAACATCCTGGGCTGCCTGGACCGCCCCACCAGCGGGCAATACGTCCTGGCGGGCGAAGACGTCAGCGACCTGGATAAAGTCCGGCTGGCGCGCATCCGCAACCGGCAGATCGGCTTCGTCTTCCAGTCATATAACCTGCTGGCACGCACCAGCGCCCTGGAAAACGTCATGCTGCCCTTGTTGTACGATCACACCAATAACACCAGCGAGGCCAAACAGCGCGAGAAGGCGCTGAGGGTGCTTGAATCGGTGGGGTTGGCTGAGAGGGTACACCACCAGCCGCAAGAGCTCTCCGGGGGGCAGAGCCAGCGCGTCGCTATCGCCCGCGCCCTGGTCAACGACCCCATCCTGCTGCTGGCAGACGAGCCAACCGGCAACCTGGACTCGCACTCCGGGCAGGAGATCATGGCGCTGCTTGTCGACCTGAACGCCCGTGGCAGTACCATCGTGATGGTCACCCACGAAGACGATATCGCCGGGCATGCCAAGCGTGTCATCCATTTCCTGGATGGCCGCGTGGTTACCGACCGGCTTAACGGGCATCACGCTCGCGAGCGTGTGATCCGCTCGTTGAAGGAGGAGGTGAAACATGTCGCTGTCTAAAGTCATCTCCATCGCCTGGAAAGGTCTCAACCGCAATAAGCTGCGCTCGCTACTTACCATGTTAGGGGTGATTATTGGGGTATCAGCGGTGATTATCATGGTCTCGGTGAGCACAGGGACAGAGACCACCATCCAGGAGCGCATCAACACCCTGGGCACCAACCTGTTGTTTGTCCAATCCAGCTTCACACGCGGCGGACCAGGCCAACAGCCTACGGGCGGGCTGGTATTCGACGACTCCACCGCAATAGCCGATCAGGTCAACGGGGTGAAAGGCGTGGTGGTTGAGCAAAACAGCAGCGAGACGGTGAAAGCCAGCAATGTGACCATCGAAGCTGTATCCGTCCTGGGCACTACACCCGACTTCCCCTCGGTGCGCGATATCGACGTCGCCAATGGGCGCTACTTCACCCAGACCGACCTGGATCGCAAGCAGAAGGTCGCCGTACTAGGGGCTTCTTTGGCTGAAGAGTTGTTCGGCGAGACCACTGCCCTCGGTCAGGTAATCCGGGTCGGCGATACCAAGCTCACTGTGGTCGGCGTCATGGCGCAAAAGGGCATGTCTGGCAACGTGGATTACGATACCTATTTGTTTACACCGATCACGGTCGTCTTCGAGAAATTCACACCCAACCAGTTCGCCCGTCTTTTTGGCGACCGGGTTCGTATGATCTATGTCGAGGTGGAAAACCCGGAGGTCATGGAAGACGTGATAACCCAGATCGAGCTGCTGCTCGCCAAACGTCATGAAGTATCCCTGGATTCTTTGGATTTCACCATCCGCACCCAGGAAGACATCATCGAAACCCAGGAAGCCACGACGGCAGCATTCCGCAACCTGCTGGGTTGGGTGGCGGGCGTCTCCCTGCTGGTGGGCGGGATCGGCATCATGAACATCATGCTGGTCAGCGTCACCGAGCGCACGCGCGAGATCGGCATCCGCCAATCGGTGGGTGCCACGCCCAGCGATATCCGCATGCAGTTTCTCACCGAGGCGCTGCTGCTCAGCCTGGCGGGAGGGTTAATCGGCGTGGGTACAGGGATCGGCGGCTCGTGGGTATTCGGAGCCTTAGGGGCTATGCGCACCGTAGTGGCGCCAATCTCGATCGTGGTGGCGTTCTCCTCCGCAGCCGCAGTAGGCATCTTCTTTGGCTACTACCCGGCGAATAAAGCCGCCCAGCTCGACCCGATCGAGGCGCTACGGCACGAATGATTAAATGAGAGGGACACCGATAAAACCATCATGGGATGTTGGAATTCCAATGGCAACTAAATCCGCGCTAATCCGTCTCAATCCGTGTCCAAAGTGATCTCTACAGGACAGTAGCTCTAACAAAAAGGATAAAGACATGATAAAACGATTCATATGGCTCTCCGTCAGCTTACTGGCTATTGCACTTACCGCCTGCGGCAACGTAGCCGCCTCTTCAAACCAACCTCCGGGAAGCGAAGCCAGCCTCTCGCTGCTCACTGCTGACTACGAGGACGCCCTACCGCTCGAGCTGCAGCTTGCTTATGGAACGCTGAACCTCGAAGGCACAGAGAATGAGGTGGATGCGCAATTGGCTGCCGATCTGCTGCCTTTGTGGAAAGCGGTGCGCAGCTTGAGCGATAGCGATACGGTCGCTGCGGGAGAAGTTCAAGGATTGTTCAAACAGATTCAGGAGACCATGACGCCTGAGCAGGTGCAGGCGATTGCCGGTATGCACCTGACACGTCAAAATATGGCTGAGATCTCCGAAAAATTGGGCTTGCAGTTTGCACCCGGCGGTGGTCGTTTCGGGGAAATTTCACCTGAGATGCAGGCTACAGTGGAAGCCGCTCGTGAGAGCGGGCAGGCGCCTCCGGGAGGGTTCGGCGGCGGGGGGGGCGGCTTTATCCCCGGCGGGGGTCCCGGTGGCGAAGGCTTTGGACGTGGCGGGGAGCCGGGTCAGGCGAATCCCGAACTGCAAGCCACAGCGCAGGCCCGGCGCACGCAGCGGTCGGGGACGAACCCTGGCATCCCAGCTCCGGTGCTGGATGCAGTGATCAGTTATTTGGAAGGGAAGATATAAACGCAGGAGCGGGTATGACCAGCTCCCACCAGGTAGGAAACAAGAATTGCGGGTTGGATCATTAGATTTTTGTGGGAAGCGGTCTGTGCCCAGAATCCTTTGAGGAGATCGAGAGATAGCAATCCTACTTGGGTGGTCCTGTCATTGAGAGGGAGCACTTCGGGCGAGCGAAGCAATCTCTCTCTTTCTTTAATCCACCATCAGATTGCATCGCCGGGCTGGCGCCCTCCTCGCAATGACGGAAAAAATTCGACATTGCCCTCAGGTCGCCAACGGAAACACAATTGTAAAGCGCGTGCCCTCACCCAGGCGGCTCTCCACAGAGATCGTTCCCCCCTGAGCCTCCACCAATGATTTGGCGATAGCCAGGCCCAGCCCCGATTCACCCTGGATATTCTGGCGTGCCTGGTCGCCTCGGAAAGAGCGCTCAAAGATATTGGGCATATCGTCTGCGTCAATGCCAGCGCCATTATCACTCACGCTCAGATACACCTCTCCCCGGTTGGACAAGCCCGCCGAGAGCATAATCTCACCTCCAGTCGGCGTATAGCGCAGGGCGTTGCTCATCAAGTTGCCCAGGACTTGCGCCACGCGGTCGGCATCCACCACGATCTCGGGTAAATCCGCGGGGACCTCCATGCTGACTTGGACCTGCTTCTGCTCCGCCTGGACGCGATATGCCCCAGCCGCGCGCCGCATCAAGACCTGCGGAGAGACAGGCTGTGTGTCCAGGGGGAGCTCCCCGGCATCTGCCAGGGAGAGAGTCTTCAAATCCTCAATCAGGTAGCTGAGGTGTTTTGCTTCTGTGTGCAGGATGTCAAACGTTTCCACATTAGGTGCCAGCTTGCCGTCTGCAAGCGCTTCGCTATAGCCCAGGATCACGCTGAGCGGCGTGCGCAGGTCATGGGCGATGTCTGCGGTCATCTTGCGGCGTAGCTGATTGGCGCGAGCTAACTCAGCGCTCATCTGGTTGAAGGAAGTCGCCAGCGCCCCCAGCTCATCTTGCGAGCGCACTTTCACCTGTTGCCCCAGCTCGCCTTTTGCTAAAGCCTGAGTAGCGACAGTAAGCTCGCGCAGCGAGCGTGTCAGGTTATAAGCCAGGAAGCCTCCCAGTAAAAGCGCTACCAGGGTGGCCGCGATGGCGCTATAAAGAGTAGCCTGCCCTACGTTGAGAAGAAAATTCCCTTCAGGCGTATCCGCTCTCCACCGATCCAGTGCTGGGTTGAAGAGCAGCCATCCCACGGTTTCGCCATCCACAATCAGGGGTTCACCCTTCTTTAAATCCGACTGGGAAATGACCCTGCCCAAGTCTTCGCGCTTGCCACCTGCAACAACAACCCCTTGGGTGTTGGCAATCGTGAACAGGGTGCGGCGAACCTCCCAGCGGGGCTCGAAATTTGGATTTGGAGCCGGTGACGATCCTTGCGGCCGGAAGATGGACTCCACACCTTCCCAGCTTCTATTCACCTGATAATAATGGGTGATGTTGTCCACCAGAGTTTGCTGGTTTTGGTCCAGGATCAGGCGATCGAATTCGCGTTGTGTACGCTGGCGCACGAAGAAAGCCACGAGGATCGCGCCGGTAAGACCAACGAGGAGAAAAGCCAGGGTGAGCTTAGAAGCCAGGGATCGCATGGGCTCCTACCTAATCCCCGCGCAGCGGGGCGAAACGATATCCCACGCCATATACAGTCTCGACGTATCGAGGCTTACTCGACTCAGGCTCGATCTTCGCCCGCAGATTCCGGATGTGCACATCGATCGTACGCTCGTATCCCTCGAAAGATGTCCCCTGCAGGCGGTCTAACAATTCCAGACGTGAAAACGCCCGGCCTGGAGCCGCCATTAAAGTCGCCAGCAACTCGAACTCGGAGGGGGTCAAATCCATCTGCCGCCCGCTTACCATCACGACCCTCCCGAGGCGATCCAGGGTGATGTCTGCGGCACGCAGGATGTCTTGCTCGACGATCTGTTTCTCCAATCGCCTAAGGACGGCGCGCACACGGGCTGCCAGCTCGCGCATGCTGAAGGGCTTGGTCACGTAATCATCGGCGCCCAGCTCCAGACCCAGCACACGGTCGTTCTCGTCCAGCTTCGCGGTCAGAATGATGGTGGCAGTATCCGCCTCACGGTGGTGGAGGCGCAGGAACTCGTAACCGCCCATCTCGGGCATCATCAAGTCCAGGATGATCAGATCAGGCTTCTCCTGGCGAGCGACGAACAGGGCTTCCTGTCCATTGCTGGCGGACACGACCTCAAACCCCTCCTGGGAGAGGTACTGCTTTAAGAGCGATCGCAGCTCTTTCTTATCATCGACGACGAGGATCTTCTTGGTCATTGTGGAATTATAAATACTATAAACGATTGCGTTTTGAGTGTCAAAGACATTTTTAGACGATTTACATATCGATAGGTGAGAGGCAGATGCGTGTGGAGCGCAGCGTTTGGACGCTGCGCTCCTTGAGCAGGGGCACAAACCCGCTCCTGGATTTCATTCTGCTCTCCGGTTCGGTATTCTGAAACGGATGAGAGCGCTTGTGCCCCTGGAACTGCTACGGTTTACCAAAACCTCCAAATGGTCGCCCTCCTTCTCTACCAGGACCATGAGGCCCCTTGAAGCCCATGTCCCCAAACCTGCCATTCTGGAGCTGATCGGCCTGTTCCTGAGTGATGACGCCGTCGCTGACGGCCTGTGCCACAGCATCCTGGTGAGCGACTTGCATGGCTTCGCGAACCTGGACAGCGGTCATATCCACATCATCCAAAATCTGGGTCATGGTCAACCCCTGGTCGCGATAATCCTGCAGCTGCTCGGCATTGATGCCTAGAGCCTGGGCGAGCAATGCCTGCGGGTCAAGGTAGCTTTGCAAAGCCTGGCGCGCCCGCATCTGGTCAACTTCTTCCTGTGTGATGCTGCCATCCGCGATCGCCTGCTCTAAAGCCGACTCCTGTGCCTGCTGGCGAGCAGCGTCAAGCTCATCCACGCTGATACTCAGGGCATCGGCAAGCAGCGCATCGTGATCGATGCCGCTATCTGGGCCGAACCCACCTTTGCCACGCAAGTCCTTGATGCCACGCCCGAAGTGCAATCCGCCAGCGCGCAGGATCATAGCATCATACTGCTCCTGAGTGATCAAGCCCTGATCCAGGGCTGCCTGGAGAGCGGCATCCTGCGCCTCTTGCTGCGCGGTTTGTAGCTCGTCCACGCTGATGCCCAGGGCCTCAGCCAGGAAGCTGGCATCACCGGGGCCGCGACCGCCCTTGTGCTGCATTGGCTTTGTGTCACCCTGTGCCAGCACGCTGCCAACTGCCCATACAGTCAGCGCTCCGACCACCAATATTCCAGTAATTAGTAAAGCAAGTCTTTTTCTCATTCGAGATATCCTTTCCTTATATTGAGTTATCCAGCAAGGCTATCGGTCTGCCCTGCATTACGCCCTTAGGATATCAACCACCTGTTCAGATAATGTGAAGAAGCCATTTGGAATTGATTTAGATTTTGTGCAGATGAACCTATCGAGATCTTTCTGGCGACCTGGTGCAGGCAATCCGACCGAGTGCTTGGAAGTCTGTCCCTCTTGGGCAAGAAAGGTATAATGTTTCGTAAGTTTTACGGAACAAACCTGTCCTGCACCTCGTCTCTTCTATCAGGAGAGAGCTATGAACGTAAAGAACCTGTCCCTGGCTTTTCGGTCGTCGAAATTTACCCTTCGATTCGCAATGTTTGCGATCCTTATCGTAACCCTGGCGTGTTCGCTGCCGGGCGTGTTCAGCCGCCCGACACCGACACCTCCCGGAGAATCGCCGGTTCCCAGCACAGCCTCCGCGCCCACACCCACCCCCGCACCCACGGCGACACCCCAGCCCTTACCTCCCGCGATCGTGGAGAGCAACCCCCCCCTGGGTGGCGAAGTACCGCTGGACGGCCCCATCACCCTGTACTTCAACCAGCCCATGGACCGCCCGTCGGTTGAAAGCGCCTTGGACGTGCAGCCAGCGCTGGATGGCAAGATTTCATGGAACGACGATACCACGCTGGTCTTCGCCCCGTCAGCGCCCCTGGCGCCCGAGAGCGAGATCACCTTCAGCCTGGCTACGGGTGCTCGCTCGCGGCACGGTCTGGCACTGCCCGAACCGCTCAGCCTGAGCTTCCAGGCGGTGGGTTATCTGTCCCTGGCACAAATGCTGCCCGAACCCGACGCCAGCCTTATTGACCCGTCTTCGGCGGTGGTGGCGAGCTTCAATCGCCCGCTTGTGCCCCTGGGCGCCGATCCAGCCTCCCTCCCAGCAGCATTTCGCATCGAACCCGAAGCCAGCGGGCGCGCTGAGTGGCTTAACACCAGCACGTATATCTTTTATCCCGAACCCCCACTCGAAGGGGGAAAAGAATACAACGTGGTGCTAAATCCCGACCTGAGAGGCGTGGATGGCAGCCCGCTCGAATCCAGCCAGGGCTGGCGCTTCTTCACAGCCGAGCCGCGCCTGGCATTCGTGAGCCCCGACACGGCGATTGATTTGGGCCTGGGTTCACCTATCACCATGACCTTCAACCAGCCCATGGATCCAGCCAGCGTGGAGGCTAACTTTGCCTTGCTGCGTGACGGCGCTGCACCGGTCGATGGGAATCTCAGCTGGAACGAGGATTTCACCACGTTGGCATTCCAGCCTGACAGCCTCTTGGAGCGCAGCACGCGTTATGACCTACGCATACAGGGCAGCGCACAGGCGCGGGGCGGCACCCCCCTGGCTGCCGGCACTGAATTCTCCTGGCGTACAGTTTCGCCCTTGAGGGTTGCGCGCACCACCCCGTCCGAGGGCAGTCGCAAACTCACATATGGGAGTGTCCAGTTTTATCTCACTTCGCCAGTCTCCAACCGCCGGCTTGAAGATTACGTCTCCGTCACTCCGCCTATTACCAATATGGGGGTCTACTGGGACGAGTTTGAAAAGAATATCAGCGTATACGGAGATTTTGCCCCCGATTCCGATTACACAATCAGCTTGAGCCCCGATCTCTCCGATATGTGGGGCGGCAAGCTATCCGGAGGGTTTAGCCTCAGCTTCCGTACCGAATCGTTACCTCCCAATGTCTACATCGGCTATGGCACCGACGTTCTCTTCCTCACTCCGCAAGATGCTTCTCTGATCGTCCAGGTGACCAACTTCCCGCAGCTCTCGCTCTCTACAGGCAGCCTGCCCCTCGACGATTTCATGAGCATGGTCAGCGGTCCGGATGGCTACACTCTGCGCCAGAATTACAGCGCGAGAGACGAGCGCACCTTTACCCAAAATTTCGAGCTGGCCGCAAATCGAAGCCAGGCAGTGGACCTCTTCGTATCCCCTGAACGCCAACCCCTATCTCCAGGTCTGTATTACTTGCGCCTCAACACTACGGGCAGCAATTTTTACGGTGGACCCTATCTCCTGGTCGTTGGAGATGCCCATCTGACCTTTAAGCTCAGCGCTACCCAGGCGACGGTGTGGGCAGTGGATTTGCGTGATAACGCGCCCATCGCAGGCGCACCAATCACAATCTATAACGAAAGTGGCCAAGCGATTGCTCAAGGCAGCACCGATGCACAAGGCGTATTCCAGTCCGAGATTCCTGTGATGAAGGATCCCTGGGCTACTTATTACGCCATGCTCGGACAGCCGATACCCGGTGTGCGCGACAACAGGTTTGGCATGGCACTTTCCACCTGGAGCCAGGGGATCTCCAGCTGGGAGTTCGGCATCCCAACTGATTACACCGGACCAACCCTGAAGGCTTACCTGTACACCGATCGCCCGATCTACCGCCCGGGGCAGACGGTTTACTTCCGGGCTATCGTCCGCCAGGCTTATAACGGGCGCTACGACCTACCCACGATCGGCAGCCTGCCTCTCACAGTCTACAAGAACTACTCTGAAGAGCTGGCATCCTTCGACCTGCCGCTCTCGGCTTTCGGCACCGTCCATGGCGAATTTACTCTGCCCCCCGACGCCCCCCCAGGTGATTATCGCATTGCCCGGTCGATCGACGAATACAACATATCAGTCTCGTTTAAGGTGGCAGAATACCGCAAGCCGGAGATCAATCTGCAGGCATCCTTTGCCGCCGATCAAATCCTTGGAGGCGAAGAGCTGCTCGCCACCGTTGATGCCCGCTACTTCTTCGATGCCCCTGCCGGCAACCTGCCTGTAAGCTGGGCGTTATACGAAACACCTTCTTCCTTTTATATTCCCGAATACCAGGTCGGTGTGCAAAGCACGTTTTGGCTCGATCCATACAACTTCCAGGGATTCTACGATCCCTTAGGCGCCGTCATTCTGCAGGGTGAATCGACCACCGATCCGCAAGGGAAATTGGCTCTCTCTCTGCCCACCGAAGCAAAGCCGACCCGCATGCAGTATACGTTGGAGGCGACGATTACAGACGAGAGCGGTCTACCAGTCAGCACCCGCGCTGTAGCTGAGAGCAACCCGGCCGAGTTCTATGTTGGGCTGCGACCGGACGCCTGGGCGGGCCGCGCTGATGATCCTTCAGGTTTTGATGTGCTAGCGGTCGATTGGAGCCAGAAACCGGACAGGGATTCACCCGTTACGCGCTGAATTCCAGAAAGTCGTCTGGGTTGAGGAGGAGCTCCCGACTTATGACATCTACAGCTACAGTGTACCCCGGCTTATCCCTCAATATACCCTGGTCGGCAGCACCGATTTCGAAACAAGTTCGGAGGGCAAGGCACGCCTGGAGTTCACGCCCACGGAACCAGGCACGTATATGCTCAGTGTTGCTGGCGAGGGCGCGGCTTCCGAGCTCCTCCTGTGGGTGGGCGGTGCAGGCACCCCGATCTGGCCCAACCTGCCCTTCCAACGCCTGCAACTGGTCGCCGACCTGAGCAGCTACCAGCCCGGCGATAGCGCCGAGATCTTCGTCCCCAATTCCCTTGGTACGAACGTAGAAGCGTTGATCACCGTCGAACGCGGCGTGGTGCTGCGCACCCAGGTGCAGACAGTGGCGCCTGGCGGCGTCACCTTGAGTATCCCGCTCAGCGCGGAAGATGCACCGAATGTTTTCGTCTCTGTCACCTTGCTCGGACGGGATGATGCTGGAGACCTCGATTTCCGCCAGGGCTTCGTAAACCTGCCGGTTGACCCCCGCCAGCAGACGCTCAGCGTGGAATTGGTGAGCGAGCCAGAGCGCCTGGGACCTGGCGAGGATGTCACCTTCGAAGTCAAGGTCAGCGACAACGCTGGAGCACCAGTCCAAGGTGAGTTTTCGCTCTCGGTGGTAGACCTGGCAGTCCTGGCGCTGGCGGACCCCAACGTGCCGGATATCGTCCCCTATTTCTACGGTGAGCAGCCCCTGGGCGTGCGCACCGGTCTGACCTTGGCGGCCTACGCCCGACGCAAGTCCATCTTCCCACTCGGCGGAGGCGGTGGCGGCGGAGATGGGTTGATTACCGCCGTGGTGCGCGAGCGCTTTCCAGATACAGCTTACTGGAACGCAGAGATCGTCACCGGTCCGGACGGGCGCGCATCGGTCAGCCTGCCCTTACCCGATAGCTTGACCACCTGGCAGGTTCTTGTGCGTGGCGTCGGCGATGATACCCGCGTGGGACAGGCGGAGAAACGCGTGGTAGTCACAAAAGACTTTCTCGTGCGCCCGGTCACACCACGCTTCCTGACCGCCGGCGATCACGTCCAGCTGGCCGCAGTGGTGCAAAACAACACCGCCCAGGCGTTGGAAGCGAACGTATCTCTTGAAGCTTCGGGCTTCAATCTCGACAATCCCGACACCGCCACGCAGACGGTTTCCGTGCCTGCAAATGGGCGCGCCCGCGTTGAGTGGTGGGGTTCCGTTCAGGACGTAGCCAGCGTCGACCTGATCTTTGCCACATCGGCGAACGGCTACCAGGATGCAACCCGCCCCACCGGGGGCAGCCTGCCGGTACTGCGCTACACTGCCCCGCAGACCTTTGCCACTTCCGGCATCCTGGATGAGGGCGGTGAGCGCCTAGAGCTGGTCAGCCTGCCGCGCACGTTCGATCCGCTCGGGGGCGATCTAAACGTTGAGCTCTCCTCGTCTTTGGGTGGCAGCATGATCACTTCGCTAACCGTATTGGAGAACACCCGTTACGAGAGCACTGAATCGACACTCTCGCGCTTCCTACCCAATATGGAAGCGTACCGCACATTACAAGCCTTGGGCATCGATGCTCCCAACTTGCGCTCGCGCCTGGACCGCACGATGGCGGAGGGCATCGCCCGCTTGCTGGCGCGCCAGCAGCCTGAGGGCGGCTGGAGCTGGCACAGCCGGGGACCGAGCGACCCGTACGTTACAGCCTACGTACTCTTCGGGCTGGCGCGCGCTCGTGAAGCGGGTACCAGCATCCCTGAGGATGCAATGCAGCGCGCCGGGGATTTCCTGGTCGCCACGCTGTATACGCCGGATCTGGCCGCGGAGAACTGGCAGATCGACCGCCTGGCTTTCATCCACTTCGCCCTGGCTTACGCGGATCGCGGCGACCTGGGCGGACTGGAGGGTCTCTACCAGCGCCGCGACCAGCTCAGCCCTTGGGGGCAGGCGCTGTTGGCGCTCGCTATCCAGCGCATCGAACCGGATGGAGAGGCAACCACAACCCTTTACTCCGACCTGAGCGCCAGCGCCATCCGCTCCGCCACCGGTGCGCATTGGGAGACGCAAGAGCCAGGTTACCAAAACATGAGCTCACATCTGCTCACTACGGCGATGGTTGTGTACTCACTGGCACAACAGCAGCCCGATTCACCTTTACTGCCCGACGCTGTACGTTACTTGATGGCTCACCGCCGCGCGAACGGCTCCTGGGGTTCAACCTACACAACCGCCTGGTCATTAATGGCCCTGGTAGAAGTGATGCGCACCTCGGGCGAGTTAGGAGGCAGCTTCGCCTTCTCCGCCCGCTTGAACGGCATCCCCATCGCCACAGGACAGGCCAGCGGGGAGGGCGCCCCGGTGGTCGCTGAAATACCCATCGGTGACCTGTACACCGGCGACCCTAACGCTCTGGTGCTCTCGCGTGCTCCCGGGAGCGGGCGCCTTTACTACACTGCCGGTCTGAACGTCTTCCGGCCTGTGGAGGATGTCACCCCCTTGCAGCGCGGCGTGAGCGTGCAACGCCTGTACTATCCCACCGGGAATGATTGCCCAGGCGGGGAGTGCGATCCGATCACTGATGCCCGTCCAGGCGACCTGGTGCGCGTGCGCCTGACCCTGACCCTGGAAGACGCGGCGTACTACCTGCTAGTGGAAGACCACCTGCCCGCCGGGACGGAGGTGCTGGATACCAGCTTGAAGACCTCCCAGTTCGGGATCCCTGAGGAACAGCAGCAAGGCCCGCAATTCGACCCGAGCCGCCCCTTCGAGAAGGGATGGGGCTGGTGGTATTTCACGGACCCGCGCATCTACGATGATCACCTCAGCTGGGCATCATCTTTCGTCCCTGCCGGCACCTACGAGCTCACCTACCTGCTGGTAGTCCTGCAACCGGGAGAGTACCGCGTCCTGCCTGCCAATTCCTGGATGTTCTACTTCCCAGAGGTACAGGGCAACAGCGCCGGCGCCATCTTTACTGTTCAGCCATAATATTCCTTTTCCGCTGAGCGCGGACCGTGCCTAGCGGCAGGCAGGGAGAGCATAGTGAAAAACCAGATTCGCTCTGCATCCCCGCGCCAATGAAGGATCTGTCGCGTACTTTGCGGTAATAACACGTATATACATGTAGAGGTAATACACAACTGGCAGGAATAAAAGACCTTAACAGCGTCTGGCAGAATGTCAAAGAGATTGACCTGCGCCCGATCGCAGAATCCGCCCAACGCCCGCTGCATCTCGCCCTTGTGGGTTGGGAGCGCCCCAAATTGGAAGCGCTGGCGGATGCGCTGCGCCACGACCCTGCGCGCCCCGATCAGGTCACGCAAACTGCGATCCTGGTCGCCTCTCCCGATGAAGCTGCCTCCGCCTCCGGTCTGGACCTGCTCATCCAGTTAGAAAGTGGGGGGGATGTGGGAGCAGGTGAGGCCAAGGATCTCCGGCTGGCCAAATCCTGGGCGAATTCCGGTGTACCGGTGATTGTCGTCTTGCCTCGCCCTACCGATGGGGAGCGGGCTCCGCTGCCCCAAAATATCAGCCAGCCTTATCTTGTTGCCGGTCCGATCGAAGATCTCACCTTCCTAGCAGGGCCTTTTGCCGAGGCGGTCCTGCGCCTGCTCCCCACAGATCACATCGCGCTGGCGCGCCAGTTCCCCGTCTTTCGCAGTGCAGTGGCGAAATCTCTCATCGCCGACACAAGCTATTCCAACGCGGCTTACGCCCTGAGCACCGGACTGGCTGAGATCGTCCCAGTCTTCAATATCCCCCTGAACATCGCCGACATGGTGGTGCTCAGCAAGGCGCAGGCCTTTCTGGTCTACCGCCTGGGGCTGGCGCTGGGTCTCTCGTCGCACTGGCAGGATTATGTCGCCGAGTTCGGCGGCGTGCTTGGGAGCGGCTTTCTGTGGCGACAGATTGCCCGCTCGCTGGTCGGGCTCATCCCTGCCTGGGGGATCCTCCCCAAGGTGGCAGTCTCATACGCCGGCACTTACGTGGTTGGCAACGTGGTGCACCAGTGGTACCTGACCGGCAGGCATCTCTCCGGCAGGCAGATGCGCCAGCTTTACACACAGGCATTCGCTCGAGGGAAGAATCTGGCTCAGTCGATGGGTTCCAAGCTGCCGAAACTGAAGCGCAAGCCTAAAGAGCTCGATGCTGGAAAAGAGGGCGCCCAAGCGCCAACGGGGATAGAGCGTCCACCCCGCCGTCCTCTCCTATCGCGAGGAGCCAAGGGGAAGAACTGCTCCAACTGCGGCAAGAAATCAACTAAGGATGCCCAGTTCTGCCAGTATTGCGGTAGGGAGTTTTAAACCGATTCACTGCACAGTTAATGTAACAGCCGCTTCCCGGCAAATATTCACAATCATCACATAAATAAGTTACATTCGGCGCATGACGGCCAGGACGAGTTATGGTACTCTTTGCAGCGCGTTCGATATTTGCGCCTCAGGGCGCTTTCTCGAATTCAAAGCCCTTCAAGGAGAAAAGCCATGACAATGAAAATTCTCGACGATTGCATAGCCTGCGGTGCCTGTGAACCCGATTGCCCGGTGGAAGCTATTCACGAAGCTGGCGGAACCTACGTGATCGACTCGGTTCTGTGTATTGAATGTGAAGGGTATAACGATTCCCCCCAGTGCATAGATGTTTGTCCAGTTGATTGCATCGTGCCAGCCTGATACGTAATATCATTAGGGATGTCCGGCGGCTCCGCCGCCGGACATTTATCGTTTTAGGGTGCAACCTGTATAGTCTTGGCTTCTTCGGTGGACTAACTGAAATAAACTCCCCCTAAATCCCATTCACCTCGTCCGCCCCAAATACCACCTCTTCTTTGCCGGTCAGCTTCTCTTCCACCTTCTGCACGATCAGCTCCAGGTGGCGGGGATGGGCAACATAATCAAGGTCGTCGGATGGAACACTCAGCACCGGGCACAAGCTGAAATTCCCGATCCACTCCTCATAAAGCTCATTGAGCTGACCAAGGTACACAGCCGTGATCTGGCGCTCATAATCTCTCCCGCGCTGCGAAATCCGCTTCAAGAGTGTGGGCACAGAGGAGCGCAGGTACACCACCAGGTCAGGCGGCGGCAGAAACTCGCACAACACTCGGTAGAGCTCGCGATAGGCGCCGTAATCCCGATCAGAGATCAACCCCTGGCGGTACAGGTTGTGGGCGAAGACTTCGGCGTCTTCGTACACACTGCGGTCTTGGATAGCTGAGGTGGGGTGATCCACAAGCTGCCGGTGGGCGCGCAGCCGGTGTGTCAGGAAAAATATCTGCGAATGGAACGCCCAGGCGCGCATGTCTGTGTAGAAATCCGCCAGGTAGGGATTCTCTGCCTCTGGCTCGTAGAAGGGCTTCCATCCCAGGCGCTCACTCAGCATGGTCACCAGGGTGGATTTGCCTGCGCCGATATTTCCAGCTACTGCAACAAATTTTTTCATAGGTCTGGTGCCAGGAAGGCGACGGACTGGCCCTCATCATCGTCCATCACCAGCTCGAGGTGATGTCCCGGTCGGAAATCAGCCACATGGATCAGGCGGATACAATCAGAAATGGCATTCTTCTCGTCTAAGAAATCTCCCAGCCTGTTGGGAGTATGGTAAAAAAAGGATTTATTGAAAACCGTTTCCTGGTCGTCCAGGTAGATCGCCAGTGGATAGATATTCAACTCTACCAGGTCTTGGAAGAAATGGGTGCCGAAAGAGGCTTCGGGCGCCTGTCCGATCCCCTGCCCTGCCAGCTCTACCAGGGCGCGGGTGTGGTAGATATCCCCATAGCCAATATGGATACCCAGGTCTGGATTAGATGTTCCCCAGCGTCCCGGGCCGAGCAGGATGAACTCCTCGTCTGCCAGGGCGGCGTTCAACCGGCGGATGGTCAGGCTCATCTCTGCCCGCGCGGCCTGGGTGGGCAGGCTCAGGTATTCCTCTGGGGTGACGAAAGCCACGTAGCGGATGTTGGATACATGGCCGCGGGGCGCCATGCGCTGGGTGGAAAAGATGATCTCCTCATCTTCCAGGTATTGGGGCAGACGCACTTCGCTATCCTTTAAGTGGCTCTGCGGGCGGCATTGCAGCAGCGTAATCTCGATCTCTGGATGCAGAGTATCTGGTTGCAGGATTCGGGCGGCGAACTCAGTATCAACCGGAGAGCGGTAATGCTTCTCCAGCAGACGCACAATCTCACTCAGGCGCTGAGCCATGGGCGTGCGACGGAACAGCTCATCAAATGTGATCACCAGCTTGTCCAGGTTGCTCTCCATCACCATGCTGCGCAGCGGGGATAAGTAGCCACCCTGGTCCAGCTGTGCCAGATAACGCAGGATCGGGTAGCGCGGTTGCATGACCTCCTGGATGGGCAGCGTCTTGAAAGTGTTCTCCTCCAGGTCGAGCAAGTCTACAAACTGCTGCGAATAGCGGCGTAAGTCCTTGGTATTATCCTGCGGATGCAGCATGGGGTGGCTTAGCGCCACCAGGCGGGGGTAATCATTGCCTACCCGGTCTACGGCGCGCGTTCCCAGGCCCCAAACCAGGCGGGCGAAGCCGTCCTCTCTACGGATTTGCGGAGACCAGCGGTACAGGTTGCGGCTGAACGCCACTCCCGAGGCGTGCGGCAGGTAATATCTGCCAAAGCGCTCGCCTTCCACCGCCTGGATCAAGATCGCCATGCGCTCGTCATAATCCTGCAAGCCTTTCGCACGCCGATAGAGCAGCGCATCTGGGTGGAATACGCTGGCGTAGATGCGCTTGACTGCGTGGCACAGGCTGGTCAGGTTCTCCCTTGGCGATCCCTGGTTGGGGCAGAAGTGACTCTCGTACTTCCCGGCGAAAGAGGTGCCAAAGTTATCTTCCAGCAGGCTGGAGGAACGCACAATTACCGGTTTGTTCCCCAGCTGCTCGAGCACCCCACGCAGGCTGTCGACGATATCCTCGGGGAATTCTCCACCCAGAAACTCTTTCTGAAGCTGGGGATACTCGAGGCGAATCTGCTCAACCGGCTTGTATTTCTGATCGCCCCAATGCATTAAGGAGTTGAACGACATGTACGCGTAGGTCAGGTCTGCCCCGATGAAGAAGGAGGTCGGCAAGCGTAGGCACTTTCGGATTTCCTCATCGCCAGCCTCGTTCAGGATGCGCGCCGCCAGCAGCATTCCTGCGGTTTTGCCTCCAATCTTGCCCAACCCGATCTTGCGCTCGCGGATCTTGCTCAGATCGTCGATAGTAAACCACTCTTTAGCAATATGGACATAAGGCAAGTGATCACTGATCAATGTGCGGATGAGCACGACCTTGATCTCCTGGAGGCGCGCCTCCAGACGGCTGCGTTCTTCGGGGGGAAGGGACTCGATGGCCAGACCCTGGTCGAAGAGCATGCTCTGCGGCGCCAGTTCCGGGTTAAATGCTACCCCTAGCTCGTGCTCCAGCGCGCCGCGCGCGCTCAATGTCTCCTTGACGATCTGCTCGAAGAGATCATATGGCAGGTTATAGGCAAAGTAGAAATCTGTCAGATGGTCGCGTACACGCATCAAGCGGGTATCCCAGATATCGGCTGCCTCATCCAAAAAGGGATTGTGCACCCCTTCCATGATTTGGGAGCGGATAGCTTTTTCGCGCACCTCGGCATCAAAGGCTTGCTGTGTGATCACCCCGCGCTTGAACAGCTCGCGGCGCATTTGGGAACGAATCTTCCCGCTCAAGATTGGGTATTGAGCCAAGGAGAGATAGATATTAAGCGTGCGGTCGGAAGATGGTGGCGGGAGAGTCATGTCGGTTGCAGGTTGAAAGTTGCCTGCCAGGCGGCAGAAGCAAAGGAGCGTACCTTCCCAACTTTCAAAGTACAACCTTCAACTATCAACTCGCCAGGTGCATGGGCATGATCACGTGCAGGAAGTTATCCTCCCCCACCGGCTTGACCACGCCTGGACTGGCATCTGAGATCGTCTCCAGCGCTACGTTGGGAGTCCCGATCACGTCCAGCACCTCGCGCAAGAAGCGGACATTAAAAGCGATGAGCTGCGCCTGACCTTCAATGGTGGCGTCTACCACGGTCTGGTTGAAGCCCGTCTCCTCAGACTGCCCGGTGATCTCTACCTGACCCGGTTCGAGCTCGCCGCCGTCCTGGATGTGGATGCGGGCAATGTGCGATCCTTCACGCGCAAAGATCTCGGCTTGCTTGCAGGCCTTGAGGAATTGCGAGGTAGACAACACGGCACGCGTGTTGTGGCTTTTGGGGATGAGCTGGTCCAGCTCGGGGAAGGAGCCTTCGATGAGCTGGGAGACCAGCTCGATGTTCTTCATATGAAATATCACCTGTCCGCGCCCTGTCGGCATGACCATGGTCACAGCCTGCTCACCATCACTGGAGACACGCGCCAGCTCGATCAATGCCCGAGCTGGGATGACGGCATGGATGGGCTTGGGCGCTTCCGAAGAAAGCTCGGCGCGGCGGATGGAGAGCCGGAAGCCGTCGGCAGCCGAGAGCGTGATCTTGTTGTCGCGCACGTCCACCAGCACACCGGTCAGGATCGGCCGCGCCTCGTCAGTGGATGCGGCGAATGCCACCTGGTGGATCATCTCTTTTAAGTCGGTCACATTGATCTGCAAGCCGGTGTCAAGATCAGGCGTGGGCATGGGCGGAAATTCCTGGGCGTCGATGCACTTCAAATCGGTGTTGGAGGCGCCGCAATGCACGTTGAGCACCTGGGTGCGCACGTTCAGGCTCATATCCACCTGCTTGTCCGAGAGCGTGCCCACCAGTTCGGCAAAGGTGCGCGCGGGGACGGTGGTGGAACCCTCCTCCTCAATCTTTGCTCCGATCCAACACGTGATGCCCAGCTCCAGGTTGGTAGCTGAGAGGCGTAGACGCCCTTCATCAGTGGCGATCAACACATTCGCCAGCACGGGCAGCGTACTGCGAGCAGAGACGGCGCGTGAAACAATGCTCAGGCCTTGCGCAAGATTTTCCTGAAGGACAGATACTTTCATAGGGAAGACTCTCCAATTCGGGTTGTATATCAGTATACAACGCGCGGGAAGTTTTGTGAAGCTGAGAGAAGGAATCAATCCACCAACATCGCTTCTCCTTTTGCATAGTCGAATGCAATATCAGATTGTTCTCATTGTTTTTCGCTCTGGGCAATTATCTGGACCGGCGCCAGCAGATCGCCACTTCATATCCACAGGTATAATTGGGCCACCGGGTCCAGCATGATTTACTCACTACTGCGATTGCTGCTTAAGCTATTTTTCCGTCTCTTCACCCGCCTGGAAACGAGCGGATTGCACAACCTGCCGGTTTCGGGCGGGTTCATCGTCGCCGCCAACCACCTGGGGCGGCTGGACGTAGCACTGGTGTACCACCTGCTGGACCGCCGGGACGTGTACCTATTGGTAGCGGAAAAATACCGCAAGTACGCCATCTTCCGCTGGCTGGTCAGGCATTTGGATGCTGTTTTCGTGGAGCGCTTCAGCGCTGATTTCCGCGCCCTGCGTGAGATGCTTAACCGTCTGCAAAGGGGCGGCATCCTGGTCATCGCTCCTGAAGGGACGCGCAGCCCCACCGGCGCGCTGATTGAGGGCAAGCCTGGCGGCAGCTACCTGGCGGTCAAAGCCGGGGTGCCGATCGTGCCTGTCGCCGTCACCGGCACGGCGGACAAGATTGTTATTCGGGAGTTCACCCACTTGCGAAGGCTACGACTGAGCGTTCACGTGGGCCAGCCATTCGAGCTATCTGCAGTAGACGGCAAGGCTCGCGACGCTGCCCTGCAAGCCCATACCGATGAGATTATGTGCCGCATCGCCGTGCTTCTCCCTCGCGAGTGGCGGGGGGTATATACTGACTACCCGCGGGTTCAAGAGTTATTGGCGATTGAGGAATGCTGATTGAGGATTGTAGATTTGTGATTGCGGATTGCTGGTTTGATTATTTACCTGGATGCCAATTTTTTTCACTGACTCGTTGACTCGCTGACACATCCCATGCCCCGCTACGACTGGACCGACGACGGTTACTTCATTACAGAGCGCAGAGATCTCGCCCAGATCCGCCGCGTGCTCATCATCACCATGCTGCTCAACTTTCTGGCGATGGGGATCAAGCTAGTTGCCGGAGTGCTGACCGGCGCCTTGAGCGTAGTCGCTGATAGCCTGGACAGCCTGTTTGACGGGCTCTCCAACGTAATCGGCCTGGCAGGCTTATATGCCGCCGCCAAACCGCCGGATGCTGAGCACCCTTACGGGCATCGCAAATTCGAGACCTTCGCTGCCCTGAGCATCTCCTTCTTGCTTTTCCTTACATGCCTGCAGCTGCTCGAAAGCGCCTGGAACCGCCTGGGAGAAAACTCCATCCCGGATGTGACGCTTTGGACTGGAGCAGCCATGTTGCTCGCCATACTGGTTCAGGCTGGCACCAGCTATTACGAGCTGCGCCAGGGGCGGCGCTTGCAGAGCGAGCTGCTCATCGCCGATGCACTGCACACGCGCGCCAGCATCCTGGTCTCCTTCTCTGTGCTGGTAGGGCTGGTCCTGGTACGCTTGGGATTTCCTCAAGCCGATCCTCTGCTGGCGGCATTCGTCGCACTGATGATCGCCAAGATTGGGGTGGATATCCTGCGCGAGACCCTGCCTGTGCTGGTCGACCAGGCAGCGATCGACCCGCGCCAGATTGCCGAGTTGGTTGGGCAGGTGAGCGGCGTGGAGTCATTCCACCGCGTGCGCAGCCGTGGGGCGCTAGGCAGCGCAGCTGTGGACCTGCACGTGCGCGTCTCTCCGAACAAGACAGTCCAGGAGGCGGACGCCATCGCCAACGAGGTGCGCCGCCGATTGCTGGAACTGGATAAAGTCAGCGACGTGACCGTAAACGTCGAAGCCCAGCGGCTGGCGCTGGGCGAGCGCGCCGACCTGTTCGCCGACCTCAAGCTTGCCGCCGGCGAGCTGGGGCTGGTGATCCACAAATCCTGGGCACACCGCCTGGAAGGCAAGCTGTACGTCGAGGTGCATGTGGGTGTGCCGCCAACCCTGACTCTGGGGGAAGCCCACGACCTGGTCGACCGCCTGGAGGTCGAGCTACACCGCCGCCTCCCCGAGGTAGCGGAAGTGCACACCCACATTGAGATGGCAAATCTGGCTGTGCAAGAGGGCGACCGAGCCTCGCTCGAGGAGGAGCAGCGCGTGCGGACAGAGATCGAGCGCATCGTGGCGGGCATGCCCGGGGTGAGCCGCGCCCACAATATCCAGGTGCGCCGGCACCAGGATGGCGGCGCCCATTTCCACGTCGCTTTGGAAGCGGAGGCGGCGGGGGAGATACCCGTTTCCGAGGCCCACCAGCGCTCGCACGAGCTTGAGCAGGTGATCCGGGAGCGGCTCCCCGAAGTGGTCGAGGTCTTCGTGCACCTGGAACCGCCGGGCGGCTCGTGAGGTTGTACGCGTAATCACCTTTTCCCTATCTTAATAACCTAAATTGAGCAGATCCCGCCTCGCGTGGTAAGATTCCGGCATGCTAAATTCCAGGCGTAAATTCACCAATCGCGACCTGGCGAACGTGTTCGAAACGATCGCCAGCCTCCTCGAGATTAAAGGCGACGTGATCTACAAGATCCTCGCCTATCGCCGGGCCGCCGAAAGCCTCACCAACCTGGGCAGAGATGTGACCGACATCTGGCAGGAAGGCGGGTTGAAAGATATCCCCGGCGTGGGCAAAGCCATCGCCGAGAAGATCGACGAGATCCTCTCCACCGGCAAGCTGGAGTTCTACGAAAAGCTCAAGGGCGAAATCCCTGAGACACTGGTCGAGCTGCTTCAGGTGCCGGATTTAGGTCCAAAAAAGGTCGCCCTGTTCTGGAAAGAGGTGGGCGTCACTGACCTAGCCGGGCTAGAAGCCGCCGCAAAAGAGGGCAAGCTGCGCTCGCTGCCCGGCATGGGCGAGAAATCGGAGACCAAGATCCTGGCTGGCATTGAGTCGCTTTCGCGCCGCACTACGCGCATCCCCCTGGGGCGCGCCTGGCCCTTCGCCCAGGAACTGCTCGAGATGCTGCGCGGGTTACCTGGTGTGAGCGCCGCCGAGGCCGCCGGGAGCCTGCGGCGCATGCGCCCCACCGTGGGCGACCTGGACCTGCTGGCAGCCGCCAGCAATTCTAAAGCTGTGATGGAAGCTTTCGTCAGCCGCCCGGACGTGAGCCGCGTGCTTGGCAAGGGCGAGACCAAGTCCAGTGTGGAGTTCCACCATGGGCTGCGCGCCCAGCTGTGGGTGCACCCGCCGGAGCGCTTCGGCACCGCCCTGCAGTATGCCACCGGCTCCAAAGACCACAACGTGCGCCTGCGCGAGCTGGCTCTCAAGCAAGGGCTCTCGCTCTCCGAGCACGCCCTCACGCGCCAGGACGGGAGTGAGATCCTGTGCGCTACAGAAGAGGAAGTCTACGCAGCACTGGGCTTGCCATTCATCCCGCCCGAGCTGCGCGAGGACCGCGGCGAGGTGCAGGCAGCTAAAGCCGGCACACTACCTGAGCTGATCGAGCTGGGCGACTTGCGCTCCGAGCTGCACGTGCACTCCACCTGGAGCGACGGCAAGCTGAGCATCGAAGAGATGGCGAAGGAGGCGCGCCTGCGCGGCATGCGCGTTCTGGCGTTCTGCGACCATTCCGCCAGCCTGGGCATAGCTGGCGGGCTTTCAGTCGAGGAGATCCGCCAGCAGCGGGAGGAGATCGACCTGGTTCAGCGCAAGCTGGGCAATTCGATCCGCCTGCTGCAGGGGGTAGAGCTCGAGATCCGCGCCGACGGCACCCTGGACTTCCCCGACGAAGCCCTGAGCGAGCTGGACATCGTGGTCGCCTCGCTGCACGTTGGCTTACGCCAGCCGCGCGAGAAGGTCACCGAGCGCACCATTAACGCCATCCGCAATCCGCACGTCGACATTATCGGGCATCCCACCGGGCGCATGATCCCCGACCGCGAGCCCGCCGACCTGGATATGGATGCGGTCTTCGCCGCGGCAGCCGAGAGCAAGGTGGCTTTGGAGATCAATGCCCACCCATCGCGCCTCGACCTGGACGACATCTACAGCCGGCGCGCCGTGGAGATGGGCATCCCCCTCAGCCTGAACACCGACGCCCATTCCGCCTCCGACCTGGATCTGCTGCATTTCGGCGTGGCAACCGCCCGGCGCGGCTGGGTGAGCCCAGAGCACGTGATCAACTGCTGGGAGATGGATAAATTGCTCAATTGGTTGCGCGGGGAATAGCCACCTGACGGAAAGTCATTGCAAACCGCCGCAGGCGGTGAAGCAATCTCGTTTTTGTGAATAAGATGGCTTCGTCGGCTGCGCCAGCGCCTCCTCTCCATGACCACTCCAGACAGTCATCGTGAGACCTAGAGGTGAGTCATTGCGAGAGAGCTCGGAGGGCGAGACCTTCGGGCAATCTCAGACTTTATTAGATGTGGTGTCGGCTGCCTGGCTGCCGCCAGGTCGCAAAGTGTGCATCTCTCCACACCCGAGACTATGGGCGGGTCTGCACCCTCGCACACCGTTATCCTTGCTTATACACCCTCACCACGCGCGGCAGCAGCCCTGTGGTCACCTCGTAGTTGATCGTCCCCGCCAGGGCAGCCACTTCCTCGGCGCGGATGCGCTCGTCGCCCTGCGCCCCTACCAACACAACTTCGTCATCCTGCGCGACCCCCGGGATGTGGCTGACGTCCACCACGAACTGGTCCATGCACACGCGTCCGATGATAGGGGCGCGCTGTCCACGCACCAGTACGGTGCCTCGGTTGGATAATACCCGGTGGTAGCCATCGCCATAGCCCACCGGCACCAGCGCCGCCAGGGTCGGTTTTTGGGTAATATGTGTGAACCCGTAGCTCACCCCTGCCCCGGCGGGTAGGCGGCGTACCCTGCTCACCCGGCTCTTGAATGCCAGCGCTGGTCGAATTTCGAATGGGGGAGGCCACTCGGTTGAGGGGTCCAGCCCGTACAGAGCGATGCCCGGACGCACAGCGTTGAAGTGCGCTTCGGGCAGGCGCATGGTAGCGGCGCTGTTGGCGGCATGCACCAGGGGGATCTCGAACCCGGCCTGCCTGAGCGTTGTGAGCACCTCCTGGAAGACCTGGAGCTGCTGGCGTGCATGGCTTTGGTCGGCTGAATCCGCCGTGGCAAAATGCGTGAAGAGCCCCTCCAGGCGAATGCCTGGCAGGCTCTGGATCAGGCGCACGAATTCCAGCACTTCCTCGGGCATCAAGCCATAGCGGCTCATGCCGCTGTCCACCTTGACGTGCACCGGCACGCTCACGCCATGCGAGGTGGCGATTACTGAAAGAGCTTGTGCGAATTCCAGGGTGATCACGCTGGGGGTGAGCTTATGCTCGGCGACCAGATGAGCCCCATCCGGAGGCGTATAGCCCATCAACAGGACCGGCGCCTGGATCCCCGCGCGGCGCAGCTCGATCCCTTCAACCAAGCGGTGTACCGCCAGCCGGCTCGCGCCCGCCTCCAGAGCTACGCGGCTCACCGGTCCAGCCCCATGCCCGTAGGCGTTGGCTTTCACCACCGCCATGAGCTCAACAGCTGGTCCGACATGGCGCTTGAGGAGGCGCAGGTTATCTGCGATGGCGTCCAGGTCAATCTCCGCCCAGGTGATGACCCCTTCGAGAGCCTCATCTTGCTGCATGGCTCTCATTTTGGCACGAACGATTCTATTTGTCAATTGGGTGGACACAAGTTGGGACAAGAGTTCGAACAGTACTTTTGAATTAAAACAGACCGCCGGACGTGGGGGGGACACGCCCGGCAATCTAAGAAAGTCCACCGGATGTCAGCAACACGGGGGGGACGTGCTGTGAACAATCCCGGGACAAGACACCTGTTTTACCAGTAAAAGGAGGGCAGGTGTCAGTGCTTAAAATATACTCCATTCCAAGGTAAATTGCATTAAAATTAGATTAGAATTGTCTTATTTGTCGGCTTACTCGTCACCTTCCGGCTCATCGAACAGCGCCATCCAGTCATCCACCTCATCAGGAGATAAAGCGATATCCTCGGCTCGTCCCGGCTCAGACCGCGCTTCATCAAAGACTTCTCCCAGCATCCTGGCAAACGTCTCCGATGAGAGCACCTTGGCCCGTGCGGCGCGAGCATCAGCCTGCACCTGCTGGTCTGAGCTGACCACTGTCCAGTTGCGCGCCTCCCGCCCCAAGCGTCCCAACCGCTGGCGGATCAGGTCGTCTGCGCTCTGTCCGCTGCGCGCGTAGCGAGCTGTCACCGACCCAAAACGCTGGGCGCGGGGATACCCTGCGGGCGCATTGTCGAAGTAAACTTCCACCCGTTTGCGGCGAACCCGGCAATAATCTTGCAACTGTTGTATCAGCCGCGTCTCATCATCCGGTGCTTCCAAGCCAGGACCGGGGAGCTTGGGGATCAGGTTGTGTCCGTCGATGAGGGTTGTCATCAGAGGTTCATTTTATGGATAAATTGCCCATCCGTCAACGTTTTACCAGAACAGAGCAGGTTTGTGATGGTTCCTGCCTGGGCTTTAGTGCGCTATGCACTCGTTTGCATGCCCATCCAAGGCGCCTCATTGTATCTTTGTCCTTCTTATGCTATGATTTTGTGGGAGCCCAACGCCTATGAAATCCTGGAAACGCCTGTTGTACTACCTGGTCATTAATATTCTGGTGTCGGCCTGCACCACGCTGGCAGTGCTCATGATTTGGGACCGCACACAGACTCCTGAGGCGCTGCCTACCGTCGAGCCGACTGCCTTGGCGGCTGCCCTGGCGACATCCACCCCAGTATCAACCCCGGAGGGCGCCACACCCAGCCCTTCGACCATGGTGATTAACATCGAGAATGTACGCGAATACCAGGTGGAGGATGGCGATACCCTGGGCTTGATCGCAGAGCGCTTCGAGGTATCCGTCGAAGAGCTGATGGCAATCAACCAGCTTAACAATCCGGACTCGCTTGCGGTAGGTATGCTGCTTTACGTCCCTATCCCAGCCGACCAGCTGCCCACCAAGCCGCCTGCTCCTACAAGCACTTTTCCCCCATTAGGCACCCCCGCCCCGACAAACCCGCCCCTGGAGGCGCGCCTGATCATCAACGCTGTGATTGGTCCCGGCGAAATAACCTCCGAACATGTCTTTATCACACGTACTGGTGACGGGGAGCTGGCACTGGCTGGCTGGCAGCTCAAGGACGAAGACGGAAACACTTTCGTCTTTCCGCAGCTTATCCTGGTAGCCAATGGCGGGATTAACATCTGGACCACCAGCGGGCAAACCACAGTCGTGGACCTGTACTGGGGGCTAGGCAGCGCTGTCTGGAGCTCGGGTGAGAAAGTGACCCTGTTGGACGCCGCGGGTAAAGAACGAGCGACCTATACTGTTCCATAAGGATATCTCCCAAAGATTCAGGCGTGGCGATTTGAGCCCACTGCTGCGCCTGCGAACGGGGGCAACCATGATGCAGAGTTCAGAAGAACAGATCAACCAGGCCATGCAAGATGGTAAGTTTGATCATCTGCCTGGGAAGGGCCGTCCCTTACACCTGGAAGAGAATCCATTCGAGGATGCCGAATGGCGCGTGTCTCATCACATCCTGCGCAGCAGCGGGTACACCCTGCCCTGGATCGAGACCCGCCGTGAGCTGCAGGACGCCTTGCAGTCTGCGTGTGCTGCTCTGCGGCGCACATGGGAATGGAGCCAGAACGCACTTGCAGAGTCCCAGCCGTCCGGCTTTGTGCAGGACGTATGGAAGTACGCCGCGGGCACCTTCCGCCAGCGCGTGGAAGAATACAACCGCCGCTTACTCGCCTACAACCTGCAGGCTCCATCCGATCGCTTCCACCTACCCCCTCTGGAAGTTGACCGTGAGATCGAAAGGATAACTGCAATCCCCACAGATTGAACAACTAGGTTCAATCAAATTCAAGCGCGCTTAAGGGTGGAGATCTAAAGTTTAGAAGAGAGGTTCGGACTCTATCGAATTATCCGTCATCGCGAGTAAGCCCAATGCGCCATGACGCTCTTCAATCCAAAGTGACATTATCCGTCATTGCTTCGCAAAGAACGCTCGCAATGAGCGTTTATACAAGGCCTATCCAAAGGTCAGCGAACTTGAATTGACCAGTCCGCTTCCTTCTGATACACTAGTGGAAATCCCGCCGACATAGATCGATTCATCCCTACTTATGGCCCAGGCTCTCTATCTCAAATGGCGGCCCCACCGCTGGGACGAGGTGGTTGGTCAGCCGCACATCGTCCAAACGCTGCGCAACGCCGTCGCTGCCGAGCGGGTGGCGCACGCCTACCTGTTTGCTGGGCCGCGCGGCACCGGCAAAACCACCACCGCCCGCTTGCTGGCAAAAGCCGCCAACTGCCTGGATGAGGACCTGGCGTCTCGTCCCTGTGACAAGTGCGCCCATTGCCTGGCAGTGAACCAGGGACGCTTCCTCGACCTGATCGAGATCGACGCGGCTTCCAATACCAGCGTCGATGACGTGCGCAGCCTGCGGGATAAGATCAACTTCTCCCCCAACCAGGGACGCTATAAAGTCTATATTGTCGACGAAGTGCACATGCTCTCCACGGCGGCTTTCAACGCCCTGTTGAAGACACTGGAAGAGCCGCCCCCGCATGCCATCTTTGTCCTGGCCACCACCGAGATCCACAAGATCCCGGCAACCGTGCTCTCACGCTGCCAGCGGCACGAGTTCCGCCGCATCCCGGTGAACGAGATCGTCGCCCAGCTAAAAGCCATCGCGACTGCTGAAGGCTTGCAGGTGGAGGAACACGCCTTGACCCTGCTCGCCCGCCAGGCTACCGGAGCCTTGCGGGATGCCATCTCCCTGCTGGACCAGCTTGCCTCAATCGGTGAACCCATTAGTTTGGATCTGGCGCAAAGCATCGTAGGTACCGCCACCAACCAGGCCGTGTTGGATATCGTGGACGCCATCCATGCCGGGCAGAGCGCCGAAGGGCTGGACCGTATCCACAAAACGCTGGACGCCGGCAGCGATCCACGACAGCTCGCCCGACAGATTGTGGATTACCTGCGCGGCCTGCTGCTGGTACGCATGGGCTCCCCAGAGCAGGTGGATGCCACCGCTGAGATCAAAGCCACCATGGCGCGCCACTCCCAAGGCTTCGATATCTCGGAGCTGCTGCGGCTGGTACGCTTATTCAACCAGGCCGCCAACGACGCTCGCCTCGCCTGGCAGCCTTCTCTTCCCCTGGAGTTAGCCTTTATTGAATCCCTGACCCCCGCCTCCCCGGAAAGCCAGGAGCCGAAGAATCCTGTCTCCCTAAAGAAGGCGGCCTCTCGCCCTGCTTCAAGCAAGATCGACCCCAGCGCAGCCGCGCAAACTGCTGAGCAGGTCACAGCCACAGAGATCCACGAAGAGGATGGGCTGACCTTGAAAGTGGTTAGCGAAAACTGGCGGCAAATCCTGGCAATCATCCGCCGCTCGAATACCACCACCGAGGCGCTGTTGCGCTCTGGCCGGTTGCTGGGTGTGAAGAACGGCACGGTGTATCTGGGCTTTTCAGAAGTGCTTAAATCAAAGATGGAGAAAATCGAGAATCTGGAGCTGGTAGGGAGGGCACTGAAGCAAGTCTTCGACCTGGACGTGCCCGTGCACTGCATCGTCTCAGCTGGCAAGGCAGGCACGTTGCCTCCCGATATCGATAGCGAAGGCATGGTCGCCACAGCCTTGCGAGACCTGGGCGGCGAGATCGTCGATATGCAATAATAAATTTAACCACGAAGTACACGAAGGGCACAAAGACTTGTCGAAATGATATTTTCCCTTCGGTTATTTCCTGATAAACCCTTGTGCTCTTTGTGCCTTAGTGGTGAAAAAATCGTTTGTTAAGAGTAAATTCATTGGGAGGAGCAAATGGCAAAAGGATTTAAAGGTAAAGGCCCCCAGGGCATGGGCTCGATGGGCATGATGCAGCAGCTTCAAAAATTACAGCAGCAGATGGAGCAGATGCAGGCGCAGCTCGCCGAGGAGACCGTCACAGCCACTGCCGGGGGCGGTGCGGTTTCGGTCACCGTCACCGGCGACCAGCGCTGCAAAGCCGTGACCATCGACCCCGAGGTGCTCAAGGACGCAGATGTCGAAATGCTCCAGGACCTGATCCTGGCTGCCTTCAACAGCGCCCTGGAGAAATCGCGCGAGATGGCTGCCGAGCGCCTCGGCCCTTTGGCAAGCGGCTTGCCATTTTGAGTTGAAAGGTGAAAAGTTGATAGTTTAAGGTTTTATTCCTGTCCAACCATAAACTTTCAACCTTAAACCTTATAACCTTCAACCAATGTTACTTCCTGAACCCGTCCAGAAGCTGATCGACGCCCTCTCCAGGCTGCCGGGCATTGGCCCCAAGACCGCCTCCCGGCTGGCCTTCTACCTGCTCCGCACTACCGATGACCTCAGCCTGGACCTGGCCCAGGCGCTCCAGGATTTAAAAGCTAACATCGGTTACTGCCAGATGTGCTATAACATCACCACCACCGGACGTGTGGAGTGCGAGGTTTGTGCCAGCTCGGAGCGCGACGCCCGCCTGCTGTGCGTGGTGGAAGAGCCGCTGGACGTGCTGGCCCTGGAGCGCACCGCTGCCTTCCAGGGGCGCTACCACGTTCTGGGCGGCGTGCTCTCCCCCATCCAGGGCATTGGACCGGACGACCTCAGGATCCGCGAGCTGGTGGAGCGCGTTAACCAGGGGGGCATCACCGAAGTCATCCTCGCCACCAATCCCAGCCTGGAGGGCGACGCCACCGCTATGTACCTGAGCCAGCAATTGGGGAAGTCGGGGGTGCGCGTCACGCGGTTGGCGCGCGGCCTGCCCGTGGGGGGCGACCTGGAATACGCCGACCCCAACACCCTGCTGCGCGCCCTGGCGGGCAGGCAGGAGCTGGACTGAAGCCATTGACGTTTCCCCCAAACCCTGTTAAACTCCCGCCCCGCTGTACGCAAGACAATTGAAGACTTTACGCCTGCCCAATAACCGGGAAGCTCCTTAACCTTGCCCCAAGGGGATGCCTCTGGTATAATGCCATTCGCTTAATCGCGGGCAATGCAACGCGCCGACGTAGCTCAAGCGGCAGAGCAACCGCCTTGTAAGTGGTAGGTTACGGGTTCGATTCCCGTCGTCGGCTCCAGAGGTCGAGGATTGTTGATTGTCGATTGCTGATTTCTCGTAAGCCTGAAAAATCAACAATCTACAATTAAAAATCAGCAATACAAAGCGGGCGGTTACCCAAGTGGCCAACGGGGACTGACTGTAAATCAGTTGGCAGACGCCTTCGGAGGTTCGAATCCTTCACCGCCCACCTGCAAGGCAAGCGCCCTCATAGCTCAGTCGGTAGAGCACGTTCTTGGTAAGAACGGGGTCATGGGTTCAAATCCCATTGAGGGCTCTAATTGCCCTGGACGCTTTAGTGAAAATACGTGAAGATTGAAGGAGAAGGGAAAACATGTCCAAGCAGAAATTTGAGCGCACGAAGCCGCACATGAATGTGGGCACAATTGGGCACATCGATCACGGCAAGACGACTTTGACGGCGGCGATCACGAAATACTGTGCCTTTTTAGGGCAGGGTGATTACCGTTCGTTCGACTCGATCGACAATGCGCCGGAGGAGAAAGCCCGGGGTATCACGATCAACATTGCCCACGTGGAATACGAGACGACCAAGCGGCACTATGCGCACGTCGACATGCCTGGGCACCGGGACTACATCAAGAACATGATCACGGGAGCGGCGCAGGTGGATGGAGCCATCCTGGTGGTGGCAGCGCCAGAGGGGCCGATGCCGCAGACCCGCGAGCACGTCTTGCTGGCGCGGCAGGTGGAAGTGCCAGCCATGGTGGTGTACCTGAACAAGGTGGACATGATGGACGACCCGGAGCTGCTGGAGCTGGTGGAGCTGGAGCTGCGCGAGCTGCTGACCGACCAGGGCTTCCCGGGCGACGAGACGCCGATTGTGCGGGGCAGCGCCCTGCATGCCTTGCAGAGCACCAGCACCGATCCGAATGCGCCGGAGTATGACAGCATCAAAGAGCTGCTGCGGGTGGTGGATGAGTACATCCCCGAGCCGGTGCGGGATGTGGACAAGCCGTTCATGATGCCGGTGGAGGATGTGTTCTCGATCAAGGGTCGCGGCACGGTGGTGACCGGGCGAGCCGAGCGCGGGCGCATCAAGGTCGGGGAACCGGCGGAGATCGTGGGTCTGCGCGACAAGAGCATGGCCTCGGTGGTGACGGGCGTGGAGATGTTCCACAAGTCGCTGGATGAAGGCATGGCGGGCGACAACATCGGCCTGCTGCTGCGCGGCATCGAGCGCACCGACGTGGAGCGGGGCATGGTGATCGCCAAGCCCAAGAGCATCACGCCGCACATGCGGTTCATGAGCGAAGTGTACGTGCTGCGCAAGGACGAAGGCGGGCGGCACAAGGCGTTCTTCAGCGGCTACCGTCCGCAGTTCTACATCCGCACCATGGATGTGACCGGCAATATCAAGCTGCCGGAAGGCGTGGAGATGGTGATGCCCGGCGACAGTGTCAACCTGGAAGTGGAGCTGATCGTGCCGGTGGCGCTGGAGCAGGGCTCCAAGTTCGCCATCCGCGAAGGCGGCCTCACCGTCGGCGCTGGCGTGATTACTAAAATATTAGATTAGGAAAAAGTCCGCCTTGCGATGTGTCCCTCGAGAGAATAATAAAAAGGGATCCCTTCGTAAGGCACCTGGTGAAAGATTATGGCTTCGAAAAAAGATGTCCGTCCGGTGATTACGCTGGCTTGCAGTGATTGCAAAGAGCGTACTTACACCACCGAGAAGAACCGGCGCAACGATCCTGGCCGGATGGAACTGAGCAAGTTTTGCCCGCGCTGTCGCAGGCATACTTTGCATCGCGAGACGAAGTAGTTCCAAGTGCCAAGTTCCACATTCCACGTACCACGGCAACACGCGGAACTTGGCACTTGAAACCTGGAACTTGGAACGTAGATAGGCCAGTAGCTCAATTGGTAGAGCACTCGTCTCCAAAACGAGCGGTTGTGGGTTCAATTCCTGCCTGGCCTGCCAGTGAAAACGGGGCAACGCCGTCTGGAGTGGCGGCGTTTTGTCCGTAACGAAAGAAGGAGACCAGGATGGCAAAGGGCGAAAAAGGGAAGATCGTCGAGCGGCGGCGGACAAACCGCATCCAGGCTTTTTTCAAGGAGACGGTAGGCGAGCTGCGCAAGGTAAGCTGGCCAACCCGCCAGGAGGCCTGGGCCCTCACCAAGGTTGTGCTGGTCGTCGTGTTTAGCATGGGCGCGTTTCTCGGCGTGATGGATTGGGTTTTTTCGCAGATATTCGCCTTAATCCTTGCATAAGGCGTACAATACAGATTACAAGCGCCAGCATTTATTGGCACGAGAGAAAGCAGGAACATGAGCAAGAAAGACCCGGAAGAACAGCTCACCACTGAGGCCGAAGTCTCTGAGGTAGAAACTGCCGAGGTAGAAACTACTGATGTAGAGACTACTGAGGTAGAAACTGCTGAGGGAGAGACTGCTGAGGTCGAAGCTGCCGAGGTAGAAACTGCTGAGGGAGAAATTGCCGAGGTAGAAACTGCTGAGGGAGAAACCCCTCTGGAAGAACAAGCGGAGGAGGTTGCTGATACCGAACATGGCATGGAAGTCCCGCTTGATCAAGAAGGCGTGGATGCAGAAGGCCGCGCCTGGTATGTGGTGCATTGCTACTCCGGCTATGAAAACAAAGTGCGCCACAACCTGGAACAGCGCATCGAGACCATGGGGATGAAGGACAAGATTTTCGACGTGGTCGTCCCCACCGAAGAGGAGATCGAGGTCAAAGAAGGCAAGCGTCGCACAGTGGAGCGGCGCGTCTTCCCGGGCTACATCCTGGTCAACATGATCTTGAGCGAAGAGTCCTGGTATGTGGTGCGTAATACTCCTGGCGTCACCGGTTTCGTGGGCATGGGCAACAACCCGACGCCCCTGCGTCCTGAAGAGGTCGCCCAGATCATCAAGCGCATGGAAGCCGAAGCGCCGCGCATCAAGGTTACCTTCAAGTCCGGTGAGCGTGTTCGCATTGTGGACGGGCCTTTCAACGATTTCCGCGGCACCGTCTCTGAGATTGACATGGAGCGCGCTAAGGTGCGCGTTATGGTCAACTTCTTCGGGCGAGAGACGCCCGTTGAGCTGGACTTCTTGCAGGTAGAAAAATCATAAGTTATGTAGCGGCTAGCGCATAGCTGACCGCTTCAAGAGGTGGGAGGGTGTTCCCCAATCACCCGCTAAAACCACGAAGGAGAAATCTGTGGCTAAGAAACTTAAATCAGTCGTTCGATTGCAGATCAATGCCGGCAAGGCTAACCCTGCACCCCCCATCGGCCCTGCCCTCGCCGGGCACGGCATCAACTTGATGGCTTTCTGTAAGGAATACAACGCCCGCACGTCCAACCGCATGGGCGAGGTGATTCCTGCAGAGATCAGCATCTTCAGCGATGGCTCATTTACCTTCATCCTCAAAACCCCGCCCGCTCCCGTGCTGCTTCGGAAAGCTGCCGGGGTCGAGAAGGGCTCGGCGCAGCCCAACCGGGAGAAAGTCGGCAAGGTCACCCGGGCGCAAGTGCGCGAGATCGCCGAGCTGAAGATGAAAGACCTGAACGCCCTGGATATTGAAGGCGCCATGCGCCAGATCGAGGGTACCGCCCGCCAGATGGGCATTCAAATCGTCGAGTAAACCGGTGGGAGGGCGGCATCGCTGCCCGCTTGCACCACGAAGGAGTTATAAATGCCGAAACACGGAAAGAAATACCTGGCTGCCGCAGCCAAAGTGGACCGAGAGCAGCTCTACTCGCCCAGCGAGGCGGTTGCGCTCGCCAAAGACACCTCGCCCGCCAGCTTTGATGCCACTGTAGAAGTGCATATGCGCTTGGGCGTCGATCCCCGCCACGCCGACCAGCAGGTCCGTGATGTGGTTGTGCTGCCCCATGGCCTGGGGAAGACGGTGCGCGTGCTCGTCTTCGCTCAGGGAGAGGGTGCAACGCTGGCTAGAGAAGCCGGCGCCGACGTCGTCGCCGACGACGATGAGACCCTCACCAAGATCCAAAACGGCTGGACCGAATTCGACGTTGCTATCTCTACACCAGACATGATGGGCAAAGTAGGTCGCTTGGGACGTGTCCTGGGGCCGCGCGGCCTCATGCCGAACCCAAAAGCCGGCACGGTCGTCGACGCCGAAGATATCCCCCGCGTCGTAGAAGAATCCAGGGCAGGTCGTGTTGAGTTCCGCCTGGATAAGACTGCCAACCTGCACGTGCCCATTGGCAAGGTGTCCTTCGAGCAAAAGAAGCTGTTTGAAAATTTCGCGGCTCTAATGGAAGCCATCAGGAAAGCTCGTCCAGCTGCAGCCAAGGGCACATTCATACGGAGATTGACCATCACCACGACCATGGGACCCGGCATCAAAGTCGATCCTAACCAGGCGCAAGCCATCGAGGTGACCGAGTAAGAGATTTTCTACACACATTCGCCAGAGACAGCAGGCGCAGCTAGCCTACCGGCAAGCTGCTTAATCTCCTGCCGAGGTGAAGACTAAAACTCAGACCTCACCTCCAAATTCCACTCTGGAATTTGGAGGCAGAACCAAGCTGCGTGAGTCTTTGCCCGAACTGGCGGTGCAAAGACTTTTTATATGGAAGGAGGTGATTGACATTGGCAATTTCCAAGGAACACAAACGCGAGGTCGTCGCCAAATACCGCGACTGGGCAACTACCAGCCGGGCGTTGATCCTGGCAGAGTATAAAGGCGTCACCATGAAACAGCTCGACGAGCTGCGGCGCAAAGCCCGCGAGGTAGGCGGCGAGTTCCACATCATCAAGAACACGCTGGCAAGTCTGGCGCTTCAAGAGCAGGGTTTACCCTTGCCGGAAGGCTTCTTCGAAGGCAGCACTGCCGTAGGGATAGCTTTCCAGGACGCACCCGCCATGGCAAAAGTCATGACCGAGTTCATGCGCACGTCAGATTTCCTGAAGCTCAAAGGCGGATACCTGGGCAGCCAGGTGGTAAGCGCTGAGGAGATCAAATCTCTGGCAGACCTACCGCCCTTGCCTGTGGTTCGCGCCCAGCTCCTGGGCACCATGCTGGCCCCGGCCAGCCAGCTGGCGCGCGTCCTGGCGGAGCCGGCTCGCCGGCTTGCATCTGTGATGAAAGCCTACGCCGACAAAGAGGCCTCCCTGGAGGCAGCGTGAGGCTGAATCGCGGTTTACAGATTGTATGCAAATCGCGCAAAGCATTTTATTAGACGAATATACTACTCTCGAATAATAATTTTCGAAGATCAATTCTTAAGGAGATTTTGAAATGGCTGATATCGATAAATTGGTTGACCAACTGGGGAAGCTCAGCGTTCTGGAAGCCGCCCAGCTGGTGAAAAAGTTGGAAGAGACCTGGGGCGTGTCAGCTGCTGCTCCGGTAGCCGCGAGCGTGGCTGCCCCTGCTGCAGCAACAGCAACTGAACTCGAGGAAGAGAAGACCGAGTTCGACGTCATCATCAAGGACGCAGGACCGAAGAAGATCGAGGTCATCAAGACCATCCGCCAGTTCACCAGCCTGGGCTTGAAAGAAGCCAAGGACCTGGCAGAGACGGCTGGTGGCAAAGTCCTCGAAGCCGTAAGCAAAGAGGCTGCCGCTGACGCTAAGGCCAAGCTCGAAGCTGCCGGCGCCGTCGTCGAAGTCGCCTGATTGCGCTTCGATGAATAGCAACCAGAATGGGGGTGGTTGTGGGTACGATCACCCGCAGCTACCCTCATTTTGATTCCGATAACGCTGGAGAAGCTACAGGATGAAACTTTACAGCATTGGACTAATTGCTGTGGTCTTTACCTTGCTGGTCGCGTCTTGCGGCCCGAAGCCAGCCGGTGGCATACAGGTCGAGGGCGCCTGGGGAAGACCCTCGCCGCAAACCGCCGAGAACGGCGCCTTCTACATGACAATTAAGAACACTAGCAGCGAGACGGATGCGCTCATCGGCGCAAAATCTGATGCTTGCGGCATGACTGAGATTCACGAGACCAGCATGGACGCCCAGGGAGTGATGCGAATGCAGCCGGTCGAGCGCATCGAAATCCCAGCGGGCGGGCAGGTAGAGCTTGATATAGGTGGTTTGCATGTGATGTGTATGCACAAGCAAGTAGATTTCACACCGGGCGCAGCCATCACCTTGACCCTGGTGTTCGAACGAGCCGGAGAGCATCGCGTAGCTCTCGAAATCCGCGAGCCCTAAGCTCGACCCACGAACGGGCGAGAGGCGCATCGGATGGCAAACGGTGTGATGGTATTTTTCCAACCGTAATCTGTGTGTGGTAAACTATCCGGTTGGAGGAAGATCTCATCTTGGGCGCGGGGTGAAGTCCAGATGATTATTTCAAAATACCAGAGGAGAGAAGATGTTCAGAAGAATCCCTTTGACCATCATCGTTGTGATGTTCGTGGGTATTTTGCTGGCTGGTTGCGGAGGTAGCAGCGGAGAATCAGGTGCAGCCAGCGCTGGCGATCCGGAACGCGGAAAGCAGCTCTACGAGCAAACACTCCTGGGTCCCAACGCGGCTCCGGGGTGTGTCACCTGCCACTCGCGTGACGCTGGCAAAGTGCTCGTCGGTCCTTCGCACGCTGGGATTGCTACGATCGCAGAGACTGCAGAGCCAGGCAAATCTGGTGAGGAATTCTTGAAAGAATCGATTCTTACCCCAGACGCGCATGTCACCGAAGGGTTTACTGCCAGCATCATGTATCAAAATTACGGTAAAGACCTCAGCGAACAAGAGATCAACGACCTGGTAGCTTATCTGTTGACATTGAAATGACTGACAACCCGCCTTGTGCTGGCGGCTGGCTGGACTGCAGGACAAATATCACGTGAACCAAAATCTAAAAATAGAAGCAGCTCGTCAGGCGCTGGCTTATGTAGAGGATGGCATGTTGTTGGGGCTGGGCTCCGGCTCGACCACAGCCAGTTTCGTCGACCTGCTTGGGGAAAAATGGCAGTCTGGGGTATTGCAATCGATCCGCGGTGTCCCAACATCTATCGCCACCGCCAGGCGTGCGCAATCCCTGGGCATCCCGCTCATTTCCCTTGGCGAGACCAATCCAGGTGGTACTCCGCATCTGGACCTGGCGGTGGATGGGGCGGATGAGGTGGATCCCCAATTGAATCTGATCAAAGGCTTAGGACGCGCCCTGCTGCGCGAAAAGGTTGTCGAAATCCACGCGAATCAACTGGTTATTATTGTCGATGAAAGCAAGATTGTCCCCCAACTGGGGAGTCTCGCTCCGCTGCCGGTGGAGATCATTCAATTTGAGGCGGATACCCACGTGCGCTGGCTGGGCACCCTGGGTTGCCGGGCAGAATTATGGCTCGAGGAAGATGGCGCAGCGGTGGTCACCGACAACGGCAATTTCCTGGCGCGCTGTTGGTTTGAGGGCGGCATTCCCGATGCCTATGACCTGGCGCACCGTCTGGCTCAGCGTCCGGGCATCGTCGAACACGGCCTGTTCCTTGACATGGCCGACCGGGTGATCGTCGCTGGCGAGCACGGAGTGCGCACGATCGAGCAGTAAGATGAAGAATACCAAGATTGCCGCCTCTATCCTCGCAGCCGACTTCACTCGCCTGGGACAACAGGTGCAGGAAGCACTGGATGCCGGCGTGGAGTACATCCATGTAGATGTGATGGACGGTCACTTCGTCCCCAACATGACCATCGGGCCCTTTATCGTTGCTGGAATTGCGCCAATGGTCAAGGCTGCGGGAGCACTTTTGGACGTTCACTTGATGATCGAAGAGCCCGAACGCCTGATACCGGATTTCGCCAAAGCCGGCGCCGAGAACATCACCGTGCACATCGAGACCTGCCCGCACATGCACAGCACGATACAACAGATCAAGGACCTGGGTGTGCGACCAGGCGTGACACTCAACCCTTCCACACCGCTGAACACGCTCGAGGAAATCTTGCCTTATGTCGGCCTTGTGCTGGTCATGTCGGTCAACCCAGGCTTCGGAGGGCAATCCTATATCCAGGGCAGCACGGAAAAAATCGCTCGCCTGCGGAGCATACTGGATGAGCGTGACTTGGGGCATATTGAGCTGGAGGTGGACGGGGGCATCGACACCGGTAACGCCCCAGAGATCGTCCGGGCTGGCGCAACGGTGCTGGTCAGCGGCACATCCATCTTTCGCGGCACGGGCAGCATCGCCGAAAATATCGCAGCCCTGCGAGCTGTAACCGGGTAGCTATCAGCCGCAATTCTCGGGCATCACACCCGGTCTTTTTACTTTTGACTGCATGTGGTATATTCTGAGCAGGAGGACACAATGAGCGCTCGAGTACTGGTTATCGAGGACGATGAAGCCATTCTCAAGTTCTTGCGGAGGGGTCTGGCTTATGAGGGCTACCAGGTGGATACCGCCCTGGATGGGCAAGCGGGGTTGGTGATTGCCCGGGATAACCCACCTGACCTCGTTGTGCTCGACCTGATGCTGCCGGGCATAGACGGTCTGGAAGTTTGCCGGCGACTGAGGGCTGGAGGACCGGTGCCGATCTTAATCCTCACCGCCAAGGACACGGTCAACGACCGCATCCAGGGGCTGGATATGGGCGCTGACGACTACATGGTCAAACCTTTCGACCTGGACGAGCTGCTGGCTCGCATCCGCGCCTTGCTGCGCCGCGCTCAGCCCAGCCGCCCGCAAGTTCTGCGCTTTGCTGACCTCTCGCTGGACACAGGCACCCGCCAGGCGTCACGCGGTGAGCGTGTTATCGCCCTGACTGCCAAGGAGTACGAGCTTCTTGAGCTCTTCCTGCGCCACCCTCGCCAGGTTCTCACACGCGACGTGATCTTCGATCGCGTCTGGGGTTATGATTTTGGCGGGGAATCCAACATCATTGAAGTCTATATCCGGTATTTGCGACAAAAGCTAGAGGAGCACAGCGAACTCCGCCTGATCCATACGGTGCGTGGGATGGGTTATGTGTTGAGAGAGTTCGAACTAAGCTGAATGTCCCTGCGAACCCGCTTAGCGGTTCTCTACACATCCATCGTTGGGGGAATCCTATTGCTCTTCGGCACAGCCGTGTATGGGGCGGTGAGTGTCAGCCTGACTTCCCAAATCGACACGCTTCTACAGAACACCACCCAGCAAGTTTGGTCAACCCTGTATGTTGATGAGGGCGGTGTACTGGGTGTACGCCAGTCACCCAGCCTGGAGTTATCCCCGGGATTGCTGCTGCAAATCTGGGGGCGCCAGGAAAATTTACTCTACTCAAACATCCTCCAGATCGTTGCCCCATTAGACCCTGTCGGGCTGCAATACAGCAAGCCAGTCTTCCGTTATTCGACTTTGAACACCCTGAGTGGATCGGTGCACCTGCGCGTCCTGTCCGTGCCGCTCGTGATCGGGGAGGGAGGGCGCCAGGCAGGCTCAGTTCAAGTTGCAACCAGCCTGGCGGTTGTGGATGCTACCCAGCGCTCATTACTGGTCGTACTTCTTATCGGTGCGGTGGCATCTATGGTTGTGGCCGGCTTTGCAGGCTGGATCAGCACGCGACAGGCGCTGGCACCATTAGGAGGCGTCACTGATGTAGCCCTTCAAATAACAAAAGCAGACGATCTGTCGCGAAGAATCCCCTACTCAGGCTCCCCGGATGATGAGGTTGGACAGCTGATTCGTGCGTTCAACCAGACCCTCAGCCGCCTTGAAAACCTGTTCAATACGCAACGGCGATTCCTTGCAGATGTCGGGCACGAGCTGCGAACTCCACTGACAGTGATCCGTGGGAATGTTGACATCATGCGCAAATTGGATACGATGGACGCCGAATCGATGGATACCATCCAGAATGAGGTAGACCGGTTGTCGAGACTGGTGGGAGACCTTCTGCTGCTTGCCCAGGCAGAATCTGGCAAACTTCCATTGAACATCCGGCTTGTTGAGCTGGATACGCTCTTGCTGGGTGTGATGCAGCAGATGCGGGTCCTGGCAGGTGATCGTTTGGAGCTCAAGCTTGGAGAGATCGATCAGGTCTTGGTGTGCGGGGACCAGGATCGCCTGAAGCAGGTGATTGTAAACCTGATAGGCAATGCGATCCAATACACACCTCCAGGCGGAGAAGTGGTTGTGAGCATCGGCAAGGTCGGAGAGCGGGGGCGATTGATTGTCAGCGATAGCGGAAGTGGCATCCCGCAGGAAGATTTACCGCACATCTTTGAACGGTTTTATCGCGGTGAGAAAGCCCGCACACGCCAGAAAGATGGCAAAGGCTATGGCTTAGGTCTATCCATCGCGTATTGGATCGTGCGCAATCATGGAGGCCAGATCGACGTTGATTCAAGGCCAGGAACGGGAACCACTTTTTGTGTGTGGCTTCCATTGACGAAGGGAGATTGTGAAGGGGTAACCGTGGATGCAAAATAAGCAACGTGTGAGTATCAGAAAGCCGGCAGGATCTATCACGATCCTGCCGGCTTTCTTTCTTGCAGAGGAGGCGAGGTCAGCGGTAGGAAATATTCAAAAATTAACTAGAGGGTACAGATACTACCGCCGGACATTTGTAGCGTTGTTCGAACTACGGGATTGCATAGACACCGGGTGATAAGTTGGTTCGGGTCGCGAGTACACTCGTTCATTCGTATTCGGCTTGGGTGCAGGCGAGAACGACTGCTGCGCTTGTTGGGCGCGGATTGCAGGTGTAATCTGCTTGGCGCTTGATCCTCGCATCGAGAAAGTTGACCGGCGCTGCAGGCGCTTGTCAGACTGGCTGAACAACCGGTCACCAGCGACAGAGAAGGTGCCGATGATCAACACCCGGATCAGCCACACCATTACTGCTACAAATATTGGGACTACTTTGAGCAGCATGTCTCGAGCGATGACTTCATTTCCCAGGGATACATGCTGGAGCAAAGCGATAGAGACACCCCACCAGGTGAGCATTGCATTCATGGTTGCCGCTAATAACCAGGCACCAAACAGATACCAGATCTCAGTTGGCTCATCGTCTCCCACTTCGGGGGTGAATAAGCGGGCGATGCCAGCAAAGTCGATACCGCAGAATGCAATCGCCAAAATCGTCGCCCAGCGCAGGCCCATAAATTCAAGGTCGCCGAGCAGATCAGACATTGCGAAATCTGTCGTGCTGTAGTTGAATATCTCAAATGCCAGCAGAGCAGCAATGATGATCGCTCCAAATGCGAGACCGCGCTGCAGGCGGACCCTGTGAACCAGGTTGGAAAAACTTTGATTTCGTGCAATTGCTGAGTTCATGTCAACCTCCGCTCCATTGTTTGTCAATCTGTCTTTCTATCACTCGGTTGAGTGACCTGCTTGTCCATCAGGCAGGTTTGGATATAATATAGAACATTAGTTCTAATTTGTCAAGAGGCAATTTATCGGTTTTTTCCACCGAGTGACGCCACATCCTTAAAATATAAATTACAATAACGTTACGACTCTCGAATATCCCTTTAGATATTACGGTCCGAGCACGAGAAGAATAAATCATATCTCTGGAGGTTTTCACATGCTATCCAAAGCCATGCAAGAAGCGATTAACGAACAAATAAAGAACGAAATCTATTCTGCTTATCTCTACCTCTCAATGAGCGCATACTTCGAAGCCAACAACCTACCCGGGTTCGCCCACTGGATGAGACACCAGTATGAAGAGGAAATGAGCCACGCGCTGCGGTTATTCGATCATATTAATGAACGTGGTGGTCGCGTTACGCTGCTCGCTATCCCCCAACCGAAAGCCGAATGGAAGACCACACTAGAAGTCTTCAATCAGGTTCTTGAACACGAACAGCTCGTGACATCCATGATCCACAAGCTCTATGAGACCGCTCTGGTGGAAAAAGATTATCCCGCTCAGGTCATGCTCACCTGGTTCATCGAGGAGCAGGTCGAGGAAGAAAAGAGTGCCGGCGAGATCGTCGAACAGCTCAAGATGATCGAGGCTCATGGCACTGCGGTGTTGATGCTCGACCATCGTTTAGCCAATCGCGGCGGAGAATAGTCCCTAACTCATACTCTTAGTGCGTTAATATCTCCATCCTGGGGATGCCTTCCATCGCATTCACTCATATCCCCAGGATGGTCTAAAGAATAATTTGAGTAGCTGGTGGTAACACGGACGGAGGCGCAAGATGAAATACCGCACCATCACCCCAGAATTACGCGTCCCAATGCTTGCCTACGGGACCTGGAGGCTGGGAGGCATTCGCCACCCGGATACATCGCAGGATTCACAGCACATCGAAATCCTTCAAAAAGCGATCGAAATGGGCTATACGCACATTGATACGGCTGAGATGTACGGCGGAGGGCATACAGAAAAGCTGGTGGGTATTTCAATTCAGGATTTTCAGCGCCAACAACTACAAATATGCACGAAAGTCTGGCACACCAACCTGAGATATCACGATGTGCTTCGGGCTTTCGAGGACAGTCTTAAGCGTTTGAAAACGGATTATATCGATTTCTACGCCATCCATTTGCCTTCCGCACATATACCGCTGGCTGAAACTTTCCGGGCGTTGAATGAGCTCGTAGACCAGGATCTCGTCCGTAATTTGGCTGTCAGCAACTTCACCGTCGACCAGCTCAAGCTGGCGGAGAAATACGCAAAAACTCCCATCGTCATTGCGCAAGCCCCGTGCAGCCTGTACAATCGCAAGTTCATTATCGGGGGATTGGTCAGCTACTGCCAGGAAAGCGGAAAGCTCATGGGTTCATACTCACCCTTCGAGCACGGCACACTCTTCGACCATCCCGCGCTGCATGAGATCGCTGGAAAGCATGGCGCCAGCCCTGCCCAGGTCGCATTGGCATGGATTCTGGAGCATGCATCCACGATGGTCTATCTAACTTCTTCCAACGAAAAGCACCTGCGGGATAACCTGCAGGCGCTTGACCTTAAGCTGACCCCCAAGGATATGGAGAAATTGGACGGACTGGATATGCCTGAAGAGCGGCTCTGGCCGGAATAGAGCCTACACTTTAATCATTAAGGCTTATTCACGACCGGATGGTGTAATCCCCAATAATCACCCATTTGTAGGTGGTCAATTCGCGCAATCCCATCGGTCCACGGGCGTGCAGCCTTTGCGTCGACACGGCAACTTCTGCCCCAAGTCCGAGCTGGGCACCATCGGTGAAGCGTGTGCTTGCGTTGATATACACCGCGGCTGAATCGACCTCAGAGACGAAATGGTCGGCGTTGTTTTTATCTTGGGTCAGGATGCCATCCGAATGCCCGGTGCTGTGCGCTTCGATATGCTGGATGGCTTCATCCAGCCCTTGCACGACTTTCAACCCTAATACCAACGACAGCCACTCAGTATCGAAATCATCCTGCCCCGCCAGACGCACACTGGCATGCGCCTGTGCAGCCAGAAATGCTTGCGCAGTTGCATGCGCACGAAAGCTGACACCATCCTTCGACAACCCTTCCACCAGCATGGGCAAGAATCGCCCGGCCACACCTTGATGTACCAGCACAGTGTCCAGGGCATTGCACACTGAGGGGCGCTGGATCTTGGCATTGCGCACCACCTCCAGGCTCGCCTCAAGGTCGGCACTCTCATCCACAAACAGGTGGCAGATACCAATGCCGCCCGTGATCACGGGGATGCGGCTGTTCTCCCGGCAGAACTCATGTAATTTTGCGCCGCCGCGCGGGATGATCATATCGACGTAATCATGCATCTGCAGCAGCTCGTAGACCCGCTCCCGGTCGACGTCATCCACAAACTGGATGGCGCCGGTTGGCAGCCCGCTCTTCTCGAGGGCTTGCTGGATAAGGGCAACCAGGGTGCGGTTGGAGTTCAGCGTCTCGCTCCCACCGCGCAGGATGGCTACGTTGCCGGTCTTGATTGCCAGGCCAGCCACATCCAGGGTCACATTGGGGCGCGCCTCGTAAATCACCCCCAAAACTCCTAACGGGACACGCTGGCGGCGGGCGCGCAGCCCGCTGGGTAGAGTCAATTCATCGAAGATCTCCCCCACAGGATCGGGCATGGCGGCGACCGACCGAAGGTCGTCGCTGATCGCAATCAAGCGAGCATCGTTCAAGGTCAAGCGGTCGATCAAGGCTGGCGTGAGTCCAGCACTCAGGCCGGCCTCAATATCTTTGTGATTCTCAGACAGGATTGATTGGCGGCGTTCGGACAGGTTATCCGCCAGGCAGAGCAGTACCGCGTTTCTCTGTTCCGTCGAGGCACGCGATAAAACTCGCGAAGCGCGGCGGGCAATCTTTCCCATTTCAAACATATTCATAATAGCACCAGATTATTGCGATGGATCACTTCTTCCCCGTAGGCATAACCGAGGATGCCCGCGATATCACTGGAGTGCCGACCGCGGATACGTTTCAGCTCGGCGGCTGCGTAATTCACCAGTCCACGCGCAATCTCATGCCCTGACTGGTCCAGCACCTGGACTGCATCGCCGCGCTCGAAGCTGCCTTCCACGCTGGCAACTCCCACCGGTAGCAGGCTGCCACCCTCGCGCAGGGCGGAGGCGGCGCCATCATCGACCCCCAAACGGTCGCTCTGCCGACCGCCGGCAATGATATAGCGCTTGCGGCTCTCCAGGGACGTCTCCACAGGCTGGAAGAGCGTGCCAAGAGCTTCCCCCTCCACCAGGCGCAGGAGCACGTTGGTATCACCGCCGCGAGCGATGATGACGGACGCGCCGGAGCGCCGCGCCAGGTCCGCTGCCTGAAGCTTGGTGACCATGCCGCCGGTGCCCAATTGCCCCGCTGCCCCACCAGCTGCCTGCCATAACGCCTCAGGGATCTCGGGACCGCTGATTCCAGCGACCAGCTGCGCAGATGGATCCTTGCGCGGGTCAGCAGTGAATAACCCGGGCTGGTCGGTGAGCATTACCAGCAGGTCGGCCTCGATCAGGTTTGCAACCAGCGCCGAGAGATTATCGTTATCCCCCAAACGGATCTCCTCCGTGGCGACGGTGTCGTTCTCATTGATTATCGGGATAACGCGCTGAGCCAGCAGCGCTGCCAGGGTGTTGCGGGCATTCAGGTAGCCGCGCCGCTCGCCCAAATCTGATCGCGTCAGCAGCACCTGCCCAACGGTGATTTCATAAAGTCTGAAGAGCTGCTCGTAGAGCGCCATCAGGCGCGGCTGGCCTACAGCAGCCAGCATTTGCTTGGTTGGGATCTCTTTTGGCAGCTGAGGGAAATTCAGCCACTCACGCCCAGCAGCGATTGCCCCGGAGGTGACCAGCAGGATATCCCGCCCGCCGTTGTGTAGATCGGCAAGCTGCCTGACCAGCTCGATGATGCGTGGTGGGGACAGGTGCTGGGTCCCAGCGGTGAGCGTGGAGGTGCCTAATTTGACGACTATGCGTTGCGAATTCATAACCGGTTTACAGAAATTTCACCCTACTCTATCTGAATTCGGTTATTATACTATGTGGGCAAACCATTCTAAGAGGGTCTCTCGTTATTGGGCAGGATCATGCGTTTTTTTACGCGAATGTCGCATACGAGCGAACAGCGCGAATACTTATCCAGAGGACACAGCCGTTTTCCACCGCCGGAGTCCTCGATAAAAATCAATATGGAATTTGTGTTTACAGGTCAGGGTCATAAATGAATGATGTATTGATTGTAGCTACAAGCGATGGATTAGCAGTCTGCGACCTCGATAGAATTGGTTGGCGCGAGGCGCACCGCAGCCTGAATGGGCGAAATATCACCAGCGTTGTCGCCCACCAGGGGGTGATTCTGGCTGGTACGCGCCAGGGCATCCTGCGTTCGGACGATCTTGGGCAATCCTGGCAGGAGGTAAACCAGGGACTGACCACGCCCCACGTGCGCTGGCTGGCACATCACCCCGATCGGTCCGACCTGCAATTCGCCGGAACCGAGCCAGCGGGTATCTACGTGTCCCACGATGGCGGCGGTACCTGGCGCCCGTGCCCTGAAGTATCAGCCCTGCGAGATGAGCGAGGCTGGTCGCTGCCCTACTCGCCCGAAGCCGGCTGCGTGCGCGGCCTGGCATTCAACGGGCAACGCGCCTTTGCTGCGGTCGAGGTGGGCGGCGTGCTCATCTCGGACGACCGCGGAGAGACCTGGCAGCTGGCAAAAGGCAGCCAGTTCCGAGCCAGCTTCCCGCCGCCTGGATCGGTGCATCCCGACGTACACTCGCTGGAAGTGCATCCGTCTTCACCCGATCTGGTGTACGCCCCCACCGGCGGCGGCTTTTACCGCTCATTGGATGGCGGGAACACCTGGGAGCTGCGCTATCGCTGCTACTGCCGCGCCGTTTGGGTAGACCCGAACGACCCGGACCACCTAATCCTTGGTCCCGCAGATGGCGTAGATTATAACGGGCGTATCGAAGCCAGCCTGGATGGCGGGCGCACCTGGCAGCCTGCTTCCACCGGACTGTCCCTCCCATGGGGACAGCACATGGTGGAGCGCTTCGCTCAGGTGGGGAAAACACTTCTGGCGGTGCTCTCAAATGGGCAATTGCTTGCAGCCTCAGTTGAGAGTCTGGAGTGGGAGCACATCCTCAGACAGGCTGGGCAGGTCAATGCAGTCACCAGTATGGCTGCCTGAGCTCAAATAAAACGGAGGCTGATTACACAATGAAACCCTTAGAAGGTAAAGTCGCGATGATCACTGGCGGCGGCACGGGGATAGGAAGGGGCATCGCCCTGGCGCTGGCGGATGAGGGCGTCAAAGTGGTCGTGTGCGGGCGGCGCAAGGACCGCCTGGATGAGACGTTGGAGATGGTGTGGGGTCGAGGAGGAGGCGCCCACGCTGTTCAGGCGGACGTATCCAGCGAAGCGGATGTCAAACGCCTGGTGCAGGAGACGCTGGAGGTTTACGGGCGCATCGATATCCTGGTCAACAACGCGGCGGTCTCGGATGGCGCTTCAGCTCACCAGCTTGAGTCTTCCACCTGGGACAGGGTCTTCGCCACCAATCTGCGGGGGGTTTTCCTGTGCACGCGTCACGTGCTGCCCCACATGCGCAGCCAGCGCAGCGGGCATATCCTCAATATCAGCTCGGAATCGGGTCTGGAGTACTATGCCGGCGATGTCGCCTACGGGACATCCAAGCACGCCCTGAATGCCTTCGGCGAATTCGTGCAGCGTGAAAACCAGGAGCTTAATATTCGCGTCAACACCATCTGCCCGGGCATGGTGGTCACCGAAATGTCCGAAAACGAGCCAGGCCTGGACCACGCCAAATGCCTGTACCCGCAGGATATCGCCGACCTGGCGATCTGGCTGCTCACCCGCCGGGAGAACATCAAGATCGGCACGCCAATACTGATCCAGACCATGCTGAATCCGTGGGAGAGTTGAGTTCCCCATCCCCCCTAACCCTCCCTATCAAATGGAGGATAGTGGGCGGCTTCGCCGCCTACATCTCCATAACTTTACTCGGGCATATTGTCCGCCCTGTTGGATAGAGCGCCAGCACCTTATCCGCATAGGAGTAGCCGCGATCCATCGGGCCGTAAGCTTTCAAAGCATCGCGAATGTTTCCATGTCTCTGGAAAAGTCCAGCCAACATGCGCGTGCCGTATCCAACATTGAAGGCGGGATCGCGGAGCTGTTCGCTCGAAGGCCGTTTTGCGAAGCATGGCCCGTTGACACACATAAACTCGGCAGCAAGCCCGTCGCGCGGCATAACCTGCATCAGCCCGACAGCTCCGCTGCGTGAATATGCGAGTGGATCACCACCGCTCTCCTGCCAGACCACTGCTGCCACCAGGTCGGGATCCAGCCCATGCTGGCTGGAATATTGCGTGATGAGCGAGCACCACTGGCGCACGCTATCCGGGAACGCATCGCTCACATCGCATTCGCCTGGCTGCGCAGGGATCTGCTCGAGGATGCCGATCATGGTCTGGGGAGCACCTGCCGCCTCGTGCGCGGCTGCCGGGGAGGCGTCTGTCCAGAACAATGAGGTGAGCAGGATGACAACCAGATTACCGAGAATAAGACCACGTGTGACCAGCCAGGGACCAAGGCTCATGAGAACTCCTGAGAGAATGAAAGCTTCTATGCCTCTTTAAAATAGCACGTTTGTTCTAATTTGTCAAGTTGTTTTCCCCAACTCTCCACCCCCGACCTAATTTTGACAGGCTTTCCTTCCTCCTGAAGCGAAAAAGGGAGAGTTGATACTTGTCTATCCTTCGGTACTTTCAGAACGCAAAGAGCAAGTTTCGGGTGGCAATCCTTATCGAAAGTGTCTAAAATGTGGATAGAAAGAGTAAAATTCAACTACGAGGATAGACCCATGCTAACCCACACAGGATTAGACTACACCCAACTCTCCGACGATTATGGACGCATCGAGCAAGCCATCCAATTCCTGGAAGACAACTACACTTCCCAGCCCAGCCTAAAAGAGGTGGCAGATAGCGTGCATCTAAGTGAATACCATTTTCAAAGGCTGTTTACTCGCTGGGTAGGCATCAGCCCCAAGCGCTTCCTGCAATACCTGACTAAGGAACATGCCAAAGCGCTGCTGGCGCGCTCGCAGAATGTACTGGAAGCAGCCTATGAGAGCGGTCTCTCCAGCCCGGGCAGGCTGCACGATCTATTTGTAGCCACCGAGGCAGTGACTCCCGGCGAGTTCAAGAGTCGCGGTGAGGGGATACCGATCTCCTATGGATTCCACGCAACCCCCTTCGGCGTATGCCTGCTAGCACTCACCGAGCGGGGGATCTGCGACTTGCTTTTCGTTGAGCAAGGGAGCCACGATCAAACCCTGAGCCTGCTGCGTAAGCGCTGGATGCGCGCCAACTTAGTCCAGGATGAGGACCGGACAGAGCCTATCGTCAACAGCATCTTTGAGTCGATCAGCAGCGGACGCGGTGAACCGATCAGCCTGTACCTTCACGGTACCAATTTCCAAATCAAGGTATGGGAGGCGCTGCTGCGCATCCCTACCGGCAGCTTGGTGACCTACGCGGATATCGCCTCTCATCTGGGAGCTCCGAAGGCTGCCCGCGCCGTAGGGAATGCCGTTGGAAGCAATCCCATACCCGTGCTCATCCCCTGCCACCGGGTAATCCGCAAGGCGGGCGACTTTGGCGGATACCGCTGGGGCACCGCACGCAAAAAGGCATTGCTTGGTTGGGAGCTTGCCAATCTGACGTCGTAAAAGGAACAATCCGTGAAAGTCCGTATCTGGCTGGCCTTAATTACCGTATACGTTGTCTGGGGGTCCACTTATCTGGCAATCCGCTTCGCGGTCGAAACCATGCCGCCGTTTTTAATGGCTGGGGTGCGCTTCTTAATTGCTGGAGTGATCTTATATACATGGCGCCGCCTGGCTGGCGATCCAGCTCCGCTGCGTATTCATTGGCGCTCGGCAATCATCGTCGGTCTGCTGCTGCTCCTGGGAGGCAACGGCGGCGTGGTGTGGGCGGAGCAGCGCATCGCCTCGGGGATCGCCGCCCTGATCGTCGGCTCTGCCCCTCTCTTTATGGTGTTGATCGACGCCCTGCGTCCTGGTGGGCAGCGTCCCAACTGGCAGACAGGCAGCGGCGTGCTGGTTGGCTTCGTGGGCATCGCTTTACTGGTCAGCCCTTCCCAATGGACTGGGAATGGCTTGCAGATGGATGGTCTGGGCGTGGCGGCGCTGATACTGGCTTCTATCTTGTGGGCTGCTGGCTCGTTGTACAACCGCAATGCGCAGCTACCAGACTCGCCTCTGCTGGGCACCGGCATGGAGATGCTAGCAGGCAGCGCCGGCCTTCTCGTACTGGGCACGCTCACTGGGGAATGGAGCCGTTTGGATATCGCCGCGATCTCGCCACGATCGTTGTGGGGATTGTTCTACCTGATCACGGGTGGCGCGCTCATAGGATTCGCCTCCTACACCTGGCTGTTACGCGTCGCTCCTACCCCACTGGTGGCGACCTACGCCTATGTCAACCCGCTGATTGCTATTTTCCTGGGGAACTTATTAGCCAAAGAAGTGGTCACCCCCCGCTTAATAATGGCTGCCCTGGTGATCGTCGGCGCTGTAGCGCTAATCAACACCGGGCGCAGGCGTGCGCCCCGCACGGCAGGGCCGGCTATCCCATCCACATCGCCTGGGGATCGATGAAACTCGAGCAGCCCAGGGAAAATAAAACATATCTGCATCCAGCGGACCGCCAAGTACTGAATTCCGGTAACCGCTGAGAACCACCGTGGGCTAGCCGCGTCCTATTTAACGTTTTCGGTCTCCCATTTTTCACGGGCAGCCTGCAGCTTCCCTGACTGCCAGGCCAGCTGTAGTGCTTCTACTACCTGTGGATCGTAGCGGCTGCCGCTGTATGCAACGATCTCATTGAAGGCTTCTTCCAGGGTTCTGGCAGCGTGGTAGGGCTTCTGGGTGGTCATCGCATCAAAGCTGTCTGCAACCGAGAGAATGCGGGAGAGCAAGGGGATCTTTTCCCCTTCCAGGCCATCCGGATAACCTGTGCCGTCCCACCGCTCGTGGTGATGGCGGATCATGGTGATCACCGGTGCCAGATACTCAATGTCGCGGACCATATCTGCGCCAGCGTCAGCATGCGCCTGGACCGCCTGCCACTCACTATCAGTCAGGGGTTCAACCTTAAACAGGGTTGTTTCCTGGACAATGATCTTGCCAATATCGTGCAGGATCGCCCCCAACCGTAGCTGGTCCACTAACCTGCCCTGCAATCCCAATTCTTGCGCAAGGAGCATGGCATAGGCGATAAGGCGCTCGACATGCCCCTGGGTGTACGCGTCGCGCACCTCGATGGCATCTGCCAGCACGGTCAGGCTGGATTCATAAGCCTGGCGCAGGGTGGCAACCCGGAGCTGGTTTGATCTCTCCAACCGGGCGCGCACTGCGGTGAGTAATTCCGCCTGGCTGAGCGGCTTAACCAGGTAATCTTCTGCGCCCAGATCCCTGCTTTTGAGGATATCTTCCCGCTCTCCACGCGCGGTCAGGAACACAAAGGGGATCGCCATCCACTCCATGCGAGCCCGAACCGCCTCGAAGAAAGCGAACCCATCCATCTGAGGCATGGAGATATCCGAAAGGATCAGGTCGGGGGTGACAACCGACATCTTTTCCAGCGCATCCCGCCCATTCAAGGCAGTGATGACCGCATAATCATCGAACACCAGGATCTCCTGCAAAGCATCCCGCAGGGTCTGGTTATCTTCAACCACTAACACAGTTTCTTTGCTCATTGTGTCAACTCGGATGCGGACGGTAAGCCGGCGAGCGGCTTTGCCATCCAGATTGCACGCAAGACAGCCTGGGCGAATGCCTCGGCAGCAAAAGCCCCGATGATATTCACATCCGCTTTCCGGTTGCCCGCCGATAAAGCGAAAATTGTATCGCCATCAAGCATGGTGTGCGCTGGACGAACGGTGCGCGCCAGCCCATCTTGCGCCATCTGGGCTACCTTGTTCACGTGCTCCTTACTCAGGCGTGCATTGGTCGCAACCACACCGATTGCTGTATTCTCCCGCCGGCCGAATGTCAGAGGACGCCCCCCAAAAGAGCGCATCACCTCCAGCGCCCCTGCGAAAGGGGGTGTGGTTTGGGATAAGCCTTCCTTACCAAGGGTTGCGCGAGCGCCAGCGATAATCTCCCCAGATTGGGGATCAATGACATCTCCAAACACATTGACTGCAGCAATCGCTGCAACGATCAAACCCCTACCGATCCGGATGGCTGCGCTGCCAATTCCGGATTTCATCGCCCTATCTATCCCCAAGATCTTTCCCACAGTGCAGCCGATGCCTGCACCCACATTGCCTTCGGCAGGTGGGTCTGTGGATGCATTCAAGCAAGCTTGGTAGCCCATGGCAGCATCGGGACGCACGTCAGCGCGCCCAATGCCCAGATCAAACAGGATCGCCGCGGGCACAATGGGAACACGCGCCACGCGCACGTCGAAGCCCACGCCGCGCTCCTCCAGATAACGCATCACGCCCGAGGCTGAATCTAGTCCAAAAGCCGAGCCTCCCGAAAGCACCACAGCATGCACTTGATTAACTAAATGTACAGGTTGGAGAGCATCAGTTTGGCGTGTGCCTGGGGCACCTCCGCGCTGGTCCACACCCCCTACTGCTCCAGCCTCGCATAAGACCACCGTAACGCCGGTGAGCGCGTCTTCATCCTGCGCGTGACCCACGCGCAAACCCGGGATCGAGGTAATGGAGAGCGGTTGTTTCATATCAAGCAGATGGTTTTGGATGAATGTATAAAACCATGCTTATTATAAGGGGAATCGCAGGATGAGGCCTTACAGCTACGTTATGCGATGGACTGGTTTGACAATGGATTTCTTTCGTGTATAATTCTCCCGCACGGCCCCGTAGCTCAATGGTAGAGCAGTTGACTTTTAATCAATTGGTTGGGCGTTCGAGTCGCCCCGGGGTCACCTACGGGTGGGGGATAACCTTGTAGCTCACCCCCACATCTACTGGTCAAGCCTGCCACTTCGGCGGGCTTTTTGTTTTCGGGTGCAGATCGGGTGCAGATTGGGTGCAATTCTTTTCCTCCCTTTTCATCGCACCGCCTCTTGCATCACGCCCTTTGGTATCTCGACCATGATCGGAGCGACCAGCTTGTCCATAACCTCCGCCGCCTCATCTTGCATTTCGTTGAAGAGATGCCCATACACGTCCAGGGTCGTACTAACCTTTGCATGACCTAGCGTCTTCGAGACCACCAGGACCGGCACCCCATGATTGAGCAGCAAGGATGCTGCCGTGTGGCGCAGGTCGTGGAAGCGCATCTTGGGCAAGCCGGCCTTTTCCAGCACTTTCAGGAAATCCACACGCAGGTTGCTGGGATCGCGTGGCTTACCAATGCTGTTGGGGAAGATCAACCCGTTCTCCTGCCAGCGATCACCGGCCACTTGCTTCTGCACCGCCTGCTGTTCCATGTGGAGTCTCAGCACTTGCAGCGTCTGCTCACCCAGCTTAATCGTGCGGCGCCCGGAACGGGTCTTTGGCTCTACGAAATTCCTGCCCTGACCGTTGACCCTCTGCACCTGGCGCTGGATGTGCAGCGTACCGCTGTTCCACTGCAGGTCTGTCCACTTCAAGCCAAACAGCTCACCCTGGCGCATCCCGGTGGTGACCCCCAGATAGTACAGCGCCTGGTAAGGGCTGTCCTGTGCAGCCACCAGGAACTGCGAGACCTGACTCGGATCCAACACCTGCATCTCACCGTGCTTGTACCTGGGTAGGGTCGCGCCGTGAGATGGGTTATATGCGATCAGCCCATAGCGTACTGCCTTCTCCAGTGACTTGTGCAGAATGTTGTGCGCTACTCTTATAGTGCGGGGGCCTACATTCTGCTGGATCAGCTCAGCATAGAACTGTTCAATCCGGGCAAGCCGAAGATCAGCTAGCTTCAGCTTACCAATGTTCGGCAGGATATGCTTGTCCACCACCAGCGTGTACTGGTACATCGTGGTGGGTCTTAACGAAACATTGCTGGTCTGAAGCCACTGGGGCAAGTATTCCGCGAGAGTAGTCCTACCGCCCCTATAATCCAGGCCTCGATCGATTTCTAGCTGCGTGCTGCGCAGCCATTCCAGAGCATCAGCCTTAGTTTTATATGTCTTGCCGATGCGCCGGCCATCCTTGCAGATTTGGGCGCGCCAGGTCCCATTGGAGCGTTGGTGAATCGAGCCTTCGTTTTTTCCACGGAGTTTTTTCGCCATTTCCTTAGCCTCCTTTCAGAGTGATATAAGGAAAGGCGACTCTGCTCTGCCATATGAAGCTGTTAAGGTGCCGAATTACAGCCAAATTGTATCGTATAGCAGAGCAGAGAGCCAGGGTAGCTTGCATAGGCAGCTAGTTGGGTGAGGGAGTCAGGTT
>CAVQOI010000013.1:0-75178 GCA_963714425.1 uncultured Chloroflexia bacterium
CAGAGAAGAATTGAATGGAAAATTTTCACTTTTCGGCTTTCAAAATTACAAAAATCCCCCCTGAACAGGCCGTACATCGCCACTGGAGTAGGAGCACGCATGACCATCGATGACCAACCCGCACCCCGCCGCGGCCCCGGAGCGCCTCCCGGCAACACCAACGCCCTCAAGCATGGCTATTACGCCCATGTCAGGAAGCGCAAGCACATGAGCAGCGCCGATGATCTCATGCAAGAGATTGCCTTCCTGCGCACGCTGGTACGCCGCCTCTACCAGCAATCCCGCAGCGAGCTCACCCTGCCGGAATTGATAAACGTGCTGCGCGTCCTCTCGCTGGCTTCTGGAAGCCTCAAGCGCTTGTTGGACGCCCAGCAAAACCTGAAGATGAGCCCCCGCCTGTACCGGGACAGCTTGCAGGAGGCGCTGGATAACGCCATGAGCGAAATGCAAACCAAGGAAACGAATGAAACGAATGCATCCTAGGTGCACGCCTGAATTCTGCCCAGGCTGTCCCCATTGCACGTGTAGATGCAGTCCTTTACCCCAATTGAATGCAAAAATATTTAGATTAAGGCTTTCAATATTTCAAAAATCACCTGCTCCAAATGGCTCTTGCTCCTCCCTTCCTGACCGGCCACCTCCTCCCACACCTGGCGCATCTCCAGCATAGGGGAAATCTATCTAGGCTCGTTGATGATCCACTCCCTGGTTTCATTCAGCCAGCCGCCGTCTCTGATTTCGTGCTAAAATTTAGCCTTGCATCCGGTTCGAGGATCGGGCTGCAGAGGGAATGAAATTGCTTAACGACTTGAAAACTCCAGATTCAGATCCGATCCTGGTCCAGGGTCTTTCCAAAACCTTCAAGGTCCCGGAGCGGGAGGGCGGCTTCCGCGCCGCCGTGCGCAGCTTCTTCCGCCGCCGCTATACCTCGGTCGAAGCTGTCCAGCAGGTCAGCTTCCGCATCGGCCAGGGAGAGATCGTCGGCTTCTTAGGACCGAACGGGGCTGGCAAGACCACCACGCTCAAGATGCTCTCAGGATTGCTGCACCCCACGGGTGGGCAGGCGCGTGTGTTGGGCTTCACCCCCTGGGAATTAAAGGCTGACTATCTGCGTCAGATGACTTTGGTGATGGGCCAGCGCAACCGCCTGTCCTGGGATATCCCCGCCGCCGATTCGCTCTTGCTCAACCAGGCGATTTACCGCATCAGTGATGCGGACTATCAAGAATCAATGAAAGAGCTCGACGACCTTCTCGAGCTCACGCCAATCCTGCGCAAGCCTGTGCGCAACCTCTCCTTAGGCGAGCGCATGAAATGCGAGCTCGCCGCGGGTCTGCTGCACCGTCCGAAAGTGCTCTTCCTGGATGAACCCACCATCGGGCTCGACATCACCGCCCAGGCAAAAATCCGGGCGTTCCTTCAAGAGTACAACCGCCGCACAGGCGCCACCATTCTGCTCACCAGCCACTACATGGCGGATGTCACCGCCTTGTGTGAGCGCATCATCATCATCCATCATGGTCGGCTCAAGTATGACGGGGGCATCAATGATCTCTCGCACCGCATTGCGCCTTACAAGCTGATCGGCGTCCTGCTGGGTGAGGTTGTGGAGTGCGATCTGAGCTGCTACGGACCGCTGGTGGAAATCGGCAACAATCATGGCAAGCAGTATATCCAGGTCAAGGCTGAAGAAGTCACATCCATTACAGCCCAGATTCTTAAAGATCTGCCGGTATACGATCTAACCATCGAAGATCCCCCCATCGAGAATGTGATCGAGCGAGCGTTTGAGCGAGCGTTTGAGGTAGCCTTAAATGCTGCAAATCTACCGCCGTTTCTGGCAGGTCAACTGGGCTGAGCAGTGGCAATACCGCGCCAACCTGCTCATGTATCTGCTCTATTGGCTCGTCTCACCGGTTGTCTATCTGGCGGTATGGACCACCATCGCGAATAGCCAGGGGAGCGTACAGGGTCTGACTGCCAATGATTTCGTCACCTATTACCTGACCTTACTGATCGCAGACCAGCTCACCAGTGATATCACCGTCCACTTGTTGGCGTACAAAATCCAGGATGGCACCCTTTCGGGTGAGTTGCTCCGGCCGGTGCATCCCATCCTGACCAACACTCTGGTCAACAATATCGCCTTTAAGGCATTGGTCTTTTTGGTCTTTATCCCCATCTGGCTGGTCCTGGTGCTGCTCTTCCGGCCAGACTACAGCGCGGTGACGCTCCAATCGGTGCTCCCAGCCATACCGGCCATGGCTATTGGCTTTGGCATCAACTTCCTGTTGGGGTCGACCCTCACCAGCCTGGCGTTTTGGACCACGCGGGTTTACTCCATCACCGAGTTCTATTTCGCATTATCGGTATTGTTCTCGGGGCAGTTCGTCCCTCTGCAGTTGATGCCCCCCCTGATACAACGGCTTGCAGCAGTCCTGCCATTTCAATTTTTTATTTATTTTCCAGTAGAGCTCATTCTCGGGCGCGTACCGCCGGAAACGATGCTTTGGAAGTACGCCTTGGGCCTGGTCTGGCTTGGAGTTTGTTATCTGCTCTTCAGAATCGTCTGGCGCGAAGGATTGAAGCGCTTCTCTTCTGTGGGGGCATGAATGTACTCGCTCAAATTGATCCGGACATTTTTGAAGATTAATCTGCAGATTGCACTAGCCTATCGCGCAGATACAATCGTCAATATTCTGATTAACCTGATGTGGCTGGGCATCGAGCTGCTTGGTCTGCAAATCATCTTCTCAAACACACCGACGTTGGCAGGCTGGGGACCCGGGGAGCTTGTCGCCTTGCTCGGTGTATTCCGGTTGGTAAACATGTTGATGGCCTCCTTGATCTGGCCGGCTACCGAAAAATTTAACGCCAGCGTGCGCGACGGCACCCTGGATTACACCTTGATCCAACCGGTGAACAGCCTTTTTATGGTCAGTTTCTCGCGCATCCTCTTATGGCGGATCTGGGATCTTGTTCTGGCGCTGATCTTGATCGTTGTCGGCATCCGCATGAGCGGTCAAGCTGCGAGCGCTTCGGTGACTTTGGTCAGTCTGATCAGCTTCCTGCTGTTGCTGGCGTCGGGCACGTTGGTCATTTACAGCCTTTGGGTGGTGCTCATCGCCCTCACTTTTTGGTTCGTGAAATTCGACAACAACGTCACCATCATGCAGGCTCTGCTGGACTCAGGGCGCTACCCGGTGACGGTATACCCGCCCTGGCTGCGGATCATTGTCACCTACCTGGTACCGATTGCCCTGGCGACCACCATCCCCTTGCAAGGTTTGCGCGGTGACCTGGACATCCAGCAATTGCTGGTTTTCCTGGGGGTGGGATTGGCGAGCTTTCTCGTGGCGCTGCGCGTGTGGAAAGCCGGGGTGAAGCAGTACAGCGGGGCGAGCAGTTAAGATATGTCGCGGACTGACCGGATAGCTTTAGCCTTCAGCTTTCTTGCAGTTCTGGCTGCATACTGGGTATCCGACCAGATTTTTGAGCGTATGCCCCATATTGAAGATGAGTTCGCCTACGTCTGGCAGGCGCAGGTGATCGCCAGGGGACACCTCACCTTGCCCACCCCCGACCACCCGAAGAGTTTCCTGGTTCCCTTCGTGGTCGACTATAACGGGCAGCGCTTTGGTAAGTATCCTCTCGGTTGGCCGGCTGCATTGGCAATAGGCGTTTTCTTTGGAGTGCGCGCCTGGATAAATCCGCTCTTGGCTGGGTTGGGCATATGGCTGACCTATCGCCTGGGGAGGCGCTTGTTTGGCGGAACAGTGGGATTGCTGGCTGCGGGGTTGACCCTTACCTCGCCATTCTTCTTGATGAACTCCGGCTCGTTGCTCTCGCATCCCATGGGGCTGGTGCTCAGTACGGCATTTGCGCTCTTTTGGCTGTCGGCATGGGATGAAAAAGCTGCTGGTTTGCCCTCCCGCTGGAGGTGGCTGCCAGAGGTTGCCGCAGCTGCCAGCCTGGGGCTGCTGGCCTTCACGCGCCCGCTGACTGCTGTGGGGGTAGCCCTGCCCTTTGTGCCGCATGGCGTTTGGCTGGCGCTTCGCGGAGACACCCAGGTACGCCGCCGCCTCTTGTTATTTGCTTTGCTGACCTTGGCGCTGGCGTCGTTGATCTTTCTCTGGCAGTTCGCCGTCACCGGAGATGCCCTCTTCAACCCCTATACGCTCTGGTGGGAATACGATAAAGTTGGCTTTGGCGCGGGAGTGGGTCGCCTGGAGAATGGGCACAGCCTCCATCAGGCGCGAATTAATACCGAGCACAGCTTGTGGGTAGGTTGGCATGATTATTTTGGTTGGGGAGCCTATTCCTGGCTGTTCCTGCCCTTTGGAGTGCTGGGCATACTTGTGACCCGCCGGTGGAAGGCTGTCCCTGTATTGGTGGTCTTCCCCAGCCTGGTGGCTGTTTATTTGGCTTACTGGATTGGCTCTTCACTCTATGGGCCGCGTTATTTCTATGAAGGACTCTACAGCCTCACAATAGCCAGCGCCGCGGGGATTGCTTTCCTCGCAGGCTGGCCCATCCGTCCTGGAGAGGCTTGGCCCAACTTCACCGGAGGGCGACGCTATCGTCCGCTGGCAGTGACTGCGCTGATTACCCTGCTTTTCAGCGCTAACCTGATCTTCTACACTCCTATGCGCCTGAAGTCCATGTACGGACTATATACAATCTCGCGCACACGTTTGGAGCCCTTCAACACTGCTCAGGCACAAGCCCTGGCGCCCGCCCTGCTCATCGTTCACCCGCAAATCTGGATGGAATATGGCGCTTTGCTGGAGCTGACAAATCCCTTCCTTGATACCCCCTTCTTGTTCGTAATCAGCATAGGTCGTGGAGCGGATGCTGCCGTTGCCGCGGATTATGCGCTTGAGCGAAATATCTATAACTATTACCCGGAAGACCCTTACGTGTTCAGAGAGGTCTTGCAGCCATCCGAATAAATCTATTAGCAGTCACGCAGTTCAGGGGAAAATCACCCCCTCTCCCACCAACTGCGTAAGTCCTATCTATTTTGGAGGTGTATCCTGGGGCAGGCAGCTATTTGATGCGATAATTTGTTGATCCCGAGATCAATACAGCCGGTAGGAAGAGCCGTCGGTCTCAAACTGCGCGCGTGCGATTGACAATACCACCAGATCGAGCCCAAAATAGTACGCCTCTCTTTCGTAAACCATCCCGGTGTGCTCCAGCACCCGCTGCGAGGCGATATTCTCAGGCATTGCAAGCCCGACGATTTGCTCTAACCCGATGTGTTCGAAACCAAACCACAGGCTGGCTCGCGCGGCCTCCGTAGCAATGCCTTTCCCCCAGGAGGGCTTTGCCAGCGCATAGAGCACTTCCACCTCACCGTTCTCGGTCAGGATATTCAAGCCGCAATACCCAATGAAGCGCGGGTCAGTCTGGCTGGTCACGACCCAGGCGCCATAGCCATGTTCTTGCCAGTGGCTTATGAAGTAGTCGAGTGTCCGGCGGGCGCGATCGACCGGCGCCCCTTCCCTCCTGGGCAGATAGCGGATCACTTCGGAGTCGGCGAAAATGCTGGTCGACAGATCATGCAAGTCGCTGTCATTAAATGGGCGCAAGATCAACCGTTTCGTTTCGAGAGTGGGTACAGGTGGAGATGTCATCTGATGTTATCCGGTCAGTATACTGTATAGTAAACCAGCATCGATAGATTTAGCCCCTCCCCTGCGTTATAATTCCCACTCGTGAAAGATAGATTTGCTGAACGCTTAAGGGTACTTGCGTTATGCTTGCTACCCCTACTATTTGCTGCATGTTCTCCTCAAGTCCCCGCAATATCAGCCAGCGTAACCGGGGAGGCTGAGCAGGAAGCTCAGGCTGCGCCTACAAGCGAGACTCTAGTGTCGACACCTCTACCCACACGCCCCGCTTACGCGCCTGGCGATCTGGTGGATTATGCTGCTCAAACCGGTGATTCCCTACCTGTTCTGGCAGTTCGCTTCAACACGACTATCGAAGAGATCCGGCAGGCTAACCCCATCATTCCCGATTCTGCTACCACAATGCCTCCCGGTATGCCGATGAAGATTCCCATTTACTATCTACCTTTTTGGGGCAGCCCTTACAAGATATTGCCGGACAGCCTGTTTATCAATGGTCCCCTCCAGGTGGGGTTCGACACGCGCACATTCATTACCGAGCACCCAGGCTGGCTGAAAGGTGTTACCGAATACGCCGCTGATCAAAATCGCAGCGCCGCCGAGATTGTCGACTTGGTAGCACGCAATTACAGCGTCAGTCCGCGACTGCTGTTAGCGCTGCTGGAATACCAATCAGGGGCTCTGAGTCAGGAGACCTCCTCCGAATCGTCTGCTCTTTACCCATTGGGGAATATTGCCCGCGAGCGGAAAGGACTTTATCGTCAGCTGATCTGGGGGGCAAACCTTCTCAATAATGGATACTATTCGTACCGCGCTGCCTCGCTGACCGGCTTCGAGCATGAAGACGGGCGTATTGAGCGCATCGACCCGTGGCAAAATGCCGCTTCCGTGAGCCTGATGAATTTCTTCAACACCCTGCTGCCAACTGGTGCATATCACATAGCCATCTCTGCCGACGGATTTGCTAAAACCTATGCCAGCTTATTCGGTGATCCCTGGGTAACCGATCAGCCGCACATCCCCGGCAGCCTGGAGCAACCAGCCATCTCTTTGCCGTTCAAGCCCGGCGAGGTGTGGGCATTCACCGGTGGGCCGCACACCGGTTGGGGAGTCGGCGAACCCCTGTCCGCGCTGGACTTCGCGCCGCCCGCGGTTGCTGGCGGTTGTTTGGAGACCGCCTTGTGGGCGGTTGCTGTCGCCGATGGGGTTGTCGCTCGCGTGGATACGGGTGTGATCGTCCTCGACTTGGATGGCGATGGGGATGAACGCACGGGCTGGGAAATATTCTATCTGCACCTGGCGACAGAAGGTCGAGCCGCTCTGGGGGCCAGCTTGAAAGCTGGAGATCGGGTAGGCCATCCATCCTGTGAAGGTGGCAGCTCCACCGGCACGCATGTACACATTGCCCGCAAGTATAACGGTGAGTGGATGCTCGCAGATGGCATGCTGCCTTTCGACCTAGAAGGCTGGGTAGCTCACAATGGCAGAGCGCCTTACCTGGGCACGCTTACCCGTCAGGCTCGTACCGTCACAGCCTGCGTGTGCTCGAATCAGGCCAGCTTCATCCAGTCGGATGATCGCTAAGGTGCATCCTCCAACATTTGCATTCGTCGATGATCTAAGTTTGTAACGGAATCTTTGATGCCCCTTAAGCGCCCCTCCGGTATGACCGCCTTTACCATCGCCTGGATCGGACAGGTTGTATCGCTGATCGGCACCAGCATGACAGCTTTCGCTGTTACCGTCTGGGCTTTTGAGCTAACCGGTTCGGCGACCGTCCTGGCCCTGGTGGGGTTCTTCTATGTCACCCCCATGCTGGTATTTAGCCCACTTGCCGGTGCCATCGTTGACCGTGCCAACCGCAAGCTGATGATGGTGCTCAGCGACTTGGCGTCGGGAGCAGCTACTGGGGGTATCTTGATACTTTACCTCAGCGGCAACCTGCAAATCTGGCACCTGTATGTCGCCAATGTCATTATGGGACTTTTTCAGACCTTCCAATGGCCAGCCTATTCTGCTGCCATTACCGTTATGCTGCCCAAAGAACATTACGGCCGCGCTAATGGCATGATGTCCTTGGCTGAATCGGGCTCCAACATCTTCGCCCCTTTACTGGCTGGCATGATGCTGGGATTTGTCGGTCTGGGCGGTGTGCTCTTTGTTGATATCGTCACATTTCTGTTTGCAATTACTGCTCTGGCGATGATCCATATCCCCCAACCTCCTGTGACCGATGCCGGCAAGGAAGGACAAGGGAACCTGGTTCAGGAGGCTGTATATGGCTTCCGCTATATCCTCAAGCGCCCCAGCTTGTTAGGATTACAGTCCATATTTCTAGCAGGCAATTTTTTTAGCACGATCACCTTTATTGTGCTGGCGCCAATGATCCTGTCGCGCACAGGCAACAATGAGCTGGCTTATGGCAGCGTAAGTTCGGCAGGCGCGATTGGCGGCGTGCTGGGTGGCTTATTGATGAGTGCCTGGGGTGGACCGAAGCGCCTCGTACATGGCGTGCTCATCGGCTGGGTGATGATCAGCTTAATGGATGGTGTATTGATGGGGGTTGGGCGCAGCTTGCCGGTTTGGATTATAGCAAGTTTCCTTGCAGCCTTGTTTAACCCAATCATTAATGGTTCCAACCAGGCTATCTGGCAGGCTAAAGTCGCCCCCGATGTGCAGGGGCGGGTTTTTTCGATTCGCCGGCTGATTGCCTGGTTCGTCACACCCCTGGCGACCCTGGTGGCTGGACCTTTAGCTGATTTCGTGCTTGAGCCCAGAATGCGCGTTGGCGGGGAGCTAACCGCTACCTTCGGTTGGCTGGTGGGTGAGGGCCCAGGTGCGGGAATGGCTCTGATGTTTGTCTTCTGTGGTGCGCTGGCGGCACTGGTAGGCTTGAGCGGCTACCTGGTGCCTGCAATTCGTGATGTGGAGACGATCCTGCCGGACCATGCAGCGGCTGCCAGCGCCTCTGCTGACCCAATAGCCGAGGGTGGCAACGCCATAGCGCCACTATAGGGGGAGTCCTTTCGGCAGCGATCAGGACTGCTGTGGGTTGCGGTCTGGGGCAAGGGTATAATGCCCGCTCTTCACCAGACTGCGCTCGCCATCCTCACTTTCCTCATAGATGTGATACGTTAGCTGGATGGGGAACACCTTGGAGAACATTGCCTGTGCCGGGCAATATCTTGTGGCGGAGAGCTCGATCGATCGCACCACAGCCTGCTCGCTCAAATCCTTCCCGGTGAGGTGATATTCGATCACCGCCTGGGTGAATACCCGGGGGTGATCAGACGCTCGCCGGGCGTGCACCTGCACCTCGAACGCGGTGACTGCTTGGCGCTTCTTTTGCAAGATGGAGATCACGTCCATGGCAGTACACCCTGCTAATCCCATGGCGAGCAGCTCCATAGGGATAAAGCCCTGCTCATCTCCGCCAACTGCCTTTTTTGCGCTCAGAGGCACGTGAAATCCACTTTCCGCAGTCCCGTCGAAGTTCAGCCCCCCTTGCCAGGTCATCTTTGCTTCCAATGGTTACTCCTCGATCATCGGGCTAACATATTCTTCCAGCGTATCCCGGCTGATAGCGCCTGCCCATGCAAGTCGTACAATGCCTTTTTTGTCGATCAGGTACGAGCTGGGTAATCCAGGGTTACGAAAAGCCGCCGTCGCCATCAATCGCGGATCGGTCCAGACCTCGAAAGTCAGGCCATAACTCTCAACAAAATCAGCAACTTCAGCGACCGGTTGCCCGGCTTCAATGGCAACAATGACGAAGCCCCGATCCTTGTGCGCCTCATAATAAGCTTGCAGCTCCGGCATCTCCTCCTTGCATGGAGGGCACCAGGTGGCCCAGTGATTCACAAGAACGTATCGTCCATGATAATCATTCAACGAGACGGTCTTTCCCTGCAGATCGGTTAGCGTCAGCGCTGGAGCAGAGTATTCCATTTCAACCGGTATGGCAGAATTTACGCTACCTTCTGCCGAATTGAATCCTGCCAGGGAACCCCACACGACCACACCAATTACCACCAGCCCTATCCCGATCATCGCCAGCGCAAGGGCACACGAGCGAGAGAGCGGAGTTCGTGCATTTTCTCGGATCATAGCCATGAGTATAATTGAAATCCCCGCATGTTATTACTATATAAAAAGGGATAGTGCTTATGCATTCAGAGCTTTCTCAATCTCTGAAAGTAGATATACCTCAGGGGCTGCGCCAACCAGAGTGCCCGCTCCGCTGTTGATTGTCGTCTGGGGCACTCCGCTCACACCGTACCTCTCGGATAGCTCTGGGAATTCCAAGGCTTCAACCATCTCTGCTTCTACCATGGGGCTCTCGAGCGCCATGCGGTGAGCCAGCACCACAGCTTGTGGACAATAAGGGCAGGTGGGAGTGACAAATACTTGCAGCAAGACCGGTTTCTCCAGACCAGCCAGAGCTCGGCGTGTTGTTTGATCCAGCCCAGAATCGCGGCTGGATACCAGTATTAAGTCGTGGACAAGGGAGCTAAATTCATGCCCGGAAGGGATACCGGCAAAGCGGACGCCGTAATCCAGGATCTGTGTACCATCCCGCCCTGCAATGACGATCCCCGGGGCTTTATCGACCCGGTACTGGTGGGCCACCGCAGCGTCGTTTTCCAGGTCGTAGATGCTCAGCCCCAACTTATCTGAGAGCATCACGAGCTCCTGAAGCACTCCAAGCGTATCGTCACAATTTTCGCACTCTGAACCCTGTCCGAAAAAAAGCACCTCCACGGGTTCTTGCAGCTGTGCGAATAACTCTTGAACCTGCTCGGATAGCGTATTGTTTAAGAACTTGGTTTCCATAGACCTCCTTTACCATCAAATATCTTCTAATATTCGATGTAGTGTATCTGCCCACACGGAGCGAACACTCAAATTATCAGGTGAAACAGCCGCCGATAGCCAGACCACAGGTTGGGCAAGCCAGATTGAGCATGCCATCATAATCCAATTCATCTAGCCCGCATTCTGGGCACATATCTCCAGGGCGAAGCTCTGTGGTCACCCGGTTGTGGAGTTTGTCTTCCTTTGAGATGGGCATAAGCGCGAAAAACGTCTTAAGCGACTGCTCGTGATCAATCATTCCACCCCATACGATGCGCTGGACTTCACAAAGTTACAAGAGGAAATCTTCGAGGTTGAGACGGCGAAAAAGGCGCTGGCGGACTTCGTCTGGAGTATCCACCTGTAACGCCGACTGGTGGACCAGATCGACGGTCTTATTCAACGTGTCCACGACAACGCGGCAATCCATGCAATCTGCCAGGTGGCGTTCGATCTCTGCACAAATGCGCTGTTCCAGGCTGCCGTCTACGTACTCAGACAGCGAGCTCAACAGGTGGTGGCATTCTTTATGGTTCATTCCGATTGCTCCCCTTCCGCCAGTTTCTCGCTAAAATAGCCCGTCAAGTCCTCACGCAAGCGCAGACGGGCTCGTGAGAGGCGGGTTTTCACTGCCGATTCGCTCAGGTTAAGCACTTCCGCCGTCTCGGTGGTTGATAGGTTTTCGATATCCCTCAGCACGAATACTGCTCGCAGCGCGGGTGTCAGCTGCTCTACAGCCTGGTCCAGGTGGCGCATGGCCTCTGCTGACATCAACTCACGCTCTGGCAGGCAGCACCAATCCACAATTTGTATCGGCTCCTGGAGGCCTTCGTCGCCCTCCAGCGGCTCATCGGTTGAGATGGTGTCCGGCCTTCGCTTTCTCAGGAACATAAGGGCTTCGTTGGTAGCAATCCTATAAAGCCACGTGGAAAGTTTTGCTCGTCCATCGAAATTATGGATGCCGCGCAAAGCCTTTAAGAAGGTTTCTTGCAGAATGTCTTCCGCGTCCTGCGGGTCGTTAAGCATCTTGAGTGCCACCCGGTAGATCATGGGGTAATGCGCATCCACGACCCGGGCAAATTCCGCCCGGTCGCCGGCTTTCAGAGCTTCCAGCGAAAATGTTTCGTCTTGTTTACTATTCATTAGATGCAACCCTGGTGGGAAAGTTACCTATCCAACCGATTTTATCATATTGACTGTCGCAAGCTTGCGTGCTATAAAGCTGTTAGTCAAGAGTTGAGAGAAGGGACAAGATAGCCGTACTTTCTCTCCACGTTCGTTTGACTTCTTGCGACTCACTACTATCTTTTCTCTGATCTTGGAGAATTCCTTGGGCATCATCACTTTAATGACCGACTTCGGCATCAAGGATGGGAATGTGGGGGTGATGAAAGGCGTGATTTGGGGCATAGCACCTGGCGTCCTGATCGCCGATCTGAGCCACAATATCAGCCCGCAAAACGTCCACGAGGCTTGTCTGATCCTGGCACGCTCGGCGCCTTACTTCCCGCCAGGGACGATCCACGTGGTGGTGGTGGATCCAGGCGTGGGTACTTCGCGCCGGCCCATCGCTGCCCGGCTGGGAAAGCAGTATTTCGTCGGTCCGGATAACGGCATCATTACCTTGCTGATGGAGCGCCTCCAGGCTGAAGGTAAGCCGGTTGAATTTGTTCACACTGATAAGCCTGAATACTGGCTTTCAGAAGTAAGCCATGTTTTCCACGGGCGGGACATTTTCTCTCCGGTCGCGGCGCACCTGGCGAATGGTGTAAACCTGAACAAGCTGGGTACGTCAATCACCGATCCTGTGCTCCTGGCGTTGCCGCAACCGCAACGCACAGCCAATGGCTGGCTGGGCGAGATAATACACATCGATCACTTTGGCAATATCTCTACAAACATCCTTAAGGCGCAATTAGGCGAGCCGGCTACTGTTCAGGTGCGCATATGTGGGGTCAGTATAGACGGGTTGGTTCACACCTTCGGCGAGCGATCGCCCGGTGACCTGGTTGCCTTATATGGCAGCACAGGCAACCTGATTGTCTCGGAGGTCAACGGCAGCGCTGCCATGCGCCTCGACGCTGCTATCGGAGACAAGGTTAAAGTAGAAATCTGATGACTAGGTGCAGCATTCGATAAGAAGGATTTTGTAGTAGTGCTCGAACAACCTCATGACCTTGGTGTTAAGATAGGCTAACTTGGAAACAGATTACACGCTTACCGTAGAAGACCTTTCTTTCCGCTATCATAGCCGGCAGGAGTTTGCGATCCAGGATGTGTCCTTCCAGCTGGGTCGAGGCGAACTGCTTCTGGTAGCGGGTGCCAGCGGCTGTGGCAAAACCACCTTAGCGCGCTGCATAAACGGGCTCATCCCCCGCAGCTATAAGGGCGAGCGTTCCGGCTCGGTGACCATCCTCGATAAGGAGATTACCCAATTATCCCTGGTTGACATCTCTCAAATCATTGGCACGCTCTTGCAAGACCCAGAGCGGCAGATCGTCGCCTCGAATGTCTGGAATGAGATTGCATTTGGTCCGGAGAACCTGGGGTTGCCACCTGACGAGATCGAAGATCGCGTTGATCAGGCCATAAAACGCCTGAATATCGAGCATTTACGCCACCGGGATACGTTCACCCTCTCGGGTGGTGAAAAGCAGAAGATCGCCCTGGCAGGGATCTTGGTAATGCGCCCATCGATCCTGCTATTAGACGAGCCCCTGGCATCATTGGACCCGGCCTCAGCCCACGAAGCCCTGGCTATATTCCGCAGGCTGGCGGATGAAGGGTCGACAATCTTGCTTATCGAACACCGCGTCGAAGATGCGCTGGCGGCACGACCAGATCGACTGCTGTATATGTCTGGCGGAAGTGTGCGCTATCTTGGGACTGTCGATTCGCTTCCGCCCGAGCTTGATCATCGGGAGGTAAAACTTCCGGCATCTTGGGTGGTGCAGCGTGTGCGCGAGACCATAGATGCAACTCAGCCTCCCTCCCCCCCTCCCCAAAGACAGGTTCAAGGAGAGGCGATGATCGAATTCAAGGATGTTTCCTTTGCCTATGGGGATGGTCCTCTCGTGCTGCATGACATCAATTTGCAGGTCCGGCGAGGCGATATGATTGCTGTGCTGGGACCAAATGGTGCGGGAAAATCTACACTGGTCAAACATGCTATTGGACTGCTGAAACCGACAAGTGGCCAGGTGCAGGTGGAGGGGGTAGACACGCGCCGCATGACCGTGGCACAAACTGCTCGCAAGGTAGGATACGTCTTCCAGAGCCCTACCCACATGCTTTTTGCGCCTACCGTCCGTGAGGAATTAGCCTTTGGACCATCTAACCTGGGATACTCCAGTGAGGTGGTTGAGAGTAATGTCGTGGCCAGTGTGACCGCGGTCAACCTGAGCGGGCTGGAAGAATACCCACCCCTCGGCTTATCCTTTGGGCAGCAGAAACGTACTGGCATCGCAGCAGTGCTGGCGATGCGCTCAACCATCATTGTGCTGGATGAGCCAACGGCAGGGCAGGATTACGCCAATTACTCCAGGTTTATGGAGGTGCTATGCGGCATCAGCGGGGAGGATGGAAAATCCCTGCTCACGGAGAATTTCGCTGCAACGCTGTTCATCACTCACGACCTTGACCTGGCAGTTACCTATTCGAACCGTGTGATCCTGGTGGGGGAAGGGCGAGTCGTAGCTGATGGACCGCCGGAGGAAGTATTGAAGGATTATGACCTGCTGCGCCGCTATCGTGTCCGTCCAACCTCATTGCTGCAGCTGAATCTGGATCTGTTGCCTAAAACCGGGCGCTTCCTCCCTGCAGAAGCTCTAGCCTCCTATATTTAACCAGAATAAAAATGAAACCATTTCACGATTGTCGGGTTTTATCATTTGGGTGTACCAAATGCCCTGAATCACTCTCTCATTCATACTATTAAGGAGGAATGCGATGGATAAGCAAGAAGGTTTGTGGAGTTTCGGAACCAGGCAAGTGGTTTACGGCGCAATCGGCGCGGCGCTGTATGGGGTCTTCTCGTGGCTCACGAATGTCATCCCTCTTCCAGCGGCAGGTAATGTCACTTTCCGGCCCGCCGTGGCAGTGCTGATTTTCTTCGGCATCGCCTACGGGCCTTGGGTGGGTCTGATCGCAGGTCTGGTCGGCAACTCCCTGGGTGATGGACTTACGGGCTGGGGATTCTTCTGGAATTGGAGCGTGGGCAACGGCTTGATGGGTATGGTCCCCGGCTTAGCGATGGCCATGATCCAGGATTACCGCAGCGGACGCTCGATCGGCATTGGTATTGGTTGGGGCGCACTTGGCATAGCGGTAGGGATGCTCTTCGCCTCGCTCACAGAGATGTTCGTGGGCGGCATCGACTTGAATACTGCCCTGATCGGATACTTTACCCCTGCCTTCATCGGCAATGTGGTGGTGACTGCGGTGCTGCTACCGATCTTGATGGTTGCATTCGCAGCGGTGGTCTCGCGCAGGGGCAGGTAGTTGCTCGTCGCCTGGAAGTACCGGCCGCGCGATACGTTTATTCAGCGGCTTGACCCGCGTTCCAGATTAATATATCTGGCATGCATCATCTTCGCCATCTCAGGCACCAGCGTTTGGGATATTCGCTACGTGTTGCCGCTCTTCGTTCTGACCATGATCCTGTACTTCATGGCACGCATCGAGTGGCGGGATGTCTGGCGGGCGTGGGCGTTTATCATCTTCCTGGTGTTCTTTATCGTGGGCATCAACGGATTGCTCTCAGGGCGTGGTGGACCCACGGCTGTGCTGCAAGACCAGTCGGCGATTCTTTTCCAATCACCGACCCTGCACATCCCCCTCACGCCCTGGAGTATTACCCTTACGGTCACCGTGGTGCGCGCATTCTTTGCGATTGTTCAGATCACGCGTATGCTCACCATGGCAGCTCTGGCGATTCCTATTCCCTATACCCTCGACCCCAGCATCTATGGGGTGACATTCCGCCGCATGGGTCTGCCCGATAAGGCCTCATTTACGATGGACCTGGCATTTCGATTTATCCCCACTCTCGGACGTGACTTCATGATCACCATTGACGCCCAACGAGCCCGCGGTTATGAAGTGGAGAGCGCCCGGGGTGGGGTTATCAACCGCCTGCGCCGATTGGCGCCTCTGATCGTGCCGGTAACCATGTCTGCAATCGTTACCGGCGAGGAAGTGATCGACGCCATGGACCTGCGTGCCTTTGGAGCACGTCCACGCACCTGGCACCGCCAGCTGCACTTCGAGCTGCGCGATTATCTGTTCATCGCCTTGGGTGTGGCAATCCTGATCTCCTTTCTCACCATCCGGCTGCTGGGTTACGGAAATTTCTGGGTGCCGGAATGGTGGTATAGTCTGGCTGGAAGCGCCTGAGAATCCCCCGATCATCCATCCCCGCTTGACAAGAGCGGGGCTTTTTTTATTAGACTGTCCACGAATGTATCACGAATACACGATTATGGCGTTAAAATGGATCTCGTCTGTGAACACGCGTGTATTCATGGATGGCAAGCCTATGCTCAGCAGAATAATCTCTGAACTGCAAACATTATGACATCTTCCCTTTCTCCTTTCTTCTCCCCCAAAGGCATCGCTCTGATCGGCGCCACCACCAATCCGATTAAGCTGGGCTATGGGCTGGCGCGCAACCTGGTGCAGAGCAATTACCAGGGCATGGTGCACTTCGTCAATCCCAAAGGTGGCAGCCTCTTGGGGAGACCGATGTACACTTCACTCGCCGATGTCCCCGATCCGGTTGATCTGGCGATCCTGCTCATTCCGGCGTCTGCGGTGCTGCAGGCCATCCAGGAATGCGGCGAGCGTGGCGTGCGCGCGACCATCATCGCCTCCGGCGGCTTTCGCGAGACTGGCGAGGAAGGTGCAGCTTTGGAGAAACGCTGCCTGGAGATGGCACAGCGCTACGAGATGCGCCTGCTCGGTCCCAATTGCATCGGCCTGCTGGATACGCACCTGCCGCTGGATGCTACCTTTCTGCCACCCCCCGGACCGCTGCCCGGTGATGTGGCTTTCATCTCCCACTCAGGAGCCATCTGTGCCGCGGTAATTGATTGGGCGCGCGGGCAGGGTTTTGGCCTGTCACGCTTGGTTAGCCTGGGTAACCAGGCGGATGTGAACGAGACCGATGTGCTCGCTGCGGTGAGCGCAGACCCGTTCACGCGTGTGCTTACTCTGTACTTGGAAGGTGTCAGTGATGGGCGTCGTTTCGTGGAGGAAGCCGGGCGCGTCGCGCGCCAGAAGCCTATCATAGCGCTCAAGGTGGGGCGTTTCGCCAGCGGGCAAAAGGCAGTCATGTCACACACGGGAGCCCTGGCAGGTCAGGAGAGCGCTTTCAACGCTGCATTTCGCCGCGCTGGCGTGATCCGCGCTGAGACCAGTGAGGAGATGTTCGATTGGGCGCGGGCGCTGGCCTGGTGCCCTCCGCCAACTGGCAGGGCCGTAGCAGTGCTCACCAACGCCGGAGGCCCAGGGGTCACTGCGGCGGATGCGTTGGAGTTGAGCGGTATGCGCATGGCTGTTTTGAGCAACGCAACCCGGCGGGCAATGGACTCGATATTACCCCCTGCCGCCAGCCTGCACAACCCGGTGGATATGCTGGCTTCAGCGACACCTGAGCAGTATGCCGAGTGCCTGCGAATTCTGGTGGAAGATGAGGGCGTTCACGCCGTGCTGGTGATCCTGCCTCCACCACCCATGCACACTGCTGGAGCGGTCGCCAAGGCGCTCATCCCGGTGGTGCACGCTGCTGCGAAGCCTGTGGTTATCGCCTTGATGGGTGAGCGCCTCATCCAGGAGGCTGTGGAACATTTCCGCGCTGCCCGCGTGCCTGAATACCGGTTTCCAGAACGCGCCGCCTCAGCCCTGGCAGTGCTGGCACAGCGCGCGGAATTCTTACAAAGACCAGAGCCGGTGGGAGAAGACCTACCTGGTGTGGATCTTGATACTGCCCGACATGCGTTGATAACGCGCGCAGCCCTCAGCGAATCTCTGCAATCCAAAGGTGTCATCCCGGCTGAGAGCCTCCACGCGTTACTCGAAGCTTACGGAATTCCCAGTCTGCAAGTTGGGCTGGCGCTTTCTTCCGAGGAAGCCGTCCAATTGGCGCGAGGGTTTGGCTTCCCGGTAGCGCTCAAGGTTGCCTCGCCAGACATTCCTCACAAATCCGATGTGGGAGGGGTATTGCTAGACCTGACAGATAGCAGGCAAGTGGCGGATGGTTTTGTCACGATAATGCACAACAGCCGCCACGCTCTACCAGGAGCGCGCATCGAGGGCGTGCACGTCCAGCGCATGCTGCCAGAAGGCCAGGAGTTGATCGTTGGCGCAGTACGGGACCCGCAGTTCGGTCCGCTGGTGATGTTTGGTTCTGGCGGTGTGGAGGTCGAAGGTTTGAAGGATGTGGCTTTTGCGCTGGCGCCTTGCACACGAGCCGAAGCCGAAGAGATGCTGGAGAGCACCTGGGCAGGTCGCAAGCTGCGTGGCTACCGCAACATCCCGCCCGCCGACCGGGAGGCCGTTATGGATGTGCTGCTGCGCCTTTCACAGCTCGCCGCTGATTTTCCTCAGATCGCTGAGATTGAGATCAATCCGCTGCGAGTGCTACCGGAAAAGGGTGGGGCTTTCGCCATCGATGCCCGTGCGGTTGAAGCTCGCTCAGGCTGATGCGCGTATTAGGTTTGGACTCGCTCGCCGCTCCCCCAGCCAGCCCGAATATTCTATGCATCGTCGGTTGTGCCAATTGTCCTCAATAAATCCATTAACTGTGCCAGCCCTTGTTCCAGAGGCTTGGTGTAAATAAATTCCCCGGTCGTGTGAGCGCCTCCACCGCTGGTGAGCCCGATACACACTGCTGGTAGTCCCAGGCTAAGGGGAATGTTAGCGTCGGTAGAGCCGATTTTGTACTGTGGTTGGATTCCCTGAGCCTCCAGGCAGCGCGCTGCCTGGAGCACAAGCGGATGGTCCTGCGGTAGCTCACCGGCTGGCCGTTCCCCGGCAATCTCGAAGGTCAGTTCAACATCCTTGCGTTGACCCGCCTGGATCAGAGTTTCCAGCTGCTCAGCAAGGATACTCAGAGTGTGCTGAGATTCTGAGCGCAGATCGACCAGGCACTCTGCCTGCGATGCAATACTGTTGACGGTTGTCCCTCCGGTGATTACGCCAACATTCAAGCTGGTACGCGGCTCAGAAGGCAACGGTAGACCAGCCATGCGCGTGATCAGGGCTGCCAGCTCGTGGATCGCGGATGGCTGTCCATGATCCACCCAGGCGTGTCCACCGGGTGTATGGGCGATGATACGGTAGCGCTTCACGCTCAAACCCTTGTGATAGACCTGTCCGAGTGCCATGCCTTCCAGAATCAGGTACGCCAGGGGCTGCGCTCCAAAAAGATCGACCACTGCCCTCATGCCGCACAGATTACCCAGTCCCTCCTCTCCCGCGTTGGCAACCAGCCAGATATCACCTGGCAAGACTGAGGAGGCAGGACGGGAAATATTGCGCATAGCCCACACAATTGCAAACAAGCCGGCTACACCCAGGGCATTATCCCCGATCCCAGGCGCGAAAATCATATCTTCTTCGCGGCGCGCATCCAGGGGTGTGTCGCTGGGAAAAACGGTGTCCAGGTGGGCGCTGACCACCAGCGGCGCACGTTTCCCGCTGCCGGGCAGCCGGGCGTACACATTCCAGAGCGAGTCCATCGATAAGTCGCTCAAGCCTTCCTGACGGAACTGATCCAGGACAAACTTGGCGCGAGATTTCTCGCTAAATGTTGGGGCGGGGATTTGCTGGATGGCGATCGCCATCTCTATTACGCGTGCTGTAAGACCGGGTTCCATTGCACCTCTTCCTTGTTGTTTGGGCAATTCGCCTTGCTATATCTTGCGCACCCCTTGACGGAGCGAATCCAATCTCGCCTGGGCAAGACCAGGGAGCGAATCCCGGGCATAAAATGGACCGACACCTTCAACTACTAAGGAGGCCGATATGTTGCCGAATAAAGCTGCTTCAAGCGGGTCATAGGTGCGCCGGTAGCCTGCCAGAAAGCCACCACAGAAAGCGTCACCCGCTCCGCCAGGATCGACCATGCGGGATGGGTAGGCGGGGATCTCCCAACGATTGCGCCCAGGAGCATCATACAGGTACTGGCCACCTTCGCCACGCTTGATCACGATAACCTCGCACCCATACGCGGCTAACGCTTCAGCCATCTGCCACTGATCGCTAGAGCGTCCCTCAAACAGAGAGACCATCTCATCTTCCGATGGCAGAAATGCAGTCAGACCGGTTAGCAGGGCGGGCACGTCGTCCCAGAATGTGGGGTTCATATATCCGGGGGAGGGATCCAGCGTAACCGTTGTAAATTCAGCCTGGCGCAAGACCGCCGGCAGCAAGCTGTGGGTCAGGTAATCCAGCGGGCATAAGTGAGCAGCGCTGGCGTCGAGATAATCCGAGGGGATATCTCCCTGGCGCAGGGATGTGGGCAGCAAATTCGTGCGGCTGCCCAGCGAGGCGGATGCGTCGCGGTATCCCAGAAGGGCTTTTGGGAATGGTAGCCCGACCCGAGCGTAATGCGCCACAGGGTCTTCTGTGGCCCGCACCGAACGGCTGATGTAGGCAATGAAATTGCGCAGGTCTACCGGTTGCGACAGCACTCGCACGCCGCGCGTGTCCAGGCCACGGCTGCGAAAGTCAGAAAGCCATTCCTCGGGGTAGTCCTCGCCGACGCGCGCCAGGATTGCGGGGGGAGGGGCCGGCTCCCAGATGGCCACCCCCACAGCAGCATAAAGCACGTTCCCGCCCGGTACGTCTGACAGGGCCTCACCTGAGGGCAAGAGTATGTATTCCCTACGCAGTTGTCCGGCGATGAGATAACGAGGGGAGCTGGTTTCCATAGTGAAATTGTACGCGAAAATGTAATTTTCGTGGAATCTTATTTAGATGCTAGGGCGAGAAATACATCCTCTAAAGTCGGCTCGACGATCTCGAGGCGTATCCCGCGGATGCCGGCTTGGACCAGGCGTTCGTTCAATGTCGCTTCATTTACATCAATGGGTGTGATCGCCCGCAGGTGGTCGCCAGCCAGACCAGCCCGCAGCACGCACTCGCACGACTCCAGCGCGTCCAGGGCATCCAGTAGGGACGAAGTACCCGCGTCCATGCTCTCATCCACGAATACGTCCCAGGCAACACCCGGCATTGAGCTGGTCTTGAGCGATGAGGGGGTGTCGATTGCGAGCAGCTTGCCATCCCGCATGATGCCCACCCTGCCGCAATATTCAGCTTCGTCCATATAGTGGGTGGTGACCAGGGCAGTCACACCCTCATCCACCAATGCGTAAATGAGATCCCAGAAGGCGCGCCGGGCGGTTGGGTCGACACCGCTGGTAGGTTCGTCCAGGAAGAGCAGCCGCGGTTTGTGCACGATGGCGGTTCCCAACGAAAGCCGCTGCCGCCAGCCAGTCGAGAGATTGCTCACACGATCGTTCTTGAGCTGGGTTAACCCGACCAGCTCCAGCACCTCATCCAGTCTTTTTGGCGAGCTCTCGCCATATACACCCGCGTAGAAGGACAGGTTCTCGAGTGCAGTAAGATCGTGATACAGGGCGAATTTTTGTGACATGTATCCGGATCGAGCGCGGACTTCCTCTGCCTGGCGCACTACGTCATATCCCAGAACGCGGGCTTCGCCATCGCTGGGGATGAGCAATCCCAGCAGCATGCGGATGGTAGTGGTTTTGCCAGACCCATTCGGTCCTAAATAACCTACCACCTCTCCAGCGTTCACTGTGAAAGAGACGTGATCGACCGCCGTGAAGTCGCCAAACCGGCGGGTTAATTCCCTGGCAATAATAACTTCGCTGTCCATCGGCGTACCTTACTCCAATAGTGAGATAAATACATCTTCAAGCTGGGGGGGAACGACGCGCAGCTCGGCGATCTCCCCACCCTCGACGATTATGCGCTCTTTCAGGCGCTTCAAGACTGCGTCGGCTTCCCCGAGACGCAAACGTAGATGGACGCGGTCGCCAAACATCTGGGCGTCTTCGACGCTCTCATCCGCAAGAGCCAGGCGGCGCAGTAAGCCCAGTGGCTTTCCACGCAGCTCTAGGATGCGACCAATCAGGCTCAGGCGCAATTCGGCAGGCGTGCCCTCTACCAGCTTGCGCCCATTGCGCAGGAAACCCACACGGCTGCAGCGCGCGGCTTCGTCCATATACGGCGTGCTGACCAACACTGCCACCTGGTCGCCGTTGTGACTGGAGCGGTTGACCAGGCGAATGATTAACTGCCAGAAATCCTGGCGCGTGACCGGATCCACGCCGGTTGTGGGCTCATCCAGGAGAAGGATGCGTGGGCGGTGCACCAGCGCTGCCGCCAAGCCCAGCTTCTGCTTCATACCGCCGGAGAGATGGCCTGCCAGCCGGTCCACGAATGGATCCAGCCCGACAAACCCCAAGATTTCCATGCAACGCGGATACCATTCGGCAGAGCTTAGCCCGCGCACCTCGGCAAAGAAGCGGATATTCTCCAAAACGGTCAGATCTTCATAAAGTGAAAAGCGCTGGGGCAGGTAGCCAATTTGAGCGCGGGCCTGTTCGGTGTGGCGGGTCACGTCGTAGCCATCGATGCTCAGACTGGACGCCGGCTGTGTTTTGCTGCGGTCGAGTGTCATTGCCCCGCACAGCAGGCGTAAGGTGGTGGTTTTACCAGCACCATCTGGCCCCACCAACCCGTAGATCTCTCCAGCGCCTACGTGCAGGCTGAGCCCGTCGACAGCGTGCGTCTCACCAAATGACTTATATACGTTGATGGCTTCGATCAAAATGCGCATGGATAATGGGAGTTGTATTCCACAAGGTCTCGTGTAGCTCGGCGATTGGCTGCTACTCCCCGAAGATAACGTCGGCGGGCATGCCTGGCTTGAGCTTTCCCTCCGGGCTGCCTACGGCAAGCTCCACGGCAAACACCGTCGTTCGTCGACCTTCTTCAGTCTGTACGTTGCGCGGGGTGAACTCGGCCTGGTCGGCGATGCGCACCACGCGGGCTTCAAAAGTCTCTCCTGGGTAGGAATCGACCGAGACGCGGGCGCTCTGCCCAAGGCTGATCGTGCCGTAACGGTCTTCTGGCACGTAAACTGTGATGGACAGGTCATCTAATCGCAGCAGGGAGAGCAGCGGCGCGCCCGGCACGGATACCTCACCCGGCTGCACCGAGCGGGTGAGCACGACGCCGTCAATGGGAGCGGTGATGACCAATCGGGCAATCTGCGCTTCAAGCACCTGCACCGCACCGCGGGCGACCTCGACCTGTGCCTGGGCGACCGCCAACTCCTCGGGACTGGGGTCTGCTCTGGAGGCTGCCAGGTTGGCTTCGGCGGTCATCAGGCTAGCTTGCGCCAGGGCTAGGGCGTCGGGATCGAGGCCATCCACCAGCTTGTCCAGGCGGCGTTCGGAGTCTGCCAGATTGGCCTCCGCCAGGCCCACATCGGCCTTGGCCAGCGCCAGCTCATAGCTATTGGCTGTACCCACCAGGTTGTTGTAGCGCTCCACCATAGAGTCGTATTGTTTTTGAGCAGCAGCCACCTGCGCCAGGAAGATCGCCCGATTGAGATTGCTCTGATCCTTTTTCTCGTATGGCTCAAAATCCTCTTGGGCGTCTTCGAGCTTATCCTGGGCGATAACCACTGAGGCCCAGGCGGAGTCGATATCCGCCGGGTCGGCGTTGGTCTCAACGTTATCCAGATACTGCTGGGCTTTATCGCGTGACTTGTCGATGGCGGCGATGGTCTGTTCCAGCTGAGCGGCTGCCAGAGGAGCGGTATCGCTCAGCGCTTGCAAGGCTTGCTGAGCTCTGGTAAGCTCAAGCTCAGCCGATGCAACTGCCAGCTGGCGCTGCTCAGCTGAGGGACCGCGCGCGGCCAGGTTGTAGCTGGCCTGCGCCAGGTGCAGGGCGGCCTGCGCCTGGCTCAACTGCGCCTGTAGCATGGCGTCATCGAAGCGCACGAGCACTTCACCTGCCATAACCTCTGCACCCTCATCGGCCAGAACCTCCAGCACACGCCCTCCTATTTCGGGGGCGATGACCACTTGCGTTCCCTCGATGGTTCCCGAGGCAGCTAAGGCGCCGACATTGCCGTTCCCTTGCCCCTGGGTAAAATACCAGACCGCACCCCCGGCAATCACGACCAACAATAGGATAGGGATGAGTTTTCTTGGATTGGGATGCATAGAAACCTCCTCATATCGTGCGATAGCATCTACTCACGCCCCCACCCCCTGCCCCTCCCCAATTTTCGGGTTCTTTCCCCCCTTCTCGGCGAGGGAAGGGGGGCTGGGTGAGTACATACTTGCGTTGTGCAGAGTTCGTCGTGCGACTTACAGCATATCTTGCACGAATCGTTATTCGAACTTCATATCCAGTCAACGATCATCAGTCTACAAGCCGCGATCCTTAATCCAGCCTCTTTCGGAAGCGCAGCGCGGCCGCGGTCATGATGGCAGTGCCAAAGAGCGCCAGCGCAAAGATCTCCCTTTGGAGCATATCGGCGCTTATACCTTTGAGCAGCAAGGAGCGAATAATTACCAGGTAGTAGCGCAACGGCATCAGGTATGAGAGCCACTGCATCAACAAGGGCATGGCCTCTAATGGAAAGAAGAAGCCGGAGAGAAAGATGCTGGGCAACAGCGTGAAGAATACCGTGAGTATGGCCTCCTGCTGGGTGTTGGCGATGGTGGAAACCAGCAGGCCGATTCCCAGGCTGGAAGCCAGGAACAAGCCAGAGAGCAGCAGGAGCAGGCTCAGGTCGCCGCGAATTGGGAGCTTAAACCACAGCGCGCCGATCGCTAGAATTTCCAGCGTGTTCAAAAAGGCCAGGATGACGTAGGGCACCAGCTTGCCTACGATCAGCTCCCAGGGGCGGATTGGGGTGACGATGAGCTGTTCAATGGTGCCGCGCTCGCGCTCGCGCACGATGGCGGTTGCAGTGAGGATCGAGGTGATGGTGTAAAGGATCATGCCGATCACGCCGGGGATCATGAAATATGAATTTATCATATCGGGGTTGTACCACACCTGGGTGCGCACCTCGACGGGCGGGCGCACCGCAAAGGGCTGGCCGCGCCGCCCCAGACGGGCGGAAAGCACTCTTGTGGCGTGTTGCTGTCCTATTGAGGTCGCCGCCGAGAGGGCTGTGGCTGCAACAGTTGGGTCGCTGCCGTCCAGGATAAAGGCCACCTCTGCCTGGCTCTCACCCTGCAGATTTACGCCATAATCCGGCGGGATCACCAACCCGGCGCGCGCCTTTCCGCTATCTATCAAATCGCGCATCTCTTGCTCGGAGCCCACCTCGTACGCCAGGGAGAAATAATCGGCAGCGCGATAGGAATCCAACAATAGACGCGCTTCGGGGCTGCGGTCCTGGTCCAATACCGCCAGGGGGATGTTGCGCACATCGTTTGTGGCGGCGTAGCCCAGCAGGAAGAGCTGCATGATCGGCATAACGATCACCAAAGCCAGCGTGCGCGGGTCGCGCAGGATCTGCAAGAATTCTTTACGAATCAGGGAAGTGAGGCGGGAGTTGATCATCGCATCTCCAGGATGGATGATTGCTTCAAGATACCATACAAAAAGATGTCCACGAAACGGTCGAGGGCGTCCTGGTTGCCTTCCGGAGGAAGCTGGTCAGCGATAAGAATATCGGTGATCAGGTAAGAGAAGAACAGCCCGATAAAGGCGCGGATGACCAATACGGGTGGGAGAGGGCGCAGCTCGGAACGGTTTGCCAGGTTGCGCTGGATGAACGCCAGCACATGGGGGAAGATGAGCTCGAAAATTTGGGGCACGTGCTTTCCGTTGAACTCCACCAGCTCGATGAACATCAGGTTGAGGAAGTCGGTGCGGCGGTCCAGCCCGCTCACCAGACGGTGGGCTGCAGCGCGGAGGACTTCTTCGACGGTATCCCCCTGGGTATCCAGCATCAGGGGGAACACTTCTATGTAGGGGTGGCGCTCGAGGAAGACGGCGGTGAAGATATGCTCTTTGCTGTTGAAGTGGTTGTAAATGCTGCCAAGAGCGACGCCGGCTTCCTCGGCGATCTGGCGCATGGAGGCGCCATGGTAGCCGCGCTTTACGAACATGCGTAAAGCCGCTTCGAGGATATCGTTGCGGGCGCGCTCCCTGCGAGGGGTGGTTTCGTCAGTCATGGAGTTATCAATATGAACGAACGTTCGTTCATATTGTATGATAATTTAATGCGCGAGTCAATAAATAATAGTTGAGAATAAATGGCAGCATGCGGGTATTTGTGACGTTTTCGGTGAGTATCCCCGTACTTGCAACAAAAGACCCCTAGGCTCTTGAAGTCTCTAAGGGTCGATGCATTTGATCGTGCAAGGCAGCTCTTAAGGCATGCTGGCATAGAAGACCTGGTCATCGAATGCCAGGAAAGCGGTGCGGGTGTCTGGTGTGAGGGCGAAGGCGGTGACGGCCCGCTCGCCAAGAAGGGCGTTTATAGATACGTTCGGCTGCGGGCGGAGCTGGCGCTGGTACGCCAGGCGCAGGCTGAAGTGGTACAAGGATGGTGTGTTGGGTTCCAGTAAGTATAGCGATGGGTCGGGCGGCTGGACGGAGAACACCTGGGAGAAGGCAGTCTCAGGAATGAGTATCTGCCCCTCGCGTCCCGGACGGGCGTCACCGTAGGGAGCCGGATCGGTGCACTGCGTGGAAGCCACCCCGAATCCGCTGACGGTGCATTGGGTTACATGACCGTCCTGGTGCAGGATGTACAGGTCCTGCTGATCGACCGCCAGGTCGATGGCGCCCTCCAGGGGTGGAATGTCCTGGTCGAAGAACAGGTCAGGCGAGCCGGTAAAGTTGGCGTTGCGGTAGATCCAGATCTGGCGCGTGCTGTGATCCAGGACATAAGCGTCGTTGTTGCTCACCACCAGTGCTGAGGGTGTTTCCCACCCTGCCGGGGGCGGCGACAGCACGGTGTAAAGTGGCGGCGCGCCGGGGGTGCATTCAAGCAATCCGCCAAAGCCATCCAAGCCTAAAAGTACGGTCCCAGAGCCGTCTGGCTTCGCGTAGAGCTCCACGTCCTCCAGAGGTCCAATCGCCTGGCTGCCCTGAAAGTTTGGCCCGCACTGGTAGGTCGTGTCGATATCATAACCCTGCCCGGCAAAGAGGGCGCGATATACACTTCCCGTTGTTGCATCCAGCATGTATAGGTCGGTGGGGGTTGCTAACATACGGGAGAGGCGTGTCTGGGAAGGCAAGCCCTCAGTGATCGCTGGCTCAAATTCCAATCGTTGGACCAGGTTCAATGAGTCGATTGCGGCCTGGGCTTGCATGCGCAATGCCAGGGTCTCTGGGGAGGGGGTGTAGCTTTCGGCTTCGTCGAGTTTTGCCAATACTTGTAGCCAGGCTTGTTCGCGAATCACCGGATCGGTCGTTGCCTGGGCAGCCCCTGCGGCTTGCACCGCCTGGGCATAGAATGCTTCACCCTCGCTGCCCCTGCCGGATTGGGTGTAAATGACCGTGGCGATGCTCACCACAACGAGCGGGATGGCTACCGCTATCAGCCCCATCAATGGGCCTGGCAGATTCAAGCCTTCACCCGGTAGCATACGCTGGAGCAGCGAGCCCAGTGACCCGGCGAGCTGCCGCAATGCGTTTTGCACGGCTGCCATCGCCGGTGCGAATGATGACTGCCGTTCCCTGCGACGCGGGCGGGCCACAGGAATGGCAGGCTCGGCAGGGGGTGAGGGCGCCTGCCCATATCTCGGGGGAGGCATAGAATCAGGCTGGGGTGGCACCAGAGGTGTTATTGGAGGGAAAACGTCTTCCTCGGGCGCTGGCGGAGGTATCCATGGTGGAGGCTCACCTGGAAGTTCTGGTATCGCCAACCCCTCCTCGGTGGCGGGAGTTGTCTCAGGTTCTTGGACGGGTGTACCTGGTGGCTCGACCAAAGGTAGCGAAGTAGCTTCAGGGGTGGATTCTGTGGATGGCTCAGGAGATGGTTCGGGTGCTTGCGGTTCGTAACCTGGAAGGGGTTTGGGCTGCAGCAAAAAGGTCTTGCCGGGACCGGGCCGTGCCAGGATAAGCAGCGCGTCCAGATCGTTTCCTGCCAGAGGAATCAGGCGCCGGCGAAGGCTCTCCAGCCCCTGGCCGACCTGCCCAGCAAGCGTATTCTCGTTCCAGGCTGCCGGTGGCAAGTGGCTGATGACCAATAGGTCGTTGTCGCTCAGGTTGGACTGGGAATAATAGATCGGCGCAGTTCTCCCAAGACCCAGGCCGCGCCGCTCCGGTTGTGGGTCATAGATGCGCCGCAAGCTATCGGCTGCAAGATGGAAGGCATGCACAGGGCCGCATTGAGCCAGGTATAGGCGATCACCTCGCTGGGTGAGCAGGGTGAATAATCCCAGGCTCTGGTACCCGCTGCTCGCGCCGCGCAGGTTGCGGTCAAGCAAGTACTGGTTGAGGTGTTCTATGACTGAGCGCATAGCGGCTGTCACCGAGCCCGGGGTCTTATAATAACTTTCGGCCAGGCTTTTGAGCAACTGCTCCATGGGTTCCTGTGTCAGGGGCGCATTGCCTTCCAGGGAGAGATACAGGATCACCCGGTCGGACTGCCTGCCGCGCGCCGGACGGCGCTGGGGCGGGGCGATGTACAGGCCGGGCAGCACGGCCTGGTCTTGACCATCACGGCGGACAAGGGGGAGGAGGTGTAGATCCATGATCATGATTATAATAGTAAAATCCGTCTGTTGAGCGCAACCTGCTCACTTGGAGCGATTATGCATCTTGAAAGCATCCAGACCCAAGAAGTGTTCGAAAGCCTGGCTGAGGAATGGAATCACCTGCTTAGTCAGAGTGCAAGTCACGTGCCATTTCTGCGGCACGAATATCTGTCCGCCTGGTGGCGGACTATGGGCGGTGGAGAATGGCCTCAGGGTGAGCTTTATATATACACCGCCAGGATGCCCCAAGGTGACCTGTGCGGAATTGCCCCACTCTTCCTGACCAAAAACCAGGAAGGAGAAGCTGCCTTGATGCTCCTGGGCAGCATCGAGATCTCAGACTACCTGGACGTGATCGCCCGCCCGGAAGATCTGCCAGGTTTCCTTTCTCTTCTCCTGGAGCATTTAGGCGGTCCACAAGCTCCCAGCTGGCAAGTGCTGGACCTGTATAATCTGTTGGAGGACTCACCTACTCTACCGGCGCTGGGCGAGGCAACCCGCCTGCGCGGCTGGCAGATTAGCCAGGAACGCCTGCAGCATTGTCCCTACATCCCGCTACCTGGAGATTGGGAGACATACCTGGCAAACATCGACAAAAAACAACGCCACGAAATCCGTCGCAAGATTCGCCGGGCGGAGAGCAACGAGTCCTCAGTGACATGGCGTATCGTTGGACTGCAGGACGATCTGGACGAAGAGATCGACGCCTTCCTGGGCTTGATGGCTAACGACCCTGCCAAGCGAGCATTCCTCACCGATATAATGCGCACACAGTTGCGTCTGGCGGTACAAGCCGCTCACCGCCAGGGCTGGCTGCAATTGTCATTTCTGGAGGTTGATGGGGAGAAAGCAGCCGGATATTTGAACTTCGATTATGCTGACCACATCTGGGTGTACAACTCAGGGATCGATTTCGAATACGGCGCTCTATCGCCGGGTTGGGTGCTGCTGGGTTACCTGTTGCAGTGGGCGAATGATAACAAACGCCAGGCGTTCGACTTCATGCGCGGCGACGAATCGTACAAATACCGCTTCGGGGGGATTGACCGGTTCGTTGTACGGGCACGCGTCACACGGAAACGCAAAGCGTCTCAGATTTGACCTTTGGAGCGCTCCCCACGAGAATTCGGCCCGACCCTCTCCCCCTGCCACAATAGGCGGGGGTTAATGGTTTTGGGTTTAGATCGGGCGAAGCCTGTCCTGAACTCTAAGATGAGACCCCCCTTCGTTAGGGAAAGGGGGGTAAGAGGGGATGGCCAGCGATGTGGGCTATATTCTCCTTGGCAACCCCCATCCTTCGATGTTGACCATTTCTGGAGACTCGGGCCAGACGCCCGGGATGGAAGTGCTGCAGTTGGGGCAGGTCCCTCCTCCCGTGAGGTGGTATTCCTTTATGATATAGCCCATCCGCCGGATCAACAGCTTGCGACACTTCGGGCAATGCGTGTTTTCATACTCATCCACGTACCCCGGCAGGTTACCTGCATAGACGTAATTTAGGCCGGCTTCCACACCGATCTCGGCTGCGCGCAGCAATGTGCGAACAGACGTAGTAGGGGGCTCGGTCATCTTGTAATCGGGGTGGAATGCGGTGACATGCCAGGGGATATCCGCCGAGACGGAGCGGATGAACTGCGCAGCATCCATCAGCTCTTCGGTGCTGTCGTTGAATCCCGGCACCACCAGGGTGACTACCTCGACCCATAGTCCCAAATCGTGGGCGCTGCGGATGGTCTCTAGGACATGCTCAAGCACACCCCCGAGCTGGCGATAGCGTTTATCCTGCATGGTCTTCAGGTCGATCTTATAGCCCACGATATAGGGGCGCAGGAATTCCAGCGCCTCGGGTGTGGCATTTCCGTTGGAGATAAATACACATTGCAATCCGGCGGCGCTGGCTACCTTGAAGATGCCCGCTGCCCACTCGGAAGTGATCAGTGGCTCGTTATAGGAGGATGCGATCACCCTGGCGCCGCTACGCTGGGCGTATTCTAGCAACTGGTCGGGCGTAACGCGGCGGACCAAACCCAGGGATATATCCGAGGCGGGATCACGCATGGCTTGAGATGTGAGGTGATTTTGGCAGTAGGCGCAGTGGAAGTCGCAGCCCAGCATACCGAACGTCAGGGCGTCGCTGCCGGGCATGAGGTGGTAAAAGGGCTTTTTCTCGACCGGGTCAGCTTGCAAGGCAGCTACGTAACCCCAGGGGACGCGCAGCTCGCCACTGTCATTGAAGCGCACCTGGCATATCCCACGCCGGCCTTCACGGATCAGGCAGCGATGCCCGCACGCATAGCAGCGCAGTGCATTGTCTGGCAAGCGCTCGTAGAGCGTGCCCTCCACCGTCATCTGGTCTAAAACATTAGCCAGGCTGGACATCTTTCACACTCCTTCATTGCAGGAGCCAAAATGGTGACCGTAACGCGTGATTTCGATCCGCATCCTGTTATTACTCACCCATTCCGGTTTGTCTCCCTCCCCGTTTCGGGGGAGGGGCTGGGGGTGGGGGTTTGTATGTTTACTGTATCGATATACTCTATTTATACTATAATAATCACCTAACTATGTTAACTATCGTCATCCAGGCCGGCGGTGAATCCCGCCGAATGGGGCAGGATAAGGCGCTGGCGCCTTTCCTGGGGGGAACGCTAATTGAACGCGTTATTCAGCGGGTTGCGCGGCTGGCAGACGAAATCATTGTTACAACCAACAAGCCTGAGGCGTACTCGTTCCTGGGCTGCGCCCTGGCAGCCGACGTGGTCCCCGGACGCGGCGCATTGGGGGGACTGTATACCGCTCTCAGCGCGGCCAGCCAGCCGCTGGTGATGGTGGTAGCTTGCGATATGCCCTTCGTAAGTGCACAGATGTTAGCTCACCAGCGCGACTTGCTGATTGAAGGGGGATTCGATGCCGTCATCCCGCGTACTTCCGGTGGCACCGAACCCTTCCACGCTGTGTATCGTCGTGAGACCTGCCTGCCCTTGGTAATAGATGTTATTCAAGCAGACAAATGGCGCGTGGATGCGTGGTATGCCAAGGCTAAGGTGCGCCTGCTCAGCCCCGAGGAGACCGGATCCCTGGACCCCGAAGGGCTGGCGTTTTGGAATGTGAACACCCCTGAAGAGCTGGCTGAGGCAGAGCAGAAGGTGGAGAAATTGGATCGGCATGATACCCCCTGAATTGAAATCTTTCAGGCTGCGTCTGAGCCGGTTTATCGAATATTCACCACAATCATAACTGAGATCGATGTTGATGATCTGTCATGCAAAAAAATATAGTCCTTTGGTATTATTGACTGTTATGAAATTAACACTATAATACAACTAATCGTGCCACTGCGCTCGATGACTGGGTGCGTGGTGCGTCCGCGCTCAAGATTGTCAAGAGGTTACAACAATCGATTGCCTGCTCAAGAACCTAGAAGAGAATTAGAAGGAGGTCTGTGATGGCACACATGCGTAAGATTGCAATTCCGGTTGTGGTCGTATTCACCGTTTTGGTGCTCCTGACGACCACTGTAATGGCGACCAGCCCATTCGTTGGCAAATGGACAGCCACCGATATCTTTGATGGCAGCCAGATGCGCTTGATTATCAAACCCTTCGGTGAAAAATTCGTCTTTCAGTACCACGACCGAGGTGCAAGTGTCTGCGGAGTAGACGAGAAAGGCAATCCGCTCTACCCAGGGATTGGCATGGGGCAAGGAGTGGTGAAGGAAAACAAATTCGATGGCGGCATGAAGTTTTACTGCACCCAGGAGCTTATATTCATCGGTAAGTTCCAAATCCAGCTTGAATACGACGCGAGGACCGATACGCTATTGGATAATCTCGGAAACGTGTGGACGCGAGCCAATTGATCGAATAATTGTTTTGCGCTGTTCATTCAGTGTCTTGAGCGAAACGATCCCTGCACCCCGCTCTGTTATTCAGCGGGGTGCAGGCTTATAATGAGCATGTGTTTTCTCGAGCCTGGCACCTGATCATTGGCTCGCCGCTTCCCACCTGGGAAATGGCGCATAAGCGCCTAAATAAAATCAGGGCGCTTGCGGCATTTTCACCTGATGCGCTATCCTCGATTGCGTATGCCAACCAGGAGATATTCCTGGGGCTGGTCGTTGCGGGCAGCGCCGGGCTTGTCTATTCCTTCCCCATCGCACTCACCATTGCCATACTATTAGGCATCGTAGCTCTATCGTATCACCAGACAATCCACGGCTACCCCTCTGGCGGCGGATCCTACGTCGTCTCCCGGCACAACCTAGGTGAGCTGCCAGGTTTGGTGGCGGGCGGTGCCTTGATGATCGATTATGTTCTCACGGCGGCTGTCAGCCTCACTGCCGGCGTGGAGGCCATTGCCTCTGCCGTCCCAGAGTTATGGGAATACCGCGCAGAGGGCGCATTAATCCTGCTTGTTGTGATCACACTGATCAACCTGCGTGGTGTTCAAGAATCGGGCAGCGCTATGTCTGTGCCCGTTTACCTGTTTCTATTCACATTTATCGGAATGCTCTTCTTTGGCTTTACGCGTGCTCTGTTTGAAGGACCGGGCACTTTCGACAGCACTGCCCCTGCCGCCATACAACCCTTGGCGATCTTCCTGGTGTTGCACGCATTCGCTTCGGGCAGCACTGCCCTGACCGGCATCGAGGCCATTTCCAATGGAGTCCCGGCCTTCAAGCCGCCAGAAGCGCGCAACGCAGGGCGCACTCTGATTGTGATGGCTGTGTTGATGGGTTTCTTGTTTGTTGGGAGTATTGGGCTGACGCAGTATTTTGGCGTGGTCGCCGGGCATCAGGAGACCATCTTGTCTGCCCTGGCGCGGCGCATCCTTGGGGATGGGGTTGGGTATTATACCGTTCAAATCAGCACCCTGCTCATCCTGGCGGTGGCTGCCAACACCAGTTTCTCTGGCTTTCCGCGCCTGGCTTCGATCATGGCTCAAGATGGCTTTTTACCCCGCCAGCTCTACAACCTGGGCGACCGGCTGGTCTACTCGAATGCCATGTTGCTGCTGGCAGCCATGACGGGGGTTTTGATCCTTGCGTTTAAGGGCGATTCCCATTCGTTGGTGCCGCTCTTTGCTGTGGGCGCTTTCCTGGCGTTCACAATGTCACAAACGGGTATGGTCGTGCACTGGCTGCGCCAGCGTGGGGCAGGTTGGCGGCTCAAGGGTGCCATCAATGGGCTTGGCGCGCTGACGACTGCAACGACGCTGGCCGTCGTCGCGTTTGCCAAATTCCTGGATGGCGCGTGGTTCACCCTGGTACTCATCCCTTGCTTGATGTACATCTTCATAAAGATCAAGAGCCATTATGCAGATGCGGCTCAAGAGCTGACCCTGCGCGGCCTTCCGCCCTCTTTACGCCCTGCGCCTCCTTTGCGCTTGGTGATGCCCATTTCTGGAGTTAATCGTGCGGTCATTGATGCGGTCAATTACGCTCGTGCCATCTCCAACCGACTTACAGTCGTATATATCGAAGTTGAGCCTGGGAGTGGTGAGACAATGCAGAAGAAATGGAAAGAATGGTTCCCAGACCTGCCGCTGGTTGTTGTACCCTCGCCCTACCGCTCGATTATTGGACCGCTGCTCGAATTTCTGGACCGGTACGATGCTGAGTGCCACGACGGACAGCTGGCAGCGGTGGTTTTGCCAGAGATCGTCCCGGCAAAAACCTGGCAGGCGGTGCTTCACAACCAGAGCGCATGGTTGATTAAAGCCGCCCTGCTTTACCGCAGGCGCCTGCACGGTTTCCAGCGTGTTATCATTGACGTGCCTTTCCACCTGAAGCGATGATCCGGCAAAGATTTTAGCCATCGAAATCGAATCCCCGGCATGGTTGCAGAAGTGTTTTGCCACCATCCCATGGCAGATGCAAGGGGAGTATGGGAGCTAAGCCAATCCGGTACACTGCATGACCTTCACCCGGTAGGACCGCAGCTGCTCTGCTTCCTACTTGAATGCCATGATGAACACGAGGCTTTTTGTGTTCTACCGACATAATCTCTTGTGCAGGCGAGGGGAATTGACTTTGAAATAATCCCTCTCACCCCTTACCCCCGGATATCCCTGGCTGTTTGTACAACTGGGTTGATGGGAAAAGAGCCATTCGAGTGAAATGACCAATGAAACCACCAAAATACTTTATTTATCCATCATCGAACGATAAACCGAAGCTTACCAATCGCTTAACCCTTCTTGTAGTCACCATCTTGATGTCATTCTCGCCTCTGAAGGTCATTACACCTCTCGCTCGCGCCCAGCAGGAGATCTGTACGATGCCCGACCGTCATGTGGCAACGCCGCTCACGGAGCTCGGGGATGCCCTGTATGCGCGTATGGACGGGCAGTCTACGAACTTTAGCGGTGGGCTTTACCCGGATGGCAGCAACACCCGACCTCCCGAGCATGAAGCTGCTGGTCTGAAGATTGCCTCCCAGATCGTGCCCCTTAACCTGGAGGGCGAGCAGGACCCCGGCGGCAGCATTGTCATTATCTCGCTTGGTATGTCGAACACGCTGGCTGAGTGGTTTCCCTTCATTGATCTGGCTCGCAGGCACCCCGATATCAATCCCAGCATCTTTTTCATTAACGGAGCGCAGGGAGGGCAGACTGCTGAGAAGTGGGTGAATGTTGATGCTCCTACCTGGGGGCGCATCGATGATGAACTGGCTAGATATGGCCTCACTCCCGCCCAGGTGCAGGTTGCCTGGATCAAACAAACCCTGACCCGTGCAGGCGGGTTCCCCGCCAAAGCACAGGAGCTGCAGACTGCTCTAGAGGCGACTGTCCAAAACTTGATAGCGCGTTATCCCAATATCCGCATAGCTTACCTATCCAGCCGCACGCGATCCTTTACTTACTTCAGAGGCCTCAGCCCTGAGCCGGTAGCTTATGAGACGGGATTTTCGGTCAAATGGTTGATCGAAAAGCAAATTATGGGAGACCCTGCCCTCAACTATGACCCATCCAAAGGTGATGTCAAAGCGCCATACCTCTCCTGGGGCCCGTATCTGTGGATTGATGGCGGTAACCCGCGCCTCGATGGTCGTGTGTGGCTGGCTGAGGATATGACCTCCGATTGCACACACCCATCTGAGCAGGGAAGCAACAAAGTGGCTGAGATGTTGCTCGAATTCTTCTTGAGCGACACGGTCGCGGCTCCCTGGTTTTTGTCCAGAACTAATGCAGCTGCCTCTACCCAGACATCGCTGGCGCCCCCCGCAACCGATACGCCATCTCCAACGCGCACCTTTACGCCTGAGCCCACTCACATTTCTACTGTGGATGTCGCGCCGGTTGCAACACAGCAGCCCACGATCCGCGCGGACCGTGTATATCCCCAACCGCCCACACAGTCGCCAACTGACGCAGTACCCTCATCGATCCCCGTGGTAAACTATGCCCTCGTGGCTGTGTTATTGTTTGCTGGGGGATTGGCTGCCAGGTGGATATTGTTCCGCAAACGTTGAATCTAGCATATCAGATCCTCCTCATAAAGTGGGAAACATGTCGTGCTCATCTGGCAATCTCGCTGCGCGTATATCCATAGGACTAACGAACCACAAACTATCAATGATAATCACTACCCAAATTGTCAAATAATATGTATAATAGAAAGGTAATTAATCTGGACTTATTTTTGAGAATTTGCTCACAAGGTGTGTAGCCCCTCTCCCCTGGTCTGGGTTCCAATTTAGTATAGTATGAGGAATGGGTGGGTGTAGTTTATGAATTTTCCTGTTGGCAGTAAACCTAAAAAGTCTGGATTTTTCTGGATATCAGCATTGCTGCTGTTTATCCTTACCGTCGGTCCTGGGATTACCCCCACTCGCGCCGACGCAGGTCTGGCCCTGGAGTTTGATGGCGTGAACGACTACGCCGCCCTTGGAGATACAGGCGATTTGATGGGGACAGACGCCTGGGTCGACAACGTGACTGTGAGCCTGTGGTTGCGCCTGACCAGCCCGACTGCACCAACAACCTCACCACCCGCGGGTGCTCTTATCCTGGGTGTCGATTATCCACGCTTGTTCAGTATCAACCGAGCTGTGTTTAATGGGCAGGATAAAATCTGGCTTTGGAACGCCGACGGTGGCTCAGTCGACATCCTGGGTATCGATTTTGTCGTCGGAGAGTGGATGCACATTGCCCTGGTGCATTCAGGAGGCATGCTTTATGCTTACAGAAACGGCGCACTTGTAGGTTCTATCGCCAGTGACACGACCAATGTGCCCAATCAGGGCGCAGGCGATGGCAGGATCTTTATTGCCGGATCCGGGCGCTCCAACCCAGCGATGTATATACAGGGGCAGATCGATGAAGTCAGCATCTGGAATATGGGTCTGGACGAAGCCACCATTATGGATTGGTGGGATCGTGAAATCACACCAGATCACCCTTACCGCGCCAACCTGGCTGCCTATTACCAGATGACGGATGGCTTCGGAGCAGTGTTGAGCGACAACAGCGGTAACGGGCATACCGCCAGTCTCAATGGCGGCATGTCGAATGCCAACTGGGTCCCCTCAGGAGCTCTAGGAGGTGGACCACCAGCTGAAACACCCACCCCCACTATTACTACCCAGCCGCCTACTCCTACCCCAACGTCCACACCTGCGGGTCCAACTTTTACACCAACCAACACCTCCGAGCCACCTACGCCAACGGAGACTTTTACACCTGAACCACCCACCAACACGCCTACAGATACGCAAGAACCTCCAACTGCTACAAGCACGGCGACAGCGACCATGACTGATCAGCCGCCCACAGCAACTGCAACCGCAACTCTAGTGCCGCCGTCGCCTACGTCGACGAGTACCTTCACGCCCACATTTACCCCATCTGCGACTCAGGTGCTGCCGTCGCCTACGTCGACGGGTACCTTCACCCCCACATTTACCCCAACGCAGACACAGCTACCCCCTTCGCCGACTGCTACATTCACTCCCACACCACCGACTTCGACGCCGACCCCACCCCCAACGGGCAGCGGCTATGCACTCAAGTTTGACGGCTCCAATGACTATGTCAGGCTGTACGAGACGGCGCATATGATGGGTACGGGGTGGGAGAGCACCAAGACGGTCAGCTTATGGGTGCGTCCAACTGGTCCAACCCCAGTGTGTGCCTATAACTCCGTGGCATTTTGCGACAACATATTTGGCGATCGCCCACGCTGGTGGGGCATCGCCCGCGGCCAGGTCTTAGGTCAGGATCGTATCTGGATCTTCAACGCCGATGGCGGCTTTTTATCTTACATGGATCAGATCGGAATCACATATACTCCGGGAGAGTGGGTGCATATCAGCCTGGTGCACAGCAATGAGCAAATGACTGTCTATAAGAATGGGCTTGAGGTGGGTACGATTTTCACTGGACCTACTCAGCAGCCCAACACTGGCGCGTATCCCGTCCTGCATCTGGGGGGTATCATTAACAACGCCTCGCGCAACTGGACGTTTGAAGGCCAGATCGACGCGGTTAAGATCTGGAATTTCGCCCTGTCCCCCAGCCAGGTCTTGCAGGACATAAACCAGGTGCTCAGCGGCACAGAGCCAGGCTTGGTGGCATACTACCGCATGTCGGACGGCTCCGGCACACTGCTCACGGATAACAGCGCCAATTACTGGGATGGCGTTCTCTTCGATGGGGGTGTAGGCGTGCCACCGGATGGCTCGCCGCCCCAATGGGAGCCGCCGGGCATCGACTGATCCGTCGGAATTTTATTCCTCAGACGGACACGTTCTCAATCGAATGCAACCGTAATCCGAGGTCTTAAGGTCTGCCCTTAACATGGCGGCACCGCGAATGACCTCGGATTTCTGAATTATTTTCTTAGAACGTATTTTCTAAATTTCATATGCGATTCTAACACTCCTCTGGCACCTGCCAAGCTGGTGGAATGTTATAATCCATTCAAATAAGTTGAAACTTTTGGCAAGCAGCAGATCGCTTGCCTTCGTGTGTTGGCCTTAACAGGCTAATATTGAGGAAGGGAAACAGCATATGATGCGATTTGACCGTTTTACCGAGCGTGCCCAAGAAGCCGCTCAACGCGCTGCGGAGATCATCCAGCGCTACGGGCACAACCAAATCGATACTGAGCATATCTTGATGGCACTCATCGAGCAGCCCCAGGGCGTGATCTCGCAGATACTTGAAGTTTTAAAGGTGGATGCCGCGGCTCTAATCGAACGGCTGGATTACATCCTGCGCACAAGCCCTAAAGCTAATATTTTTGGCGGCGGCGCAGGTCAGATATTTATCACCCCGCGCGTCAAGCGCATTATCGATCTTGCCAATGAAGAAGCCAACCGTTTGAAGGACGAGTATATATCAACGGAGCACATCTTCCTGGCGATCCTCTCCGAGCGCAGCACCCCGGCAGCGCGCCTGCTGGAGGGGGCAGGTGTAACCCGCGAGCGTGTGTACGAAGCTATCCAGCAGATCCGTGGCGGTCAAAGAGTAACAGACCCGCAGGCTGAGACGCGCTATCGCACACTGGAGAAATACTCGCGCGACCTGACCCAGTCGGCTCGCGAGGGGAAGCTGGACCCGGTTATCGGGCGGGATGTTGAGATCCTTCGCGTCATCCAGATCCTGTCACGCCGCACCAAGAACAACCCGGTGCTCATCGGTGAGGCGGGTGTGGGCAAGACCGCCATAGTCGAGGGTTTGGCGCAAAAGATCGCCACAAACGACGTGCCAGAGATCTTGTCTGGAAAGCGGGTCGTCGCTCTCGATCTGGGCGCCATGATCGCAGGCTCGCGCTTCCGCGGCGAGTTTGAGGAGCGCTTGAAGGTTGCCATTGAAGAAGTGCAGCGCTCTTCAGGAGAAGTGATCCTGTTCATAGATGAGCTGCACACAGTGGTGGGCGCGGGCGCAGCCCAGGGCGCGATGGACGCCTCCAATATGCTCAAGCCGGCTCTGGCGCGCGGCGAGCTGCAATGTGTTGGCGCGACCACACTGGACGAATACCACAAGCACATTGAAAAAGACGCTGCCCTCGAGCGCCGTTTTGCCCCGGTTTATGTGGAAGAGCCGAATGTCGAAGATACCATCCAGATGCTGCGTGGCTTACGGGACCGCTATGAAGCTCATCACAAGGTGCGCTTCTCAGACGAAGCACTGGTGGCTGCAGCGCGCTTGTCTGCACGCTACGTCACCGACCGCCACCTGCCAGATAAAGCCATCGACCTGATGGATGAATCGGCCGCCAAGCTAAGGGTGGCCTTGTACTCGCTGCCTCCCGAATTGAAGGAAATGAAGACCGAGCTGGATCGCCTGACAGCTGAGGAAGAGCAGTCTGGGTTGGAGCGCGACTACGAGCGCGCAGCCCAGAAGAAAGCCGAGCGCTTGCGCCTGCAAGAAGAATTCCACGAAAAGCGTGATGAGTGGGAAGCCGAGCACCAGCTTGATGAAGTGGTGGATGTAAACGATATCGCCGAGGTTGTGGAGCAGTGGACGGGCATCCCTCTCAATCAAATGATGGAGACCGAGGCGGAGAAGCTGTTGCAAATGGAGGAGCGCCTGCATGAGCGCATAAAAGGTCAGGATGAAGCCATCCACGCCATCTCTGACGCGATCCGGCGTGCCCGCTCGGGACTGAAAGACCCGCACCGACCGATTGGCTCGTTCATTTTCATTGGTCCATCGGGTGTGGGCAAGACTGAGTTGGCGAAGGCGCTGGCGCACTTTATGTTTGATGATGAGGACGCACTGGTGCGCATTGACATGAGTGAGTATCGTGAACAACACTCCGTCTCGCGGCTGTTCGGCGCGCCCCCTGGCTACGTGGGCTACGAAGAAGGCGGGCAGCTGACAGAAGCCGTGCGGCGGCGCCCATACCGCGTCATCCTGTTTGATGAGATCGAGAAAGCCCATCCCGAGGTGTGGAATGCCCTGTTGCAAATCCTCGATGACGGGCGCCTGACCGATGGTCAGGGGCATATCGTCGATTTCCGCAACACAGTGCTGATTATGACCAGCAACCTAGGCACCGAGTTTGTGCGCAAGTCGGGCAGTGTGGGCTTTCTGCAGCCAAAGGACGATGCCGAGGACCGCATCGCACAAGAAAAAATTGAGAAGGCGCTCAAGAGCACTTTCCGCCCGGAATTCCTTAACCGCATTGATGAGATCATTACCTTCTCACATCTCAGCCAGGAGCAGATGCTGGACATTGTTGACCTGCAATTGCAGGAAGTTCAGGAGCGCCTTAGCGAGCATGGTTTGGTCGTTGTGTTGAGCGAAAAGGCGCGCGACTGGCTGGCAGATGTAGGTTATGACACCACCTTCGGAGCGCGCCCGTTAAAACGTGCCCTGCAGAAGCACGTCGAGAGCCCGCTCTCGGTAAGCTTGCTCAGCGGAGAATTCACATCGGGTGATAAGATCCAGGTGGATGTAGATGAAGAGAAGAACACGCTCGTCTTCCAGCGCCTGGACGAAGCTCCATCGCCCAGCATACCGGCAGAAAAAACCAGCCCGGTAAGCGCATAACCCTACTGATTGTTAGGTTGAAAAACCTGCTGTCTGCGGCGAAAACCGCAGCAGCAGGCTTTTTTTATAATACCTATTGTCATATGGTACATGACCTTTATCACCGGATTGAGGAAATTTGCCACTAGAAGTTTTTCGCTAATCTGGCTACATTTGTAAATACCAAAGGCAGAAAACACATGTCCCGGGATATCTTTGACAGGCTCTCTTTTTTCAACGGATTAAACGCTGAGCAACGCCAGCTGCTCCAGCCCTTATTCGTCCCTGTAGACTGTTACTCTGGGACCCAGCTGTTTGAGCAGGGAGAGCCAGCGGAGTTCCTTTATCTGGTTGTTGTGGGCGAGGTGGTCATCCGCTTTCAACCCGAGGATGGTTCGGTGATCACGGTTGCGCGTGTCCGCCCGGGTGGGATTGTGGGTTGGTCGGCAGCGCTGGGTAGCCGCTCCTATACCTCAGGTGCGACCTGTGAGGAATACACTCAAATGCTTCGTTTATCTGGGAGGGATCTGCGCCAGCTGTGCAACCGTTACCCTGAGACTGGTATACTCATCCTGGAACGGCTAGCGGAAGTGATTGCCGAGCGCCTGCGAAATACGCACGACCAGGTGATGGCCTTGCTGAAACAAGGTATACTTGCAGGTGTGAGTAACGGTCAGGAGGGAACTTATGGTCGACACAGTTTATGAAGACCGGCTGCGTGCATTGGTTGAGCGGATCAGTTCATATATTGAACAGTTCCACGGCGGCTCGGTGGAGTACGTTTCCCTCGATGGCCCTGTGTTGAAGGTCCGCCTTGGTGGCGCCTGCCTGGGTTGCCCCTTGCTGCCAAGCACATTGCACGGCTGGGTGGAGGGCACCGTGCGTCAATTCTTCCCGGATATCATGTCTGTGGAAGAGGTTTAATGCCTCCACGATAGAACAAGAAAAAACTGCGGGCGCTCATGCGCCCGCAGTTTTGTTAATTAAGTCGCTTGAGATTCTCCGCCCTCACCTTCAGGCGATACGATTGGGTTGCGCGAGATGTAATCGTCTGCAAAGAGGACGTTATCTTTCGAACGCTGGACGATGCTCAGCAAACGTTCCATAGTAGATATTTCTTCAAGCTGTTCGGTTACGAACCAGCGCAAAAAGTCTTGGGCGATATGGTCTTTCTGGCGTATCGCAAGATCCATCAGCCCATTGATCTGCTTGGTGACCTGTTGCTCCCAGTCGAGGGCTACCTGCACGGCGCCCTGCTGGCTGGCAAAATCGTACTTGCTAGCCTGAATGGCGGGGATGCGCACCTGCCCGCCGGCTTCTACGATATAGTTGAGGAACTTCATTGCGTGCATATGCTCTTCTTCGGATTGGCGATAGAAGAAAGCAGCCAGGTTTGGCAGGTTGTCGGCGTCGAAGTATGCGGCTATGCTGTTGTATTGCAGGCTGGCGCCAAACTCGCGCCCAATCTGGGAATTGATAGCTTCTTCAAGCTCTTTACTGATTAACAATTTATCCCTCCAATTTGGATGTAATTAGGAAAATATAGCGTGAAAATTATAACATGCCGCTGGAATAAAACCAATTCCCACCTCATAAACTCATAACGCAGCCATCGGCGCGCGGGTCGCTGCCGCCCCATAAAACAGCGTTGGCAGGGTCTCGCAGGATAATCTGACCGCGCCCGAAGATAGCGCGAGAATAGCCGCTGACGCTTTCGATAGGGTGGCCAAGCATAACCAGCGCGTCCGCTGTATGTGGTGGGATGCCCTCTTCGAGAGCCACACTCCCGCGGGCCTCGCCATTCTGGATGCAGAAGCGCGGCCCGTCCAGGGCGGCCTGTGGGTCCAGCTTATCGTCCGCAAGAGCAATGACCACCTGCAGGTGTCCCTGCGGCTGCATGAACCCACCCATCACTCCAAAGCTGGCATATAGCTCGTCTCCATGATTCCTGTCAGTCAAATTTGGGCGGGTGTCATCAACCTCTGGGGTAGAGGCTGAATTGGGGGCGCTAGGAAGGGTGATCATCCCTGGGATGATCGTATGGTACGGACGTTTTCTCGGAGCGAGAGCGTTGGGATGGCTTGCGTCCAGGCTGAAATTGTGTCCTCTGTTTTGCAGGGAAAATCCCCACCCTGCTGGGACAATACCCGTCCCGAAGCCCATGTAATTGCTGTTGATCAATGAGCAAGCATTGCCATCCCCATCAACCACGCTCAGGTACACCGTATCAGATGCAGATGTAGGAGTTCCGTGCTGGAGATCAAGATTGGCCTTTCCCGGATCGATCAGGCGACGGCATTCGGCTGCATACTCTTTGGAGAGTAGCCAATCCAGCGGGGCAGGGTGAAAAGCCGGGTCTGCGACATACCAGCGTGTATCGGCAAAAGCCAGGCGCATGGCTTCTATTTCCAGGTGCAACCTTTCCGGAGAGTGGGGAGGTAGTGCCGCCAGTTCAAAGCCCTCAAGGATATTTAAACCAATCAAAGCTGCCAGCCCCTGCCCATTGGGCGGGCATTCCCAGATGCGCAGTCCCCGGTAGGTTGTTGATATTGGCGTCTCCCAGGTGCTTTCATGGGAGGCCAGGTCCTCAGCCGACATGCACCCCCCTGCAGCTTGGATGACATCAACTATTGAATCGGCTATCGCTCCCTGGTAAAATGACCCCTTTCCGCCCTCTGCAACTCTCTGGAGAGTACGCGCCAGCCCGGGGTTTTGGAAGATCTCCCCAGGGCGCGGAGAGCGCCCATCCACGGTTAGCTCCCGTCCGCCCGGAGCGTGAGCGAGTTGCCTCTTTGCCCCCCCCTCCCAGAAGTGTGCGGTAACTGGCGCTACCGGAAACCCTGCGTCTGCAAGGTGAATGGCAGGAGCCAGCACGTCGGGCATTGAGAGCCTCCCGTAGCGTTCCGCCAGATCGCACCAAGCGGCGCAGGCGCCAGGCACGGTGATTGTGTACGGGTGGTAAGGGGGTAATTCTTGACCAAATCCCTCGTTCTGCAGGCGCTCCAAGGAGAGAGCAGCAGGGAGGCGCCCCGAGCCGTTCAAGGCCGTCACCTGGCGTGTCCTTTTCTCGTAGTACAGCACAAAGCAATCTCCGCCGATGCCGGTAGAGGTGGGCTCGGTCACATTAAGAGCGGCCGCCATGCCGATCGCAGCATCGGCGGCGTTGCCGCCCTGGCGCAGCAGTTCCAATCCAGCCGCAACTGCCAGCGGCTGCGATGTAGCTGCCATGCCATTGCGACCTAAAACAGGCGAGCGGCGGGAATTGAAGACAAAATTGTTCATCTCATATATTTTCCCCTTGTCTGCCTTCTTCTGGAGGCTTGATTGTCCGGAAGCTGCGATACAGCGCCAGGTCGTAGATTATTTTTAGACTGCCGGAGATCAAGAACGGTGCTCCCATCAGCGCGGGGTTTGCCAGCAGCGCGCCTGCAAAAACCGGCGCCAGCCCAGCCCCAATGGTGCGCGCCGTCCCGGTCACACCTGCAGCAGCCGAGCGCTCGTCGGGCTCGACCACGGCCATGGTGTAGGACTGGCGTGTGGGTACGTCCATCTGCGAGATGCTGAAGCGCAGCAGAAGCACGGCGATTGCCAGCGGCAGGGTGGGCATGAAGGGCACTGCCATCAGCAGCAGGTTGGAAGGGATGTGCGTGAATACCATGGTATTGATCAATCCGATGCGTCTCGCCAGCCAGGCTGCTGAAAGCGCTGAGATACCCGCCAGGATGTTCGCCCCGAAGAAAATCCCTCCCAGCACCCCTGGCTCGACGCCGAAGCGCTGGTTGAACCAGTATGCTACCATGCTCTGGATGATGAAACCACCTGCGAAGGCATCCAGGGAGAACAGCGCCGACAGGCCCAGGACTACTTTCCGGGAGCGCCCCAATCCCAGGAAGGTTTTACTCTCGGATTCACCCGCTTTTGCAGGGTTTGATTCGACGTGTGGCGGTTCAACTCGTTGGGAAAGGGCGAAGAATATCCCCAGCAGGATGATGCCCAAAGCGCCATAACCGGCGACGATAACCCGATAGCTATGATAGAGCGTGAACCCGGAATCGCTTAACAATTGCGCCAACCCACCCCCGCACAATGCCCCAAAGGCGGTGGCGAATGACCCGACCAGGTTGTACCATGCGAATATCTGCGTGCGCCGCTCGTCAGAGATCAGCTGCGACAGGCTGGCTTGCTCGATCGATAGAAAAGGTCCAACTTCGTTGCCACTCGGGCTGATCACGCCGATCGTGGCAGCCAATAAGAGCAGATAAAAATTGCGTGTAAGGATGAAAAGCAAGCCCGCTAGGACCATCAACACCGCGCCGATTGCCAGCATGCGCCGCCGGCCGGTGCGATCAGCATGGGTGGTGATCCACAGCGAGATGGCTGTATCGCCGATCAATGTCAGCGTCAACAGCAAGCCGATCTGGGCTTCCGCAAGGCCAGCTTCCGCCAGGTACAGCACCAGCACCACCGAGAGGAAACCGTAGGCGAACAAGCGCACGATGCGTGTGGTAAAAAGCAAGCGAATATCGGTAGATAGATTAGCCGGCATGGGGGTTGATTGCTCGATCCTTTCCCCAGATAATCGGGTTGCAGAGGATATATACCCGAATCCGAATTAGATCGACATCCTTCTCATCCCGCTCGATGTGCTCTTAAGAATGACGTTGTCACAATCTGTGTATAAGCCAGCAATTTGATGCGAATATATCGGCGATGGCATTTTGAGGAGTAATCGGTCCTGCGCGCTCTTGTAATCTATTCGAAAACCTCAATGTGGTCTCCCTCAATCACCTCACCCACTTCCCAGAGCACCTGCCCAACTTTGGCGGCTCGAGCCATAAGACCCTCAAGTTGCCTTTGTGGCACGCTCAGCAACAACCCGCCACTTGTTTGCGCATCGAAAAGCAACATCTGGGAAGCCTCATCCAGCCCCTCAGCAAAGCGAACGTGCTTGCCATAAAACAGACGGTTATCTGATGACCCACCAGGGAAGGTCCACTCTTCGGCATAGCGGCGTGCACCGCGGGTGAATGGGATCTTCTCAAAGAAGAAGCGCAGACCTACGCCGGACGCTTCGGCCATCTCCCACCCGTGCCCCAAGAGGCTGTACCCGGTCACATCCGTACCGCCGCGCACACCTGCCTGCTGGGCCAATTCGGCGGCAGTCCGGTTCAGGCGCTTCATCCATCCTACCACTTCTGAGATATCGGTTGGGTCCGCCTGATCACGCTTCAATGCAGTGGTAGTCACGCCAAAACCAAGCGGCTTACTGAGCAGCAGCACGTCGCCGGCTTGTGCACCACGTTTGGTGATCATGCGCTCCGGATCGACGAAACCCAGCACGATCAGTCCGTACTTGGGCTCCTTATCCTGCACGGTGTGCCCGCCGGCGATGACCACGCCCGCTTCCTTTGCCTTCTCCGCCCCGCCGCGCAGGATCTCGCTGGAGATCTCTGCTGGCAGGTCTGGTGGGAGGGCAGTCACATTCAGCGCCAGGAAGGGTTGTCCGCCCATGGCGTACACATCCGAGAGCGCGTTGGCTGCAGCGATTGCCCCATAATCATAGGGGTCGTCTACCACCGGTGTGAAAAAGTCGGTGGTGGCAACCAGGGCGCGCCCGTCATCCAGCCGCCATACTGCGGCGTCGTCGGGCTCTGCGAGCCCCACCAATAAGTCGGGGTAGTCCCCAGGAATGAAGATGTCTTGGACCGGGCGCAGCACCTGCGCCAGCGCTTCGGCGCTTAGCTTGGAAGCTCAACCAGCACAGTTGGAAAGGCTGGTCAGGCGGATCTGCTTCCCGGATGGATTGAAGTGGCTCATACTCAGAACTAACTCAAAATACTCTTGGGATGCCCATCGCTATATGCTTTACGCTGTACGCAGGTGATATAGCGTAGAGTGTATGGCGTATGGGATATCGGATAGCGCGCCTCACGGCGTGGTCGTCGGCTCAGGCGCGGGCACTATGGATGAGGGTTCCAGTGTCGGGAGTGGCAGCAGGTAGGGGGCGTCATTGGGTACCAGCATGACCTGCACGCCAGGTGCCAGTTTGGTCACATATTGGTAGGTGATCAAGTCTGGGCTATCACGCAGTGCTTCAGCGATCAACTCAAGGGCTTTGGCTTCCGCTTCCGCCTGGATGATGCGTGCATCGGCGTCACCCTGGGCACGGATGACCACCGCGTCCGCTAGTCCCTGGGCAGACTGGCGCGCCTGCTCAGCTTCCTGTTTTCGCTGCTCCACGATCAAGCGGGCTTGCTGAGCCAGCTGTTCGGCAATCTGTTTCTGCTCCACCGATGCGGCGTATTCCGGTGAGAAGGTGATGTTGCGCAGCACGAAGTCCACCAGAATCAATCCATTATCCTGCAGCTTTGCGGACATGGCCTCGCGAATCTGGCGCACAAGCTCGAAGCGCTGAGAGGAAATTACCTGCTCCACGCCAAATTGCGAAACGGCGTCGCGGATGATGCCACGCCCTTGGGCGCGCACCAGGTCGTTGGTGTAGCGATTCTGCCAGAAGATATGTACCTGGACGACTTCATTTGGGTCAACGGCATACAGGATGGAAGCGTCCACAAAAATCTCCTGCCCATCGGAAGTGCGGGCAGAGACCGAGTCGTCACCCTGCACCTGCCCTTCGATGGTGGCAATGGACATGGTGTAGGTTTGGTTGGAAATCGGGTAGATAATCACGCTTTCAACGAATGGGATCACCCAGCGCAAGCCTGGCTGGAGCGCTTCCTGGCGGTAGCCTGGGTCGAAAGCGGTGATAACCACACCCCGCTCCTCCGGTCGGATGAAGACCAACCCGGCGCTGGCGGTGCTGAGCAACAAGGCAATGACGCCGATAGCGATGATGATGGTTGTCACACCGCGGATCGGCTGGCGACGCGAGGCACGCACCACTGCGAGAGCAATGATGCCGACGAATAACAGCCATGAAAGGCTGGAAACGATTTGTACTGCACTGGCAACGTTCATAGGGAAAACCTCCTCTTATGTGTGATCAGATTGGCTAGATTATACACGTGTTCCTATCACCTCTATTGATCTTCCTAAAAATATGTGCTACTATGCGCCGGTGAGGGATATCCTGGCTTTCTTTGCCCACCCCGATGATGAGACCATCCTGACTGGCGGCACCCTGGCTTTGCTGGCGCGCTCGGGAGCACGTGTGCATTACCTGTGTGCAACACGTGGCGAGGGCGGCGAGGCAGGCGAGCCTCCATTGTGTAGCCAGGATGATCTTGGCGTCTTCCGTGAGAGAGAGATGGAATGCGCTGTGGAGCAGTTGGGGGGGAGCAGCCTGGCGTTTCTTGACTATATCGATCCACGCGTAGGGCCGGACAACCAGCTCTTCCCCTATGCGCAGGATATCGCTGCGCTTACCCGCCAGGTTGCCGGAGTTGTGCATCAGGTGGGGGCGGATGCCATCATTACACACGGCTCCAACGGAGAGTATGGACATCCTGCCCATGTGCTCACCCACCAGGCAGCGCGCGCGGCAATCGAATCGTTGGAGAGCCGTGCACTCCTTTTTTATGGCGTCGGTGCCAGTTTCCCGGAGCATCCCCGGCCACGCATCGCCAACCGCGATGATCCTGCACATTTAATTCTGGACATCACGCCCGTACTGGATGCGAAAACCCGTGCGGCGCTGTGTCACCGCACGCAGCACGCGCTGTTTGTGCGCCGCGCCTCTCAAGAAGCCGGGCGCCCGCTGAGCGTTCCGGAGGTCATCCAACGTGTGGAGAGCCTGCACCGCTTTTCCCCACCGGCGGATGCGGTCGTCGAGGATGAGCTTGTCAATTTATTGCGGGGATATGAGATGAGTAAAAGAAATTAGGGAATGGAGAATTGAGAGTAGTCAGAAAGACGGTGATACTACGTTCTACTCTCGTTGCACCCTTAACGTTCCAACAGGATGGTTACTGGCCCATCGTTATAGATTTCGACAAGCATATGCGCTGCAAATTCCCCTGTTTGGGTTGGCACACCTTGCTGCTGCAGTAGCTCTGCGAAGCGCTTTACCAGTGGGCTGGCGATCTCAGGCGGGGCGGCATCCGTGAAAGATGGACGGCGCCCCTTGCGCGTATCTGCATACAGGGTGAATTGCGACACGACGATCGCCTCGCCACCTTTCTCCAGGATGGAGAGGTTCATCTTCCTGTTGTCGTCTTCAAAGACGCGCAAGTGGGCTATCTTCTCCGCCAGATAGCGCGCCTGCTCCTCACCGTCTTGCGGGCCTACTCCCACCAGGAGCACCAACCCCTGCCCAATTTGAGCGAGCATTTGCCCATCGACGGAAACACGTCCGAAAGTCACTCTTTGAAGTACGATACGCATCCTATTAATAAACCTGTTTAATCGATCTATTAGGGTACAGCAGGTGGCATTGCCACCTGCTGTACCCTAATTATATTTCCCCTCCCCTGTTACTGGGGAGGGGTTAGGGGTGGGGGAAAATTGCGGTCACGGCAACCCTACTGCCTGGCGCACTTCCGCCATGGTTTGGCGGGCGATCACCGAAGCGCGTTCCTTGCCCTGGCTAAGCACTTCCCACACCAGGTTCGGGTCCTTGCTCAGATCGAGGCGTTTCTCGCGGAAAGGCGCCAGGTGGGCGTTCAGATTGCGGGCGAACAAGGCTTTGCAGTCCACACATCCGATGCCAGCTCTCCGGCATTCGACGTTGACCATCGCAATTTCTTCTGGCGACGAGAACACTTTATGCATGGAGAACACATTGCAAATATCCGGATTGCCCGGATCGCTGCGGCGGATGCGCGCCGGGTCGGTCATCATTTGCATCACGCGCTCGTTGGTCTCCTCGGGCGTGGCTGCCAGCTCGATGTGATTATCCAGGCTCTTGCTCATCTTCTGCTGCCCGTCGATCCCCAGGACTTTTGGCACTTCCGTGGCTTTCATTTGGGGCTCGACCAGCACATTGGTGTTGTAGCGGAAGTTGAATGAGCGCACCACCTCACGCGTAAACTCGATATGCGGGGCTTGGTCGACACCCACGGGAACCGCGTCAGATTTATACAAGGCGATATCGGCAGCCATTAACACCGGGTATCCCACCAGCCCGTAGTTCACATTGTGTGGGTGCAGCCTGACCATATCTTTGAATGTTGGCAGGTCGGTCAGCTTACCCAACGGGGTCACCATAGAGAGGATCGTGTGCAGCTCGGTGACCTCCGGAACCTGTGACTGCACAAACACGATGGTCTCTTCGGGGCGTATACCAGCCGCCAGCCAGTCGAGCGCCATCTCTTGGGTGTTTTGCCGGATGTCTTCAGTCGTATCCACGGTGGTAAGCGCGTGGAGATCGACGATACAATACACACAATCGTACTCGTCCTGCAGGTCAACGTAATTGCGAATGGCGCCTAGGTAGTTCCCCAGGTGCTGGCGTCCCGTAGGGCGTGCCCCGGAAAATACCCGGCCTTTCTTTCTGGTGCCTGTCATGTGCCCTCCTGCAGAAATTTGCGCACCACCTCAGCCACCTCGCCCGCTTCGGCGTGGCGTCTGGTCTGCAACTTTGAATACAACAAATTCCCGTTCACATCGACCTCGAACGTTCCTCCGTCCGATGGGATCAGGGTGAATGATTCAATCTCTGGTTCAAACAACTTTAGCAACTCGTTTTGCAAGCTCACGGCTCGATCTGTGTAGTGTCAAACCGCGCAGTACGTCAGCTTAATGTTTAGTAGCATGATCACTCCTCAAATGTCTTCCTATTAAAACACAACTTTTCGTACTTCTCCAAAGCAAAGTAGCGTTGAAGTATTACCAAAGGAAGATATAAGTCGATTGTAAATTCGTGGCAGCAATTTTTTCGTAATTGTTGTGCTAGAATCAAACCACGCGGAGGTGTACGTTGAAGAGGGCATTGGACGTTCGTCCTTCTCCGATTATGGGGACGTGGTATCCGGACGACCCAAAACGGCTGGCGGAGAGCGTAGATGCATACATAAATAGCGCGCAGTTGCCAATACTGCAGGGCACGGTAGTCGCTGTGGTCAGTCCTCACGCTGGTCATCGTTACTCAGGTCCAGTTGCTGGGCATGCCTTCGCTGCCATGCGTGGTATGAAGCCAGACCTGGTTGCGGTGGTCTCACCAATGCACTATCCTATCGCTACTCCGCTGCTGACCACCGAGCACACCAGCTATGCTACCCCACTCGGTTTGGTGGAGGTAGACCGGGAAGCAGTACAGGCGCTTGACGATGTGTTGGCTCAAGAGGCAGGCATCGGAATTACTGCTGTGCGGCGCGATCCAGAACACTCTCTCGAGATTGAGCTACCCTTCCTCCAGCGTGCACTGGGTGGCGAGTTTCGCTTGCTACCCCTCATGGTGCGAGAGACAGCACACCAGGTTCTCCGCGCGTTAGGGAAGGCTTTGGCGATGACGTTGGAAGGACGCAATGCAATGCTTGTCGCCAGCACCGATCTATCGCATTTCTATTCCCAAACGATGGCTCAGACCCTGGATGCAGAGATGCTTCGACGGATTGAAGCCTTTGACCCTCAGGGCGTTCTCGAGGCTGAAGAGCAGGGTAAGGGATTTGCTTGTGGTCGTGGCGCGCTGGCTGCCGTGCTCTGGGCGGCGCAAGCCCTGGGTGCAGATACAGTCAAGATCTTGCACTACGCCACTTCTGGCGATGTCACGGGGGATTACAGCCAGGTTGTTGGTTATGGGGCTGCAGCGGTCCTCAGGACTGGGGACAATGAGAGCAGCTGACATTTTGATGAGATTGCTTAGCCTCGTGCAAACATGAAAAGAGAATAGATATTATGGATGGTTCGTTTTTCTGGGACGGTATAAGGCTATTAGCTGTCATTCTGCTGGTCTTTGCCAATGCATTTTTCGTCGCTGCTGAATTCTCGCTGGTGAGCGTCCGCCGTACGCGTATCGCAGAGCTGGTTGCCAGGGGTGAAGAATCTGCCGCCTGGGTCCAAAAAGCGATCAATAATCCAGACGCAGTCATTGCCGCAACGCAATTAGGCATCACCCTCGCCAGTCTGGGTCTGGGGTGGATTGGTGAGCCCGCCCTCTCACATCTGCTCCTGCCAGTGGTGGAGCTATTTCCAGACACGATCCAATCCGAGATCTCCCATACTGTATCAGCGGGTATCGCCTTTGCCATTATCACCTTCTTGCATGTGGTCATTGGAGAGCTGGCGCCAAAATCCATCGCTTTGCAAAACCCTGAAGGCACATCCCTGGCAGTTGCCCGCCCAACCCTATGGGTAGAGTTCATCTTCAAACCAGCTATTTGGTTGCTCAACGGCGCTGGAAATGCCATCTTGCGCTTGGTCGGCGTCCAGCCTGCATCCGGTCACGAGCTGGTTCACTCGGTTGAAGAGCTGAAGATGCTGGTGACAGCCAGCGCCGAGGGGGGTGTGGTCGAAGAGGCGGAGAGTGAGATGCTGCGAGCGATTTTCGAGCTGGAGGAGCTGCTCGTTCGACAGGTAATGATCCCTCGTACCGAGATGATTGCCGTGGAAGCGGATACGTCTTTGGAAGAAATCGTCACCTTGGTGACCCAGTCGACCTACACCAAATTCCCGGTATATGAGGAGAGCCTCGACCAGGTGCTGGGTATTGTCCATGTAAAAGACCTTTTACGGGCATTACAGTCGCCCGATTGCGTGGATTGTACTGCGCGCTCTTTATTACGCGAGCCAGTCTTTGTCCCAGAGACGATCTCGGTCAGCGCGCTACTAAGCCAATTTCGAGAAAACCGCCAGCATATCGCAATTGTGCTGGATGAGTACGGCGGAACAGCCGGATTGGTGACGCTCGAAGACTTGCTGGAAGAGATTGTCGGTGAGGTCAGTGATCCCTTCGACCGGATCACGCCGGAGATTCAAACCCTGGCAGATGGCACGGTCATGATTAACGGGCTCGCCTTGATCGAAGAAGTAAACGATCACCTGGATCTGACCCTGGAGGATCCCAATTACGATACGATCGCCGGTTATATATTAGGCAAGCTAAGCCGCATCCCGCGTGTTGGCGATGTGGTGGAGGCGGACAGGGTGCGTATGAAGGTCGAGAGTATGGATGGTCTTAGGATTGACCGCATCGCCCTCACGCTGGATAAATCGCCGGTTGATGTGCCTACAGCCGATGAGGGGGATTAGATCATTAAGGCTCGACCCTGGATCCACCAATATGGCGAAAGGGCGTAGTCATGCCCGCCTTTGTTGAGATTGCCGTAAATATCCCTCAAGTTGGAGATGTCTACCATTACCACCTGCCTGAAGAACTGGAAGGGAAGGTAGATATTGGTCATCTGGTGGTGGTGCCGTTTGGGCGGCAACGCACCCAGGGGGTTGTGCTACGTTACGTGGATAAGCCGGCGGTGCCTGAGACGCGGCCTGTGCAGGCCCTTGTTGACGAACAGGCAGTGCTCACACCCGCCCAGATCGCCCTGGCAGAGCGCCTCAGCCAGGAAACGCTCTCGTCCATCGGCGCCTGTATCCAGCTCATGCTCCCGCCCGGGTTGGGCCAGCAGGCGGATACCCTTTTCTCATTAAACCCCCGCCGTCCAGCTGGGGCATTACACAACGCCGGAGAGCTTCAGAAACGCATTGTGGATTTGCTGCAGCGGCGCGGCCCTTTGCGCGGACGCCAAATCGATTCCGCCTTGCCTCGCGTGGAATGGCGCCCATCGGCGAGGCTGCTGGTGCGCCGGAGGGCGCTTCTCGCCCAACCAGTCCTGCCTCCGCCCAGCGTGCGTCCGAAAGTTGTACGCACAGCACAGCTGGCTTGCACTCCGGCTGCGGCAGAAGTTCGCCTGCCGGAGTTGGGACGCGCCGGCTCACAGGCTCTGGAACGACGCCAGGCTATGCTGCGTTATTTGATGCGGGAACCTGGCCCGGTGGAAGTCAGCTGGGTGTATGCCGAGAGCGGCGGCAAACTGCCTGATCTGCATCGCCTTGCAGATTTGGGTTTGGTTGTGCTCGGCGAGAGCGAGGTCTGGCGTGACCCTCTGGAAAGCATAGAACCGCTGCCATCTATGCCACCAACATTGACGTCTGACCAGCTGGCTTGCTGGGAAGAGATCGGCGCGGCAATCCACGCATCCGCAGGTGATATAAAAACCAAGCCTCTATTGCTGCACGGGGTCACCGGTTCCGGAAAGACGGAAATCTATTTAAAAGCGGTCGAGGCTGTTCTGGCTCAAGGCAGGCAAGCCATCGTTCTGGTGCCAGAGATTGCCCTCACTCCCCAGACAGTGCGGCGGTTTATCAGCCGCTTTCCCGGTCAAGTTGGGCTGGTGCATTCGCGCCTCTCCGCGGGCGAGAGATACGATACCTGGCGGCGCGCCCGCCAAGGAGATCTGGGCGTTGTGGTTGGACCGCGTAGCGCCTTATTCACTCCCCTGCCCAAAGTAGGACTGATTGTAGTGGACGAATGCCACGACGATTCCTATTATCAAGATGAGCCGCCCTTCTACCATGGGCGCCGTGCAGCGATTGCTTTTGCTCGACTGGCTGGCGCGGTCTGCCTGCTCGGCTCTGCCACTCCCGAGATTACCAGCACATACCAGGCAGCGCAGGGGCATTGGCAATATTTACACTTGCCAGCCCGCATCCTGGCACACCAGGAAGCGGTGCAGCGCCAGGTTGATCGACTGGGGCAACCAACCCGCTTCCGCCCGCTGGAAGGTCAGGCGCAGACAGCTGACCTGCCGCCGGTCCAGGTGGTCGACATGCGCAATGAGCTGCAACGTGGCAACCGCTCCATTTTTAGCCTGGCACTGCAACAAGCAATCGCCCGAATCCTGGAGCAGAGGCAGCAGGCAATTCTGTTTCTTAACCGGCGAGGTACCGCGACCTATGTCTTCTGCCGAGATTGCGGTCACGTGATTCGCTGTCCCCGCTGCGATATGCCGCTCACCTACCATGCCCGGCAAGAGGCGCACCCAGAGGGGATGTACCTTCTTTGCCATTATTGCGGATACCAGCGAAAGATGCCTGCACTATGCCCGGAATGTAAGAGTGAGCGTATCCGGCAGTACGGCATGGGCACCGAACGCGTGGAGTCTGAAGTGAAGGCATTATTCCCCCAGGCGCGCACACTGCGTTGGGATTATGAGACCACGCGCAAGAAAGGTGCTCACGAGGTCATCCTCGGGCACTTCGTTGCCGGGCGGGCTGATGTGCTGATCGGCACCCAGATGCTGGCCAAGGGGCTTGACCTGCCGTTGGTGACGCTGGTGGGTGTAGTTCTGGCTGATGTGGGCTTGAGCCTCCCAGATTACCGTGCCCCAGAGCGCGTTTTTTCCGTGCTCACCCAGGTAGCAGGGAGAGCAGGACGAAGTCCCTTGGGAGGGGAAGTGATCTTGCAGACCTTCCAACCCGACCACTATGCGATCCGCGCTGCTGCTGGTCATAGCTACCGGGAGTTTTACCGCCAGGAGCTTGAGTACCGGCGACAGTTGTCTTACCCACCATTTATGCAAATCGCCCGCCTGGAATATCGCCACGCGCAGACGCAAGTCGCTGAATCGGCTTGCCGCAAAATGGCAGATCAAATCCAGTTATGGATCACTTCTGAAGGACGCCGCCAGACAGAGCTGATTGGTCCGGCGCCGTGCTTTTTCTCCCGTATCGGCGGTGTCTATCGCTGGCAGATCGTGCTACGCGGTCCTGACCCAGCCGGCTTGTTGCGGGCACGAAATCTGAACGAATGGCGGGTCGAGATTAACCCACCATCTTTGCTATAATTAGTCGTTGAATTGTGATTAAAATCGGGTAGCAGCATTGCATCCCCTTTGCCTGATGATATCAGTCGAGGGTAGGGAAACACGAGGAGTTAGTATGCAACATCAACGTCATGAAGTTCTCACCTGGGATGAGGTCGATCGCTTGATTGACCACTTGCTGCCACAGTTCCGCGGGGAATACGAAGCCATGGTGATCATCACACGCGGGGGGATCGTCCCTGGCGGATTGTTGGCCGAGGCGATGGGGATCACCCACATCCTTACTGCAGCGGTAGACTTCCCCACCCAGACTGAAATGGAAAAAGCCAGGCTGATGGCCTGGCCTCAATACATTCAATTTCCGGATGAAAAGCAACTGAGCGGTCGCCGCACTCTGGTTGTGGATGACGTCTGGGGCTCTGGGCGAACAATCACATCTGTGAAAACACGCATCGAAGCGGCGCGAAGCTTCCCATCCACATGCGTACTTCACTTTAACCCTTACCGCAATTTATTTGGCAACGCCAGACCCGATTATTATGCCGCTATAACTGATGCCCGTATCGTCTATCCCTGGGAGATCAATCGAGGCGTGGATCGGGCGCTCCTGGAGCGAGAACCAAACCCACCTGCATAGGAATCATTACAGTCGAAAATGATTTAAGCCAAAGGGGGAGTAGCTAGGTTTAATCGAGATTGGCACGATTTCGCTGTGCCTGCCTGTATAAGGGACGAGGCTTAGCGCGCCAGCACCTTCGGCGGCACAAGCCACACCAGCTCCCCCTGCAAAGGATCCATGCTGGTGATATCCACCCGTGCAAGCCCGCCCTTTTTACATACAACCCTGCCCCCAGTCAGCGCGCCGATCGTGATGCTGAAATCTGGCTCGTGACCTACCAGCATGATGGCCTCAGTTTCAGGATGCGCCTGTAAAACCTGGGTCAGGTCATCGATGCCAAATCCCGGTGCCAGGCGATCATCCTGCTCGAGCTGCTCGCCCAGCTTGAGGCGATGAGAGACAATGTCAGCGGTTTGAAATGCGCGTGCAAGCGGGCTGGTGACGATAAAGTCTGGGGCAAGTTTTAGCTCAGCGAACAAGTCCGCGGCCCTCACCATATTCTTGATCCCCTGTTTGGTGAGAGGGCGCATGCTGTCATCGCCTTGCCATTCCGCCCCCGAACCTGCTAATCCATGACGAAGGAAATACAGTATCATGGCAGATCTCCTATCATCGCCCGGCGACGAATCGCGAACTACTAATGCGGGCTTCTACAATACTGCCACAGCCTTGGCCAATTTTTGGCGGAGCTGTGGGCGGCTAAATTTATGCCAGGCATCCTTGAACGAGAGCATCAGGCGCTGGCGTTCGCGGTACTGGTAGGTCAGGTACACAAGCAACGGTTCAGGTCCGTGCCGCTGGGCGACCGGCAAATCAGCTTGGAGAGCATCCCAGCGTGCCAGAAACTCGCGCAAGATGATTGCAGCGACATCCGCGTCGTTCAGGTCGCCAAGGTGATCTTGCAGGCTCTTGATCTCATTGATAACGTCTTTGGATTCCTCTCCGAGAACCTCACGGAAGTATTCCAGGGTATAGCGCAGCTTCTTGAATTCGATACGTAGGGCGTGGAATTGCTCCAGGCTGGCTTGCTCCATCAGGTTTTCGTAGGTGCGCACAGCTGCAAGACGATTGTAGATCAACACTGGGGCTGCCTCACGCACCAGGTATGCTGTGTGGAGGTCTGGCGAGCGCGGCAGCACCCCAGAACCAGGCTGGGAAAGAAAGATAAAATATTTCTCCTTGAAGGTCTGGTATCTATCACTTTGCAGGTAGGCGGTCATCTTCTCGCGTGCAGCCTGGCGGTCCTGACCCCAGGCTTCTAGCAGTGGGTCCAGATCATGTTGTTCAGCTTCCGGCAAGCTACTCTGGTAGCTGCGAGCCTTTTCGATGAAGACGTCCAGGTCGCGTACTTTTCCCAGTGTTCTGCCTGTGGTGCGCAGCCCTTTAAGGTGGGTCTTGAGCGCTTTTGGGATGAAAGCTTCGCCGAAGACGTCGAAGGCGGCGCGCATTCGCCGGGTAGCCACACGCATATCGTGCAGCTCTTCAATATCGTCTCCCAGGAGCGTGCCTGCTTCATGCAGTAGCATCTGTCCGAAGTGATAACGCCACACTTTTCGCCCTGCTTCTGCCAGAGGGTCGTCGGGCAGCACGCCCGGTCCACTCATGTCGTTGACAATGCGTGCAAAGGCTGCCTGGTCGATCGTCTCCTGGACGGCTTGGGCTGCGTCTTCCCTGGGCTCTATGCCTGTGACCGTCGCTTCTAAGGTTGAGGTATCCTGATCTTGAGTTGTCCGACGCTTTTTTGTTTTCGCTGCCGCTTTTTTTGGACGTTCTGCTTGAGGTACAGCCTTCTTGGTTGGAGTTTTCTCAACACCGTCGGCTAAAATCAGGGTGTCTTCTATGACCTGCTCTTTCGCGTCCAGTGAGAACACCTGCATGCGCCTGGAGATGAATTCGCGCTTCCAATAGCGGGCGCGGCCGCGGGATAGCCCTGCCCCTTTGGCTGACACCATGGTTGGGTGTCCCTCATCATACAGCAAGAGCAGCTTGCCACGCCGTAGCAGCCCATCATCCTGGGTTGCGTGGATTAGCTTTTCAATTTGCAGCCGCTCTTCTTCTTGGAGTAAAGTGCCTGTCATATGCTAACCCTTTTGTGCATGGTTATTGAGTAACCACGCCTGGCTGTCTATGGGCTTCTCTTTTCCTCTCGGCTTCAGCCGCTCGTAGCTACCATCTGCGTGCATGCGCCTGGCGCGGGTATTGTCTCGCAGGCAGGTAGTCAGCACGTCTTCACGTAAGTAGCGGATCATGGCTTTTTCGCGCACAGGGAAGAGCACTTCCACACGCCGGTTGATATTGCGCGGCATTAAATCGGCGCTACCCAGATATACCTCCTCGTTCCCCCCATTGCGGAAGTAAAAGATACGGCTGTGTTCCAGGAAGCGCCCTACAATACTGGTTACGTGGATGTTCTCGCTTACGCCATCCAGACCGGGACGCAGGCAGCAAATGCCGCGCACGAGTAAATCCACCTTTACACCGGCTTGCGAAGCCAGATAAAGCTCCTGGATTATGGGCTTATCAACCAGTGAATTCATCTTGAGGATCATGTGGCCCTTTTCGCCCTTGCGTTGGTGCTCGACCTCTCTTTGGATTAAAGCCGTCATACGTTCGCGTAGATTGATCGGCGCTACCAGAAGCTTGCGATATTCTTTCTTGTTTGAATACCCCGTAAGGTAGTTGAACATATCGGTTGCATCCGCGCCGATCTCGTCGTCGCAGGTAAACATGCCCAAGTCTTCGTACACCTGGGCCGTTATCTCATTGTAGTTCCCAGTCCCAAGATGTATATAACGGCGGATGCCATCGCCCTCCTTGCGCACTACCAACGCAACTTTCGAGTGGGTTTTCAATCCCAACAGACCATAGATGACGTGCACCCCGGCGGCTTCCAGCTTCCTTGCCCAGCCGATGTTCGATTCTTCATCGAAGCGTGCTTTGAGTTCAATCAGTGCTGCTACCTGTTTGCCCCGCTCGACCGCCTCCAGCAAGGTCCGGACCACGGGTGAGTCATTTCCCACGCGGTAGAGCGTCTGTTTGATAGCAAGCACGTCAGGGTCTCGCGCAGCTGTCCTCAGAAATTCAAGCACCGGGCTGAAGAACTCATAGGGGTGGTGCAGCAAGATATCTTCTTTTCGGATAGCGGAAAATAAGTTGCCATCGTATTGCTCGGATTTTAATGGCATGGGGGTTGCGGGGAGAAAGGTCGTATCCTTGAGGTCGTGCCGGTCGATTTGGTACACCTGCATCATGCCGCTCAGACCGAGAGGCCCGGTGAGCGTATAGATATCGTTGCGTTCCAGTTCCATATTCTCGACCAGGATATCTCTTACGTAGAGAGGTAAATTTTCGTTCACTGTCACCCGCACCACAGACCCAAAACGGCGCTGGCGCACGCTCTGCTCCATCGATTCCAGCAAGTCGCCGGCTTCCAGCTCCTGAATTTCCGTATCTGCATTGCGTGTAACGCGGAATGGGTGCGCTTCGATCACCTCCATGCCAGGGAAGAGCACATCCAGGTTGGCGGAGATAACCTGCTCGAGCCACACAAAGTAGTGATGGAAGGGCACTGTGCCATCTTTGCGCACGCTGCCAGAGGAGCGTTTGATGGGAACCAGCCGTGGAAGCGTGCTGGGAACCTTGATTCGCGCGAAGAGCTGGTGTTTGTCCTGGTCGCGGATCAATACCGCAAGATTTAGGCTCAAGTTCGAGATATGTGGGAATGGGCGCCCAGGGTCGAAAGCCAGCGGAGTGAGCACGGGAAAGACCACTTCATCGAAATAGGCTTTTACGGTTTCTTTCTGGCGCTGATCTAATTCCTGGTAATTTCGGATGTGTATCCCGGCCTTGTTCAACGCCGGAAGCACATCCTTTACCAGGCATTCGCGTGACTGCACCATAAGTTGTTGGGCAAGCTTGCGAATTGCAGCCAACTGCTCAGCCGGGGTCATCCCATCTGGAGGCAGGTCAATGATACCGGCGTCGAGCTGCTTTTTTAGTCCTGCCACGCGCACCATAAAGAATTCGTCCAGATTTGAACCCAAGATAGCCAGGAACTTCACGCGCTCCAGCAGCGGGTTGCGGGTGTCCATGGCTTCTTCTAAAACGCGACGCTGGAATTCCAGCAAGCTCAGCTCGCGATTAATATAAAGTTTCGGGTCGTTTAGGTCAATTAGGGGTTCAGTGGTTACCGCAGCTTTTTTTACAGACTCGGCAATCTTTTCCGCCATACTCAAGAGCCTTTCATTTCAGACTGAGTGTTAGGGGTGTGAGCGGCAAAGCCTGAACCCACACCCCGAGGTGATCAATGAGGACAAATAATTCGGTATTACTATAACAAATTAATACCTTGATGGCAAGCATACATCGCCCGGATTATAATAAACGTGTGCAGAGTATCCCAATAAAAATGCAAGACAAAGTGCAGGCTTTGCGCCAGAGCACCTATTTTGCGAACCTGAACGAGAAAGCGCTTGAATTCCTGAGCCAGGGAACGTCCCTGAGGATGTTCGAGCGCGGAGAAGTCCTGTTCTGGGAATCCGATCCGTGTGCCGGTTTGCACATCGTCTTGCGCGGCAGCGTCAAATTATTTAAGACCTCCCAGCAGGGACGGGAGTTGATTATCAGGGTGCTCGAAGAAGGGGCATCATTTAACGAGGTTCCAGTCTTCGATCATGGTGCTAACGCCGTGAATGTTGCCGCTCTAGAAGAGAGCGAGATTTGGGTGGTTGAAGCGGACGTCATCCGAGCTGCAATGAACAGACATCCGGAGATGAGTGCGGGTGTTATCGCCAACCTGGCCCAGAACCTGCGCATGCTGGTTGGCATGGTTGAAGAGCTCTCCTTCTACCAGGTCACAAATCGCCTTGCCCGGCTGATTAGCCAGCTGCCTGCAGAACAGCTCGTCGGCGACGCCCCTCAGCGCATCACACAAGACCAGCTGGCGGCACGCCTGGGCACTGTTAGGGAGGTAGTAGCGCGTTCTTTGAGAGCCTTGGAGCGCAGTGGTGCCATCCGTGTCTACCGTCGCCAGATCGAGGTTGTCGACGAGCGTACCTTGCTGGACTGGGCAGCCTCACCTGCTGATGATTAACACGGGCCAGAATACGGAAGTCTGATTGTATCCAGCGGACAATAATCATAAAACAGGCGCTCGGGTGTTACCATCACCCGAGCGCCTGTTTTCTTGTTATCCCACTCTTGAGATTGCGAGGGAGCGGGGTGTCAGAGTAGGGATTCTCTAGTTGCTTGTTTGGATTACATCCGGCGAGCCGGCAGCCTGTACCGCCTTGAGCTGCGCCTGCCTAGCCAGGTCTGTGGCATTGGCCAGAATCCGCAGCGCTTCCTCAGGGTTGTGGAAGCCCATGCTGTTCTCTGCGGCAATAAAGTCCCAGCGTAATTGCGCCTCACGGTGCAGGTTGCGCGCTTCCGCCAACAGGTTCGTGTTTACGCCTGACACCGCAGCTGCCGACTCGATCGAATGGATGGCAGCCACGAGAGCGTCTTCCGTAGCATCCATGGTCTGTCGCACCTGCTCCTGGATTGTGGCTACTCGCCCGGTGACATAAGCCACGTCGGTATGGCAGGCGCCGCAAGCCGTCTCGGCATTCAATAGCGGGCTTTGAACGTTATGAGTGGAGAATTTCGCTGCACCATCGCGCGTGTAAGGCATATGGCAGTCCGCGCACGCCACTCCGGCTTTATAGTGCGTGCTATCGGCAGTGAAAAATTCGTACTCAGGGTGTTGCATCTTAATCATCGCCGCTCCCGATTGCGGGTGCTCCCAATCCTTGAACTCCAGCTCGGCGTAATACGTGGCGATGTTCTCGATCATTGTTCCGTCTACCCATGGGAACACCAGATACTTGCCTTCACCGGCAAAGTAATATTCCACATGGCAGTTGGCGCACACCACCGTGCGCATCTCCTGGCGTGTGAATGTACGCCAGTCTTTTCCTTGCGCCTCGAGCGCCTCTTCCAGGGCGGGGTTGGTTACGACAAGGTTCATTGTACTGGGATCGTGGCAATTGGCGCATCCGATCGGGGTGCTGATGTGTTCACCCAAATCTTTGAAGAGCGTCTTGTCGAACTCAGCCATACCCATCTCTGCCCACAGGCGGGGGTTGTCGGCGCTCTTGCAGGAATAGCACGTGCCAGGCGTGGTATCGTTCACCCGCAGCGTTCCGCGCACATCGGTCAGGCTGTTCAGGTGACCACGCTCTTCGTTGTAATCTTTACTGAAACCATAGCCGGCGAAAAGCGTCACCAGGCGTGGGTCTTCTTCCAGCTTGGAGAATGGTTCCGAGCCGCCATAGGTGGTGCGTGCCTTGTTGGTTTCAGTCAGATTGAGCGTTGAAAGCTGGTTAGGGAAGTTGATACCCCATTTGGATGAATCAGCTTCGTATTGGGCAATCTCAACCAGCTGGGGAATGCCACGCGCCTGGGGCGGCTGGTTCTTCAGGTAGAGCAGAGTACCTACCAGCGCTGCTGCCAGAACGATGATGATGCCAGATAAGATGAGTGTGGTGCTTGTGCGTTTCATCAGGGTCTGTTCTCCTCGATGTGTTGGTAAGGTAATAGCGATATACCACGTTCGCCATGCGCCACGCTGCGGTGACATTCGAAGCAATAACGGTCAATCTCCATTGAGCTCTCCAGCATGGCAGCTACTGTCTCTTTGTGGCAGCGAATGCAGTTTTCCTGGACCACATCGCGCGAGGCATGGCGAGGTCGGATGGCGTCAGGGATATTGCCAAAAGTGAAAGCTGTAACGTGGTGGTACCCATTCTCGGCTTTCACCAGGTATTTCGGGATCAGGTCGTGGGGCGTATGGCAATCATTGCACTTTGCCCATTGCTTGTGCCCGCCATGGTACCAGTTTTCGTAGACTGCGTCCATCACGTGGCAGTTGTTGCAGGTGGTGGGATTATCACCAAGGTAGGCTGTGAAATCTGTAGCGTACAAACCGACGCTGGCTACGATGACCAGGGCAACCAGCCCGGTGATGATGGGGAGTTTCATGGATTCACCTTTGCAATTGCGACAGCGTGCAGTTTATCGATGTACCTACCTTACCTGCGAATAATCATAACAGCCCAGCAAGAACTTGTATGTGACTTATATCACAAAGCTGGCGCATTGGTGGAGATTATCTTCTCTCCAGTGCTTCGCACCAGGTACTACCGTATTCAACCTAATATGCAGGCAATTATATGAGAAATGCCGATCGTGAAGGGAATCAGTCGCTTGTATTCTTGATGACATTCGCATTATATGACCATCCACGTGTAGCGCACGCTCCTCATTATAGCGTCATGACCTGATGAGCAGTTGGTAGGAGGTGCATTGATCAGGGTTCGAGCACACAACGATGGTATGATTCTTGCTATAACGAGTTAAATTGTACAATTAATCTCGCAAGTATTTTGTGGCGGCAAAGTGGTTGTCAGGAGAGGAGGCAACGATGGCGAAGAAGATTGCTCTCGTGCTCAGTGGCGGAGGTGCCAAGGGTGCTTTCCAGTGCGGTGCAGAAAAATACGCCCGCGAGGTGAAGGGCTATCAATGGGACATTATTGCTGGCGTCTCGGTTGGGTCTCTAAACGCGGTAATGCTAGCCATGCGAAAATATGAGCGCCTGTTCGAGATTTGGAATACGATTTCCAATGACCAGGTTTACACTGGTGGTTTCAATCTTTTATCGGCGATCAAGCTACTCTTCGGAGCAAAATCGTTCTTCGGTAACGAGCCCTTACAACGCATGCTGCGTCAGGAGTTCGAGCCAGATAAGATCCAGTCAGACGTGCGCATTGGTGCGGTCTCACTCGTCTCCGGCGATTACGTCGAATTTCAAGCCAGCTCGCCAGACCTGGAGAAGGCCATCCTGGCATCTACTGTGATGCCCATCATCTGGGAGCCAGTGGACATATCGCCCAGCTACCGTAGCATGGTAGACGGAGGGGTGCGCAACATTAGCCCAATCGGGGATGTCTTGGCTGCTGAGCCGGATGAAGTGGTCGTCATCAATTGCAGCCCAGAGGCATCGGACGCGCTGCCAGCGCCACCCACCAGTATTGGCAAGATTGGTCTTCGCACATTGGATCTTATGCTAAATGAGCTCTTCCGTAGCGACATGAGCGAATTTGTGCGTATCAACCACCTCGTCCAACAGGCTGCTGCGCATGGCATTACCCTGTACCATCCGGCTACTGGAAGACCGCTGAAGTATTACGACTGTAAGATCATCGAGCCTGAAACGTCGCTGGGAGATACCTTGGACTTCTCCCAGGCTGCTGTGCAGCGCTCTCTCAAAGCCGGTATGGAGCGTGCCCGCCAAGTGCTTGAGGGTGTAAAAAGAAACCAGCACTGATGCCGCCCTTGTAAATCCTTCTTAGGCGAGGTAAAAAACGAAAAAAAGGTCGTGCGGGCGTACAGCGCCCGCATGACCTTTTTTCTTGGATCGAGAAGGGTCGTGAGGGAAGGATAATGGTAAAATTGTGGCGGCTGGGTCCTGGTTGGGCGCAGCCGATCTTTCTCTTATAGGATATCTTTATGGAAGAACGTAAGGCGCCCGTCGCGGCTGCGGCGGAAGATAAGCTAGATTTTAAGAAACTGCTCCCGGTTTTTGTGATCATCCTGGTAGACCTGCTGGGATTGACCATCATCATCCCTCTCCTGTCCCTCTACGCTGCGTCTTTTGGTGCCAGCGCCCTCACCATCGGATTCCTCGGCGCGGCATACCCTGTGATGCAGTTTATCGGCGCTCCAATCCTTGGGCGTCTTTCTGATCGCTTCGGTCGCAAGCCCGTACTCCTGGTCAGCCAGGTCGGCACTTTTGTCGGCTTTATCGTCCTGGGATTTTCCAATGCTTTATGGCTGGTCTTCCTTGCGCGTGTGATCGATGGTCTCTCTGGCGGGAATATCTCGACTGCCCAGGCTGTGATTTCCGATAGCACTAGCGAAAAGAACCGCACGCAGGGTCTGGGACTGCTGGGAGCGGCCTTTGGTCTGGGCTTCGTCATCGGCCCGGTTATCGCTTTCGTCTCGCTGGCCCTGAGCGGCGATAATTACCGCGTCCCAGCCTTTGTGGCGGCGGTGTTCTCTGCCATGTCGATCCTGCTCACATGGTTTTGGCTCGAGGAGACCTTGCCAGTGGAGCAGCGCGGTACGGGCGTCAAAAAACCGGGATTCTCGCTAGGCGAGATGGTGCGCGCTTTGCGCCACCCGGAAGTGGGACTCTTGTTCGGCCTCATGTTCACCCATCAGATAGCCTTCGGGGGTTTTGAGCAGCTTTTGGCACTCTTTACCCTTAATCGTTTGGGGTTGAACGCATCTGGCAATGCCATTATCTTCGTATTTGTGGGGGTATTGGTGGTGGCAGTGCAGGGAGGTTTCATCGGCCCATGGAGCCGTAAGCTGGGAGACCGCCGCCTGATTTACCTGGGTTTGGCAGCCCTGGCAGTAGGTTTGACGCTCACTTCGCTTACACCTCGCCAGCCCTTGCCCGGGTATTCGCGCACCGAGCTGGAGAATGAACTAGGTTCAAGCGGTGATCTCCGCACCCTCGAGAACCCGTCCACGCAGGATCTTAAGATCGAGCTGCCGCCAGATACGAATAACGGCTGGCTGGGGATAGGTTGGATCCTGATTGCCATGATTCCAGCAGCCATCGGGGGAGGCATCCTGCATCCCAGCATCAACAGCCTGATCACCAAACGCAGCGATCGCAGCGAGATGGGCGGTATGCTGGGTTTATCGGCAGCGTTCTTAAGCGGCGCCAATGCTGTAGCTCCGCTGCTGGGCGGGGCGATCTTCCAGGCGCTGGGCTCTACGGCTCCCTTTATGATGGGAGGGCTGCTGATGGGGGTGCTCTTTATCCTCGCCTTGCGTGGGATAAAACCCGGGACTGAGGAGAGCGCGATCGGGAGAACTTAAGTCCCCATGTGATAAACGTCCAACTGATCAACGCTCATGTTGGGCGAGACCAGCCTCACGAAAGCGGCAATATCTTGCAGGTGCTCTTGCACCAATGTTTTTTCGATCCCCTGGGGCGCATACACGGTAAATACCGCCCGCTGTGTCTTTGGGTGCAGACGAGTTCGCTGGTCTGGCCCGTAGATGATGCTCGAGATTACCCCCTGGTTATCGGCGATGTACATATCCCCGGGCTTTAAGGACTGTTCATGCCCGTTGAGCTGCGTGTACCGTTCTCCCCCAGTTGCCACATCCAATCGCAGCGGGTGAACCAGGCTATCTCCATCGTGTGCCGCCGTCAAAAGCAAGTTCTTTAGCTCAGCCATGAACATGCACTCCACCAGCGCTGCCACGCGTGGGATAGACTTGCCCTTGAAGACCAGCGACTCGAGCTGTAGCTGCACATGGTAGGTCTTCTCAAAACGTTTGTAATAGTCGTGGTAAGCCTGCAGTACCGGCATGGAACGAAGCTTCACGCGGTCGTAGCTGGCGAAGCGACTGCGAAGTGCCTGCTCCAGCTCAGCTTTGCGCTGGTCGAGCCCATCGCTCGTCTCCGGGTTAGCCGTCCCGCTTACCGCCAGCAGCCCTGCGCTGGCCTCAGGGTAGGTTTTTTTCCAGTTATCAGATAATGTGAGGTGTATTGCTTCCAATTTTATCCTCAGCAATCCTTTTCCACCACCCCCCAGTGCACTCAGGGAGAGTCGTCCATTGGATGGCGACCGCTTTTTGTGTTAGCGACTTACCGAAGAAAGATCCGACCTGCTCTTGAGCCTTCCAGTACCCGCCCCCAGCTCGACGACAACCTTCCCGCGCAAAGGGGTGATCGCCTACACAGCTCGCTCGGTATTGCCGCGGATATCCTCTTGCTGGATCAGCCGCTCGTACAGCAAGGCGTGGTCGCGGTAGATCGCCTTTTCGGAGTTTATGGACGTGTTCGCCAATCACCCATGACACGGGACGGGGGATAACACGAATACGCTTCTCACCTTTCGTGGCACTCGAACAAGCCGCGTATTTTGCGTTAGATTTGGAATTAACCAAGGAATCCCGAGAATTTAATGGGAATGTGGGTGGTCGTGGTGATGGTGGTGATGATCATCCGCACGGGATGAGTCTTCAACCTGTCAACATCCAGGCTCACCCGGATGACCGCAACACGCCCGGCGCCGTACCACACGCTGCCACAAATTGTAGACGAGCTTTGCCATTTTCTCCGGGAAAGGCATTGGCTGGTTCATGTTTGTGAAGAAGGCGGAGAGGCTTCTGCGTTCCATATTATGGATATTATACCCCGGTCATTCTGACCTGACCAAAGGTTGGGCCAGGCCCAATTGTCCAGTATTCGCATTAGAGCACAAAGGGGATGAACATTCTGGTTGACTTGATGTAATCTTGATAGGCTGCGCCAAAGTAGCGCAGGTTCTCAGCCTCCTCCACCTTTGCCGTCCTCAGCAATAAAACCGTCGCTGCGGCAGCCAGCAGCCCACCCAACCAGGAAGTGTCCTTGAAGAACGCCCCCCAGCCCAGGAACAGGAGGGAGCTATACAACGGGTGGCGGATGTATCGGTAAATGCCTGAGGTTACCAGCACCGTCGTTTTCTCCATCCCCAACAGGGGCGCTTCGTCCTGGCGGGCAGGGTCAGGCCGCCCGTGCGCCCGCAGCGCCCGCGCGCCCAGGATCACGGCCACCAGTGAAACCACCAACAATGACCACGCGACGAGCTGGTGAGGGGCGAAGGGGTCGACGAACCAGACCGGGGCGTTGAGCACTATCAGCGCCAGGATGGCCTCCCAGGCGAAGAAGCGGTAGAAGCCGTGCGAGCGTGGCGCGCGCAAGGAAGCCCGCGAGAGGTAGGCCAGGCAAAGCGAGGCGAGGAGAATAATAAAGAATTGTATTCCCATCCTTATAAAGATTTTAACCTCAAAAGCCCCTGTTTTCCCCTGAACTGTGAAGCCCGGTAACCCTTTATTGCAGGAGGAAGGAATTTGACCCTTGACTTACCCGGTACGTTATATTATCCTGTACATTAATGTACAGGATAAACGAACTAATCAAGATCGACCGGAAAATATACCACAGCAATGATTTAGCTATTCTGTGGGATATTTCCAATAAAAACACCCTGTATACGACCATCAAACGCTACGTGAAAAAAGGTGTGTTGGTACCTATTTATAAAGGATTGTATTCAACCGTTCCTGTCTCTCAATTGAACCCCCAGGAATTGGGTAAGGCGATCATCCATCGATACACCTACCTGAGTACAGAATTGGTGTTGGCTCAAGCCGGGATCATTACCCAGGCAATTTATTCCTATACCTTTGTCAGCGACCAGTCCAAAAGGGTGACCATAGGACCCCTCTCGTTTCTATTTCGGAAACTCAAGGATGATTATTTGTACAACCCTTCCGGCGTGAAAAATCAAAAAGGCCATTTTGTCGCCACCCCGGAGAGAGCTGTGGCGGATATGCTCTACTATAACCCCCATTATCATTTCGATCTCCCCTCAAGCATCAACTATGATAAGGTTGAAATCATTCAGAAAGAAGTGGGATATTGATCGTGGATCTGAGACCAGAGGACATCCTCCATAAATCATATATAAATCGGCTGCTCATCGAGATCATCGATCAACCCGCATTAGCGCACAACCTTGCCTTTAAAGGCGGCTCGTGCGCTGCAATGTTGGGATATCTGGATCGCTTTTCAGTCGATTTAGATTTTGACGTTTTAAAAAACGTCGACGATGCTGCGTTAAGGGGTGAATTTCACCAGGTGTTTGAGCATCTTGGTCTGGTTCTGACTGGCGAGTTGGATAAGGCTCTCTTCTTTCAGCTCCGCTATCCCAACGACCCCGGCAAGCGTAACACCTTGAAACTGGGCGTCAGTAGTTTTATCGTCAAGGCAAACCAGTATCGAGTGCAGTATCTTGCCGAAATTGATCGCCTGATGAACTGCCAGACGCTGGAGACCATGTTTGCGAATAAATTAGTGGCAGTGATAGATCGATATCGATTGCACCAGACTATTGCCGGGAGAGATATCTACGACATTCATTACTTTTTTGTTCACGGCTATGCCTATCACGCGCCGGTCATTCAAGAGAGAACTGGCCTCGAGGCTAAAGAATACCTTGGCCGATTGGTCGATTTTATCAAAGAGCATGTCACGCAGACGATTATCAACGAAGATTTAAACACCTTATTGCCCCTACAGCAGTTTCAACGGATACGCAAAATATTGATTCCAGAGACTTTATCGATGCTGGTGAGAGAACTAGAAAAAAGTTAGGGGATCTCAAATCATCGAAAACTCATCGAAGAACAACTGGCAAAAAGACCTTTGGACTTACAGACCACCTCACACCCCATAGGTCAAGCACTGGCGTGAGAGAGGGGTCGTTTGTAGTAAATGTTGCACGCAGTTTTATCCCGGGATACAGATTCGGATCAATGCTCTCCAGGCTATCCCCATTAATGGCATTGGCTATTAAGATGCCACCATCCAGAGCCAGAACATCAATGACCAAAGACGTGCTGATCGGGACAGTAGAGGAATAAATCACATTTTCCCAAGCCTTGAGATCGATTTGAGCCAATGGTAGGGAGACGGCTGTCCCGGTAGCAGGATGAATTCCATACATTAGTTCGATATCATATAGAGCGATACTTGAGCTTGGGTCAGTGCTGACGAATGAAGCGCGATATTGAATAAATTGGCTGCTCTGGATACCGCCCATATTCGACATACATTCTGACCAATTCGTGTTGATTACGTAATTGCAAACATGATCCGCTGGTGATTGGGTGACTGAAGCCCATGTACTCCAATCGGGATCAGGGTTGAGCGTGTTGCCTGTTCGATACTCTAAAGCTATGGATGAAATCGTGTTGGAATAATTCCAATTTGCTGATAGCCAGTCGATCTGTCTCCCTGCATCGAATACCGTGGACGTGTACGTGCCGGTGGTGAAATACTGACCGGGGGCATTGGGAGCCAGGCGAACTGTGTCTGAGATCGCCTCGGTTTGAAAGAATTCACCGTCGGCAAAATGGGCAGTCCAGGTGTGAGTCCAATATAAATACTCCGTAGATTTGAGGATTAAACGATCCCAATAGACTTCTGTTTGGATCGTCTCAGACAGCAATGATGAACCCTATAAGAAATCGTCCGCCCATTCTCCACCTAGTAAAACAGGTGGATCATCATCAGGTTGTAGCCATGCTGGTTGCCCATTAACTTGATCAGTGGGCAAAATGGTGAGACCAACCAGCGTAATGATCAGAAGAATTCGGAGACCTACGGAGGTTATCATAATCTGCAGACTAGATTTGAGACTGATGAAAAAAGAGCTTCATACTGCCCGCCATTTCTTATGAAGGGGTCGCTCTTTGGGAGTCCCACAATTCACCAGCCTTGTGTGCATGGCGCGCTCCAGCAGCAGCTCAAACAAGACTTCATCCTCGCCTGCAAGGATGCTCGTTTCCTCGATCATCGCCTGGCGAAACTCGTCATCATGGATGCATTCAGCCCGCCCGGAGAGGTAGAACTCCTCGTTCACCCCATCCTGCGTAGGAAATGCCTGCAAGGCATAGCGCCCGTCCAGGATCAGATCGGCGCACTTTGGAGATGCAGGCGGTATGAGCACGAACAGACGCCCATCGTATATCACTAGGCTGACCGGGTGTAACCGCGGAGCGCCATCCCGTCGCAGGGTCGCCAGGAACGCCAGCCCGGTGCGCTCTCGGAAGAGAAGCGCTTTTCCGGTGCCAGCCAGCTCCGGCGATTGAGTGGCGAAGTCTTTCCAGGCTTTCATTAGATGTCCTTCCTGCAGTGGGGTGATGTTCTCCTCGGGCAGTGACACCTGCTCCTAACGGCAATACATCACCTGCCGATATAGAGTTTGATCGACTCGCTCTAATTAACAATTACTGCTTGACATCCAATCCTGTAATTGAGAAGCAAGGAGACCTGATCAGGTATACTCATGGATTAGGGATCGTTGAATCGCAACTGGCTTCTTCCCACAATTGAATTCTATAAATTACGGCTATAAGTTGATTGCTATACAGTCATAGTCATTACGCCAAAAGATCTTTAGCGTGTAGAATGGATCTTCCCTGTCAAGGGAGTAGAAGAAATAACAAATGCCAACGATGTTAGGAAGATTTGGCAGATGGAGAGCCCAATAATCTTTTATCGCGTTTGTTTCAAAACTAAAACGCCCAACGTTGGTTCCTAGATCCTCAAAGACATCTGGGAAAGCCCAATTGCTTGGCGAAAGATGATTCAGGCCTACAAATACTAAGTTGCGCGAATATTTCTTCAATTGCCTTGCTTTACTCTTCTCTCGAAGTCTCGATGCTAGACCATCCGTAATGTATTCAAACCAAGGAACTTTGTCGGGATCATTGATGTGAAATGAAATCAAACCGCGCAACTCTTCGTTCATTTCTACCGATAATTCAAGTTGAGAAATTGTATGCTCATCGCCAGTTAGGATGGCTTTTCCAGCCGATGCAATATAGTCATATATTGTTTTACCCTGCATAGCTGCATACAACCTGCCATGCGAATATGTGACGTCGATTTCCTTATCCTCCAGATAGCCATGCTTGTCGAGTAAATTTGTCAATCGTTCCACAAATATCCAACTTGCGACGAAACTGTTTAGCGTCGTTATCTCAATCCCAACAGGAGAATTGCCATTGTCAAGGTGAGCATCTATCCCGCTCCTGCTCAAGTTGTCAACGAGGTTAGCATTCTTCATACGCAGGTATCCTATTATGTATCTTTCTGCAGTGATGGCATTAAAATTTTGGTCTCCCGTCAAGAACCATTCCTCTAATTTTTTCGTGCTACCATGATTTAGTAGATATTCAACATGTTTGTCAAAAATAGCCAGGGGCTTCGTCATATGAGGTGATTTCATCCAACGCAATATAATCGGTGATGGCTCAAGTCTTGTGATCCTTTTATTCCGTTTTTTGAGGAATTGTTCAAGATTTTCAATCATATGGTCATTTCTACAATGAGGACAATGCCACCGGTATATGGTAATGACAACAAATAGAGAATGTCATCCCCGGCGAAGGTGTGAAGCAAAACAAAGTGGAGCGTCAGGTTGTGCTATTCAAGACTATTTGACCTACCTGCAATTTTCTTCAACAAAACGCCTTGTAGTACCAGTAGCTAAAATAACATCAAAGTCAAAAGGTCCGGTACCCATAGCATGCTCAACTCGTGCAATTCCATAGTCTTCAATATACGCAACAGCGCGATTTATACGAAGAGCTGATAATTCTATTAACTCTTTCAATTTGTGACCGTCTATTTGTTTCTGAGCAGCTAATGCTGAAGCAATTTTTTTTACATCTTCTTCAGGGTCGTATTCAAGTCCTTCGTTTTTGAAATGTAAGAAAAGTGCATAAGTTGGCTCGACATCGCCATGTGAAAATGGGCCAGTTCCAAAATAGTTAAATGTTTTTATTAGGCCGAGGCTTTCTAGCTCATCAATTGCGTCATTAGTTTCTTCGGGAGTTAAACCTATTCTTTCGGCAAGCTCAGAGGCCCGAAAACCCTCTTCATTTCCGGTATCTTGTATACCTGTACGCATCAAAGCCAATCCCATTGCCGTAGCGATTCGAGATAATCCTCCGACGGACGCCAGATGGTTTCTTATAAAGTCTGGGGGATGCCCAAGAGGGGGTCTTTCTCTTATCTGATATATTGCCATTTGTAGTTCTCTCAATTTCCCATCAAAATCCCCGGTCATGTCAATCCAACGCAATGTGCGGAGAGGATCGGGAATTGCAACATCGCCTAACTTGAGGGGTATTACACGGCTGATCCCTTCTATGCGTTTTATAAGAGCCACATCAAGTTCTTGCTTTACCCAGCGAGATTGTACGCTGTTGTCGGATAGAATAATGACAAAAACGTCGACGCCCGCTAGGCCCTCTTCAAAAATCTTCTGAATAAGTGAATCCCCAGGAAGTATTTCCCACTTATCTAACCATGCTTCAATTCCAACTACTCTCAATCCTTCTGCAATACGGGTCGCGATGTCACGATCCTCATGACTATAACTTAGAAACACTTTCGGGTTTTTTGTTGTCACTCCTGGCCTCGCTTTAGTAATTCCTTGACTTTTCTTTCAGCTTGTTCGTCAATCCATCGCGGTAGAGTGTTACTACTAAACGTGGGATAAACAGCCAAGCTATAAACAGATAATTCATGGTTTTCAATGTCACGCAAGTGAACTGGCAAAATCCAAATTGGTTTTGCCTGGATGATACTATCATCTCTCTGGTGGATAACTTCAATGAAACCTATAGGAACTTCTACATCTTCTTTTTTGCGATACACCTCGAACATTGACCCAATCTTAAAACTGTGTGAACATGCTAAAAGAAAATATTGTTCGTTGTCAATTCGTACTATTTGAGTTACGCGGATTTTATCGTAGGCCTTTGAATAAATCGACCAGCCCTTATATATAACCATAAAACCAACAAAAAGACTAAAGGATACAAGGAAAAGGAGAATCAGAACTCCAACTCTGGTTAATACAACCGTTTCAGTTATTAACAAGAAGGCAATGACCTCTACCCCAAAAGTAACAGCGCCCCACCAAGTAGTGACTGGCGAAATAAACATGAATTCTATATATGATCGTATCATTGAGTAATTCTTTTCTCGTGAGGTCATATTATTGTCTCGTTATAAATGAAGGATTTGTATCAACCACATGAATAGCACACATGCGTACATGGTGAATTTTTCATACAGGGCCCATAAATTATTCAAATTACAGGATCATCCCTTCTCAGTTCAATCCCGAAAATGTGGGTTCTCCCACTCAAACGCGCTCCCCTAGACCCAGAATCATTATATGAAATATCATAACCCGAGTCAATCACCCTCAAAAACGGGGGATATTGTAGGGGATTTTCGTATGGAATGAGTTGCTTGACTTTTTATCCTGGTTCTGCTAATATAGCGCTAAGCAACATGTCGTGTGACGACATATATTGTCTAATTCAACATAAAGGGAGGGCAGCTATGCAGACACCAGCAGACGTTAATGCGTCGGGACATCCAGAGAAAAAACGGTTCGCTCAAGGTTGCCTAACACGGCTGTACAAAAACGCCTCGCTCATCCTGGTTGTGCTGATTGTTGGGGGAGCGCTTTTCGCCCTAACAAGAGCCGCGGTGTACAAGATTCGTCCCTACGAAAGGGGTCTGCACTTGCGGGGGGGTGCATTCATCGGCATCGACCAGCCCGGTTGGCATTTTCAAATCCCCTTTGTGGATACAGTGATTGGGTTGAATGTGGTCGAACGCCCTAGCCTGATTGAACAGCTAGCTGCCATGACCGCTGATGATGTTACGATGGACATTTCGCTCCTGTACACCTATCGTGTGGTCGACCCTGTGCGCTACGCCCTGGAAGTAACTACGCCCCATAAAATCGTCGCAGGTTTTGTCCAGGGTGTCTTGAGAGATGTCGTCAACACCCGGGAGATGGATGAAGTCATGCACAAGCGTGCGGAGATCAACCAGGAGGTGCTGGCAGCCTTGCAGGAAAAAGAAGGTCAATATGGCGTTGAATTCATCCTGGTGCAAATCCAGAGCGCTTCTCCCCCGCCAGAGGTAGTTGAGGCGATCAAAGATCGAATGGTCGCCGTGCAGCTTGAAGAGAAAGCTGAAGCCGATGCCAAGCAACAACGTACCCTGGCAGATAGTGATTTCTATGCAGCACAGAAGAAAGCAGAGGGAGAAGCTTATCAGATTACTCGGCTCGCTGAGGCAGACGCCCAGCGGATCAGCCTGACATCCGAAGCGCAGAGAGAGGCGTTGCGCCAAATCCTGGGAGAGCTGGAAGGAAAAGGCGCCCTGGCTGAGCAATACATTCAGGTGCTGATTGCCCAAGAGCTGCGCCAGAACAGCAAATGGATCATTAGCAGCAGCGGGACCATGCCCGTGGTCGATCTGCGCGAGAGCAATTCCGAGAGTTTGCCAACCGAAGCGCCATAAATTATCCTTCGCCTCGCCTCGCCAGCTCCTCCCTGCGGCTCTTGCGCCTCTGCCGAGCCCCGTCTTCGATGGGTGCTGCCTCTCGA
>CAVQOI010000014.1:0-322527 GCA_963714425.1 uncultured Chloroflexia bacterium
ATGGATATCCATCACAGAGACCCGGAAATCGTTGAATACCGATACAAATGCCTTGATGAACCGGAAGTCGATTGAATCTGCCTGGGTCATAAAATTCTTCAATACAGTCGAGTTTATTGGCTTAGTCATGAAGCCCGATAAGGAATAGATTGGCATCCTAACACCCGCTGGTGTGTCCTGAAAAGTCATCGTCTACTAATCGGTGCAGATCACAGCATGGGTAATTCTTCAGGAAGCCACATCACAGGCAACCTGTGGAACCGAATGACCAAAAGCGCTCTACGGTTCACCGACACTAAAAGGATAGAATATTCAGTAGGTGACACCCCCATGTTCACCTTTAGGTATCTTATTCCCTAAGTATAGTCATTTCACAATTGAGCAGGGGGAGTGGAGAAATGAAAACCTTTTCGACCTTATTTCTCGTATACGAGAAGCTAGGTTCCCCCTATACCTCGATTAGAGTTCTTGTGTTTGACATAATGCTCTAGATTTGCTGGAAGGAAATTATTCGCTAATACATTTGTATATCGAGGTAAGTTCAAGGTTTTATAGATTAGCAATACAAACTGAACGAGAAAACGAGCCAATAATGCGAAAGGGCAACTCGTACGTACGTGGGGGCCTAGATTCCCTAAAATTCCCCTTGAATTTCTCAAATTGAAAAGATTTCTACAACCTTTGCTGTGAATTTATACTCGATTTAGTCAATGCACTCTCTTGAATGTGTGGGGAATTGACCGATTGCTGTGAAGTAATATTAGGCTAAGAAGCTGATGACAGGGAAATTTATTGGTGGGGAATCGAAGGATATAAAGTAGGATAGGTGGAGGGTGAAAGGGTTATTACGGGGGTATAGCTGATACAGTATCCTCCTCGATCATTTAGATCTCCCCCTTTGGACAGGGCTGCAGGCTGCCTTAACTTGCTTCATGCTGTGCGTCTTTTCGTGTGCAACCGTGTGCAACCACAGAAGCACAGCATGGAAATAATGGATGCTCTGGACGTTCTGACCCCCACATTCGGTGTCTCTAAGGACATAAAAACGCCATATGTAGGGTGTGGACGCCAAGGATGACAAACGTTTATCTCTTACACAGAGAAGGTCGCAGGTTCGAGTCCTGTTCCGCCCACTGCCGCGGCGTTTCACGCCGCTAACGGAGAACGGAGGAAACAATCCGTTCTCCACGTATTTAAAAGTAAGTGAACTGCTTGACTTACCTGTCGAGCGGTTTTTGGCCTCTGTACGTTTTGAGCACAGGAGTAAATTAGATCAGTTGGGGATAGATATTGAAGTTTTGAACGTCAAATAGATGAAATTTTGGTTCGAGTCCAATTACCCGAAATCGCCATTTCGATGATTGGTAAGTTCAAGTCCTGGCCCCGCTACTCAATTTTTAGAGACCGCCAACATTCAAAGTCGTGCGGTCTCTTGCTATATTTTGGAAGTTTTTAAAAGTAAAATGCTCAAATTGTGCACTTACAGGTAAGAATCTGAGGATTTGTATGTAGAAAAGTGGTTCGAGTCCTGAACCCTGTTTTGCGTGATGATTTTTTATTTGCCTATGAAACTAGTGGGAAATCCTTTGAATTGTTGAGCTTCAGTGATAGGTTGAAGCTGGGGGAATTGCCAGTGTAACTGGTTCTTTTGATCTCAATATATTTCGGTTTGGAACCTCAGACCCTGGGGTGGTGGGTTCCATCAATTCGCCCACAACATTAATGCCTTTATTATGTCTACTTGAAAGAGCAAAAGAAAATTTCCAGTGGGATTTATGCTAGAATAACGAAGACAAATTTAGCATAAAACCTCTTAGTACGACGACATTTTCACAGAGTATCTATCAAATTATACAAAAATAAGGTTTCTCGATGGGAAGCGATTTACTTCAAACAAAATTGTTTGTTCCCCCAATTCGACCGAACCTTGTCCCACGCCCTCACCTGATTGAACAATTGAATCGAAAATTGGAGCTTGGCAGCAAATTTACTTTGCTCTCTGCTCCAGCCGGATTCGGAAAAACCACGCTGGTTTCTAACTGGCTGCACGAATCCGATTTGCAGATCGCTTGGTTGTCTCTCGATGATGGCGATAACGATCCAGCACGATTTCTATCATACATCGTTGCAGCTATGCAAAAGACGAGTATTGGTATCAGTGAGTCAGTGCAGTCCATGCTTGATTCTCCCCGGCGCCCAATAGCGGAGATGTTGCTTAGTGCACTTATCAACGACATATCTGGGCAGGAGCCATACGATAGACTTGTCCTTGTTCTCGATGACTATCATCAAATTGAAAGCCAATCTGTTCATCAAGCACTTTCATTTCTGATCGATCACCAACCGTCTCAGCTACATCTTGTTATTGTGTCTCGCGAAGACCCGCCATTACAATTGTCTCTGTTGCGTGGAAGGGGGGAAATAACCGAAATTCGCCTGGCAGATTTACGTTTCACTACAGAAGAGTCAGCGAGGTTGCTCAACGAAATCATGGGGTTGAATTTGAATGCTAGTCAAATTGAAACACTCGGAGCCAGGACTGAGGGTTGGGTTTCAGGCTTGCAACTGGCTGCCTTATCCATGCAGGGGCGGTCCGATGTGGATCGCTTCGTTAGTTCATTTGCTGGCAGCAATCGCTATATTCTGGATTACTTGATCGAGGAAGTTTTTCAACAACAGCCTGATGAAATAAAGGTGTTTCTTCTCAAAACATCCATTTTAGATCGAATGACTGCTCCTTTATGTGATGCCATTCTCTCAACTGAAGAGTATTCTTCCCCTGCTCTCTATTCGCAGGAAATCCTTGAGCAACTGGAACGGGCTAATCTTTTTATCATCCCTCTGGACGAATCGCGACAATGGTTTCGTTATCACCAATTGTTTGCCGACTTACTTCGCCATCACCTGCGATTGAAAAAAACAGATTTAGCTGAACTTCATTGCAAAGCCGGCGACTGGCTTGCCAATAACGGCTATGTGGGTATGGCCATTGAACAATTCCTAACAGCTACAGCCTGGGATGAAGCATCACTCCTGATCTTGAAAGAGAGCGATGGATTGCTGCGCAGGGGAGAAAACGCAACCCTGATGCGATGGGTTAGTCTCTTGCCTGAAAAAAACATCCAAACCAACCCCGAGCTTTGTTTGAACTGCGCATGGGCACTGGCACTTAGCGGTCAAGAAGATGAGGCCGAGTCATTTTTGCAAATCGCAGAAACATCTACGAATATCACTCAGGAATTATATGGAAACCTTCTGACTGCTCAGATTCACATTGCGCGCGCTCGTCACGACCATAAACGCACGATCGAGCTTTCCGAGCAGGCTCTTTCAATGATTCTAGATGGCGAGGATGAAGTGCGAGGAGTACTAAATTTGAACCTAGGTTTAGCCTACTGGCAAACTGGTCAAACAATCGAGGCTCAAAAAAAATTGGAGGAAGCTCGTTACAAATCAAGAAAGTCAAAGAATCATCACGCTGAATTGTTGGCTTCCGGAATTCTGGGAACCATTCAGGCCGCACAGGGGAACTTGCATGCTGCTGCTGACATATTGCGAAATACTATTGAATGGGGTGCATCGTATCCGGCAAGTGCACTGGCACAAATGGAACTGGGGATGCTCCAGTATGAGTGGAATCGGTTGGATGAAGCCAGTCAAACATTGCAACAAGCTATCTCGCTGGCTGAGCGTACTGGGAACGTTGAAATTCAAGGAAACGCGTATCGAAATTGGGCAGTGTTGAAGCAGGCCATTGGAGAAAGTAGCGAATCCCTGACCGCGCTCGAAAAAACTGTCAATATCGCTGGCGAGTCTGCTCCCCCGCTTACCAAGGGTCGGAACGCAGCTGCTTATGTGAAAGTTTTCCTGGCCCAGGGAAAACTCGATGACGCTCAACTCGTTGCCCAAGATATGTGTCCTGCTGCGGCCTCCTCCTTCTACCCGCTGCTGCACCTTGCACCTGCTCGCATTGCCCTGGCGCAAGGTGATAAACCGTATGCCGCGGCCCATCTGGAAACGCAATATGAAAGAGCTGCTGAAGCAGGGTGGCGTTACGGGCAGATCGATATCCGTCTTTTGCAAGCTCTGGCTGCCCCGACCGCGGATGCAGCTGTTACTTTTCTAGGCGATGCTTTGGTGATGGCACAACCGGAAGGATTTATGCGGATATTTTTGGACAAGAGGGGTGAACTGATCCCCTTTCTGCACCTAGCTGCCAGCCGGAACATCGCATCGGACTACGCTCGAAAACTGCTGACCGCTTTTGGAGCAGAACCCGTGCTCGAGCAGAGTCGAAAACAGGAAACTGTCTCAGGCCAGGAAGATCTTGTTGAGCCTTTGAGCGAGCGCGAGCTGAGTGTGTTGCGCTTGTTGTCCGAAGGAAAGACAAACCAGGAAATTGCCGGGGAAATATTTGTTTCTGTAAACACTGTCAAGAGTCATCTGAAAAACATCTATGGAAAGCTTGGCGTCAACAACCGCCGTGAAGCCGTTGCCCAGGCGCGCATCCGCAACCTACTGCCTGACTAGTTCCCTTTAGTCCTTCAATCCAAATCACCCACCAACCACCCACGATGGGTGGTCACACGGCTTTAACTACCCGGTATTATGGAAACGTAAACAGTAACGGGCAGTTTTGCCTGAAAAAATGGAAGAGGTAACAATGCAAAATGTTGAAATTCGTGTCATGGGAAAAATTGACCTGCACTGGTCAGAGTGGCTGGATGGTCTTGAAATCAGCCACGAAGGCGAAGATGAAACATTGCTCATCGGCCAGGTTGTGGATCAAGCAACCCTGTATGGAATTTTGAAGAAGTTGAGAGATCTGGGCTTGAAGCTTCTTCTGGTTAAGATCAATGATGCTTGACCAATAATATATTTTCTGATCAATTCCAAAGGAAAAATCCAATGAAATCCAATCAAACCAAACAATCCCTGTATAACCAATAAGGAGACAACATAATGAAAACAAAAACTCTCATTCCGTTCCTGGTCCTTACTTTTGGGCTAACCTGGGGGATCGCCGCACTGCTGATCTTATTCACCGACCAGGTTGTTGCAGTCTTTGGCGAAATCAGCTCGAGCAATCCCTTATATATCCTCGCGGTGTATGCGCCCGGCATTGTCGGCGTATTCCTGGTCTGGCGATATTACGGACTGAAAGGGCTGGGTAGCTTCTTTCGGCGATTGACGTTATGGCGGATGCCCCGGGTGTGGTGGTTGTTCTTACTCCTGGGCATTCCTGCCATCAAATACCTTGGCGCCGCACTGAAGGGCACCCTCAGCGATCCGTTTCCCTTTTCCCCCTGGTATCAGGTACTTCCAGCGCTGGTGGCGGCTTTCTTCCTGGGTACCATCGAAGAGTTCGGCTGGCGAGGGCTCGCCCAGCCTTTGCTGCAGCGCAAGATGGCTCCATTTTGGGCCGGTTTAGTCGTGGGTATCATTTGGGCAGCTTGGCACATCCCTGCCTTCCTGTTGAGTGGGCTTCCATATAGCACCTGGTCCGCCGTGCCATTCTTTGGCGGTGTCATTGCTCTCGCCGTCATCCTCACACCGATGTTCAATAGCGCCCGCGGCAGCCTGTTGATCGCTTACCTGTATCACTTTCAGATGATGAATCCCATCATTCCCGATGCTCAACCCTGGGAAAACATCCTTTTCGTACTCGCGGCGGTGGTCATCGTTGTTCAAAATCGGCGTACGATGTTCAAAAAAGGAACCGGCGTTACCGATGTTCTCATGCCAGATGAGATCCCTGTTTCCGAAAATTTGTCTAGTTTGAGTTAAGTAGTTGGAAGTGTTTTCTGGGGTGATGGGCGGGCACCGCCCATCACCCCCAAAGACAAACCCCGCTCGCAACTCCTGTCCAATAATCCCCAGGTATAAGCGGGAAGGGACTAATATGGCAACTCAATATTCTGTCAAAGATCATAAATCCTGGAAAGCGCGTTTATTCACCATTTGGGGCAGACAAGCTCTTTCAATTTTAGGTAGCCAAAAGGAGAAATAAAATGAAATCCAATCAAACCAAACAACCCCTATATAACGATAAAAGAGCCTACATCTGGCTGCTTGTCTCTGCGCTGGCTACTCTGTTCAGTGGTAGATGGACCTTTTTCTTGGCAAGCTGGATCGGGCCAATCTTTGGTTTACGCTTCCTGCGCAGCAAAAGGACTGGTCCAGGCATCCTGTTATTCATCATCGCCACTTACATTCCAGTGGTCATTTCATGGTCTGGGATGACAGCTTTTCAGATGCCAATTTACCCGAAATTCATGCTATTGAATGTGGTCATTGCATCCATACCTTACCTGTTGGATCGCTGGCTGACTCCTCGATTTGCCAATAATGGTTTAACGCCTTTGGTTGCCAGCTTGATCTTTCCACTGGCAATAACAGCCGTTGAGTTCATTACAATGACGGGCGGGCCGCTGGGTAGCTTTGGCGCTCAAGCATATACCCAATATGACTTTTTGATCTTTGCACAGTTGGCATCAGTTACGGGCATGTGGGGTATCACCTTCCTGGTCGCATGGTTTGCTAGCCTGGTCAATTGGGCTTGGGAGCGAGGTTTCCAGTGGGGGCAGATCAAATCTGGTGCAATCACTTATGCCGCCATCTTGTTGCTGGTCCTTGTCTACGGATTGGTGCGATTAATGGCTACTCCAGAGCCTACCGCGACAGTGAAAGTTGCCTCCTTCACTGCCGAAGCCTTCCATCCCAATGAGTTGTTTCCGATGGTAAGCAGTAACCTGGACGGCTTCCGCGAGAAGACGACCGCCATACATGAGAAATACATTGAGCAGACGGTTGCAGCCGCACAACAGGGCGCGGAAATCGTTGTCTGGCCTGAGATGTCTGGATCAGGCTATTATGAAGATGTCGATGCGCTGATCGAAAGTGGCCAAGCTATAGCTCGAGAAGAAGGCATTTATCTGGCGATTACTGCCTTGTCGCGTTTTGTTGACGAGAACCGCACGGATGAAAACATTCTCTACATTATCGATCCCAATGGAGATGTTGTCATCGAGCATGTGAAGTATGGTGGCAACATGATCGAAGGCACATTGCTAGGTGATGGCGTACTGCAATCCATCGAAACGCCCTACGGTACTCTCTCCGGCGTCATCTGCTGGGATACAGATTATCAGGAAGTCATTCGGCAAGTAGGTAAGAGGGATATCGACATCTTGCTTTCCCCTTCGCACGTCTGGCCTGAAATCGGCACGATGCACGCTAAGATGGCTGCGTTCCGTGCGATCGAAAATGGGGTCACCATCGTGCGACAGGAAGACGGTGGCGTTTCTGCTCTCATCGATCCGCATGGCCGCTTCCTGACCACCGCCGAACATGCTTCCGGTGAAACAATGATCTTCGCTGACCTGCCTGTTCTGAACACCTCAACACTATATCCGGTTATTGGTGACATCTTTGGGCTGTTATCCATTGCGGGTTTCCTGGTCATGGCAATCTGGGCTATCATTTTGGGCAGAAAATCTAAATCCAATTGATCTAACAGCCAAGAAGCCGTCAGGGAATAAGAATCGGATTATCATGAGTGATAAACAGTTTGTGATAATCCGATTTTCTTTAAATCAAGTTGCAAAGATACGTGATTATTTTAGAAGTTATGGAGATAACTCATGACAATAGACAAAATATTCGAAACACGGAGATTGAAAATTCGTCCTGCCACAATCAAAGATATATAGATGTATTTCAAATTCTGGACTAACACGAAGGTTATGAAGAATGTGGGACATCCTAATGGCTTTCCAATTACAAAAAGTATTGTACCGGATAGCGAGTTCACAAAGTGTTTTTTTGAAATCCGAGAGGCGGAAGAAGAGTGTGGTTACCAATTGATCAAAGAGTAATTATGAGCAAACACTTTTAAGTAGGCTGGTTTGTTCGTGAAATCAAGCGGATGCAAAAGCTAATCTAATCACTCGAAGACCTTTTCTTGTTTCCAATTTAGAATAATAGGTAACACCACCGTTACTTGACGATTTTGAAGTCGGGATTTATCATTCCAATTAGGTAATTTCTTCGTGACTCGTTGCCCCCATTGATGGTTTTCACCCTGAAATCATGGGGAAGGCGGTTCGGAACAGGTCCGCTTCCGCCCACCATTTTACCCCCACCCGTGGGGGTTTTCACTTAATTGAGGCTAGACATGGGGGGGCGAATCTTCTGAGACCAGATTCGGGTGCAGTTGGGTGCAGTTGCATCGGGGTTACCAGCTCGTCAAGAAGCTCGGCGGCTTCAGTTTGCATACTTGGGATCAGGTGACCATAGACGTCCAACGTGATCGATGCCTTGGCGTGACCCAGCCTTCTGGATATCACAATCACAGGGACACCGTTGTTGAGCAATAACGAAGCTGCTGTGTGACGCAGGCCATGAAAACGGATCTTGGGTAAGGCCACCTCTCAATCGAGAGACGGGCTTTGGCAAGATGCCTTGTGACGGGTCACTGAATGCAGGTAGATAGACCTACACGCTCCTTTAGGACTGATGGCTGACCTCCAGAAAAAGCCGATATCCTAGAAAAGCTTTTCAAGTGTGTTTCCTCTCCCATGTCCACTTTTACGACCTCGCTTGTTCGAACAAGATGCAACTGCCGGATGGGCGAGAAATAATATGAAATTCATCTCCCTTAATAGTCCGGTTATTTTTGTCTAGTATTTCCCAAAATTGACACTCCTATCAAAAAAATGTATATTGAAACCAGTCATCTTGCAGGTCGAATAAGAAGAGTACTTGTTTATTGGTACTTCGTCCGGCGGGATATTCCTGAGGTAACCCAGGATCGGAGGCGAGGCGCCCCACGCAGAGCACCTGCAACTGACCTCGCTTCGTTTGGGAATATTAGGTGCTCTTTGCGTGCGGATAGCGAGTTTGCTAAGGAATCTTGTCCGCACCGCTTGGTGGGGTGCCAAACCATCGGTGGTTGTATGCAAATCCAGGAGGACACACATGACCCCTAAAATCTACGCCCCCTTCTACTCTCTTATGCAGAAATTTTCCTCATCTCGTCCTGGAGCTTGGTTACTATCACGTACCCTACATCACATCGACCATCTAGTTCTCAAGGTTACGGGCGGGCGTTTAACGATGACCAGTATCCTAACAGGGTTGCCGGTAGTCATTGTGACAACCATTGGGGCTAAGAGCGGGAAACCGCGCACGATTCCGCTGTTGTGCATCCGTGATCAGGGGATCCCGACGACCTTCGCAATCATCGCAACGAACTGGGGACAAAGACATTATCCTGCCTGGTACTTCAACCTGAAAGCCAACTCACACGCCATATGCTCCATACACGGTCAAATTGAAGAATATGTCGCGCATGAAGCCAGCGGTGAAGAATACGAGCGATTCTGGCAAGCTGCAGTGAACACGTACCTAGGTTACTCGCTCTACAAGCAACGGGTGGGCAAACGACACATCCCGATCTTGGTACTGACGCCTTTACAATAGTAGATTCGCTATCTCGCAGCCCGATTGTGTCGCTGCCCAAACCTGCATATACATGGCTAGGCTATGCCTCTTAATAGCGAAGGGGGTTCGTCTTACAATCAATCGTCTCCAATCTACTCGGAGTCGGCTGTATTGTTCCCGGTCTGAGCAGAGTGCCACGCGCACTTAGTAGTGGAAAAGCTGCACGCGAGCGTCTGACATGCACCGCTTTTTGGGCGATTATTCACCTACGACAGCTACAAGATCGCTGCACACTTCTCAATTTCAGTTAATTTGACTAACATAGTTCTGGTACGAATCATGGAGGCAGGTCGATCTGAAGACTAGAAATCCAGGCAGTCTTGCAAAGCCGCGCTGCTGGTAACGCCAACCATTGGGTGGCTCTGAAAATGCGTGCTATACTCCAATTGACTAGTAACCCCCCAATGATTGAAAGGAGATCGACACTAATGAACAGCCTATTGTGGATTCTGCAAGGCTTGCTCGGCCTTTATTTCTTTTTCGTAGGAATCCTTCATTTCATCGTGCCGCCTGGATTACCCGCCCTCATGGGCTGGATGTATGAGCTGCCCCCAGGCATCCATTATTTAAGTGGCACGGCGGAAATTCTAGGCGGGCTGGGACTCATCCTGCCCGGTCTTTTCCGCATTCAGACCCGCCTGACACTGTTTGCCGCGCTCGGGCTGGTTCTCGTCATGGCTGGGGCGGTGGTCTGGCACGCCACTCGCAGTGGTGAGGTCCAGAATATCTTTATGAATATTATCTTTATGGGATTGGCAGGTTTCGTGGCTTATGGGCGCTGGAGACTCATCCCGCTGAAGGACAAAGGGGCAGCCTAGCCCAGTTTCACGCGACAAGACTTCCCAGTCGGATTCGTAACGATTGGTGGGCTGGTCGCGGCCGCTTAACAACGGCATGAACCCGACGTGTGAAGAAATTGCACCGCGTGGGTCGTGCCGACAGTTAGCTGTCATAGAACGATTGGGGATACGAAGAAAATCCATCAGCTTAATTGCGGGACATTGTATCAATTATTTCGTCGCGGTACGTAAAGTATCCTCTATTGCCTACTTGTAGAAACCAGTGACGGAATGCTTTTGATAGGTACTGGATTTGGATGGGCGCATGCCAAACAAGTAACGTAATAGCTTGATCCGTTTCACGAGGAGTTCATATAACCCCAGCGTGACCAGCAATACGCCCCCGCCCAGCGCCAGAAACTTGACCACCAGAAGGGGATTCCAGGGCAAGAGGGCGTAGGTGATGGCGATGACGAAAATATGGTGCAGGATATAAAAAGGCAGGATGGCTTCAGATGTGTATTGCAGTAGCCGGTTGTTGAAGTTCAGGTGCCGCCTGCCCATTCCCAGGGCGAAGACCACCCACGCCCAGCTGTTCAGGCTGCGCAAAACCTGGTAGAGTGCGTAGCGGGGAGAAAATACCGGGCTGAGCTCCCAAGGGCCTGCATAACCACCCAGCACAAGCAGGGCAAGGATGGCTGAAAAGCAGGCTAAGCCGATGACCAGGGCGATCCAGCGGGAGCGTACTACCGCTTGCATAAACCGCCGCTCGGAGAGAAACACAAATCCGTAGATAAAGTACACCAGCCACACGCAAAAGTCACTGAAGTTCTGGTGTTGTGGAAAGTGTGCACGCAGGGTGGCCTGGATTACCGCAGGTAGCAGAACAAACCCCAAGAGCGCGGCAGGTCGTTGGAGCTTGGCTGACACCCAGGAAACCAGATACATGCCGGTGCTCCCTTTGAGCCACGCGAACAGCGGCAAGGTGAGCACGGCGTAGACGAACAAGAATCCCAAGAACCATAGGTGCCGGACATAGCAGCCATACTTCACCAGCAGCGGGGAGTAGTGTCGAGCGCAATACGTAAACCAATCCGGGAAAAACTGGGGAAATGACCCTTCAATCTGCCCCATGCTTTTTAGCGACAAGTATTCCTGAAAAGGCATGAAGATCATGGTGCACGCCACGAGTGGGATGAAGAGGCGTTGGACGCGGGCGGTGAGGTAGCTGAGCTGGTCGTACTTAACCAACGCGAAGCGAGCGCCAGCGCCTGCCACGAAGAAGAACAAGTGCATGATCCATTGGTAAATGAAGGCAGCAAATAGAGTAAAGATGGGACTGGTTTGGCTGTCTTGGATGAGCCAAACACCCTGCACTGTCTGGAAGGGCATGGAAACGTGCACCGAGAAAACGAGCAGGATCGCCAATATCTTCAGCCAGTCGAGGTAGTAGAGGCGTCTTGGTTCTACGGCTGGTGCGGGAGGTATTTCTTGCAAAACTTGCATCATTTTTCCCCAGTCTAGCAGATAAGCACCAGATGATACGAGACCTGTCTATTTATACCGCGTGTGGCGATACCCAGTTTATGCAATTGACTGAATTCATGCGCTCTATTTTTATGTTCGCAGATCGAGCATTAAGGCAAGGTCGTCAACCAATCGGGAGCGAGCTCGATAAGATATGCTTCAACTTCACCTGTGCCGGATCGTCCCCAGTTGCTGGTAAATATAATTCGAGTGAAGTCGTGATTGACACTGGCCTGTGGCTCGGCCCAATAGTCGTGCTCCTGGCTCTCATCCACAACTGAGTGAGTATGCCCCAGTCTCACCACGCGCCCGCCTGGCCTAAGTTCTAAAGCGAATATCTGGTCGTCCATCCATGTAGAGGCTGGCTGTGCGCCGTTGTATGTTGAAACCAGCGCCCATCCAGGCAAGCGGCTGGCCTTTCCTGAGAAGTGCAAACCCAGTGCCGAGTGGCTGAAATCGATTGGCCATATGGGTGTTATTACGCCGGATTCTAGATCCAGGATGGAGATATTGTCTTGATCAATATCCTGAAAGATCAGCACCTCTCTTTGATTGGCGTCAAGGGCCATATCCGAATGACCGATGATGCGCAGCAGACTCCGCCCATTTTGAAGATTGAGGTCGTAGACCATTAGTCCGCATGGATGGGTGTCATCCCCCAATCTCCCAGGGTCGCAGTAGTCGTCGTAATAGGCGAGGAAAAAGTTTCCCATAGGGCTGATGCTGACGGAGTCGATTTCCGGTCGGGATGGCAGATCGCGCCTTGCGATCACGCGATCCGTTTTCAGATCGTAGACCAGCAAGGTCGTAGCCAACCATTCCTGATCCTCGGCCATGAACCCCCAGTAGCGGCCATCAAACGAGGGGCTACCCTCATAGCGCGTCCAGACCGCCGCCAGGTTCTGGCCGGGGAAATCCATTGCAAAGTCGTGCACGATCCTTCCCTCAGCAGTCGATAAGCGATACGCAAGCAACCTGGATTCATCTAATTGATAAAGTAAATCCGGGTCTTCAGCATCCCAGCGCGGCTCTACCGATATGGGTATCTGCGCCAGGGGCATTAATGTCCGGGCGTCGTAAACGTACCATAAGGCATCAATGCTTCGCACCAGAATTCGGCTTCCATCGGCATTGAAGGATTGCACGCGAGAGTACTCATTTTTCAAGCCCTGGGATGGATCATCCGAGGAGAGATCTGCGAACCGGTTGGTTAACCGGATCATACAAGTGCCGAAAACTGGATCACGAAAAGGGATACTGGCTGGGGGTTCATCCATTCCAGGTGCCTGCAGGATATCGAAATTGGTTATTAGGCCTGGTGGGGCGCCCAAGCAACGGCTCTCGTTCCCTGGCTCCACAAGTTCTTCTGGAACTCTTTTGGTTCCAGGTGTCACCAGCATCCGTCGTGTGACTTTTGGGGAAGTAGTTGATTCAGGCATCGGATAGCCATCCATCTGCCTATCGCACGCGGGACCTGCAAAGAGGAGGATGATGAGAATATATCCATATCTCCAGATAATCTTTCGTCTATTAATGTCCATCACATCCATCAATCCGGCTGTGAAATCCAGCGAACTCTTCACTTTAATTTTCGCGCAAAGCCAGTAGGTCTATACTACCACTAGCTTACCCTTTTCTTGACACCCCTTGCCTCAGTTAAGGATGAACCAGGCACGGGCTAGAGCGGATGTATTTGGAGTCTTTGGCGTCTTCGCCTCCTCGCGCTGGCAGGAATGCCTCACCATCTAAGTGCTCGAATTAGGCGAGGATATGGACTTTGAGCATATTACCTTCTTTATATATTAGAATCAAAAAAGCCCGCCCCATTGTCAGCTAACTGACACCGTGGCGGGCTTGGATAGGCCGCGCGAGTTGCAACTAGGCACAGGAGCACGACTTCTGTGCCTTGTTCCTAGATACCCGGACGGTACCCCTGATGGATACCGGCATCTGGGCGTATGCTATTCCATACTATGGAATCCGTTGTGTTTAACATTTTGTTTGCGGATAATGTCGGCTTTCTGAATCCTGGGGCATTGGAGGAAATGAAAGCGGCGAGAGGATGAGCTGATACATGGGAACCTCCTTCGGAAGGGATTTACCCACATAAAGTCAAAATCGTATGTCTTCGTACGTTTTTTTGGTTATACTTCAGCGGAGGCAACCATTATCGAAATGGAGAAATCCACATGAGACGTAACCGAAATCTCGTCGCCGCACTGCCCTGGTATATCGTGGGCACCATTGCGCTGTGCTTGTTCCTGATGATGAGTGTCAGCCACCTGGGAGGTGGCGGCTCCTGGGACTCGGGCTCATCCGACACAGGCAGCTCCTGGTGGTCTTCCGACGACGGTTTCTCCGGAGGGGATTCGGGGGGCTGGGACTGGAGCTCCGGCGGTTCAGACAGCGGGAGCTGGGATTCTGGCGGCAGTGACAGCGGTGGCTGGGATTCCGGCGGCAGCGACAGCGGAAGCTGGTGACATGTCCACTACGAGAAGCTGGCTGATCTGCGCTGTGCTGGTGCTCATCATGTTCGTAGGGATCTCGTTCCTGCCCCCCACTGTCTACCTTTTTGGGGCGGTCCTCGCCTTTGTGATCGGCAACGCCGAGTCCAAGTCCGGCGCGAGCGCGCCACTGCCGCAACCGACTAGGGCGATGTACCAGCCATCCGTCCAACCCTCGACTACGACCAGCGTGGAGCTTCCGGAGAGGAAAATGCCAGACAACATCCCAGCTGATCTGAAATGCCCGTCCTGCGGCGCGAACATCAAACCGACCGATAAGACATGTGCCTTCTGCGGCTCGAGCCTCCAGCCGCTGCTGGACCTGCCCGAGCCAGCCAAGCTGGGCGGGTTGGAAATCGGCAAGAGCGTGCGCCTGATCCACCCTCACAAGGGCACCCAGGACTACCGAGTGCGCGGGCGCCTGCTGTACACCGAGCTCTGGCAGGCTTCGCGCGGTCCGCAGGTTCCTTGGACCCCGACCGGCAACTACTTCGCCGGGTTCGCCCTGGAACCGGCCGCGTACCTATTGAACTGGCAGGACCGCTTCTACTTGCTGCAAGAGCAGAGCGCCCTGACCGATATGGACATCAACCGCGACTTCGTGCCCTACGCTCGCCAGTTCGCCCAGTCGAACCAGACGGCACGGGTCGAGTTCTCCTATAGTGGTGCACGCTGGCAGATGGTGGACATCGGCCGCTTCGCCATCGAGTTCGAAGACGGCGAGGGCTCGCACCTGCACAAGGGCGCCATTGGGCGCTTCATCCACGCCGGCAGCGGAGACCAGGCCCTGGTGGTGGATGATTTCCAGAGTGGCGGCAGCGGGGGGCAGGATACGCTCTGGCGCGGCTTCCTGATTAAAGAGACTGATATCACGTTCTAACCCGGAGGAGAATCCTTGAAAAAGATTTTTGGACGTTACACCCTGATCGTCACCCTGGTGCTGGTGCTCGTCGTCGGGCAGGGCATCTCATTCCTGGCAAACCCCGATGGCTGGCAGAGGTACATCGCAAACCTGGGCAACATCCTCGGCATGATCGCCTTCTGGGGGCCAATCATCGCCCTGATCTCCAGCCTGTTCGTCTGGATCGTGATGCGCCTTCTGGGCTTCGAGTCTCTGGACAACGTGCGGCAGGAATCGGTCGAGCAGAACAACCCCACCCCAGCGATCGTCTTCGTCGGCACGCTGATCGCCAGCGTGCTGTTCCTGATGCTTGTCATCAAGCCATAGCAAAGGCAGATAGCTGTTCACCCTTAGGACGGGGATGCAAAATACCGCCTAAGGCGGCGTTATTGATTCGTTTTGGATTCACCAACGGGGAAACCAGCCCATGGTTCACTTTTAGGTCTCCCTATCCCCATATATAACCACGTGACTACCCAACAGGCAATAAATAAGGTGAAAGTTCTTTCAGAAAGATGCCATATCCCAATTGAATCGAGAAGTTAACGTCTGTATACGGTTAGCGGCAACTTTCTGCCAGAACTGACAGACACACAATATAATCAGCCAGGCATGTTGCCAGCAACCAATCTGCCTGTAAGGCTCTATCAAATCTGTTGATCAATTAAATTCTGCCGGCTCGCATTTAGATATTTCTATGGGGTGAATTATGTCTCAGCAGATGAAATTGTCATTATGTGCCACTGTGATCGTGTTTTCGGCGATAGCCTGTAGGCTGATTCAACCACCTTTAACAACCCCTGCTCCATCAAGTACCTCCACGCTAGTGCTCCTGCTCGAACCAACACCTACTCCCACTTCACCCACCACCCTTGTTCCAGTTTCCACATCAATAACCACCGCCACGCAGCCATCCTCGCGTTCGGCAGAGGATACAGGCCCGTTCCGGCACGTGACTACGCTGGCTGACCTGCTACCGGATGCCTCCAGCGACGTGGAGGTGCGCGCTCTGGCTGACGACACGGTGTGGATCATCACGAGCCAGGCGGTTATGCGTTGGGATGAGCAGTCGTGGGAAGTTGTGCTCTCTGAGAGCGAGGATTTTCTGGCTGCCGTGGATGATGCCGGGCGGCTGTGGGTGATGCGTCAAGATACAAGCGAGATTGCAGCTTGGCAAGATGGGCAGTGGACAACCTACGATGGGGACAGTGGCTGGACGGACGCAGACACATCCGAGCCGAGCTGGTGGGCACCTGCACCCTGGAGCGTGTACACTGGAGCGTCGGGCACACTCTGGCTGCCGATGGCGCGGGATGTGCGCGCTTTTGACGGCAAAAAATGGAGCTTATACACTCTGGAAGACATGGGATTCCCGCCCCCGGAGGGGGAGGGAATGGACATTATTCATCGCCTTGCCATGCGAGATGGCGGCGCGGAAGTGTGGGTCGGCGAATGCTATTATTCCGGACCCGGCCCGATGGGCGGGCAAGGCGTGCGCTGGTTTGATGGAATGACCTGGCACGGGTTGGATGCGCCGGTCGGCACGGCATGTGTGTCAGCCATAGAAGTGGACTCTACAGGGAATGTGTGGCTTGGGGTAAGAGATGTCGTTTGGCGCTACGTGCCTGCAAGTATGATGTGGACATCCTATCGCCTGCCCGAGGCGTTGCTATTGGACTACAATTTCTCTCATCCACGCCAGATCATTATAGACGGGGCTGGTGATGTGTGGGTAATTATGCAATTATGTGGTGGGGCCAGCTGCGACGGCCCAGCGCATCTTTACCGGATTCGCAATGGGGTGTGGTCGCTGATCGTCGATTCGCCTGACTGGTCCATGCCGTTCAAGCAACTGGCCCTGGATGGCAGCGGACAGGGCTGGCTGTTCTGGGATGGAACGGTTTACCGGCTTGAGGGAGAATTTATTAAGCCAGTTGCCTCAATTGTGGCGCGTGGCGTTGGTGTGAGCCCTGGTGGACAGGTATGGGTGGTCGCAGGATACGGAGATGACGCTACCCTATGGACCCTGGAACCATAAGCGAATGAGCGAAGTTGGTGCCATTTACTGTTCACTGAACAACCCCTCCCATAAATTCATAGGCGGTTATGTTTGTCCTGGTCTGAATAGAGAGTCATGCCATTGTCGTGAGGGAAGCTGCACGCTAGCCTATGACCTGCACTCCGTCGGGGGCAATCAAGCGCCCGCGTCACTTTCTTTGTGCAATGGTGTTGAATTATATGACGCCCATCGTTCCAGTTACCCCCAATACTGCCCAGCACTGTTAATGTGGTAAATATTCTAAGATAGCAGGAGGTTTACCATGAAAGTCAGCACCTTATTTACTATTAACGCGATTGTGGCGGTTGTATTCGGACTTGCGTTCGTCCTAGCGCCTGCCATGACGCTATCCCTGTATGGGATTACATCCAGCGATCCCTTGAACTATATAGGACAACTCTTCGGAGCCTCATTGCTCAGTTTTGCTGTCATCAGCTGGTTAGCCCGCTACGCGACTGCCTCGACTGCCCGAAGCGCGATCGTGTCGGCATTTTTCATCGGCGATGCGATTGGTTTTGTGGTATCACTAATCGCTCAGATGAAAGGTTTTGCCAACGCTCTGGGCTGGTCGACGGTGGTGATCTACCTGCTCTTGGCAATTGGGTTCGGCTACCTGCAGTTTATGAGTAAGGAAAGCTGATCTCAATAGAAAAAACCTTACACGTAACTATATAGCTCTCTCGTCTTCCGGATATGGCAATATCGAGAGAATATCGACGCGCCAGCCCAATTGAACTGCCTCCTGCATTGGGCTATCGAGCTCTCTCGTCAGTTGGGTTAGGACTCAGCCTTTGTTTTTTCACAGGTTTGCCACTTCTAGAGAGGGGTCATATTCATGGGCAAGTCAATCCGGAAATTCTTTCTCTCAACTCGACCTTCTTCGTCATTTAATTCAACGGTTAGCGAATCCTGTAGATGAGCGGATGTGAACGTAATTCATTATTCAGGTAATGCTTAGGTCTAGAACCCGCGCGTTCCTGTCAGGCGCATCCGATGGATCGATTACACCCTTTACTGACCGCAATCGCCGCAAGTGAGAATTAAAGCCGGGGAATCAGTACAGGCGTATTCTTTTTATAGGCTTCATAGTCTTCTTGACCACCCCATTTCTGATCGGCTTTTTTCTCGAGCAAAGGGACTCCACTCACACGCGTGAGTAGCACTGTGACAAAAACTGGAGAAATCAGCGCAACCCATTGCCAGCCGCTAAGAACGGGTAAGGCGATAATGGCCACACCAATCCATAGGACGATCTCACCGAAGTAATTTGGGTGGCGCGATCGAGACCATAACCCTGTCTGGATAAATTTCCCTTTGTTGTCCGGGTTTGAGCTGAAGCGTGACTTTTGAGAGTTGGCTACAACCTCGATCGCAAATCCGAATACCCACACCAGGAAGCCCACTACGGCGAAGATATCCAATTCCTTCCGGTTCAATGTCGTGATGGCAACCAGTGCAGCAGCCAACGTAAAGGTTACCCATAAGCCCTGGATCGTCCAGACGTTTAGGAATCTGATAAAGGAAGGTTTGAGATCATCAAAACGATCATCTTTCCCCGCTTTTTGAATTCGGCGAAACAGAAAAACTCCCAGACGGAGAGCCCAGATCACTACCAAAGCCCAAAGAAGGATCGACCTTCCATCAACACCGGTACTGAAAACTAATGCCAGTGTGATTACAGAGATATAGGTAATGCTGCCTGTTAGATCGAAGAATTTTTCGCTTTGCTGGATATAAGCAGGGATAAAGACCAGCCACTGGATTAGAAAGGCTAGCCCTACCAAGAGAGCGAATAGTGGGAGTCCAGCAAATGAGCGTCCTCCCTGACTTCCTGCAATAGCGACAATAAGGCCTATTAAGATCAAAACTGGAAATGCAATCAATGCATCGCGATCTGCTTTCTTCATAGAATTATTTCCTCCTTATGGGTGTGCGGTTAACGATTACTGATCAATTTTATCGCATTCCTTCAACCACCGCTTACATAATGAATGATCCAATCATACATTTCAATTCCAAAGTAGCCAATAATTGGGGACAATCCATCATGGTTAAACCTTATGCATATAGAATAAAATACATTATATGAATGACAATCCTATTTCAACACCTGTCACCCGCTATTTGGATTCGATGAAGATCCCTTATCGGGTGTTCACTCATCCTGGTGAGGTGCGCTCTCTAGAGCAGGCAGCTCTTGAACGGGACCAGCGCCCGGAGCAGGTTGTGCGCAGTATCCTCTTCCGGCTGAATGAAAATGAATTTGTGATGGTTCTGGTCGCTGGACCAAAGCAAGTGTCCTGGCATCGTCTAAGGGGACACCTTCAGGTTTCGCGTATGACAATGGCTGCTCCGGATGAGGTTCTAGACCAAACAAATTTCCCGACCGGGGCGGTATCTCCATTTGGGTTGCCTCAAAAAATGCGCATTCTGGTTGACAGAAGCGTACTACTTGAGGAAGAGATCTCGATCGGATCGGGAATTCGCAACTCGACAGTAATTTTGCACACGGCAGATTTGCAGCGTGCATTAGGGCAAGTGGAAGTTGGGGCGTTCACACAAGCTGGGTAAGCCAGATCGCTGACTCACCAAGCTAGGTAAATTTTTCGGTTTCTTTTGGTCAATAGACCAATCTGCCCGAGGTGCCGGATTACCCTCCCAGCTCGACCGCTAACACATCGTAATAGGTGCCAGCCCCAAAACCATCGATGAGAACGTGATCGCCAGGTTTCAGCTCGGAGAGTTTTCTGAGGAAGACCATCATGTTGGATGCCGCGCTGACGTTGCCAAACTCCTTGAGCAGCCAGGGCATGTCCACGTGTATTCCTTCACGTTGCAAATGCTTCTCTTTTAGCTGGTTGATCTTGTAGTTGGCATGATGGACGATACCTACGGCGATCTCTTTGCCGGGGATGTTGAGCTCAGCCATGCGTTGCTGGTATGCCTCGTACACATCTCGCACCACCTGAACGCCTGTTCGGACAAAAAGCTTCACCATACCCATTGGTCCGGCCATTACCACTGGTGAGTCATCCAATGGCTCGTGCATCAGCCCGGCAACGCGGATATGGTTGGATCCGGTCTGAGTGACTTCGACCATTGATTGCTCATCAATCTTATGCCCGGAATGCGGGTAGTACATGTGTACCTGTAGTACCCCTTCCTGGTCAAAGGCCTCATGCGTCTCGCCAACCAGGAAGCGCATGCTCTCACCTGGGACGATTCCTATCACGCCCGCGCCATTCCCAAATAGTTGCAGGGCGTTTTTGTCTTTCGAAAAGCGTGTAAAACGGCTTAACCCTTCGATACCCCCAACGAGGACCTTCTTCCCATATAATTCTTCTGCGAGGCTTCCTTTTTGACCAGGAAGAAAAGATAGATGGGGATTTAATGCAAGGTTGAGTCCTCCTACGGAGCCATCGCAAGCTTTGTGGATGCTGACTTTAATGGCCCTGTCTGGAATACCAGCTTCTCTGGCGATGCGTTCAGTAAAATCGTTTGAGACTGGTCCGCTACTGCCAATTAAGACTGCATCGACCTCACCTGGCTCCCAACCGCAGGCGCTGGCTGCCTCCCGCAGGAAGCGTGCGCTGACATCAATTTCCAACCTCAAGTGTTCTTCATCGCTGAGACGAGGTACGTGATGGCGGCTATCGAAGCCAAGTTCTGAGAGATTTAATCGCTCTTCAGGGGGAAGTGGTGCACCCGTACGGTCTTCTACCAGGTCAGGCAAGGCTTGATTGTCGTAGTGAGCGCCCCAGGTACCATATGCTCCGCCCATTCCGATCTTAGTGTTTGTTACGCGCTGGATACCCACTTGAACGCCGCTACCAATATCGATATTTGTAATTTGAACGCCGGGTTGATCATAAAATGAGATGATCCTCTTCGAGGATGGTACGCTTGTTTCCATATTTCCTTTTTCCTTAACCTGTTGTTTTATGCCGTACAGGCTTAATGAAATACTTATGCAATCTTATCCAATTAACCCCCAGCCTGAGCGTTAGTTCTGATCTTAACAGGATTAACTCGACACATTTTATTAGGTTTATACAGACAAGTCAAGCGAAGTATTGGCGAGTGTCGAGAATTATTATGCCATTCATCACTTGACCAACATTTTTCCCCGTACTAAAATGGTATTCGAAACGACTACACTTTCGGGCAATCGATATATTGCCCTTTTTCTATCTGAATATGTTACCACACCCCTAGGAGAGATCCATGGCAGACTATCTATTCCGCGGCTCACTCGCCGATATTGACCCTGATGTTTCCGGGCTGATCAGTATTGAGGCAGAACGGCAATACCGCAAGCTTATCCTGATTCCGAGCGAGAGCGCTGCGCCAATTGCGGTGCGCGAGGCGCTTGGGTCAGTCTTTCAAAATATCTATGCTGAGGGCTATCCAGATGAAGATACGCGTTGGATGTCTCAGGATGAGATCCTAAATTATGATAACCGCCTGGCAGACTTCCGCCGCTACTCAGACCCTCGCTATTATAAAGGTGTCGAATATGCGGATGTTATCGAGGCATTGGCTCGCCGGCGCTGCGCCGAATTATTTGCCGCAAATGGTGTCTCAAGCGATCGCATCTATGTGAATGTCCAGGCGCTTTCGGGAGCGCCAGCAAACAACGCTGTATACCACGCTCTGGTCAGCCCAGGCGAGACGATTATGGGCATGAACTTGCTCCATGGAGGCCATCTCACCCATGGATCGTCAGTGAACCGCTCAGGCAAATATTACAATGCTGTTCACTATACCGTCAATCCAGATACGGAACAAATTGATTACGATGCTGTGGCAGAACTGGCTTTGCAGCACCGGCCTAAATTTATTATTGCGGGCTACTCGTCCTACCCTTGGGCGGTTGATTGGAGTAAATTCAAAGACATTGCCAAATCCGTAGGCGCTTACCTGTTCGCGGATATTGCCCATGTTGCCGGGTTAGTAGCTGCAGGCGCATACCCATCGCCCCTCGGTTTTGCGGATGTAATCACTTTCACAACGCACAAATCCTTGTGCGGGCCTAGAGGCGCCTGTATCCTGACCACCGATCCTGCACTGGCGCGAAAGATCGACCGGGCGGTTTTCCCCGGAGAGCAAGGCGGTCCGCATGTCAATGTGTTTGCCGCGATGGCGTCTGCGTTCAAGCTTGCGAAAACCGAACAATTCAAACATTATCAGGCGCAGGTTGTGCGTAACTGTATCGTCTTCTCTGAGCGCCTGAAAGCACGCGGGTTGCGCATCCCCTTTGGTGGCACAAATACTCACCTGACAAATGTGGATTGTAGCGTAATTACCGGTTCTGATGGGACCACTCTCTCGGGCGATCAAACCGCGCGAATTCTGGACATTGCTGGGATCGTCGTCAACCGAAATACCATTCCGGGTGACCCCTCCGCAGCTGATCCGTCTGGCATCCGACTGGGCACTCCGTGGGTTACGCAACGTGGTTTCAAGGAAGCGGAGATGACCACCCTAGCAGATATCATCGCAGATCTGATGCAGGCGATGACCCCCTTTGCTCTTGATGGGCGTAAAGGCTCCGTTCGGCGAGCAAAGGTAGATTTTGATGTATTGGAGGATTCGAAAATTAAGGTGCGGAATCTCGCCGAGAATGCCGGCATTGATTTTGAGCCAACGAAGCACACCTATCCGCATTTTTATTACCTGGATGATCAACAAGAGGATCAAGGATGGGTTGTGTACGATCTTAGTGGCGAGCGCCTGCGCCAATTTCTGGATTCAGCGGTGTCCTGCGATCTCGATCAGCTTGCTGCCGGAGAAAGTCTGGGGACATGTATATATACGCCTAAAGGCACTGTCGATGGGGCGTTGACCTGCGTATCTCCAAATGCCTATCGTCTGAGTGTGCCAGCTGTTCAGGCCGGGCTGGCAGCAGCCTGGTTGCGGGACTTGTCTGATGGATATGTGGCTTTCGATGATGATGTTTTACGAAAGATTTCAGGACCGGTGGTGGTGAAGAGGGCTTCGGCGGCGCCGGTCGAGATGCTCTGCAACGATGAACCAGCGCAGTCGCCCGGGCGTGGGGGAAGTAAGCCCTACTTCATTGGGATGGCGGGTGGGGAGGGGGACGCTCTCCCCGAGTTCGAGTGGCAGGAAAAAGAAAGTCCCCTGCGGCGAACACCCCTGTATGACGTGCACAAACAGTTGGGCGCTAAAGTCATACCCTTTGCAGGGTGGGAGATGCCGGTGTGGTACTCCTCAGTAGTTGAAGAGCACCTGGCGACGCGCCAGGCGGCTGGTCTATTCGATGTGGCGCACATGGGTGTCTACCAGGTTGAAGGTCAGGATGCAGGCATCTTTTTAGATAGTGTGTGTGGAAACGATATCAGCGGGCTCGGCGAAGGGGAATCCTGTTATACGCACTTTCTGACACCGCATGGGGATGTGATTGATGACACCCTGGTTTACCACCGTAGCGCTGATAAATTCCTTGTGGTAGTCAACGCCTCCAATGATGACAAAGATTGGACTTGGCTGAATGCTGTAAAGGATGGCAAGGTCTGCGTGGATAACCAACGTCCCTGGGCACGCGCCTTTGGTCGCAATGCGATCCTTCGCAATTTGCGCAATCCCAAAGAAGGCAGGGATATGCGTGTAGACATTGCATTGCAAGGACCTCGCTCTCGAGAGATACTGCTGTCGCTTGGCTGTGATTCTGCGACGCGAGAGCGTATCACGCGACTTAAACGCACACAGTTGTGCGACGCCACAGTGGGCGGCTTTGACCTGGTGGTCTCTCGTACGGGATACACTGGTGAGAAAATGGCTTTCGAGCTTTTCATCCATCCAGATCGGGCTGCCGAGTTATTCACAAATTTACTCAAAGCGGGGGAGCAGTTTGGAATAAAGCCCGTTGGTCTGGGGGCGCGCAACTCCTTGCGCACCGAAGCCGGGTTGCCGCTCTACGGGCATGAGATGGGAGCTGGCTCCGGAGCAGGCAGCGAGCGTGATCTGGGTGTGGCGGAAGGTGGGTTTGGAAGCTATGTCAAGACATATAAGCCCTGGTTTATTGGGCGGACGGCTTATGTTGAGCGCGAGAAATCGCGTGCTGGCGAAGTGGCTCGCTTTCGCTTTACCGAAAAAGGTGTGCGCATGGCGCATAATGGCGATCCGGTTCTGGATAAACGAGGCCGTGTGATCGGTTGGGTGACCTCCTGCGCCGTCGATAGTGAGGGCCTGCTGACTGGATTGGCTTACCTGGAAATGAAAAGCACCGGGGTGGGGACTCCCATACTCATTTTCCAGAGCGCTTCGGAGAAGCCCGGTATTGCGCCTGCAGAATTGAGGCTCGGCGAGAGAACCACACTACCCACCCCAGCAGTGGTTGTCAGCAGGTTCCCGAAATGAGCACCTCACGAGGTTGATAGGCATTGCGAGTTTTCATTACGGTATAATTAAGTGGAATTGATGCACGTTTGTCCGTTCACCCGGCGAGCTGATTCGAACGCCGGATGGTCCGACACGGTAGCATACAACTGGATGATGGACTGGCTTTTAGTGTCAATCATAAATTTCCTAATTGGTCTGCTAAACTTGTCCCTTATGGTGCAGGAGATAGCAGGATAATACCTAACTCCCGAAGGAATTACCAAACTTCGGGAGATTTGTTCTCTATGAGGAGAAAATATCAATGCAAACTCCATGGGATCATCGCTATGCTCAGCGGACCCAACGGATAGGCAGCTCTGCCATTCGCGAGTTGCTGAAACTTACCGAACAACCGGACATTATTTCCTTTGGCGGCGGTCTACCCGCTCCAGATGTATTTCCATTGGATGAGTTCCGGGAAGCTTGTGATAGCGTTTTGAGGGAGCACGGTCGTCAAGCTTTGCAGTATAGTACGACGGAAGGGTATCTACCTTTGAGGGAGCAGATCGCCCGGCACGCAGCTCGCTATAATATTTTGGTCAACCCAGAGAACATTCTGCTTACATCCGGATCGCAGCAGGCTTTGGATCTGATTGGCAAAATTTTTATCAACCGGGGGGATCATATCCTGGTTGAAGACCCCACTTATCTAGGCGCACTACAGGCTTGGAATGCATACGGCGCAGAGTACGTCACTGTCCCGATTGATAAGACGGGTATGAATACCGATCTTCTTGAAGAGGCCTTGAGGACGGGTCCAAAGTTTATCTATGTGTTGCCGAATTTCCAAAACCCCACCGGAGTGACCCTCTCGCAAGAACGCAGGCAGAAAGTGGTTGAGCTGGCTGATCGCTATGGGGTTCCAATCATCGAAGATGATCCATACGGTCAGTTGCGTTTTGAAGGTGATCATTTATCAGCAGTCGTCACACTCGACGACCAGTTCCGCAACCACCACGGTTCCTGCTATCATGGTAATGTAATTTACCTGAGTACCTTCTCAAAGACTCTCTCCCCAGGATTGAGGCTCGGCTGGGTTGTGGCTCCGGCGGAGGTAATCCGCAAGCTGGTACAAGCTAAGCAAGGCGCCGACCTGCACACTGCCACATTCAATCAATTGGTAGCCTATGAAGTCTCGCGCGGGGGGTTCCTCGACCACCATGTCAAAGAAATCAGGCGTGTGTATAAGGAGCGGCGAGATGTCATGCTGGCAGCCATGGACCGCTACTTCCCACCAGAGGTGGACTGGACCCAGCCAGAAGGCGGCCTGTTTTTATGGGGAACGATTCCTGAAAACCTCAATTCCGCTGATGTCCTCAAGGATGCCATCAAGCAGAAAGTCGCGTTTGTGCCTGGAGCGCCTTTCTATCCCAACGGCGGCGGGCACAATACCATGCGGATAAACTTCTCAAATGCTACGCCTGAAAGGATCCAGGAGGGAATCTCGCGGCTTGGGAGCGTACTTTATGATAAGATTCGCGACCACTCGATAGCTTGAAAATGTGATCGTACAACCATGTATTGAAGAGTGCAGGTGGCTAGCCGCCCGCACTCTTTTTGCTAGTCCTTTTTTACTACTGTCAATGCAAAATAGAAATGTCCCTTTTTCTGCAAAGTAGAGATGTCCCCTTTGCCAGGGATGAATAATCGGATATGGTAGACTCGAGGCACTCGTGCGGAGGATAGGGCAACGCTGGAGAGCGACCCGAGCGCCGACACGAGGCCGAAGACTGGGCAGAGCGGAGATCGCTCTGTTCTTTGGTTTCTGCCCAGTTTTTGGCCGAAAGCGATAAACTCACAGGCCGATCCATATCAGTCTGCGCCATGGGGAGTGGTTTCCTGGATAGGTTTGCCGTTGAGATGACGGCCGTATCGGCGCCAGGGGTGGTTGGGGGCGGGGACAGGGGGCGGCTTGATCTGGCGATCGAGGGTTTTGGTATCGGCGACCTGAGCCTGGCGAGTAGGCTTGTGAAAGATCGTGTAAGATAGGGGTTTGTTTCGGTAGAGGATGGTGACTTCTCCTTTGGCATTCTCACAGACGGTGACTTGAGCCTTGCGCAGAGCATAGTCAGGGCGGTTGGATTGGATCTGGTAGATCACCTTGTTGGCTTGCACGGTGAGGTTCTTGGAGAGCGTAGCGGTTTTCTGGCGGGTCAAGATGATATCCAGGTTTTCGGTTTTGAGTAAGGGGCGGTGGGCATCATGGTTGCTGCGGGGAGCCACGGCAAAGCGGCGGTTGAAATCCAGGCGGAACACGGGTAGATAGGCATTGGCGCTGTCGATGTCGGAAATACCTAGCAGGCGCAGCTCCTTGACCAGGCGGTCCTGGAGGGTCTGATTGGCGCGTTCGATGCGCCCTTTGGCTTGGGGGGTGTTGGCACAGATGATTTGGATGTCCAACTCCTGCATGGCTCGTGCGAACTGGGTAAGACCACTCCCTAGACCGATCGTTTGCACTTGATTGACCCGAAAGATGCCGTGCTTGTCGCTGTAGAAGGCCACCGGCTTGCCATACCGCTCAAAATAGTGCCGGGAAGCTTCGCAGTAGCCGAAAAAGGTCTCGTCCGGCACAAACCACAACTCCAAGAGTTGCCCCGTGGCATCGTCAATATACACCAGCAGGGTGCACTTCGGCCCGCGCCCTTCGAACCAGTCGTGATCCGAGCCATCGATCTGCACCAATTCCCCAAAACAAGCTCGCCGCTCACGCATCTGGTGCATCGACGGCTTTTTCGCCCGCTTCGGCTTCCACATCTCTTCTGCAATCATGATCTTGCGCACACTTTCCCGCGATATCCGTAGCTTGTGTTTCTCCGTCAGCTTCTCGTGCGCTAAGGTGGGTCCAAAGTCTCGATAGTGCTCATAGATCAGGTCGATGGCTTTCTGCTGCGTTTCCGCATCCAGGCGATGGTTGCTCGGCTTCCCTCGCCGGGCGCTGACCAACCCTTTCGCTCCTTGGACTTTATATGCTCGATAGAGCCGTTTGACCTGCCGCACACTCAAACTTAGTATCCGGGCTGCTTCCTTCTGCGTCAGGCGTTTGTCCTTGATCCGCTGTATCGCTTCCAATCGTGTGATTTCTCGGTTGCTCATTCTCAGTAGTTCGTCCATTTCGTGTCCCTTCAGAGGGGACATTTTAACTTTGCGAAAAGGGGACTCTACTACTTTGCGCTAACAGTCCTTTTTTACTACTTGACTTCTTCATGCGATTCAGATAAACTTGGGGAAATTTGTAATGAACTGGAATTCAATTGTAACGTTATGACCACTATTTCCTCCTCACTCTATTTTTGCCGCTACTATTATTTTGGCACCCGGACACCGGATGCCGTTGGCGGCGCTTAACAGGGCAGAGGAGTTTACCTTAACCCAGACGCGAGACCAACGGTCTCGTGTTTTTGTTTTACGGGAGATTTATTTTATGAGCGTACGCGGCATTCGTGGGGCGACGACCGTAACGAAAGATGAACCCCAGGTTATCCTGCAAGCTACCAGTGAGTTGCTAGCTGCTATCCTGGACGCAAATCCATCCATGAAACCGGAGGATATTGCTAGTGTTCTCTTCACTTTGACCGAGGATCTGCGCAGTGAATTCCCTGCTAAAGCAGCGCGAGAGATGGGTTGGGAACGCGTTCCACTGATGTGCGCGCAAGAGATCCCCGTGCCAGGCGGGTTGCCCGCTTGCATCCGGGTGTTAATTCATTGGAATACAGATTTACCAGGCGAATCTGTGCGCCATATTTATCTTCGCAAGGCATCAAAGCTCCGTGAAGATTTGGCGAACAAGTAAAGATCCTGCCATGATTAAGTATATTTGTGAGTTGTGGAGGTGCTGAAATGATGATTATCATGCGTTCCGATGCGACCAAAGAACAGGTTGCAGCAGTGGTGGAGCGGGTTGAGGCCAACTCTCTGCTCGCCCACCTTTCTGAAGGAGCTGAGCGCACAGTAATTGGCGCGATCGGAGATGGACGCCCGGTCAACCTCGACCAATTCATCTTCCTGCCCGGAGTTGACCGGGTAATGCCCATTTCTCGACCCTATAAGCTGGCATCGCGTGAATTCAGCCCACAGAACACGGTCTTTCCACTGAATGGGGTATCCATCGGTGGGGAGGAAGTCGTGATTATGGCAGGACCCTGCTCGGTGGAAGATCGCTCCTTGCTCCTTGAGACAGCATTTGCAGTACGCGAGGCAGGGGCGCATGTGCTGCGGGGTGGGGCGTTTAAACCACGCACTTCGCCGTACTCGTTTCAGGGATTGGGCGAAAAAGGGTTAGAGCTGCTGGCTGAAGCCAGCCAGTTGACAGGATTGCCGGTAGTCACCGAGGTCATGTCGCCCGAGCAGGTACCTCTTGTAGTAAAGTATGCTGATGTGCTGCAGATAGGGGCGCGAAACATGCAAAACTACGCACTTCTGCACGCCGTTGGTTCCAGCATGCACCCTGTTCTGCTTAAGCGAGGCATGTCAGCGACAGTTGAGGAATTGCTAATGGCGGCGGAGTATTTCTTATCTCACGGCAACCGCCGGGTGATCTTGTGCGAACGCGGCATCCGGACATTCGAAGATTCGACACGCAATACCACTGATATCAACGCAATCCCAGTGCTAAAAGCGCTGACACATCTACCGGTGGTGCTAGATCCGAGCCATAGCACGGGATATTGGAACTATGTCACAGCGATTGCCCGCGCTGGCATTGCGGCTGGTGCCGATGGCTTGATTGTGGAAGTGCACCCCAACCCGCATGCAGCCCTTTCCGATGGCGGGCAATCCCTCAAGCCCGAGCGCTTTGCTGAGCTGGTCCGGCAGGCGCGTGCGGTTGCAGAGGCGGTAGGGCGTAAGTACGCCCCATCTTACTCGGCTGCCAAGGTCGAGACAGCCTGATGGGAATATCAGGACCTCAGCGATATTTTAGAGGGAGAATAAATTGATGACAGGCGACGATGGATCGCTCGCTGACTTTAAAATTGCCATTCTTGGATTAGGCCTAATGGGGGGGTCACTGGCTCTGGCGCTGAAGGGACATTGTGCCGCCATATATGGTGTTGACACTCAAGCTGAAATCGTCTCACGTGCGACTGAACAAGGTATTGTAGATCTGGCTTCAGACGATCCAGAACAGATCCTGCCGCTTGCTGATGTGGTCATCCTCGCAGTTCCAGTGAGTATGATCTTAAACTATCTCTACGTGTTGCCAGCCATTCACCCGGGCTCGGCGCTTGTCGTGGATATTGGGTCAAGCAAGGCTGAGATCGTGCAGGCGATGAATGCACTACCACCACGTTTTGATCCAGTAGGTGGGCATCCGATGTGTGGAAAAGAGGTGAGCGGCCTGGCGAACGCTGATCCTGATTTATTCCGGGTGGCTACTTTTGCATTTACCCCACTCGAGCGCACCAGCCGGAAGGCCAGAAAATTTTGTGACAATCTCGCACGTACAATTGGGGCTGAGCCTCTTTGGGTAGACGCAGCCTCACACGACCACTGGACAGCGGAGACCAGCCATTTTCCCTACCTCCTGGCGAATTCACTGGCATCTGTGACCTCACTCGAAGCCGCTCCACTAGTCGGTCCAGGCTTCCGCAGTTCAGCACGGCTGGCAGCCTCCTCCCAGCAGATGATGCGGGATATCCTGGCGACAAATCGTGAGAATGTGCTGCTATCCATCGCCGGGTTTAAGCAACACCTGGAACAGATAGAGACACTCCTCATGAACCGTGACTTAGATACCCTTGAAACGCTTTTAGAGGATGGTGCAAAACGATACGAGGCGTTGATCACCAAACAGGTGTGACGAAGCAAAGACGCGATGCTATTGACAGTCTCCCCCAGCCAACACCTTCATGGCAGCCTCTCGCTGCCCGGCGATAAGTCGCTCTCCCACCGTGCAGCGTTGTTTTCTGCCATCGCTGAGGGTGAAAGCGCCATTGATAACTTCCTCGATGCGGGAGTCACCCGGGTTATGCTTCGATCCCTTTCCGGTCTGGGAGTAGCTTGGGACCTGAGTGATGGTTGTTTGACCGTGCCGGGAAAAGGATTGGGCGGTCTGCGAAGTGCCTCCAGGGATTTGGATTGCGGGAATTCGGCTACCACCTTGCGCCTGCTGGCAGGTGCGCTTGCAGCAGCCGGAATCAAGGCTGTTTTGGATGGCTCGCAAGGTCTGCGCAGCCGTCCTATGAATCGAATCGTCGAGCCTTTGAGGCGCATGGGTGTGCTAATCGAGGCAACCCCGCAAGGAACTGCCCCACTAAGAATATCCGCCAGAGCCAAGGATCAGCCGCTGACAGCCTTGAATTACACGATGCCCGTTGCTAGCGCGCAAGTTAAAACATGTTTGCTGCTGGCAGCCCTGGCAGCAGACGCTCCGACCACGATCGGAGAGACAGAGCTCTCCCGGGACCACAGCGAGCGTATGCTCACAGCAATGGGAGTCGACATTCGTAGCATTGGTACTCAGGTAACACTGTATCCATCTCATCCAGTAAAGCTCGATGCACTCCGTATGAGACTGCCAGGCGATATATCTTCTGCTGCCTTTCTGATCGTGGCTGCATTAATCACACCAGGCTCACAGATCACCCTGGAGAAAGTCCTGCTCAACCCTTCCCGGACTGGATTGCTCGATGCCCTGCAGGGAATGGGCGCCAATATCACTATCTGGAACCAAACCGAGCAGGCAGGCGAGCCGGTCGGAGATCTCACAGTATGCTCCAGCGAACTGAGTGCGATGGACGTTGATGCATCCCTGGCTGTACGCATGATCGATGAATTCCCTGCTTTTGCCGTGGCAGCCCTGTTTGCAAGGGGGCGCACGGTGGTGCGTGGGGCGGCTGAGTTGCGCCACAAAGAATCAGACCGAATCACCTCTCTGTGCGCTGAGCTGCGAAAGCTGGGCGGTTGGGTCGATGAATTTGCGGATGGGTTCACGATCCATGGCGGCAGGCGATTGACCGGCGGAGGCGTTGATCCTTACGGTGATCACCGCCTGGCGATGGCATTGGCAGTTGCAGGATTGGCGTCGGAGGAGCCGGTAGGGATTCGCGGAGCTGAAATCATCGCAAAGTCCTTCCCAAATTTCATTGAAGTCCTGCGCTCTCTGGGCGCCAGGCTGAGCGTGAGCGAATGACGCCAGAGAATTACCATCTTGGTCTGATCGGTTACCCATTGGAGCACAGCCTGTCCCCGCGCTTACACCAGGCTGCCCTCAACGCATGTGGTTTGAGCGGTGAGTATCGCCTAATCTCGATCCACCCTGGTGCAGACCAGATGAGGCGTATCAACGAGCATCTCGATGCAATGCGAGCAGGGCTCATCCACGGGTTGAATGTAACCATCCCCTACAAGCAGATCGTGATCGGCTCACTCGATCACCTGACCGCAACTGCCGAGACGATCGGGGCTGTAAACACGATCTACCTTGATGGAGATCAGCTCCTAGGTGAGAATACCGATGCCCCCGGCTTCCTTGCAGACTTGCAGAAAAACTACTCACCGCAAATTGATCGAACTTGCCTTGCCATAATCCTGGGTGCAGGTGGCGCTGCGCGTGGGGTTGCTTACGCGCTGATCCAGTCCGGCTGGCGGGTGGTGGTTGCAGCCCGGCGTGTCCAGCAGGCACAAAAGCTTATCACTGAGATCACAGGTAAATCTGGGGGATTAGAGCATATGGCGACCAGCTTTACACCGGAAAATCTTCGCGCTCTTCTTGAAAGCCGCCGAAAACTTGGCTCAAGCGATACCTTAATCGTCAACACAACCCCCGTCGGGATGTACCCACATAGCGACAACACACCCTGGCCTGAAGAAATCCCTTTTCCTGAGTGGGCATTTGTATACGATTTAGTCTATAATCCATCCGAGACGAAGCTTGTAGTCCAGGCGCGCAAGGAGGGTGTGGCCGCCGTCAACGGGCTGGGCATGCTCGTCGAGCAGGCCGCCCTGGCATTTGAATGTTGGACCGGAAATCAAGCTCCGCGTGAGCATATGTTGAGATCTGTTTCAATGGAGGGAGGATAATCGAGAAGATGCAATTCGCACAAAGAATGCAATGGCTTCCAGCGCATTACTTCGCTTCCTTAGGTGTCAAGCTGAGCAGTATGGATGCGGATGGCAAGGATGTGATCCGGCTGGACGAAGGCGCCCCGGATATGCCGCCTGAGCCATGGATTGTAGATGCCCTGGCGACGTCTGCTGCCAACCCCACGCATCACAGCTACCAGCCACACAGAGGCAACAGCCAGCTACGACAGGCCTGGTCGAGTATGTACCAGCGCGCATACGGCGTCGAAATAGATCCTGAACGGGAGGTGCTGCCTTTATTGGGCTCGAAGGAAGGCATCTTCCACCTGGCGATGGCAGTGGTCGATGTTGGGGATATCGTTTTGGTGCCCGATCCAGGTTACATTACGTACACGCGTGGAGCGCTTTTTGCTGGGGGTCAGCCGGAATATTTTTCACTTATGGCTGAGCGAGGCTATTTACCAGACCTGGGTGGGATTCCGGGTGACATTGCTCGCCGGGCGAAAATCTTATGGCTGAATTATCCAAACAACCCGACTGCTGCTGTTGCCTCGCTAGAATTTTTTGCTCAAGCAGTTGATTTTGCTAGAGAGCATAACCTCATCATCTGTCACGATGCTGCCTATACCCAGGTGACCTTTGATGGCTACCGCGCTCCCAGCCTGCTGGAAGCACCTGGGGCGAAGGATGTGGGGGTAGAGTTCAATACACTATCCAAATCGCACAATATGGCTGGCTGGCGGGTGGGGGCAGCCCTGGGGTCTGCGGATGTGCTGCGCACTCTCTACACACTCAAGACCAACGTGGATAGCAGCCATTTTCTGCCCGTGATGGATGCAGCCACCGAGGCGATGCAAGGCGATCAAACCTGGCTTGCCAGGCGGAATGAGACCTATCGCCAGCGCCGAGATGTTCTGCTTGCTGGGCTTAAACGACTTGGTCTGGTAGCGGATACACCGCAGGGCTCGTTGTACGTATGGTGTCGGACGCCCCCAGGATGGTCTTCAATTGAATTTGTGAACGAGGCTCTTGAGAAGGCGCACGTAAGCCTGACACCCGGGTCCTTCTTCGGGCAGAATGGAGAAGGTCATCTCCGCATTGCTTTAACTGTGCCTGTAGGACGCATTGAAGAAGCAGTCGACCGGCTAGAACGGTGGTTAGCAAAATGAGCATACGTTTTTTAACGGCTGGCGAATCTCATGGTCCGTCATTGGTTGCCATCTTGGAAGGCATGCCTGCTGGGTTGTCGATATCGCTTGATGATATCCAGGCTGATATGCTGCGCCGCCAGCAGGGTTATGGCGCTGGCCCGCGCATGAAGATCGAGCAAGACACTGTGCAAATGCTGGGAGGGGTCGTTGATTACGGCACAGGACTGGTGACGACTGGAGCTCCACTATCGATGCTCATTGAGAACCGTGACCATGAAAAATGGCGCGGCAAGCGCATCGAGCCCATGACTACCCCTCGTCCTGGTCATGCAGATCTGACCGGAGCCCTCAAGTACGGTTACCCGGATCTTCGGCCTGGGTTGGAACGTGCTTCAGCTAGGGAGACTGCCGCCCGCGTGGCAGTGGGCGCGCTTTGCAGGCAGTTCTTAGCACAGTTTGGAGTGCAGGTGGGAGGCTACGTATTTTCTATTGGCGAAGTCGAGGCTGATCTACATGCCATCTCAATCCGAGACCGGATTGCACAGGCGCTGAAGAGCGAGGTTGCGTGTCCGAGTACATCTGCCTCCGAAGCCATGGCGGAGCGCATACGCCAAGCGATGGCGGAAAAGGATACACTGGGCGGCGTCATCGAAGTTTTTGCTCTCGGACTTCCCCCTGGGCTTGGGTCGCACGTACACTGGGACCGGCGCCTGGAGGCACGCTTGGGGGCTGCCTTGCTCAGCGTTCAGGCGATCAAGGGTGTAGAGATTGGCCCCGCGTTCGAGACAACCCACTTGCCCGGCACCCGCGCTCACGATGCGATCGAGCTAGATGGTGATGCTCTCACGCGACCTTCGAACCGTGCTGGGGGGTTAGAGGGGGGGATCACAAATGGGCAGCCCTTACACCTGCGCGCAGCCATGAAGCCGATCGCCACGACCCTCACTCCACAGCGTACGGTGGATTTGGCAAAAGGTCAGGAGACACCCACCCAGTACGAGCGATCCGATTTTTGTCCCGTACCGCGGGCTGTGGTGATCCTGGAAGCTATGGTCTCATTTGTATTGGCAGATGCTCTCCTGGAGAAGCTTGGTGGGGATTCCTTGGAGGAGATGCGCCCTCGCTTTGATGCGTTGCGCCAGGCGCGCCTCTCGGACCTGAACATGGATGGGAATGAGCATGTCTTCTGGCCGTGAGTTGATCTTCATTTATGGGCCACCTGGCTCAGGGAAAAGCGCTGTCGGGGTGGAAATCTCTAAACGGTTAAGCCTTCCTTTCTGGGATCTTGACAATGAGGTCGAGGCACAGGCGAGGTTGAGCATACCGGAAATCTTTTCACAAAAAGGTGAATCTGAGTTTCGCCGGTGGGAGAGAGAAATCCTTCGGGAGCTTACTCGAAAAGAGTCGGGTGTAATTGCCTTGGGTGGGGGCGCGCTGCTACTCGCCGAAAGTCGCGCCCTTGTTGAGGATGCCGGGCGGGTAATTTGCATGGACGCGCCTTTTCCAGTCCTGATAGAACGATTGCAGAATGCAGGCGATTCGCGCCCATTGCTGGAAGGGGAAATAACCACCCGCTTGCAGGGTTTGCTAAGCGAGCGCCGCACTCATTATGCTTCATTTCTCTTGAAATTGGATGCAACTCCTCCGGTAGAGAAAATCGCCTGCGAAGCCGAGAGATTATTGGGGATGTTTCGTGTAGCCGGTATGGGGACGGCATATGATGTGCGTGTGCGTAGTGGTGTGCTTGCGGACATCGGCGTGATGCTCTCCAGGCGAGGCCTAAACGGGCCGGTGGTTGTGGTCAGCGATACGAATGTTGCCGCCATTTACGCCGAGCGAGTCCTGGCGTCCCTCGAATCTGCGGGATATGTTTCTTCTTTAGTTATGATGCAGGCAGGGGAAGCGAATAAAAATATGCAAGCTATCGGCGAGTTGTGGGGGAAGTTCCTCTCAGCAAAAATTGAGCGCACAAGCACCGTCCTCGCACTGGGAGGGGGCGTGGTTGGTGATACTGCAGGGTTTGCTGCCGGAACCTACCTGCGCGGTGTCCCCTGGGTGGCAGTACCAACAACTTTGCTGGCCATGGCAGACGCCAGTCTGGGGGGCAAGACAGGTGTGGACCTGCCGCAAGGCAAGAATCTGGTTGGGGCTTTTCACGCTCCCAGGATGGTCATTTCCGATCCCTCGACATTAGCAACCTTGCCCGAAGCTGAGCTCCGCTCTGGCATGGCGGAAGTGGTCAAATCCGGGGTGATTGGCGACCCCGAGCTATTCTCTTTGTGCGAAGGCGGCTGGTCAGCGGTACACAGATCACTGGAAGAGCTTGTGCGTAGGGCAATGGCGGTCAAAATAGCAATCATCCAGGATGATCCCTTCGAGGGCGGCATCCGCGCATCATTGAATTTAGGACATACAGTTGGTCATGCCGTTGAGTTGGCTTCGGGATTCAGGCTTCGTCATGGTGAAGCCGTGGCGATTGGGATGGTAGTGGAAGCGCGCCTGGCTGAATCTCTGGGGATCGCTGAAAAAGGGCTTGCGTTGAAGATAGCTCAGGTTTTAGACAGATTGGGCTTGCCAGTTGAAATCCCTCATGAACTAGACCGCTCAGCCTTCGTAGCAGCGATGCGTTTGGATAAAAAACGCCATTCCGGTAGTTTACGCTTCGCCTTGTCAGAGCGCATAGGAAAAGTCCAGATTGGCGTTGAGGTAGACCCCAACCTGGTAACTAGTTCAGACATCCTCCAACAATGATTTAGGATACGATTATGAAAGCTGTCCTGGTATTGCACGGGCCGAATTTGAATCTCCTGGGGTTGCGAGAGCCGGAAATCTATGGCTCCCTCACCTTGCCAGAGATTGATCGCCGGTTAGTTGAAAGCGCCGCTGCATTGGAAATCGAAGTGCGCGCATTTCAATCCAATAGCGAGGGGGAATTGATAGATGCGCTCCATAAAGCTCGCAGTTGGGCGCAAGGGGTAATTATTAACCCTGGGGGATACACGCACACTTCGGTGGCTTTACGTGACGCCATCACAGCCATCGGGTTGCCTGTAATTGAGGTTCACATCTCTAATGTGCATGCGCGCGAAGAATTTCGGCGGCGCTCGATGATTGCGCCGGTTTGCATGGGATCTATCTCTGGATTTGGGTGGCGTTCGTATTGGCTGGCTTTACACGCCCTGGCTGTTTTGCTTGAAGATATAGATCGTTAACGATTTGGCAGCTACTTAATCAGTATAGTCACCTTGCGACGAGGATCTTCCCCAACGCTCTCTGTAGATACCTGGGGGTGATCGCGTAGCTCTATGTGGATGATTCGGCGCTCATTAGCTGGCATGGGCTCTAATACCTGGCGGCGACCCGTTTTGATGGCTTGATCAGCCATCCGCCGGGCAAGCTGGCGAAGCTGCTGTTCGCGGCGCTTCCGATAGCCCTCCACGTCGACGACCAGGGTCAGGTTGCGCCCAATCTCTTTAGAGACAATTAGCCCAGCAATGTATTGCAATGCATTAAGTGTTTCCGCCTGACGACCGATTAGGATGCTTAAATCCTTGCCGGTGATATCCACGAGGATCGGCGTGCGGTTGCGCATGTCATCAGGCTCGCCAAACCTGGCGCTCACATCTGCTGTCACGTGCATTTTGTGAAGCAATTCCGAGACTGTGTCCTCGGCAACATCGAGGATATGCTCCTCAAACCCTTCAAATTCCACAATTGATGGGGAAACTTTTCCGATTACTTCCGGCTCCTCAAATTCTTCTTCGTCCTCGTCCAACATGGGTTGGATTTGTTCTTCACCGACTGCTTCCGCAGCAACCACAGGACCGGAGCCTTTGATACTCAAGCGTATTCGTGCCTGGCGGGAACCCAGACCGAAGAGCCCTTTGTTACCTTCATCCAGCACCTCAATATCTACAGCACCTTCAGATAAACCCAACTCGCTCAGCCCTTTTTCAACAGCTTCCTCTATCGTCGGGGCAATTACCTCTAATGTGGCACGTTTTTTGCTCATAATAGCCTCTCATATCATTTACCGCTATCCGGCGCGGGGCTTCCGAGTTGGGATGAGGTTGCTCCATTCGAGTTTTCCCATCGCCGCATATTGAAGAATTGTGAACAAGTTGCTCGCTACGAAGTACAGCGCCAGTCCAGATGAGAACGAATACGCCAACCAACCCATCAAGAAAGGCATGTACAGGTTCATTGCCTGAGCCATTTGAGCGCCTTGCTCTCCCGGCTGGGACATCGGGGTCATCAGCTTGGATTGCATATAAGTGGTGATTACAACCAGGATCGCCAGTACGGGCACTCCAAATCCAAAAATCACCAGTCGCTCTGGTTGGCTTAGATCCATCCACAGAAAGCGGTTGTTTAATGGGATCAAAGCCGAGGCGTTAATGAATGGATAGATATGTGTGGACAGGTCGAGCAGTTGGATCGGCGCGACAGCCAGGGCGCGGATTATCGCCTGGTAAAGCCCAATGATGATTGGGAACTGGATAATCGTTGGTAGGCATGAGCCGAAGGGGTTGACCCCCATCTCTTTATATAGAGCCATCTGCTCCTGAGCCAGCTTCTCCCGGTTGTCCTTATATTTTTTCTGGATCTCCTGCCACTTCTTGGATTTCTGCATATCCTGCATCGACTGGGCGCCTTTCATTTGCTGAGCCGTGAGCGGGTAAGTTATCAGGCGCACCAAAAGCGTGAACAGGATGATCGATAAGCCGAAATTTTGACCTAACACGCTGTAGATCCAAAGCAGCGTGTTGACCATAGGGTTGATTATCAGAGTATTCCACATAAGCGTATTTTCCGTTACTATTTTGCCGGGATGAACACCCAGACACTTTGCGGGCTACCATTTATGTCCAAGGCAACCAAATGCTCATCAACACCGGAAGGTGCCAATAAGATTTTATCACCTGCCAATACAGGGCTGGCGTGCAGCTTGCCACGCAGGAATTTCTGCTCGCCGTTTGCTCCTTGGGTCGATATCGTGGTGAGGTTTTGTTCCCAGAGGATCTTTCCGTCATACTCGAGCGCGTACACCGATCCAGCTTCTGTGGTGAAGTATAGCGTGTCCTCTGTCAAAAACGGGGGTTGGGCGATGGGTCCATCCGGTGTAATTTTCCAAAGTGTTTCGCCGGTGAGTGCATCCATAGCATACAACGACCCACTCAGATCTCCGAAATACAGCACACCTTCCCTTAAGGTGGGACCACCCCATACCCAGCCATCCGTTGTCTGCCTCCACAGGATCTGCCCGCTCTCAGCATTAATAGCCAGCATCTCTTTATTGAAAGTTCCGATATAGAGTGTGCCTTCCGGCCCATAGGCAGGCGTGCCCACAGATGCACCTCCGATATCGATGGCCGGCCACTTCTCAGATCCACTTTGCGTGTCGATTGCATAGATGTGATGATCCATGCTCGTCAGGAAGACACATTCACAATTCGGATCGCTCGCCGGTTGTGCCCATTGCTCCCCTTCGGTCATGTACGTCCACAGTAGCTTTCCCTTAAAATCGAGTGCATACAGGCTGCGGTCAGCATTGGGCGCAAGGATATGCAAATTGCCTGCAAGTGGGCTGCTGATATAGCGGTTCTTGGCATCTTTGAAAGACCAGATCTCATTTCCGGTCTTTGGGTCCAGGCTGTAGAGGGAGTTGTCATATCCCCCAACCAACAACTGCCCATCATCCGTGAGCAGGGGAGTGGCAAAGAAGGTTATCTTGTTGTCAGCCTCTTTGGGGAAGCGCCATTTCTCGACCCCAGTTGCCAGATCGACGGCGTAGACATGCTGGTTATAGGCTAGGTAAGCCGTATCGCTGTCCGCAGTCAGGCCAGGCCAGCTTGATGCAGCCGTAGCTGCACCTCCTGCACAGGCACTGAGGGTGAATGACAGCAGAATGAGGAGGATCAAGATTTTGGTGGATTGTTTCATAGAAAATTCATATTTATTGAATTGCCCCCCAATGAGGGCTTGGGTCAGGTTTAGGGAACCGGATCGAACCCCCCGGGGTTGAATGGATTACAGCGAAGAACGCGCCAGCCAGCCATCAGTGTACCTTTGAGAGCCCCGTACCTGTATATCGCCTGGTAGCCATAATGCGAGCATGAGGGATGAAATCGGCACGTATTCGGGGGAAGTCCACGCGCGATGGTCAGTTGGTAAAGGCGAATAATTGCCAGAAGTGATAACCGAGGCAAATTCCTCAATTGAAAAGGCAGGTCGCGAAGCTGCGGCTCGGAGGCGTATTCTTGGGAGTGGTCAAGATTGCTGCTCATGAATATCGATCAATTCCGCGCGCTGCAGTAGTGCAAGAATGGCTTGTTGGATATCCTGGAAGGTTGCATTGAGAATGGGTTTACGGGCGATCAGAATAAGGTCATTTCCTGGTTGGATCAGTTTGAGCAGGGGATTGGTTGCTGCGCGGATCTGCCGTTTTGCCTGATTACGTTGGACTGCCCCGCCCAGGCTTCGCCCTGCAGAAACCGCCACGCGCGAGATGATGTGCGGGTTCTCACACACAACCAACACAATAAGCGGGTGGGCAATAGACTTTCCCTGGCGCCTCACCCGCTTGAAGTCGGCTGATTTTCTCAGTCGAAATCTGCGATTCACATGTCCAATGGAGCCATCTCATGCAGGTAAGCCATCCGCTCCAGATGGGTTATCCGTTCCAGTTCGTTTTTTTGACGTGATTGTTCTTCGTCACTGACAGGCGATAGCGACCCTTCAAGCGGCGGCTCTTAATGACTTTGCGACCCCCGGCGCTAGCCATCCGCTTCCGGAATCCGTGCACGCGCAACCTGCGACGTATTTTTGGCTGGTAGGTTCGTTTCGGCATAAATGATATTCCAATCCTGAATTAATGATAGCAAAATAAGACACAGACGAAAGGCGATTATACTCTATGGCTGGGGTTTGGTCAAATGCGTTTCTTTCCGTACGAATTTGGTTTAGGACCTGCAAACAATGCCGCCAGCTGCTCAGCACCGGCAGAATCGGTAATTGCCAGCACTTCATCTTCCGCCTCAAGTTCCGTGATACCGCGAGGGACAACGACTTTTCCCTGGCGGATGATTGCCGCGATCACACAGTTTTCCGGCAGGTTCATGTCCTTGATCGCGACACCAATTGCTATTGCACCGGCTGGGATTTTTTCCTCAACCAGGGAGTACTCCCCCCGGCGTAGCTTGATGAGCGTCATCATATCACCCATCGACATTTCTTCTTCAATCAGCCGGGCCATGATCTCGGCGTTGTTGAGATCAACATCGACGTGAAATTTTTTGTCAAATAGCCAAGCGTTGCGCGGGTTATTGACACGCGCGATTGTGCGGGGCACTTGATAGAGCGAGCGTGCCAGATAGCAAACCGCCAGATTCTCAGCATCGTATACAGTACAGGCAGCCAGGACATCCGCATTTTGGATGTTGGCGTTTTCCAATACAGCCAGGTCGAGGATGTATCCTTCGAAAATAATCTCTGTCGGCAGCTCGCGATGGATGCGCGAGACAATCTCCGGACGATGTTCGATAATATGCACTTGATGGTTTTGGTTGAGGAGCAGGGTCGCCAGTTGTGTGCCAGTCCGGCCTCCCCCGATGATGAGTACAAACATTGCTATGCCTCCGGACCGGTGTGAAGTTTTTTGCGGACTGCTTCGATACCCTCAAATGTAGCACTGACTAGCAGGATATCGTTTGTGTGCAAGACCGTATCGTGCCCAGGCAGGATCGCCTTTCCGGCGCGGGTTAGTGACGATGGCGAACACTCCTCTGCAGACAGCAGCTCAGCGATAGTACGCCCATCCCAGGTCTCCGGGATGGTAAATTCATAGATCTCAACCTCACCATTTCCAGAGGAGAACACGACTCGCATTTCTGCATGCGCGATCAGCTCCTCAAGGCGTTGAGCTCCCCAGCTGGATGAGCTGATAAGCTGAATATTGAATGCTTCTAAAACAGGGCGTAAGGTCGGGTCGAAGTTACGTGCGACGACATTATCGATCCCGTAAAACGACCTGGCTAAGTGTGCGACAACTGCGTTGATTGGATCAGAATTCGTGACCGCAGCCAGACCGTCAGCTTCAATAATGCCTGCCCGTTCGAGCACATGCTGGTTGGTGGCTTCGCCCTCGATGGTGCGACCGCGGAAATCTGGGGGCAGGTTAGTAAATGATTTATCTGCTTGGTCGATAACTGTAACCTGATGTCCCTTTTTGTAGAGGCGGTGGGCGAGCTCCGCGCCCACCCGTCCGCAGCCAACAATAATAATCTTCATTCGTTCCATATTCCTTTATTCAACCTGGTAAGGTACATCCGTGATCACTATCCCGGATTTGAATAATAGTGCTAACCTCAGCCACAGGGCTGTTTGCGTGTGAAGCAGGTTGTCGATCCAGCGCCTGGGGACAAATTGCGGTACAACGATTGTGATAATCTCATTTGGCTGGCGCTGGCTGGCGATTTCCTCGATGTACTCCAGCAGGGGCTCGGCTAATAACCTGTACGGTGAATCAAGGAACACGAGACGGATTCCATCACCCCATTTCTCCCACTTTTGCTGAACCTTGAGAGCTTCCTCCGGGTCGGTGCTCACGTGGACGGCAGTGATATCATCGCTCAATGTGCGCGCATACTGCAAAGCTGCCAGGGAACCACGGTGCACACCACTGATAGGCAGAATCACCCGGTGGCGAGCGACCCGGGGTGGTGCGCCAAAATTATCCAGCGATAGGCGCTTTGCAAGCTTTACATAGTGGAGATGGATGCCAGAAAACATCGCCACAAGAATGGGTGTGAGAATAAGAACGATCCAAGCGCCGTCTTGGAACTTAGTGATGGCGAAGACAAACATCACCACCAGCGTGCACACCGAGCCAAAACCGTTAATAACCATTTTCATCTGCCATCCGCGGACATACCGAAGGACTGATCCGCGCTCTTTGACCTCTTCTCCTGGACCTAGATGCCCAATTTTCCACCAGCGATGGGCCATGCCGGCTTGTGAGAGGGTAAATGAGGTGAATACTCCGATGGCATAGAGAGGAATTAACCGGGTCACGCTTGCATTGAAGAGGATAATCAGCAAAGAGGCCACCAACGCGAGAAAGGCTATGCCTCGGGAAAAAACCAACCGGCTGCCCCGGTAGGTGAGCTGGCGGGGTAAGAAACCGTCGCCGGCTAATAGTGCGCTCAGTCGAGGGAAGTCAGCGAACGCTGTATTCGCTGCCATGACCAGGATGACCGATGTTGCTGTGATCAGGGCTAAATAGAGGGTACCTTGACCATTATAAATTGTACGAGCGAGCTGGGAAATGACGGTTTCAATCTCTGAAGGTACAGCGCCAATTGCTCTTGTCAGGTAGGAGATTGCCAAAAATAGAGACCCCAATATGAGCGCCATCCAGATCAGGGTGATCCCAGCATTGCGACTGCGCGGCTCCTTGAAAGCGGTAATTCCGTTCGAGATTGCTTCAATGCCGGTAAGGGCTGCTGTTCCGCTAGAGAAAGCGTGCAAGATGAGAAATGCAGTTACGCCCTGAAGAGCGTGTACTGCTTCCAAATCAGGAGGGTCAATCACTTGTCCCAACGACCCGGTGAATGCACGGAAGAGACCAATCCCCACGGTCAAGTACATCATGGCGATGAAAAAATAGGTCGGGATAGAGAAAGTACTGCCCGATTCTTTTACTCCACGCAGGTTAACGAGCATGATGAGCAAAACGAAGGCTAAAGAGATATGCACTCGATATTGAAAAAATTGAGGGTATGCCGATACGACCTGTGCGACCCCGGATGAGATAGAGACTGCGACCGTCAGAATATAATCGGTGAGCAGGGCTGCGCCAGCAATCTGTGCAGGAAGCTCGCCCAGGTTATCTCGAGAGACAATGTATGCTCCCCCGCCACCAGGATAAGCATGGATTGTCTGCTCATAAGAGATGGTCACGATTGCCATCAGAATAACAATAGCGATAGATATTGGAAAGACATATCCGAATGCAGCAGTCCCAGCGACTGCCAGGATAATCAAGATTTCCTGGGTGGCGTATGCAGTGGAGGAGAGCGCGTCGGAGGCAAAAACCGCCAGCCCAACGGCTTTTCCGATGGTCTGGTGGGGCGCATCAGCGGTTTGCAAAGGGCGGCCGATCAACCAGGTTCGCCAGGAGGCAGTGGGTTGGTATTCAGTTGTACGTCGTAGAACTACCGAGCCGTGATTCTCTTCATCAACTTTCATTATTTTTTCCAATTACTTATGCAAACGAATGCCCACCGTGGCGTGATACGAAAATCACAGCGCTGGCAGGCAGGATGATTCTAGCTAACTTCATTCATGCCGTCAATAGACATCCAGGCATGGTGGGCAATTTTGGACAATTTGTAAGGTCGTGAAAACGATCGGGAGGGGATTAATTTAGGTCCAAATCTCCAGCGATGCCACGCATTGCCTGGATAACGTTGCTAACATGTTCCCAGAGCTCAACGCCAAAGTCTGCGGTGGCCTGCGTGATCTCTTCACGATTTGCGCCAGCAGCGAAAGCGCGGTCTTTCCACTTCTTCTTGACCGATTTGGCTTCCAGGTCGTGCAGCGAGCGCGAGGGCCGTACCAGTGCGACGGCGATGATCAAGCCTGTGATCTCGTCGCAAGCCAGCAGTGCTTTTTCCATACTAGTACGCCGGGGGACACCAGTGTGATCGGCATGGCTGAGGATCGCTTGAACGATTAATTCATCTACGCCACGCTGGCGCAAGATCGGCGCGCCGGCCTGTGGGTGATTTTCCAGAGTTGGGTGGATTTCCCAGTCAAAATCGTGCAGCAGTCCCGTGATCCCCCAAGTATCGGCATCCTCGTTGAACAGATCAGCGTAAAAGCGCATGGCAGCTTCGACAGCCAGCATGTGGCGCACGAGGTTTTCATTCTTGACGAATTCGCGCACAATTTCCAGAGCTTCAGTGCGTTCGATCATTGTGCATCCACCGGAAAAATTGGCTCGGGCTGGCCTAAGACCGGCTGCGGATGGGAGATATGCACTTCCCACAATGCGACCAGCGTAGCAGGAATTTCACGAGCTTGCCAGTAGGTCCAGGCTCGTAGCCTGTAAGCGAGCTGTTCTGCTCGGACGCCTACCGCCTGGATGCCTAGCTGATTGCAGGTATACAGGGCGCGAGGCAGGTGGAAAGATTGTGTCACCAGGATGGCTTCTTCTAATCCGAAGATCGCTTTTGCCCGGTAGCACGTGTCGTAGGTGCGACGCCCGGCATAATCCAGGACGATATCCTCCTCAGGCACACCCAGGCCGATGGCGTATTCGTGCATTGCCCCGGGTTCATTGTAATTGATATAGCTGTTATCACCGCTCATCAGAAGCTTGCCTACCTTGCCATCGAAATAAAGCTTTGCGGCAGTAGCGACCCGATCCCGCAGAACCGGGGAGGGGCTCCCGTCACCCCATAATCCAGCACCGAAAACGATCGCCGCCGGTTTGGTTTGGACCGAATCGATCGGGTACGTGCGCGGCCAGGCATAAAGTCCAGTAACCACGCGAGGTCCCAGAAGCACAATCAGTCCTGTGAGTCCAATGATTAGGAGCATTCGATATACTATCTTAGCGATTCGCAACACGGGCGAATTTTATCACGACCTCACCCGGTTTTTGATTGTAGGTGAGTGCAACGATGCTTTGCCAAGGAGTTGGTAAAAATGATGGCTGATCTGTCTGCATTTCAAATGAACGATATCAGTACGTGATCTCAGTCGTGCCCATCGTTTTGGAACTCGTAGAAACAGTAATTGATGAGCAAATCTTCTAGGCATAATGTGCGCTCATGGAAAGTTTTATGAAGGACAATCCAATCGTTCGCGAGCTCGGAGCACATCCTACACTAACACTTAGTGGACCCTCCCATCATAGCGTAAATGCGCTGAGGTGACAAGAAACCATTGAAATTGAAAGCCTCTTGCATCGGTGTGGTGGAGAGGTTACAATGCCACAACTATGCCGCTCGATGAAAAATACCAGAACACTCTGGATTATCTTTACAGTTACGTAGATTTCAGCATGACCAAGGGTATGCGCTACACCCCAGATCAATTCGATTTGGGTCGTATGCACCGTTTTGCCCACGCGCTAGGAGACCCTCAAAAGGCTTATCCCAGCATCCACATCGCAGGTACGAAGGGCAAAGGCTCAGTGTCAGCGCTGTGCACGGAAGCCTTGATGCAGGCAGGTTATAAGGTTGGTCTGTACACATCGCCGCATCTGCACGATTACGCTGAGCGCATCCAGGTAAACCGCCAGTCGATATCGCATGCCGACCTGGTTCGTGTGGTGGAAGAGATCAAACCAACAATTGAATCAATCCCCAAGCTGACAACATTTGAAATTACAACCGCCCTGGCGTTCCTCTATTTTCAGCGTGAAAAAATTGATATCGCTGTGCTGGAGGTTGGTCTGGGTGGGCGTTTGGATGCAACCAACATCGTGGAACCAACGATCGCGGTGATCACATCGCTTTCCTACGACCACACGCAAATCCTGGGGGATACATTGGTGCAGATTGCCCGGGAGAAAGCTGGCATCATCAAGCCAGGCACGCCGGTAGTTCTCGCTCCGCAAAAGGAAGAAGCTCGGGCAGTGATCGAAGAAATCGCCATTGAACGATCAGCGCCTCTCGTGGAGTTGGGGCGCGATTTCGATTTTTCTCCGGTCCACCAGTCCCTCGATGGGCAATCCTTCAGCATCTGGAAGCATGCTGAGCATACACGCTCCGTCGATCTGGAGATCCCCTTGCTGGGTCTGCACCAGGTCGAGAATGCAGCCACGGCTTATGTAGCTCTGAAGGTTTTTTCGGAGTGCGCACTCGCTGTCGATGAAGTCGCAATTCGCAAAGGCTTTGCTAAAGCCACCTGGCCTGGGCGCTTTGAAGTGCTCCAACGCCATCCACCCGTGATTGTGGATTCCGCACATAATCGCGATTCAGCCCTCCGCTTGAGGGAGACTCTAGACGCATACTACCCAGAGTTGCCAGTCATCTTACTCTTCGGGGCATCTGATGATAAAGATATTGATGGGATGTTGGCTGAGCTCAGCGGGCGAGTGCAGGTGATGGTTGCAGTTCAATCCTTCCACCCCCGAGCGATCGATCCGCAACGACTGGTAGAGGTTGCCGGGCGGGAGGGTATCCACGCGAAAATCGTGCCTGATATTCCAGAAGGTCTTGGAGAAGCCCTCCGCTTAGCCGGTAATGATAAAATGGTTCTGGCTACCGGTAGTATTTTCGTTGTGGCAGCCACACGCGAAGCTTGGATGAAACGTTCAGAGAAGGTAGGCAGCCAGACATGAGAAATCACGATTGGATGATGCGAGACGATGAAGAGGAAGAATTCGGAGAGGCCCTGCACCGCCGTACAGAGGAGCTCTACAAAGTTCCTGATGCCCAGACCGATGAAAATGGTCTGATCGAATGCCCCGTGCTCCCCTTGAGAGACCTGGTTGTATTCCCACGCATGGTCTCGCCTATCTTTATCGCTCGAGAAGCTTCCCTGTTGGCAATCGAAAATGCGCAGGCGAACGACCAGACAGTGATTGCTCTCGTGCAACGCGATTCCGAAAAGGAAGAACCCGGTCCTGATGATTTCCTCACAACCGGCATCGAGCTGGCTGTTGGTCGATTGTTAAATATGCCGGATGGCTCCAACTCTGCCCTGGTACAAGGTCGCCGGCGCATCGAGCTGGTCGAGATCATTCAGATTGAACCTTACATGCGCGCCCGCGCCCGCCCGATCTATGAGTCCCAGGATGTAGATCGGGAGGTGGATGCCACGATGCGCACAGCTCTGGAGCTTTTCCAGAAGTGCGTAAATCTGGACCGCAGCCTGCCGGAAGAAGCCTACCTTTACGCACTCAACATCGAAGAGCCTGGCTGGCTGGCGGATATGATCGTGACCTCCATCGCACCCCCCCTGGAAGAACGCCAGAGGATGCTGGAAACGACCGATCCTTTGGTGCGCTTACACCGTGTCATAAAATTGCTGGCGGGTGAGGTGGACGTGCTTGAGCTGGAGGATGAGATCCACTCACGGGCACAAAGTGAGGTGGACCGCTCTCAGCGCGAATTCTACTTGCGAGAGCAGATGAAAGCTATTCAGACCGAACTGGGGGAAGGCGATATCTGGTCGCGTGATCTGCAAGAGATGCGCACTCGCCTAGAATCAGCTGGATTGCCCGAAGAAGTGCACCTGCGGGCATTGAAAGAGGTCGAGCGCCTGGCACAGATGCCTCCGATGTCCCCCGAGGTGGGTATTCTACGGACTTACCTCGAGTGGATTCTGGAGCTTCCCTGGATAAACGCAACGGATGACAATCTCGATGTCAAACACGCCGCCCACGTTCTGGAGAGAGACCACTTCGGCCTACGGCGTGCTAAAGAGCGAGTGATCGAATATATCGCTGTGCGCGGCTTGAAACCCAAGCGCCTGCGCCAGCCGATCTTGTGCTTTGTGGGAGCCCCGGGTACTGGAAAGACCTCACTGGGGCGGTCGATTGCTGAAGCGCTTGGGCGGAAGTTTGTGCGCCTCTCCTTGGGTGGTGTGCGCGACGAGGCTGAAATTCGCGGGCATCGGCGCACTTATATTGGCGCGCTGCCAGGGCGCATTCTCCAAACCATCCGCCGGTCAGGCACTGTCAACCCACTCTTCATGCTGGATGAGATCGATAAACTCGGGCAAGATTTCCGCGGCGATCCGGCAGCAGCCATGCTGGAGGTGCTCGACCCGGAGCAGAATCACGCATTCTCAGACCATTATCTCGAGCTACCTTACGATCTTTCGCGCGTGATGTTCATTACAACGGCCAACACAACCCTTACGATCCCACCTGCGCTATTAGATCGTATGGAAATTATCGATTTTCCAGGCTATGTGGAAGAAGAGAAGCTCGAGATTGCCAGGAATTTTCTGATCCCGCGCCAGTTCGAAGAGAATGGTCTCGAATCAGGTGAGACCCGCTTCACGCAGCAAGCCCTCCAGCGCGTCATACGCGAGTATACCTATGAGGCAGGCGTGCGAAATCTCGAACGCGAGATCGGGCGCATCTGTCGCAAGATCGCAAGGGCGAAAGCAGAGGGAAAGCGCTTCCGCAGTCAGGTTGGCTCCAGTTCCGTCGAGCGCTACCTGGGACCGCCCCAATTTTTCAACTTAGAAGCTGAGCTACAGAATGAAGTGGGGGTCGCTACAGCCGTCGCATGGACAGAGAATGGCGGCGAGATCATGCCTGTGGAAGTGCTATTGATGGATGGCAAGGGAAACATGCAAATTACCGGACAGATCGGCAATGTGATGCAGGAATCTGCTCAGGCAGCATTGTCGTATCTAAAATCCCGCTCGCGTGATCTGCGCATCAATCCGGAAGCTTATGATCAGGTGGATGTCCATATCCACATCCCCGAAGGCGCCATCCCAAAAGATGGTCCTAGCGCAGGGATCACCATCGCAACAGCCCTGGTATCCGCATTCACCGGCAGGGAGGTGCAGCGGGAGGTGGGTATGACGGGTGAGATCACCTTGCGTGGGCGCATCTTGCCTGTGGGCGGTGTACGTGAAAAGGTACTGGCTGCTCACCGTGCCGGGTTGAAAACCGTTATCCTTCCAAAAAAGAACTTAAAAGATCTGGTAGACGTCCCCAAGCGCGCTCGCAGCGAGATGAAAATTATCCCGGTCGAGCACATGGATGAAGTGCTGAAGATCGCCTTAATGGAGGCCCCCAAGCGCGAAAGCGTATCGAGCGCCAGAAAGAAGTCTCCCGCCCAGGCGAAAAAGGGAAATGGGGCGGGTGAGGCCCGCCCGGATTCACCTGCCGCCCCTATGGCGTGACGATCTTGTATACCTCACCCGTATTGAGGTCGGTTAGATATAGGTCTCCCGCTTGGTCCTCTCCAAAGCTGGAGATGGCGCGGCTCGTATCCGTCAGCTCTTGATTTTCCCATTCGCCCGTCATTGAATTGAATTGCAGTCCCCAGATCCTCCCTGAAACATAATCAGCATAAATGTAAATCCCTTGCAGGGAAGGGTATGTGGGTCCTCGGTATACGTAGCCACCAGTGACCGAGCGCCCGAGGGATGGGTTAGCGTACACTTGTACTGGCAGTGTCAAGCCGGTCATGTCACAATTCGATGGGGGTTCGTTGCAGAGCTCCCCTTCCATTATGTCCCAACCATAATTTTGCCCACCCACACCTGCTTCCTGGAAATCGATCTCCTCCTGCCGATCCTGGCCGACATCACCGATGTACAGGTCGCCGGTTTGGCGGTCGAAGGAGAAGCGCCAGGGATTACGCAAGCCAAGCGCCCAAATCTCGGGAAGGTAACCTGGTAGACTAAGGAAGGGATTGTCCGGCGGTATCGTGTAAGGGACAGACCCTGACCCTGCGATCACCGGCAAGAACACCTTCTCAGGTCCATTCCCAGGACTTGTTGCGTCCGGCTCAACATCAATCCGAAGCAACTTCCCGAGCAGCACACCAGGGTTCTCTGCGTTGTCGTCAGGATCGTCGCCCCCACCCCCATCACCGGTGCCGATATACAAGTATTCATCAGGTCCAAAGAAGAGCTGACCGCCATTATGGTTGGTTTCTCCAGGATGTGGGATGATCAGGATCAGATCCTCCTTGTCGGGATCGGCGATATTCGCATCGGCAGTGAGATAAAACCGAGATATCCGGATGTCACTGTTCAGGTTGGTGTAGTAGACGTAGAAATGGTTTTTGCCGGATCCGTAACCCGGAGGAAAAGCGATGCTCAGCAGGCCTTCTTCACCACCGGCTCCAGGGTCGCCGGGTGCGCGAACGCGCCCACGGATATCCAGGAATGGTGTATTTACCAGGATTCCGTTCTGTAGGATACGCACACGCCCGCCTTGTTCTACGACAAATTGCCGCCCGCTGCCATCGCCGGCATGGGTGATGTGAACAGGTGAGCTCAGTCCATTTTCAATCAGCACCAAGGAAACGCTGGCAGGCCAATCGAGATTTGTACTCGCTTCCGATCGCAACCCCCTGAAAGCAGTCAAAGCAGTGAGAACTACAATAAAAATACCAGTCCAACGAATAATACGCATGAATCACCTCTAACATAATGCGGAATAGACACAATCAGATCCGCTGAATATATTTATAAGAATACTTGAGCCCTCAGCGATTTTGGGAATTCTATCTGAAGGATCAGCCAGCTATGCTGATTATATCTGCTAAAATCGGCATCTGCTCAGCTATCACATCCGCATCAGTGCGCCCCAAATACTTGTCACCCACGCCGCCATATTCGAATGCCAGCAGCCATGGGGTGGGCCAATCACCCTGTTTTATACGCGTAAATGCCCATGAGAGCATACGAAAATCACCGGAAATGGGCTGGACGATGGTCCTTGAGCTTGCCGTTAATCCAATCTAATCCTGTAAAATGCATCTCACGCATACTGTGCATTGGCAGCTCGGACAAGTATTGATACTCATCGTAGCCAAGATAGCAGGCGGAGATGCGCGCATGAGAGAGATCTAGAAGGAAGCCACAGCCCGTCTCTTCAACGATTTGGCGGATAACTCGTGGCTCCGTTGGTGGGCGTAAGATATCCTCGCTCTCACCGCGGTACGGGATGTTTTCAACGATGACACGCTCTTTCCCAATATGCGAGACGACAGCCTGCACATCGGTGAGCAATTTTTCGAGAACGCGATTAGACTGGCGTTTCTTTGGGGCATGGACCGGGAATTTGGGGAAATCCACTCGCTCTGCACTGAGATGAAGATTGAGATACGGGGTGCGGGTTGCCTCCATAATGGCTTCGCAGCGCGCCCAATCCGTCGTGCGTAGGGACCTATTGGCCGTAAAAAGATCAAAATGCACAGCTACCTGGCAATTTCGACTGGCTTCTTCGATGATATCAGGCCAATCAGGCGTTTTAAACCGGTCGACGCTGAGCTTTCCTTGAGAGAGAAGCGAAGCTGCTTCATGCGAGTAATTAATTGCTAGCTGGATCATGTATGGTTATAGGTTTAGGGACAGGCGTTGGCAACGTGTTCTTCAAAAGTCTGGGCAAAGGCATGCCTGCCCGTGCCATCGCAAGCAGCACGGAAATAGTAAAACGTACTGCTGGCAGGAAATGACACCGCACGCAGAGCCGCTATACCGGGGCTGGAGATCGGTCCGGGTGGGAAGCCTGTGAATTTATAGGTATTATATGCTGAGTCAACCTTCAGATTCTCGAGAGAGAGTGGGTTTGTCCACCACGTATTTTGTGCTACGTTGAATCCCAAAGCATATTGAACGGTCGGATCGGAGTCCAGTTTCATCCCAACGGCAATGCGATTGTAAAACACTGAAGCAATGAGCGGCATCTCTTCATCCTGTACGGCTTCACGCTCGATGATGGACGCAAGAGTTACTGCCTGATAAATATTCAATCCCTGGCTTTCAATTCCTGATTGCAACTCCGGTGAGTGATTTGACTCAAAATTATCAAGCGTCGTGCGGATGAATCCCTCCAATGTGAGCGTACGCGAAATTATGTAAGTATCCGGAAACAAGAAGCCCTCGAGCGTGCCGTTTGTTGGTAGAAACTCAGAAAACGAATAACCGTCACGAGGGATGCTGACTGAAGCCAAAAAATCTTCAGCACTGATATCTAAACCCGATGTGGGCAGCGAAGCAGCGATCTCCTCTAGTCGCCACCCTGCCAGAATCCTAAATGTAATCTGCGAAGGGGTGGAATCCTGCAGTTCGTGGGCAATCTCGACTGAATTCATCGCTGGGCTGAGCTGGTAATCGCCTGCCTGGATGCTTGTATCCAGACCACTATAGAGCAGGAAGGTGCGGAAAGCATCAGGGCTGGATATCAGCCCTTCATTGTACATGCGCTGGATGAGTGAAGCAGTGGGTTCGCCCAACGCCACGGAGAATGTTCGTGAGATCCCGGTGGTATCCATTGGTCGGGTGAGTGATTCTTCCTGCAAGATGAGCAACGTAGCGTAATAAATTCCCTCAGGGTAGGTCAGGTTGTTTGATGGTAGTCCGAAGGATTGGGCGGCGCGCCTGGGAATTACCAGGGTTAGGTTTACAAGGATTAGAGCTAGTACGCATAATAAGAACAGAAGGAGCACGCTCAGGAATGCAATGAAAGGCGATCGTTGCTTTGTCATTGCGAGATCTCTTCGGCACCAGAGTGAGAGTCGAGGTAGGTCTGCAAAATATACGTGGCGGCCAAATCGTCTATGTGCCCACTGCGTTTGTGCCGGGAAACGCCTAGCTCTCTACGAGCCTGGCGAACCGCACGCGTACTGCCACTTTCATCCCACAGGACTACCTGCACAAGGGATTGCGTGCGGATGGCTGCCGCCAGGCGGGCGGATCGCCGGCTCTGAGGGGTGGGATCGCCATACTCGTCCAGAACCTGACCTACAACGATCAATTTGGCGCCATGCTCTCCCGCCAGGGCAGCAATAGAAGCCGCGTCCACCAGGCGCGAGACGTGCTTCAACACTACAAACGGGTTGGCGATGGTGCCTGTAGGGTCGCTGAGAGCAATCCCGATATTCTTTTCCCCCGGATCGATAGCCATAATTCTCATAGCACTACTGTTATCCTGAAGGGTAGGATGGGTAAGCGCGGCCACCATGCCGGTGTGACCCGGATGACAGGTTGGCTTGTCAGTGGATATTTTCCTTCAAGAAGTTGGCGAGCTTCTTGGGTGGGTGAGCCGAGCACCAGATTGATTGCTTGTGCAATGGGTATGCTGGCTTGCAGACTGCGCTGCGCCTTCACCTGCCAGACTGCCACATTCGGATTCTCCATTTTGGGCGGCGTTACCTGCTCAATGACCAGCGTCTCTACCTGAGCGAGATAGCCATCGGGTAAGTTCGCGTCTAACAGCACGTTAGCAAGGGTTTCCAGAGTCCGCCGGTTGGTGCGGAGGGCTGAATATTCCAGGCGTAGATTTAATAACACTTCTCCGGAAGGTTGTTCATCTGCAGGCAGGTAGGCGATATCTAATACCTGTGTCAAGGTAAGTGTAGGAGTAAACATGAGATCCCCAGGAGCAAGCTGCGATTGAAGCTCTCTAAGAGCAGTGTCTTGCAGTGCCGATTCGAGGTGTTGGTACAAGATTTCTCGGTCGCTCTTGGTAGGCGCAGGTAGCTGCCGATTTGCACCGCCGCGCATTCGCTCGGGATTAGTCGCAGACAGGCTCAATCCCAGGCTGCCCTCTATGGCGATCAAGGTGTTGGGAGCCAGGTTCCCGCTGGTACCAGGCGTAAGGGCGCTTGCTTCCAAAGTTTCCGTGATTCCTGGCCCTGCGTCGATGATCCCTCCCTGGAGAGTCGCAAAGCGAATAAGCGGCTCTTCCAACGTACGTACCACCAAACCCTCGGGAATCTCAACCGACTTATCGCTCAGGTTCGTAAACACGATTGATCCCGTAGCCGCCTGGTCGGGGACTTGGCTGGTACCGCTGGACTGACGACTCTCACGTCCCTCAACGATGACAGTCACTGCCCGGGCAGGTATTATGCCTGCCAGGTTGATATTCTCCTGGGTGGCACTGGCGCGTACCGTCAGGGTCAATTCCTGGGATGTGGTTCGAGGCTGCAGGTGAACTTCTGCGCCGGGCAGTAATACAGCTGCCAGAGATAGCACGGCGAGTACACCCAGCGTAAAGATTCCCACTCTTGCAGCTGGTTGCGATGACCAGCCTGTGTGGGTTTGTTTAGCAGCAAGGCGCAATGCCTGCAGTTCATCTGAGTCGCGCGCAGGTTGGAGCTGCAGCTTTGGCTTGTGTTGGATGCGCCTGCGCCGCTCGACCCTCCAATGGGCGCTCTGGGCCTGGCGCAGGCTCTTAAACACCGGAATTGAGAGAAAACGAGCGTTGAACCGCACGACTGGGTCGCCAGTCACCAAGGCTAATTGGGCACCCAACGCCGCACTGTGCCGTTGCAGCACGACCAAGTCGACACGGCGGCGCAACACCCGGGCGCGCTGTGGCCAAACGAGCAAGATTCGGCCTGTCTGACCCCAGTTCATCTTATCGCGGGTGGAGATCACGTCGTCGTGCTCATCCAGTTGCAGAATCTGCGTTTTCATTGAATCGCCTTATTGCTCACAACCAGGGCGACCATTCGGTATCATGGTGAAGTCGAATGGGTCTGAATAAACTGAATAATAGCTGATATCTTCTAATTGCTCAAATTTACCATTGAAGTATTGATTGAAGATCACCCGGAATGAGTTAACCGGGGATATGTTCGCGTACAATATCTCGATTCCAGCATCGGGGAGAAAATAAGCATTAAAAATGCTCGTGCGCGAGTTAGGCTTGCTGCCAATCGATCCGTGATCGCCTTGCAGGATGATCACAGGGGGTGTGCTTGAGCTAGCAATCATGTATGGTAGCAGCTCGAGCAAACGCTTATTCAGATATGTGACCTGGTCGCGATATCCCTCTGCGTATTCTTTATCAAAGTCAGTAAAATCGCCATCGGCACTGAAGACATACGGAGGGTGGGGGATTACCAGGTGAGCAAAGACAAACTTAGGACCAGGCTTCGAGGGAAGCTCACGCAATTGTTCGAGATCGAATAAGATCAAATCACGGTGTATCCGGCGTGGGTTATTCAGGTCAGGTTGTAAGAATTTTGGGATCACAACAGCACCATCGGCAAACAGCAATGCTGCCAACTCCCGGAGCAACAGCACTTCAAAACTGTTCGGGCCTCCAGCGATTTGGCTGGCGTGGAAGAAATCTGAATTTGGCGAGAGATAGATATCAGCATCTTCCAATTGCGTGCCTTTGAAGCCGGTCTCAAAAGCGACGATCTTATACCCTAGACTTTCAAGGGCTCGCCTGACCGCGCTACGACGGATCAAGTCCTCAAGGCCGACGCGGGTTTTTAGTTCTGGCGAGTATGCTGGGTTGAGAACTTGCAGGTAATTCAAGTTCAAGGTAGAAGCCAGAGACAGCTGAGTTTGGGCATAATTGCTCTGGCTGCACCTGGCTATGTAGAACCCCATGGCTTCAAGCTGGCTCAGAAAAGAAGAGTTATCCAGGTCGAACTCACTCTGCAACACGTCATCCCGTGCATATGCATCCAACACAATATAGTATATATCCGGTGGAACCTCGTCTGAACGGAATTCCAATCCCATGAGACTGACCTGGCTTTCGCTTGCTGCAACAGACGATAATGATCTTGCTGCGAATGTGCCCATCTGGCCAAGGGGAAGCACGAGCGCAATCACGCCGACTATGTTCAGAAACCGATTCCACGAGTCAAGCGGGCGATTCGAACGGAAAATTAGTAAACATCCCAAGATAAATATCAGAAGCCAGATCGGAGCCAACAGGCGATGCCTTCCCAGATTGACGGCAAGGGAGGGATGGGTCTCAAGGTAAGTATAAATATGACCGTACGAGAAGAACAACACCATTGTTAATGTAGTGATCAACCCAGCTTTTAGCCGGCTTTTTACCATAAGGCTGAGACTGATGAACATCCCTGTAGCGATTAGCAGGGCAATGACTAACGCTCGAATCGATACGACCACCTTTATCTCTTCAATATTGTGGGCTAGCAATGCAATTACCGGATAAATAGCAAAGAGAAATGGGTGAATTACGGTTGGTCTGCGCATTAACCTCGCACCTGCATCAGGTAAAGAATGCGCTCGGAATCGCGAATGGTTTCAAGCTTGATGATATTGTAGTGATCACCGAACGCCCTCTCAAAGTGACCCTGAGAATAGTCGGCGAAGATATCTTCCCGGGACGCAAGCAATCTCTGCACTTGCGAGTCGCTCTTTGGAACGAACTCGATGATCAACCATTGCGCCAGGTTGCGAAAATAAGAAGACACGCGGTCGAGGGGGAGATTATTTGCGATCGCCAGATGGTGGATCAATGCCAGCGCCATGACGGCATCAACCGGCCCACGCGCCTCCATCGATCGACGCTCACGATTTGCCCAGCCAATCCCTGGGCTCGGGTTGGACAAATCCAGGAGCAGCGGGAGAAGATTTGTCTCTCCGGATTTGCGGCATTCCAAGTAGTTTGTCTCGACTGCTCCTGGATCCATATCAAAAGCGACAGTCAAAGCACCCATCTGGCTTGAGACGCGGCTGAAAAAGCCCGTATTTGCTCCCAGGTCCCAAACTCTGCCGGGCTTAATAATGGTCAGGTAATCTCCAACCAGTGTTTTTTTGTGATCCAATCCGGCGGGGGTGTAGTTTGTCTCTGAGTAATAATTCCCCCAATCCGTTCCCTGAGCAGACCATTTAAGCCCGCGTACCGCGCTCTCCAGGCTGTCGATCCAACCTAATAGACTGTTCATGCCCATACTTCTGCCAGCTGGCAATTCTTTGGCAGCATACCGTTTTTGAGAAGCTGCGTGCATGTGGATGTGCAACTGCAATGGCCAGCTCAGGCGGGTTCTCCAGGGGAGCAACCTGCTGGCTAAATCCAACGGAATCCCATCGATGAAGTCTCGCAGTAACAACCCCAGACGCACATCGCGCGAAGCCATCAAGCTGAGCGGCGCGAGGAAATGTTGGCAGAACTGCCTGTACGCCACCCATGGCTGGCCTTGATTGTAAATTTCGAAGGATAGTGTGTCGATCAGCACCGGCTTCCCATGGTGGAATTGGATATTGTATGCGCTACTATCCTTCAGGCTCATCCCCCGCTGCAATGCCCACTTCTGGATTGCCAGAGTCAACAGCGCGGAATCTTTTAGCTGGCTGAAACTCCACTCATAAGGATAGGAAATAAAGTCGACGAGTTCTGGACGGATCACCTTCCAGGCGTTGGATGGATCGAGGGGAGGTGTATCTACTTCCTCATGACGGATGAGCAGTCCAGCCTCAGTCAACTCGTGGTAAAGGCCGGAGTCGTGCAGACGTGTGTAATGCTCCTGGTACTTTCGGTTTACCTGGCGATAGAGGACCGCGTCTCGGGTGAAAAGCTGTCCGCTTGGGTCACGAAAAGAGGCCTCAACCGGCTCATCCATACCAAAGGTCATTCTTCTTTGCCAGAGCCGTTACGAGTGAAAAGTTTGCGGAAGAAATCTGTAATCTTCTTCCAATAGCTTTTGAGAATGAAGAGGCTGCCAACCAACGCGGCGAGTAGTAGCTGCAGGATAAAACTGCCTGACCCAGGATCAAGGTAAGCGTGCCCGCTTTTCGCGGGTGCCGAGAGAAGGTTAGCTATCGTGGCGATGAATTCAATTTGGTGCATTGGATTTGACTCGCTTTTCTATTCGTAAAGAAGACCGATACTCATTCGCAATTATGGTGGGGTTGCCTACGGGATAAATGACTTAACCGCGTCGATAACACTTTGTTGTTCGATTGCACGCAAACCCGTGTAAAAGGGCAGGCGAACCAAGCGATCGCTGACCTGCTCGGTTACTGGACAGTCACCAGGACTCCCACCATAGCGCCGGCCCATTTCGGAGAGGTGTAAAGGCTGGTAATGGAACACGCTCAAGATGCGATGCTTCTTAAGGTGGTCAATCAGCGCCTGGCGACTCTCCAACGAAGGCATCAATAAGTAATACATATGGTAGGGTTGCTCGCAGTGGGGTGGGATATGTGGTGTCTGCACCTGGGCTTCAGCTGACCAATCCCTTAGGTGATCTTGGTATGTCTCCCAGACATGCCGGCGCTTCGCCTGGATTTCAGTGCTGGCTTCCAATTGGGCATACAGGCATGCAGCCAGGAGGTCAGATGGCAGGTAGCTGGATCCAATATCGACCCAGGTGTACTTATCCACTTGCCCGCGGAAAAACCGGCTGCGGTTTGTGCCCTTCTCGCGTATGATCTCGGCACGCTCGACGAAAGCCGGGTCGTTGATCACCAGGGCACCGCCCTCCCCGCACGAGAAGTTCTTCGTCTCATGAAAGCTCTGGGTTGCCAAGGCGCCAAAGGCACCTAACAGCTCCCCGGAATACTTCCCTAACAGGCCATGCGCATTGTCCTCAATTACGGGGAGGGAGTATTTCTGGGCAATTTGCAATATTGATTCCATCTCGCAACCCACACCCGCATAATGCACAACGACGATGGCGCGCGTCTTAGATGTAATACGTGTCTCCAATTGATTCTCATCAAGGTTGAGGGTATCCGAACGGATATCGATAAACACTGGGCGCGCCCCACGCAGGCAAAAAGCGTTAATGGTTGAGACAAACGTGAAGGAGGGTACAATCACCTCATCACCGGCTTTAAGATCCAGCAAAAGCGCTGCCATCTCCAGGGCATGCGTACAAGATGTAGTCAGCATTACCTTGGTAGCGCCCAATTCCCTTTCCAACCAGGAATGGCATTGCTTTGTATAGGGGCCATCACCGGAGATGTGACCGTTGGCGTACGCCTGTGCCATGTACCTGTTCTCATTACCGGTAATATAGGCACGATTAAACGGGATTGCGTAAGTTTCCGCAGGGATGGCTGTCATCTCTCACATTCCACAAACCATTTATGATACCAGAGTTGCATTGATTTCGTCAGGAAGCCGTTGCGCTGGAATAACCTTTGTGCAGCGATATTCCTCCCCTGCGTTACTACATAAACTCGTGTGCATTCTTGGTCGTTAAACCATTGTAACGCTGCCCTAACCAGGGAATTTCCGATACCGCTGCCACGCGTATCCGGATCGATACCCAAAAGACCCAATTCACCGCTCTTGTTTTCTTCTCGTAAGTGACAGGTCATGTAGCCCACCGGTCTTTCTGCTACCTGAGCAACCAACACACGATCCGCGTATCCCTGGCAGCTATTTTCGATCCAGGTCTGGTAAAGACTGGCACACGCCTCGCGGGAAAAACATGTGTCAAAATAGAAGCGGGAAAGGGTATAACTCGTCTTAGCAATTTCCCGAAAGACTGTCATATCCCCGGGTTGGACGAGGCGAATTGTCAAACCGGGAGCTGGATCGGGTGCTTCAGTCCAGTTGTGTAATTCCCGCTCTAATATCATGCGTACATCCACAAAGCGGAATTGGTACTGCTCTGCCAGGCGGGAGGTTTTGGCGTCAAAGGCGTCAGCTAAGAAATACAGGCACTCAATGCTATGATTCTCACACCATGCGATCAATCTTTCGATGTAGTCTTCGTCCAGGAGCGTGTTGTTGGCGCGAGCAATCCTCTTTCCGAAGAAATTCGTATCCCAGGCTAACAACTGGCAGGGATCATTCATGGTTAATCTCAGGATTCACTTACGCTGATCGGCTCGCTGGTTTGATCTGAAATTATATAGGGAGGCTGGTCCATCAGGCGGAAATGCATGCGCGCCAGGTATTCCCCTATTATCCCTAGTGCAAACAACTGCACCCCTGAAAAAATGGCAATAATTGACGCGAGGAACGGGAACCCCGGAACACTTCCTCCCTGGATCAGGAATCTCCCGACTACATATACGAGCACAAGCAGACCAAATAATGCAAATGCAAAGCCAAGCAGGCTGGCAATCTGTAAAGGCAGAATGCTGAATCCCGTCATCATATTCAGCGCGTGGCGCACCAATTTTCGAAACGTGTAATTGGATTCACCTAACCGGCGCGGATCATGCCTGACTTTTACCGCAGTGATACGGGTCGTACCCCACGTCAGCAAGACGTCGAGGGAGACGTAAGAATTATTGTAGCTCTGAAATGCCTGGCGCAGCTGTGTCCTGAAAGCCCTGAACGCGCTCACATTGCGAGCAGTTTGGGCACCCGCTGCGCTGCGCAAAGCCATTTTGGTCACCTGCGAAGCAAGATCACGCCACAAGCCATGTTGCTCTTGTTCGGGTATCCCATAGACCACATCATAGCCTTTCGCGAGTTCGCCGAGCAACTTCTCAAGCTCTTCAGGTGGGTGCTGCTGGTCATCATCCATGGTGGTGGAAACTTCGTAGCGCGCGATACGGATGCCGCAGAGCAAAGCGTTGTGCTGGCCGTAATTGCGCATCAGATTCACTCCCCGCGCCCACGGATAGGATTTGACTAATTGGCAGATAACTTCCCAACTATTGTCCTGGCTGCCGTCATTAATTAAGATAACTTCATACTCGGTTGCGAGTTTTGGTAGCTGTGCGGCAAGTCTCTCCAGGAGGGGCTCCAGGTTTTGCCCACTGTTATAGACGGGGATGATGACCGAAAGACTTTCAACGAGCATTGATCGCTAGATCCTTTTCATGGGTTGCATTCTAATTTTAGCTGCACATCGTCGATAGTTTTACGCCCTGAGCTGAGGTCGCCAGATTCCGAACTGATTCTATCCCAGGTGGTGCATAAAATGCGCTGCATCCGGAAGGTAAGTTGCATCGCTTCCATAGTTAACTCTTCTGCCCGCTTCCACATACCGGTCGAAGCATAGCCTTCAATGTAGGGAAGCAACTCGGTGGCATTGATCTCATACAAGCGTGTATTGAGTGCAAAGGCTGTATCGCCCAGCCGAGAGACCTCGTCCCAATCACCTTGTTGGCGAGCCAGGTCAGCTTTCTCAAAATAATAACACCATCCCCGCTCTGGCTCTCTACCAAAATACTGACTGGGTGGCATATTCTGAATTCCAGGCTCGGGGAGGATCAATGTAAGGTTCGAGAGGGAGAGTACCTGTGTGAAATAAAGAGGTTTCTGGGGAGTTTTCGCATCGGTCTGTGGATCGACAAACTTTACACACCCTGGCGGGTTGTAGAATATTGCAATCGCCTGGGAGGTCGTGCCCTTATAATCCAAAGCCCGGTAATTCTCCACGATCTCCAACCCTGGGCGAATCCCTTCCAGGCTACCGCCTAATCTCGATTCGATATTAAAAAACAAGTAGGGTAACTTTTTATCCGCCAGGTCAGGAGCATACGTCCAGTTCAATGGAGCGGTGAGTGAATTATCGCTATAGTATGTAAATGGAAGCTCGGCGGAAAGGATGATCGTCCCTGGCTGGATGTTCGGCGCTCGCCAGACGAGCTGCCAGAAGAATGATTTCTGAGTGTTCCACTCACGGCGGTAAGCATTCGCCAGCTGCATGTGAGTTCCTGCTGCCAGAGCGAGCAGGCATGTCAGGATCAAGGTGTTCAACCGGCGCGTTCTTGCCACGAATTCGAGCAGACCAGTCAGGAGCAGGCTGGCGCCCAGGTTCATCGCCAGGTTGAACCGGTCCCAAGGGAAGCGAAGCTCGATTGGGAGATTCGTCACCCAAAATGGAATGCCTCCAACCAAGAGCGCCAACCCTCCAATCAGGATAGCCTGTTGAGACCAGCGTTGGGTTGGAATTAGCAGGTGAGTTGGATCGGCAAATCGTGTAAGGTAAATCCCGCTGAGAAGAGCGATCGTGATCACAGTGGCTGTATAGATGGCTAACGGCCCCAATCCACCGGTGATCTGACGCGGGATATTAAGAACTTGACCCCAGGCGATGAAACTGGATTCGAAGGCGTCGAGCAGGGCTTCCTGGCCAAACTCGAGTGTCGCATCCACCGGGGACTGGCTCATTTTATCGAAGATCTGAACATCTCCACGTGGTGATTCGTGGATGATTAACCTCCAGAACAGGAATACTGCCAGGATAATGAGGTACGGCAGCCAGCGCCTGGCAACACGACCGGCCTGGATCCATGCGCGACGGGGGGTTTCCCGTTCGACCAGCCAGAGGAATACCGGGCGCAGCAATTCCAGACCAAAGAAGTATTCGTTGGTGAATACGCTAAAGGCTGCCAGCAACCAGGACACGACGCTCCACAGCCAAAACCGTTGTGGATCTCGGAGAGAAAGCAGCATGCTACCCAGGGATGCAAAGAAAGCAGCCAGGACGATCCAGCTGTGGCTGTACGTAAGTGCGATATATTGTTGTAAGAAACCTGGATAAGCTGCAAAAAGGAAGGCTGTCCAAGTAACCTGGCGGGTCGCATTTGGCCAGATTAGACGTAACGCCCACAACAATGCAAGACAGGCAAGCCAGCGCGTGAGCAAGCCAAAAATCTGCCATGCCAGCGTAGATTTGCCCAATATGGCTGTTGTGACCATGAACAACCATCCCAATGAAGGGCGGTCGCCCGAGAATGCATCGATGAACCCGCCGGGTCCGAGCACATGCAAGGTATATACAGTCGGCCAATCATCCCAATAAAAACCCAACCAAGGGATAAGCAAGCCAAAACTGAGAATGCAGTATAAGAGCAGTGCGAAGGGAACTGTCCGCGGTCGGAACTGCCAAGTTCTCATATCGGAGGGAGGAGCGTCTCTAAAGGAAATTTATGTGCTCCCATCAATGAAACCACCCCAAAGGCAGCGAGCTAGCTGCTCAAATTTTCCGCCACCCAACCCGCTGTTCTGGCAAGGGATTCATCCAACTGGGTAGCATCTTTTCCACCAGCCTGGGCAAGCGTAGGGCGACCCCCGCCACCGCCTCCCAAGGGTCCAGCGATGAATTTTACCAACTCAGCAGCGCTCAACCCACGCTCTACAAGATCCTGAGATACTGAAGCCACTACAGCTGGGCGACCTTCAACGACGGCAGCTAAGACAGCTACCCCGCTTGGATAGCGATTTTTGAATTGATCAGCCATCTGCCGAAGTGTGTCGTTGTCTGCGTTGGGCAATGTGGCTGTGAGTACCGGGATATCGGCGATGTGTGGGACATTCTCCAATAGTTTTGTAAAAGCCATGATCGCCAGCTCGCTCCGTAGACCAGCAATCTGCTTGCGGGTGCCTTCCAGGTCGTCAATCAGTGCCTGTACTTTAGTTGGCACATCCTCGCTCGAGGTTACAAGCAGACCTGCGCTGTGTTTCAAGGCTCGAAAGCGGCGCTGGATCAGCTCATAAGCGCCACGACCAGTAACCGCCTCGATGCGCCGGATGCCCGCTGCCGCACTCCCTTCGCTTGTAATTAGAAATATCCCAATATCCCCTGTATCTTCAACATGCGTGCCACCACATAGCTCATTAGAGAAGATCTCTGGTTCTCCGATGGTGATATTGCGGACCGTCTGGCTGTACTTCTCACCGAAAAGAGCTGTTGCACCTTCAGCGATGGCTTGTTCCAACGGCTTGAAGTGGATATCCAGATGATAATTCCCCAAGATATTTCGGTTGACGCCTGCCTCAATGCGCTCCAATTGCTCGGGAGTGAGGGCATCGGGGTGTGTGAAATCGAAGCGCAGTCTGTCTGGCGCGACAAGCGAGCCTGCCTGGCGAGCGTGCTCGCCAAGAATGGAGCGCAGCTCGTGATGCAGCAAATGCGTGGCGGTATGATTGCGCATGATATCCACACGTCGTTGGCTATCGACCCGGGCAACTGCCTGATCGCCGACCTGCGGACGCCCACGCATCACTTCACCTGTATGGACAATCATACCGGCTGCAGGCCGTGACATACCGGTCACCCGCACCTCCCACTCGGGTTGTCCAGTAGAGACAATCACACCAGTGTCAGCGACCTGGCCACCAGCTTCGACGTAGAAACTTGTTTCAGGGAGCACCAACTCGACGGGATCGCCTGTTGAAGCGCTGTCAACAGCTTGACCGTCTTGTACCAGAGCAAGAACGGGACCTTCAACCTCTAATCGCTGGTAGGGGTCGTACTCGACACCCTCGGGGCCGAGCTTACCTTGCGTTTGGAGGTCGGTGAGCAATTGCCGGTATACATCGACATCTTCTCCGCCTAAGGCGCCAAACGCTTCGCCTGCGCCAGATGCCAAGCGGTGCTGTTCCATAGCAGATCGAAAGCCGACCTCATCCACATCCAGGTCGTTCTCCCGGGCAATATCGCGGGTGATCTCTAATGGCAGCCCGTAGGTCGCGTACAGGTCAAAAGCCTGGTCTCCTGGCAATATCTGCTCGCCACCGCTGATAAGGTGTTTTAACAGGATCTCTAACTTGGCAACTCCCCCCTCAAGCGTACGCTGGAAGCGTATCTCCTCACGCGTAAGGTTGTCAAGGATGCTTTTCTTGTTCTTCAGGAGCTCTGGATAGAAGCTTCCGTAGTTCAGGATCACCCTGTCTGCAACCGTCGCAAGGAAGGGTTTATCCAACCCGATCTTGTTGCCAAAACGGGCGGCGCGGCGGACGATCATTCTGCAGACGTAGTTGCGCCCTACATTTCCCGGCACAACCCCATCGCCTATCAAGAATGCTGCAGCGCGTGAGTGGTCTGCAATGACCCGGTATGGGGTGAGGTTTTCAGCCCGCTCCTTGTCGCTATGACCAGTAAGCTGTTGAACAACATCCATCATTGGGCTCAGGAGGTCGGTCTTGTAATTTGAATCAACGTCTTGGATGACAGAAACGATGCGCTCCAAGCCCATGCCAGTATCCACATGCATGGCAGGTAGCGGTTCGAGCACTGTCGGACCGTGCCGGTTATATTGGATGAAGACCAGATTCCATAGCTCCAAGAAACGAGTACAATCGCCATTTACCTGGCAGACGTGATCCGGGTCACCCTGCTTATTACAGTACTTAAGACCGCGATCGAGGTGGATCTCGCTGCATGGACCGCATGGACCGGTTTCCGCCATCTCCCAGAAATTATCCTTGCGTCCGAAAAATAGCACATGCGAGGCATCCATACCGGGCTGTTTACGCCATTCCTCAGCAGCTTCGTCATCCTCGGGAATATCCCCGATATCATCGCGAAAGCAGGTTGCCCAGAGTTGTGCGTGGGGAAGTCCCCATATTTCCGTGAGCAGCTCCCATGCCCAGGCGATAGCTTCTTTTTTGTAATAATCACCAAACGACCAGTTCCCCAGCATCTCGAAAAATGTGTGGTGCGTGTCGTCGCGACCGACATCGTCCAGGTCGTTGTGTTTCCCTGCCACGCGCATACTTTTTTGCGAGTTTACCGCCCGGGTATAAGGGCGCTTATCGGTGCCGAGAAAAACATCCTTGAACTGGACCATGCCCGCGTTCGTAAAGAGCAATGTCTGGTCCCCACCGGGAACAAGCGAAGATGAAGGCACAAAAGTGTGCCCTGCACGGTTGACGAAGAACTCAATAAATTCCTGGCGAATTTGAGAGCCGCTTTGTTTGGCTGGCATAATACTCCAAAATCTTATGCTACAAATTTGATGTACAGTTCGGGCAGCGTCTGGCCTGGATGGGTATGACGGTTACACAGAATGGACATTCTTTCGTAGTTGGCTCAGCTGGCGCTTCGGCAGGTTGGTTCTGCAGGCGGTTAATCTGACGGATCAAGAAAAAGATCGCAAGAGCAACGATCAAGAAGTCTATTATGGTATTGAGAAAGATGCCGTAATTGATTGTTACTGCACCCGCAGCTTGGGCATCTTCCAGGCGTTGGGTTACGGGTCCTGAAAGCGTAATAAATAGATCAGTGAAATTCACACTTCCCAGCAACACTCCGATAGGGGGCATCAAGATGTCATTGACGAATGATGTAACGATTTTACCAAACGCTGCCCCAATGATCAGGCCAACCGCAAGGTCGACCACATTTCCGCGCATGGCGAATTCTTTAAATTCTTTTAACAAATGTCCCTCCATTTCCAAGAAAACAGGCGAAATTTGTGCCATTATACGTGAGGATAGTGAAATGGGCTAGACACGTGAGCTAGTATGTTCAACTGAGTGTGAATTTTGCCTACCTTGCACAATGGATTAATCTAAGGGATAATCAACTCCGAGCATGAAATATCTATATTTTGCAGTGTTCGCCTCGGGCATGACCACCCTGGCAATCGAACTGAGCGCTTCCCACCTATTGGGCAGTGCCTTTGGAACCAGCAACCTCGTGTGGGCGAGCATTATCGGCTTAATCTTGATCTACCTGACCGCTGGCTATTTCATCGGTGGACGTTGGGCCGACAGGTCGCCTCACCTTCAGACCATGTTTACAGTGATGGCGTGGGGGGCATTCACAGCAGGGTTGGTACCTCTCTTAGCCCAACCTGTGCTGCGTATCGCTTCAGATGCCTTTGACCAGCTCCAGATGGGCGTATTGTTTGGCTCATTCACCGCGGTGCTTGTCCTCTTCATCCTGCCGGTAACCCTACTCGGCACCATCTCTCCTTTCGCCATACGCCTGGCGATCCAGGATACCCAAAGCGCTGGAGTCATCTCAGGGAAAATTTACGCAACCTCTACATTGGGATCATTTGTGGGCACCTTTTTGCCTTCATTGGTAATGATCCCTTTGCTAGGGACACGGCTAACTTTCCTGGTATTTAGCATATTTCTGGTGCTGACGGCCTTGATCGGTTTGTACAAGGCATCCGGTTGGCGGCGAACACTCACCCTTGGCTGGATGCCTCTCGTGCTTATTGTGCTGGGTATTCTTTGGTATGACCAGCCAATTAAGACGACACAAGGCCAGATCTACGAGACTGAATCTGCCTATAATTACATCCAGGTTTTGGAGAAGGATGGCTACAGGCTGCTGCGCTTGAACGAGGGGCAGGGGGTCCATTCCATGTGGCATCCTACCCAATTAGCTTATGATGGTCCCTGGGAACAATTTTTGGTCGCTCCTTTCTTCAATGCTCCCGATTACAGTCTGGATCGCATTGAGCGCATGGCAATTCTGGGGTTGGCAGCCGGCACGACTGCACGCCAGGCAACAGAGGTCTTTGGTCCAATCGCCATAGATGGCTTTGAGATCGATCCTGAGATCATCACCGTGGGGCGTGAATATTTTGGGATGGATTTGCCCAACCTGAACGCCATCGCACAGGATGGACGCGTTGGTTTGGCACGCAGTCCACATCGCTATACGATTATTGGTGTAGACGCTTACCGTCCACCGTATATCCCCTGGCATCTGACCACCCAAGAATTTTTTCTGGAAGTGCGTGAGCATCTGACTGATGACGGCGTGATGGTAATCAACATTGGTCGCGCGCCCACAAATCGGCAATTGATCGACGATCTCGCCGGCACAATCGCAACCGTATTTCCCACAATTTATGTGATGGACCTCCCGTATTCCTTTAACAGCATCCTATATGCCACCACCCAACCCACGAGCATCGATAACCTATACGCGAATTGGCTTTACTTAACTACGCGCACCCATACCCACCCTCTCTTGTTGCACGCCATCGAAACCACGATCGCTTTCCAGCAACCCACTCCCTCTAGCGATGTGGTCTATACCGATGATCATGCTCCGGTGGAATGGGTGACGAATAACATGATCCTCAATTTCATCATTCGAGGTGATTTAAACGAATTGCGATGAATGCAAATTCCCAACCAGAAACCAACGATACTCGGGTGAGAATGCTTCTATCCTGGGTGGTCACCTTACTGACGCCCATTGTATTGGTGATTGCGGCCGTGCGTGTTCTTCTAACGCCATTCTTTTTGGTGGTTGAGTACAATACACCAGGATTCCCCGCCGACAGGTACGGTTTCACAAAAGCTGAACGGCTTCAATGGTCAAACGTTTCGGTGACCTACCTGCTCAATTATGAACCAATCTCGTTCTTGGGTGATCTACGCTTCCCTGATGGACAACAAACACCCCCGGAAACCTGCCGTACGATGGACGATTGTACCCGTCTATTTAACGATCGCGAGTTGAAGCACATGCTGGATGTCAAGAAAGTTGTTCAGGCAGCATTGAATATCTGGTATATCAGTATCGGTGTATTGCTCTTGGTGTGGGTATGGGCTGCTCGCCGCAGTTGGGGGTACGAATATCGCTTTGGATTGAGCCGAGGCGGATGGCTTACCCTGATGTTGCTTGGGTCTGTGATTCTATTCGCCCTGCTAGCGTTCAATGCAATCTTTGTGGCATTTCACCAGGTATTTTTTGAGTCTGGCACCTGGCAGTTTTTATTCAGCGACACTTTAATCCGACTATTTCCAGAGCGATTCTGGCGAGACGCGTTTATAGCCGTCGGAGTGCTCGCCGGCGGGGCGGGCTTGCTGTTGGGATTATTCGCAATAGAGAGGCGCCCGAAATCAAGCTAACGCTACAACCAATTCCAGATTCTCAACTATTAGCAGTGAAATGACCTGAATCTGTCAACAGCTCTGTTATTTTGCTTGACCTTGCCTGGCTACGGCTTCAGCAGCTTTTTGTACCGCTTCTGGATCGCCGAGATAATAGTGCCGCAGTGCATTCAAATCGTCATCGAGCTCGTAAATCAATGGAATACCTGTGGGGATATTTAATCCGACGATCTCCTCGTCTGAGAGATTATCCAGATATTTGACCAGTGCCCTCAGGCTGTTGCCATGGGCCGCAATCAACACCTGAGCTCCTGACCTCACCACCGGAGCGATCGTCTCGTGCCAATACGGCAGCATGCGCTTTACAGTGTTTTTCAATGATTCGCACGCCGGTAATTCTTCTTTTGCCAGGTTAGCATAACGCCGGTCAAAGCGAGGGTGGCGCTCATCGTCCCACTCCAGGGCCGGAGGGGGCGTATCGTAGCTGCGACGCCAGATTTTCACCTGGTCCTCACCAAATTTTACTGCCATCTCAGCTTTGTTCAATCCTTGCAATGCACCATAGTGGCGCTCATTCAACCGCCAGTGACGGTGAACAGGAATCCATTCCTGCTCCATGTCCTCCAGAACGATCCATAGTGTTTTGATTGCCCGCTTGAGGACGGAAGTGTAAGCCAAGTCAAAGTGATAGCCTGCTTCTGAGAGCTGTCTAGCTGATGCATGCGCCTCAGTTTCTCCTTGCGGAGTGAGTCCCACGTCTGTCCAGCCGGTGAAGCGATTTTCCAGATTCCAGGTGCTTTGACCATGTCTCAGTAGCACTAATTTATACATTCGCAAAGATTTCCTTTCATTCGGATCCTGATGAGATAAAACTTTTTATCAGCAGGAACAATATTTACCCGGGTGAGATGACATTAGCAGGCGAGCATATATTCACCTCCCCCTGAAGAGGAGGAGGTGAATGTACTGGGTCGGATTGCAGATATGATCAGCGAATTACTTGTTCTGATTCCTTGTCGAAGATGTGCATGTTCTCCATATTGATGACGACCTGAACATCATCACCAAGGCGATAGCGAGAACGAGGGTCAACACGAGCTACGAAGCTATTATCGCCAGTCTTCAAGTAAACCAGAATCTCATTTCCCAGTAACTCAGACACATCCACATTCGCAGGGACAGGCTGGGCATGGATGCCAGGAGGGGCGAATTCCGGATTGTGGATATCTTCTGGACGTATGCCAAAAATGATGGATTTGCCTTCATGAGGCATGTACACATTCAATCGGCTGTCGGGGATCTGCAATCTGAACGTCCCGCCATCAATGAGCAGCTTGCCATCGCTTTTTGCTAGCTTTGCTGGGAAAAAGTTCATTGCTGGTGAGCCAATAAAGCCAGCCACAAACAGGTTCGCTGGATAATCGTACAGGTTCTGAGGTGAATCGACCTGTTGTAAGAGACCTTTATTGATCACGGCGATGCGCGTAGCCATGGTCATGGCTTCCGTCTGGTCGTGGGTTACGTAAATGAATGTGGTTTGGAGCTGTTGGTGAAGCTTGCTGATGTTAGCTCTTGTCTCAACGCGAAGCTTAGCATCCAGGTTAGAGAGCGGCTCGTCAAAGAGAAAAACCTTTGGCTCGCGCACAATTGCCCGCCCGACGGCTACCCGCTGGCGCTGGCCACCAGAAAGCTGTCTGGGCTTGCGCTGTAGCAGGTCTTTGATACCAAGAATTTCTGCTGCTTGTCCTACCCGGCGCTCGATGTCCTCTTTAGGGGTCTTTCTCAGTTTGAGTCCGAATGCCATATTGTCGTACACAGACATATGCGGGTAGAGGGCATACGACTGGAAGACCATGGCGATGTCACGATCTTTGGGGGCGACATCGTTTACTACGTGGTCACCGATTAATATCTGTCCATCAGAGATGTCCTCCAGGCCGGCTAAAAGGCGCAAGGCAGTGGATTTGCCACAGCCAGACGGACCAACCAGGACAAGGAATTCCTTATCCTCGATTTGGATATTAAGGTCATTCACGGCAATAACATCCCCAAATCGTTTGTACACATGATCGTAGGTAACGCTAGCCATTAGTTTTTCTCCTTTCTATGCGAGTATGGTGAAGATATTATAGCGTAACAGGAAAGAAATTTCCACTAATATTGCAGTAGAATCAAGATATGCCTCAAAAGGACGACATCAGCCCGATTCGCAAACAATATCTTGAGATAAAACGCCAGTATCCTGAGGCGATTTTGTTCTTCCGGTTAGGCGATTTTTACGAAACCTTCGACCAGGATGCCGAGCTGGCTGCCCGCGAGCTGGATATTGTGCTCACATCACGCAATGTCGCCAAGGGAGTGCGCGTGCCTATGGCGGGGATCCCACACCACGCTGCTGAAAATTACCTTGCGAGGCTGATTGAGCGGGGTTACCACGTGGCGATATGTGAGCAGGTTGGGGAGCAACCCGAAAAGGGAATATTCCCTCGTAAAGTGGTGAGAGTGGTGACCCCTGGGACCGTCATGGAGCCTGGGCTGCTTCCAGGCGACGAGAACAATTACCTTGTGTGTGTTGCGCCATCATTCCATGATGATCATTATTCAGCTGGAATGGCATATGTAGATATCACTACAGGTGAATTTGCCGTCTCCGAGATCGAGGCTGACGAGTTGCAGTCTGCCATTCGTGCAGAGCTGATCCGCTTGAAGCCTGCAGAGATCCTCCATCCGGACACATATTTAATTGGGAATGGCTTGCCTGGCCATGCAACATCCTGGCCCGCCTGGCGCTTTGAACCCGGTCGTTGCAAGGAAGCACTCCTGGCGCATTTTGAAGCTGCGACATTAGACGGGTTTGGCTTACGGGATATGCCGCTGGGCACTTGCGCAGCGGGTGTTATTCTTCAGTATCTCTCCGAGACGCAGCCAGCTGCCCTCAAACTGCTCTCCCGATTGGGTGTTTACAACCTTTCAGAATTTATGACCCTGGATGCAGCTACCCGGCGTAACCTTGAATTAACCGAGACCATTAGAACCGCCTCGGCGAAGGGCTCATTGCTGGGCGTCTTGGATCACACCGTCACTCCAATGGGCAAGCGCCTTCTGCGCAATTGGGTGAGCAAGCCGCTTCTGGATGCAGCGCGTATCCAGCGAAGGCAAGATCAGGTGCAATTCTTCTTCTCCGACAGTATGAGCCGGATTGAGATGCGCGCTGCCTTCAAACCACTCGCAGATATGGAACGCCTGATAAACCGAATTGTTAGCGGGCATGCCCAACCGCGTGACCTGGTTTCACTACGAGCCACATTACAACATTTGCCTGCGATACGAGCACTACTCCCATCAGAAATTGGACACTTGGATACCATCCTTAAAGAGTTTGTGCTGTGTGAGGAAGAGCTGCGTTTGTTGGAAACTGCCATTGAAGAGGAACCCCCTGCTACCCTTCAAAATACCGGTGTGATCAAAAACGGATACTCGGCTGAGCTGGATGGCGTTGTCGAGCGATCCGAGAGTGCTCGTCAATGGATTGCGGGGCTGGAAGCAGTTGAGCGGCAGCGCACGGGGATCAAATCGCTGAAGGTGGGTTATAACAAAGTCTTTGGTTATTATCTCGAGGTGACTCGCGCCAATACCGAAATGGTTCCCGAGGAATATATTCGCAAGCAGACCCTGGTAAATGCGGAGCGGTACATAACGCCGGAATTGAAAGAGTATGAAACTCTGGTCCTCAACGCAGAAGAGCGCATACGCGAGATCGAAGGCAGGCTATTTAAAGACGTTTGCTCAGAGCTGGCAGGGACTTCAAGAAAGTTAATGGGAACAGCTCACGCACTGGGGAAGCTCGACGTAATTGCCGCTCTCGCGGAAGCCGCGATGGTTGGCAATTACGTGCGACCGGAAGTATTGGAGGATGATGTCCTCGAAATCCGTGATGGGCGCCATCCGGTAGTCGAGCTTGCGCTGGTTGGCGAACGATTTGTTCCCAACGATGTGCTCTTCGAAGATGGCGAACGCGTACGCATCATCACCGGCCCAAATATGGCGGGGAAATCCACGCTCATCCGGCAGGTAGCATTGATCGTATTGATGTCACAAATGGGCAGTTACGTGCCGGCGACCTCTGCCCGCCTGGGTTTGGTAGATCGAATCTTCACACGTATTGGAGCGCAAGATGAGATCCACGCAGGTCAATCGACGTTTATGGTGGAAATGCTGGAAACCGCTAACATCCTTCACCATGCCACGCCGCGCAGCCTGCTGATTTTGGATGAGATAGGGCGGGGTACAAGCACGTACGATGGTGTGTCGATCGCCTGGGCGGTCGTGGAGTACATCCATAACCACCCGCACCTGCGGGCAAAGACGCTGTTCGCCACCCATTATCATGAGCTTACACAGTTAGCCGAATTATTGCCTGGGGTATGCAACTACAATGTGGCTGTTAGCGAATCCGATGGAAAAGTGATCTTTCTTCACAAAATTATTCCCGGTGGTGCTGACCGCTCCTACGGGATCCATGTAGGTCAGCTAGCCGGTTTGCCGAAACCTGTGATCCAACGAGCAAACGAGATTATGCGCTCTCTGGAAGCCTCCTCCGGTAAAGCGGTTCGAATCAATCCCGTCGCAGCCCGTCAGTTAGCGCTTTTCCCTGAGACCAATCCGCTCTTGAATGAGTTGAAATCCTTGGATGTTAACGCTCTCGCGCCAATCGAAGCATTAAATAAGATTTATGAGTGGCAAAGACAATACCTAGCAAAAGACAGCACAGACGCATGATACGCCTGTGCCGTCATTAGTAAATAGATCCGGATTATTGGGTGGCTTCAAAGAAGACGATTGAATCTAGAATTGACTGCGTTGCTGCATCCATTAATCGCGCCGCTTTCACTGCACAAGATCGGATTGACTGCAATTTGGTGGACCAGGTCGTAAGCCGGCACATAAATATCCTGGCACAACCCCACCTCACCCATCACACTCACAGCTGGTATTCCGTTAAAATCTTTGGCTAAAAAGTTGTTGTAAGCCACACCTTGTTCCAGAAATTGCTCACTCAAAGCTTTTGTCAGAGTCGCCGGCTCCGTTGCTAACAATTCGGGGTGGGTGCGTAATATAATCCAGTCCTGTACCGTATTGTCGCGCGGGGCAAGGGCGAAAGCATCCGCAAGTGAGACCGCTTCCCACTCGGGGGGGAGCAATATACGCATCCCAAATCCCGTAAACTCGGTGACTGCCCACCCACTCGTGTCAAGCCCGTCGGTCGCGCTAGAAGTGGATTCTGGAGTAAAAAAGTGTAGTGTTTCGAGGGCTGAAGTCCAGACCTGATTGGCGTCCTCGAAAGCTGAGGGAAACTCCTCCTGCGAAGGGGTCAAGGTGAATGTAAAAATCCTCTGGTTTGCGAGGATGATCGCCTGGCGGCTGGTAACTTCACCTGGGACTTGTTCCAATATTTCTGCAGGTTTTCCTCCGATACTGATGCTCGTTGTGACAATATTGGCTCCTGGATTGGATTCGAATACCTCATCGATAACTTGCTCAATAGTCTTAAGTTCGGCAGCTTTTACCTGAACGTTTAATGTCGCTCGGAGGGGTTCTGCTGCTAAAGGATGTTCAGGTCCGATGAGTGAGATAAGTCCACGCTCTTCAGGCAGGTTCAACTCGAAGTTGGTGGGAAAGAGAAAGCAAAAACCATCCTCAGTGGATAAGTATTGAGAATATCCAGGGATGGGCACTGAGCATTCGCGCGTATCTTCGCTGAGCGCATCAATGTTCAATGGCGGAATTGGGGTTAGGATGATCGCTTCGACGCCCTCGACCGGGGTAATCGGTGGAGGGGTAGGAGAAGCTCCGCTGCAGGCTGTTAGAAACAGACTGGCGAGGAGGACGAAAATTAGGAAAACCGGATATTTGTTCACAATAAGATATTATATTGCATCCTCATCACTTCAAGGCGTGTAATTGCGATACAATTTTGTTAGCAATGTTATGAGCAAAATCACTCGATCTCAACAAGAACGCTCTAATCTTCTCCTGAAACGCGTTGATGAGTTGCGCGCAACCTTACGTAAGATAGATCCTATTGAGCTTGCTCGTCGTTCAGATTGCGTTTTCATACAAACTACAAATGCACAAGGCGAGTTGCACCTCCCGTTGTGGGGAGAGGATATTATCGTCACCTTCCCCGAGCTAGTTGCCTGCGATGCCAGCCGGCGAATGCTGAACCCGCTCTTGCAGGCGATGCTGGTTTATTATTTCTATACGACAGATGGCGCTGCACTTGCTGGACGCTATATTGCCTTCTCAGAACTTCCAGATGGAAGGTTCTACGCGCAGGCGTTTCACGGTTATACCGGTGAAGAGCTGCGCAGCGCGTTTGGGGAATCCGAAAACGATTTCAACCAAATTGCCACCCTACACGGTGGGAAACACTACCCACTTGGCGATGCTGCGTTCTCTTTCCAAATGCTACCCAGGGTAACCTTACTGGCTGTATTTTGGAGAGGCGATGAAGATTTCCCTGGCAGCTATCAGATCCTATTCGATGCCGCGGCGCACCACCATCTACCTACAGATGCTTGTGCGATTGCTGGCAGCCTGTTGACCAGGCGATTGATTTCATCCCATGACAGTCTGTAACACGATGAACCTATTTAAAAATATTCTGGGACTCACCCTGACAATATGTTTCCTGCTGACAGGCTGTTCCAGCGTGGTGAGGAGCGGCGACCTGAGCACAGCAACAGCGCAGGCTGGCAATGTGATCAGACGTGCAACCCAGATGGGTTACGGAGCGCAGTCTACCCTTGAGGCGGGGATCCGCCTGGCGACAAGTACAGCCCAAGCACGATCACAATCACTGTCTGAGGCCAGACAATGGTCGCTCGTTCTATCAGACACATTCAATAGCGATCTAGATATCTGGGCGCTCGGTGAGGGTGAAGATCCTGCTTTAGGTTCTGTAAGCTGGGAAATTGACGGGGGAAGGTATCGTTGGGCGGCGAAGGCTTCGTCTGGATTTGTGTGGTGGGTGATCCCGGAGGGGGAGGCGGTCGGCGACTTCTATTTATCCGTAGATGCGCGTCAGGAAATCAATCCGGAGGTAGGAGAGTATGGCTTAGTCTTTCGCCGGGATGATAACGAGCAATATTACTTATTCGAGATTAGCGAACTGGGCTCGTACGCTGCGTATATCTACTCGCTACAGGGCTGGGAAACACTGATTGAGTGGACGATCCATCCAGTGATCCTTCCAGGTAAATTTAACCAACTCGAAGTGCTGGCTGATGGCCCGGTGTTTGATCTCTTCATCAACGGTGAATACGTGGGCGGGTTTGTGGATGACCGCCTTCCTGAGGGGCGAGCAGGCCTCCTGGTTGGCTTATCTGAGGCTGGAGAAGAATCATCCTGGCTATTCGACAATTTTACGCTCAAAGCGCCAGAAACAGATTGAAAAGTCTGTCATCATGTATAATATCGTTTGAAATTTACCAAATCCAATCGCCATTGGAGTAAACATGAAAAAGTTTCGTGTAGCCTTACTGGCAAATCTGAAGGTAAACGCCCCAAAATTTGAAGGGATGCCCGATGATCAATGGGACGATCTTGACTCGGAGAAAACAGTCGACGCTTTGTTAAACGCGATCACTTCTGGGGGGAATCATTGCGAGTTCCTAGAGGGGGATACTACTCTCTATGATACGATCCGCAAATACAAGCCAGATATATGCTTCAATATTTGTGAGGGTCATTTTGGAGATGCCCGTGAGGCCCAAGTGCCAGCGATGCTAGAGATGCTGAGCATCCCGTATACAGGATCGAAGGTGATGACACTGGCGTTGGCCCTGGATAAGCCCATGACCAAACGCATTTTCACCTATCACGACCTGCCTACACCAGCTTTTCAGACGATGGAACGAGTCGATGAGGAGTTGAGCTTGGATATGTCTTACCCAGTGTTCGTCAAGCCGAGCCGGGAAGGGACTGGTATGGGGGTTTCTGGACGTTCGATCGTACGCAATGATGCAGAACTTCGCGAGCAGGTAGGGCACATCCTTGATCGATACAAGCAACCCGCGCTGGTGGAACAATATATTGAAGGTCGTGAAGTGACTGTTGGGGTAGTGGGCAACCTGATTGGACCAGTAGCGAGACGCTTGCCGGATGATGAGGAAGCCCCTCGCATCGAGGCAGGCCTACGCTTCTTCCCACCCATGGAAGTGAACCTGAAACCATTTGAAGATACCGATGTGGTGTACAGTAATCGCCTTAAAGTAGCCCTGGCAGACCAGCTCGACTATCTGTGCCCGGCACCCCTCGACTCGGATATGGTGGATGAATTAAACTGGCTCACAGCGGCGGTCTTCCGCGTTACGGGCGGGTTGGATGTTTCCAGGGTGGATTTTAGGTTGGATGTGACAGACAACTGGAAGCCTTATATTCTGGAGATCAATCCACTACCTGGCCTTTCTCCAGGAATCTCAGACCTGGTAATTGAGGCTGCTGCCGAAGGGGTGGATCATACCTTTCTAGTCAATATGATCCTGGACACAGCGCTCGAGCGTTATGGAATGATTTGATTATCTGATCGCGTAACGGATTGTAACTCCCAGGATATACCAGGCAGCCAGCAGTGTGCCGCGCACGGTACTGCTGATCTTGGAGCGCCCAGCCTGGCGAGGATGGAACCCTACGGGAACCTCAACAATCCGCGCACTCTTGGCTACACACTTTACGAGCATCTCAGTCGGCCAGCCGTAGGTCATCTCTTGCATTCTAATCAATGCAAGCGTCGAACAGCGTACAGCCCTAAATGGGCCGAGATCTGTGATTTCTGTTCCATATAATTGGTTTATCAACCGGGACGCCAGCCAATTGCCGAAGCGTTGTTGCAAAGGCATCGCGCCTGGAGTGATGTGCCCGAGGGCACGCGATCCCAAGACAAGATCAGCATCGTCATTAATTAAGGGTTCGATAAGTTTGGGGAGGTCGGCAGGGGAGTTGCTGTAATCACCATCCATAAAGACGAGTATTTCTGAATTACCGGCAGCCGCCACACCTGCCGCGCACGCAAATCCATACCCGCGGCGCGCCTCAAAAATGACCCTGGCTCCTGCTCGGCTTGCTTCGCCAGCGGTATCATCAGTTGAACTGTTGTCAACCACGATCACGTCAGCTTCAATCACGGCTTTTACTTCACGGACCAGCCTGCCGATATTCCCGGCTTCATTCAGAGCGGGGATAATAACTCCAACTTTGCTCATCGCAAGGTGCTGTGAATCTCATGAAGATAGGCCTGCGTCCGGACAGCCGATGTGCTCCCTTTGACATTCAATTCGCCATCCAATCGCTTCAACGATTCTATGTCATCGACATCGTACCAGGCAGGCAATAGGTGTACTTTTAACCCCATCTCTTCAGCAATAGACTGCGTGTGGATTGATACCTGGGGTGAGCTCATCTGGACTTCGCGCAGCAGGCGTGGGATGGGACGTGTCAGTCCAATCAAGTAATAGCCTCCATCATCGCAAGGACCAAGGACCACATCGGCATGTCCTAAGGATTCAAATGCCTCGACCAAGTAGGAGTAGGGAAGCGTCGGGCTATCGCTGTTCATGATTACCGCACTTGCATACCCTGACGTAAACGACGCTTGGAGAGCATGATCCAAACGGCTGCCCAGATCTGGCCCCTCCTGTTTCCAAAGTAAGAAATCGGGTGCGATTCTTTCAAAATATGCCTGTGCGCTTGCAGGCAGATATGCAATGATTCGGTGCACATCGGGCACTTGCCGCACAGTTTCAATGGTATCAAGAAGAAAGCACTCGAACAGGTTTGCGGCTTGTGATGGAGAGAGTGGAGGTGTTAAGCGGGTTTTTGTTCTCCCAGGAGCAGGACGTTTCGCTGCAATCAGGAGGGCTCGAAGGATACGCATGGTTTATTCGGATCTCACCTGCCCTTTGTACTTCTCCCAATCCTCATCGCTCTCGAGCGTTACCACCCGATAGGCTTCTGCATATGCCATTTCTTTTCCCTTGGCACGTTCAGCTGCCCATTCCTTGATCCGTGGCTCCGGGTCCCAATCACGCATCTGGCTCTTATGAGCTCGTAGCGCCGAAATCTTGGTATCAATGGTGTCAGTGATGTTCACGTATAGCTCGTTCTGCGCCAAGCCGGTAACGTAGACTTTACGAGGTTTGTGTGCGGACAAGCCCTCTTCCTCGAGCTCTTCAAATAAATTCGGTTGCCCGGCTGCGGGAAAGGTTGCATCCAGTGCAGCCGTGGCAGCTGCTCGGTGATCGGGGTGGTTGATGTAGCTATCACCTGCCCAGACGATGGTTGGATCGCCGCATACGACCACCTCAGGGCGGAATCTACGGATTTCTCGCACAAGTTGCTTGCGCAAATCAAGGGTGGGGAAGAGCATGCCATCTGGCTCTCGCAAGAAGACAACATCTTTTGCACCGACGATTTCCGCAGCCTGGCGCTGCTCAGCTTCTCGAATGTCGGTGGCTTGAGCCTTGGTCATGCCTGCATCAGCGATTCCCACCTCGCCACTCGTACATAGCACATAGCCAAGGCGCGTCCCAGCCTTTGCCCAGCGTGCCAGGGTTCCAGCACAAGAGAATTCAATGTCGTCGGGATGAGCTACGATAATTAATGCGCTCTCCGGGATATAGAAGCTATTGTTATTATCCATTCCACAACCTCAGGTTTTTCATTGTACGAGCAGGCTATGCTCGCAGCCTCTACTCGATAAAGGAAACAATAATGCAAGGCAAATTCTAACCGATAATCATAGGATTACCCTGAATTTTTCACCAAATGATCTGATTGACATCTATGCAGGTTCCCTCTATACTATTTATATATCCCGTTCAATTCAGTCGCACAATAATTCAGGAGGAGGAAATGGACGAGCGACCATGGCTCAAGCGTTACGATAGCGGAGTGCCGCAACACATTGATTATCCGGATATCCCACTATTTGATTTGCTGGAGCAAGCAGCCCAGAAATATCCCGATGCTCCTTGCACTATTTTCAAGGGGGCCAAGATCTCGTACAAGGAGATGGATGAGCTGACCGACCAGCTCGCGGCTGGACTGGCTTCGTTGGGGGTAAAAAAGGGTGATCGCGTAGGAATATTCATGCCCAATACACCCCAGTTTGTATTGGCGTACTTTGCCATCCTCAAAGCAGGTGGGGTTGTTGTGGCAACGAACCCTCTCTATAGCGCAAGGGAGATCGAACACCAGATCAACGATGCTGGTGTAGAGACCATGCTGGTTATGAGCAATTTCTATAACCTGGTCAAACAAGTACAGCCCAAGACGAAAATCCGTAACCTGATTGTCACCAACTTGAAGGAATCGTTGCCCCCAGTCCTGGCTTTTCTATTCACGTTAACACGAGAAAAGAAAGGTGGCTTCCGGGTAACGCTTGCAGAAGGTGATATTTGGTTGCCAGATCTGTTGGCGAAGCATAAACCAGAGGATCGTCCTAAGGTTGAGATTGGTGCTGACGATGTAGCCCTGTTCCAATATAGTGGGGGCACAACGGGAATTTCCAAGGGCGCAATTGCGCTGCACCGAAATCTAATCGCCAATGCCTTGCAAATCCGTGCTTGGATTACGAATGCCGAAGAAGGCAATGAGACAACTTTGATGGCTATTCCGCTCTTCCATGTCTATGGCATGGTTGCCGGGATGCTTTTCTCAATTCGCTGTGGCTCAGCAATGGTGATGGTGCCTAACCCACGGGATCTCAAGGATGTTCTCACCAATATACAAAAATACAAGACAACGATTTTCCCGGGAGTCCCCACCCTGTATAACGCCATTAACAACCACCCCGATGTCCTGGCGAATAAATTCGACTTGAGCTCAATCAAGGCCTGCATCTCCGGGTCGGCACCCCTGATGCGAGAAACGAAAGAGAATTTTGAAAGCTTGACCGGTGGAAAGCTCTTCGAAGGTTACGGCCTTTCGGAAGCTCCTACGGCGAGCCACTGCAACCCCTTAATGGGAGAAAACCGAACGGGCTCTATTGGCTTGCCTCTTCCAGATGTAGATTGCCGTATTATCAGCCTCGACGACGAAGTCACTGTTCTCCCTGCGGGGGAGATTGGAGAGCTGGTTCTGAAAGGCCCAATGGTTTTTTATGGCTACCATAATATGCCCACCGAGACGGCGAACGCCTTACGTGATGGCTGGCTCTACACGGGTGATATCGCCCGCATGGATGAGGAAGGATATTTCTACATTGTGGACCGCAAGAAGGAGCTGATTAAGCCGGGTGGTTATCAAGTCTGGCCGAGAGAGGTTGAAGAGGTGATCGCCGCGCACCCGAAGGTCCTGGAAGTAGGCGTGGCTGGGATTCCAGACCCCTATCGCGGTGAAACGGTCAAAGCCTGGGTAGTCGTTAAACCGGGCGAGTCCCTCTCGGACGAGGAAATCAAAGATTGGTGCAAGGAGCGGATGGCGAAGTTCAAAGTGCCCACACATATTGAATACCGCAACGAGCTTCCTAAGACAACCGTGGGTAAAATCCTGCGGCGGGAGCTAGTGCGGCAGCACCGTGAGTCATCCGATTAAGTAAGTAGCACAGGGAATTGGAAAGGGCGGGTCAAATCCCGCCCTTTCTTCATTTCTCAACCTTTCTTTTCCTCGGGTTTGGCTCCCGAGGAGCGAACATTGACAATTTTCTTCAGGATCTCGAACCAGAAGGGGGCACCTTGCATTGCTGCTACGCCCGTGATCGCAATTCCCAATAATTTTGTGAGAATACCCCACCCTCGCGGTGGGTTCGTCCATCGCTTGCAGGTTCCATTAACCGGCAGACCGATGACTTCCTTCTGTACCTGAGCCTCCGTTGGCGAGCTGAGGAATAATGTACACCTGTCCGCTGCCGGGTTGAACTCACCCGGACCCAAAGACTCGAAGGTCCAGCCTACCGGCAACTGCAATCCAGCCAATGTGCTCTGCATTCGGTTGACGATCTCGACGGGATTGGTCGCTGGAAGACCCGGTTGGTTTGCGGCTGGTAACTGGTATATCTCCGCAGCTTTCACCAGGCTCTGCCTCAAAGCAGGTTGGATCCACAGGCGTGTGGCGATTTCTATCGTATCAACGTTGAGGAGTATAGCCAGACAAATGCCGATCGTTAACGCCCATACCTGCATGCTGCGTTTGTACCAACCGCTAGCGCGATCCATGGTGTCATTGAACCACTTCTCAGCATGCGCTCGCGCCATTTCCAGCTTGTTTTCACCTTCTTTGATGAAGGTCTCTGCCTGTTGGATGAAGTCATCCAACGTTTGCTTAAGGTGAACATTCTCGACAGTGAGCATGTCAGCCCCGCGCCTCAAGGCTTGCAGGGCTCGGGCCTCGGTTACTGGCAAGAGAGAATGGACGATCGTATCAAATATTGGGTCGAGGTCGTAATCGGTATATTGTTGAGTGAATGACTCAATCTCTTTTCTCAGCCTGACAAGTTTGATTGGGTCATCCTTGCTCTCACCAGCCTTTTTCTGTAGCTCAGCAATGCCTGTTTCTAACCCGACCCGCAATTCTTGGGGAACCAGCTCTGTGTAAGCCTTCAGCTTTTCCAGGGCTTGGTTGATGGTGGACGAATCGCTGCCGGCGGTCATCACCGTATCGAAGAGTGCGAGAACAAATATGTCCGCAGGGATATACGACGGTTTCCCAGTCCCCTTACGCAGCGATTTGACCAAGGGATGGCTGTAGATCTTTTCAAGCATCCCGGAGCTGTGCTCTGGTTTCATGGTGCTGGCTCCTGGCAAATCCCCGACAACGGGCTGGAGGGCCTCGGCGAGCATCTCGCGCAAGATATCCTCCAGATCATTTGCTCGCTTGTTAAGCATGCCGGCAATCCACTCCTGGAAGCTCATGACTGCCACACTGATAAGGATGTAAACTAAAATGAGACCGATAGCGACACCGGTCAGCTCTTCGAGATACATGTTTCCTCCTTATCTCACAACAGTGCAGGGTGCATCCCGCCCGCTATGAACGCTCTGCTCTAATGAAGAACAGGGAAATAGCACAATCCAGCCGTTCCTGGTCCTGTATGCACTCCCAGAGCTGGCGATAATTCTGCGATCACCGATTCCACACAGTTGAGGCGCCCCTCAACCAAGGATTTGATTTTTTCCGCTTCCTCGAGTGCGGCGGCATGCACGTAAGCAACCTTGATCTTCCCCATCAAGCCTACAGCGGACACTACTTTTTCAACCATCATTTGGTAGGCTCGGCTGCGGCTGCGTGCTGAGCCTAACGGGACGATGATGCCATCTTCCATGGTGATAAGGGGTTTGATATTGAGCAGTGTGCCAACAAGGTGCTTGGCTTTTCCAATTCTTCCCCCCAGATAGAGATATTTAAGTGTATCCGCTGTCTGGATCATGCGGGTAATTGGAATCATCTGGCGTACACGAGTGACAACCTCGCCTAAGGATCTGCCTTTCAGTGCATCACGGGCGCCTTCGATGACCATCCAGCCATGACTCATAGAGACATTCAGTGTGTCGATTACTTCAATCTTTACCTTGGGAAGGACATCAACAGCCAAAGCTTGCGCATCTTTTGCGGCCTGGTAAGCTCCGCTGCCTTTGGAAGTCATGTGGATGCTTACAATCTCACAGATACCCTGCTCAGCAAGTGATTTGTAGGTACTCAGGTAATCCCCAGATCCAGGGGCAGCCGTCTTTGGTAGCTCTCTGGCGCTCGGGAGCCAGTCATAGAATGGTCCTCGCTGGATGCTTACCAGATCACGCAGCACCTCTGTGCCGCGGTAGATGTAATAAGGCACCCACTGAATTTTAAGAGTCTCTAACAATGATTCTGGGATGCTTGCGCAGCTATCGGTGACAATCGCAACTTTGGCCACGTTTCTCTCCGCGGGGATTATTAGTGATCGTCCATACTAATTATATCGTCGGAAACATCAGACTTGAGCCGGTTCAACTCCCAGGAAACCTAAGATGGCAGGAGCAACGTCGGTGATTGAGAACTCGAGGTAACTGACCTGATCCATAAAAGCTTCAGGATCATTTTGAGAATGACGACGCGTGGCAGATGCCCTGGCATAAGCAACAAATTGCTCACGCAGCTCTGGTGCACCAATAACCAACCCTGGCACTGGATTGGTCGTATGCCGGCGGGTGGAAAGGTCCTCGATATTTCCGTGATCTGAGGTGAGCAGGATCAAGCCATGCTCATCTTCCCAGCTGGAAACCAGGCTACCAAAAGCCTGATCGAATGTTTCCAACAGTGCGCACGCAGCCTGCAGGTCCTGCTTGTGCCCAGCGTAATCGCTAAGCCAGTACTCGAAAAGCGAGAAATCGTATTGTTTTGCCAGGGATGCCAGCCGCCTCCCGGCTTGAGCCGGCGTAAGCACGGGTGTATCGCTCAAGCTCAGGTGGGTGTGCCAGGCTTTGGCAGTCAGGTCGGCAGCAATCGCTTTTTCAGCTTTCAGGTCCTGCGCTGTTTTCAGCGGAATTCCTGCACTGGTCACTGCCAGGGGGATGGATGAGTACATGCGGTGCCCACTCTCTATCGCAGCGAAATAGCGGGGAGGGTAAGCATTCAGTAAGGCTGTTTTTAACCCATTTCCTAAAACCGAGGTGAAAAGGTTTCCGTTGTGCAGGAACTCAGAGACAGCTGCATTGGGTTTGGGTCCGTAATGATATCCGAGCGCACCAGGGACATTCTGCCCGGTAAGAAGGACAGCTTGACCGCTTGCGGACTGAGGAAGCCCAGGCACTCCCAGACAGGCGTCAAGCGGCAAAAGGGTGGCACGATCAGTAGTAAGCACTCTCGTGTTCACTAGACGCTCACCACCCAACAAGGTGCGCATCGCAGGCATGTCTGCCCGCGCCAGAGGATTGGTTTCGGGGGCATCAGGACCTAATCCGACACCATCAAGAAAGAGAAATAAAACCCTGTTTGACATCTAGCAATCGTCTTCCGTCTGGCGTCGAAAGGTGAACCAGGCTGAAGGGCGTTGACCTCGTTCGGTGCCGTCCTGGCGTTGAACGAGATTGAGCCTTTCCTGCAACTTCTCGACATCAGAATTAATTAAGCCTGGACCATTCGCAAATGGGTCCCTGAAAAATGCATATAACAAAAATGATCCATCTTCCGAGAGCAAACGTACCAAATTATTCCGATACGCCTCTCTGGCTGTGATGGATAATGAATGGAAGCACCCGATGTCGAGAATCAGGTTGAATGATCCTGAAATCTCAGCTAAGGAAGAGGCATCACCAACACGAAACTCGGCTTTGACACCTGCCAGGCTTGCCTTACGGCGGGCCTGTAAGATCGCCCGCCAGGCGAAATCGATTCCGGTGACTTGCCAACCATGGCGTGCAAGAGTCACTACGTTTGTTCCCGTTCCGCACCCGAGATCCAGTGCCTTCCCTGGGGGGTGGGAGTCGATGAAAGCGAATAATTCCGGAGGGGATATTCCCGTATCCCAGGGTGGATCTCCAAAGTACCATAGGTTAAAGATCAGTCGACTCCAAAAGCTCATCACCTCTTGATTTTACCTGATAAATATCATCCGAATATTGAATGTGCTTGAAAGCCTCTTGTTCAGAATGGATTCTTCCACTTTGTTTGACAAGCAAGACGATTTCCCTTACAATCTATGGCTGCTCTTATTCTTCTCTCACGAAAGGCTCTCAGATGAAAGAGTACACCACCGAGAATATCCGCAATATTGCACTCGCCTCACATAGCGGCTCAGGGAAGACGATGTTGGTTGAAGCTTTCCTGCACTTCAGTGGGGCAACAACACGCCTGGGTCGTGTGGAAGAGGGGACAACTGCCTCCGATTTTGAGGAGGAGGAGCTAAGACGCGAGCTGTCACTCTCTACTGCAATCCTCCCCGTTGAATATAAAGATTTTAAAATAAACTTCCTCGACACTCCAGGCTATACAGATTTTGTTGGCGAGGTAATCTCAGCTTTGCGTGTATCCGATGGAGCGATTGTCCTTGTAGATTCTGTGGCTGGGGCGGAGGTGGGTACAGAGATTGCCTGGAGTTATTGTGATGTTTTTAACCTGCCACGATTTGTGGTCATCAACAAGATGAATCGGGATAATGCTAATTATCGAAAGGCGCTAGCATCTATCCAAAACCTCTCGGATACACGTTTGATTCCCGTCCAGCTTCCCTGGGGTGAGAAACTTGATTTTAATGGCGTAATCGATCTGCTCACGATGAAGGCTTATGCTGGGGATGGCAAACAGCCTGAGGCAATCCCGGAAGACCTCTCTGAGGAAGCTAATGCAGCGCGAATGGAGTTGATCGAAGCAGCTGCCGAAGGCGAAGACGCTCTGTTGGAAAAATACCTGGAGGGTACAGATCTTACGGCTGAGGAGATCCAGCGAGGTTTGCGGAATGTGGTGCGATCAGGCAGTTACATCCCGGTGTTTGTTGCTGCAGGTTCTGCAGAGATTGGAATTGCCTCTCTTTTGGATGCAATAATTTCATTAATGCCCTCTCCAAAAGATATTCCTCCAGTGAAAGCGGAAGGCAAGGGTGCAGAAGAAGAGATCTCCGCTGTGGATAGTGGCCCTCTAGCGGCTTATGTGTGGAAAACAACTGCAGATCCTTTTGTGGGGAAGATCACTTACTTCAGAATCTACTCAGGAACCCTGGCCTCGGATTCGAGAGTGTGGAACCAGGCCAAAGGAGCAGAAGAGCGCCTGGGCACCCTTCACTTGCTGCGAGGAAAAGAGCAGATCGCGGTCAAGGTTGTCCATTCCGGAGATATTGCAACCGTCCCAAAATTGTCATCGACTACTACAGGTGACACGCTTACAGACAAAGGTCACCCCTTGGTGCTGCCTGTCCCGGAATACCCGAATGCGCTCTACCAGGTAGCAGTCACGCCAAAAACTCAGGCTGACTCCGCCAAGATCAGCCCGACCCTGACGCGTTTGTGCGAAGAGGACATGACTCTTTCCTGGCGTCAGGAGCCAGCGACCAACCAGACGATTCTGCAGGGGATGGGAGACCAGCATATCGACGTCGCCATCCGTAAAGCTGAGACAAAATTCCAGACCAGCCTGATATCCGAATTACCCAAGGTACCCTACCAGGAATCGATCACAAAACAAGGACAGGCGATGTACAGGCACAAGAAACAGACCGGAGGAGCAGGCCAGTTCGGCGAGGTGCACATGCGCATTGAACCCCTACCTGACGAGGATTATGCCTTCTCCAACAACGTGTTTGGGGGTGCGATCTCAAACAGTTATATGCCTGCCATCGAAAAAGGGATTAAATCTGTGATGAAAGATGGTGCTATCGCCGGTTTCCCGATCAAGAATTTCAAGGTCTCTGTCTTCGACGGCAAAGAGCACCCGGTAAACTCAAAACCCGTGGCATTCGAAATCGCGGGACGAGAAGCCTTCAAGCTCGCAGTAAAGGATGCTGCACCAGTATTGCTCGAGCCGATCATGAATGTGCGCACCACCGTACCCGAGTCGAATATGGGAGACGTTCTGGGAGATCTCAATACTCGCCGTGCTCGTGTCCAGGGAATGGATTCCGAGAGGGGCAGATCAGTCGTAACAGCACAGGTGCCCCTGGCAGAGATGCAGCGTTATACGACGGATTTAAGATCGATCACCGGGGGGAGAGGTGTGTTCACGATGGAATTTTCGCACTACGAGGTCGTACCTGCACACCTGGCATCTGATATCATCGACGCTCGTCAAAAAGAACTACAAGCGGCGAAAGAGGATTGATTATAAACCTTCCCCCCTTCGAAGAAGGGGGGAAGTGCTTTATACACACGATCATCCCATCTCTTGTTGGGTAGCTGGTTGTGCTGGTTGCTTTGCGTGGCGCCCATTGCTGATTACAATGTTTGCCACGAATGCCACCGCAATCGCGCCCAGGCTTACAGAATAGACACTCGCAGGATTAATATCATACAAGAATCCTGCCAGGGTTGGTGCTAGGAATAAGGCCAGGGCGGTCATTGTTTCAGCAAGGCCAAATGCCAATCCCATATTTGCTCCACTCACTACAGAACGAATATATGCAGTCGCCAGCAAACGTGCTGAACGGAAGCCGCCCATTAAGAAGAATGCCAGGGAATAAACCGGCATGCTATTCCCACGCCACAGTAGGACAGCGAAAGCCGCGACTGCTACATGGCCGATCAGATATCCTAACTTTGTGTTAAGTTGACCCAGGATGAGGTTGAGTGCTACGATCCCCAGGCTGTTAATCGAAAAAAGTTGTCCAATTTGTGCAAGCCTAATACCGCGTTCATTCTGCAAGAAATTGGGTGAGAGCGGCTGCGGTAAATACATGGCGAAGGTCGCCAGCAGGTACGCGCCGATAAACAAAAGATAGCGTTGATTCTTAAAAAGCAGGGATTTGTTATCCCCAGGTTGATGGGTTTCGACTGGCTGTGGGCGGATAAATAAGATCACAAAGGTTGAGACAAGGAACAAGCAGGCAGCGAATAGAAAAATAACGCGGTAGCCTGCCCGTTCACCGATCATACCACCCAAAAGTGGGCCAAGGATCGCTCCAGCGTTATAGCTGGTGGATACCAGGGTCAGAACACGCCCGACGGAGAGTTTGCCGCTGGCAGCTGTGACGTAGCTATTCATCGGTGAGACGACAAACATGGTCATGCTGTAAATGAGCATGCCGGCAGCAAACACGGGAAGGTCGTTTGCTAACGCCATAATCCATGTGGCAGCCGCACCGATAAACCAGGCGGCCCACATCAGGGGTCTACGACCGATGCGGTCCGCAAGGTAGCCTGCTGGAATATGCGCCAATGTGGCTGCAAGTCCATACCCGCCGATGATTGCCCCAATTCGCAGTGGATCCGCTCCGAGCTGTTGTAGGTATAACGATTGGAAAGGGATGAACGAGCTTTCCCCTACACCCCAAGTAAAAAGGGAGATTGCGATTAATATGAGATCTCGGTTCATGCCGCTCAGTCAACCCGAATGAGTTTGCGCGGCAGGTCGCTGAAGCTTTCGCAACCTGAGGGTGTGATGACTACATCGTCCTCGATGCGTACTCCCCCACGCCCGGGTAAGTAGATCCCCGGCTCAACTGTGAATGTCATCCCCGGAACCAGGGTTTGGGGATTGCTATCTCGGATATATGGCTCTTCGTGACCTTCCAATCCCAGACCATGTCCTGTGCGGTGTGTGAAATACTTGCCATAACCAGCCTGATCGATGACTGCACGAGCGGCGGAGTCGACATCTGCAGCAGCGATTTCAGGTCCTGCAGCCTGGCGCCCAGCAGCATTGGCGTCCAGCACAATTTGAGCAATTCGTGCAAACTCAATATCTACATCGCCCACAGCGAACGTGCGCGTCAGATCTGAGAAGTAGCCTTCATAGGATGCACCCCAGTCGATCACCAGTAAATCGCCATTCTGTAGGGGTCTTTGCGTGGGAACCGCGTGGGGATTGGCACTGTTCGGTCCGGCAGACACAATAGGTGAGAAGGGGAGGTCTGGGTCGGAGCCGTTGCGGAACAGCTGGAGAGTCAATTCAGCTGCCAGGGCTTTCTCAGAAATTCCGATTTTGATGGAAGGCAGAGTGGCATTTAGTGCATTTTGGGCAATATCGACTGCTTTGCGCATAGCCATTATCTCATCAGCATCTTTAATCATGCGGAGTAATGCAACAGTCTTGTCTGCTGGGATGAATTTTGCCCCTGACAGAGCAGCTTCAAGCAGGCGCAGCTCTAAAACACGCATGCGTGTGGTCTCGACACCGATGGCGCTTCCTGATGTTAATTTTGTATTAGCCAGAGCCCCTTGGAAGCTATCCGCCCATATACTGGGATCTTCGCCATACATGATCGATCGTAATGGGTAGGGTAGATTTCCTACCTTCCCAGATTCCAGCTCAGGCAGCACAATCAACGGCACCTCTCCTGGAATGAATGTGATAATCACCGGACGTTCCATGAGGTGGAAGTGCAAACCGGTCAAATAGGTCAAAGTAGGACCTGCATTGAGCGAAAGCGCATCGAAGCCAGCTGCGCGGATCGCTTGCGCCAGCCTTTCTTGCCGGTTGGCGAAGGGCGACGAAGAGCCTATTGTGATCATGGCCTCTCCAAGTGGAAATTACAGGTGTGTTAGAATAGCCCAATCATAGCATAAAGATGTTTGATTTACCGATTTTCCCCCTCAATACGGTGCTCTTTCCGGGCATGCCGCTCCACTTGCACATTTTCGAAGAGCGGTACAAGATGCTAGTGGAAACTTGTTTAAATTCAGATCGTCGGTTCGGCGTTGTGTTGATCGAAAGCGGGGTAGAAGCATTCGGTCCGTTACCTGAGCCTTGCAAGGTAGGCTGTGTCGCGCGTATTCTGGAGATGGCTCCCCTGAGTGAAGGTCGGATGAACCTAGTGGTTGTCGGCCAGGAGCGTTTTCAAATCCAATCACTAGATCAAATTACAAAACCATATTTAATCGGCAAGCTGGATTCTTACCCTCTTGAGATTGAAGCCCCCCAAGAAATCCAGATCACAGCGGAGAGGTTGCGTTCACGCCTGCAACGCTACGTTCAGTTGTTGATACAGATGAGAGACCAGCAGCAGGCTCCTGAGCCCCTTCCAGAGGACCCTGAGCTGCTTGCGTACCTGGCAGCGATCTTGCTTCAGGTGCCGATAAAGGAGAAGCAAGCGCTCCTCGAAGTGGAAAGCGCTGAAGCCTTATACAGCACGTTAAATGACATTTTCGACCGCGAATTGGCTTTGTTGCGCGCCATGCTGGGGGAAAGCAGCCGAGACGGTATCGGGGTATTTTCCCGAAATTAGCACTGGCTTGACAGCGGTAGTGCACTCAGATAGAATCATGCCACTCAATCTTGGGCCTGTAGCGCAGTTGGGAGCGCGCTTCAATCGCACTGAAGAGGTCGCGGGTTCGAATCCCGCCAGGTCCACTCGTTGACGGAATTAACGTTTACGAGTAAAATTCCGTGGCAGTTCGCCTGGGCCCATAGCGCAGTTGGGAGCGCGTCTCAATGGCATTGAGAAGGTCGAGGGTTCGAATCCCTCTGGGTCCACACAGAAAGTCAAGGCAGGAGTAGTAAGCCATCTGGCAGCGAGCCGGGAGAGCGAGGTGGAAGCCCGGTAATGTGCCCGCAGAGCACAGCCAACAAAGGGAGGCTGAACTCGCCTGTCGCCTACTGGGCAAACTCCTCCGGTGAATGAAGTAGCTGGAGGCGGGATGCGCCCGTTATCGCGTACCAGAGTGGCCTCCTTCGGAGGCAACCAGGGTGGTACCGCGGAGCTCCCTTCGTCCCTGTGAAAGGACGAGGGGTGTTTTTTTTGGGAACGGCTTTTAATGCCTACACGGAAAATATTAGTCAATGATTATGAGATACTTTGAATATGCGATACCGGTTCAGAGATAATGGAGCAAGAGCATGACTGAATTTCCTGCTTATATGCCCTCGGAGATCGAGTCCAAGTGGCAGGATCGCTGGGATACAGACGGCCTGTACCAGGCGGATATCGATCCCGCAAGGCGGAAACACTACGCCCTAACAATGCTGCCCTACCCATCGGGGGAGCTGCACATTGGGCACTGGTATGCCATGATTCCTTCGGATGCGCGCGCCCGCTTCATGCGCATGCGAGGTTTCAACGTCATGTTTCCTATGGGTTTTGATGCGTTTGGCTTGCCGGCAGAGAATGCAGCCATCCGGAATAATGTCCATCCAAAGGAATGGACGTATAAGAATATCGAGCGCATGCGTAAGCAACTGCGCAGCATGGGTGCGATGTTCGATTGGCGACGGGAAGCAGTCTCCTCTGATCCAGAATATTACGTCTGGTCGGAATGGTTCTTCATGCAATTGCATAAACACGGTCTGGCATACCGCAAGATGTCACCGGTGGATTGGTGCCCGAACTGCAATACAACCCTCGCTCGCGAGCAGGTTTGGGGTGACGATCGTCATTGTGAGCGTTGTGGCACACCCGTGATCAAAAAGGACCTGGAACAGTGGTTCTTCCGGACGACGAATTACGCTGAGGAATTGCTGGATTTTTCCGAAGCAGATTGGCCTGACCGTGTAAAACTACTCCAAACCAATTGGATCGGGCGCTCTGAGGGCGCTGACGTTCATTTCACTGTCGATGTAACGAACCTGACTCAAGAAGAAGCCCTATTAACCGTCTTCACCACTCGCCCGGACACTTTATGGGGTGCAACTTTCATGGTGTTGGCTCCCGAGCACCCATTGGTGGAGAAGATCACGAGCGCAGAGCACCAAAGTTCAGTCCAAGAGTACGCCCGACAGGCAGCTCGCCAGTCCGATATCCAGCGCGAGGCGGTAGACAAAGAAAAGACGGGTGTGTTCACCGGCGCTTATGCCATTAATCCAGTAAATGAGGAACGCATCCCCATTTGGGTCGCCGACTATGTGCTGATGACGTACGGGACAGGTGCAATCATGGGCGTACCTGCTCACGATCAGCGCGACTTTGAGTTTGCACGTAAGTTTGGGTTGGAGGTACGCGTGGTTATCCAGCCGGAGGACATGCCGCCATTGAATGGCGCCAGCATGCCTGAATCGGCACCTGCATACGGCACCATGGTGAACTCAGGACCATTGACCGGTACACCTGGTCCTGTAGCGTTTGACGCTGCGATCGAATTCCTGCAAGAGCGAGGTACGGGCGAACGCGCCGTGAATTACCATTTGCGCGATTGGTTGATATCACGCCAACGCTATTGGGGCTCGCCGATTCCGATTATTTATTGCCCGGAACATGGTGCGGTTGATGTTCCCGAAGATCAGCTGCCTGTGCTTTTGCCTGATGATGTCCAGTGGCTCCCAACGGGTGAATCACCTTTGAAATTACACCCCACCTGGAAGCATACTACCTGCCCCATTTGTGGGCGTCGAGCTGAGCGTGAGACGGATACGATGGATACCTTTATGTGCTCATCCTGGTATCACCTTCGCTATCTGAGCCCACACTTCGATAAGGGCCCATTTGACCCTGTTGAGTATCAGTATTGGATGCCAGTCGATACCTACACCGGGGGTATTGAGCACGCTACCATGCACCTGATCTACACACGTTTCTTCCACAAAGCTTGCCGGGATATGGGAATTGTCACAGGTCCTGAGCCCATGACACAGCTCCGCAATCAAGGTCTGGTGTTGGGGGAGGATTCGGAGAAAATGTCGAAGAGCCGCGGCAACGTTGTTGCCCCAGATGATCTGGTAAACCGCTACGGTGCGGATACGGTGCGAGCTTATTTGATGTTCTTTGCTCGCTGGGATCTGGGAGCCCCTTGGAACAGCAATGGGATTGAAGGAACAGCCCGCTGGTTACGACGTGTATGGAACCTCTTCACCGACAAACCTGATCAAAGTATAAAATCAAGTCCAGACGTTCTACGCTCCTTACGCCGTAAGGTGCACCAGACACTGCGAAGCGTCACACGTGATTACGAGCAATTTGAGTTTAATACGATTGTCTCCAGCCTGATGGAGCTGCTGAATGAAATGAGCCGAGTTTGGGATCAGGGAGCAGGAAATTCAGCCGAATGGAATGAGGCGGTTGATATCTATTTGCGCATGATGGCACCAGTCACGCCACATATCACCGAAGAGTTATGGGCACATCGGGGGGAGAAGTATTCAATCCACCAGCAGCCGTGGCCCGAATTCAATGAAAGCGCTGCAGCGGAGGAAGAAGTCACGCTGGTTGTGCAAGTGAATGGAAAAGTACGTGACCGCATAACCGTCCCCGCGGATATCAGCCAGGAGGCTGCGCGCGAAGCTGCCCTCTCCAGCTCGGCGGTACAAAAATACCTGGGTAAAAGGTCCCCGAAGAAGGTAATTGTCGTCCCAGGTAAGTTAGTGAATATCGTCGGTTGATAGTAATTTGATTCCCCCTCGAGGGCACTGAATTTATGGCACTAATTTAGACCAGGAGCGGATTACTGCCTCGAGCTCGCCGATAACACCCGAATCGACATTGAACCAGCGAATATCGGGGTCGTTGCGCTTGAACCAGTTCGCCTGGCGGCGCACAAAGATTCGCGTGCGGCGTTTGATTAGCAGAATCGCATCTTCTAGGCTGGACTCCCCCAAAAGATAATGAATCATTTCCTGATAACCGATAGCAGACAGTGCTGGCAGTTGCGGCGCAAATCCTTGAGCTAGCAGGAAACGCACTTCATCGATGAAGCCTGCGTCCAGCATTGCATGGATGCGAGCATCAACCCGGGCGTAAAGATCTTCCCTTGGGCGGAGCAGCCCCAAGGTCAGTACCCGGTAGACGCTTGGCGAACGCTGCCGCTGAGCTGAGAAAAGCCTGCCGCTACTTAAGATCACTTCCAAAGCGCGTATACTGCGCCGTTTGTTCCGAAAATCAATGTTCGCCGCAGCTTGCGGATCGAGCACAGCCAAGCGAGCATGCAAACCAGCCAGACCGATCTCAGAAGACCAATGTTCCAGGGCATTACGCAATGTGGGATTGGGCTCCATATGTGGCACCTGCCACCCCTGAAGGACTGCCCGAATGTATTGTCCTGTGCCACCAACCAGAAAGGGCAATTTGCCTCGACCCTGGATAGATGCAACCGCATCTCTTGCCGCTTTTTGAAATATTGCCAGACTCCAGGTTTCATCTGGATTGGCAACGTCGATCAGGTGATGCGGTACCCGCTGGCGCTCCTGCAGGGTTGGTTTGGCAGTTCCGATGTCCATCCCGCGATACAGCAGCCGCGAATCGGCTGAGACGATTTCGCCGTCCAGGTTTTCAGCTAGCTGGATGGCGATTTCAGTTTTTCCGACTGCCGTCGGTCCGACAATGGCAATTAGAAGAGGTCGGGTATCCGTGCGGGTCAATCCTTGCTGGTAATAATATTCTCAAAATGCTCAACCTGCGCAGGCTGGTCTTTAACCTTTACGATGGCGATCACATCCATACGCCAATCATAGCTTAACTCGGGATGGACCTGTAAATACGCTTGGGCAGCGGCGAGCATGTGGGATTGTTTTGTACTCGAGATGGAGACTTCAGGCGGTCCGAGAGACGGGGAGGAACGGGTTTTTACCTCAACAAATATCAACTCATCCGCACGTGTTGCGATAATGTCCACTTCGCCGTATGGTGTTCGCGCGTTCCGCTCAAGGATCGAGTAGCCATTCTGGGAAAGATACCTGGCTGCCAGGGTCTCACCCCATTTGCCGAGGGCTTGCCGATCCTGACCCACGACTTATTCACCCTCAAGGATTCTATTTGCGATCTCGGAAGCCGCGTTTGGCCTTCCTAAAGACCAAGCCCGATGTTTTATCTCATAGACCGTGTCTGGATTGGCGACACAATATTCGAGAACACGGATGACCTCGGATACAGATTCTCCCCGAAACGCAACACCATGACGAGCGAGGAAATCGACGTTTGCTGCTTCCTGTCCCGGACCTGGCTTGAATAAGATCATGCAGATGCCTGAGGCAAGTGCTTCAGAGACGATCAATCCGCCTGGCTTTCCGATGAGCACATCTTGCTCTCTCATCAAAGCATACATATCATCCACAAAGCTGCGCACCTGGATTTTCACCGGATTTGATTCTGCTCGTTCCTCTAGCCGTTCCCTTAAGCGCCTGTCCTTGCCTGTGACGATGGTGACAATCAGATCTTGATTCTTGATAGCTGCCAATCCATCCATCAGGTCATAAAGATATTGCTTGACTTCAGTGTAAGACCCGCCTCGAATCCCGCCTGCGATAAGGAGCACACGTAACGGATCAACAATCCGATTAGGTTCATTATGAGTAGCTTGTTCGAATCCAAGCCGGATTGGTATTCCGGTGGCATAAACATTCTGCGGCTTTACCCCGCGGTAGATCATGGTATTACCAACGTCCTGATGCCCAACAAAATAAGAATCAATGCCTGTGACAGGCCACAAGGTGTGCAATCCAAAGTCGGTCACAATGCCAAACACCTTGCGGGCAAGCCCGCTCTTACGCAGGGCTGCTGCGATTGCGCAGGGTAAGACGTGTGTGGCAACCACAATGTCACTGGAACCATCTTCGCACAGTGTTTCCATCATGAGATCACGCAGAATTTCTAAATCTGTCACCCACTCGAAGATGCTTCCGCCGGTCCCTTGTCGCCAGATCGAGTCGTAAATTCCGGGTGTGAGCATTACCGATGCAGCCTGCAACCGTTCCAGGATCGATGGCAAGATGTCGATTGTGCTGCCGAAGGGATCAATAACGCGGGTTGTCACCTCAGGAGCTCGTCGCTGGAGAGCAGCGGCGACCGATTCTGCCGCAACCTGGTGACCTGAGCCAATCGACAAATATAATATTGAAACGTGAGAGCAATTGGTCATGGGGGGATACGCCGTGTTTGTTCCTTGAGGAAAAACCGCTAATCACAAGCACTTCGATGAACGGGAAGAACCCTCTCCCAAATATTTACATGAGAGCTAGAGCTTTCGTTCAGTTGTGAAGGGTCAAATACCATATTATGATACCATGCGTTATCAGGTTGCAGAGAAGTGTTTTCGCATGTAAAATGCGAACAGAATGCACCAGCAACATTTACCCAGAGCAGACCGGCTAAGCATCCTGGCGGCGATGATCTTGCTTGCATACGCCCTTGCCAGCTTCATTGAGCTGCCTGCTCTTGACCTAAGCATGCAATTGCCGGGTATGTTCATTGAAATACCATTGGATGTACATGCGGTGGCTGCCTTGCTCGTGGCAATATTAACCGCCTCAGGAGCGGACTGGCTCCTACGGACGCATCCCGCGGTCGGGGAACACCGCACATTTGCGCATTGGTTGGTGCCTGCTTTTACAGCATGGACGATAGGAGTGCCATTATCGCAGATCTCTGGAGCCCCACAGTGGTGGCTGGGATTTATAGGTGGAGGCGCACTATTAATGCTGGTTTTGGTTGCTGAGTACATTACCCTGGACCCAGATGATTTCCGCCAACCAATTGCAGCTGCTGGTCTGACCACTGTCTCGTTCGCGTTGTGTTTAATCCTGGCAATAGCCTTGCGGTACTCAGGACTCCGTCTTTTTTTGATCTTACCACCGCTGGCGCTGGCATTCTGGTTGGTTAGCCTGCGTACCCTGCACCTACGCTTGCATGGGCGTTGGGTATTTCTCCAGGCAGGCGTGGTATCTCTGGTGTGTACACAAATTGCTGCCGCCATTCATTATCTGCCGCTCACCCCAGTATCGTTTGGATTGGTATTAATCGGGCCGGCTTATTCCCTCACCAGCCTAATCGGCAATTTGAATGAGGATGAACCCTTGCCTCAGGCGATCCTGGAGCCTGTGGTAGTTCTCCTAATCTTGATCGGAGCTGCACTGTGGATCCGCTAGCTCCTGTCGAGCAACATGGTTTACGAATCAGCTCTGCACAATGGGAAAGCATGAAGCAGCATGTCGATTTCCATGCACCTCAAGAGGCGTGTGGTTTACTGGCTGGCAAGGGAGTAGACGTGAGTGCCACGTATCCGATCACGAATATATTGCAGAGTCGCGTACAATTCAGGATGCAACCAGAGGAACAATTAATGGCCTTTCTGGAAATTGAAGAGCAAGGTTTGGATTTGGTGGGCATCTATCATTCGCATCCGGCAGGACCTCAATATCTATCAAGTCGAGACATTGACGAAGCCTATTATCCAGAGGTGGTACACCTGATTTGGTTCATTCAGAACAGGTCATGGTCGTGTCTGGGCTATCGTATTCAGGATGGACAGAGTGTACAGGTCCCAATCCAGGTTGGTGCATAACACAAGCTGGTAGCAACGCGTTTCTCATTTATGTGTTATAGCTAATATCAAACTGGAGTATTATCGGAGGAATACATCGAAATGTTAATCGCATTATCGATATTGATTTTAGGAGTTTCGTACGTATTTGGGTCTATCCCATCGGGTTTATTGATCGTCAAGCTCCGAACCGGGAAAGATATCCGCAATATCGCAAGCGGGCGCACAGGTGGAACGAACGCCTTGCGCGCTGCTGGGTTGTGGGCTGGTCTCGGGACAGCAATTCTGGATATCATGAAGTCTGCTGTATGTGTCTGGCTGGCGCGCTGGTTGGTGCCGGGAGTGGTATGGATGGAAATCTTTGCGCCTTTAATGGCAGTCTTAGGGCACAACTATTCAATTTTTCTAATCGAACGCAATGAGGATGGAGTGATCCGGCTTAGAGGTGGGGCAGGGGGTGGTCCAACTGCAGGCGGTGCCTTTGGACTTTGGATGCCAAGCCTGATTATCGTGGCGCCCATCGTTGCGGGTATTCTGTTTTTCATCGGGTATGCATCCGTCGCAACAATAAGCATCCCCCTGGTGGCGATGTTGATCTTCGCTTATCGTACTTTGACAAGCGGAGCGCCCTGGGAGTACATCTTGTACGGTTTATTTGCGGAGCTGATCCTGATCTGGGCATTACGCCCGAATATTAGCCGGCTCTTCAAGGGCACCGAACGGCTTGTGGGCCTTCGAGCCAGGCGGCGAAAAGAATCTAACGATTATTCCTCATCTTCATCATCCCCCTCATCGTAATCTTGGTAATCATCATCTTCATCCGGCGAGCCTTTTGGCAGTTCACCGAACATTTGCTGGTACAAACCGCGCAAATTGCGCCTGTGAAGCTCCTCAGCCAGCCCGCCGATCAAAACACGGCTTTTTCCGCATTCCTCTACGGTAACTTCCTGCAATAAATCCATTGGATATTTTCGGCGAGACGCCTTGCGAACCGCTTTGCGAATTGCTGACAGATAGGCGAGATTGTCTTTAATATACCCCTCGATTTCACCCCGCAAGATGATATCCCCATGCCCTTGAACCACGTTCTCCAGCCCCATCTTTGCAACTTTTTTCAACGAGGCGGTAAGATCTTCAATATTGCCATCCACGATGTAAGGCAAAGGCATACACGCATCCCCTGCGAATAGAATTCGATCTTCCTCTGCCAATACGGCAACATTATCGGCACTGTGCCCGGGTAGTGGGAGCAATGTGAGTGTTTTCTTGCCTACACGTAAGCTCAAATAGCCATCGGTAAATGTGAGATGGGGTAAGATGATCTTGACGTTGCGAAACGGCATGTTTTGTTTTCGAACCGCCTCCATGGAGCTAACGCCTCGCTCGGCGAGCCATTGCCGGCACAGGGAGGAAGCGATCACAGTTGAGCCAGGGAAGAAATAATTCCCCCAGGCGTGGTCTGCGTGATAATGTGTGTTGAGGACGTAACGAACCGGGACACCCAATTCTTGCTCGATGAAATCGCGGATAGCCAGCGTCTCTTCGGGAAGCGCTAATGTGTCTATAACCACTGCCCAGTTAGGACCAATCACTGCACCAGCAGTGACCTGAGCATACAGATCACTCTGGAAAGAAAAAACATTCTCGGCAATTCGCTCACGTTGGAACATGGTTCACCCCAGCCTTAGGTTCGTTCGTGTAGGATAGCACAAGGCGGGGGTGAAAGTCAAGAAAGATTAATCTATTACCAATCTTGGAGTATAATAGCCCGAATATTAGTGACATATTCCGGGAGGAGTAGATGGATTGGGTTCTGCACCAGAGAAGGGTTGGTACAGGCTGAAAACCCCCTCAGAACCCCCAGACGAAGGTCGCCCGGAAAGATTGCCGAAGAAATCGACCGATAGCGCTCGAGATTAGACCGGCACGGGTAGCCCGTTATAGCGACGCCCCGCTCACCTTCTGGCAGATGGGCACGCAATTGCAGCTGGCTAGCTGGGGTGATGAGTGCGCTGATCAAAGATTGGCGAATTGAGGTGGTACCGCGGAAGGATTTCCCTTTCGTCCTCAAAAGGATGAAAGGGATTTTGGATTAATTGAGGAGAACATACAAACTCATGAGTATGTTGATGCAATCGATGAGGAGCTGCCATGCCTGAGTACAATCTTCCAAAGACGTATGATTTTAAGAGTGTAGAAGAGCGTATTTACGCCTGGTGGAATGCGAGTGGCTACTTTCAGCCATCAAATGATCCCAAGCGGCCTGGCTTCGAGCCAACCCGGAAGCCCTTCGTGATCTCCATCCCACCCCCCAACGTCACAGGCGAGCTGCACCTGGGGCACGCAATGTTTGTAGCTATGGAAGACCTGATGATCCGTTATCATCGCATGAAAGGTGTGCCTGCATTGTGGGTGCCCGGATCTGACCATGCGGGAATTGCTACACAGCTTCAGGTAGAAAAAGCATTGGCTAAAGAGGGACTTGCTCGCGAGCAAATTGGGCGTGAGGAGTTCCTCAAACGCACATGGGCCTGGAAAGAGAAATATGGTGGCATTATCACCGGCCAGATCCGCCGTTTGGGGGCATCTTGCGATTGGTCGCGTGAACGCTTCACTCTCGATGATGGCTTGTCTCGGGCAGTCCGCGAGGCTTTTGTCCGTTTGTTTGAAAAAGGGTTGATCTACCGGGGACCTCGCTTGATAAACTGGTCTCCTGGATTGAAAACAGCCGTTTCAGACCTGGAAGTAGAGTACTCCGAGGAGCCGGGGACGCTTTACTATTTCAAGTATATGTTAGTTGGCGCCTCAGACGATTCAAGGGGTGAATTTATACCCGTGGCAACGACCCGACCAGAGACAATCCTCGGAGACACAGCTGTAGCCGTCCACCCGGATGATGATCGCTATCGAAAATTTATTGGTCGTCAGGTAATGGTACCAATCTTGGGGCGGCGCATCCCCGTAATCGCCGATGAATACGTCGATCGCGAGTTTGGGGGTGGGGCGCTTAAGGTGACTCCAGGACACGATCCCAATGATTACGCCATTGCTGAGCGACATGGGTTGCCTGTGATTTCAATATTGAATGAAGCTGCCCAAGTGAATGAGAATGGTGGCCCATACCAGGGACAAGACCGCTTCGAGGCGCGCAAGCGCCTATGGCAAGATATGCAAAAGGCTGGGTTGGTGCTCAAAGAGGAGCCTTATACCCTGAGTGTCCCGCGTTCCCAGCGCGGCGGTGAGATTGTTGAGCCAATGATATCGACCCAGTGGTTCGTGAGCATCAATCCTCTCGCTCAAGCTGCACTCGAAGTTGTCCGTAACGGGCGGATCCAAATCGTGCCCGAACGGTTTACGAAAGTGTATTACAACTGGTTGGAAAATATTCAAGATTGGTGCATTAGCAGGCAACTTTGGTGGGGGCACCGTATTCCGGTTTGGTATTGTGATGATTGTGGTGAGATGTTCGCCGCACGCGAGGATCCCCAGGCGTGTGTGCATTGCAGTAGTCATGCGATCGAGCAGGACCCGGATGTATTGGATACATGGTTTTCCTCAGGATTATGGCCTTTCTCAACTCTCGGCTGGCCTGACGAGACGCCAGACTATCGCTATTTTTACCCTACTTCAATGATGGAAACTGGCTACGACATCCTATTCTTCTGGGTAGCCCGCATGATCATGATGGGCTTGGAATTCACTGGAGACATACCCTTTTCAACCGTCTACTTGCACGGTTTGATCCGTGACGAGCACGCACGAAAAATGAGCAAAACCTATGGGAATGTGATTGACCCGCTGACTGTAATGGACGAGCTGGGAACGGATGCTCTGCGCTTCACCCTGTTGGTGGGTTCAACACCTGGGAATGATACGAATCTAAGCGTAAAGCGTGTCGAAGCGAACCGCAATTTCACCAACAAGTTGTGGAATGCCAGCCGGTTTGTGCTCTCAGCCATTCAGGACTACTCGCTAGTAGCTGAGAAATCGGTCGAAATAAGTCTGCCAGATTTCGCCAACTCAATGCTATCGCTCGCTACCCAGGGATCCCTTGCGGATCGGTGGATCTATGCACGCACTGGTCAGCTGGTGCATGATGTCGAGCGTCTATTTCAAAGCTACCAGTATGGAGAGGCTGGGCGACAAATCTACGAATTCTTCTGGAGCGAATTCGCAGATTGGTACCTCGAGATCGCCAAGTATCAGATGGTGGGTTCTGATCTCTCGGATGGGCGGAGTTATCCTGAATCGATCCTGAAATTGCATGATCCGCATTTAACGACGGTGTACATGCTTGTGCATGTATTAGATACTTGCCTGCGCTTGCTGCACCCTTTCACTCCGTTCGTCACTGAGGAGCTTTGGGGACATCTCAAACGGGCAGTTGAAGGTGCGGACCTCCGCTATCCAATCGATGAGGAAGCATTAATCGTTGCCCGTTGGCCAGAAGGTCACGAGCTGGCTGCCATTGAAGAGGATACGGTCTACCAATTCTCGCTGGTACAAGATATCGTGCGCGCCATCCGAAATCTTCGGGCTGAGAAAAATGTCAAACCCGGCTTGCGAGTCCCTGCAATCATTGCTGCCGGTGAGCGAACGGCATTCCTTCAAACGCAAGCAGGGGCGATCGCAACATTAGCCAAACTTGACGAGAGTGCAGTAACAATTAACGAGACTGCAATCGATGTGAATGAGGGGTATACCGCTCTGGTTGTAAACGCGGTGGAAGTGTACTTGCCACTGTCTGGTCTTTCAGATGTAAATCAAGAACGTTCCCGCCTGGTGAGGGAACTGGAGGAAACCGAAAAGCAGGTGACCCGGCTACGAGAACTGCTCGCGAGCCCATTCTCTGAAAAAGCGCCTGAGCCTGTGGTACAAAAGGAAGCTGAGAAACTTGCCCTTTATCAGGAGACTGTTCAAAAATTGAACGATCAGATAAGATCCTTAGGGTGAGCCATGAGAATTTTACTTAATGACCTCACATTCTCAGTTAATACCCGGGGGAATGGTATCCCTTTGCTCCTCATCCATGGCTATCCATTAAACAACCGCATTTGGGAGGCGCAAATCGATGATTTGGACGAGATTGCTCATACGATTGCATTTGATCTGCGCGGTCATGGGGATTCTGACGGTACCCAAGGGCCATACTCTATGGATATGCATGCAGCAGATTGCCGGGATGTGCTCGATGCACTGGGTGTTGATCAACCTGCGATCCTGTGTGGGCTTTCGATGGGCGGATATATAGCCTTCTCGTTTTTTCGAAATTATCCTGAGCGGGTTGCAGGCTTAATCCTGGCTGCCACCCGCGCCGGAGCAGATACTCCTGAAGGCAAGGCCAGTCGGGATAAAGCCATTGAGCTCGCAAAGAAGGATGGCCCGGGGTCTGTTGCCGAGACGATGCTGGCAAAAATGCTATCCCCGAGGTCTTATAATCGACGACAGGAGCTTGTCCAGCAGGTGTGGGAGATCATGGGAAGCACTTCTTTGGATGGGATCATCGGTGATCTGGAGGGGATGAAAGACCGCCCGAGCTCAGTCCCCACCTTAGGTCAAATCGATAGACCAACCTTAATCTTGCACGGCAGCGATGACCAGCTCATACCGTCGACTGAAGCAATCGCCATGCGTGCTGCTATCCAGGGTTCTATTCTTCGTGTCCTGTTAGACGCAGGACACCTGCTCAATATGGAACAGCCAGAGCTTTTTAATCGGGCGATACGCACGTTCATTCAGGAGTCTTTTTCATGAGGTTTGGTTTGATTTACCCTCAGACTGAATTCGGCCATGATCCAGAGGCGATCAAAGAGTATGCACAAACTGCCGAAAGCTTGGGGTATGCATATGTTGGTGCTTACGATCATGTCTTAGGAGCTAACCCAGAGCGTCCGGGTGGTTGGAATGGGAGATACACATATAAGGACGCTTTTATGGAGCCGTTTGTCCTCTTCAGCTTTTTGGCAGGTTTGACGACAACGATAGAATTCTGCACGTCGATTTTGATTCTCCCTCAACGACAAGCTGCGCTCGTAGCCAAACAGGCTGCTACGCTGGATTTGATCAGTGGTGGCCGCTTGCGTTTGGGAGTCGGGCTGGGCTGGAATGCAGTAGAGTACACGGCATTGAATGAAAAGTTTTCCAATCGTGGACGGCGCATTGAGGAGCAAATAGAGCTTATCCGGTTATTGTGGGGGCAATCCCTCGTGACCTATTCCGGAGAATGGCACTATGTCCCTGATGCGGGCATAAACCCTTTACCTGAGCGACCCTCAATCCCGATTTGGATGGGTGGACGCGCTAATCCTGTTCTGCGGCGTGTAGCGCGCATCGCGGATGGATGGATCCCTACCTACCCCACCGCCGCCGATACGTTGCCCCACCTCGAAAAATTGGATGTGTATCTTTACGAGAACGGACGTACAAGGGATGGATTTGGCATTGAGGTTCGTATCCCTTATGGGGAGGGAAACCCAGACACCTGGAAAAATTTAGCTAAGGATTGGCTCGCAATCGGAGCTACGCATTGTTCTGTGAATACAATGGGTGCAGGTCTTAACTCTCCAGGTGATCATATTCAGGCGATTAAAAAATTTGCCAGGGAGATGGGGCTTACATGAATAAGGATGAGATACGGGCGGCCTTAATAGAAAGTCACGAGCGCATCAGTCAACTGATTACTCTGTTGCCAGAGGATGCGTTCTTGCAGCCCGGTGTGGTGGGAGATTGGACGATCAAAGATATCCTGGCTCATCTCACCCGTTGGGAGGCGGAACTGGTCAAGCTGCTGTGGCAAGCAAGCCAGGGGATAAGACCTACTTCCCTGCTCGTATTGGCTATTGAGACCGATCGACTCAACGATCGCTGGCATGCAGAAGACCAATCGCGCCCTCTGGATCGCATACTGACTGACTTCCATGGTGTTCGCCATCAGGTGATTCGTAGATTGCAGGACTTCAAGGATTTGGATATGATTGATCCTGCCCGATACCCCTGGTTGGATGGATCTCCATTATGGAAGTGGGTAGCGGACCATAGCTTTGATCACGATGATGAGCACCTTGAGCAAATTCAGAGCTGGTTGGGGAAGAGAAAAAAAGCCAAAATTAGCGAATCGAACCCGTAGTACTTCGTCAGACCAAAGTTCAGACCTTCAGCAGCTGTCGGTTGCACACCTACAGCTGTTTTTTCCCTTTCCTAAAATGCCCCTCAAGTAAATTCTAAAAAATCAGCGGTCAAGTTCACCCTGGAATTTCATGTTAAAATCAAATTAATCTAACCATGCGAGGTGTATCCATGCTGCAAAAGGAAATCATTGTGACCGATAAAGCCCCGAAGGCGATAGGACCATACACAGTCGCAAACCGGGTTGGAAGCCTTGTCTTTACCGCGGGGCAATTAGGTCTGGATCCCGAGACAATGGAATTCGCGCCTGGAGGCATTGAAGCAGAGACACGCCAGGCGTTGACCAATATCCAGCACGTTCTTGAGGCAGCCGGTTCTTCCCTCGAAAAAGTTGTCAAAACAACAGTTTTCCTGCGAGATATGGGGGAATTTGCTAAGATGAACGCGGTCTATGGTCAATTTTTCACTGATAATCCACCGGCGCGCTCTACAGTGCAGGTAGCTGCCCTGCCGAGAGATGGTGCTGTAGAAATTGAGGTGGTGGCGACTACCTAAAGGTATGTCAAATGAGCTGATTCTCCTCGTTGACGACGAGCCGAACATTGTACAGCTTGCGCGCATGTACATAGAAAGAGAGGGGTTTCGGATTATATCGGCCAGCGACGGCATGGCTGCCCTGGAAGCAACCGCACGTCACAAGCCTGCCTTGATCGTGTTGGATGTTATGCTCCCAAAACTCGATGGAATCGAGGTATGCCGCAAGTTGCGTGCACAAGGCAACAATCTACCCATATTAATGCTGACAGCACGTGATGAAGATGTTGATAAGATCCTCGGTCTGGAGATGGGTGCGGACGATTATCTCACCAAACCCTTCAATCCCCGAGAGCTGGTCGCGCGGGTGAAAGCCATTCTTCGGAGAGGGGTGCGGGTGGGGGAGGCTTCCGAGAACACCTTGCACGTGGGTGACGTCGTGGTCGATGTGGCTCGCCGTGAGGTGAGTGTGGATGGGGCTCAAATCGAGCTACGAGCTCAAGAATTCGACCTGTTGCAGGTACTGGTTGAGCATAAGAGCTTCGTTTTGACCCGAGAGCAATTGCTGGAAAAGGCCTGGGGTTACGAGTATTTCGGTCAAACCCGGACGGTAGATGTCCATATCGCGCAGTTGCGAAAAAAACTATTAAATAGCTCAGTGCAAATCCAAACAATTACCGGCATTGGTTATAAATTGGTGGGATGACATGTTCGCATCCTTGCGCTCGAGATTGTGGTCGACCTACGTCCTCCTGGCGCTCGTAATCTTGCTCGTAGTAGCCTTAGGACTTTTTATATTTCTCATTCGGAACCCGGTAGCTGACCGGCAAGATTACCTAAACCTTGAGCGGGTTATGGCAACACTAATCCGCCGTACGGACACGCTGCAAATCCTGCAGAACCGCCCCGTGGAATACGCCCAACGAATCGACTCCGTCGCGGATGTCCGCGTCTTAATTCTCGCATCGGACCATTCGCTTCTTGTTGATTCTAGGCAGGAGAGCGCTGCTTCCATAGGTCCCCTGGCTCTGAATTCCATCCGCGATCAACGCGATGTCGCCCTCGACCAATCAGGGAAGCGCTGGTTGACGCTCTCGCGTCGATTGGATAACGGGACCATCCTGGTCCTGGCAACACCACGGCCAGGAGCAATGGCGCTTTTATACACGCGCAGGATACGTGATTTGCTTCGTGAGGATTTCATACCCCCTTTTATGCAGGCGGGGTGCTTGGCACTCTTTTTGGCGTTGATCCTGGCATTCTGGATGTCGCGCTGGATCTCAGCTCCCCTTGGAAGTATTGCTGCTGCTGCCCGCAAAACTCCGGAAGGTACCTATGAAACCATCCAGTTGCAAGGACCCTCGGAGGTTAGAAATCTGGCTCGAGCCTTCAATGACATGACCCAACGTGTGCGTGCCAGCCAGCAATCGCAGCGAGAATTCGTTGCAAACGTTTCACATGAGCTGAAGACGCCCCTTACATCAATTCAGGGATTTTCCCAAGCGATCATGGATGGTGCAGCCAGTGCGCCTGAAGACTTGCACCAGGCCGCGTCGATCATCCACACGGAGGCGACTAGGATGCACCGGCTTGTCCTTAACCTGTTGGACCTGGCGCGTTTTGACGCTGGCATGGTGACGATCGAGCGGACTGATGTGAATCTACAAGAGCTCTTGAAACACGCTTACGAGCGCTATAAACCTAATGCTGAGCAGGCAAAGGTTGGGATGAGCTGGCACGCCGATGATCTCGCGAACCTCTCTGGCGACGGTGAAAAGTTGGCGCAGGTATTGGGTAATCTCGTAGAGAATGCCTTGAAACACACGCCCGCGGGTGGGCAGGTCGTAATGAGCGCCCAGGCCGACGGCGAATATGCTGAAATTAAAGTCAGTGATAGCGGAACCGGAATCCCTGAAGCTGATCTCCCTCGTATCTTCGAAAGATTTTATCAGGTGGATAAATCTAGAATAGGAGGTCATGTACACGGGAGTGGGCTTGGACTGGCTATCGCAAAAGAAATCATCCACGCCCATGGGGGATCAATTGTCGCACAAAATAATCACCCACAAGGGAGCTTGTTTGTGGTCAGAATCCCTTTCGGTCGCCCGCTCAACCCTATCATTGCTCATCGGAAAGCTTGATATGCCGCAGGTGACGATTATTGTGCCATGTTACAATGAGCAAAGCACGATTGGGCAGCTATTGGAAGCCATATATGCCCAGACATATCCACGCCACGATATGGAAGTAGTGATCGCTGATGGCCTCTCCACAGATAATACGCGGCATGAAATCGCAAAATTTCAGCAAGACTATCCTGATCTCAATGTGCAGGTTGTTGAGAATCCAAAAAGATCCATCCCCGCTGGTTTAAATCAGGCAATCGAGAACGCCAGGGGCGAGATTGTTGTGCGTCTAGATGCGCATTCCTTTCCCTACCCAGATTACGTTGCTCGCTGTGTCGAGGTTCTTCAGTCTGGGGTTGGCGAGAATGTGGGTGGCGTCTGGGAGATACAGCCTGGGGCCGAGGGGTGGTTGGCTAAGTCGATCGCTGCGGCAGCTGCCCACCCGCTTGGTGCGGGCGATGCTCGTTACCGCATCGGAGGGGCAGCACAATCGGTTGATACTGTTCCGTTTGGTGCATTTCGAAAGACCCTTCCCGAGCGCATTGGATATTATGACGAAACGCTGCTCACTAATGAAGATTATGAGTTCAATGTACGCATCCGCCGGTCCGGAGGCCGGATATGGCTCGATCCAACCATACGTACCCGCTATGCGGCCCGTCCAACTCTGCGCGCCCTCTGGAAGCAATACTGGCGTTATGGGTATTGGAAGGCGAAAATGCTAAAGCGTTATCCGCATACCCTCCGCTGGCGTCAGGTGATCCCGCCTCTCTTCGTCCTAAGCCTATTTTTGTTTCTGCTGGTGGGCATCTTTTTCCCAGTCAGCTTGCGTTTACTGGCGCTCGAATTATTCATATACTTTTTGGTCCTTGGAATCGCCGCTGGTCTGCTAGTGGGGCGGCGGCATTTTTGGCTTTATCTGCTTGGAGCTCCATCTGCTTGGGTTGTCATCCATCTAGCCTGGGGAAGTAGTGTATTATGGGGGTTGATTACCAGTGAATAATCCGATAACCATGCAGAAATCACAAACCTGGCGCTTGCGTATTCAAGAGCGGCGGACTTTGTTATTGGTGGGGGATATTCTCATTGCGGCGATCAGCCTGCTACTCGCCCTGTATTTTTGGGGGAGTGCGGATCGCTTTCCGAGTTTTTCGATTGAATTCATTCAGAGACGCGTGCCGGTCTGGTTCTTTTTGCTACCTGTGGTCTGGGTGATCTTGCTGGTCGAGCTCTATGATGTACACCGGGCTGGAAATATCCGTGCAACAATACAAGGTGTAGCAGCTGCAGCTTTAATCGGATTTGGACTTTATCTGCTGCTCTATTTTTACTATGTCGATCCACCTAGATCGCTATTACCCAGGCGTGGCGTGGCGGGATTCTTCATCGCCGCGCCGCTACTCACGCTGGTATGGCGTGGTGTATACATCCGGATTTTCACCGCTCCGCAGTTCCTAAGGCGTGTATTGGTTGTGGGCGGAGGGAAATCGGGACAGATGCTTTTGCAGATCATCAACAGCCTTCGACCTCCACCTTTATATGTCGCTGGAATCGTGGATGATGACGAAACAAAGGCTGGAAATAATATTGAAAATATTCCGGTTTTAGGAACGAGCCATTCATTACAGGAGCTGGTAAAAGCTCATAACATATCGGACCTGATCGTTGCCATTACAGGCCATATTAAACCTGCCATGTTTCAGGCGCTACTTGATATGCAAGAGAGTGGCATCGAAATCATGCGTGCCCCGCGTGCATATGAAGAGCTGCTGGGCCGGATACCCATTAACTTTCTTGAAGCTGATTGGATATTACGCTCTTTTGTAGACGAACAAAAAGTTAGCGGATTTTATGAACTCGCGAAGCGTCTGGTAGATATCATCGGTGGAGCCTTCGGTGTAATTCTAATGTTGCTTACGTTACCTTTCGTCACGCTGGCGATTGTCATCGACGATGGTTTCCCCGTTTTTTATACGCAGACACGCGCAGGTAAAGGTTCGCAACCCTATACAATTATCAAGTTGCGGACGATGCGTAGAGATGCTGAAGTCATTGGGCGACCACAATGGGCAACTGAAGATGATGCGCGGGCAACACGGGTGGGACGATTTCTTCGAAAAAGCCACTTGGATGAATTACCACAATTTATTAACGTTTTGCGTGGGGAGATGAGCCTGGTAGGGCCTCGCGCAGAACGACCTGAGCTGATGGATGTATTCCAAAAAAATGTGCCTTTTTATCGAACAAGGCTTCTAGTGAAACCCGGGATCACGGGGTGGGCCCAAATAAATTTTGGCTATGCTTCGTCAGTAGAAGAGACTACAATCAAGCTGGAATATGATCTTTACTATATCAAGCACCGTAATTTATGGATAGACATGATTATCATGCTTCGCACCCCGGCGACTGTATTCGGTTTCCGAGGGAGGTAATATGACGGTGGAGTCGGATCCCCCTGAGCGCCGTAATTTGCTGCAAAAATATTTGAATGTTTATCGCATCCGCGCTTGGATTGCCTCGAGATGGCTTCTGGTTATTGGTGACGTATTCCTTATTGTCGTAGCAGTAATAGGGAGCTTCGGTCTAAGGCTTGAATTCGGCGAACGATTTATTTACTTTCTGCCTCAAGCCTGGAGGATGGTAGCTCTGGCATTGCTCATCAAGCCAATCGTCTACTATTTTTTTGGTCTTTACCGCCATCTTTGGGTGTATGCCAGCATCAAAGAATTGCGCCTTGTAATTCTGTCTGTGTCGACAGCCTCCGTATTGTTATCTGTCGCGGTAATGGTCATGACAACTCTCCAAAACCGCATGCCAGGTTACCTGGGCTTTCCCCGTGCAGTTCTGGTTATTGATGGGCTTTTGTCGTTGTTCCTGATCGGCGGGTTGCGATTCTCGGTAAGGGCATTGGCTGAAGCGCGAAGTAATGTCGTTGGCAGGATAAACGGCCACACGAGTCATGTATTGGTTGTTGGTGCGGGTGATGCGGGAGCGCTGGTCGTGCGTGAAATGCTTAAGAATCAGCAACTCAACCAAAAACCGGTCTGTTTCCTTGATGACGATGCCAATAAACAAAAACAGCAGATTCACGGTGTTCCGGTGATTGGAAAGCTAGAGGATCTGGCTCGTGTCATCACAGCTCGCCACATTGACGAAGTTGTGGTGGCTATCCCTAGCGCTCCTGGCAATGTGATCAGGCAGGTGGCCGACGTATGCCGCTTGAAGGGCATGCCGTTCCGCACTATGCCGGGCATCTATGAGCTCATCGGCGGGAAGGTTAGCGTAAGCCGCTTGAGGGATATCGAGATCACCGACCTCCTACGACGAGAGCCAGCGCATATTGACGAGAAGCTTGTGGGTACCAGTTTGGGCGGCCGCCGAGTGTTAATCACTGGTGCAGGAGGTTCTATTGGCCGCGAGCTGTCCCTGCAGACAGCGCGTTGGGGACCTGCTTCCCTTATTCTCCTGGGACATGGTGAAAACAGTGTTTTTGAGACACTCCTCGAGCTTGAGGATAATTTCCCGTCTTTGCCAGTCCATCCGGTTATCGCCGATATTCGGGATATCGACCGATTGACTGTCACATTTGACGACTTACGCCCGCAAGTTGTCTTCCATACAGCCGCACACAAGCATGTTCCCTTAATGGAGATCAATGTCGAAGAAGCGATCACAAACAATGTTTTCGGCACGCGCAATGTGGTCGAGGCTGCAGTAAATTTCGCCGTAGAAAGATTGGTGATGATCTCCACGGATAAGGCGATACGCCCAACCAGTGTGATGGGGGCGACGAAGCGATTGGCTGAGCTAATTGTGTTGGACGCAGCCAATCGCTCGCAGCAGGCATTCTCGGTCGTTCGGTTTGGGAATGTATTGGGTAGTCGTGGTAGCGTGATCCCAAAATTCAAGCGCCAGATCGCCAATGGAGGTCCGGTCACCATAACGCATCCGGATATGGAGCGCTACTTCATGACCATACCGGAAGCGGTGCACTTGGTTTTGCAGGCTTCTGCGATGGGCGAGGGAGGGGAGGTTTTCGTGCTCAATATGGGCCAGCAGATCCGAATTCTCACCCTGGCGGAAGACCTGATCCGCCTATCGGGACTGGAGCCAAATAAGGATGTCGATATTGTCTTTACTGGGATACGTCCAGGCGAGAAGCTGAGTGAGGAGCTATGGGACCAGTGGGCACAATATGAGCCGACCACGCACCCGGATATTGTCTTGCTAAAAGATGAAGATATCCTAACTGGGCAGGTCCTGCGACAGACGGTAAACGACTTGGTACACCTCGCCCGAGAGGGTGATGCGGCTGCAATCGTACACATCCTTGATGAGTACATCCCAGGAGCGGCTGTACGAAGCACACCCCCTCCCGATATGACTGCAATTGTTTAATTAAATATCGAGCATGCCTGAGTTATCTGCAACCGGGTGGGAATCATTTCTCACCTCATTTCCTAACACCCATTTGCTGCAAAGCACTCGATGGGGCGAATTAAAAGCAGCGTTTGGTTGGGAGGTCGTGCGCCTTTCGTCACGAAATCCTGATATCCCGGGCGAACCAGGCATTCAGGCGCCGGCTTTGATGGGTGCGCAGATCTTATTCCGGCGGCTGCCATTAGGATTCGCAATCGGCTATATCCCGCGCGGACCTGTGGGCGCGGGATGGGAGGCATTGCTCCCGGAGATTGATTCCCTTTGCCGGGAACGGCGAGCAGTGCTGCTCAAGGTGGAACCGGATGTTTTTGAAGATGACGCCGAGCGACAACTCCATGAGAGCGTTCTATCAAGTTTTCAACCAAGCCCGCAGACCATTCAACCCAGGCGGACGCTAATTGTAGATTTAGACGGCGATGACGAGGATATCCTCGCCCGCATGAAACAAAAGACACGCTATAACATCCGTCTGGCACAAAGAAAGGGTATTGTTGTGCGTCCTAGTGGAGACATAGCTCTTTTCAATGAATTAATCAAAGTGACTGGTGAGAGAGATCGCTTCGGTGTACATAGCCGGGAGTATTATCAGAAAGCTTATGACCTGTTTTACCCGTCCGGGGAGTGCGAGCTATTGATTGCAGAATTCGATGGTCAGCCTCTAGCAGCATTGATGGTATTTGCCCGTGGGCAGCGTGCCTGGTATTTTTACGGAGCCTCATCAGAAGTGCATCGAGAGCGGATGCCGACCTACTTGCTGCAATGGGAGGCGATGCGTTGGGGGCGCCAGCATGGCTGCACGGAGTATGATCTTTGGGGCGTGCCTGACGAAGATGATGCGATCCTAGAAGAGCGGTTTACCAACCGCTCTGATGGCTTGTGGGGGGTTTATCGCTTCAAGCGAGGATTTGGTGGAAAGCTGTGCCGCACCATTGGTGCCTGGGATCGGGTATATAACCCAGTATTGTATCGCTTATATCGCTGGTATTTTTCTGGCAGAGAGAGCCTCGGATGATGCTCGTTAACCAGTCAATATCAGAAACTGAATTGTCCTCATCCTCTGGGATGACATGGAATCGTTTGGTGGCCTCATTTCCTGATCCCCACATCTTGCAATCCTGGGAATGGGGACAAGTGAAAGCGCGTTTTGGATGGCTACCCTACTACTTGGTGTGGTTCAACGAAAAAGAAAAAATACAAATCATTACTGATGTTGCTGGAATTACCCGGGAGGACCAATCCGAGCCTTTGGCCGCCTCATTGGTTTTGCAACGATCCACGCCCATCAGAGGAATAAATATTGTATATCTACCCAAAGGACCTCTCCTGAGAGATTGGAATGATTCAAAAAATCGGCTCCACCTTCTGGAGGAACTGGCTAAGTTCGGTCGAGAGCATGGGGCAATATTTATCAAGATGGATCCTGATGTGCGGACCGGCACCGGCCTCCCAAATGATGCTGGCGCAGTAGAGTACATAACAGGCAGCACGGTAATCGACGACCTATTGAGAAATGGCTGGCGCTTCTCGTCAGAACAGGTGCAATTTCGAAATACGGTATTGCTTGATCTGGCTGGTGATGAGGAGGCGCTCTTGATGCGCATGAAGCAGAAATTTCGCTACAATGTTCGCCTAGCGAAGAAAAAAGGTGTGAGTATACGCCTGGGAGAGATCGGAGATCTCGACCTGCTTTACAGCCTGTACACTGAAACTGCCAAGCGGGATGGATTTGTCATCCGTGAGCGTGGGTATTACAAACATCTTTGGCGCACTTTTTTTTCGGACGGTGAGCCGTTTAAGGAGAGTATACAACCTACTGCGATGCCGCTGATCGCTGAGGTATCTGGCGAGCCGGTTGCTGCGATGTTTCTGTTTCTGTTCGCTGGAAAAGCCTGGTTCCTTTTTGGCATGTCAGGTGATGCGCACCGGGAGAAGATGCCCAATTACCTGCTTCAATGGGAGGCAATCCGCCTGGCAAAAACCGCCGGATGCCATACTTACGACCTGTGGGGCGCTCCGGATACATTTGAAGAGGACGACCCACTCTGGGGAGTTTACCGGTTTAAGGAAGGGATGGGCGGAGAAGTCGTGCGCCATATCGGCGCATGGGATCTGCCATTGAAGCCATTTTTGTATCGTGCATATACACAGATTCTACCGCGCATATTAACAATCATGCGAAGGCGCGAGAAAAGTAGAATCCAAGGGACACCATCACTATGAATACATTACCTCGCATCAAATTTGCCCATTTACCCACACCTATCGAGGCTCTGCCGCGACTGTCGGCTGCTTTAGGAGGTCCGCGCCTGCTTGTTAAGCGTGATGACCAGACAGGACTCGCCTTCGGGGGGAATAAAACCCGCAAGCTCGAGCTGCTGGTAGCGGAAGCGCAGGCTAATGGCGCTCGTACTCTTGTGACTGCTGGTGCAGTCCAATCAAATCACTGCCGCCAGACAGTTGCTGCAGCTGCTCGCTTTGGATTCGAGTGTATTTTGGTACTCGCAGGTGAACAGCCTAAATTACCCACCGGAAATCTGCTCCTGGATCGCTGGTTCGGAGCCGAGCTTATATGGGCAGGCGTGGAAGAGCGCCAGCGCAAGCTCGAAGAGGTTTTTCAAGATGCCTGGGATCAAGGTCGCAGACCATACCTCGTTCCCTATGGAGGCTCGAGTCCAACCGGAGCAGCCGCTTATGCCATTGCGCTTGAGGAGCTGGTGGAGCAGTGTTCGGCCTCGCAACTGGGAGGCTGCCCACCAGATTGGATCGTCTTTCCTTCTTCTTCGGGCGGCACCCAGGCAGGACTTGTTGTTGGAAAACGGATCACCGGATTTCCTGGCAGAATCTTGGGGATCAGTGTTGACGAAAATGCGCAGGTACTGAAGAGCCGCGTGGCTGACCTGGCTGGCGCTGTCGCGCAGAAGCTTGGAGAGAGCTTTATATTTACTCCGGATGAAATTGAGGTTACCGATAGCTATATAGGGAGGGGGTATGGGGTTGCGGGCGATCCAGAGCAAGAGGCACTAAAGCTCTTCGCTCGGCTGGAAGGTTTATTGCTCGATCCGGTGTACACAGGACGTGCTGCCGCTGGAATGGTCGACATGATACGTTCTGGTTATTTCTCGCGTGATGGCACAGTGCTGTTTTGGCATACAGGCGGCACACCGGCTTTGTTTGCAGATGCTTACCAGGATTTAATTCCTCAATCCGAATAATTTTTTCATACAAACACTAACGTCGCCTGGAATAGGATTTCAAAATCCGAATCGCCGGCGGATATCTTCCCGGATTGAAATCCTCCGGATTTCGTCCCCGGCGCGTTGTGCTTTGCGTTCGTTCGCTGAATTTTGAGGACTGTATGTCGCACGATGGTATTCGGTGAGTACCAGACCCACTTGCTCGTGTGTTGCCGGGAGGCGGAGCACTAGCGAACCGGCACGTTCGGCAGGAGTGTCGGTCGGCGAGGCAGGTCGTCCCAATCGTCTAAGTGCGAGATTGATTTGCTCGTAGGCGCGCTGGTGTGGCAAAAGGGTTGCCATGCGCGCTAAATATTGCAATACCCTGGGTGGTTTAATACCAGCCCTGCGGATGGCATTTTCCAGGAAGATTGGGAGCAAAGGGATTTTCTTGTGCAGGCGTTTTCTACGGATCAATGGTATCGATATTGCGACCAATATCACAATGAGAGCGCCGCTCAATATGAATGTTAGCCTTGCCTGCAGAGTGCTACCATCCCCAAAGGGGTTTCCGGTTGTCTGGCGATCTAGCGGACTTTCGGGTTCAGGATTGGGGATGGTTTCGCCAAGGTCGGTAGGATCAAGCTCTGATTCGGATTCGGGGATTGACTGCAGGCGGAAAATTGGCGCTTGCGAAGCAGTTGGCTCGAACTCGACCCACCCGGTCCCGGGAAAATACACCTCAGGCCAGGCATGCGAATCGCGCTGGCGGACGGTATAGAATCCCGGATTATCTACGCTATCACCTGCGGCATACCCGACAGCGAGACGGGCGGGGATTCCCATCGCCCGGAGCAAGATAATCTCTGCTGTAGCATAATAATTACAAAACCCCACGCCATAATCGAAGAGGAACCAATCTATGGGTTCCTGGTCGGTTGGTGGAATAGGAATGGTCTCACTGTATTCGTAGTTTATACGCAGATAGTTCGTGATTGCATCAGCAATATCATACGGTGTATCGTGCCCTTCTGCTATTTGGGCTGCGAGCAATCTGGTCCGCAACGTAATCGAGGAGGGTAGCTGCAAGTAGCGAGATCGAACCCAATCGGGATACCCAGTTCCAGCCTGGCGCAGGGTTTCAATTGTGATGTTATTGAATGAAACACGAGCGCTGTATATCTCACCTGCGCGCAAGGATGGGGTCGCCCGAAGAACCCCCAGGTCTACACTTCCATCCGGATTATTGATGAACTCAGCACGTGTTGGACGGCTCAACCAGACCAGCTGGTTAGGTGCCATAATGGTCGCAATCGGTCTGTTCAAATAAAAGGTAAAGGGATAGGCTCCAGGGAAATCGTCATCTAAATCTGGAAAAGGCAAATCGATTTCCTGAGCGTCTATTGCGCGTGTAGTTTGATGTGAGCTTACCCAACTTTTGTTGAATGTATCATATACACGCGCCCGCCAGTAATAGCGTATACCGGTCGGTGGGCTGGTGGGTGCCTGGACAGAAAATACCACAGTGTCACTGAGAATACTGCCAGTCCCGAGGGCTAGGTTGGGACCATAGTATTCTCCAGCCAGCCCAACGGTGGATCGCAATGAGGCGAAGGCATTTTCAAAGACGTTGCGCGTGTCATTCCACCAGGGGAGCATCACTCGATCCCAGCTCTCTTTGGCAACAGGCAGGGCTTTGGCAACTGCGGGAGTGGACCAAGCGAGCGCCATGAGCAGCAAGCATGTGAGCAGTGCAAATCTAACAATATCGGTACCCAGGTACGAGGGCATATAGGTGCGGGTTTGCTCCCAGCGGCGCCTATGGCTTATATAGACCATACGAACGACGAGTAATAATGTCAAGAAAAGGTAGATGATCACATACCATGTTCTGTCTGTGGGGAGTGCATCGTATGTTTGAATGATGATAATCATAAGCCCCCCAGGGAGGGCGATGATCCAAGGATTGGCATACCTGCACAAGGTATACCCAGCGTGTACGCTGATAATCCAAAATCCGATGCACATCAGGACGACAAACAGCAAATTATCTGGTACTGCCCGCTGCTGTAACAGGTAGGAGAATATAATTTCAAGTCGCCCGGCTATGCTCTGCAAGCGCTCTACCCATGAGATATCTGCCCCGAGGCTCAGCCCTAAACGCCAGGGAACCATAAAAATTCCGTAGACAATACTTAACAATGTCACCAATCGCCTAGAAAACCGGCTGTATCCGAGTGCCAATCCTGCCACAAGCCCGAGATACGCGATTTCGCGTGTAATCTCCAGATCTGCAGACCATTTTGTGGCGATGAGCCGCGAGAAAGCAGTGGTCAACATGACCAGGACTAACACAGCCGAGGGCAAATCCCACCAGCGTGATTGACGTTGACTGTTATTGGAACCGCTTTGCATTCTTTAAAGTATACCCAAATTTAGATACGCGTGGTTCGAATTAGGTTGAAAGTCCAATAATTCCGAGGTGTAATCACGCAAAGGAATGGAAACGTGATCGTACTTTGACTCCCCATAGAGAATAACCTGTGTATAATAGGCATATCTTGTGGTAAAATTTTCGCCGTTGCTTGTAATTAAAATCACACGCCAGATTTCTAAGCGCACGAAAAAGGAGCCTTTATGCTGAATGACTGGTTGTTTATTGGCGTTTTTCTAATTCTTGCGCCAGTTTTTCCAGCGTTAGCGCTTGTCATCCCACGCTTGATCGCGCCTCGCAAGCCTTATCCGCTTAAGATGGATACCTACGAATGCGGTATCGAAACTGTGGGAAATACCTGGGTACAATTTCGTGTTCAATACTATATCTTTGCACTGGTTTTCCTCATTTTCGATGTAGAGATTGTATTCTTATATCCATGGGCGGTCGCTTTTGACCAACTGCCCTTGTTTGCTGTCCTGGAGGGCATTCTATTTATCATGATTCTCGTCGCAGGCCTGGTCTACGCGTGGCGCAAAGGCGTTTTGGAGTGGATATAGGTACATATTGGGGATTATTGAATTTACAAAAGGCTGATGGATATCTCCCTCAGCCTTTTATGTGTTAATCACAAGGAGTGTGTGGATGGGTGACCCGGTAACCTTAATCGCCAACTGGCTCAGAGATTTGCTCGGAGGGTGGGGGCTAGCGCCCGGTTTGGTAACATTTATCCTGGCACTGCTTGGCGTGGTTATTTTGGCAACGGTTGCACTTGTTTTGGATATATTCCTGGTCTGGGTAGAACGAAAGGTAGTCGCCCGCTTCCAAGACCGCCTCGGACCCAACAGACTCGGGCCGTATGGGCTTGTACAGCCATTTGCAGATATCATCAAGCTGCTGATCAAGGAAGATATCACCCCGATTGGCGCCGATCGGATCGTTTTTAACCTAGCACCGATTATGGCATTGGGGACCGTACTGGCATTGTGGGCTGTGATACCAATTTCCGCAACCGTGTATGGGACGAATGTAAACGTGGGTGTGCTTTATATCGTCGCGATTGGAGCGATCAGCACTCTGGGCATCATCATGGCAGGCTGGGCTTCAAATAACAAGTACGCTCTGCTGGGTGCGTTCCGCACTGTTGCTCAGATGATATCCTACGAGATCCCATTAGTGATCTCCTTGCTGGTACCCGTGATCCTGGCGCGCTCAATGGGATTGAAAGATATCGTTGACCAGCAAGCCGTCTGGTTCATTGTTGTTGCTCCGCTGGCGGCGATGATATTCTTGATCTCCAACATCGCCGAGTTAGGCCGTGCGCCGTTTGATCTGACAGAGGCCGAGTTTGAGATCGTTGCCGGTTTCCACATCGAATATACGGGGATGAAATTCGGGTTGTTCTATGCAGGTGAATTGCTACATGCCCTTACGATTGGGGCGATATTCTCAACCCTGTTTTTGGGTGGCTGGCGCGGACCGGGTGCAGAGACATACCCTATTGTCGGAGTTTTCTGGTTTTTCCTGAAATCAATGTTCATGTATTGGGTGATTATGTGGGTCAAGTACACATTCCCCCGCATTCGCATCGATCATATGCTCAATTTAAATTGGAAATTTTTTACCCCACTCGCTTTGATCTCAGTCATGGTCACAGCCGTGCTGGTGAAGCTGGTGCCGCAGGACAACCTGTTTGTCTATATAACGATCATGTTGCTGGCCAATGTTTTGATGGTGTGGGGTACCTTGCAAGTTCTGCGGTCAGGTGCCAGGAGTGCCCGCCAGCGAGTAGGAGAACCGAGGCCAGTGGCTACTCCCCCAGCCCAGCAGACCGTTTCTGCATCTCAACCACCTTCTGGGTCACCCCAATAGCACCGGAGAGCGCCTATGACCCCTCTTCAGCTCATCTTTATCATTACAGCTGCTGCAACACTGGGTGCAGCCTTGCTGGTTGTCAGCACACGCAATCTGGTACACGCGGCCCTTTGGCTGGTCGTTTCCCTGTTTGGCGTGGCTGTCGTCTATGTATTGCTTAATGCCGGCTTTTTGGCTGTAGCCCAGGTAGTGATCTATATCGGGGCGATCGCTATCTTGATGATCTTTGCGATCATGCTGACCCGCCGCGTCGCAACTGATACTGGATCCCAGATCAACCCAAACTGGGTATGGGCTGCCGCAATAGCATTGGTATTATTTGCTGCACTGGGCTGGATATTATCTAGTTGGGAGGGTTTTTCCACCCAGGCGCCGGAGTTTAGCACTAGAGCGGACCCATTGCGAGAGCTAGGCGTTGCCCTGGTCTCGCCGGATGCGTACGTCATTCCTTTTGAAGTAGCGTCGGTTTTATTGCTTGCTGCGTTGGTTGGGGCGATTATGGTGGCGTGGGAAAGGAAATAACTATGATTTCTCTATCCTGGTATCTGATCCTCTCTGCAGGCTTGTTCTCAATTGGTTTGTTTGGTGTGCTTGCTCGCAAAAATGCAGTTGCGATCCTCATGGGAATTGAGTTAATGTTAAACGCTGTAAATGTCAACCTCGTTGCGTTCTGGCGCTACCGATCGCCCGAAGTGATTGCTGGGCAGGCGTTCGCCATTATGGTATTTGCCGTCGCAGCTGCTGAAGTTGCGGTTGGTCTGGCCTTGATAATCTCAATCTACCGGCGGCGGAACACGGTCGTCGCGGATGAGATCGACATGCTGAAACTGTAGTTGAATGTTGGAGATGCTATGGCAACTGAAGCAATTATTTGGCTAATCCCTCTCCCACCCTTACTGGCATTCTTTTTGATTGTGCTGTTCACAAACCGCAGTCAGTGGCTGAGCCACACAATCGCAGTCGGCGCGGCGCTGCTCTCCTGGTTAGGGAGCATGATCGTATTCTTCCGCGCATTACAGGTAGATCATTTTGGAGAGCACATCTTTAGCTCTTCAATCCCCTGGTTAGCCACAGGTGATACTGCTTTTAGGATTGGGGTACAAATCGACCCGCTCGGTGCTGTTTCGTTGTTCTTCGTCGCCTGGACGGTGCTGATGATCTTCATCTACAGCGTTGGCTACCATAATTTTGGCCAGCCTAAGGGCGATCACGATAAACCCGGGCTCCCCCCGCATGGCGCCTCAGTGAGTGATGCCCATGGGCACAAGCATACGGTACCTTCAATCGAGCCGATGTACTCGCGCTTCTTTGCTTTTATTGGGCTGTTCGCTTTTGGAATGTACACGCTGGTTGTCTCAGATAACTTGCTCACACTTTTTGTCGGTTGGGAGATCATGGGGTTGTGCTCGTACCTGCTGATTGGATTCTGGTATGCGAAGCCCTCAGCTCGGGACGCCATGATTAAGGCTTTCATCACCACGCGTGTTGGTGACGTCTTTATGCTCTTGGGCATTGCATACCTGTATGCACAAACTGGAACACTGAATTACCGTGAAATCTTCTACAACCAGGAGGTGCTCACACACCTAGCGGAGACGCCCTCCTATATTGTGGGACTTTCCACAGCTGGATTGATTGGCATCCTATTATTTATTGGAACAATTGGCAAGTCTGCGCAGTGGCCATTGCATGTGTGGTTGCCAGACGCCATGGAAGGTCCAACGCCAGTATCTGCAATGATCCACGCGGCTACGATGGTCTCTGCAGGTGTGTACATGGCTATCCGTATCTTCCCGCTGGTGTCAGCAGGGTCGGAGCATGGCATGACGTCCGCAATGACGCTGATGGCATTCATAGGGGCGTTCACCGCGTTGTTTGCGGCAACGATCGCCCTTGCGCAGAATGACATCAAGCGCGTGCTGGCGTATTCAACCATCTCACAGCTGGGGTATATGGTCGCTGCCCTGGGGATCGGCGCTTATGTTGCAGCTGCTTTCCATCTAATTACACACGCCTTCTTCAAGGCGCTGCTCTTCTTGGGATCGGGCTCAGTGATCCACGGGATGGAGCATGGAGTGCTGCACACTGGAGAGCACGTCGATCCGCAAGACATGTTCAATATGGGCGGCCTGCGCAAGAAGATGCCGCTGACATTTTGGACTTTTCTCATCGGCGGGTTTGCCCTCTCTGGTTTCCCGCTCATTACCGCTGGATTTTGGTCCAAAGATGAGATTCTGGCTGATGCCTGGGGACACGGTCATTATTTTGTGTTCGGAACGCTGGCGTTAGCGGCATTGCTAACAGCCTTCTACACCATGCGGCAAATCACGCTCACATTCCTGGGAAAGCCGCGCACGGACTCAGCCCACCACGCCCAGGAGACTCCTTGGACGATGACTTTTCCGCTGGCGATCCTGGCAGTCTTTTCTGTGACTGCCGGCTGGGTAGGTATCCCGGAGCATTTTCCAGGCATTGGTGGCTTGATCCCCAATTGGTTCCATGAATTTGTCGGTCAAACACTGCTCGGGCACCTGGAAACTGTGGAATTTAGCGCCATACCCCTCCTAACCTCCTTGGTAGTAGCGCTTGGTGGGCTGTCCTTAGGGTGGCTGGTTTACCGGCACACACCTGCTGGGGCGCAAGATCCGATAGAAAAGGCGATCCCAGGCGTGCATCGGATCTTGAAGAACAAGTATTATTTTGACGAGTTGTACGATCGCCTCTTTGTCCGCCCATCTTACTGGTTCTCGGAGACCTTTACATCAACTTGGATGGACAGGGGTGTGATTGATGGTGCACTGCATTGGGTTGCCTCTGTATCTCCCATCATCGGACACGCCTTCCGCAATTATTTCGATAAGCCTGTCGTGAACGGTTCTGCAGACTACCTTGCGGAAAATATCGTCAAACCTTTCAGCCGCTCGCTACGTGCCATTCAAACTGGACGTATACAACAATACATGATTGGTGCGCTGATCACACTCGTTTTCTTCAGCGCTTTGTTCTACTATTTGATCTTTATCCCGTAGAGAAAGTAACCTCCTACAGGAGCGACCGATGGATTTTATTGCAAGCCACTTGCTCTCCCTAATCTTGTTCACGCCCGTGCTGGCGGCTGTCGTGCTGTTCTTCTTGCCGCGTGAGCAAGAAAATTTACATCGCTGGGTGGCTTTTCTGCTCAGCTTTATCCCCCTGGCGTTCACGCTGGCGCTGTGGTTCGGGTTTGATGGCGGAAAGCCCGGTTTTCAGTTTGAGGAAAATGCCGTCTGGTATAAAGCGATCAACTCTTCTTACCACCTTGGCGTGGATGGCATCTCGCTAAGTATGGTATTACTGACGACACTGCTCACCCCGCTATCGATCCTGGCGTCGTTTACGATCAAAGAGAACATCAAAGCCTATATGATCCTGTTCTTCCTGCTGGAAATGGGCATGTTGGGGGTGTTCCTGTCCCTAGATCTACTGCTCTTCTTTGTCTTTTGGGAGTTTGGTTTGGTTCCGATGTACTTTCTGATCAGCCAATGGGGCAGCGAGAAAGGGGAGCGGGAAATCTGGGGTGGACGCAAAGTATCGGCTCGGGCCTATGCTTCATTCAAATTCATGATCTATACCATGGCCGGTTCGCTCGGATTGTTGTTGGCAATTCAGATGATTGGTGTAACGGCAAAAACCTACGATATGACCGTGCTTTTCCAGATCTGGCCTGGCTTACAGACCCTGGATAATCTGCCAATTGGGTTGCCCGTCTCTACAGTGAAAGCGATTGCTTTCTGGGCATTCGCCATCGCCTTTGCTATCAAAGTCCCGGTTTGGCCTTTTCATACCTGGTTGCCGGATGCACACACTGAAGCGCCGACGGCAGGCTCCATGATCCTGGCGGGCGTCCTGCTGAAGCTAGGAGCTTATGGGTTTCTTCGCCTGGTGCTGCCTCTCTATCCCGCAGAAGCCGCGAAATACGCCGGAGCTCTGGGATTTTTGGCGGTGATGGCGATTATCTTTGGCGCCTTCGCCTCCTACGGGCAAGACGACTTCAAGCGACTGGTGGCCTACTCGTCGGTCAACCATATGGGATTCGTGGTTCTGGGCATCGCCGCGGCAGCATTTGCCAGCGGCACCCAGAATGCAGCCATTGCACTTAATGGCGCAGTGCTACAGATGTTTAATCATGGCATCTCCGCAGCTGGAATGTTCTTCCTGGTAGGCGTGATCTATGAGCGCACTCACACTCGTAATTTGAAAGATTTCGGCGGGCTGTTCCCGCTGGTGCCTGTGTATGGCGGCATCCTCATTTTTACTGCGATGGGATCGTTAGGTCTCCCTGGCTTAGGAGGCTTCGTCTCCGAGTTCCTGGTTGTGCGGGGCGCATGGCCAATTTTCACCCTTTATACTGCCCTGGCAATGCTCGGGTTGCTCTTCACGGGCGCATACATCCTAAAGGGAGTGAAAATGGTGCTCCACGGGCCAATGAACGAACACTGGGCAGGGCATTTGAGTGAGATCAACGCTCGAGAGGTCTTCGTGATCGCTCCGCTCATGGTCTTAATGCTGTGGATAGGCGTTTGGCCGGGTTGGATCCTGGATGTCATCAACAAGGCTGTGGTGATGCTCTTCTGAGGTGAATTATGCAATTTCCTATCTTGAGTGTGATTGTTTTTACACCCATCCTTGCCGGCGTGCTGCTCTTGTTTTTTCCGGCTGAGCGCAAAACCGAGGTGCGCGTGACTGCCCTGGCGGCAGCTACGATAGCTCTGCTCCTCTCTATTTGGGCGTACTTCTCCTACGACTTGCAAGCCGGCGGCTACCAGTTTGTAGAAAAATATACCTGGCTGCCTTCATTGGGCATTTCATTTTATGTCGGTATCGATGGCATGAATGCACCCCTGGTGCTGCTCACCGGAGTGGTCATGTTCACGGGTGTATTGATCTCCTGGGGGATCGACGACCGGCCGCGTGAATTCTTTGCTTTCCTTTTCATCCTGGCAACCGGCGTGTTTGGTGTCTTTGTTGCTCTTGACCTATTTATGCTGTTCTTTTTCTACGAGATTGCCGTCTTCCCCATGTATCTGTTGATTTCTATCTGGGGATGGAAAGAGACGCGCGAATACGCCGCCATGAAGCTGACCCTGTATCTGTTTATCGGATCCGTGATTTCCCTGGTTGGCGCATTGGCGATGTATTTTGCTGCAGGGATGAACACTTTCGATATGATCGCCCTGGAAAAAGCTGGTTTTTCGGTAGCTTTCCAGCAATTATGGTTCCCATTTGTCTTCTTTGGTTTTGCCATATTGGGCGGTATTTTTCCATTCCATAATTGGAGCCCGGATGGTCACGTTGCTGCGCCTACGGCGGTATCGATGTTCCACGCAGGCGTTTTAATGAAGCTAGGTGCATTCGCCGCATTGCGTGTAGGCATAATGCTCTTGCCTGAAGGCGCAAAAATGCACCTGCCTTGGATCATCTTACTGGCGTTAGTCAATGTGGTCTATGGCGCCTATATTGCCATGGTGCAAAACGATTTCAAATATGTCATCGGTTTCTCCTCGGTCTCGCACATGGGTCTGGTTGCAATGGGCTTTGCAACCCTGACACGCAACGGGATGCTCGGTGCAGGAGTGCAAATGTTTTCGCATGGCGTGATGACTGCTCTCTTCTTTGCTGTGGTCGGGATGGTCTATGATCAAGCGCATACACGCGAAATCTCTCGCCTAGGGGGTATACGCAAGGTGATGCCGGTGGTGGCAATCGCATTCATCGTTGGTGGTTTAGTCTCGATGGGCATGCCTGGGTTTTCTGGGTTCATCGCCGAGTTTCCCATTTTCATGGGTGTTTGGGAGAGCCACCCGTGGATCGCGGTTGTGGCAGCTATCTCAATTGTGATAACCGCATCCTATATCATCCGCATTATCAGCAAGGTATTCTTTGGTGCAGTGCCAGATGAATTTGATGGTCACCTGCAAGACGTCAATATTTTGGATAAAGTCGCCCTTGTGTTTCTCTCTGCAATACTGATCTGTGTCGGAGTTTACCCATCGATTATGGTGCCCCTCGTTGAATCGGGTGTTACGAACATCCTGCGCCTGTTAGGAGGTGCATAAGTGACTGTTGGGAATATTGATTCCTCAATGATCCTGGCAATTTTGCCGGAAATCTTTATCGTGGTGCTAGGCATCCTCGTGCTATTTTTGGATCTTATCCTATCCGAAGAGCGCCGAGGCAGCCTGGGATGGGTGACAGCTGGAGGTCTGATCGCAACGATCGGCCTGAGTCTTGTTATTGGCCGCCCAGGAGATGAGGCTCGTCTGGTGTGGGGCGGCATGCTACGACACGACTGGCTGGGATTTATTTTTAAGATGGTATTTCTGTTCGCCGCGGCCATGACCGCCCTCTTCTCAGTGGACCTTCCAAGGTTGGGGAAACGTGGGGAATTTTACCTGCTCATGCTAGCATCCACCTTAGGCATGAACCTGATGGCCTCGTCTGCTGATCTGATCATGCTTTATCTGGCAATTGAAACGACATCCATCCCCATGTATATTCTCGCTGGATTTCTAACAAGGGATGATAAATCCACTGAGTCCGGCTTCAAGTATTTGCTGTTCGGGGCTATGACGTCTTCAATCATGCTGTATGGCTTCAGCCTGTTGTACGGATTTGCCGGAACGACAAACCTGTACAGCCTTGTGCAAAGTGTTTCGGCAGGGGATGTACCCCTGATCTCATTGCTCGGTAGCCTTTCACTGGTCCTTGTGGGTTTCGGCTTCAAGATCTCAGCCGTTCCGCTGCATTTCTGGGCGCCCGATGTATACGAAGGTGCGCCGACCCCGATAGCTGGCTTTCTCTCGACCGCTTCCAAGGCGGCGGGTTTTGCTGTACTCATGCGCTTCTTGCTGGACGCCTATCCTCCGGAATATGCACCTATATGGGCGGCTATAATCGCAGCTCTGTCTACAGCCAGCATGACGCTGGGTAACCTGCTGGCGATCTCTCAGCGCAATATTAAACGCATGCTGGCATACTCTTCGATCGCGCACGCCGGGTATGCGCTTATTGGTGTTGTAGCTGTTTCAAAGCTCGGTATTACCAGTGCCATTTTCTACCTGGTGGTCTACGTGCTCACCAATCTGGCTGCCTTCGGTGTTGTGTCTGCGTTCGGGCGCGTAGTCGGCTCAGATGAGATCGCTGCGTACGCCGGGTTAAGCCGCCGGTCGCCCTGGCTGGCGCTTACCTTGCTTGTAGCATTTCTCTCTCTATCGGGTATGCCTCCCTTCGGTGGTTTTGTAGTTAAATTCGCAGTCTTTGCGGCTGCCATTGATGCAAATCAAATCTGGCTGGCAGTTATTGGTGTCTTGAATTCGATTATTGGGCTTTACTACTACTTGACAGTGCTTAAGGTAGTCTATCTATACCGGTCTGAAGATGAGGACAAACCCTTACAGGTAACCCGCTCTTACGCCACCGCTTTGATCATCATAACGGTCGGAATCATCTTGATCGGGACTGTATTTGCACCCTGGTTCAGCGCCTCGAATACCGCTGCACAAGCATTATTCTAGCCATCCTTGCTGTGCTGTTGGCGATAGATGACATCTTTTATCAGATTTATTGACGATCAGTTAGCGTATGTGATAAAATTCGCTAACCATGGAACCGCCCCGGCACGTGCCTGATCAGGACCGCCCCCGGTATTCATTTGGGGCGATTCTATCCATCGTTACCGGGATGGTCGTGCTGGTGGTGGGGCTGAGTGTAGTGGTTGCCCTGTTCGGGGGATTGTGGCTGGACAGTGTGCTTAATACGAAGCCCGTTCTGACAATTATCCTTGTGGTTGCTGCTGGGCCGCTCTCGCTTTATCTGGTGTACCGGCTGACCATTATGGCAACCTCCCGACTAAAAACTGGCTTGCCTGCGAATCGAGGGCAACGGATCAATCAAAATGACGAACGAGGAGAAGACGAGTGAGTGAAGCAGCGAACCAGAAACGAGTGCCTGTAAAGCGATGGATCATCCTGGGATTGATTGGTCTTGGCACCTACGCAGCATTTTTTGGTCCCAGCATACTTAAACCGGTGGCACCGGCCGTTGTTCTACCCGCTGAGCCAATCGGCATCAATATTCTTGGTTTTGAAATTACCAATACCATCCTGGCAACTCTGCTTACTGACCTTGTTTTGCTTATTGCGGCGCTCAACGCATGGCGCTTCGCCCGCAGTGGAAACCTGGTACCTCGCGGTTTTCATAATTTCTTTGAAATGCTGGTAGAAGCTTTCTACAACATGGCGGAAGGTACTGCTGGTAAATGGGCGAAACGCTTCTTCCCGATTACAGGAACGATCTTCCTTCTGGTGTTCACGGCCAATATGATTAAGCTGTTGCCTGGTTTTGAGAGCATCGGTGTTCTGCATGAATCGCCCCACGGAGAGGGATTTGCACCGGTTCAACTAACCTCCGGAGTGTATACAATCGATAAGGGACAGCCAGTCCACATTGAGCACAGCGAAGGTCATGAAGGTGAAGAAAGCGCAGGAGAAGCGGGTCATTCTGCGGAAGGCGAGTTATGTGAGGCTTGCGAGATAGTGCCATTCCTGCGCGGTTCAGCTACTGATCTCAATTTTACATTTGCGCTGGCTGTCGTCACGGTCTTAGCGGTGCAAGTCTTTGGCGTGATGGCGATCGGTCCCGGATACTTCGAAAAGTTTCTTCAATTTCGCCAGCTGGTGAACGGAGGGCCGTTTGGGTTGATCGACTTTGGGGTGGGCCTTCTGGAAATCATCCTTGAGTTTGCCAAGATCATCTCATTTGCCTTCCGGTTATTTGGTAATATCTTCGCTGGTGCGCTGCTGCTCTCCATTATTGGCGCGTTGACAGCAGTGGTAGTTCCGCCTGGATTGTACATATTCGAAGTATTTTTTGGTGCTATCCAAGCGTACGTGTTCTCCCTGCTCGCTTTGGTTTTCTTGAGCCAGGCAGTTGTCAGCCATCATGGCGGAGATCACGAACAAGGACATGCGGAAGCGCATGCGTAAGAATAATCAATTATCGAAATCCATTCAAGCTAAAAGGAGTTCTTGAACCATGACTGGAGATATTGTAGAAGCGATGCGATTGCTCGGTGCGGGTCTAGCTATGCTTGGCGCCATCGGTGCAGGTGTGGGTGTTGGTCTGGCAGCATCAGGAGGTGTGCAGGCGATGGGTCGCAATCCTGATGCGGCGCCGATCATTCAAACCAACATGATCCTGGGTATGGCCTTCGCAGAAGCAGTAGCGATCTACGCTTTAGCGGTCGCTCTGATCATCATTTTCGCTGCCTGAGGAGCTTTGAATGGAAAAGCTTGGCATAAATTTAGGTTTCTTCATTTTTCAGGTGCTCAACTTCCTGATACTGGCAGTGCTTCTGTATGCATTCGCTTACCGCCCGATCCTTAAGATGCTCGACGATCGTAAGAAGAAGATCGCCCAAGGCCTGGAGGATGCCCGTGTAGCTGCCGAAGCCCGGGAGAATGCGGAGAAAGAAGCGCGCGAGATCATTGCTAAGGCACAGGCAGAAGCAAACCAGAAGGTGCGAGAGGCAACAGATCGAGCAGAAGCCGCTGCTAAAGAAGTGCAGGCAGAGGCGGAGGCGGAAGCCGCCAAAGGGCGGGAAGCAGCCTTGGCTGACGCAGCACTGGAGCGAGATCGGATCCTCGCCGACGTGCGAGGCCAGATTGCAGCGCTCTCGATGGCTGCCGCACAACGCCTAATTGGCGATGCTTTAGACGAACGCCGGCAGCGAGCATTGATCCAGGAGTTCTTCTCAGGAGTTCGCTCGGGAAGGGTTACGGTGCTCGAGGGGGAGAGTCTGACTGGGGCTTCCGCCGAGGTCACCAGTGCACTACCACTCACTCCCGAAGAGCAGGAAGCAGTCAAGAAGGATGTGCTCAGCAAAGTTGGCGCCCAGGCCACTGTGACGTTCCGCATTGATCCGAGCATATTGGGCGGCCTTGTGGTTCGCGTTGGAGATAAAGTCCTAGATGGCTCTGTGTCAGGGCAATTGGAATCGCTTCGCCAAAACTTGCGATAGAACAATCATTTCCTAATCTTTCAAAGGCGCACCGGACGCAATAAAAGAGCAAAATTGCTTGGCGTTCTCGCGCCTTTGCGGTTTAATTAACACAATGAAAGTGATCTGGAGCGATCTAATTGAAGGCTTACCCGCAGATCTTGTTGATCGCGCAGGAAAAATGCCTGTGCATCCACCGGACGTTTCGGGGATCGTGTTTGATTCTCGGAGTGTACAACCTGGGGATGTCTTTGTGGCCCTCAGCGGACAGAATACAGATGGACACCGCTATATCCCAGATGCTATAGGTCGCGGTGCTGCCCTGGTAGTTGGTGAAAAGCCAGTCGATCCAACACCAATTCCCTATCTCCAGGTTGCAGACAGCCGCAGTGCCTTGGCTTATATTTCGGCTGCCTACTATGGATTGCCAGCTCGCAACTTGACAATGCTTGGGGTGACGGGGACGGATGGCAAGACAACAACTGCCAATCTAATTTACCATATTCTACTGGCAGCAGGTATAAAGGCGGGAATGATTACCACCGTCAACGCGGTCATTGGAGACAGGTATCTGGACACAGGCTTCCATGTGACCACACCAGAAGCTCCCGATGTTCAGAATTATCTATCCCAGATGGTGCAGGAGGGGATCACCCACGTCGTGCTTGAGGCGACGTCGCACGGTCTAGCTCAGGAGCGTGTCACAGCTTGTGAATTCGATATCGCAGTAGTGACCAATATCACGCATGAGCACCTGGATTACCATGGAAGCTACGAAGCTTACAGGGATGCCAAAGCGCGCCTGTTCACGAGTTTGGAGGATACGGTGAAAAAACGTCATGGGAATATCCGCCTGGCTGTGCTCAATTACGATGACCGACTATCCTTTGAATACCTGCATCCATTGGTGAAGAACGAACTCTCTTATGGAATCAATCCGCGATCAGATCTAAGCGCAAGTGAGCTCTCCTCCGACAAGGATGGACTACACTTCACTGCCGTGGGACCTGGGTTTCGCCTGCCCATATCTACTCGGCTGGTAGGAGAGTACAACGTATACAATTGCCTGGCAGCGTTGGCGGTGACGGTCAATGGTTTAGGAATTAATGAGGAAGTAGCCAAGCAGGGTATTGAGGGATTGGCAGCGATTCCCGGGCGCATGGAGCGGATTGATCTCGGACAGGACTTCCTGGCGATTGTTGATTTCGCTCATACGCCTAACGCATTGCGTGTAGCACTCCTGGCTGCTCGGTCGCTAACCGGAGAAGGTGGACGCGTGATTGCTGTGTTTGGGTCTGCCGGATTGCGCGACCGGCAAAAACGGCGCATGATGGCGGCGGAATCGGTTGAGCTGGCAGATGTGACGATAGTAACAGCAGAAGACCCGCGCACTGAGAGACTCAAGGATATCCTGCAAGAGATGAGCTTGGGCGCAGAGACAGGGGGGGGAGTGGAAGGGAAGGACTTCTGGCGCGTTCCCGATCGCGGCGAGGCGATAAAGAGCGCCTTGCGCATAGCCAATAAGGGCGATGTAGTGATTGTGTTGGGTAAGGGGCACGAGCAATCAATGTGTTTTGGAGAGACAGAATACAATTGGGATGACCGCATTGCCCTGCGTGCTGCCCTTTCTGAGAAGCTGAATATCCCCGGTCCTCGCATGCCTTTCCTCCCCGCCCAGGGATAGAAAAAACTGCGTATGATCTTCATACGCAGTTTTCGATTCTTGGATCAGTACTTTTCTCGTTCGCTGATAAGAGTTTTATCTGCGACGTGAGTCATCGTTAGACCGCTGGTAATTTCCGCGATCACTACCGCGTTGGCCACCACCAGGTCGCCCTCCGCCACCACGCGGCCTGCCACCACCGCTGCGCCGGCTATCTCGTTCCTTGGCTTCCTCGGGTGTCCAGCCTTCCAGGACAGCCTGCCGGGAAAGACGGATCTTGCCCTGGTTGTCGATATCGGTGATCATCACGGTAATCTCATCCCCCATACGAACCACGTCTTCTACACGGTTCACACGCTCTGAATCCAATTGGGAGATGTGCACCATACCATCCGTGCCGGGCAAGATTTCGACAAAAGCGCCAAAATCAGTAATCCGAACGACGCGGCCAGTGTAGATGCGCCCGATAACGGGCGATTCGGCGATGGCCTCCACGCGTTCGATTGCCCGACGGGCGGCTTCACCGTCTGATGTTGCTATGAATACGGAACCATCTTCGCCGATATCGATCTTGGCGCCTGTCTCTTCCTGGATACTGCGGATGGTCTTCCCACCCGGGCCGATGACTGCACCGATCTTTTCGACCGGGATGCGCACAACTGTGATGCGCGGTGCATGCGGCTTGAGCTCAGGGCGAGGCACTGAGATCACCTGCATCATTTGATCCAGAATGGATAGGCGCGCCTGACGGGCATGCTCCAGAGCCTCAGTCATGAGCGCAGATGTAATCCCTCCGGTTTTTATATCCATTTGCAGGGCGGTGATGCCTCTCGATGTGCCCGCAACTTTGAAGTCCATGTCTCCGTAGTGATCTTCCATACCTAGGATGTCTGTAAGGATAGCGTATTTCTCGCCTTCTTTCACCAATCCCATAGCAATCCCCGCTACAGGCGCCTTGATGGGTACACCGGTGTCCATGAGTGCCAGCGTCGAGCCGCAAACAGAAGCCATCGATGATGACCCATTCGATGAGAGTACTTCAGACACCAATCGCATCGTATAGGGGAACTCGGATTCCGAAGGGATTACCGGAAGCAAAGCCCGCTCTGCCAGAGCGCCATGCCCGACATCACGCCGGGACGTGCCGCGCAGTGGTTTGACTTCACCAGTGGAGAACGGCGGGAAATTGTAGTGGTGAATATAACGTTTAGATTCGGACGGTGACAGGTTATCAAGCGACTGAGCTTCGCTTGGTGTCCCCAGCGTTGCGAGGGTAAAGACCTGAGTTTCACCGCGGGTAAATAACCCGGAACCGTGAGCGTGTGGGCTGACATCCACTTCACACCAAATATCGCGTATATCGACGTAGCCTCGCCCATCGGGGCGCACTTTTTGCTCCAGGATGCGTTGCCGAATGACGGATTTAAGCGTCTTCTCGAATGCATCCTCTATGGCAGCAGCATGGGCTTCATCCTCACCTGCGGGTTCCAGCAGAGATTTCTTCAGTATATCCAGCGCGCCATAACGCTCTGCTTTTACATATGGCTGGGAGAAGATTTGTTGAAGCTGCGGCTCAGCCTGCTGGCGCATAGTTTCGAGAACACTTTCATCGGGCTTAGCGGAGATGTATTCTCGTTTCTGGATATTCAACTCAGCCGCCATGCGCTCTTGGACATCGATGAGTGGCTGAATAGAGCGGTGCCCGAATTCCAGTGCGGCGACCATAGTCTCTTCACTCACTTCGGAAGCGCCGCATTCGACCATTAAGATGGCATCGCGGGTTCCCGCCAAGCGCAGATCCAGGTCAGAGTATTCCAGGTCGGCGAACGTAGGGTTGAGGATAAACTCATTCTCAATACGACCCACGCGCACCGCGCCCACAGGCCCAGCCCAGGGAAGACCCGCCAGAATAACTGCCGCAGAAGCCGCATTTACTGCCAATATATCAAGGGGATTCTCGCCGTCCGTGGAAAATGAGTAGAGGATCACCTGGATATCGTTGCGCATATCTTTGGGGAACAGGGGACGCAGCGGACGATCGGTCAATCGTGCTGTCAGGATGGCTTCTTCTGTAGGTCTGCCTTCGCGGCGGAAGAAGGAACCTGGGATGCGTCCACCTGCATACAATCTCTCTTCATAATCGACTGTAAGGGGTAAGAAGTCAATACCCGGGCGTACTCTCTCGCTCATGGTGACCGCGGCAAAGATCATGCTATCGCCTAAACGTAGCGTCACAGAGCCTCCCGCCTGAACGGCGAGCTTGCCCGTTTCGAACGTCAATACTTGGCTACCAAGTGTAGCCTGGAACTGCTTACTTTCTGGTTTCATTCTGTCTCCTGAAATCACCCACCTGGTCAGGGACTGAGAGATGCCGGCAACACGCAGGCTTGGTTACAGGCATCTCTCAATACCTAACCGGGGGGAATATGGAGTAGATGGCTTATTGGATTTGCCATCTACTCAGTGAAGTGTTATTTTCGGCGCAGGCTTAGTTTCTCGGTTAATGCAGCGTAACGTGGAAAATCATTGCGACGCACATAAGCCAGTAAACGACGGCGCTGACCAACCAGCTTGAGCAAGCCTCTGCGCGATGATTCGTCGTGTTTATGCAAGCGCAGGTGGTCTGTCAGTTGGTTGATGCGGGCTGTCAGTACGGCAATTTGTACTTCTGGTGATCCCGTATCTGTCTTATGGCGCGAGAACTCCACCATTACCTTAGTTTTTACCTCTTTATCAAGCGGCATGACGTCTGCAAACTCCTTTCACAATTCTATCTGGCAGGTCTCCTAGACAGCAGCTTAAATTGCCACTGACCGGTCTAGTCAAAGCGCAAGGATTATACCATTAACTAATAACAATACAGGTTTGGGGGTAAGTTGCCAACGGTTTATGACTTCCTTTGTCGCAGTGCTGATCGTAAGCTTTCCGCAATATCAACGGGAAAATTGGGAAGCGACTGGCGGATAATCAATCCTGTATCAGGATTGTGAGGAGCTTCGAGATTCTGACGAAGGTAATAAGCCGTTTCCTGCGGGGAGCGTCGCGCCAGTGCCGAAAAGAGATCGATTACATCCGGCCGAACCGGAAGTGGAGCAGAACGCGAAAAAGGCGTTAACAAACCTAAAATAACAGGCATATTTTCGAAGTTTATATTTTCCACAAGGGACAGCAAAATGCGCAATCCAAGGCGCTGCAGGGCTGTATTTTTGGAGATGAGCCATTGTTCAACTTGAGCGAGTAATTCATCCATGCCATCCATGCGAAGGCGTTCAAGGCCATCTTCTGCCAAGGCATTGATCAGTTGCTCTTCGCTGGAATCCAACGCCCATGATTCTGCTCGGGAAAGTACCTCTCCCATAAGGGTCATTGGTGCCTTGCCCAGCAGAAAGATCGCAACCAGCCGGCTCTCAAGAAACGGCTCCTCCCAAAGGCGATCAGCTAGCGCAAGGGTCTGTTGGGTCTCACGTTTTGCAAAAGGCTGGATCTCATTCAGTAACAGACGTAACATGGGTTGGGGGACGTTGTATGATCTAATCAACGGTGGTGGTTTGCCCGCCTGACCGGGACGATGGACATGGTCAGCATAGAGCTCAAACAGGTCGGAAATACCGTGAGAGAAAGATTCGGGGTACTCAAATCGCTCTAGGAGCTCCGCAATTTGTAAGCGCAATCGGGGTAGATGAATGGCAGGCATATCGGTGGCTCTGTAGGTTACTCGAGATACAGTAATGCGTGCTCAACATCTTCGGCAAAGGATAGCAAGCTACGGTGATTCTCACGAACCTGATCGCCGAATGTGCTCCAAAAGTGCTCCATCACAGATTTCCAACCTGATCCAATAAGTACCAGTGGTTTTCGGGGTATGGCACCAGTCTGGAGGTGGGACCACATGACCGCTACCTCGGCAAGAGTGCCGATTCCACCAGGTAATGCGAGCGCTGCATCGCAATCTTCGATCAGTGCGAAAAGGCGCTGGCGTATCGTTGGATAGCTGCGCTCTTCATTTACCCAGGGGTTTGCGCTCACAGGTCGCCAGGCTTCAATCTCTTTGCAGGTTACCCCAATGACATGCCCTCCGGCTTCAGATGCCCCCCGGGAAATTGCCTCCATTGAACCCATATATCCCCCAGTCAGCACGCTATGACCAGAACGGGCTAGCAGACGCCCCAGTCGCAAGGCTTCTTCGTACTCGGATTCACCTGAAGTGGATAACGAGCTGCAAAAAATCGTGATATTCACGATGGGAGGTCCCACTCGCGAGTGTAATTCTCTTTGAGTTTATCCAGGATTGCCTCTTCCAGGTCTATGCCGGCTAAACTGGCGATTTGGAGCAAGTATAGAGAAACGTCTGCCAGCTCGCCAGCAAGCTTGTTTCGATCAGGCGTTGGTTCACCCCATTGGAAGTGTTCGAGCACTTCGCCGGCTTCCAGATTGAGCGAGACAGCCAGGTTGCGTAGGGTTTGTGGACGCGGGCTATTCTCTTCGTACCAGCCTCTTGCGTCCACAAAGCGGTGCATAAGTTCGGTTAATTCCTTGATGTCCATGGTGCTTGATTATAGTTAGTATTGGGTAAATTGGTCAACCGGCTTGAGAGACCCGTGAGATCCGCATGCGCTTTGTTAGAGGCTGTAGACGGTGGATGATTGGTGTAAAATACAAGCGGAATGCACATTATCCTCACCCACGAGCAATCTGATTTCGATGCGCTGGCTTCCCTCCTCGGGGCTCACATGTTGGCGGAGAGCCATATTCCGGTGTTACCTCGCCGCATAAACCGCAATGTACGGGCATTTCTTACCCTGTATGGAGCCGAGCTGCCCTTCGTCGATCCACGCGATCTCCCATCTGAGCCAGTGGAAATGGTAACCCTGGTCGATACGCAATCGATGGTGAGTGTGCGTGGGATGAGTGATGCTACCCGAGTGCACCTGATCGACCACCACCCTTTACGCGAAGACCTGCCTGACAATTGGACCATCACAGTCTCGGGGACTGGGGCGAACACGACAGTGTTTGTCGAGATGATCCGCGCTCGTGAGATTGCATTGACCACAGTCCAGGCAACTCTCCTCCTCCTGGGCATTTATGAGGATACTGGGTCACTGACGTACGACCGTACGACACCCCGCGATCTGCGGGCGGCTGGGTCGCTCCTGGAGCAAGGGGCAAGCCTGCAAGTTGCGGCAAATTTCCTGAACCATCCGCTCTCTACAGCGCAGCAATCGCTGTATGACCATCTACGTCAGACGGCTGAGTACTGCCAGATCCACGGGTATACAATTATCATCGCTCAGGGTGAGGCAGAGGAGATGCTCGAAGAACTGTCTTCGATTGCCCATAAACTGCGGGATCTTCTCGACCCGGATGCGTTGATCCTGATCGTGACCACGCGCGGCGGTGTGCAGTTGATTGCACGCTCTACGACCGATAATATCGATGTTGCCGCACTGGCGTCACATTTTGGTGGAGGTGGGCACGAGCGGGCTGCCGCAAGCTTGATAAAGGATGGCTCCCTGCAAGAAGTCTATGAGGAGCTGAAAGGTGTCCTTCCCGGACACGTAAGTCCTGCAGTCACCGTTGCCCAGATTATGTCACCCGAGCCTCATCTGCTGGCACCAGATACACCCGTCCAAGAAGCATCCCGCCGCATGCAGCGCTATGGATATGAGGGCTACCCAGTGGTTCACGGAAGTAAGGTAGTGGGGTTACTCACCCGCCGTGCAGTTGACCGTGCCAGGACTCATAGGCTTGATGTTACTGCTGCCAGTTTGATGGATGCCGGTGCACATGCAGTCGGACCTGACGATTCTATCGAGCACTTACAGCGATTGATGACAGATACCGGCTGGGGGCAAATTCCTGTAATTGATCCGCAGAGCGGGAAGATAGTTGGGATTGTCACGCGCACAGATTTACTTAAAACCCTCGTTCCCCGGCAAAGAATCCCGGGTCGTCAAAATCTCTCTGAGCGGTTGCAATCCGCGCTTCCCCAGGAGCGCATAGAAATTCTTAAATCTGTAGCTGAAGCCGCCCGAGAGAAGAATGTTGCTGTATATATCGTTGGTGGCTTCGTGCGTGATCTCTTGCTGGATCGTCCTAGCCTGGATTTCGACCTGGTTGTAGAAGGCGATGCGATCGCACTTGCACGCGCTTTGGCTCACCGTTATGGCGGTCGAGTAACCAGCCATGCGCGCTTTGGCACGGCGAAATGGTTTATGGATGCTGCGATAGAATCTCTGGATTTCATCACTGCTCGAACTGAGTTCTATTTGCATCCCTCAGCGCTGCCAACCGTGGAACGGAGCAGTATCAAGCTAGACCTGCACAGGCGTGATTTTACAATCAACACTTTAGCGCTTCGTTTAGATGGGCGCCATTATGGCGACCTGTACGATTATTGGGGTGGGCTGGCGGATCTGCGCCAGGGTGTTGTGCGCGTCTTGCATTCGCTTTCGTTTGTGGATGATCCTACGCGGATATTGCGCGCGATCCGCTTTGAACAACGCTTTGGATTTCAGATTGAAAAACGCACGCTGGATCTAATTGCCGAGGCAACCCCGCTGCTTGATAAAGTCTCAGGCGACCGAATACGTCATGAGATGGATCATATTCTGGTTGAAGAGCATGTCCAGGAAATGCTTGCCCGACTTGATGATTTGGGATTGCTTAAGGCCATCCATCCCGCGCTGATCTGGGACGAATGGTTTCACAGGCGGATCGATTTGGCCCGCGCGAGCTCTCCAGAACCTCAGTGGGGTCTCACCCGGCAATTTGAGCGCTCAAAACAAAAACGAGATCTCATTTATATCTTATGGTTTATGCGGCTGCCTGCTAACCAAGTCCGTGAGGTTGTCTCTCGCCTAAAACTAGCAGCCTCGCTCACTCGCAATATCCAGTTTGCGCGCCGTCTTTGGAAAGATCTACCAAAATTGCAGGGACTGCCGGCCAGTGGAGTTTTCGAGCGCCTAATCGAGGTGCCAATGATTGCCTTGTTCGCCCTTTATCTTGGGAGCGAGGAGGATGCACAACGCGCGACGCTTCGGAAATTTGCAACCCAATGGCGAAAAGTGAGACCAAATCTGAGCGGGCACGATCTGCGTGCAAAAGGATTACCCCCCGGACCAGTCTACAAAGAAATTCTAAAAGCCTTGCGGGCTGCCTGGTTGGATGGAGAGATTGATTCAAAAGAGCAGGAAGAGGAATATTTGGACGAACTGCTCAAACGGTTAAATTGAGAAGATGGATTTATTATCGCAGGTTCAGATACGACACGCCACTTTTGAAGATCTGCCCTCCATGGAATGGAATGGTGAATACACTCATTTTCGCCGCCTGTACCAGGAGATCTATGACAGCGCGCAGAGCGGGGAGGCGATCTTATGGGTGGCTGACTTGCCCGGGCAAAGTGTGATCGGACAGCTCTTTGTGCAGCTCAGCAGCTTACGAAGCGAGCTGGCAGACGGCAAAATAAAAGCATATATTTATGGTTTCCGCATCCAAGCCGTTTACAGAGGAAAAGGGTTGGGATCGCACATGCTTGCTGCGGTTGAGAACGATCTTGTACAGCGTGGATTTCAAAAAGCAGTTCTTAACGTCAGTCGCGAGAATTTGAGTGCCCGCCAGCTCTATGAACGCAAGGGCTACCGTATCGTCGCTCCAGAGTCAGGCCAATGGTCATATCTCGACGAAAAAGGGCTTCGAAAGTGGGTTGACGAGCCAGCCTGGAGGATGGAAAAAGCACTGGTCGTACAGGAGCGTATTAAAGATCGCTGAGAACGGGGACGAATACCTTGCAGTCGTCTCAGATTCGTGTTAAAATTTCTTGAGGGTAGGCAAGCGAGGTTGATATCGATTGGTGAAAAGTGGGCAACCCCCACTTTTCTTCGTATAATAAAGGATGCGCTTACCCTGAGGCTTATTCAGGAGTTAGTTAAGTAATGAAGAACGAATTTGTCCTGGCATTTAACGAAGTACTAGAAGAGAAGCAACTTCCAAAGGATGTAATCGTGGAGGCATTAGAGGCTGCTATGGTCTCTGCCTATCGCCGGGCGGTTAACGCCTCGAATGCACAACAAGTGGATGCCACGATTGATCTGGAGACCGGAAAAGTTGTTATATTCGCCGAGAAAGAAATTGTCGATTCGGTTCAAGATTCGCGCACTGAGGTCACTCTAGAGGATGCCCTGAAGGCAGATCCCTCGGCAGAACTCGGTGGGATGGTACTTGTTGAGACCACGCCGCAAAATTTTGGCCGGGTTGCAGCTCAAACCGCCCGTCAGGTTATCCAACAGCGGATCCGGGAGGCAGAGCGGGAAGCGCAATTAAATTTCTTCGGCAAGCAGTTGGGCGAGATCGTTAGCGGTATTGTGCAGGCGGTGAACCCACAGGCAATCACAATAGGCCTGGATATGAAAGCCGAAGGCAGCATGCCGCGCAACCAGCAGATACCCGGAGAGCGTTTCCGAGTCCATGATCGCGTTCGAGCGCTACTTATGGAAGTTAAGACGAGCGCGAGAGGTCCCCAGATCATTCTATCTCGAGCGCACCGAAACTTTTTGCGCCGCTTGCTTGAAAATGAAGTACCTGAGATCTACCAGGGGCTGGTTGAAATTCGATCAATCGCTCGAGAACCCGGGCAGAGGTCGAAAGTGGCTGTCTCAGCACTCCAGCCTGGGGTAGACCCGGTGGGTGCGTGCGTCGGCATGCGCGGGGTTCGCATCCAAGCCATTGTACGAGAGCTGAATGACGAGAAGATCGATGTCATCGAGTGGAACTCAGATCCGATGGCATATATTGCCAAAGCACTGAGCCCTGCACGCGTTAATGGGGTTTTTCTGGACGAACATTCAAAAGGTTCAACCAAAACCGCGACTGTGGTTGTCCCGGAAGACCAGCTCAGTCTTGCGATTGGGCGGGATGGTCAGAACGCCCGTCTGGCAGCCAAATTGACCTCCTGGCGGATTGATATCAAAAGTCTGCCTGAAGCGGCATCTGATGCAATTCATAAGCTTCAGAACGATCCAGACTACGCGTTCATGATTGAGCAAGAAACCGAGATTCTTCCCCAGGTCGAGTTCATCCTGGGCAAAAAAGCAGAAGGTCGTCCAGTAACGCCAGAAGAGTACTCTCTGCTCAGCCAGCTAGTCGAGCGAGTTGAGCGTGGTCTGATCGAGCTGCGCGAGCAGGAGCAACGTGAGGAGGATGAGCGCCAACGTGTGGCTGCAGCAGAAATTCCCGCAGCTGCATACGATGTTCCACTCGAAGAGCTGAGTATTTCCCTGCGTTTTACTGGAATTCTCGCAGGTGCAGGATTTACAACCGCTGGAGATCTAATGCTCCAGATGAATCTGGATCCAAATGTCATCTTAAGCCTGGATGGCATTGGCGCCAAAGCCATGGAAGAGATCGAATCGTCTCTCGATGGTCTGGAATTCCCCGAGCCGGTGGCAGAGGAATTACTTACTGCTGAGGCAGAAGCTGAAGTTGCGGTGAGCGAAGACGTCTCGGCTGAAGATGTTGAAGCAGAGCTGGTTGTGGATGCTGAAGGCGTATCCATACCTGAGATGGCAGAAGAGTCTGAGCTGGCTGTGCTTGAGGAAGCGACTCTCGATGTTGTCGATGTCGAAGCCGAGGTTCAGGCTGAACCAGAATCTGAGGAAGCAAGAGAGGCGCAGGTCGCAACCGTCGAAGAAACCGAATCTGAAGAAGAGCAAGTATCGTTCGATGAGCTCTTCAAGATGCGTGCAGACATTATGGATATTGAAGCACCGGATGATGAGGAAGAAGACGACGATTCCGATCGCTCCACTCAGAAAAAGAAAAGGAAGAAGAAAAAGAAATACGTTGAATTGGAATACGATCCCGAAAAAGATGTTGTGGTAGCGCGCAAGAAACGCAAGCGCGGTGTGGGTGAATGGGACGATAATTGGAATCTGTAATGGTGAAACGTACAGTCAGGCGTAAGCATATCCCGCAAAGGACGTGTGTGGGCTGCCGCCAGGTGATGCCAAAGCGGTCGCTCATCCGTATCGTCAGGACTGGTGATGAGGTCGTAATCGATCCATCGGGCAAGCTAGCCGGTCGAGGTGCCTATCTGCATGACCGCAGGTCTTGTTGGGAAAAGGGCATCAAAAGTGCCTTGTCGCATGCATTAAAGACGAGCATTCTGGACGAAGATAAAGAACGCCTATTAGCCTTTGCAGCTACACTGTCCGAGTTGGAGGAACTGGCTTAGAATTCCATTCCTTATGGCAAGCAGGCTGATAGCTATCATGCATTCAACCGCATACACAGCGAACGCCGCATCCCTCCGGGAAATGAGTTATTGATGATTGTAAGATCATTCTAACTTTTCCGGTAAGTCTGTAACGCTCATATGGGCGCTTGACACCAAAACGGCTGCGGCGAATAAAGAAGAGGTGTACTATGAGCGAAAACGGGCAAAATTCAATCGAACTTCCGCCTAATATTACTGTTCGCGACCTGGCTCAATCGATAAACGCCAGCCCCATTGAAATCATTAAGGCTTTAATGGCGAACGGTGTCATGGCGAATATCAATCAAATAATTGATTTTGATACAGCAGCGGTTGTAGCAGCTGAGATGGGCTTCGAAGCTGTTCTGGAGGTCCCCGATCTATCAAAAGCAGAAGAGGCGGGTGAAATTCCTCTCTGGCGCAAGCTCATCGCGGATGAGGATTCGGGTGATCTGGTAGCACGCCCTCCGGTGGTTACCATATTGGGTCACGTAGATCACGGGAAAACCACGCTTTTGGACGCAATCCGCAATACAAACGTGGTTGACGATGAAGCCGGTGGAATCACTCAACACATCGGTGCATACCAGACTGAACATAACGGACGACTGATTACATTTCTGGATACTCCTGGGCATTCGGCATTTACTGCCATGCGCGCCCGGGGTGCTCAAGGAGCGGATATTGTGGTTTTGGTCGTGGCGGCAGATGATGGCGTTATGCCCCAGACACGTGAAGCGATCGCTCATGCAAAGGCAGCCAAAGTGCCGATTATTGTTGCCATGAACAAGATCGATAAATCCAACGCCGACCAAGAACGCGTTCTGCAACAACTTGCTGAATACGGCCTCGTACCTGAGAATTGGGATGGAGATACCCTGGTTGTTCCGATTTCAGCGAAAAAGAGGACCGGCTTGGATGATCTGTTGGAAGCGGTGATCTTGGTCGCTGATAACATGGATATCCGTGCCAATCCCAAAGGCCAGGTGATGGGAACGGTGATTGAAGCGCAGGTAGACAGGGCGAAAGGTGTCCTGGCAACCTTGCTTGTCCAGAACGGAACATTGGAAGTAGGCGATGCAGTTGTCGTAGGCAACTCGCATGGAAACCTGCGGGCTATGTTCGATTTCCGTGGTCGACGCTTGCGCAAGGCCGGTCCTGCTACACCGGTGGCGGTGATGGGGTTGAGTGATGTTCCCCAGGCAGGCGATATATTCCGTAGAGTTGAATCCAATCGGAAGGCTCGGGCGATCATTGCCGAGCGTTCACAGGCGCAACAACAAGCTGATCCTGTCCAGAAGGCAGCAGTAACCCTCGAGCAACTGTTTGAGCGTGTTCAGAGTGGTGACGTGCGTGAATTACGCCTGATAATAAAAGCCGATGTCCAGGGCTCCTTGGAGCCGATTGTCTCATCGATTAATGAGATGAGCACACCGGAGATCGGGGTCAATATCCTGCATGCCGAGACAGGCAATATCGGGAAGAACGATATTATGCTGGCAGCTGCTTCTAAGGCGATTGTGATCGGGTTTAATGTCGTTCCCGATGATCCCGCTCGCCGCCAGGCAGAGGTTGAAGGTGTCTCGATTCGAACATATGATATTATTTACCGCCTAACCGAGGATATTGAGAAAGCTCTGAAAGGCATGCTAGCACCTGAAGAGAAGGAGGTTGTTATTGGGCATGCTGAAGTGCGTGCAGTTTTTAAAATATCCAAATTCGGCATGATCGCTGGCTGTCGTGTTACCGATGGTGAGCTTCGCCGCAATTCACATATACGCGTAACAAGGAAAGGCGCTGAGGTCCATACTGGAATGGTCGGTTCCTTGAAACATCTTCAGGATGATGTACGCGAAGTGCGTGCGGGCTTTGAATGTGGTGTCTCCATGAAGCATTTTGATGGATTCGAGGAGGGCGATATTCTAGAATGCTATACCCTGGAGAAAGTACCAGTTGCTCAGTTCTAATATCAAGAGGGGTCTTTGGTATCAAAATTACGCTCACAGCGAATAGCAGACCGTATCCTGCAGGAGCTTTCGGAGATGTTAATCTCCGAGATCTCCGATCCAAGGTTATCTAATGTTTCAATTACAGATGTGACTGTGGATCGAGAGCTCAGCTATGCAGAAATCTATTTCTCTGCCCTGGATGGCGTGGAGCGGTCAGCTGAAATTCTCGAAGGGTTTCATCATGCGCAAGGATATCTGAGACGCGAATTATCCAGGCGTATCGATTTGCGGGTATTTCCCCGGTTCCGGTTTCACTGGGACCCGACGTTCGAGCGTGCTGAAAAGATTGAGAAATTGATTGCCTCATTGCACAGTACTGATCATCCGGCTGTGGATGAGCAGGAAGAATCTGAGTGATTAACGGTAACCTCGAAGATTTCCGCTACTTAATACAATCCGCGCGTACTGTACAGGTGATCACGCACATACGACCGGATGGAGACGCGATCGGCTCCATACTTGGACTCGGTTTAGCATTGCGGCAGGCGGGGAAAACCGTTCAGATGGTCTCTCCAGATGGGATGCCTGCGAATTACCGGCATCTCCCTGGAAGCCAGGACGTTATTCGGCATGCGACCTTACCTGTAGACCTAACCATAGTCGTCGATTGTTCTGATTTTGAGCGTACTGGCACTCAAGATGATAACCAGACGGCTCCGGATGTAAACATTGATCATCACATTACAAATTGCCTTTTTGCCAGGCTGAACCTGGTCGATACAACGGCGGTATCTACGACGGAAATTATCTTGGATATGTTGCCTGCCTTGGGGTTGTCGATAACGCCGCAGGTTGCTGCAGCTTTATTGACCGGCTTAATTACTGACACACTGGGATTTCGCACCTCCAATATGACATCTAAAGCGCTGCGTAGTGCTGCAAGCTTAATGGATGCTGGGGTAGACCTGCCAGACTTATACCTTCGTGCACTCGTTCAGCGCTCCTTTGAGGCGCTACGTTTCTGGGCATCCGGACTCACATCATTAGAGCAGGAAAATGGTATAGTGTGGACAAAGCTGAGTATGTCTGACCGCCAGGGAGCACATTATCCTGGGCGTGATGACGCTGATTTAATCAATATTCTGTCTGCAGTTACAGGCTATTCGATCGCGATTATATTTGTCGAACAACCGAATGGAAAAGTGAAAGTGAGCTGGCGGTCGCAGCCAGGCTATGACGTTTCAGAGATTGCATTGAAATTCGGAGGGGGAGGCCACCCTAATGCGGCTGGAGCTGAGGTGAAAGGGAACTTTTCCGATGTAATTCCGGTCGTATTAATGGAAACACGTAGTATTGTTCAAGCGGAGATAACTGCCTGATAACGAAGTTGCAGTGATCGACTTCATGATTCAGGAGATCATCCTTACTGGTCGACTTTCATGGGGCTACGAGAATTAATTACTCAAGGAAATGACAATGAATAAGGATCATGTAAAAAATGTTGTATCCGGTGTGCTGGTGGTCGACAAGCCCATCGGTCTCACCTCACACGATGTGGTGCAAATAATCCGCAGGGGGACGGGAATCCGCAGGGCAGGCCATACAGGTACATTAGATCCTCGCGCTTCGGGGGTGTTGGTAGTGCTGATCGGTCCAGCTGTACGGCTGAGCGAATATGTTTCTGCATCTGATAAACGTTACCAAGCAACTATTCGCCTGGGCAGTTCGACAGATACGTATGATGCGGATGGGACGTATACATCACCCACTGTTCCAGTGGATGATGTCACAGAAGAAGGTTTCGATGAGATCTTGCAGAAATTCGTGGGGACTATCGAGCAAGTTCCGCCCCCGTATTCTGCAGTAAAGGTGAAAGGCCGTAAAGCTTATGAGATGGCGCGCCAAGGCGAGGAAGTCGACCTGGAACCGCGTACGATTCAGGTTTACAGCCTAGAAATATTGGAATGGGCTCCCCCAGAGGTCGTCGTCGATGTCTATTGCTCATCAGGTACATACGTTCGCTCGCTGGCTCACGATCTGGGTAAGCAGCTTGGCTGCGGTGCCCATCTAATCGGATTACGCCGGACCAAGAGCGGGCGTTTTACACTGCGCGATGCAGTACCTCTCCGACGCCTCCAGGAAGCGTTCACTGCCGGAGAGTGGTATCGTTATCTGATCCCCGCTGCAGAAGCGCTCGCAGATTGGCCGATGGTCGAGCTGGACGCTGATCAGGTAGAACTGGTACGGCATGGGCATCGTGTTCCGGCGGATCCTGGGAGCACAGGATGGGCACGTGGTGTCAGCCAGCAAGGCGACCTCGTTGCGCTTCTGGAGATTTCCCCTGAAGCGGAAGAGTGGCAGCCCAAGAAAGTTTTTTTCCAATCATGAGATGCTGCACTACCGAGCGCTGGAAGAAGTTTCCTTACAAGATGTCTGGCTGACGATTGGCACCTTTGACGGCGTACACCGGGGGCACCAGGAAATCATTCGCCGTGTTGTGGAGGGGGCGCGCCAGTCCGGATCACCATCGGTGGCTCTTTCCTTCTTTCCGCCACCGGCGCTGGTCCTTCATAAACGAAGCGACGCGTATTATCTGACGTCCCCGGATGAACGCGCCTCATTGCTGGGTGAACTGGGGATCGATTATCTCATCACGCATGCCTTTACTGAAGAACTAGCCCAAGTTTCGGCACGGGATTTTATGCTGCGCCTAATGCAACATTTGGGATTGAAGCACTTATGCGTTGGCTACGATTTTGCTTTAGGTCGAGGTCGCGAGGGGAATATTCCTAGGCTCCAGCAATTAGGAGAAGAGCTTAACTACACGGTTGAGGCCGTGCCTGCAGTAGAATTTGCAGGACAGGTGGTGTCGTCTACTCGTATCCGCGCATACCTGGCCTCTGGGGAGGTGGGGAAAGCCGCCCAACTCTTGGGTAGGCCATATTATGTGGATGGAGAGGTTGTTGAAGGAGATGGGCGCGGAAAGTTATTGGGCATCCCGACAGCCAATCTCTCAGTCTGGGCGGAGCGTGCAATCCCCAAGGCGGGTGTCTATGTTTGCCGGGCAGCAATTGATGGTCGTACGTGGGGTGCAGTGACAAATGTAGGGGTTCGCCCGACCTTTGAAAACCAATCAGTACAGCCGCGCGTGGAAACCCATCTCTTTGATTTTGATAATGATATTTACGGACAAGATATCCATCTTGAATTTCTCACACATCTTCGCGATGAAAAGCGCTTCCCAAATCCGCCAGCTTTGGTAGCGCAGATCCATCAGGATATGACCCAGGCACGAAATTTCTTAGCGTCTCGTAGAAGCCAATAAAAGAATATTCTATTGGCTAAGAACACATCGTCTTTACAAATCGATCGGTAAGTACTACGAAGGAGACGATTATGCGCCAATATCTAGACCTGGTACAGCGCATTCTGGAGCAGGGCATTCAAAAAGAGGACCGGACAGGCACTGGGACACTCTCGATCTTTGGCTACCAGATGCGTTTTAACCTTCAAAATGGCTTCCCTTTGGTGACCACAAAAAAGATTCACCTTAGGTCAATCTTGTACGAGCTCCTCTGGTTCATAAAAGGCGAGACAAACGTCAGGTATCTACACGATCATGGCGTTACGATTTGGGATGAGTGGGCTGATGAAGCTGGCGAGCTAGGACCGATCTATGGTGCGCAGTGGCGTGCCTGGAGGAGCGCTGATGGACGAGATATTGATCAGCTTTCGCACCTCATCCAACAGATCAAGGAAAATCCGAGCTCCCGAAGGCTCATCATAAGCGCCTGGAATGTTGGTGAGCTGGAGAAAATGGCATTATCTCCCTGTCACACATTGTTCCAATTCTACATAGCCCAGGGTGTCCTCTCGTGCCAGCTTTACCAGCGGTCAGCAGATGTTTTTTTGGGAGTGCCGTTTAATATTGCATCGTATGCTCTGTTAACGCTGATGATCGCTCAGGTGTGTGACTTGAAGCCAGGTGAGTTCGTGCACTCGCTTGGGGATGCTCATCTCTATTTGAATCACCTCGATCAGGCGAAATTGCAGCTCACGCGCCAGCCCTTCCCACCTCCACAGATGAAGATTAACCCAAGCGTGTACTCGATTTTTGATTTCGAGTACGAGGATTTCGAGTTAATAAACTACCGTTCACATCCCAGGATCGCAGCGGAGATTTCGGTTTGATCGTATCCATCATTGTCGCAGCTGATGAACGTGGAGGTATTGGATATCAAAATCGTGTGCCCTGGCACATTAGGAGTGATTTAATTCGTTTTAGATCTTTGACGATGGGACACCACATCTTGATGGGACGTAAAACCTATGAATCGATCGATTCGTCCCTGCCGGGACGCATCCAGGTTGTGATTACCCGCCAGAGTAATTATCATGCTGGGGATTCTGAGGTGGTTACCTCGCTATCTCAAGCTTTGGAATTTGCGAAGAGAAATGGAGAGAGTGAAGCTTTTGTGATTGGAGGCGGAGATATTTTTGCTCAGGCGCTGCCTCTTACAAGCCGTATCTATCTGACTACAGTGCACACCGTCGCAAGATGCGACGTTTTCTTTCCGGAAATAATCGAAACTGAATGGCAGGTCATCAATGTGACCCACCTGCCAGCAACAGAACGGGATGACCATCAGAGCACATTTAAAATATTAGAGAGAAAGAATACAGACATTTAACGTAAATGTCGCTCTCGAAGGATTATACTCATCCCTCCCAGTACAGCAATGAATGTCGCCAGCTGAGCCAGATAAGAGTTTGGGTTATATAAAAGGTACCGCAGTACTGGGATATTATGTAGGGGAAAAGTAAACCTGATCGCAGGATAGAGGGAAACAAGCAAGCCAGCAACAAGAAAGCTCCAACCCACTATCCGATTTTTTCCTTTAGCTAGTACGAGCCACATTAACCCAACCACAAATATGGCTACTATCCAATTGGCGAGGGAAATACCCCACGAGGCTCTGACTCCCGCGAAATCCTCGGTTCCGCTTTTGCGCAGGTTTGTTGTCCAGCCATCCAACCACCAGGCGATAGTAAGCACGAAAATCATGGTAGATAGCAGCACGAGGGTGAAGTTGTTTTTCCTATTCATAAGCTGCCCTCCTATTTCTTACTTAAATCGATATACGCTTGGAATAAGAAATCGTTGCTCTAAGGAGTTCACTGGGTAGAACACTGGGTGGAGATTATATGGTTGGATGACTTATGAATGCTGTTGAGTTTGGATATCGAAATTTTATGGTCGCCGGCCACCTTTAAGCCCATCTTGCAAGGTGTCCAGCTCATCCCAATCTCCGTTGGCAGCAAGCCGCGCTTGTTCAGACCACGTGGTTGGATCCGCCATGCGCAGGCGTTCTTTCTGCAGGATATCCAGTAGCCGTTCTGTTCTGGTATCAGCGAGTTGAGCAAAAGTGGATATCCCATGAAGATTTAGAATTCGGCTAATTTTCGGCCCAATTCCTTCAATAATTGAGAGATCCTCTCGCAGTGATGGGGCGATAACAGCAGAAGACGGCTGATTGTCCTCCTGGAGCTCTGCATGGGGATTGCTTTTTACAAGGTTTGTTGAGCTGCTATTTGCAATCAGCCGCCAACCCAGAACGAGGGTGATGACTATCATTATGACCAGCCAGGTACCATTGGATATATTGTTCAAGGGGAGCTCCCCTTGCATTGCCAAAGTGGCTATGTTGCTCGAACCTGAGACAAGGGCGAGTGATGACATCTATTGATCCTCCTGTAAAGCAATTGTCCTTGTTTAGAAACCCCGAGCAGTAATTATGAGGATAATATCCCCTGAACGAATGCGGTAGGATTGAAAGGCTCGAGATCGGATGGTTTTTCTCCGAGGCCAGCGAACAGGATCGGCAATCCAAGCTCGCGTTGGATTGCGAATGCCATGCCTCCTCGTGCGGAGGTATCCAACTTGGCGAGGATCACCCCCGTCACCTGGACAGCATCTTTAAAGGCACGCGCTTGTTGGATTGCGTTCTGACCCGTCGTGGCGTCCATTACTAACCACACAGCGTGCGGAGCGCCGGGCATCGCCTTGCCTACCACCCGGTGAACTTTCTTAAGCTCTTCCATCAAATTAAAGCGAGTATGCAGCCTACCGGCAGTATCTATCAAAACCATGTCTGCCTTGCGAGACATCGCGGCCTGAACAGAGTCGAACGCTACCGCCCCGGCATCTCCGCCCATCTGGCCTGTAATAATAGGTAAACCGAGTCGTTCTGCCCAAATCTGGAGCTGGTCTACAGCGGCAGCACGATAAGTATCTGCTGCACCGAGGATCACGCTTTTTCCCTCGTCCTGAAACCGTTTCCCCAGTTTGGCAATTGTAGTGGTTTTTCCCGACCCGTTCACGCCAACGATCAGGATGACCATCGGTTTTTGAGTGAGCGTAATCAGAGGCGGTGCTAGCAACCGCTGATTCAATTCTTGCGTAAAAGCTAATCGCAGCTCATCAGCACGTGTCAGACCTTCGTTGCGTTCCCGTTCCCAGAGAGCAGCAAGGATTTCCTCGCTAGTGTCCACCCCCAAATCCGCCTGAATCATCATGGCTTCCAATTCTTCGAATGTCTCGTCTGTGATCTCGCTTGTTCCAAGAATTGCAGCGATCTGCCCGAACGTAGCTTTGCTGGTTTTCGCTAGCCCATCTTTCCACTTTGTGAAGATGTTATTCATCGAAGAATATTATACATGCAGATACGATATAATTCCCCCATGTCACCTCCACTTTCCCACATAGATGATAGCGGACAAGCGCGCATGGTGGATGTAAGCCATAAGCCAGTAACCGAGAGAGTCGCAATCGCTCAAGGCGAGGTAATCATGCGCCTAGAGACATTAGGTCTGATCCGAGAGGGCGCCATCAAGAAGGGGGATGTTCTTACGGTGGCTCAAGTAGCAGGAGTCATGGCCGCCAAGCGCACATCTGAATTGATTCCACTGTGCCATCCGCTGCCCCTCTCCCGCGTGCTGGTGGAGATCGAGCTGGATGATGCGCTTCCTGGCGTGCGCATTTCCGCTACAGCTAAAACGGAAGGTAAAACGGGGGTAGAGATGGAAGCGCTGACAGCCGTATCTGTTGCAGCGCTCACAATTTATGATATGGCGAAAGCTGTTGAGAAAACCATGCGCATTCAAAATATCCGCCTCGTTGAGAAGTATGGTGGGGTCAGTGGGGATATTATCAACCGGTGAAAGCTTTGGGAATCCGATATTTTCTGTCGTCAAGTCGTTATCAGACATGAATGAGATCAAGATATTGTTCTTCGCCACTTTGAAAGACAAAGCTGGAGTTCGAGAGACTTCGCTCGTACTGCAAGAGAGCGCAACGATTGCAGAGCTCAAGCAAAAGATATCTCTTCGCTTCCCCGCCATGGCTCCCTTGCTGGCTTCTGCATTGGCATCCATTAACCGGGAATTTGCCTTTGAAGACGACCCAATTCCGGCTGACGCAGAGGTAGCTTTTTTCCCACCGGTGAGTGGTGGGAGGGAGGCGGTTACAATTTTCGCAATTACGGAGGATGAGCTCGATTTAGACGCCTTATTGGCTCGAATCACTTTGCAGACGACTGGTGCAGCCTGTATTTTTACGGGAATGGTACGTGGCGTCACCAACCGAGGAGATCCCCACGAGACTATATATCTGGAATATGAAGCATATAAGCCAATGGCAGAGGCAAAAATGGCACAAGTGGCTGACGAAATCCGCCAGCGCTGGCAAGAAGTAGAGGGGATCGCCATTGTGCAACGGATTGGTCAGCTGCATCCGGCAACCCCAACAGTTCTTATCGCCTGCACCGCGGCTCACCGAGATACGGGGGTCTTCGAAGCAGCTCGATACGGTATTGACAGGTTGAAAGAGATTGTTCCTGTATGGAAAAAAGAGGTCGGTCCGCAAGGGGAGACCTGGGTTGAAGGAGAGTACCTCCCCGATCGCGGCGAATAAGCCAGGGGTACATTTCATCGAATCGTAAATGAACAGCATAGAATGCACAAATTGCCGCCAACCATACCCGGATGAAGGGTTGCCATACCGCTGCCCCCGGTGCGGCGGATTGTTTGATTTTGCTGGACCGATTGAATTCGATCCAGCCAAGACTGAACCTGGGCAGCCTGGGATCTGGCGGTATCGCCACTGTCTTTCTCTTCCTGAGAAGGCGCCAGTCATAACGTTGGGAGAGGGGAATACGCCGCTGGTTTGGGCGGGCAACCTGGCGTTCAAGTGCGAGTACCTCAATCCGTCTGGCTCTTTTAAAGATCGTGGCTTTGCCCCCTTGATGAGCTTTTATTTGCTCACGAAACGTGGATACAGCCATTGAGGATTCTTCCGGCAATGCTGGGGCTTCCTTTGCTGCATATGCTGCACGCGCCAGGATAAATGGGCGTGTATTCATCCCTGATTCAGCATCGGGGCCAAAACGCCAGCAGATCGAAGCCTATGGAGCAGAAGTGGTACGCATCTTGGGACCCCGTTCCAACGCCTCCGAGGCCGTGCGCGCGCAGGCAGATAAAGGTATCGCCTATGCCAGCCATGCATATCTCCCATTTATTCTTCCCGGTTATGCCACGGCTGCTTTCGAAATCGTCGAACAACTGGGATCTGCACCGGGCGCCCTGGTTGTCCCCGTCGGGCAGGGAGGCTTTCTACTTGGGTTGGGGAGGGGTTTCGAAGCCATGCAACATGCTGGTCTGATTAAAAAGGTGCCTGTGCTGGTAGGAGTGCAGGCGCGCGCCTGCGCTCCCCTCTGGGCATTGTACAGCTATGGTCCTACTGGGCTTTCTTGGTCGGCGGAGGGTCAGACAATTGCAGAGGGCATCCGCGTCAACCATCCCTTACGAGGCGATGCAGTCATAAAAATGCTCTCCGACAACCAGGGGATGCTCCTGGCGGTCGATGATGATGAAATCCTCAAAGGCCAGGAAACGCTCGCGCATCTGGGATTTTATGTGGAGCCCACCTCAGCGGTTGTCTGGGCAGCAATTGAACAGGTAGCAGGTGATCTCCCCAAACCCGTGGTTGCCGTGCTCACTGGTTCTGGATTAAAATGGACGAAAACATGATTATTATCTTGTTATTGGTTGTGATCCGGTAGGAGGCGAGCATGTCCGAACGTGTTGTCATAACAGGCCTGGGTGCTGTATCCCCGTTAGGCCTAACTGCTGAAGAATCTTGGAAGAATGCGGTTAACGGTGTTTCAGGGGTGGGACGGATTACTCTCTTTGACACCCACGATTATCTTGTCAAGATCGCTTGTGAAGTGAAGGATTTTCAACCAGAGATGTACATGGATGCGCGCGAAGCTCGTCGGCGTGACCGTTTTGTCCAATTAGCTGCAGCTGCAGCACAAGAATCGATGCGACAGGCAGGATTAGAGATCACTGCGGCAAATGCCGGGCGGGTGGGAGTGCTGGTGTCATCGGCAATAGGTGGCTTGAAGACATTACAGGACGGAATATTGATCATCAAGGATGATGGACCGCGCCGGATCAGCCCATTTTTAATCCCCATGTTGATGTCCAACGGTGCGGCTGGGATGCTTGCTATTGATTATGGGATCAAAGGACCATGTTTTTCTGTGGCGTCTGCGTGCGCTTCGGGAGCAGATGGCATCGGTACAGCCTGGATGCTGTTGCGCGCTGGGGTGATTGATGCGGCCCTGGCAGGAGCTGGTGAGGCGACAATCACCCCAATTGGTGTGGCATCTTTCGACCGTCTTGGTGCCATGTCTCGACGCTCTGAAGATTTCTCGATGACACCCCAGCCATTCGACGCCGATCGGGATGGACTTGTGATGGGTGAAGGCGCTGCAATCCTCGTGCTTGAGACCGAGCAGCACGCTCGAGAGCGGGGAGCTGTCATTTTGGCGGAGCTTGCTGGCTATGCATCCACAGCTGATGCTTTTCATATTACCGCTCCTGCGGAAGATGGATCAGGCGGCGCAATGGCAATGCACATGGCGATGCAATCCGCGAGTGTAAATCCAGACCAGGTCAGCTATATCAATGCGCACGGAACTGCTACTCCACTGAACGATATTTCCGAGACGCGCGCCATCAAGGCAGCCTTCGGAGATATAGCGTATAATATCCCTATCTCTTCAACCAAATCGATGACGGGTCATATGATGGGAGCTACTGGTGCTCTCGAGGCTTTGTTCTGCGTGAAAGCTGTCGGTGAGGATTTGATTCCACCCACCATCCATTACCAGACTCCGGACCCGGAATGCGACCTGGATTATGTGCCCAATCAAGCGCGCGAAATCTCAGTAGATATTGCCCTAAGCAATGCGTTTGGATTTGGAGGGCATAATGCAGTGTTGGTGATTAAAAAATATCGTTGATCGGAAAAAACTGTGTAAATGAAGGATCGTCACAGGTTGGAAGGTGCCTTGCTCATTCTTATCGTAAGAGAAATTTTCAACGAACATAATTGAGGAACTGATGGAACGCCAGACGTTCGACACGAGGTGGGACGTCTGACGCTCCCTGAGTTCTGGGAGAATTTTCATGGAAGCAGCTCAGGGATCCATGCGTCTTGAGACGCCAGAAGAACTTGCAACTCGGCTAAAATTGCAAAATACCGAAAACGGCTTGCTGGCACGCGCACTGACACATCGCTCCTATGCCAACGAGCACCCGGAAGTACTCGAAGATAACGAGCGCTTGGAATTTCTGGGTGATGCTGTGCTCGATTTCCTCGTGGGGGCGTGGTTATACAACCATTTCCCAGAGATGAAGGAAGGTGAGCTTACCCGTTTGCGATCTGCCCTTGTGCGAACCGAGCAGCTGGCTGACTTTGCTCGTTTGTTGGGCCTGGGTTGCGCGATGCGGCTTGGAAAAGGCGAGGCGGACGGTGGTGGGAGAGAACGTCCAGCCCTATTATGCGGCACCTTTGAAGCCATTGTAGGAGGGATATACTTGAGCAATGGTATCCCTGCTGTGGCAAAATTCATGGAGCCATTGCTCGTCAGTGCTGCGAACCAGATCATCATAGCCCGTAAGGCGCAGGATCCAAAGAGTCTGCTGCAGGAGTGGATCCAAGCTCAGGGTTTGGACCATCCAATTTACCGAACGGTTACTGCAGATGGACCGGATCATGCCAAAATCTTCGAGGTTGAAGTCGTGGTCAATAGCGAAGTTAAAGGACGGGGTTGGGGACAAAGCAAGCAAGCGGCGGCGAAATCCGCAGCGCGAGAGGCGTTGGTAAGCTTAGGGATCCTGGTGGATTGAAGGCAATAATGCGACTAAAATCCCTCGAAATGCATGGTTACAAGACCTTCGCTAGCCAGACAATCTTTGAATTCGCTGGCATGATTACCGCTATCGTGGGTCCGAATGGCTCCGGAAAATCAAACGTAGCCGACAGCCTGCGTTGGGTACTGGGCGAGCAATCCTACAGCTTGCTGCGCGGGAAAAAGACCGAAGATATGATTTTTGCTGGATCGGAGGCGCGCCCGCGGGCAGGTATGGCCTCCGCCACGGTAACTTTTGACAATGTAGAAGGCTGGTTACCTATCGAGTTCAGTGAGGTGGCGATTACGCGACGGGCTTATCGAGATGGCCAGAATGAATACCTGGTCAATGGGCAGCGAGTGCGCCTCAAAGATGTCACTGAGTTGTTGGCTCAATCTGGACTCGCTGAGCGTACTTATACGATCATCGGTCAGGGTGTTGTGGATGCAGCCCTCTCCTTAAAGGCAGAAGAGCGTCGCCGCCTGTTTGAGGAAGCTGCAGGGATTGGATTGTTCCGTAGCCGCAGGGAGGAAGCCATTCGGCGGCTTGAAACCACCCAGCGGAATCTGGAGCGCGTTCAGGATATCCTGGCTGAGTTGCAGCCACGCCTGGGCAGCCTTGAGCGGCAAGCGAGGCGGGCGCGCGAGTACGATCAGGTACGTGCAGATTTGCGACTCCTGTTGCGAGAATGGTATGGGTATCACTGGCAGCAGGCACAACGCGAACTTGCCGAAGCGCGCCAGGCTTCCCGCAAGGAGGAGATCAGCCTGGAGCGTGTGCGTAAAGCCTTCGGGCAAATGGATCAAGAAATTTCTAAAGGTCGCCTCCGCCTGGTAGACGTGCGCTCACGCCTGAGCGACTGGCACCGGCAGCTATCTGGGTTACACGCCCGCCGGGAGGAGCTAAGCACGCAGCGTGCGGTGGATGCTGAGCGCCAGCGAGCATTGTTGGAGGGAAAACAGACTGCAAAGGTGGAATTAAACCGACTGGAAGTAGAGTTGGATTTGCACCAGGAGCGAGTGCAGGAAGCCAACAATGAGGGAGTACGCCTGGAACAAGAGCTTGAAGAGGCGCAAACGCAAGCAAAAGAATCATCTCTGGCATTAAGTTCTCGCCAGGAAGAGCGAATGAAAGCTGAAGCTGCTCACCAGGCTGCCCTAAAAGTCAGTTCTAAGCTCAATAATCAGAAGGGGGAGAGCCAGGCGCGGCTGGCAGAAAAGGAATTAGTTGTAGAACGCCTCAAGTCTGAGCTTAATGATACACGCAGTACCCTGGAGCGATACAGCGCGCAGCTAATGGAATCGCAAGATCAACTAAGTAATGCGAAGTCTACTCTTGGTCACGCAAAAGACACCAGTGAGCAAGCTGCTCAATCGCTTCAAAATGCGCGAAAGAGCCGGGGAGACGTAGAAGCTTTCCGGAACAAGCTGCTTGAAGACCAGCATGCAGCCATGGCTTCATTGGCGCGCTCAAAAACTCAGCTGGATGTCTTGGGACAAGCAGAGAACGCGCTCAGTGGATTTGCGCGTGGCGCACAGGCGCTGCTCAAAGCTGCTCGAGAGTCCCGCTTAAAAGGGGCTCGCGGTGCATTGGGTAGCTTTCTTGAGGTACCTGCAGAACTGGAGCCTGCAATCGCCGCCGCATTAGGCGAGTATTTGGATGCCCTGGTTGTTGACCAATCCGACGGTATTGATGAAGGGCTTGCAGTCCTGGAACAAGAGACTGCGCGTGGTGCACTGTTGCCTTTACAGGCAATCACACCTCTCGCCGACATTACCCAGATCAATCAACGCGAAGATCTGATTGGGGTGGCATCACAGCTTGTTAAAGCCCCTCGAGAAATTGTGCCAGTGGTGGAATTGCTCCTTGGGCGTACGCTTGTTGTGCAAGATCGAGCATCCGCAAGACGCATCTTGAGCGAAATTAATCTAACAGAAGGAATGCGCGCGGTAACATTGAAAGGGGAAGTGTTTCACGCCAGCGGGCCGGTTCTTGCTGGCGGAGAAGCCGCCCAGGCTGCATTAGTTCGTCCTCGCCAGCGGAAATCATTGGAAGCCCAAATTGAATCAATTGAGCAACAGCTCTTGATTTTCTCTGAGAAATTGTCTCAAGCAGATGAGGCAGTTCGGGCTGCTCAGGCTGACGAGCAGCACTTGACCGGTGAGCTTCAGAAAGCTCAATCTTCAGAGCAGACTGCCTATACAGTCGCTCAACAGCACGAGATGAGCATTGAAAATCTTCAACGTCAGATAAGCTGGCATACAGATCGAACAGAACGATTGGACAGAGAGAGCCAGGTGGCTGATGCCGAAGCCTCTAAAATCACGAGTGAGTTGCAACAGCTCGAGGAAAAGATCATCGAGGCACGTTCACAGGTACAAGCCACGGAGCATCAATTACTCACACTCAGCATGGACGAATTCCAGTCTCAAAGCGCTTATTGGAGTACCCGGGTTGCCGTGGCAGAGCAGGCGCTGCAAGATGCGCGGGCGCGCAGTACTGAGCGCATTTCTGCGATGGAGCGCACTGAACAGACGATCAATGAGTTGCATGCACGCTTGGATGAGGTTCGGAAAGCCATTGAGAGTTTAGATGCTGAGAAGACTAACCGGCAACAGACAGAAGTGCAGGTGAGCGCTGAAATTGAGTCGGTCAGGCTGTTGATCGAGCCAGCCGAGGCAGAGCTGCAAGAGCTGGAAAAGCAGCAAGAAGATGTGCAGTTACAGGAGTCGGATGCACGTCAAGGATTGAGTATCGCGGAGCACCACCACGCACAAGCTCGCATCGCCCAAGCACGCCGGGAGGAGGCGGTGGAGACGTGGAAGCGGCGAATTGAGGATGATTTTGGCTTGGTTGCCTTTGAATACGCTGAGGAGATCTCCGGCCCGACACCGCTGCCTCTCGAGGGAATGGTGGAACAGCTCCCGCGTGTAAAACAGATATCGCCTGATCTTGAAGAGAATATGCGCCGGCTGCGCGCCCAAATGCGCAGAATAGGTCCAGTAAACCCTGAAGCGCAATCTGAATATGAAGAGGTCAAACAGCGTTTCGGATTCTTGACAGAACAGGTAGGTGATCTGAGAAAAGCTGAGGAAGATGTCCGTAAGGTAATTGCAGAGTTGGATGAGCTGATGCAGCGTGAGCTCCGCCGGACGTACGATGCGGTTGCAGAGGAGTTCAGCACATTGTTCAGCCGGTTGTTCGGTGGCGGCGCAGCGAAGTTGTTGCTGACCAATCCAGAGGACATGACCAGCACAGGCATTGATATCGAAGCGCGCCTGCCGGGAAAGCGTATGCAGGGCTTGTCATTGCTTTCAGGCGGAGAGCGCAGTTTAACTGCCACTGCACTGATCTTTTCCCTGCTCAAGGTATCCCCCACACCGTTCTGCCTGCTGGATGAAGTGGACGCCATGCTTGATGAAGCCAATATCGGCCGGTTTCGCGAGTTACTCCGCGAGCTAAGCCAGGATACGCAATTCATTCTCGTAACCCACAACCGCAATACTGTCCAGGTTGCCGATGTGCTGTATGGGGTGACAATGGGTCGCGATTCATCCAGCCAGGTGATCAGCTTGAAGATGGACGAAGTGGAAAAAGTTGTCTAGTGAGTTCTAAATATAACTATTCACTCGGTGAACTGTGACCAGATCTTTTCCCACAAGGCCTGGCGATCCCATTTTAGAAAAATAAATAGGTCACCAAGAGTGAATCGGCGACGTGTGAAGGGGGCATTGAAGAATGCAAAGCGAGCGACATCCTCGGTAATTGGGGGCGTGAGGTCGTCAAAACGAAGGGGGGCATCCACTGCACGCAAAATATCCAAAACGTATTCTGCTGGCTGAACCAGGGACTTCAGCTCCTTGTGAATTTTTTGCCAATTCTTGAGGAAATCGGTATGCTTTTCCTTTTGTTGTGACCACTGTTCTAACTTTATTCGGTAGTCAGACCAGCATAGTGCTCCAATCCTTCCGCTTTTATCCACTTGGGTGAAGAGATCCAGTATGGGTGCTTGCATCCTCTCGCTGTCGAGGTAGGAAGTCTCGAAATTGGATTCGTCAGGCACGAATGCGTCGAGGAATATCCCGTATGCTTTGCTGCTCAACACCGTCGCCAGAGCCACAAGGTTGCCGTGAAACCCCAACGGATTCCCACCACTTTGGTTGAGCATGTCTAGCGTGTGTGCCATCATATGCTCGTAGCCAGAGAGCGGCGCTGTGCTGTGGGTCAAAGACATCGCCAGCCCTCCCAAATGGATTAGCTTTGCCAAAGCCGCAGCACCATTTTGGGTGCCCTGGCGAATTTCATCAGCATACGCTACCATGGTCTGGTCCAATCCACTCAAAAGGGTGTACGCAAATTCACTCGTAGAGTCCATCCCCAGCATTTCAGCCAGACGCCAGTCAGCCAGACAGACAAAAGTTGCCAGCAGGTCACCAACCCCGGCGGTTGTCATTACGTGAGGTGAATCACACAAGGTCTCGAGATCACTTACGATGATATCCGGATAGCGAGATGGAAACGTGCGTCTGATTCCATCGATAAAAACGGGAGCGAAATTCGAGGTATAGGCAATAACGCTGTTCGCAGTTTGGAAGACTACATAGGGGATATGGACGCCTCTCTCATTTTCAAATAAATGGCAGGCGTGCTTAGTAATGTCGGTCACGACGCCCGAACCAATTGAGATGACCGGTACGCCGGATTTTAACCGGCGCATGACCCCTTCGATGTGGGTCATATCTGTGTGAACCTGTCCACTTGAGTCAGGTAGGAGAACGAGAGGATGAGGTTCCCACTCGCCGGCTTGTAAAATCTGAACGGCGAGAAGCTTAAGTTCTGCGGGACCTCGGCGCATGGGAGTAGGGTCCATCACGACGAGTACATCTCGCTCTCTTTCTCCAACCAGCGAGGTAAGGATTTCCGGTAGGCGGTAAATCGCGCCTGATTCGATCACAATCGATCGGAGCGGGATCTCCTCATCATTTGGGTACCCCGGGATTTGGCGCAGGTCTGTCCAAAATTTCTGCTGGTCAGAAGGATCAAAACGAATAAGGCTCATATCCCACATTCTACTCTGCGATCGTCTTGCAGTATAGGCTTATCTATGCCTCGTAATAGCCATTAATAAAATGGGATATAATGATTCCACTGGTGTCGCCCAATCAGCATCAATCACTTTGTTATTACAAATGTCATTTGATGGAGTCGCCATGCCCGCAAGGGACTAGATTAGTTTGAGGCGATTCAATTAGTAATTTTTGGGGGAGAAGAGGCGGTTCGCAAAGATATTGAGAAAGTATATTCCAAATAAAAGGAAGACAAATAAAACGCGGCAAGTAATATCGGCGGCATTCGTGGTTTTCATTGCACTCAGCCTATTGTTGTCGTCTGCCCTGGCAGACGATCCGGGCTACGCATTACTCTTTGATGGTAATAATGATTATGTCTATTTAGGTGATACTGGCACAGTCCTCGGCAATGGAAACTGGACCTCGACGAAGTCAATCACTCTTTGGGTGTTTGTCACTGGGGGCAGCCCGCCTGATACGACACCCCCTTCAGGAGAGATGCTTGTAGGGACGGATCGCCCGCGACTTTTTGGCCTGCAACGAGCGATGTTCAACGGGCAGGATGCTATTTGGGGCTGGAATTCGGATGGTATCGGTTTTAATGCAGTTGGAACCTCCTATGCTCTGGGTGAATGGTTCCATCTGGCGTTAGTGCACAACAACGATGTTCTAAGCCTTTACAAGAATGGCATCCTGGTCGGGAGTGTCGCCAGTGGGGATACATATCTCCCATCTGGTGTGATTGATGGAAATCTCTACCTGGGTGGCTCTGGTCGATCGGCTAGCCCCCTTTACTTTGAAGGTCAATTCGATGAAGTTGGTTTCTGGAATATAGCCTTGACGCAAAGTGATATTAGCTCATTAATGAATTCTGTTTATACGGAGATCCACCCATTGTGGGGTGATCTGACAGCATACTATCGTATGTCGGATGGTGAAGGGACGGTATTGAGTGATGATAGCAACTTTGACAACACCGGCTCCCTGCTGGGAGGTATGTCATCGGCCAACTGGGTGATCTCTGGAGCCTTTGGTGGAAGTGGTGATCCCACACCTACAGGGACCGAAACACAGCTGCCTACTCAGACGCCTACTCAAACATTGACGCCGACGTCAACCGCCACCGCAACCCTAACCCCAACCATTAACCAAAGCGCCACAAGTTCTCCAACCGCAACGGGAAGCCAACCTGTCACAAATACTCCGACTTCGACAGCTACAAACCAACCAGCTCTAACGTCTACATTAACGTCGACTTCGCTGCCTACACATACACCTACGCACACATCGACGCCGACGTCAACCGCCACCGCAATCCCAACCCCAACCCCAACCCATCCCAACACTGCCACAAGCAGTCCAACCGCCACGCTGACCCAGACTCCCACATTGACTGCGACCAGCTTACTCACGCAAACATCGACACCAACCTCGACGGGGGAACCACAGCCTTCCTCGACACCGACGAACACGGCTACGCCGGGTTCTCCAGGAACAGCACTGGTGGAGATTGGGTTTTACGATTCCACGGGATCGCCTTACGACATCAAGGTTGTTGGTGATCTTGTTTATCTTGCAAGCGTAATGGGTGGTCTACAAATATATGACGTCTCAAACCCATCACAGCCAGTCTTGCGTGGAACATTGCCTTTTCCGGTGCGTGCTTACGGGGTTGATGTTCAAGGACCTTATGCATATATTGCCGATATACGCGCTGGATTGCGTATCGTGGATGTCTCCAGTCCAGCATCTCCGGTCCAGGTTGGTGCTCACAGTACACCCGGAATGGCATTCGATGTCACCGTCTCCGGCGATTACGCTTATCTGGCAGACCGCTTCGGAGGACTACGCATTTTCAACGTCGCAAACCCCACCAGCCCGGTTGAAGTAGGCTTTATCATTCCGGGATCAGAAACCTTGAGCGTGGCTGTTGTCGATAGTTATGCATTTCTGGCGAATTACTACACAGGAATGGTAGTCGTGGACGTTCAGAACCCATCTTTACCAACCATATCAGCGATTTATGACACGTCCGACGCTTATGGTATCCAGATTAGCGGAGCTTATGCGTACGTAGCTGATGGGGGAAATGGTTTGCACATCTTCGATATCACCAACCCGAGCGCACCTATCCGTGTGGGGGGCTTCGACACACCCGGATGGTCACGCAGCTTGAGGGTGGTGGGGACCTTGGTATATATTGCCGACTGGTCTACCGGATTATCGGTTGTAGACGCATCGAATATCGTATTACCAACGGGAATTACACAATATCAAGGGGGTATCGGTAGAATCAGGGATGTGGATGTAGCCAATGGGTACATCTTCCTCGCCGATTATGATTATGGACTACGCATCCTGACATGGCAATAGCCATACAGTTATCGCAAGTGCTTTTCGAGAAATATTGCCTCGTCGACTAATCCGTGCCGCTTGTAAAAACGGATGGCTCTCTCGTTATCTGGCATGGTTGTAACCGATACCTCAATCGTCCCCCTGGTTTCCAGCCGGTGCAGGAGCTCCTCCAGCAGCCTGCTCCCTATCCCTTGACCCCGATAATCTCTAGATACGACCAGCTCAGTGATGTATCCGGTCTCTCCGGCGTGGTAAAGATCATTCCGCAACAGATAAGATAAGAGCCCAACGCATCTCCCGTCTTTTTCCGCCAGCAATGCACGATTATTGGGGTGCGCGAGATAGTTGTGGGCAAAGCTCTCGTCAATCGGGCTCTCGAAACCGTCTTCGACGGCTAACTCTTTGACAAGGCGTGCGACATCAGCGGCGTCACTTGCCCCCGCTTCTCGGATATGGATTTTATTGTTTGGGATCAATATACTTCTGGTACGAATGTCTGGTCAGTAATCGGGGGTCGTACGTATCCCGTCCTGTCCTCATTTCGCTCAGGTAAGTTGATCGGTTGGGGTGTCAGGTCGTCGTAGGGCATCAGGCTGAGCAGATGGCTGATGCAGTTCAGCCGGGCGCGCTTCTTGTTGTCGGAATTAACGACATACCAAGGAGCCAGCTTTAGATCTGTATATTTAAACATCTCATCTTTGGCGATTGAGTACTCAATCCAGTGCGTGCGGGATGCGAGATCCATGGGGCTGAGCTTCCAGCGCTTGGTGGGATCGTCGATTCGCGCTTGAAAACGCCGTTCTTGTTCCTCATCGGATACCGAGAACCAATATTTAATGACGATAACACCTGAGCGGATGAGCATGCGCTCGAACTCAGGACAAGAGCGTAGAAACTCGCGGTACTCTTCGTCATTGCAGAATCCCATAACGCGCTCCACACCGGCCCGGTTGTACCAGGATCGATCCATCAGCACCATCTCTCCCGCAGCAGGCAGGTGGGCAACATAGCGCTGGAAGTACCATTGGGTTTTCTCGCGTTCAGTGGGGGACGGCAGTGCGACCACGCGTGCAAAGCGCGGGTTTAGGCGCTCGGTGATGCGCTTGATCACGCCACCCTTGCCGGCGGCATCCCGCCCTTCGAAGATGACGACTACTTTCAAGCCCTTGAACTTTATCCATTCTTGTAGCTTGACCAGCTCGACTTGCAAGTTGCGCAGTTCTTTCAAGTACACTTTGTTACTCAGTTTTTTGATGGGAGTTTCGACTGCTTCTGCCGAAATGGGGTTTTTCCCGTCATCTTTTTTCTTGGAAGTGGGTGGGCGTGTTTTTGCTGGCGCTTTTGCCGTAACTTCGCCCTTGTTGTTGGGCTTGGTTATCTCTTTGCCATCTTTATTTTTCTTCGCCATCACTGCCTCCCTCGAAAATCAAGTGGGTGTTCAATATCTCTATTATAGAGGCGTTTATACGCTTGTCAACCAATCTCAAGGAAATTAGAAATAAATACGGGAGACAGCGTCTCCCGTATTTATTCTCTGGTCGGGGCGGGCGGATTTGAACCGCCGACCTCACGGACCCGAACCGTGCGCTCTAGCCGGGCTGAGCCACGCCCCGAAACTTTAATCGCAGACGGCATTATAACAAACGCATTGCCTATTGACCAGGGTTTTGTACATTAGCCTCGAGTACTTACAATCAATCCCGAGCCGGCAGGCAGCAGGAAAGTGAAGTTGCTGCCTTTGCCTTCGATGCTCTCTGCCCAGATCTGACCCCCATGCATCTCAACCATTACTTTAGCAACCGATAAGCCCAACCCCATGCCTCCATGGCGGCGCGTGCCATGCGATTCCACCTGGTAGAATCGATCAAATACGCGGTGCAGATCTTTGGCAGGGATGCCAATCCCGTTGTCGATGACCGATACGCGCACATGACCAGATACGCGCTCAGCTCGCACCCAGACATGCCCATTATCGTTGGTGAAGGTTAATGCATTTTCGATTATGTTACCCAAGGCGATGGAGATTTTCTCGGGGTCTGCCTGTACAACCAGGTTTGTGGACGGTACCTCTATAGAGATTGAGATATTTTTATGTTTGGCCGCTTCGGTGAAAGACGCACACACTTCACGGATAAGGATTGCAAGCTGCAACTGCCTGCGACGCACATTAGACTTGACTACCGGCTCGGCATTCAGGTTCGACATTTGCTCGATGATCTCTTTCAAGCGGATCGCGCTACGCACGATGACATCGAACTGTTGCGAGAGGGATTTGTCTTTATTGGCTTCTTGGAGAAATGTGGCATGCCCCAGAATCAATCCCAGTGGGGTACGCAGCTCGTGAGAGGCGATAGCGATAAAGTCTGACTTCATACGCTCTAGCTCTTCGAGGTTTTGGTGTGCCAGGTGCACTTCTTCCAACACGGCCGTATTGAAAAGTGCAATCGCAGCGTAGGCCGCCAGAGTCTCTAGAATGTTAACATCTTCTTCGGTATATGTGGCGCCACCAAGTTTGTTGACCGATTCCATCACCCCCAGTTGTTGGTCTCCATAAGTGATGGGTACTGCCAGGATGGAGACTGTTTCAAATCCCAACACATGATCCACCTCCCGGTAGATTATGGGCTCATTGCGGGCATCCTGGACAATGACGGGTTGACCCTCGGTATAGGCTTTTCCAGCCACGCTGCTCTCAAGTGGGACGCGAATGCGCTTAAGTGATTCTTTTTGCGAGTGAGGCGCAGCGACAAACTTCAAGAGACCCGTCTCTTCCTCGTATAGGAAGATTGAGCTTGCCTGGCTCAGAGTAAGCTCGCGCGCATAATCGACGATCGCCTGAAGGAATGGTTCCATTTCAATTGCCTGGTTTAGCAGGCGACTGACCTCCAGCAGGCGTTCATACTTGATGACGCGTGTAGGCGTAGTTTGCTGCATGGGTGATGCGAAAACATTATAGCACAGCCAAGTTTTCAATCCCCTCGCGATTATGTGAGGTTAGCCAGGATTGGATTTATCGATTAAAATTTCATAGAAACTGAAAGCATTAAAGGAGATAAGAATGAGTGAAAATCACAAAGTGCGTGTAGCCCTCATTGGGGTGGGTAATTGCGCATCGTCCCTGGTGCAGGGTGTGCACTATTACCGGAACGCTCAAGATGACGACAAGGTGCCCGGTCTGATGCACGCTAACCTGGGTGGCTATCGCATACGGGACATTGAATTTACTGCAGCTTTCGACGTGGTCGATACGAAAGTCGGGAAAGACCTGTGCGAGGCGATCTTCGCTTTTCCCAATAACACCTATAAATTTACCGACGTGCCCCTTCTGAATGTGCCTGTCTCGCGTGGGATGACCCATGACGGCATTGGTAAATACCTCTCGCAGATTGTTAAGAAGGCTCCAGGTCCAACCGCGGATATTGTCGGCATACTGAAGGATACGCAAACGGATGTGGTCGTCAATTTCCTACCGGTCGGTTCGGAGATGGCGACCAAGTGGTATGTAGAGCAGGTATTAGACGCAGGATGTGCTTTTGTAAATGGCATTCCTGTCTTCATAGCCTCCCAGGATTATTGGTGTAAGCGCTTCAAAGATCGTGGTTTGCCAATGATCGGTGACGATATTAAGAGCCAGGTAGGCGCGACCATCCTGCACCGTGTGCTGACCAGCTTGTTCGTCGATCGAGGTGTACGGGTTGACCGCACTTACCAGCTCAATTTTGGCGGGAATACTGATTTCCTCAATATGCTGGAGCGCGAGCGGCTTGAATCCAAGAAGATATCTAAAACCGGTGCGGTTACCAGCATGTTGCCTTATCCCTTGCCTGCCGATGACGTACACGTTGGACCGAGTGATCATGTGCCCTGGCTCACCGACCGGAAGTGGTGCTACATCCGTATGGAAGGCACAACATTTGGGGATGTACCATTGAATGTCGAGACAAAGCTTGAGGTCTGGGATTCACCAAACTCAGCTGGGGTTATCATCGATGCGGTACGCTGTGCCAAGATTGCAGTCGACCGCGGGATCGCTGGACCGATCATTGGGCCATCCGCGTACTTCATGAAAACCCCTCCCAAGCAATTTCGTGACGATGTTGCCCGCGAGATGACTGAGGCATTTATCAGAGGTGATGGGGAATAACGACAGCGTCAAGATTTTATTTGTGTTGGGTAAGTGCTGACTCTTCATGCTTCAACTAAACAGTTCAGGAATAAATCCCCCACTTCCCAGATGGGAAAGGAGTAGGGGGGATGGATGGGTACAAGTATCATGAAAGCCATGCGCCTGTTCGAGCCAGGAGTTGCTGAGACCGAGCGGTTAAAAATGGTTGAAGAGCCTGTTCCGCAGCCAGCTGATGGGCAAGTCCTGCTTCGCGTCCGCCAGTGTGGCGTGTGCCACACCGACCTGCACACCGTTGAAGGGGAGATCCACCCGCCGAAATTACCGGTCACACCCGGGCATCAAGTGGTAGGCGTGGTAGAAGCAATAGGGAAAGGGGAGGGGCAAAGCGTGAGCCCTGGTGATCGGGTGGGCGTGCCCTGGCTTTACGCAACCTGTGGCGATTGTGAGTTCTGCCAGCGGGGATTGGAAAACCTGTGCGAAAACGCCCGTTTCACAGGATTCCACGTGGATGGGGGTTATGCTGAATATATGCTGGCGCAAAAGAATTATATTTTGCCGATTCCAGAAAGTATTTCCGATGAACAGGCTGCACCCCTGCTTTGCGCTGGGATTGTAGGGTACCGTTCGTTGCGATTGTCAGATCTGGAGCCCGGTGAGACGCTAGGGCTGGTTGGTTTTGGTGCCAGTGCGCACCTATGCATCCAGGTAGCGCTGCATTGGGGATGCAAAGTGTATGTTTTCACACGCTCCGAAAAACACCGCCTACATGCGATGGAGCTAGGGGCAGCCTGGGTAGGTGGTGCGGAAGACCAGTTACCTGCCTTTTTGGACCGGGTGGTGATCTTTGCACCTGCCGGAGGGCTGGTTCCACTTATGCTCGAGAAACTGCGACCGGGGGGCACACTTGCGATCAATGCTATCCATACCTCGGCTATCCCGGAAATGCCTTACCGTCTGATCTATGGTGAGCGCACGCTGCGCAGCGTCGCGAATGCCACCTACCAGGACGGGGTCGATTTTTTACGCTTGGCTGCAGAGATCCCTATCCGGGCAACGGTTACGACCTATGACCTGGCAGACGCGAACAAGGCTCTATTAGACATGAAGCATAGCCGCATCAACGGCGAGGCGGTGTTGCAGGTCTGACGAGCTCGCTATGGTATAATGACCTCGATTTGGAGTAGAGCGTTTCCGGTACTAAAACACGAAATTTCCCGATATTTCTGAAAAAAACTCAGGAGAAGATTCTATGTCTGGACATTCCCATTGGGCGACCATCCGGCGTAAGAAGGGCGCCGCGGACGCCAAGCGTGGCCAGGTATTCACCCGCCTGGCACGTGAGATTGTGATTGCAGCGCGTGAGGGCGGTGGCGATCCCTCCACGAACATTCGTCTTCAATACGCAATTGACCGGGCACGCGCCCAAAATATGCCTAAAGACAATATCGAGCGGGCGATTAAGCGCGGTACGGGGGAATCGAAGGAGGGTAATGCCTTTGAAGAGGCGATGTATGAGGGCTATGGACCTCATGGGATTGCCCTGATTATGTCTGTCGTCACCGATAATCGCAACCGGGCTGTGGCGGAGATCCGACATATCCTTAACCGGACGGGTGGGAGCATGGCGGAGGCTGGCTCGGTTGCCTGGCAGTTCACCCGCATGGCGTACTTCTCATTCCCTGAGGAAGGCAAAGATCGAGATGCGATCTTCGAGCTTGCGGTCGAGGCGGGGGCAGACGATGTTATTTTTTCCGATGAGTCTGTGGAAATATTTGCCCCAGTGGAATCCTTCAAGCAAGTCAGCGACAGGTTGGTAGCTGCAGGTATCCAACCTGAAGAGGCGGAGCTGCGCATGATCCCTAATAGCGAGGTCGATCTCGAGACGGAGCAATCTATCCAGGTGTTCAAGGTGATCGAATCCCTCGAAGAGCTGGATGACGTGCAGAGCGTGTATACGACGTTAAGCATCTCCGATGAGGTGATGGCCCAATTGGAGGCCGCATAATCACTAGATATGGGGGTGCGAGCTGATTATCGGCATCGATCCCGGGACGGCGATTACCGGTTATGGACTGGTACAAGAGCGTGATGATGGCAGCCTCGCAGTAGTTGACTTCGGAGTCATCCAAACAGATGCAAAGCAGGGTATGCCTGAGCGGTTGTTGGAACTGTATCGCAGTTTGAAAGAGATTCTGCTTCTCCACCAGCCCGAGAGCGGTGCGGTGGAGAAACTGTTTTTCCAACGCAATGTGCGCACAGCCTTGAGTGTGGGCCAGGCGCGCGGGGTCGCCATGCTGGCGCTGGCTGAGCAGGGTATAGCAATCGCAGAATATAACCCGATGGAGGTCAAGCAAGCGGTGACGGGCTACGGAAGCGCAGAAAAAAAACAGGTCCAGGAGATGGTGCGCGCGCTCCTGCATCTTGAGCAAATTCCTAAACCCGACGACGCTGCGGATGCGCTTGCAGTTGCCATCTGCCATTTGCACTCCACTACGATAAAAAGCCGGTTAGGGATAGAATGATCGCTAGTATCAGTGGCAAGGTGCAGGAGATTTTCACCGACAATACAGTAATCGAGGTCGGCGGGATAGGCGTTCAGGTATTCGTGCCAGCGCTTGTGCGCGACCATCTGCGCCCTGGAGAAGCGGTTTTTTTGCACACCCATTTAGTAGTGCGTGAGGATTCACTCAGCCTGTACGGTTTTGAGACCCGCGAAGGCAGGGATTTCTTTGGGTTGCTGCTAAGCGTAAGCGGGGTGGGTCCAAAGCTGGCACTATCGGTACTTTCCACACTGGCTCCGGATGCCATCCGCCGGGCAGTTTTCCACGAACAAGACGAGGTATTCGCTCGCGTGCCTGGCGTGGGGAAGCGCACGGCGCAGAAGATCCTGCTCCACTTGCAAGACCGCATCCCTGTATCTGCTGGGATGGAGCCGGTTGCGGCATATTCTGATGTGGACGCGGAGGTATTGAGCGCTCTGACGGCGCTTGGTTACAGCGTGGTGGAAGCCCAGACAGCGCTGCAATCGATCCCTCGGGAGACTCCGCAAGAGACAGAGATACGCCTACGGCTGGCTTTACAATACTTTAGCTGAGAGGGGTAGCCTTGATTAAAGACCAACGCATTGCATTTATCGGACCCGGGGCTATGGCGGAAGCCTTGATTTCCGGGTTGATCCGCCAGGGTGTAACAACGGCAGATAACCTGACGACGTCTGGCCCCACCACCGAGCGCCTGACATATCTCGCAGAGAAGTATGCGGTTCATACGACAACGGATAATTCGGCCGCTGCTTGTGGGGCGGACATTGTGGCGCTGACGGTCAAACCCCAGCGTCTGGATATGGTATTACAGGGCTTGCATGGCTGTATCAAACCGGAAAGTCTGGTGCTCTCAGTAATTGCTGGAGCGACGATAGAGAAGATCAGCCACGGATTAGGCCATCATGTTGTGGTGCGCTCGATGCCCAATACGCCGGCGCAAATTGGGGAGGGGATTACCGTGTGGACGGCATCCCGCAAAGTGTCCGAAGATCAGCGCGAGATGGCTCGCCAGATGCTCCGGGCATTGGGCGATGAGATCTTGGTCGATGAGGAAAGCTACCTGGATATGGCGACTGCCCTTTCTGGGACTGGACCAGCTTACGTTTTCCTGTTTATGGAGGCGATGGTTGACGCCGGAGTTCACCTGGGATTCCCTCGCCGTATTGCCGAGCAGTTAGTAGCTCAAACCGTGCGAGGTTCAGTCGATTTCTACCGAAACCATGAAGATTCGGTGCATTTAGCCAGGCTGCGCAACCAGGTCACCTCACCGGGGGGCACATCTGCGGCTGCACTGTATTATCTTGAGAAAGCCGGAATGCGGACAGCGATCTCGCGGGCGATCTGGGCAGCGTACGAGCGCTCGCGCGAGCTGGGCAAGTCGAGCAAGCCACGCGACCCCGAGAGTGGGGATGATCTAAGTTGAAGCGTAGGGCGAGGCGTGATGAGCAAGGGAATAGAAAAGGCAGGAATGCGCATAGCCTTGATGCATTGTCATAAGGTAAATTGTTTTACGAAGATCATCAATCCCCTTGCGTGAATTGAAGTGGAGATGGGGTTGGCGAACGATGTGCGATTGCGGGATGTAAGCGTAAGCGATCTGGCAATCCTTTACGAGCACCAGCGAGAGCCAGAGGCGAACCAGATGGCAGAGTTCCCGCGTCGGGATCGGGAAGCCTTCATGGTGCATTGGGGGAGAATCCTCGCCGATGAAAATATCATAAAGAAAACGATCGTATACGAACAACACATAGCCGGGAACATAGTCTGCTTCGACCTAGAGGGCCAGCCAGGGGTGGGCTACTGGCTTGGGAAGCAGTACTGGGGCAGAGGCATTGCAACCCGGGCGCTCTCAATTTTCCTTGATTACGTAAATGCACGGCCGCTGTATGCTTACGTGGCTCAGAATAATATCGCATCCATACGAGTGCTGCAGAAATGCGGGTTCCACATGCAGGGGGAAAAGGCGCCAGATGAATCGAATGTGATTGAGCTCATAATGCGATTAGATAAGGATAGTCCGCATGCTGGAACATAATAGAATCGATTGGCTTCTTGAAAAGGATGATCAAAACCCGGGTGTGCGGTATTTTGCGCTGAAGGATTTGCACGGACTGCCCGAGTCAGACAAGGATGTCAGGGCAGCGCGCGAAGCAATCATGCACACCGGTCCTGTGCCGGTTATTCTGGATGCGCAGGAGCCATCGGGATATTGGGTTAAGACCGGCAGCGGCTACTCGCCTAAGTACAGGGCCAGCGTGTGGTCGGTGATTATCCTGGCTGAGCTTGGCGCCAATCCAGACGAGCCGCGCGTGCGGAAAGGTTGTGAGAACTTGCTCGAGAACAGCCTGGCTACTATCGGAGCGTTCTCAGCGTATCAGGATTTACGTCCCAGCGGTGCGCTCCATTGCCTGAACGGCAACCTGCTCTACGCGCTCCAACGTCTTGGATATGCTGACGACCCGCGCGTGCAATCGGCGATCAGATGGCTTGCAAAAGCTACAGTTGAAGAACCTACACCAAATTTTTCTAATGGGGCTGCAGGTCAAGATTTCGTCTGCTGGGTAAACCTGGATAAGCCGTGTGGATGGGGAGCCAATAAAACAATCCGAGGTCTGTTAGAGGTCCCCCCAGAAAGGCGCACACCTGAAATCAGTCGCGCCCTCGAGGCAGGAGCGAGATTCTTGCTCAGCCACGATCCCGCTGTGGCAGATTATCCGTACACGGAGCGGGTGAGCTCCCACTGGTTCAAGCTGGGTTTCCCCCTGAGCTATTGGAGCGATGTGCTAGAGACGGTCTCGAACCTGGTAGGTTTGGGTTACGGTGATGACTCACGACTGCAGCCAGCGATCGAGTGGATCATGAATAAAAAGGGTGACCAGGGTCGCTGGAAGCTCGAAAACAGCCCGAATGGCAAGATGTGGGCGGATATCGAGGTAAAAGGCAAGCCAAGCAAGTGGGTGACGCTGCGGGCGTTGCGGGTATTGAAGGAGGTAGGTGTCTGGAATTAGGAGTTATGCGTTGAGAGTCGAGTGGGGGGGTAGACCACGGAACGAGTTTGGCGATATCGTCATTGACGATGGTATTCCGGACTTCGTTCGCGCCCAGTGTTCTTGATTCTTCCCCTCTTGTGAATAACTGGACAAGATAGAGCGTTTCAGGTATCATTTGACCAGCTTAAGCACCAGGAAGCAGCCCCATGAAATTAGCTTATATGTGGGGAACCATCCTTTCAGCGAAATAATCGCGCCCGGATTGAACTCGTCCGGGCGGCGGTGTGTATATCTCAGGCAATTCCCGCGGAGGCCCAATGTCCGATTTGATCAGCCAGATAACTGCAGATCTCAAGCAGCAGATTGAAGCGTTTAAACCCGAATTGGAAGTACGTGATGTCGGCACGGTTGTAGAGGCTGGTGACGGCATCGCGCGTGTGCGTGGATTAGGCGACGTGCGCGCCCAGGAGTTGGTACAGTTCGCCAATGGGGTTATGGGAATCGCCTTCAACTTGGAGCACGACCTTGTGGGTGTGACGATCATGGGCGACTACTCTGGGGTCGAAGAGGGCATGCTGGTACGCTCGACCGGGCGTATCTCCTCGGTTCCTGTTGGAAATGGGCTGATCGGACGGGTGGTGAATGCGCTCGGCCAGCCGGTTGACGGTAAAGGACCGATCAAGGTTGACCGCTTACGCCCGATTGAACGAATTGCACCTGGGGTGGTACAGCGCAAAGATGTAGATACACCTGTACAAACTGGGCTGAAAGCCATCGATTCGATGACCCCTATTGGCCGTGGGCAGCGCGAGCTGATCATCGGCGACCGGCAGACAGGCAAAACTGCTCTGGCGATTGATACAATCATCAACCAGAAAGGTCAGGACCTGATCTGCATTTACGTTGCGGTTGGACAGAAAAAAGCAGCAGTTGCTCGCACTGTAGCTACGCTAGAGCGGCACGGGGCGATGGACTATACCACAGTGGTGGTTGCAGCTGCAGACGAGCCAGTAGCCTTGCAATATATCGCCCCATACACCGGCTGTGCCATGGGCGAGGAATTCATGGAGACCGGAAGAGATGCGCTCGTAGTCTACGATGACCTTTCAAAGCACGCTTGGGCTTACAGGCAGGTATCCTTGCTGCTACGCCGCCCCCCGGGGCGTGAGGCGTATCCTGGCGATGTATTCTATCTGCACTCTCGCCTGCTCGAACGGGCTGCACGCCTGGCAGACAAATATGTGGTTGTGCCGGTGGGTTTCGAAGGCGTCATGGCGGATGCCAAGGATAGCGCGAATAGTGAAGTTTACGACGGCCCGTTAGCGCAGCACAACGCCGAGAGGGCTATCCAGGGCATGGACAAACCTGAGGGATATAAAGCGGTCAAGCTGCGCGGTTCAGGCGGCTCATTGACCGCGCTGCCGATCATTGAGACCCTATTAGGCGACGTCTCAGCCTACATCCCCACCAATGTGATCTCAATTACCGATGGGCAAATTTATCTAGAGAATAACTTGTTCTATGCGGGCATACGACCGGCGGTGAACGTGGGAATATCCGTCTCGCGGGTGGGAGGCGACGCTCAAACGAAGGCGATGAAGCAGGTGGCAGGACGCTTACGCCTGGATATGGCTTCCTTCCGCGAGCTGGCGGCGTTTGCTCAATTCGGCTCCGACCTGGATAAATCTACGCAGGCTCAGCTCAACCGTGGACAGCATCTCCAAGAGATTCTCAAGCAGCCTCAATATGTACCCATGTCACTGGAAGACCAGGTGATGATCATCTTCGCTGGAACCCAGGGCTTCACCGACAAGGTGCCACTGGAGCAGATGCGCCAGTGGGAGACCTCCATGCTGCGCTTCATGGAAGCATCATATCCAGAGATCGGCAAAGACATTGCGGAGAAGAAGCGAATCACGGATGAGACAACCGATAAGCTGCGGGCAGCCCTGGACGCATTCAATTCAACCTGGCAATAGCGCATGCCAAATACGAGAGAAGTCCGTCTTCGCATAGCCAGCATCAAAAACATCGCTCAGGTTACACGCGCCTTGCAGGCTGTAAGCGCTAGCAAGGTGCGCAAAGCGATGGCGGCTGTGATGCACACGCGTCCGTACGCCACCAAGGCCTGGCAGGTGCTCACGCACATCGCCGGGCAGCCTGGACGCGATTCATTGCATCCTTTGCTCACCAGCCGTCAAGAGGTCAAAAGCGTTCTGGTGGTCCTTGTGACAGGAGATCGTGGTCTTGCCGGCGCCTACAACACGAATATTGTGCGCTTTGTGCTGAATCACTTTAACAGTTACCCTGTGCCTGTGCGCTACGTCACGGTGGGTCGTAAAGGTCGTGACCTGATGCTGCGGCGACGTAAAGATGTGATTGCAGAATTCAGCAACTTGCCGCCAGCGCCATCCTTTGCAGATATCTCCGCCATCGGTCGCTTGGCGGTGGAAGAATACCTGAACGGATACAGCGATGAAGTGTACCTGGTGTACACCGATTTCATCAGTATGGCTCGCCAGACACCGGCAGTCAAGAAGCTATTGCCACTGGAGATTGAGGCGCATGAAGAGCGCGTAATGACCCTGGGGCAAGAGGGCCGGGCAATGGCAGCGGCTTATATCTATGAGCCAGGAGAGACGGCAATTCTGGACGAGATCGTGCCGCGATTTACCGGTTTGCAGGTGTTCCAGGCGATACTAGAGTCTTCAGCAAGCGAACATGCCGCCCGGATGATCGCCATGAAAAACGCTACCGATAGCGCCAAGGAGCTGGCTGGCGCGCTGCAACTGCAATATAACAAAACTCGCCAGCAAGCGATTACAAATGAGATGCTGGACATTGCCGGCGGGGCGGAAGCACTCGCCCAGGCAACTGGTTAACCCCCGGAGGGAGTATGGCAATTGCTGAGAAGAGCATGACAAAAGGACGTATAGCCCAGATTTTGGGTGGTGTTGTGGATGTGGAATTTCCTCTGGAGCACCTGCCTGCGATTTATGAAGCAATCGAGGTGCCACGCGAGGGAAAAGAAGATCTCATTTTAGAGGTAGAGAAACACCTGGGAAACAACTGGGTGCGCTGTGTGTCCATGGATGCAACCGATGGATTACAGCGAGGCGTTCCAGCCTATGGTACAGGTGCGCCGATTATGGTGCCCGTTGGTACTGAAACGCTGGGACGGGTGTTCAACGTGCTTGGCAAGCCGGTCGACGGTTTAGGACCAGCCACAGCGCGGGAGTATTATCCAATCCACCGTCCGGCGCCTGAGTTCTCGGAGCAATCCACGCGGGTGGAAGTCTTCGAAACCGGGCTCAAAGTCATCGACTTGATTGCGCCGTTTACAAAAGGTGGAAAGACCGGGATTTTTGGTGGTGCAGGGGTAGGTAAGACAGTGATTATTATGGAGCTGATCCGCTCCATTGCCACCGTCCACCAGGGAAACTCGGTCTTTGCAGGCGTGGGCGAGCGCACTCGCGAAGGCACACAGCTCTATCGCGAGATGAACGAGTCCGGGGTGATGAAAGACACAGTGATGGTCTTCGGACAGATGAACGAGCCTCCGGGTGTCCGGCTACGTGTGGCGCTGACAGCGCTCTCTATGGCGGAGTATTTCCGCGATCAGGGTAAGGACGTGCTGCTTTTCATCGACAACATCTTTCGCTTCAGCATGTCGGGCTCGGAAGTTTCAGCATTATTAGGGCGCATGCCCTCGGCGGTGGGATATCAGCCCACGCTGGCGACTGAGATGGGTGAGCTGCAAGAGAGAATTACCTCCACCCGGCATGGCTCGGTGACCTCGATGCAGGCGGTGTATGTGCCTGCAGACGATTATTCCGACCCAGCCCCGGTGGCGACATTTACCCATCTGGATGCCACAATCGCTCTGGAACGCTCGATCTCTGAGAAGGGCATTTACCCAGCTGTTGACCCACTGGCATCGACATCGCGCATCCTCGACCCAATTATCGTCGGGGAAGAACATTACACAACGACCCGTGAGGTGCAGCGAGTGCTGCAGCGCTACAAAGACCTGCAAGACATCATCGCCATTTTGGGAGTGGACGAGCTCAGCGAGGACGACAAATTGATCGTCTCGCGGGCGCGCAAGATTGAGCGTTTCTTCTCTCAACCGATGTTCGTTGCGGCTCAGTTCACCGGGTTGGAAGGTCGTTATGTGCCTCTCAAAGAGACTGTGAGAGGCTTCCGCGAGATCTTAGATGGCAAGCATGATGATCTGCCCGAACAGGCCTTTATGATGGTTGGGACTATCGAAGAGGCGCGCGAGAAAGCCGAGCGTCTGAAATGAGACATCCGGCTAGGAGTGTGTGAGGACGTATATGCCAATTCGATGCGAGATTGTCTCACAGGACCGCCTGGTATTCCAGGGAGAAGCTGACATGGTAGTAGTCCCAGGCGTGGCAGGAGAGATGGGCATCCTGCCAAACCATGCACCGCTGCTATCTACCTTGAAATTTGGCATCTTGAAAGTGCGTTACCAGGGACAAGAAGAGATATTTACCGTCGCAGGTGGGGTGATCGAAGTGCAACCAGATATTATCACTGTTCTTGCAGATGCAGCTGAGAACGTCGAAGAGATTGATATCTCCCGGGCGGAGGTAGCCCGCCAGCGCGCAGTTGAGTATCTGAAAGATGGACCACCGCCAGACACGGATGCATATCTGGCAATGGAAGCAGCTTTGCGTCGCTCAAACCTGCGCTTGGAAGCCGTACAGCGCTTTCGCAGGTCAAGTGCGCGGCGTCCCTATGAACCTGGGGAGGGAGAAACCTCATAACCAATGGCCCTCTTTTCTAGAGAATTGGGCATCGATCTGGGCACTCTGAACATGCGGGTTGCCGAAGGAGGGCGCGTTGTTTTCGAGGAGCCCACGGTAGCCGCGATTGTGGTTCAGGAACAGAAAATGGTTGCCTGGGGGAAAGAAGCCCAGGATATGTTCGGGCGCGTGCCAGAATCAATGGAAGTGATGCGCCCAATGCAGAATGGTGTGATCGCTGATTACGAGGTCACTGAGTACATGCTGCAGGCATTATTGCGGCGCCTGAGCGGTCCGGTGCGCTTCTTTCGACCGACGGTGATGGTGACAGTCCCGTATGGTGTCACCAGCGTAGAAAGTCGTGCGGTGCATGAGGCGGCACTCCAAGCTGGTAGCCGTGAGGTATTTCTGATCCAACAACCATTGGCGGCAGCCATTGGCGTCGATCTGCCAATCAGCACACCATCGGGAAATATGATTGTGTGCCTGGGAGGAGGGGCTACCCAAGCGGCTGTGCTGGCAATGTATGGGATCGTCTCAGCGGAGACGATGCGCGCCGGTGGCATGGCGCTCGACGAATCCATCGTAAGTTATGTCCGCAGGAAGTATGGCTTGATCATTGGACAGCTGACCGCTGAACAGGTAAAGCTAAAAATCGGCGCCGCAGTCCCACAAGACGAGGAGCAGAGCTTTGAGATCCAGGGACAGGACCAGGTGAATGGATTGCCCCGGCCTGCCACGATAACCACTGGAGAGGTGGTCGAAGCCATGAGCGATCCTTTGAATGACATCATTGAGACCACTCGGCGTGTTCTGGAAAAGACACCTCCTGAGCTGGTTTCGGATATCATCGACCGTGGCGTAGCCCTCACCGGCGGTGGCGCTTTGCTGCGCGGCATCGATAAGCTCTTCACCAAGCAATTAGGTGTGCCCGCTTACCTTGTGGATAACCCAACTACTTGCGTGGCCGAAGGCGCATCCAGGGGCATCAACCTCTACCCGCTTATCCGGCGAAATTTGCCGCCAATATAATTCGGAGTGTATTAAACCAAAATGGAGTCCGTTGGACAACGGACTCCATTTGTGATTCTCGAAGAGCGACAAAGATTAATCCAGGTAATAGGTCATACGCTGCAAGTGGGTTACCGGGTCGGTGTGCTGGACGTGGACGCCTTCAAGGACGTTAACATTGATGGGTGCATAGTTCAGGATGGCACGGACGCCAGCCTTCATTAACTCATCGGCGACATCCTGGGCGTTTTGGGCAGGGACAGCGATCATGGCAACTTTGATACCCCTATCCCGGATCACCCTTTCCATTGCGGCAAAGTCCTGAATGACGAAAGAACCTACCCGCGTGCCGACCTTTTTAGGGTCGTTGTCGAAGAGCATGGTCACTTTGTACCCGCGGTCGGCGAATCCCTGGTATCGTGCGACTGCACTGCCGATACTCCCTGCGCCAATCACAGCAACCTCCCATACGCGGTCCACGCGCAAGATTTTCCTCAACTGGTTCACCAAGAATTCAATGTTGTAGCCTGTGCCTTGCTTGCCAAACTCACCAAACTGGGAGAGATCCTTACGGATCTGAGCCGCAGAGATGCCCAAGCGATCGCTTAATTCCTGGGAGGAGGTTACCAATCTCCCGTCCAGGTTCATTCGCTGTAGCGCTCTCAGGTATATCGGCAATCGACCAACCACTATATCGGGGATGGTTTTTTGATCCATTTTACTCTCCTGCCCAGTAGAATTATTCGTAAAATATACTACAAATTGTCTAATTGTGCAAACCCCCACAAAATGCAAACGATAATATATGAATACCTGGTTGGATGTATAAACAGTTCCTCCATCTCCAACCAGGTATGTAAGCAATTGTCCGAGCGGATACGCGCGCGAGGGTCGATTCAACCCATCTGGTCAGGTCAGCATATCCTAGTTATTTTGTCGTCCCGTTGATTTGCTCCTTATGACCGAGAAGGTAAGTAGCAAAGGTAATTGCCAAAACCAACACAACCCCTGCAACCATTCCAGTTACTTCCGCTTCAAGGATCAGATCCCTGCTTTCCATCAACAGACTTTGACTGATGAATGCCAGGCTCGTTGAGAGTGCAATGAGGTGGTCACTGATGTATGCGCTTGCCATCAGCGCTAGCGCAGTGAAGGGGATGGCAATCAGGAGCGTCCAAAACATGGCTGCAAACTGTACTTTTTTCATGTGAACCTCCTTTTATCTTGTTTCCCACTATAAGCATATAAAAAAAACGCCGCCTGGTCAATAGGCGGTAAAAGGTATCTTTATAGGGTATATACCCCAATCTGTGATTGGTTTCTGGAGATCAGGGCTCGATCAGGCCTTTACGAATGGCATATTTGACCAGCTCGCTGCGATTGTGCAGGTTTAATTTGCGCATGATGTTCTCGCGGTGACGGGCGACCGTATGCTTGCTGATCGTGAGAAGACTGGCGATCTCTTCGTTTGTCAAGCCTTGCACCAACAAATCAAGTACTTCCCCTTCGCGCGGCGTAATCCCTTCTGGGAGGTTTTTCTGCGCATCGTCGCCTTTGCGATCGAGAAAATCATGTACGAGCACTTTCGCCAGAGATGGGAAAATGTATACCTCATTTGAGTGTGCAGCCAGAATGGCGCTCACCAAATCTTCAGGGGCAGCCCTCTTGGGGATGTAACCCGACGCACCGGCTTTGAGCATCTCAAAGAAATATTCCTGTTCTTCGTGAATTGTCAACGCCACAACATTCACCTGGGGCAGGGCTTGCTTGATCTGGCGGGTGATCTCGATACCCGAGGCATCCGGCAAAGTAAGATCCATGACTACCACATCTGGCTCGAGCTCGTGACATAGCTTAAGGGCTTCGTACCCGCTACTAGCTTCTCCCACGATCTCCATTTTTTGCTGGCTCTCTAAGAGCATGCGCAATCCAGTTCGAACGACTTCATGATCGTCTACCAGCAGCAAGCGAATATTAGCCATGAGGGCTCTCGTGGATTGAGAGCGGAGCCTGGACACGGACCAGCGTGCCTCCCCCGACGCTAGACTGCACCTGACAAGTTCCACCGATTGATGAAGCGCGCTCTGCCATCCCTAACAAACCCAGTTTTGGGTGCCTACGATCCTGGTTAACGATCATGCTATCGAATCCTTGCCCATCATCCAGTATTGAAAGGGAGATGTGGTCTTCCTCGTATGCGATGCGGATAGTCGCTTGGCTGGCATGAGCATGCCGTACAATATTGGTTAATGCTTCCTGGACGATGCGGAACAAGACCACGCGCACCTCTGGGGATAACCGGATTCCGTGCATCTCGTTTTCAATAATTATGTTCAAGCCCGTCATCTCGTTCACTTCACGCCCCAGCGCACGTATTGCAGAAACAAATCCCAAGTCGTCCAGATGGGGAGGGTGAAGTCCGTTGACCATATGGCGCAGTTCATCGAGCCCACTGGTCGCTATTTCCTGAAGCTGCTTTGCTTGTGTGGTAACCTGAGGTGCATCCTTCTCCATTTTATCCACCAAGCCGCGAATCCCTAATCCTAAGGCTGTCAGGGTCTGCCCGATGCCATCGTGGAGCTCGCGCGCAATTCGCTGACGTTCTGCCTCTTGGGCGCGCACAGTGCGTTGAAACAACTCCCCACGCAAATTCTCCAAATTGCGCTGTTCGGCTAGTTGGCTTGCCTGGAGCTGTTCAATTCGCTGTCTGTTCTCAGCTTCGAATGCACGAAGTGATCGAATAATAAACACGGCTGCAAGCATCGCCATAATCGCTCGAAATACCTGGATCGGAAACCCCATAAAATTGAGGAATACCTCAGAATTAATCTTATCAGATGGGAAGAGAGTGGTTGGGGAAGCAAATAACTGGCCAACACCTCCATAGAAGGCGAATGCCATGGCTGCAATGACCACATCTCTGCCAAAGCTATAAAGCCCCACCTCAACAAACCGCCTACGTTGTAGCAACAACCCCCAGCATGCCAATACAGCACCTGGGATAGCCAATGAGTAGCGCGTATAAACATCGGCCTGAGCCAGCGAAGATGGAGAGATTGGGTTGGATAAAAGCAGCCATATGAGACCAACCAAATAAATCGAGGCAGCCAGTCCAAGCAATGCCAGTTTCTGTCGAGTGGTCAGATTCACAGCTACCAACCATACCCCAAAGGTGATGAGCATGCAAAAAGAAGTTGCCAGAAAGATTAGCCTCAGAGTGTTGATAATGCCCAGATCAAATTGCCCACCCTGGCCGGCCTTGAGGATCAAGAACATTTCGAGCCATTCATGGCTCCCATGGATAATTCCAAACCAGCTCAAGGGTCGCAAGGCTTGGGCAAAATACATCTCAGACGAATGACCCAACTCCAGGTAAATTGCCAGACCCATGCAGAAAAAAGCCAGGCCGTAAAAGAAGAAGACCGCAATCAGGTTTTGGGAAAAGAATTCAGCCACAGTGCGTTAATTCTCGGGTGCACCGATCCTGATCCATTCGATTACACGATTGAGTTCATCCGCGGTCAACTGGACTGGGTGTCCCCCAGCTTGCTGCACTTGCACAATTGAGCTAGCATTTGGATCACCAGGCACGATACCAGGTCCGCTCGTTCCACCCTTCAGTGCCGAGGCATAATCCGCTAACGATAACCCACCAACAGCAGTGATACCATGGCAATTGGAGCAACGGTTATCGAATAGCTCAGCATAAGTGCCATCCCAGGTGTCTGAACCGATCACCGCTGTTCCCGGCACCGCAGATGGTCGAGGCGTGGGTGATGGTCGAGGTGTGGGTGTTAAGGGCACGAATACTTCCACGGAACTGGCACGCGGGATGGTTTCAATAGCGCTCTGCTCATAAGTCACGAAGCCGTAAACACTTGCCAGTAATGACACCCCAAGGATGGTCGCTCCAGGAAGAAAAATGCGCTGGCGACGCTTAATCTGACGGGCATCCAATCCATTAACCGACTGTCCAGCTTCGATCATTGCCAGTTCAGCAGGATGATCGTGCTCCATCTCGGCTCGAGATAATTGGCCTGTGAACATGCTTTTATTGAATGACTTCAAATGCACGTGGTAAAAGTGCCACAAGATGATGGAAAGCACTGCCAGGAGGGCCTCGCCCCCGTGCGCAGCTTTTGAAGCAGGAATCAACTCACCGGGAAGCATCGCGGCAGTTGCGATTGGGTTCCACATCATGAATCCCGTGATAGCCATAATCACGGTTCCCCATACCACAGCCAGATATTCCACTTTTTCTGCGTAGTTATAGCGACCGTAATATGCTTTGTGTTTTCGCATTCCCAGATAGTAGCGAATATCGTCATATAGATGCTTAAAATCTTCAATAACTGGCAGCATCGTGAGGGGAGAGCGCAACACGTACACCCGATACAGGACAGCAATAATATGGTAAATACTCACCAGCATCAATACGATGGCAGCGATATGATGAATGTTCCGAGTTGGTTCGATCCCACCCATAGCGCTGATCATCCACTGGCTGATGAATGATTGGGCGTATTTTTGGGGTAAACCTGTAAGCGCCAGGATGGTGAAGGAAATTAGCATCACCATATGCTCAACACGTTGACTGAGCGAGAACCGTTCGACAGATTGCACTCGCACAACCTGGCTAGTTACTTCCTCCGCTGAGGATGCCTGAGAGTGTTCAGCCACTGGTTTCCTCTTCGTCAGGCCCAGTATCATCTTGTGAATCTGGAGCTTGAAATTCCTCTGCATTTTCTTCAAAAGGAATGATTAGGGGTTCTGATCCTCGGTCGCTGGCTGCCGCTTGCTCGGCGCTAACATCAACATCCCCTAGGATTTCTTTCTCGGGATCGCTGTATTCCAGGTCGGTCGCTGAATCATCTGGATCCATTACTCCGACATCGGTTTCTTCTTCTAGAGGCTCTTGTTTGACTCTTGCTCGGATTTTTCCGCGCATGAGTTTATTCAAATCTAACACAACCAAAATGGCCATCCCACCCAGGACCGTGGGGATAAAAAATTTGTAAAACAGATTCACGTAGTAGACAATAGGATTCTTGTCGGGCGATGGGACGTAATGTGATAGCCAGGCTGCCGAGAAATTGGTTGTGGCATTAGGGTGGCAAAGCTGGCAACGGGCGAGCAGGTTTTCTCGAACATGGAGACCTTTCGTGGGATCATCCGTGCGGCGGATATCATGGACCCCGTGGCAGTCATAGCACACTGGTTTATTTGTCTCCGCATCAGGTGTCATTTTTTCGAAAAGCATGACGGTTGTGCCGTGAAAATCCGCTACATAGGTGTTGAGGACGTCCGTGGATAGGCCATATTTAGCCATTTTCTGTTTATCCGTGTGGCATTTGGCACAGATATCCGGTGAGCGAAGACGGAATGAAACAGTTGTAGGGTCCTGGGTATTGTGGACACTATGACAATCGATACAAGTCGGGACGTCGATGTTGCTTTCATCCAGAAGTGCTGAGCCATGCACGCTTTCTGCATACTGATCAAAAATTGCGCTGTGGCATTTGGCGCAGGTTCTTGGCACCCACGCTCGAGTTTCCGGCAATAAATCCAATGTACCGGGGTGGTTTAGTCGCTGAACCGTGTGAGCCGAATGGCAATCTGTGCATACAGCAGCTTCACGTATGCCCGAATTCAATGCAGCTGTGTGCACACTATCCTGGGCGAGTTCGTATTGGTGCTGGTGGCAACCCTGGCAAGCCGGGTAGAGTTGCAGGGAGGCATCGCGCAAATCCTCAGCTTGAAATGGGGGATGTGGGTAGTTTCCGATTTGACGATGGCACTGGACGCACGCATATCCTGATTCTCCGTGTACCGACGAATTATATTCGTCCGGCGAGACATACAGATCCAGCACATCACCATTCTTTAATTCGAGGACAGGGCCGGGCTGACCATGGCAGCTCAGGCACACCTCGTTGCTGATAGAAAGCAGAGGCTCCGGGGTGGTGCTGACTTGCAAGGAAACACGGTCCATATCTGGAGCTGCCTGTGCACCAGTTCCGACAATAATAATCGCAATCGAGAGCACCAGGAAGGTGCCTGCAATGATGATGTTTCGACGGCGCATTATTGTTCAGCTCCTGGCTGGTGTGGTTGCGTCGGCTCGCCCGTGAGACGCTCGTATTCAAGGGCGTGATAGGCACGCATGTCTTCTTCATTTAGCCACCCTGTGAAAATGCTCAGGTTCAATCGCTCAATGTGCACGTGATAAACATGCCATATTACGATAAAAATCAGGGTGACGATCGCCTCTGTACTGTGAGCCAGCTTGGCAGCCGGAATAATTCCTCCAGGAAATATCCATGTGAACGTCACTGGGAACCACAATACAAATCCCGTTACCACCATGATCGCAATAGAAAAGAACAAGAACCAGTAGGTGAATTTTTGCTCGAAGTTGTATTTTCCAAATTTTGGTTTATTTTTGGTTAGAAAGAGCAAATATCGACCCATTTGATAGGCATCGCGGATATCTTGGAGTGAAGGCAACATATTTCCGGCTAACCGCCGGCGGCTCAAGAGGTAGATCGCATACACGATATGTACGATGACGAGCAAGGTGAGCAAGACAGCGGCGATATGGTGGATATTCTGCACCATAAATACACTCTCGGGTGTAGACAAGAGTTGCTGGCTCCATGTTGCTGTGCGATATTTTTGGGGAAGACCGGTCAGTAAAAGTACCAGGACACACGCCAGAAAAATCAAGTGCTCCCAGCGTTCGTAAACCGAAAAGCGAGGAAAGGTCTTTATCGTGCGCGCTTTTTTCTCATCGCGTTTCGTGAGAGGCGTTGGATTGCTCATCTGGATAAACTCCTTCTCACACGATCAACGCTTGAACGTAGGATCTGGAGCGCAACATATGCGATGGATAACCACAAGACGAAGCGTGTAAAGCTGTTGTAGAACACCTGAGTGTAATAAACAAACGGTGTTCTGGTCAGGCTCACCTCATGGTGCCCAGTCCATGCACCCACCCAATTCGGACCAACATCTGGGTGACACTTCTGGCAGGTGCTCAATAGATTCTGGCTGCTGACTAAGGACATCGGATCTTCGCTCTCGCGGATATTATGGATGCCATGGCAATCGCTACAGATGGCGCTGTTGTGCCAGATAGTAGGCCAGCGAGATTTGAATACGGATACATCCACACCGTGCCAGGAAAGCTCATAAAGATCATATACATTTGCGGGCAAGCTATACTTTGACATCAAGGCTGCGTCAGCGTGGCATGTAGCGCATAAGTCGGGCTCTGCAACGCGAAACTCTGCAGTGCGTGGATCCTGAATATTGTGCACTCCATGGCAGTCAGTACACACGGGCACGTCTGGGTTATTATCCTCGATCAATGCGCCGCCGTGGACACTCTCCCTGTACTCAGCGTATATTTGAGAATGGCATCGCCCGCAGGTTTCGGAGATAAGCGACCGTGGCTGATCTGGCTTTTGGACGTCGTGAGAGCCGTGGCAATCTGTACAGATTGGAGCATCCAAGTTGCCCTCCAAAGCCACCTGGGTATGCATGCTGTCGAGGGTCTTTTCGTAGTTCACAGAATGGCATTTTTGGCACGTCAGGTAGTAAGTTCGCGAGAGCTCTCGACGGTTTTGGAAATTAATTTCCGGATGAGGGTAAGTTTGGATGTCTGCATGGCAGGCGCTACATTCTATGCCAACCCCGGCATGAACAGATCTGTCGAGCATTTCTGACGATATAAAGATTGATAGCGTCTCCCCATCTGGCAAAGTCATACTGGCGTTCGGGTTCCCATGACACGTCAAGCAATATTGGGATGTCTCTTCCGCTTTGGCGGAAGTATTAGGGGTCAAGACGATCAGGACCGCAAAAGACACGATCAATACCCAAACTGGTGAGAGAGGCTTCAATTTATACTTACCCATGTGCCAGACTCCCAGAATTTGTATGGTTGTTCTCGTCGGGTGCTTCTTCATTGTTATTCCATCCGCTCGGCGGTTCGGAAAGGGGGGGGATCAGCCCTAATCGCTTTAACAGATAAGAGATAGCTAACATCACCAGCAAGGGGACTAGGCAACGAAGGACGAAAAAGAGTGCTATAAGTAGTGGGCTCGTGGTTCTTTCCATGCGGTTCTCTCCAGGAACGAGTACCTTATTGGCAAGGCAACCTGCTTGCTAAAGCAGAGACCCGAAGGATTGCTTTTTATAAATATATGTTCGCTGTATTATACCCGCACCCGAATCAATGAATGGTGCGCATCGGCGGGATGAAAACCCACGATTAAAAGGACTCGATGAACCCCTGAAATTATTCTTTCTCAGGACTACATCGGTGGATGTGATACCCGCCCGGAATCCTCTCGCTAGGTAATGTAGACGACCACTAGAGGTTAGGCTGATCTCTTGAGAATAATGGAAGGTATCGGACGCCCAAGGTAAGCATCAGCAGTGCATAACCCAATATCCCTACAACAACCCCCCATTCAACCAAGCTGGGAAAGTAGTTTCCAGGTGGAAGGTGGAATAGTGTGCCGGGAGAGTAGGATACGGGCACAAAAAGACCAGACACCGTGATGTTCCACCGATTGAATATCACGCCGATTACAGCGCAGGCTGCGCCGATTACCAGGTAACTTGGCTTGCGATTGTACCTGGGTAATAAAAAGATCAGCACGGGGATCAGAATTCCAATGATCATCTCGCCAAACCAAAACCCGAAATTATAGGGAGTCTGGTCGCTGAGCATGGCAAGGGCTGTGCTTACGGCAGGCGTTCGACCATAATACGTTACCGCCACCAGGTCCCATAGCTTGATGTATGCGTACACCAGCAGACCTAAACCACTGAAGCGGGTGATGGTGAATAATATATCGTGCGGCACTGTCTTTTTGCGGGTGATCGCTTCGATGACGAAAGCCAGTGCCATGGTGAGCGCAGGCCCCACGGCGACTGCCGATAAGATAAACATAACCGGCATGGTTGGCTTAAACCAGATCGGTCGTGATTTTATTATCCCATAAGTGGCGCCCAATGAAGATTGGTGCAATAGCGAGACCAACAAACCAAAAATAGCTAGTAATGGCGCGAGCTTATGAGTGAAGTGGGCGATATCGAGCAGCCAAGGCCAGCGCCTGAAAAAGCGTGACTCGAATACCACAGGTGCAAATTCTACAATCATGATTGTAAGATAGATGGTGATGCACCAGGTAATTTCCCATAGAACCGAGTGCACATTCCAATATACCCAAGGGTGCCAAAAGCGATCGGGGCGGCCAATATCCATAATCAGGGTTAGCAGGGCAGATGTATAGCCGATAAAGCCTACAAATACTGCCAGGCGCACGATCGACTGGAAGCGCTTAATACCGAACAGGTAGACTACCGCCGAGAGTGTGAACGCCCCTGCGCCCAATGCAATGGATGATAGATCGATCGTGATCCATAATCCCCATGGAACCAGATCGCTCATATTGGTGATGACTAGACCGCGGATAAAGACCTGCACTGCCGCAATCAGTCCGATGATCAGGAAAATACCAATTAAAGCAAGCCATATCAGGAATGTGATGGAAAAATTATATGGCTTGCGACCCAGTGTTATGGTTGCCATCTCTATAGCCCTTCCTCAGGAGGAATGTAGTATACATTCGGCTCTGTACCCAGCTCTTCTCTCAGGCGGATGGTGGGGTTGTCTGCAACCACGATAGATACCGGGCTATCCGGATCGTTGAGATTGCCGAATGTACGCGCACCCACCGGGCAGATATTAACGCAAGCAGGAGTGGCTTCCCGATCAACTCCAGGCACCAGCCCATGCTCCAAGCCGTAATCAATCCGGTGGACGCAGAAAGTACATTTTTCGATTACGCCTCGTGGCCGGCGTTCGACTTCTGCGATCCCCCAAGTTGGGATGAAAGGATTTTCATCTACGCGAGCCTCCCAGTTGAAGACGCGTGCATCATAAGGGCAGGCAACCTCGCAGTACCGGCATCCGATACAGCGGTCGTAGTCCATTACTACCAGGCCGTCCTCTCGATGATAGGTAGCTTTTACCGGACAAACTTCCACACAAGGCGCCTCCTGGCAATGGAGACATGGGCGGCTGAAGAAAAAGGGTAGTCCGGTAGTGGTTTTTTCTTCAACAACAATATTCCATGGTCGTTCAGGCTCAACATCATTGGTGGCGGAGCACGCTCTCAGGCAGTACTCGCATCCAATACATTTGTGCAAGTCGATCGCCATCCCCCAGCGATAGGTATTATTCTTATGTGGGGCCGAGCTTTCAACGCCTTCCAATTGGCCTTGTTTCAGGTTTGAGAAGGGAGAAAGAGGACCGGTCGTGAGTGCCTGTGCCAGCACAACAGATCCGCCTGCAGCGCCGGCGACGATGAGGAAATCTCGTCTTGTGAGATTTAGCTTGACTTTCGTCTTCTTATTCTTCATCGTCAGTCACCTCAACCACGCTCATCCCACGACCAACCACCCATGCGGCTGCGCCGCCGGTAATCAAGCCAATGATGGCTCCCTGGGCAAGACCGGTATAAAGACGTACAGAGGAACGTGCTTCCAATGTGGCGACCAATTGTTTCTGTTCATCAAGCTGTTGAGAGAGTGTTGCGGTATCTACCTGGCTGAGCTCTTCAAATTCGCCTGTGAGCTTAATGATGGCATCGCGGGTATGTACAGTGTCCTGGTGGCAGCCCACGCATGCATCCGAGCCAACCGAGAAGGTGTGTCCGGTTGGCACCAAGCCCAGGATGGGACTGCTGGTTCGTGGGCTGGTGTACATGTGGCAATTGCTGCATTGTAAACCGGCGTTGGCATGCGTGCCATGGGTGAATGAATTCCCTCGATCTTTATGGCAGTTGCTGCACAATGCTGTCACCGTTTCAGCTTTGGGGGTTTGGGAATGCGGATTGTGGCAATCTTCGCACACGATCCCAGCACCAGAGTGCACGCTAGCACGCCACTCATCAGTGGTCTGTCCATGGCATCGAGCGCATAGCTCGGCATCAGGTGTGACCGGCATGCGTGTCTCTGGGTGTCCGGTTTGGAATTCCCCATGACAGGCCTCGCACCCGACACCCGGCTCCGCGTATTTCCCACTGCTTGGGTCATATCCAGTCGTATGGCATTCCAGGCAGGTGATATCGGAGCCTTCGGCAACCCAGTCGCGTTGAAATATGGGGGATGAGAATGCTTGGGAGTGGCGTGTACCGTTCCAGACGGAAACAATATTCTCATGACAGCCCGCACAAGACTCAGTGCCAGCATACCCGGGCGCCTGAGGAGCGGGTGCTTGATCGGGAGCAGCAATTACCGATGCCTCGCCAGGTTGTTCGAGGTTAAAGGCAACGCCAAGCGAGATACTTACCACAAACATGATGACGAATGCCAACAACGCTCGGATTCCAGATCTTTGTTTTGAGTGAGACATCTCTTCGCTCCGTATTGGTGTCTTTACCCTAATCGGATTCAACAGGAATAGGTACTTTCTCCTATACAATTCTAGGTTATTTTCGCTAAAGCGATAGTATACAATGTCACATATGGCTCTGGACAATCGTAATAAGACTTTTTCACGAGACTTGAACCCATCCGAGTTGTGACATTGGGTCAAATACCCCAATCAATGATACGCTCGTCAGGGATCACAGTTAATTGTATAATTGCCGAGGATGGGATTGAGGAGAACGCAATGGATTCTACGCAAAGCACTAGCCAAATAGTTAACGTCGGGGATCGTCTACGCGAGTTACGAGTAGAGCGGGACCTTTCGATGCGCTCATTGGCTCGAATCAGCGGCTTATCGACCAACGCCTTAAGTATGATCGAGCGGTCCCGTACGTCTCCATCAGTAAGCACGTTGTATAAAATTGCCACAGCTCTAAAAGTGCCAATCACTGCATTTTTTCGATCAGACCTTTCGCGGCAGGATATCGTTTTTCGGAAAGCTGAAGAACGTACGCGTGTGGCATTCCCCCGTGGGGAATGGGAGGGATTGGGTGGAGAGTTCTTCATGGGGGGGGTCGAACCTCTCCTTTTCAAGATGGAAATCGGGGCAAATAGCGGCCAATTCAGCATGCAGCACAGCGGGCATGAGTTCGTCCTGTGTCTAACCGGAATTCTGGAATATGAAGTCGAGAAACAGCGCTATATGCTTGAGCCTGGTGACAGCCTGCTCTTTGCTGCGCACCTGGATCACCGTTGGCGGAATGCGAACAAGGGTGATACACAGGTTCTGATCGTCCTTTCGGGATTTGACAGGGGTGAGCAACCCAGCGAGTATCACATTACGCAGGGTTCAAAAGAAGATTCCATAACCTAAATTCGCCGAAGCTGGCAAATGTATTAGTAGAATTACCGGATTTTATCCCATTCCGTAGGAGGCTTCATGTACAAATCTCATACCTGTGGTGAGCTGCACTCAGGACACATCGGCCAGAAAGTTATTCTTGCCGGGTGGGTTCACAGGCGCCGTGATCATGGTGGCGTTACATTTCTGGATTTGCGCGATCGCTTCGGATTGGTGCAGGTTGTTGCCAGCTCGGAAGTCTCGCCAGAAGCGCATGCGTTAGCGCAGCCTGTTCGCATGGAATGGGTTGTGCAGGTTGAAGGTGTGGTCCGCAAGCGACCCGACGGGGCTGAGAACCCAAATATGGCAACAGGCGAGATTGAGATCGAGGTGCACTCACTGAACATTCTCAACGCAGCCAAGACACCCCCTTTCCTCATCAATAAAGACGAAGAAACTGATGAGAACACACGCCTGCACTACCGCTACCTCGACCTGCGACGTGAGCGAATGCGACGGAATCTTGAGCTGCGCCACCATGTTGTAAAGTTCATCCGCGATTACCTGGATGGGCATGGGTTTCTGGAGGTCGAAACGCCCATCCTGTTTAAGACCACGCCTGAAGGGGCGCGCGATTATTTGGTGCCTTCCCGCGTACATCCGGGTGAGTTCTATGCATTGCCTCAATCGCCTCAACAATTGAAGCAGCTGCTGATGGTGGCGGGTGTGGAACGTTATTTCCAGATAGCTCGTTGCTTCCGAGACGAGGACCAGCGCGGTGATCGCCAGCCTGAATTTACCCAATTGGACCTGGAAATGTCTTTTGCACATCGGGATGATGTAATGAATCTGGCTGAGGATCTGTTCACAAAGCTGGTCGCGCAGGTTGTACCGCACAAACGATTACTGGCTTCACCTTTTCCACGCCTCAAGTATGGAGAGGCGATGAACCGTTTCGGAAAGGATAACCCCGACCTGCGCTACGGAATGGAATTATGCGACATTACCGATCTGGCCGGGGGCAGTGGCTTCAAGGTATTTGATGCTGCCATTGCAGCGGGTGGGCACGTGCGTGGGTTAAATGCCAGTGGCTGCGGAGATTACAGCCGAAAACAAATCGACGAGCTGACAGAGTACGTAAAGCAGTACGGCGCCAAAGGCTTGGCGTATCTGGCGATCGGGTCGGATGGCGAACAGCGCTCGACGTTCTCGAAATTTTTTTCAGCCGAGGTACTCCAGGCGATCATCCAACGTTTGCAGGCGCAACCAGGCGATCTGCTTCTTTTTGTTGCAGATAAACCCACAATAGTATTCGAAACATTAGGACGCCTGCGCGTCTTTTTGGCAGAGCGGCTCTCCTTACCTGATCCCGATGTTCTGGCGTTTTGTTGGGTGATAGATTTTCCTTTTGTCAACTGGAATGAAGAAGAGAAACGTTGGGATCCCAGCCACCACCTGTTTACAGCGCCGATGCAAGAGGATATCGCACTCCTGGATAGTAACCCAGGAAAGGCGCGGGGCCAGCAATACGATCTGGTTTTGAACAATAATGAGGTAGGAGGAGGATCGATCCGTATCCACGACCGCGCCTTGCAAGAGAAAGTGTTCGGGTTGATCGGTCTTGATGCAGACGTTGCCAGGCAGCGATTTGGCCATATGCTTGAAGCCTTCGAGTACGGTACCCCGCCGCATGGTGGAATTGCTCCTGGGATTGATCGTATATGCATGCTCCTGGCGGATGAACCCAACATCAGGGAAGTTATCGCCTTTCCCAAAAACCAGGCTGCGCGAGATGTGATGGGCAATGCGCCTTCGCCGGTCGAGGCTGAGCAATTAAAAGAGCTTCATATTAAGCTAGATCTGTAACTTGTACGCACTTACAAAATTATTAATCTAGAATCACCTACTCATGCATTGCTTTTTATGGTATAAGTTTAATGACCCTGCTGTGTGCGTGATGCCGCATCTCGGTTTTGAGCCAACACCCACTAATGGGGTCCCAATCTTACGAGTGTGACGCGATAGGCCTGAGCCAAGGCGGATCACTCGAGGCGGGTCCCAACCTGCGAAGGCAGGTTCAAAACTTGGCAGCACACGGCACAGTGGGGTAATTGTTTCTGAGCCGCCTCACTGGTGGTGAAGAGAACAAAAACGCCTCTCGGGATCATTGGGTCTCGAGAGACGTTGATTTAAGTTAATTGATCAATTTCTAGGGGAAAAGACGGCGTGCCTTCACCTCTGCAACTGCATCGGGACGGTAGCGGTATAACCGGGCAGGGCGACCTCCTCCGCCGCGCTTGTGTTGCGTGGATTCAATAATGCCAAACTCAAGCATACGCCGTCGAAAATTGCGTTTATCCAGCGTTTCTCCCAGTATGATTTCGTAAGTGTGCTGGATCTCCGTCAGCGTGAATTGCTCTGGGAGCAGTTCAAACCCTACTGCGGAGTATTCCAGTTTGTAACGCAACCGTCGTAAAGCGTAGGCGAGGATTTCGGTGTGGTCGAAAGCCAATGCTGGCAAACCGCTGACCGGGAACCATTTTGCTTGGTCTGCATCGCTCCCCCCCTCACTACGAACAGGCGAACCCGCCGGGATCAATGCAAAATACCCGACACTCACCACTCGGCCGCGTGGATCGCGATCTGGAGCGCCGTATGTGTATAGCTGTTCCAGGTAGGAGTGATATACACCGGTCTCTTCCTCCAGCTCACGGCTTGCGGCATCTTCCAGCGATTCATCCATCTGGACAAACCCCCCCGGCAGCGCCCAGCATCCTTTGAAAGGCTGACTTGCACGATGGATTAAAAGTACTTGCAGGGTATTGTCTCGCAACGTGAAGATGACAATATCCACTGTAAGTGCAGGGCGAGGGTGCTCGTGAGTGACCATATCTCCACTTTACAAGGGCAGCATCACTCCCAGACCGCGTTCCTTTGCTCGGCGGTAAACCTCAGGGGCTACTGCCATATCATCCAGGGCAAGCCCTAGATTGATCGCCAATATGCGCTCGCTTTCGCTTTGCCGGCCAGGCTTTAGACCTGCCACAATCTGACCGAGATCTGCATACGGGTCAGGTGTTTGTTTGAAATAGCCTGATGTGCGATAGTACATGAACTGTGCAAGATCATCCGTAGAGATGCGCGCCATTTGCTGCATAGCGTCAGGATGCCAATAGCTGTCAAAATCCACCGCACTCCCAAATCCCCCGGGCTTGAGCCAATCCTTACGGATCGTGGGCGTGGGATGCTTGAGGATTGGTCCTGAAGTGACTACCAGATCGCTCTCAATGACAGCCGTGCGAGGCTCATTCACAGCGAGTACTTCGATCCCCAATTGATCAGTCATATCGACAACAAAGCGCTCAAGAACCTCGGGGGCTGTGTCGTACGCATATGCGCGGCGCAGTGGGAATAATACTTTAAGTGCTTCTAGGTTTGTGCGACCTTGAACACCGCAAGCCAGAATACCCGCGACATCACTCCCGGGTCGAGCCAGGTAGCGCGCTGCAAGTGCGGTTGCCGCCGCAGTCCGGTATGCGGTAATCCACGTGCAGTCCATGATGCAGTAAGGGATGCCTGTATCGACATCGTTCAAGATCAGCACTCCTGAAATGTAAGGCAGCCCTTTGGATTGGTTTTCTGGGTAACCGCTCACCCACTTCAAACCAGCCGATCGCATACTGGGGATGAACGCCGGCATGGCATGTATGAAGGCGTCTGGCTGGGTATGGACACCAGGTTTGGGGGGCATCTCCACTCGACCCGAGCCTTTCTCACGGAAAGCCTGTTCGAGCAAGTCGATGATTGTCGACATTTCGAGATCGACCGTTTCGACATCTGACCTGGAGAGATAAAGCAAATGGGTTGGATCCATCTATACCTCCTTCTGTGACATAATTATTTTACTTGAAATACCCAGGTGCCACCCTCGTTGTAAAGCAATGTAAATAAGTTACTGTTAACCAGGGAAGAGGGGGAGAGCACGCCGCCACGCGCGCCAATATAAATAAACCCGATCTTTTCCCTGCTGAGTAGACCGTGCAAGCTCTCCGAGTCTGCACTCAGATCGATAACCTCCTCTGTGACTTGGTTGATGTGGCTAATGCGGTCAGTGTGAATATCGAAGCCATACAGCACTGGGGGAGGGATTGTGCGTTGCCCGGATATGGGCGTGATCCAGTAGCCGCCATCATAGCCAGCGAATAATCCGTAGCCCCAAGGAAACGGGTTGATCAGGATGGTCTCATCCTGGGGGATGTTTTCCTGTATCCAGTCCAGCGCAGGGATATCCGCCTGGCGGGTGAGGAAAGTAATTGGGTTCAGGATAGGAATCAACTGGCGAGCAGCATACCAGCAAAGCCCCACAGCAGCAATTGCTAAAGATGCAAAATATACTTTGCGCCAGTTATTTGGCATTCGGTTGGCAAGCCAATCAATTCCTCCTGCAATGGCATATCCACCGAGTACAGCTATAGGCATGAACAGGCTTATTTCAACTGAGAGGTTGTTGATAAAGCTATGCATCCAGCCCAAAGCATCAAGATTGGCAAGAAACATAAGCAATCCCACCCAAAGAGACAACATCATCCCGAGTGAGGGTTTCCTCCACAGGCTGAGCAATAATCCTGCACCTGCCAGGTAAAGCGATGTGGTGCCTTGTGCGCTGGTCAAGAAAGCCCAGGCGAAACCGCTAAAAAAAGGCTCTGATATGGGAGTCTGAATCCATGCATTATTGCCGAACTGAGCCGAGACCATCGAATCCAGCCAGGGCAGCAGGAGCAGAATACTGGCACCTGCCACTGTAACGACCTTTAAGGGCTCAGACGAGCGAAACGGGATATATTCGTGTAGCCGGAGCAAGGACGGGGTAATTAGCTTTTGATATACATCTCCTAGCGCCCTGATGATGAAATCAGCGACGAGCAAGCAGGCAAAAAAGACCGCTACGCGGTAATGCATGAGGAACAATCCGGCACACGCAACAGCAGCGAGAAAGAATCGATTCCAAGGATAATTGCGATGAAATTGGAGAGCGGGTAGGGACTTGATCAAAGCAAAGGCGACTGGAAGAAGCAGTATTCCCCCAAGCTGTGTGAAGCGCCCCCAGCTCGCATAGTAAGCAGGCATAGGCGTGAAAAACGCCGTTATCAAGGCGGCTACCAGACCGGCGAGACGCTCTCCGGTTAGCGTTTTGGCAAACAGGTAGACAGCGAAAACGCTGCAAGCATTGAGAACTTGACCCAGGAGAAGCATGCCAATGCGCATATCCAGCTTTGATAACCAGAGAAAGGTTGCCAGCAGGCTGTGGAAGCCGGGATGATAGGCATATCCTTCTGCTTCTAGATACGGAAGGTAGCTTTCTGGGTAGCCGCCCCGCTCCATGATCAGGCGGGTGATGAGGCCGTGATGGACGGAGTCCACCCACGCAGGAGCGACCAGGTCGCGCACCATGATTAAGCGCACTGCCAGCGCGCCGGCAAATACCACCATCATCCACAGGCTGTACGTGTTAAGGTGCGGGAAGGTCAGTCGGGTTCGCAGTGTTTTCAAAAGGGACACTGCCAGCATCGCCCCCGCGCCAAAGAGCACCAGGGTACGGCTCCAAGGGAGACGCAGCTGTGTCGTCCACAGCATAAGCAACGGGATAAGTGCCAGGCTCAGACCTATCGTTAGAGCAATCCTCTCTGGAAGCTCGTCTTTTTCGCTCGAATCAGGGCTGGATGTGATTGATAGGAGGAACCAGCCTGGGAGCAACATCACACCAGCCAGGGGGAGCAATAGCCAGATCTTTCCAATAACCCTTTTCGAATCATCGATGACAGCCTGGCTGTTGTAATCGTACGAGAGGCGAAAGGCGATGTCGCCTGGCAAGCTCATCTTATCCCAATAGGCTTCGCCTGAAGGATAAGCATCTTCTTCGCTGCCCAAAACCTGGATGCGCCCAGCTGTTGGAAGCACAGACAGGTAGTAGGATTGTCCGGGAGGATCTGACTGAGGAGGCAGCCTAACTTCAATCGGAGTTGCGTGTCCGCTGGCACTCAACGGGATGGTTACTACATAGAGTGGGTTTTGGTCACCAGGTTGGTGAAAGAGCTGAAGAATTAGCTCTCCGTCGAAGGCAGGCTCATCTTTGGGGGTAGATAGCCAGAGCGTAACGCCGTTCAATTGTCTGCGGCGTGAAATAAACGTCTGTCCGGCAGTATGTCCTGGCTCCAGTGTGACGACCACAGAACCAAAATCTTCCTGTGCAGATTCCGGATCGTTCAGGGTTATGCAGCTGCTGAGCGCAATGCTGAGAAGAAATATCCAAAAAACGCGAAGGTGGGTTCGCCGCATAAGCCTACAAGGAGCGGCGCAGATCCCACGCACGAGCTGTGCACTAAGCCGGGTCTGTCCCCTTTTTCCCATTTCCGACGTTGGCGCGCAGGTATGCTTCGATGAAATTATCAATATCGCCGTTGAGCACGGCGGTTGTGTTGCCAGTCTCGTAATCAGTGCGGTGATCTTTGACCATCTGGTACGGATGCAGGACGTACGAGCGAATCTGGCTGCCCCACTCAACTTTTTTAAACTCACCTCGCAGCTCGGCGATATGCTCCTCTTGCGCTTCCTGCTTCAACGCAAGCAGGCGAGCGCGCAGCACACGCATGGCATTCTCGCGGTTTTGCGTCTGAGAGCGCTCATTCTGGCAGGTGACAACGATGCCGGTGGGTAGGTGGGTGATACGGATTGCGGTTGCGTTTTTCTGAACGTTCTGACCACCCGCGCTCGATGAGCGGTAGACATCGATGCGCAGGTCGTCTGAGTTTATCTGCAGTTCATCGTCACTCTCAACCTGAGGCAGAACCTCGACAAGCGCAAAGGATGTATGCCTGCGGTGTGCCGAGTCGAAAGGGGAGAGGCGTACCAGGCGGTGTACACCTTTTTCGGCGCGCAAGTAGCCGTAGGCATATGCCCCATCAACAGCGATGGTTATGCTCTTGATGCCAGCTTCTTCTCCCTCGCTGTAATCAAGAACCTCGGTCTTGAACCCACGGTTTTCCGCCCAGCGCAGGTACATACGCTCCAGCATCTCCGCCCAATCTTGAGAATCGGTGCCACCCGCTCCCGCATGGACTGCCAGTAGCGCGTCACCACGATCATATTTACCGGAAAGCATTGCGTAAAACTCGCGTTTGGCGACCTGTGCCTCCAGCGCTTCCACCTCGCTGCTCAACTCCGCATCCAGGCTTTCATCTTCCAAAAGCGCCAGGTCGAGGGCATCAGCGAGGCGTTGTCTTAGGGATTTCCAGTCTTCCAGCTCCTCCTTCAAGGAGGAGAACTGTTTCATCACCTGCTGGGCGTTTTCTGGGTCTTCCCACAGGTGCGGATTTTCAGATTGCTTTTGGAGTTTATCTAGCTGGGATTCGCGTACAGGTAAGTCAAAGACGCACCATGAGGTGCTGAAGTTGATCCTGGGTATATTGCAGGCGTTCAATCAAGTCTTGCATTCAATAATTCTCCTAGCGTCCCCTATTGTACTTCATTTCTCGCCAGGGGATAAATGCGAATTTATCCTGATTCCTGCTGGTTGATTTTTGAAATCAATCCTCCCAGATATTCGAAGGACAGAACTTCCTCTTGACAGGCAGTCTTTTTCGTATATAATCGACCCAACTTCATCCAGAATGACTTTGATGAGGACTAGTAAGCCTCAGTCAGGCAGTCCAGAGAGTGGGGAAGAGGTGTGAGCCCCGCCTGCACCCTGAAGCTGAATGGACCTCGGAGTTGCCAGGTGAACCGCCTGATAAGCGAATAGCCTGCGCCGGGATTGCCTCCGTTATCCGGGCAGAGGTATAACCTTCAACTGAAAAGTTGAAGGCGTACCGAAAACGAGTGAGGCTGGCCTCCTGTTGATATACCCGTCGCATCATCGGCGGGTTTTTGTTTCGAACAGAAGCGGCCTAATCGGGGTGGCACCACGGACATGCGCGTTCGTCCCCATTGGGGGGACGGGCGCGTTTTGCTATTTCGGTTCGGTTAAACCTATATCTAAGGTCGAAACAGGAGGAACTCATGTCCACACAAACTCGATTCTTGCTTGGCGAATCTGATCTGCCAAAGTTTTGGTACAACGTAAACGCAGATATGCCTGTGCCGCCCGCACCCGTGTTGAATCCGCAGACCATGGAACCAGTGACACCGGATTTTCTTTCCGTTCTATTTCCGATGGACCTGATCCTGCAGGAAGTCAGCACGGAGCGATTCATAGAGATCCCCAAAGAGGTGAGGGAAATTTACAAGCTGTACCGCCCCACGCCATTGCTGCGTGCTCGACGTCTCGAGAAGGCTTTGGACACCCCGGCACACATCTATTTCAAATACGAAGGCGCTTCACCTGCCGGCAGCCACAAACCGAATACTGCCATCGCCCAGGCGTACTACAACAAGCTCAGCGGGACAAAAGCTCTGACCACCGAGACTGGCGCCGGTCAATGGGGTTCAGCCCTGGCTTTGGCGTGCAGCTTCTTTGACCTGGAGCTTGAAGTGTATATGGTCAAGGTCTCTTACACGCAAAAACCTTACCGTAGAATCATGATGGAAACCTACGGGGCGCAAGTATTCCCCAGCCCCACGGAACGCACCCAATACGGGCGATCTGTGCTGGCCCAAGATCCTGAAAGCCCTGGCTCCCTGGGAATTGCCATCTCAGAGGCCGTTGAAGTAGCTGCCACATCCGGCGGGGCCAAGAAATACAGCCTCGGCTCTGTGCTCAATCACGTCATTTTGCACCAGACCGTGATAGGCGAGGAATTGCTCAAGCAAATGGATCTGGCAGGTGAGTATCCAGATGTAGTCATTGGCTGCGCTGGAGGCGGCTCGAACTTTTCAGGGATCGCTTACCCCTTCTTGCGGGAGAACCTGAAGAATGGCAAGAAAACCCGCTTGCTTGCAGTCGAGCCGAGCGCAGCTCCGTCGATGACGCGTGGTAAATACACTTTTGATTACGGTGATACCGCCCGTATGGCCCCTGTTGTAAAGATGCATACCTTGGGTCACGATTTTATACCTGCGCCAATTCATGCCGGTGGATTACGCTATCATGGCATGGCACCCAGTCTATCTGCCCTATACGACGCTGGCTTTGTACAAGCTGTGGCCGTACATCAACTGGCAACTTTCGAGGCAGCCATGCTTTTCGCGCGCAACGAAGGGATCATCCCTGCGCCAGAGAGTGCGCATGCCATCCGCGCTGCCATCGATGAAGCCCTAGATGCAAAAGAGAAAGGTGAGCCTCGCGTGATCCTGTTCAACCTGTCGGGGCACGGGAACTTCGATATGGCTGCTTACCAGGACTACTTAGCCGGCAATCTTAAGGATTACGAGTACCCGGCCGAAGCGATTGCTAACTCACTGAAAAAGGTGCCACAAGTGGCGTTACCCGCATAGCGGGAGCGAAATATTTCATGAAGAACGGGGAGTTGCTGGTGAATTTGCCAGCAACTCCCTCAGTAAGGATTACGCATCCCCGCAGTTTCGTTGGGCGAGATGGGGAAACGGATTTCCAGAAACCGAGACGTATCCCTGTTGCTTTTGGGATAACTAGACGATTACCATGTAAAAACGCGGAAACGACTGGTCGTAAGGGAGATTTTGAAACCCTATTCTGGTGGCACTACGGGGATAGTGAAGAGGAAAGTTGTCCCTTTCCCCAGCTCGCTTTCGAACCAGATACGCCCCCCTTGCATCTCAACCAGATGGCGGGTGATATTTAAGCCCAGCCCTGTACCCGCAGTCTCGCGAATATTCTGGTCTTCTGAGCGGAAGAATTTCTGGAATAGATTCTTTTGATCTTCGGGTGATATTCCAAAGCCCGTGTCTTGGACACTTACGCATACAGCCTCAGATGACCCATGTTGATCCCCAATATCAGGTGACCTGCTCGCTTTGATCGTTATGATGCCCTCTCTAGGTGTATATTTATTTGCATTGCTGATCAGATTAGTCAGCACCTGGGTAATCCTGTTTAAGTCACCCCACACTGCAGGTATTTCTGTTGGGAGGTCGACACAGATGGTTTGACTTTTTTCGTCAATTTGTGCCTTCTGGGCTTGGATCACCTCAGGGATCACCTCCGCAAGGTTGATGGCGCTAAAATCAAGACGCATGCGCCCAGCTTCAATACGAGATACATCCGCCAGATCGGATACCAGGGTTGCCATGCGGTTGACGTTGGATCGAACGATATTAAGGAAGTCATTCTGCTCGTCGTTGATGGGACCAACCACACTTTTCGCGAGCAGGTCTGTGTAGCCTCGGATGGCGGTCATCGGCGTCTTCAATTCGTGAGAGACGAGCGAAACAAAATCGCTTTTAGCGATGTTGGCGGCTTGCACCTCGGCGTAAAGTTGGGCGTTGGAGATGGCTATGGCGGCATGATCGCTCAGGCGCGACAGGAAGTCCATGGTTTCTTTCGGGTAGGTGTCGTGGAGGCAGCTCTCTAACACGATCATACCGATCACCTGATCCGTTCGCCGGATGGGGATGGCAATCTGGCTCTTTGCTTCTCTTAGAAGCGACCCTGCTTGCGGAATAGGGTTGGTTGTATATGTGTGCAATTGTGGCTGCCCAGTATCGATGGCAACCAGAATGCCAGGATGCGTAATTAAAAGGTGTTGCTCCCCATCCATTTCCCCTCGTGTGCTGAAGGGTTGATCAAACCCCTGAGATGCCATGACATGGATCTCCTTGGGGGAATCTCCGCTTCTATTCAATAATCCTGCCAGTCCAGCCTCGGCATGTGCCTGGCGCATTGCCCATTCGAGGGTAATTCGCATTGATCGCTCCAAATCAAGGCTTGCGTTCAGCTCGCGATCAATTCGCTGCATCACCGACAGCTCTTCGACACGAGCAGTGAGGGCTTCGTCGGTCTGCGTATATAAGCGCGCGTTTTCGACCGCCACAGCTGCCTGGCTGGCAAATGTCACCAGGAGACCCTCGTCATCTGCATTGTAAGGCGAGCCATCCCGTTTGTTGATGACCTCTATCACACCAATTGCGCGCTCGTGTGCTAGCATGGGGACGACAAGCAGATCTCGGGTTACAAATCCGGTTTTTCTATCCGTTGTATCCGACCAACCTTGCGTCTTACGCACGTCATTGGCAATGATCGGTTTGGCGTCCTGCAATGCTCTACCCACCAGTCCTGTGCCCGGCGGCAGCCTTTTACCAACCAACTCATCAGCTACAGGTCCAACGGTGACTTCAAAGATCAATTCATTGGTCTGCTCGTCAACAATGAACAGGCTGCCGGCTTCACTGTTCAGGATGTCTGTTGCGCTGACGAGTATTTGGCTGAGGAGCGGCTTGAGCTCCAGAGTCGATGTCAGACTACGGCCAACCTCGTTGAGCGTTGACAGCTGCAGTGCGCGCCGCTCGCTCTCTTGCAAGAGCTGCGCTTTCACGAGCGCTCCAGCGGCTTGATCGGCAATCGCCTGAAGCAAATTGGCCTGCCGTTGGGTGATGACTTGCGAGGGATCACGACATCCCAGGCTCAGGGCGCCAATTGAATCAGCGCCGGTATTCAGCGGTACACCTACCCACGCAAAGATCTCTGTCGCATGTGCAAGGATGCTTTGGTCACGGCATTCGTTGACAAAGTCATCGGTGATGAGAGCACGCCGGGAATTAATAACTACCTCCTCGAGATTTTCCCCTGATGTAAGGGGGACATGCTCTTTCTCGCTGAGGCGTTCGTCATTTTCGAGATGATATAGACACACCAGCTGGTGACCGATCTTGAGGATCACTCGCATGTCCCGGGTGGGGATGAGCTTGTTCGTTTGCGCATATATCAGCTCGAGAATATCATCGAACCCTAGCGTGATATTAACTCCTTGGGCGATGCTTGTCAGCACTTCCATTTCATGGATGCGCCGCTCTAATTTATCGACGCGTTGAGCGCGCTCGACTGCGAGAGCAGCTTGATCGCCTAGCGATTCCAGGTATTGCAAGTCATCTTTCGTATAGCCTTCTCCCGCACGGATTGGGCCGAGCGCTAGCCAACCGATCAAGCGGGAATCCCCGATTAAAGGCACGAATACCTCAGCACCTAAGAGCGCCAGGTGGGCGCGTTCAGACTGAAATATCGCCGGAAGCGTATCCGTGCTACTCAGAAATATGGAGCTCCGCCTACGGATTAGCTCCTGTACGAGGACGCTATTGGCAGGAAAGATGACATCTAAAGTTGGCTTACCTTGGTCATCTTCTCCGGGGACATATTTGTTGCTTTGGATATCCTGGATGAAAATGTGGAGAATTGAGGGGTCTATCAGCTGCTGGACAGCATGCCTCAAGTGGTGGAGAATAGTGCCAAGCTCGCTGGTATGAGTTAGCACCTGTTCGAATATCTGTAATTGTTCTTGGTAGCGCGTTACGTTATGGAGAAATTTCCCGTCAATGTACACCTGCAGACGTTGTCGCACGGGCTGCAGGAAAATGGCGAAGACAAACACCATCAGCCCTATCAAAATCGGGTAGGTGGGAGGTAGAAGCCTACCGAATATTATGCTTGTGCCGCTGACTAATGCGACATAAACTACCGCCGCCAGAATTGAGATGATCGCATAGAGCGTAGCCCTGCTAAGCAAGAGATCAATATTTATAAGCCGGGGACGCAGAATGGCGTAAGCGATTATTACCGGAGTGAAAGCTAAGGGAAGCAGCAATAACTGGGAGAACTGAAGCTCCGGCTGCAATATTGAGAGCACAAGCCAAACACCCATTGGACCAAGGGAAATCCCGGCTCCTAATAAGATAAGGCGCGCTAGCTCCCTCACGATCGGGGATGCGGAGTTAGATCGCACCACGCTTGTCCAGATCAGGAAGGCGACTGCTGCGATGGCTGCATAAAAGTACTCGATTATCCTAAGGAGGGTGTATGCAGCGGGATTCTCGCTGTAGTACAGGGAGTAGAGCGAAACTGCAGCCAGCAACAGGCTAAGGAGGTAGCCAACCCAGCGTGAATGAGGATATCGAGTGGTAAACGGGACCTGCTCTGGAAATAGCATCGTCATGTTAAGGAGGGCACCGCCTACGAGAGCGATCGATATCGTCCACAATGGGACCAGCAAAGTGGCGGTGTAGGTATCAAAGAATCCGGCCAGACCCACGCTCATTGTCGCTGTGAAGAGAATGTACGCCCTTCCGATAGAGTCTGATCTGCGCAAGGCGAACATCCAAATGCTACACCCCAGAAAAACCAGGCCAATCACATAAGGGATGATGAAATTAGGAATGAGATTCTGAACGGGGTACTTTTGGAGGCTGATCTCAGCGATGAATTCTTCTCCACCGGTGTCTCTAAAGGTTAGCGCGACCCATTCGCCGGATTGACGCGCGGTGAGCAAGTGATAAAGCTGCCGAGGGCCAACGATAGGCAGATCATCCACAGCCACCAAACGGGCATCATTGGGAATAAGCTGGGGATCCTGGTTTCCACCTGGGGGTACCGAACCCGTGTAAACCAGGCGGTGATCCAGGGAAAAGCCCAAAGAGGGAGTGCGCGCCCATTGGGAGGCAATGAGCGGGTAGATAGCAAAACCAAGTAACGCGCTCAGCAGATAGATGAAAACAAGGATTGGGGGTGCGTTGCGACTCAGAGGCGCAATGAATGATGCCCAGGGTAGTTTCACCTTAAGGGACATAGAATAATTGTATGGTGATTGTGGTGAAAGGTCAATTAAAAAGCGGGGTTGACTGCCTGAGGGTTTTGCAAGGCGGGTGCCTATGCATCCAGAAATTCTTTGATGTAATCCTCCACGGCGGCAGTATGCCCTACGTCAAATTTTGCACGTTCAGATAAGAACCATTTATGCTCTAAGACCTGGCAATACAGCTCTGCAGAATTAATATCTGGCTTTACCAGAGGCTTAAGTCCCTCAATTGTAGGCCGGTAAGTATTCACCAGCCAATGGTACGCTGCAGCACTCAAGGGGGTATCGCGATTATACACTTGTGATAAGTGAGCCCTCAATTCATGGATTTCATTCATCATCAATCGAGCTTGTTTCTCCTCTGCCTCCAGGCCAGTCAGGTTTACAAGCTGGTCGCGATGATAATTTCGGTCAGTGACGACCACCCGCAGGCGTATTTCCTCGCCTCGATCCGACCGGAAGATGTCAACGCCACCCACGGAAAACCCCAATGTGTTTAAGGCTCGGATTCGCCCTTGGATTCGGAAACCGTCACCACTCTTGAACACTTCCTCTTGAGAGATTTCATCCCATAGCTTCTGATACCGGAGGCGAATATACGCGCCAGTATCCAACCTGGGAGTTTCGTTCGAGAGCAATGCTGCAGTTGCCAGCTCAGAAAGTTCATTGTCGATGTTCTCCTCCATGATATCCATATCCTGGTGGCGAAGGCTGGCTGGTGGGCGATCTGGGTAAGTGGCTGCTGTCTCGGCATCGACAAGGTAGGCTTGTAATGTGCCGGCGTCCCGGCGAAAAAGTGTATTCGAGAGTGAGCAATCGCCCCAAAATACTCCCCTGAGATGCAGCTGGACGAGCAAACTGGCAATTGCGTCTAGCAGATGATCGCGATAGCGGAGCATGCTGCCACGCATATGTAACGTGCGATATGGGATGGCATGTTCAAGATATCGTGTGATCAACACGCTGGTGGGATTGCTCTTTGAATAAATGCTGAGATGACCAACGGGCTGGACGGCTGGCAAGCGCCGTGATTCGATTTGGGTGAGCAGGTCGTATTCCACCTCTGCCAATTTGGGAGGCATCTCTTTTAAGGCGAACAATGCGCCGTCATAATTCACGAAGACAACCGCATGTCTGCCCACCCCGTGTGGTACTTCCTCAAGACGCAGGCACACCCCTATCCATTCTTTCAGGGGTAAGTTCCAGGGCAGATCGAGAAAATCAGGATACCCTGGACGAACAGCGTAGCGGATCTCAGGAACTGGCGACCCAGGATTGTTGGTCGACATAAGTCAGGCTTTGGTGGCGGAAATATGTGTTGTACAGGCTGGCGTAGTTGCCGTTATTAGCTAAAAGCGCTTCGTGGTTGCCCTCTTCAATGATGCGCCCCTCCTCGAGGACGATAATTCGATCCGCAGCTACCACGGTGGAAAGGCGGTGGGCGATTAAGATGCTGGTTGTGTTAGATAAGATCATATTGAGCGCCTGCTGGATCTGCCATTCTGTAAACGGGTCCACACTGGCAGTGGCTTCGTCGAGAATGAATATCGCAGGATTCTGCACCAGTATGCGCATTAAGGAGATCAGCTGGCGCTGTCCCATGGAGAGCAGCACGCCGCGCTCGCCCACTTGGGTTTCCAATCCATTTGGCAGGGATTCTACCCATTCTCCATCTCCAATCTGCAGAGCCATTTTTTCCACCTCGCACACGTCAAGTCCAGGCTGAGAAGCATAGCAGATATTCTCCAGCACTGTGCCGGAGAAGAGGAAAGGCACCTGCGAGACAATGCCTAACTGACGCCGGTAGCTGGGCAGGTCGAAAGAGCGAATATCCAGACCATCGATCAGGACCTTACCTTGTTGGAATTCATAAAAACGGGCGATCAATTTTGCGATAGTGCTCTTTCCCGCGCCGGTGTGCCCAACCAGTGCTATAGTCTCGCCGGGCAGGATGTGTAGATTGAAGTCTTGAAGTACTTGTTCTTTTTCTGAATAGCGGAAACGCACGCAATCGAATAAGATGTCCCCATTCAGGTGCGACACCGTCTCTGTGCCGGTCTGAACCACAGCAGATTCAGCGTCAATCAAGGCGAAAACTCGCTCTGCTGAAGAGAGACCTGACTGAACCTGGGCAGAGAACGCAGATAAATTGAGCACGGGAAAGAAAAACCGGTCCAGGCTCTGTAAGAACAGGAACCAGGCACCGATCGTTACCGCACCTTGAGCCGCTGATAATCCGCCAACGTAAACCAGGATGGCAGTGCCCACCCCGCCAAGGGCATTCAGGGAAGGGAAAACCAGCGATAAGACAAAACCACGCGTCACATTTACCCGGTAGGATTGAACATTCGCATCGTTGAATTCGGAATAGATCATCATCTCTTGCCGGAAATTTTTTGCAACAGCGATTCCGCTGACGGTTTCCTTGATAGCCGCGTTGACATTAGCCATGGCACGCATCCCTCGTCGGGTCACCGAGCGAGCTAAGCTGCGAAAAGCCAGGGCAGTCAGAAGCAGGATCGGCAAGAACGCGAATAAATATAGGGATAATTTCCAGTCAATGCTGATCAATACCGCGCCTAAAATGGCTGCCTGTACGAATTGAGATATTAAATCGGTAATCAGCAAGACAACCTGTCCAAATTCCTGGGTATCGGAGCTGATGCGCGACACGATGCGCCCTGAGGAAAACTCATCATAAAATGATAGATCGTGCTCGGCTGCCGCTCGAAAGGCGTCGTTGCGCAAAGCCAATACTGTATCCCCGATCACACGCACGGTTAACCTTCTGCGCATCCAGTTGGCAAACCAGTTGCCCAGTCCTATCAGCAGGATGACCCCGCCGAGGATAAGGATATTCTCCAGAAGCATATCTTGCTGTAAAGCATCAACGCCTCGAGCGACGATCCACGGTTGTGCAGCGCCTGCCAAGGACATGAACAATAAAAAGATCGCTATGGCTATTAAACGCCGGTTATGACCCCGGAAATAGCTGCCCATGCGCACGGCGAGCTGCTGGTCGCTGTATTTCCGGTCATACCGTTCTGTGTCGAGGTTGGAAAAAAAGCTCATTTGTCAAATATGCGGCGATATGCTTCTGAGGTTTGCATAAGCTGGTCGTGGGTACCAGATGCAGCCAACCGCCCATTACGCAAGACCAGGATCAAGTCTGCCCAGCGAATTTGAGAGAGGCGGTGAGTGATAAGCAGAGTGGTGCGTCCACGGGCAGCAGTGAAAATCGCCCGCTGGATCTTGTCTTCAGTGGCACTGTCAATTGCGCTGGTCGAATCGTCAAGGATCAGGATGCTCGGGTCTGTGAGAAATGCTCTTGCCAGCGCAAGTCGCTGGCGTTGACCGCCTGAAAGTGTGACCCCACGCTCACCGATAACTGTATCGTACCCTTCTTTGAAAGACCGGATGAAATCATCACCTTGCGCTGCTGAGGCTGCATTTGCTATGGCGTCCTGGGTGGCATCTTGCTTCCCAAATGCGATATTCTCGGCGATGGTGCGTGAGAAGAGGAAAATATCCTGTTCGATCATGGAAATACTGCGGCGCAAGGCTTCCAAGTTCCATGTGCGCACGTCCACGCCATCCACCAGGACTTCACCGTGTGTGGTGTCGTACATGCGGTTAATCAGCTTGACTAGGCTGGTTTTTCCGGACCCGGTCTGTCCGACAATCGCAACCGTCTGCCCGGCAGAAACCTTGAAGGAGATGTCTTCTAAGACCGGTTCCTCTTCGCCGTAGGTAAAAGTTACATTGTGGAATTCAATCTCCCCGCGCATTGGCCCGGTATAACCGGATGCATTTTGGTCTAAGTTATTCTCCCGGTTGATTAGCTCCAGAATGCGTCGTGCACCAGCCAATCCCAATGAGACTTGCGAATAAGCGAAAAGTGAGACAAATACAGGAAATCCAAAAAGTTGAATTAATCCGAAATACGCAACGACATCGCCAACGTTCAATGCCCCCAGCCGAAACAACAGGATGGCATGCAGCAGGCTACCCGCCTCGGCTAAACCTAGCAGCAGCAGGGGAAGGAACCGCGCTTCGATGTCTCCCTGTCGGATAAAGGCATCTCTGTAATCGCGTGCGTTCTGGTTGAATCGCACCACTTCCCTGTCTTCCTGTGCCAGGCTTTTCACTGTCTCGATGCCGTCTAAGGCTTCAGCCAGGCGTGAATTCAGCCTGCCGAACGCCTGACGGACACTACCGGTCACGGGGTCTAACTCCTTTAGGTAGAGCCAAAGGGAGAAGATATATCCAATCATAAATAGTGCCGGTGTTAACATTAATGCTGGATTGTAGCGAGGCGCCAGGATCAAAGGCATGAGCAAAAAGCTTCCTGAACCAATCACCAGATTGAATCCGGGACTGAACATCAGATTGATCTCACGCACGTCATTCGTTGCCCGGGCCATCGTGTCACCGACTGGCTGCAAGCTGTGGAAGGTCATGCTCTTTCCCAGGAGGCTTGTGTAGAGCTCATCGCGAATGTCACGCTCCAGACGTTGGCCAATAAGTTCAGCGCTAAAATTGCGAGCCAGTTGGAGAATGGATCGTGCAACCTGCGATACAGCGATCCATAATGAGTATCCAATCAGAGCACTCGCATTGAACGGACCGGCGCGCACACTGTCGATCGCCACGCCAATCAGCACCGGCACCGCGGCGGCAAGGGCAGCATTTCCCAGCGCTCCGAGGATCATTGATACGACGAGATACCAGTGCTCAACGGTATGCGATGCAATCCAACGCGCAGGACTTCTACGCTCGTAACTGCGCTTTTCTGGCAAGCTGAATTCTGTGATCTGTTGATGACGTAATGTAGAGTGTTGCAAGTCGATATTTTCTATGAATTTCCGCCAATCCAGGTTACGAAATTTCGCTTTTGAATGGCAGCCTAGCTGTGATATTGTAAGGGTAGTACTTGGGCAATCGGTCCGCGCGGGTGCGGCGCATGCGCTCGTCACTGGGTGAAATCTTATAACTGGCGCCATTCCTATGAATCAGAGGGATTGTACGGTTCCTGCGTTTGAAAACCCGGCGCATGTGCGCTGAATGGTGTTTGAAGTTGTCCATCTCTCCTGGTAAGAGCTGGAAGAGGGTTTCATAGGCTGTTACGAATTCGCTCAAGTACTCTGGAGTAATGGCAGACACATTGCTGATAACCCAGCAGCGGTCTTCATATTCCCAGTAATAGGTGATACCAAGAAATGTACCCCCCGCAGTAATGTAGGGAAAAAACGGGAAGCTTCTACAGGTGATCGATCGATAATTGCGCTGGCAGAGCGGGTGTCCCAGACATTCGATCAACACCTGACCATCGGGAAGTTCCTCAAACAGCAGTTTCCCGCTCTTTGTCTCAGGCTCGTACGGATGCCAGAGGTTGGTGTTCGCTTTGAGAAAGCTCCATTCGGCATGATAAGCTGTAGGCACTGCGTGGCGTGTATCGCAACAGAATGGGACACCGTGCTCGTTATAAGGAGCGCAGCGGTCCCCACAATTGATCGCTGCAATCGGAGATCGGAAGTGCTGGTACAACTCCGCAAAACTTTCGGGCAATACGGGACGCATGGCGAGAGGATACCACAATTTTTATGCATCCTTCCAGAACAATTCTTCGGGTAAATCAATCTTTCAGCACGATGACAGTCACCTTCGGTAGAAATGTCTGCAGCCTAATAACGGTATAATCATCGTGTTATGATCCGCCACCGTTACCGTCGCATTGTGGGGTTTTTCGCACGGTTGCTCCTTGATTTCATCTATTGGGATTTGATTCTTCCTCGCTTGGGCTTGCGAGCCTGGGCAAGGCGGACCCGTCCGCAGCGATTGCGTCGTAGCGCGCAGTCTTTTCGAAGGCTGGCAATTCAATTAGGCGGTGTATTGATCAAAGTGGGGCAGTTCCTTTCCGCCCGGGTGGATGTTCTGCCTCGGGAGATCACTGATGAGCTGAGTGACTTGCAAGACGAAGTACCTCCTGAGAAATTTGTTGATATCCGCAGGGTCGCTGAAGGGGAATTTAACACGATAATTTCTGAAATGTTTGCCTCTTTTGAGGAACGCCCTATGGCTGCAGCATCACTGGGGCAAGTCCATCGCGCCCGGCTGAATATCCCTGCGGAGAACAGCTTCCAAGGGAACGACGACGGAGGGGACTACAATGTGGTTGTAAAAATCCAGCGCCCAAACATAGAGGCGATTATTGCCACTGACCTGGCTGCATTAAAGACGGTGGGGAACTGGTTGATGCGGTATGCGCCAATCCGGCGCAGGGTTGATGTTCCCTTGTTGTTGGCAGAATTTTCGCGTGTCTTGTACGAGGAAATTGATTACCTTGCTGAGGGGCGCAATGCTGAGACCTTCGCAGCGAACTTTTCGGACGATCCGGATGTCCGTGTTCCGAAGGTGATCTGGACGCATACCACAAAGCGCGCCCTCACTTTAGAGAATGTTTATGCGATCAAGATCACCGATTACGATGCCATCTCCAACGCAGGGCTCGACCGCCAGGAAGTTGCCAGGCGCTTGCTGGATGTCTACTTGCGTCAGATCTTTGAAGATGGGTTCTTCCACGCTGACCCTCATCCGGGAAATCTATTTGTCTCACCGACCAGAACTCTCTCCAGTGACAAAGAAGCGCCGGAAACAGGGTTGAAAGAATGGCAGTTGACATTCGTAGATTTTGGGATGGTCGGTCGCCTGCCAGCACACATGATCGAAGGGCTGAGAGAACTGCTGATCGGTGTGGGTACACAAGACGCAGGGCGTGTGATTAAGGCATACCAGATGCTTGGTGTGCTCCTGCCTGGCGCAGACCTAGAATTACTGGAGCGGATGGAAGCCAAAGCATTTGATCAATTTTGGGGGAAGAGCATGAGTGAGCTGCGGAGCGTGACTCCGGAGCAAATCACCGAGTTCTCCAGAGAGTTCCGCGAAGTCTTGTACAGCATGCCCTTCCAGGTCCCCCAGGATTTCGTCTTCCTTGCGCGATGTGTAGGCATCCTTTCCGGAATGTGCACCGGTTTGGATCGGGAATTCAATGTGTGGGAGAATATCGCCCCTTACGCTCAAAAATTAATTGCCCGTGAAGCCCGCCTTGGCGCTGATTTCTGGATCGAAGAGGCGAAGGTACGGCTGCAGGCGCTCGCCGCATTACCGCTGAGGATGGAGTCGGTATTAAACCGGCTGGAACGTGGAGATCTAGCATTGCGCACACCGGAGCTTAACCGTCAGGTCCAAGGTCTGGAGCGGGCGATCCAATTGCTCGTGAAGACATTGTTCTTTGGTGTGCTGATGATTGGGGGTCTGCAGTTTTATTTCAACAATCAGCTCCAATTAGCTCGCATATTGCTCGCTGGGGCTGTAGCCATGATTCTTTGGATACTCTTTGTTAGCAGGAGAAGTTAAACTTTATAATCGTAATAAGTGGTAATAGAATTAGGTACACTGGCTGAGCACCCACCAACCATCATTCATGCAGGCGATAGCGAAGGAGCCCAAGATGAAATCTGACTTTATCTGGATGGACGGCGAAATGCTACCCTTTGAAAAAGCCACAGTCCATGTAATCAATCCAACGTTACACTATGGGCCGGGGGTCTTCGAGGGAATTCGCTGTTACGCGACATCTTCGGGTCCTGCAGTATTTCGCATTCGAGAACACCTGCAAAGATTTCTTGACTCGATACATATTCTGGGAGTGGTAGAATTCCCTTTTTCGGTTGATGATCTGCGCAGCGGGGTACATAAAACCATCCAGGTAAACGGCTTCAAAGAGTGTTATATCCGTCCGATCATGTACCTTGATGGTCCCCTCGGGCTTAATATGGACCTTTCGCGCCCCAGAGTGAGTATCGCTGCCTGGGAATGGGGGCCCTATCTTGGGGAAGATGCCCAGGAGAAGGGTATTCACATGATGGTGTCTTCCTTCACACGCTTGCATCCTAACATCGCTATGACCAAAGCCAAGATCACTGGGAACTATGTCAATTCACTCCTGGTGAAAACCCTGGCATTGCGCTCGGGCTATGACGAAGCGGTAATCCTTGACCCGCAAGGATATGTTGCGGAGTGCACAGGTGAAAATATCTTCATAGTGCATAAGGGCACGATCTATACACCTCCACTCTCAGCTGTACTCGAAGGAATTACGCGCGATACTGTACTCCGCCTGGCAGCGGATATGGGTACACCAGTCATGGAACAAATGATCTCTCGTGATCAGCTTTATACTGCGGATGAGGTCTTCATCAGCGGTACTGCAGCCGAGATCGTAGGCGTGCGCATGATTGATTTCCGGAAAATAAGCTCTGGCGGGGTTGGCCCAATGACCCGCGAACTTCTCCGAGTCTATAAGGCAACAGTGCATGGCAACGGAGTCCGCTCGGATGAGTGGCTCGATTTTGTAGCACTGCCGGAGACAGTCTGAATTAACACATTTCTAATGCAACTTTTGTACTCTCACCGCATCTGATAAAATGGATATATTGATCATTATCGATTCTTTCCAGGAGAAGATGTAACCAGATGGAGTTAAATTCGACGAATTTATCCGCTAGCCAGAAATCTGGTAGCGAGCAGAGCGACCATGTAAACGTGTTGATCATCGGATCAGGACCTGCGGGTCTATCAGCTGCGCTGTATGCTGCACGTGCTGACCTCAATCCAGTGGTGCTTACGGGTATGGAACTAGGGGGTCAGGTATCCTTGACATACACCGTTGAAAATTATCCCGGCTTTCCAGACGGGGTTGGCGGCACTGAGCTGGTCGAGCTTTTTCAGAAGCAGGCGGAACGTTTTGGAGCGCGAGTCGAGTTCGATACCGCCACTGAGGTCGACTTCGGAAAACGCCCATTCAGAGTACGCACCTACAATGCCGAATATCTGGCAGATAGCATCATCATCACGACGGGAGCCACGCCTATCCATTTACAAGTACCCGGTGAAACCGAACTTACAGGGAGGGGTGTGTCGTATTGCGCCACCTGCGATGGCTGGTTCTTTAAGGAGAAAGATGTCGTCGTGGTGGGTGGTGGTGATAGCGCTCTGGAGGAAGGAATTTTCCTGACTCGCTACGCAAAATCCGTCACAATCGTCCATCGACGCGATGAACTTCGAGCAGGTGCCATACTTCAGAAGCGGGCTATGGATAATCCAAAGATTAAATTTATTTGGAATACGATTGTTACCGAGATTAAGGGCGAAGGTGCTGTGGATGCCGTCGGGTTACAAAATGTCGAGACTGGTGAACCCTCTGTACATCCTACAGACGGCGTGTTCATTTTCATCGGTCACCGCCCAAACACAGAGCTATTCAAAGGACAATTGGAGACCGATGATCTCGGCTATTTAGTGACGGATATGTACATGCACACTCGTGTCCCTGGAGTTTTCGTCGCTGGGGAGGTTGCTGATCCCGTTTTTCGCCAGGTAATTACTTCTGCCGGAATGGGTGCAGCTGCTGCCATGCAAGCGATCCATTACCTAGAGGAGCAGGCGGCAACACCAGTAGAGTCTACGGCTTAGGTTTCGCCAGAGCTCCCTGAGATTTCCAGGCGAATCTCGCCTGATACATCCAAAATTCAAAAAAATAGGAGAGAGGAGTACGATGAGATCGAAGGTTTCCATTATTGGCGCGGGCATGACCGGTTCAACGACCGCGCATTGGTTGGCAGAGCGTGAGATTGCCGACATTGTCCTTGTGGATGTGGTCGAAGGGATGCCTCAGGGAAAAGCATTAGATTTACAAGAAGCCATGCCAGTGATTGGCAAAGACGTGCACGTGATAGGCAGCAACGATTATTCAGCTACAGCTGGCTCGGATATCATCGTGCTCACCGCCGGTTTACCGCGCAAGCCGGGCATGAGCCGGGATGACTTGCTGGCAGCCAATGCTGCCATAGTTCGAGACGCAACAGAAAATACTATCGGCCAGTCTCCCAACGCAATCTATGTGATATTGACCAACCCGCTGGACGTGATGACGTACTTAACGATGAAGGTCTCAGGACTTTCTCCGGAGCGTGTGGTTGGGCAAGCTGGAATTCTTAATTCGGCGCGGATGCGTGCTTTCGTAGCTATGGAGCTGAATGTAAGCGTTGAAAATGTGCATTGTTACGTGCTCGGTGGGCACGGCGACGAGATGGTTCCCCTTACCCGTCATTCGAACGTGGCAGGTATCCCCCTGGTTGACATGCTCTCCCCCGAGAGGCTAGAAGCCATTGTCGAGCGTACCCGTAAGGGCGGTGGCGAGATTGTCAGCCTGCTCAAGACGGGAAGTGCATATTATGCTCCAGCCATCGCCGTAACCCAAATGGTGGATGCTATCTTGAAAGATAAACATTTGATCGTTAATGCATCGGCATTCTTACAAGGGGAATACGGATTGAAGGATATCTACTTTGGTGTGCCAGTCCAGCTCGGTCGCAAAGGCGTGGAGAAAATTATTGAGTACCAGTTGAATCCTGTAGAAATGGCTGCATTTCAAAAATCAGCTCACGGCGTGGCAGAGAATATCGCCAAATTACAGGTTTAAACCAAATACATAAAGAAGGATTTCCCAGATGGATCTTAAGGATAAATTTGCTAGTATTTTGCCAGATTGGCGCGAACGAGTACGCAAGCTTGTAAGTGAGGCTGGCGATGTCAAGGTTGGCGACGTGAGCATTAGCCAGGTGTACGGTGGCATGCGCGATGTGCGCTCGCTTGTTACAGATATTTCCTACGTGGATCCAAGTGAAGGGATCCGGTTTCGAGGATACACCATCCCCGAAGTGCTGCAGAAGTTGCCCAAACCAAAAGGCGCTCAGATGCCTTATGCGGGCGGTCTGTATTATTTGCTCTTGATCGGAGAGATGCCAAACCAGGACCAGGCGCTCGAGGTTGAAGATGAATGGAAAGCGCGGGCGAGCGTGCCGCAATTTGTGTTTGATGTGATCCATGCGTTACCACGCGATGCACATCCAATGATGCTTTTCTCGACAGCGATCCTGGCGCTTCAAAACCAATCTGTATTCGCCAGACGCTACCAGGAGGGGATGCGCCGGGATCAGTATTGGAAGCCGATGTTGGAGGATAGCCTGAACCTGACGGCTAAGCTGCCTGTGGTGGCCTCTTATATCTATAATTTCAAGTACAGGTCAGGTGAAGTAGTGCCTTCGAATAGTGGATTGGATTGGGCAGCAAACTTCGCCCATATGATTGGGGTTGACTCAACTGAGTATATGGACCTTTGCCGCCTGTACTTCATTATCCATTCCGATCATGAAAGCGGGAATGCCAGCGCGCACGCTACGCACCTTGCCGCTTCTACATTATCCGATATATATTATGCATTTTCGGCGGGTGTCAACAGTCTGGCGGGTCCGCTGCACGGGTTGGCGAACCAGGAAGCGCTCGCCTGGTTACTTGAAATCCACGAAAAATTCGGCGGCGTTCCCAGCGATGATCAGCTTCGCCAGTTTGCCTGGGATACACTCAACGCCGGTCAGGTCATCCCAGGATACGGGCATGCGGTATTACGCAAGCCCGACCCACGCTTCACAGCCCAATTCGAATACGCCACACAATTCATGCCCGATGATGAGATTTTCCGTATTGCCCGCAAGATATACAGGATCGTGCCTCAAGTACTCATCGAGCAGGGAAAAGCTAAGAACCCATCCCCGAACGTTGATGCCATCAGTGGCACCTTGCAGCATCACTACGGTGTGAAGGAATTTGACTTTTTCACTGTCCTGTTCGGCGTGGGACGATCTCTGGGTGTGAGTGCCAATGCCGTATGGGCGCGCGCTTTAGGCCAACCACTCGAGCGACCGAAATCGCTGACTACAGCGATGCTGGAAGAAATCGCAAGCAAAGCAAAAGCCTAATTTTCATTCTTTTGCCTCAGTTTTAGGAATTTCCTGGACTATCCAGAGGAATATTGATATTACGGCGTAGGTGTTGCAGCTGATCCGGCACCGACCCAGACGAAATCGCGCTGGGCACTAGCAGCACCTGCTGGTTCCCATATCGGATTACCATCGTCGTCAGTCCCAACCTGGCGGGCTGTCAGCACCCACCAACGGATCACATGTGGCAGATTATCGAGTGGTCTGAACGAAGCAGGCACATTGAATTTCGTGTCTGTGACATACTCCACCAGCTTGCGCTCTTCGCCGCCGGTTACATCCAGGATAGTGACCGCGTATGCTTCGTTATCTCGGAGAGTACCCACTGCAGCCCACTGCAGGCTGATCGCATCCTCACTTCTTGTGAAGGGCGCCCCATCAGGCGGGAGCAGCAGTGCGGGTGCTGGGTATGGAGGTGGAAGTGTAGGCGTGGGGGAGGGACCAGCTGTAGCCAACCGCTGGCACAGGGGGATCTTGAGAGTCTGCCCGGAGCGTACGGTATCGTTGACCATACCATTGTATTCTTTGAGGACAACGATGGCGACTGCGTAGTTTGCCGAGATGCCACTTAGCGTATCATTATCTTGGACGACATATTCAATCTCACCACAGGCTGCCCGTGTAGCTTCTTCTCCACTCAGGGTGGCAGTGGGTTGCGGAGTGGCAGTTGGCGTGGGTTGGGGGATCAGTAAGGATTGGCCAATAATCAAATTATCACAGGCTGCCGGCAGATTATTCAGGAGGATGATGCTTTGCGTGGATACTCCAAAGGCAAACGCGATCGAAGAACAGGTGTCCCCCGAAGCTACCTGGTAGGATAGCGGGGTTGGCGTTGGCACAGGAGAACTTGTTGGGGTGGGAGTTTCCGGGGTGGAGGTGATAGTGGGGGATGGGGTTAGCGTAATGGTTGCGGTCGCAGTCGGTGGGGCTGCAGCAGGTGAATTGCGCTGCATAGCGTAGTAGACCAAACCAGCCCCAATGGCGATGAACAGGATGAGCAATCCAAGCACAGCAGGCAGGTTCAAAGTGATTTGTGGTAGACGGCTGCCCTGGACTGCTTTGGAGGGTTTGGATGGCTTATCACTGGTTGCCATCTCTGTGCCGCAAACCAGACAACGCTCGGCATCTTCGCTCAAACGCGTCCCACACGTGGGACATAGTTTGGTTGTTTTGGTTGGTGACTCAAGGCTCATAGGTGTTTCCAGCCGGTACGAAAACCCGCTCTGGCGTAGACTCTGGCGATTATACCAGATAACAGATGATTCACTCCTCCATGGGTAGGGTCAGGACGAGTGTGGTATCAATATATAACGACGATGATTGGGGAGAATGTCGCCATCCTCCCTCCACTCATTTGCGAATAGAGGAGAATGCATCCCTGTAATTGTTGTTAATTATTCCCCCCCCAAAAGATATCCAGATTATCCTAAGCCTAATATTTTTCCTGCTAGTTGGATAAAGAATGGGAGTATTGAATTCCCTGCTGAGTTGATTGCTGAGTTAATCGGAGCACCACTGCTTAATGCGGTACTTATTATCCCGATAGCTTGTGCGCCATCTTTTAACAACCCAGCATCTAAAAATGTATCTTCCAGCCAGTTCCCGAATTGTGATAACTCTCCGAGAAGCTCCTGGTTTGGCGGCTGCTTCAAGGGGGTCATCTCAGAGGTTGTGCCGAGGGGGTAGAGGTGATCGACCATCCTCTGAACAGTCTCCATCTGCTGATGTTGCTGCACAGTGAGCAATCCAGACGCACTAGCTTGTTTTAGTAAATCGTTCCATTGCTGAACTGTCCGTCCCGATTTATTGTCGTCCATTACTCGCTCTCCTCAATTTATAGATAGAGAAACTGAAATCTCAACTTGATTAGTAAATTAATATGGACAATAATTATCTATTTTACACGGTACATTCAAGATGTGGAGGGTATAATAAGGCGTCAATCCTACCAGGTGATATTCTCGCTCTCTCATGTTGCCACATAGCGTATACCTGCACATCCCCTTCTGCCACCATCGCTGTGCCTACTGTGATTTCAATACCTATTCCGGGCTGGAGGGGCTGGTGCCCGCTTATGTGGATGCGCTGTGTCGCGAGATCGAGATCTCTGCGGCGTCTGCAGCGCATACGCTGGAAGTCCATACCGTATTCTTTGGCGGGGGCACGCCCTCATTATTGCCTGTCGCCGATCTCGATACGATCATCAAGCGCTTGCGTGCTTGTTTTTCTCTCACAGAAGACTTGGAGATGACACTCGAAGCGAATCCTGGCACATTGAGCCAGGATTATTTACACGCTCTCCACTCGATGGGGGTAAACAGGCTCAGTCTGGGCATGCAATCTGCGAATCCCCAGGAGCTGCGCCTTCTCGAGCGCGAACACAATTTTGGAGACGTCATCCAGGCAATCACCTGGGCGCGAAAAGCCGGATTCGAGAATATTAACCTGGATTTAATTTTTGGGCTTCCGTACCAGAGCTTGGAGAGGTGGCAGGATAACCTAACCCGTGCGGTGGAATTGAATCCGGATCATCTGGCATTATACGCGCTAACCTTAGAGGGCGGAACTCCCATGCAGCATTGGGTGGGTCGAGGATTGTTGGACGAGCCGGACCCTGACCAGGCAGCAGAGATGTATGAATGGGCTGAGGACTATTTGGAGAATGCGGGTTACGATCATTATGAAATCTCCAATTGGGCGCACCGGCAGCGTGAAGGAGAGAGTATGGTGTGCCAGCACAACTTGCAATATTGGCGATGCCACCCATATTTTGGCTATGGTGCAGGTGCCCATGGATATATCGGAAGTTTGCGCATAGCCAATGTGCGATCGCCAGGCGCATATATTGAGCGCCTGAAACCTGACCAATTGCATCCTTATCTCCCGGATTTTCCGCTGACTCCTGCAACAATTCACACTGAACGTCTAATCCCCACGCAGCAAATGAGCGAGATGATGATTATGGGGTTGCGCCTGACAGAAGAAGGTGTTTCACGCGACGAGTTTTTCAGGCGTTTTGGTCAAGAAATCGAAAAAACCTTTACAAAGGAGATTAACCGCTCAATCTCCTTAGGACTTTTGGAATGGAAGGGGGAATCCAGCGAGAGGCTGCGACTGACCCAGCGCGGAAGGCTGCTGGGAAATCAGGTATTTATCCAGTTTGTCTAGGACAATTATTCCCCTGGATCCTGATCAACGAGGCTTGTCCCAATCATGAATAACGGTTTAATAGGAGATCCGCTAAATCTCTCAGTGCTTTGCCTGCATCACCTTGAGGCTGGGCTGATTGCAGGTGAATGAGAGCCTGCTCCGTCAGCTGGTTAGCAATCGTTTGCGTATAGCCACGACCACCTTCGGATTCAAGCTGTTTTGCCAGTAGGGGCACCTCTTCAGCCTGCACTGCTCCCTGGAGCCATCGCCTGCCGAACTCTCCGCGTTGGCTGAGGCCATATAGTACAGGCAGAGATTTTTTGCCTGTGAGCAAGTCGCTCTCTGCTGACTTCCCGGTGAGGGCGACATCACCCCATACACCCAATAGATCATCCTGTACCTGGAATGCAAGCCCCAGGTGATGCCCAAACTCGCGAAAACTGGTTTGGCGCTCGAGCGTTACGCCGGCAATCAAGGCACCCAGCTCTGTACACGCAGCCAACAAAGCTGCGGTTTTCCCAGACACCATTGGCCAGTAGTCCTCTATCGTTAATTGATTTTGCCCTTCGTAAGAGATATCCAGAAATTGGCCTTGAGTAAGCTTGAGACAGGATTCCTGCAAGATACGCGCCCCTTCAATGGAAGTTGTTAATGTTGATGTTTGCGACAACTGCAACATCACTGTATGCGCAAGCGTGAACATGGCATCACCAGCATTGAGCGCCTGAGCTACTCCCCACCTCTTCCAGACGGTCTCCCTGCCTCTCCGTAGTGGGCTGTTATCTTCAATGTCGTCATGCATCAACGAGAAATTGTGTACTAGCTCTACCGCCGAAGCAGCGGGTAAAGCTTTCTTCCACGCGCCACCAGCCGCTTCGCAAGTGAGCAGCAAGAGCAGAGGGCGGATCCGCTTGCCGCTGGCTTTGGTAGCACTACTTGTCTCCTGCCAGCCCATATGGTATTCCAATATTGTATGTAGCTGACCGTACCGATCGCCATCCACCAAGGCGATGACATTTTTAAGTTGATTTTCTAGAGCTGGAAGAAATTTCGCTGAAAATGATGATAGGCTCATAACAGATTTCCGAAAATTCCGTTCACTGGATTTTAAGTGCGACATTCTGCAAGGCACGTATGTCTCCGGCTCCGGCTGCAAACATACACACCTGGATCTCGCGACGGACTTCTAACATAGTTTGGATCGTCACTTCCAATGAAATTGCCGCAGCTTTGAGGTATGGACCAGCCATACCGCCCAAGATTGCACCAAGGGCAATGCACTTGGCAATGTCAATGCCAGTGCGCAGACCGCCCGAAGCGAAAACGAGCAAATCCGGCGCTGCATTGCGTACATTGATGATCGATTCTGCGGTGGGGATGCCCCAATCAGAAAACGCAGCTGCCAATCTTTTCTGGCTGGAGTTTTGAGCGCGATGCATTTCAACCTGAGACCAGGATGTGCCACCCGCACCGGCAACGTCTATCGCCGCAACACCAGCATCTGCAAGCTGCCGCGCGACTATCTCTGAAAATCCCCAGCCAACTTCTTTAGCGATTACAGGCACAGGTAAGGTTTTACAGACGGTCTCAATTTTTCTCAATAAACCCGCAAATCGTGTATCCCCCTCTGGTTGCACAGCCTCTTGTAACGCATTGAGATGCAAGACTAGCGCATCGGCTTCGATCATCTCCACGACTTTCTGGCACTCCTCGACGCCATACCGGTAATTTAGTTGGATTGCTCCTAGGTTGGCGAATAAAAGGATGTCCGGTGCTACCGACCGTACTTGGAAGGTGGTCGCTAGCTCCGGGTGCTCGATGGCAGCCCGCTGAGACCCTAACCCCATCGCAACCCCAACCTCCTGTGCAGCAGATGCAAGGATTTTGTTAATAGCTGCCGCCTCTGGGGTCCCACCAGTCATCGAAGAGATTAAGATTGGCGCATTCAGCGTTTTCCCAAACAATTCCAGGCTCAAGTCTACATCAGCCAGATTGAGTTCTGGCAATGCCTGGTGAGTAAAATGATAACGTTCTAGCCCATTGGTCAGGCCAGAACGCACGTCCTCTTCCAGGTTGATACGGATATGATCCGATTTCCTAGCGCCGATTCTCGTAACTTTTGGCATAAATAGGTGTTCCTGTCAGTTAGAGTTATCTTACCAGCCCGAATTTTGCCTGTCAACCATTCGTGCCTGATCGAATATGCAATTAGTGGTCCGTGGACTTATTTCCCGCGTATCCTGGCTTCAGGCTTGACAGAACTGACTGTGAGGATACAATTGGCAGGGTTATATCAACTGAAGGAGGCAAATTTAATGTCTGACACGTACGAACAGATCAAGGCAATTATCGTCGATCTCCTGGGCGTCGACGAATCCAAGATCACAGAAGATGCTCGATTCCGTGAAGAGCTTGAAGCCGATTCACTGGATCTGGTGGAACTCATCATGGCATTTGAGGATAAATTTGGCGGCGAGATCTCCGATGAAGATGCTCAGAAGATAACGACTGTCGGCGAGGCAGTCAAGTACCTTGACACGCATATGTAGTCAAAGCAATTAGGGATCATGGGGCACCGCCGCCACGTATGATCCAACTATCTTTCTCTCCGACGGCAGCGGACGGTTCGATTGTCCGCTCCCGTCATTTTTATTTCAATAAGTCGGGGATTTCCTCTGGGTGTTTGGCTACCTTCACGCCGGCACCCTCCAATGCTTTGATTTTATCAGCTGCCAGACCAGAGCCTCCTTCGACAATAGCCCCTGCATGACCCATACGTTTACCTGGGGGAGCTGTTTGGCCGGCGATGAAACTCACAACCGGCTTGGTCATGCTATCCGAGATAAACTCGGCGGCGCGCTCCTCATCCGTCCCACCGATTTCTCCGATTAGGACAACTTTATCCGTTAGCGGGTCTTCTTCAAACAGCCACAAGCAATCGATAAAATTAGTGCCGTTAATCGGATCGCCACCAATACCCACGCATGTGCTTACGCCCATACCCTGCAGCATGAGGGCATACAAGACTTCGTATGTGAGCGTGCCCGACCTTGATACGACTCCGATATTCCCGGGGATAGCAATATCTCCAGGGATAATGCCTACTTTGCATGCGCCAGGTGTGAGCAATCCGGGGCAATTTGGGCCAACCAGGCGCACATTTTTCTGGTCCATATAGTTGCGAACGCGCATCATGTCCTTTACTGGAACACCCTCAGTGATGGATACTACGAGCGGCAGTCCTGCGTCAGCGGCTTCGAACATGGCATCAGCAGCAAATCGTGCTGGAACAAAGATCACTGTGGCGTTTGCACCAGTGGCTTCGGCTGCAACTTTAACCGAATCGAATACGGGTATTTTCCCATCCAGTACCCACTCGCCACCTTTGCCTGGCGTCACCCCGGCAACAACAGTCGTGCCGAATTCGACCATTTGTTGGGTATGGAACAAACCTTCGTTGCCTGTGATGCCTTGCACCAACAGGCGGGTGGATTTATCAACCAGAATGCTCATAAATACCCCAAGACTCTCCGCAGTACTAAGATTTTGCTGCCGCCACAGCTTTTCGAGCTGCGTCTGCCAGCGTGTCTGCAGTGATCATATGCGCGTCTGATAATATCTTGCGGCCTTCCGCAGCATTGGTGCCGACCAGACGTGTAACCATTGGCACCTCGGTCTTAACCTCTTGCAAGGCTGTTAATATCCCTCGGGCTACCTCATCTCCTCGTGTAATACCTCCGAAGACGTTAAACAGGATGGCTTTGACGGATGGGTCAGCCAGGATAATCCGCATCGCTGCGGAAACTTTATCCGCGCTTGCACCGCCACCAATATCCAAGAAATTCGCTGGCTCTCCACCAAATAGCTTGATAATATCCATTGTGGTCATCGCCAGACCCGCGCCATTAACCATGCAGCCGATATCTCCATCAAGCTTGATGAAGGATAGCCCGTACTTACGCGCTTCGATCTCGGAAGGAGCTTCCACATCCAGATCGCGCATCTCAGCCAGATCAGGGTGGCGGAAAAGCGCGTTATCGTCGAGCACCATCTTGCCATCCAGCGCCAGCAAGCGATTGTCGCCTGTAATCACCAGAGGATTAATCTCCGCCAGCGTGGCATCGCAATCGATATATGCCATCCACAAGCCCAGGGCGATCTGGCTAAACTGCCTCCAATGCTCGCGGGGCAGGTCGATACCAGCAGAAATGTCGCGGGACTGGTAATCGCGCAATCCGAGTAGCGGATCGATATGCACTCGAATAATTTTTTCCGGATCCGTACGTGCAACTTCTTCGATCTCCACGCCCCCTGCCGCAGAAGCCATCATCACAGGCTTACGCGCTGCCCGGTCATTCGTGATGCCCAGATAGATCTCTTTCTCAATGTTGGCAGCTTCGTCCACCAATACTTTGCGTACCGGAAGGCCTTTAATCTCCATCGCCAGGATCTGCGAGGCGAGCTCCTCGGCTTCGTCTGAGCTTTTTGCCAGCAGGATACCTCCTGCCTTGCCTCGCCCGCCAACCAGTACCTGCGATTTAATGATTACGCGGCCACCTAACTCTTCGGCGATCTGTTCAGCCTCTTGTGCGGTAGCCGCTACTCTCCCTTTTGGAATAGGAATGCCATACTTAGCGAAGATTTGTTTGGATTGGTATTCATGAAGTTTCATTCAGGGGATTCTCCCAGCCCACGACCATACGGTCAAAATGCGGATGGATTATACCATGGGGGTTTTTTCGATCTGAGTGACCTGCGTGCGTAGAATTTCATGGGCTAACGCCCAAGGAAGCGATTAATTCGTCTAACATTTCCAGGTCGGGTGTGTAGCTACTTGCCTCCCACTCATTCATGGCGACGTTCATATCCTCCAGATATATTTCGAAGCCATCATAAAACCCCTGATCGATTTCTATGCTATCTGCCGACGGGAGTTCGGGATGTGACACGGGCAGAACAGACGCTATATAATACAACCCATCATCCGTAAGACCCTGATAAGTATAGAATAGATTGTCATTATTAATCGGGTAGACATCTTGCCCGTATTGCGTAAGATAGCGCACACCAGCGCCATTTTGGAAGTCAAAGTATTTGACCTGCACGTGCATGTACTGGGCTGCTGGCCAGATTGGGAGAAAAGGCATATCATCGTTTGCGTCAGGAACGGTTTGTTCTGCCAGAATTCTACGCAAATCGCCGATGATCCGGCTGGCGCTCTCGTTTACGCTTGCATATTCGAGTACCGGGTAAACAAAGATGCGCGCATCGTGGAAAGTATCGACAAGCTTATAACCGTCCAGATCAATCTGAACATACTCCGGATAGATATCAAAGTAGGCCGGCTCTTCACCATTTGACGCTGGGACAATTTCCCCCGTGATGCCAGCGGCGATCGAAGGGTCAAGATAAAAACTGACCCGATCGAAGGCGACATTGGCCTCTGGTGGACTGGTTTGGTCAGGGGGCGCAGTATCTTCGGTCAATGGTTCAATAATCTCGGGTGTCGGTGCCGCTGGCTCGTTTGGAGCAGGCGCTTCGGGTATTTCTGTAACCGTTTCGACGATTGCTGTTTCCGAGATGGAATCGGGCAGTCCGGGTTCCTCCAAAACAGAAGCAGCCCGGTCGCGGAATATGAGCCACCCGCCTCCTAAGACGACAGCCCCTAAGCAGCAAAGTGTCAAGGCACCAAGGCCAATAATCAACGGCAGTGAAAGGCTCCTTTTTTGTGGTGGTTGCAGTGGAGGGATCGGCCTGGATACCGGTTGAGATTGCACAGGCTTGGGAGTGGTGTAATTATTGTATACCGGCGGCGGGACTTGTCCGGGTTGTTTCGGGGTTGGCTGTGATTCTGGGCTTGTAGGTGCGACAGGCTGCCCGCAAGACTCACAAAAACGGATGTTTGTGGCGAGGGGTGCACCACAGGATGTACAGAAACGTGGTTGGTCAGTCATAGTTTTCACCTTACGCGATTGCCAAGTACCTGCTTCAGCAGGTTTTTTGCGTCTTTTGGATTGGCCTGGTTGATCTCGAACGTGAATTTTCCAGAGCTGGTATCCAGGACGAGTTTATCTGTGGACTTGTCCTCATCGAATTCATGCTTGAAGCGTGCTGATTTGACCTGAGTGTGTAGCAGAGAGAAATTATCCGTATGCTCTGCCAGGATTGAATCCACGGGCATCTGGTAGTATTTCTCCAGCATTGCATGGCTAGAGCCCCATACGGCAAACGTCCTGCCCAACCAGCCTTTGCCTTCTTCTTTGGCAGATTGAGACGCTTTTAGCGCTTCCTCCTTCAGCATCTGGCTGGTCACATATGCAAAGACGATCCGCCCAGGTGTGATCACCAGGTTGAATGTCTCCACCCCGAACAGGCCTTTGCGTCGTTGCGCGTAGGGGATCACTCCGAGGATCGTCTCTCCAGGGGCGCTTACTCGGTCGGGAGGTAATGGCTCTGAGGTGCGCGGTGGACTTGGAGGTGGTTGGTACTGGATTGGTGCATTTTCTTCAGTTTGTCTGACTTGATGCCCGCACTGCCCACAGAAGCGCGCCCCCGGGGTGAGCGCGGATCCGCACATCCCGCAATAGCGCGGTGATGGATTCATTATCCCCTCCCAAATGATTTAAGCATACCTGGTACGCTCCAATTCAGGATAGTAGACAACAAGAATTATCACAAGTGATGTGTGTCACATCTTAATCATCCACATAACCTGATTCCGGTGATTATCCCCGCCTTCCCCTCTGATAAACATGTCGAGTTGGTCTGTTCCAGTTGCGACGCTTCTGGAACACGCTTGTATCGGTAATCCCCCCTTCCCTTAGGAGGGGGGATTGCGTGGATTGGGCTATAGTATCAAACGATATTCCCGGTACCTACGGTAGACGTGTGCCCCCAGACGCGTGGCAAGCTTGTTTGTTTGTGGATTGCGAGCATTTGTGAGGGAAGCATCCACCCAGGTGTACCCGCGGGCGATCATCTGCTTTCCCATCTCGAGGAACATGATCGCTTCCAGTCCGTGTCCCCAGTAGTCAGGGTCGATTGCCAATATCTTAAAGCTTGCGCTGGTGATCCTGCGTTTTGCGCTGAGGAAACGAACATAATCCCAGGGATAGCGCAGCCCATTTGCGTGACGCAGAGCGTCCATGATATTGGGCAATCCGAGTGCGAATCCCACGGCAATTCCGCCTACCTCGGCAATGAATACCAGCTCCGGGTCGAGGATAGGCCTCAAACCTTCCGCCTGGGCACGGAACTCTACCAGCTCGACAGGCGAGAACTCTGGCAGTACAGCTAGTGACTTGTTATATACTGCATGCAAGCGCTCAATCTCCCGATCCCATTCGTTCAAGCGCGGGGAATAGATCGTTGCGCTATGCCGCCGGCGTGCTCGCTGAGCAATGCGGTGAACTGTTTCAGGGGCGTTGGACACGTCATTTTCGATCTGGGAGAACTCGTAGCGGTATGCCAGTCCTTCTTGGAACCATTCAAATCCATATTGCTCGGCGTACTCAGCGTAACAGGGTGGGTTGTGTCCCATCATGATACAGGGTGGGTACTCATAGCCTTCGACAAGGAAGCCGGGAGTGTCGCTGCTGCTGAAGCTGTAAGGGCCGATGAGCTCTTTCATGCCTTGGTCGTGCGACCAGCTGCAGGCATGGTCCCACAGCGCACTGGCGGCCTCATAATCGCCAGGCATCACCTCGAAGAATCCAAAAAGTCCTGCGTACATGCCTTTGTACTGGTTGCGTGAGTGGTCGATGGCAGTCCCAATCGTACCAACGACCTGACCAGCACGCTTTGCAAGCCAAAAATCCCCCTCACCATAGGTGAAGAAGGCAACCTGCTTGTTCAGGTAAGCTTTATGCTGGGGCCACAAGTGCGGCACCCAATTGGGGTCATTCCGGTAAACGCGCCAGGCGAAGTTGTAGAAATCGCTTTGGTCTGATATCTTTCGGACAGGTTGAATGGAAATGGACACGCTTTAACGAAAAATGTCATGGCTGAGGCAGGGTGAAGTGCATGACTCTCCCATTGTTCGTGTCGCTCACCCACACACCGCCATCGGAATCGGCTGCTACTGCAGAGGGGAGGTCGAAGCCATCTGCCTCGCTGCCAAAATCTCCCCAATAGCGCACAAACTCGCCCTGGGTGGTGAACTGCAGGATGCGGTAGCTCTCGGGATCGGCGACAAACAGATGACCGCGGGTATCCACGGCAATATACGGCTTGTTATCTAGCGACTGCCCGTACCAGCCGACGATGTCCCAACTCTGCACGGGGATATATTCGCCTTGCCCGCTGGGTGAGAAGACCTGGATGCGTTGGTTCCAGGTGTCTCCCACAAATACCTGCCCGGTGCTATCAACTGCCAGGCCGATTGGTTCGTCAAACTGTCCTAGATCTAAGCCTGTGCTACCGAATTTGGTCAGGTAATTTCCGTCTGAGTCGAAAACAACCACACGCTTGTTGCCCGTGTCGGTGACAAATATATGACCTTGAGCATTGACTGCCACGGCGCGTGGCCCGTAAAAGCCGAAGGGATCATCAGTCTGGCTGATGCCGAAGCCCCAGGCAGTGACGAACTCACCTCTGGGGTGAACTTTTGAACGCGGTGATTCCAGGTATCGGCTACGTAGACGGCGCCATCTGGCCCCACGGCGATGCCCCATGGCTCGTTAAAGTCGCCTCCTGGAGCAACCTCACTTTCCGTGCTGGCAGCGAAGCTGCCCCATACGTGAAGCAATGATCCATCTGCTGCCAAGTGCTGGATGCGATTGTTCTCGGTATCTGCGACGTACAGGCTGCCATCTCGAGCTACAGCGATTCCACGTGGTCGCTTGAACTGACCCGGCTCGCTGCCTGTTGTGCCGACGATCTTGTCAGCGCTGAGCTGTATGCCTTTACCTTCATACGGGTCAGCAACTACCACCGCTTCGGCTGGTGCAGCGCCGTAGTTCCATAAGCTGGCGATCACATCCTTGCGGATGTACAAACGGAACTTGTGTGATGGCTGCCAGTTGGGCAAGGACAAATCTTGATTAATCAACTGGCTGAACAATGTGAAATCCCTGTCCCACCACACATCAAAGATCGCCTGGCGCATCATCGGATCGGTGAAGGCATCATAAACACGTTGCCAGGTCAAACCAAAGTACTCCTGGTTTGGCCACCAGATGCGGGTGTACTCGAAAGCATGATATGCCTGTCCGACAACCGGCTCGATCTTCCCGTAATTGGCATCTCCCACCAGAATAGCGACCGCGTCGCGTTGCGCACGGGTCGGGTTGGCGGCAAATTGATCCTTGTTGGAAAAATTGCGCAGGTACCACCAGTAGGGATAGGTGGTTTCGTTATCGTACGCTACGCGCAACGCCAACCCATTAGTGGTGCGCATGGATATCTCTTCGATTTGCTCCAGGGCATCCTTAGGACCGCGTGCCATGTGGGCGTAAACCAGGTATTCGGTGGCGTTGTCGTAATTGATGTAGGCAGCCCGGATGGCAGCACGGGCGGTGACCAATCCCAGCAGGCAAGCAAAAGTCAGCCCGGCTATCCGTTGCACCTGACCTGCAGACCATTCTTTCAACCACAGTGATAGGGCAACCCCACTTCCGATAGCGGTGAACAAGGAGATCAGGAATGTGCTGGTGGCCTGGAGTTGGGTAAGCTCTTTACCCTGGAAGGGAGGGTTCGCACCCAGCCACGAACCAAACGCAGCTAGCAGGCTGGTGAAAAATACCGGCAACACCACCACAACCAGCACACCACGCTGGCGCAGGAAAAGTTGCCAGTCGACAGCATCGATCAGGTTGCCCAGGTAAAGACCTGCGGTCAGGATCATCGGCAAGGCGATGTGCACTGTCAGCCAGGGCATCTTCTCGCCAGCAATACTGTATGCAAGCAGGCTGCTAAAGCTCCAAAAGAGCAGCAGTGCTAAAGTTGGTGGTTCATCGATCTCAGGAATATGGATTGCAGGTTCGAATTTTGAAGCTAGTTGATTGATTGGTTGGGATTCCTCATCCAAATGACCACCGGATGAGACATCAGCCATACCACTCTCTTCTCCTACTTCTCGTTTCTCCTCTGACAACCCCTCACTCTTTCTCTTTCTAAACGCAAAAAACAGCGCTGCCAGCGTGCCCAGAGCGGGTAGGAATTCGTATATAGGAACCTGGAGAAATCCATAATAGTACCAGGGCTGGCTGCCACGATTGACTCCCTGTTGTTCCAGCCAATATCCTAGCGAGCCCACTAACCCTGTTAGGAAGCCAGGCACATTGGAAAAGATGCTGGTATAAAACACCGTAAATATTGCGTAGAAGAGACCGGCGTTCAGTAACCAGCTGCGCCAGTTCCAAATCAAGCCTGCGGCGACCCCAATCGCGACGAACAGGGAAACAGAGATCCAGTTAAACAAAATCGATTGCGGGTTGGTGTATTCGATTGGGTTGTAGCCAAGAAGTTTGACCGGGAATGGTGAAAGCATGGGCAGAACCAAACTCCCCAGGATGATTAATTGCCCGAAAGCACGTTCTTGTCGCAGGGCTTGCCACGAGTAGCCTCGCAGGACGAAGTAACCGGCAGCCAGCATAGCCAGCGAAGTCAGCACAATAATCCCGACAGGCAGCACAGCAAAGAGAGGTTGAGAAGCTGAAAGTGCACTCGTTGCGGCAGCTCCATCCTCGCCAGGAATCGCTGGTTCAACGGTCTCCGCTCCAGCGGGTGCTGCAGCTTCACGATTGGCATAGAGTAGCCCGCTGCCTAACCCTAGCACCAGCAAAACAACCATTATTGCCAGGATGAAGTACCTGCGCCAAGACGGTTTAAGCCAGGTACGCTGCATCAGGCGGTAAATGAGGTAGATGGCTAAGAATAAAAGCGCCTGAGCTGTATATATAAAGGCTGTTTCCTTAGTCGTGAAATGCAGAGCCGTGGCAACAGTGAGCCAGATCAGGTAGCGGTTCTCACCTGTTTCAAGATGGCGTAACATCGCCCAGATTGTCACCACGCCGAAAAGCCCTACGAAGGCCTCATTGCGCACATACCTGCCATAATAGAGCATATAGGGGGAGATCAACATCAGAGCTGCGGCAACCAAAGCACCGGATCGCCCAAGGAAGCGGCGGAAATACCACACAAAGAATACTGTTGCGACACTAAACAGGGCAGCTGGGATACGGGCCGAGAAATCGCTATCACCGAACAAAAAGTAGGAAAATGCTACCAGGTGGAATTGGAGCGGTCCGTGTGTAACGGGGTCATGGGAATAGCCGTTGCCCTGTTCGTATAGCCATGAGAAATAGACGTGCGAAGTTTCATCGTGGCTCATCACCCTGGATCCCAGGTCGTAGAAACGGCTCACGAGCGCCAGCACCACAATGATGCCGAATATCAAGGTCTCCCAGTTTAGGGTTATCAGTGAAAAAACGGGTTTGTCGTACCAGGATTTGCGATTTTCAATGCTATTTTGCATGGATACAAATTCCGTCGAAAAGCATATGATCTCTTAGATCTCTAAGCCTTGTTCTGGCTATGGGCCACTCGCTGTACATTTTAACAGATTACTTTCCATTTCTTCTTGGAAAGCATAACGGTGTCGCACTGCAGTGAAAGTGTTCATGGTCCCGAAATAGTATTAATACCGCCGATAAAGATGTGATTGGTTTTCTATTTCCCCTTGCGAAGTCCTTGTATCTCTTTTGGAGTCAGGTGTCGCCATTGGCGTGGCTTTAACGATCCCAATTCCAAGCTCCCGATACGATCTCGAATAATTCGCACCACGGGAAGACCCAGCGCTGAACCGATATCACGGATCTGGCGTTTGCGCCCTTCGTGCATCACGATACGCAGCCAGGCGCCTTTCCCCGACGTTTTAATGAAAAAAACTTTGGCGGGTGCCGAACGAAACCCGTCCTCCAAAACTACTCCGCGGCGCCAGGTTTCCAGCTGACTTTCGTCTGGTCGGCGTGCAACAAGCACACGATATTCTTTTTCGTGCCCATATCGCGGATGGGTGATCCTGTTGGCCAGCTCGCCATCGTTAGTAAGCAGGATCAGCCCCTCGCTATCGAAATCTAATCTTCCAACCGGGTAGATACGCTCAGGCACTTCTACGAGATCGCGGACCGTTTGCCGAGAATCTGGTGACGCAACAGTTGTGAGCACACCTCGAGGCTTATACAATACAATGTATACTAGATCCTGTGGAGTGTTTAGCGGTCGTCCATCTACAAGGATGCGATCTCGCAGAGCGTCTGCTTTCGTACCCAGTATTGCCGTCTTCCCATTAACCGTTACGCGGCCTGCGGCGATAAATTCCTCGCAATGCCGTCGGGATCCTAGACCGGCTTGTGACATAAGTTTTTGAAGACGTTCTTCCATAACAGTAATTTTATTATAATTCAGAGAGAAAAGAATGATGGATATGTATTAGGATGGAACCCAGCCATGTGTTGAAAGGAGTGATACAGTGACCAGGATAACAATGGAGATCCTGGTGATCCTCCTATTAATTGGTATCAATGGCTTCCTTGCGCTGGCAGAGATGGCAATTGCCTCAGCACGAAAAGCACGATTGAAACGGCTAGTCGAAGAGGGCGTCTCCGGGGCCGATACTGCATTGGAATTAGCTGGACATCCCACTCGCTATTTTTCCACAATCCAAGTGGGTATAACACTGATCGGTATCCTGAGTGGAGCATTTGGAGGTGCCACGCTTGCCGAAACAATTGGTGCTTGGTTTGAGCAGTTTCCGCCATTAGCGATGTACGGGGAAGGGATAGGGTTGGGGATTGTCGTGCTTGGGATCACTTATCTCACACTTGTTCTTGGCGAGCTAGTCCCCAAAAGGTTGGCACAGAACAACGCAGAGCAAATCGCAGTGCGAGTGGCGGAGCCATTACACCTTCTCTCACGCCTGACGTCACCAGCAGTTACAGTCCTGACTCGCTCAACCGAATTCGTGTTGCGCGTGTTTGGTGCTGTCGGTCCACGCTCTCCATCCATAACTGAAGAGGAAGTCAAAATAATGCTCAGAGAAGGTACCGAAATTGGTGTGTTTAATGTCACAGAGACTGAAATGATTAAGCACGTGCTTTGGCTGGCGGACCGTAAAATAAGCACGATGATGACCCATCGCACTGAGGTGGAGTGGCTGGATCTCGGCGACCCTCCAGGAGAGATCGAAAAGAAGATAGCCTCTGCCCAACATTCCCGCCTACCCGTTTCCCAAGGTTTATTGGATGGTGTGGTTGGAATCCTGGTGATCAGGGAGTATCTCTCGCAAGCTGGGAGAGCTGATAACACGGTCATCCTGAACCTCTTAAGGGAACCTCTGTTTGTTCCTGAAGCTATGACAGCTCTTGAGCTTTTGGATCAATTCAAAAAGACACGCAAGCACCTGGCTGTAGTCGTTGATGAATTCGGGGGCGTGGTCGGGATCATTACACCGAGTGATGTGTTAGTATCTATTGTTGGGGACTTACCTGATATCGATGAGAGTGAAGAGCCAAAAGCCATCCAACGCGAGGATGGCTCCTGGCTACTCGATGGCACAATCTCATCTGAAGAGATCAAGGATTTCCTTTCATTGCTGGCATTACCCGGCGAAAAATTTGGGAATTATGAGACTTTAGGGGGAATGATCATGGACCAGTTGGGACGCATACCAGTCAGCGGAGATCACTTTGAATGGAATGGGCTACGTTTTGAGGTGGTGGATATGGACGGTCGCCGGGTCGATAAGGTGCTCGTTAGCGCTGCGAATGGAAAATGAGTAGCAGAAAGGGGATAAATCCCTATTCGTCTGTTACGTCCAAACCATCGGATGGCTGTTCAACCTCCGGAAGCGGTGGCAGATCGGTAAGAGAGTTTAATCCAAAATGCTGCAAGAATTCAGGTGTTACGCTGTAGAGAATTGGCCTGCCCGGAGCTTCGGCACGCCCAATTTCCTGTATCAAACCCTTGCTGAGCAGGCTCTTGAGCACCCCATCGCTATTCACACCCCGGATTGCGTCGATCTGCGGGCGAGTCGTAGGTTCTTGATATGCAATAATTGCCAGTGCTTCTAGAGCCGCTCGGCTGAGCCGGCTGGTTGCGTCGAGACCCAGGAATCGCTCAATTAGTTCAGCTGCTTCTGGGGCGGTTGTCAGCTGTACTCGACCATGATGGCGCTGCAATCGTATTCCATGGTCTTCGCTGTGCTGGCGATACGATGCTTCTAGCTCGGTCAAGCCTTTCTCAACCTCAGCTGAAGTTATCTCCAGAGCGGTTGCCAGCTGGCTGGCTGTCACGCTTCCAGGCGCGGCAAACAGGAGTGCTTCTAATTGAGCACTCAGATTGAGTGGAGTTTCAGATTCGGTAGTTGCGGTCATGCTATGATAAAATTGGCAGGATTTTTCCCACACCCCCGACCTCAGGCAATATATCGGTTAGTGATGGAGTAGATTTATGCGATTTAAGATGTTTTGCCAGTTCTACTGGCGATTAGTATAATAATTGTCGCTTCCCTGGCGTGTAACTTCCCCGGGCAAAATTCACAACAGCCACTGGAGGCAATCCCGGTATCAACTGAAGCTGTTGATAGTTTGGCGAAGGACATCCTTATAGCTGCTCAGGAATTGCAGACAACTGGACGTGCATCTTTGGATATCAGCGAAGCTGAGCTGACCTCAGTGGTAGCTTTTGAGCTTCAAAGTCAGGAGACTCCAATAATGCTAGATCCGCAAATTTATTTGCGAGATGGTGAAATTCTTTTGGTTGGTAATGTACTTCAGAGCGAAAGATTGGTGCCAGTACAGGTTGTATTTATCGCCGAGCCTGACGCCAAAGGGAACCCCGATTTTGAGATCGTCTCGGCAAATATCGGCGTGTTACCTTTGCCTCAAAGCACCGTCCAACAATTCTCTAAGGAGTTAAACGCCGCCTTTGCGAGTACAATTGAACCGCGAATTCAGGATATCTTTGTCGAATCGATCGTAATTGCGAACGGAGTGATGACCATTCAAGGTCACACAAGATGAGATTATACCATTGCCTCCTGGGGGTGACACTTCTTCTATTCATGGCAGGCTGTTCGCCGCCAAAGGCAACGCAAGCCGTTATTCTCGTAAGCATTGCCGCCGATGGAGAGAGTGTCTCCCTTCAGGTGCCGGCAGGCAGTACCGTTCAGCAGACCCTGGATAGTGCGGGCATAGCATTAGGAGGTTTGGATCGGGTAGAGCCGCCTTCTTATACCCTGCTAACCGAAGGAGCGGAAGTTCGCGTCGTTCGCGTAAGTGAGGAGTTTACGATCGAGGAGGAGGTGATCCCCTTCGAGCGTCAATTGCTACAGAGCGAATCACTGGCTGACCAACAACGTTTGCTCGTACAAAAGGGTGTAAACGGCTTGAAGGAGATCACGTACCGCAAGGTGCTCGAGAATGGGGTTGAGATCTCGAACACAGCGGTCAAAGCGGGGGTCGTAACAGAGGCAGTTCCTGAGGTAATCATGGTGGGGGTTCGCGCTTCCTTCACCCCCGTGGAGCTACCCGGAAGGCTTGTATTCCTGCTTGGCAGCAACGCGTGGATGATGGAAGGAAACTCGGCGAATCGGCGTGCTCTGATCAATACTGGTGATCTGGACGGGCGGGTTTTTTCTCTCTCCCACGATGGGAATTGGCTGCTCTTCACCCGCCGTAGTAATGAGTTTGATACGATAAATAGCTTATGGGCGGCTGATTTAAGTGCTGATGAAGTCAAGGAATTCGATTTGAAGGTGTCGAATGTTATCCATTTTGCGGAATGGATTCCGGGCTCAACGTCAAAAGTAGCATTTTCCACGGTTGAGCCCCGTTCTAGCCCGCCTGGCTGGCAAGCGAATAATGATTTATACGCACTTAGCTTCAGCTCCAGCGGTTGGGTATCCAACTGGCGCACTAAACCTGTCCTGGAAGCCAATTCCGGGGGCGTATATGGTTGGTGGGGCATGAGTTTTGTCTGGTCACCAGATGGGAAGCGGCTTGCGTACGCACGAGCGGACAGCGTGGGCGTGCTAGATTTCGATACTGGTTTAATGAGGCCTCTGTTAGAGATAACCCCCCTCCAGACTGGGGAGGATTGGGCCTGGGTACCAGGGGTGAGTTGGGGAGCGGACGGAAACGTGCTCTTCACCGTCAATCACGCTCCACCTGATGAGTCGCAGCTATTCGACCTTACTGCTGTGCCATTGAGCGGGGGGGCTCCCATGCAGCTCTCACAAGAGGCAGGAATGTTCGCCTATCCGGTCGCCTCTCCCGCACAAACTGAAATCAATGTAGGGACGTCCTACCAGGTGGCTTACCTGCGTGCTACTTTCCCTCGGCAGTCTGAAAGCAGCCCCTACCGGCTGGTTGTCATGGATAGGGATGGCTCAAATGAGAATATTCTCTTCCCTCCGCAAGGCGAGCCGGGTCTGGAGCCGCAAAATCTGGAATGGTCACCCTCCCCCCTACCTACGAGTGGGGATTACGCCATAGCGATTCTTCATCAGGGCAATCTGTGGATGGTGAATAGCCGGACCGGAGAAGCCTGGCAGATTACCGGGGATGGTTTGACCCGAAAAATATCATGGAGGTAGCAGGAATATGAGGATATTAATTACTGGTGCGGCTGGATTTCTTGGCTCGCATCTATGCGACCGGTTACTCAATGAAGGGCACGAAGTAGTTGGGATGGACAATTTCATCACAGGCAGTCCGGATAATTTAGCCCATCTCTCAGGCAATCCTAAGTTCTTATTTATTCGTCACGATGTCTCAAATTTCATATTTGTGCCCGGAAAGATAGATGCCGTCCTGCACTTCGCATCGCCGGCAAGCCCTAACCCGAACTCGCCGTATGGATACGTAAACTTACCGATTCAAACGATGAAAGCAGGGGCATTGGGGACCCATAATACCCTGGGGGTGGCCCGCGTTCACGCAGCACGTTTCTTGCTGGCATCGACCAGCGAAATATATGGCGACCCTCTCGAGCACCCTCAAACTGAGTCTTATTGGGGACACGTTGATCCGATTGGAACGAGATCGGTTTACGACGAAGCCAAACAATTCGCTGAAGCGTTGACCATGGCCTATCATCGATTTCATGGTATCGATACCCGCATCGTTCGTATCTTTAATACATATGGCCCACGGATGCACCTCGATGATGGTCGTGTAGTGCCGAATTTCCTACAGCAGGCGTTGAATCACGAGCCATTAACGGTTTATGGGGATGGCGCCCAAACGCGTAGCTTTTGCTACGTGGATGACTTGATTGAAGGAATCGTCCGTTTGCTCTACTCTGATGAGCATCAGCCGGTCAATATCGGCAACCATGTCGAGACCACAATCCTTGAGTTTGCGAAGATTATCAACCTTCTGGTAGGGAATCCAGAAGGAGTTATCTATAAAGAATCCTCCAGAGGGGAGGGCGACCCGCAGCAACGCCAGCCCGATATCACCAGGGCGAAGCAGATACTGGGATGGGAGCCAAAAATTGGCATGCAGGATGGGTTACGCAATACGATCCCTTACTTCAAATCCAAGTTGGGGCTGGAATGACAATCATTGTTACAAACCCACGCGAGCGTACACGGTTTCTCCGTTTTGCTGCTGTAGGCGCCTTCGGAGCTGTTGTCGATTTTGGGATCGCCAATGTGCTCGTCTATGTGTTCTCCACATCTCTAGTCTTCGGGGGCATTGTCTCGTTCATTTGCGCGATATTAAGCAACTTCACCTGGAACCGCTATTGGACCTACCCTGATTCGCGAACGAAGCCAATCGGTCGGCAATTGATCCAATTTTCGATAGTGAGTGTCATGGGTTTGACAATCCGAATCCCCATCTTGCACTATCTCGAGCATCCGCTTTTTGATTTGTTCTCCAGTTTGCCAATTTCAATTCCAGTGCTTAGTCCTGACGTCTTGGCGAAAAATATTACACTTGCAATTGCTGTGATCATCGTTATGTTTTGGAATTTTTTCGTCAACCGTTATTGGACCTATAATGACGTCGAGTAATTTATAATGTTTATAGCATGCCAGAGACTGCTCAATTGATCCCAATCTATACTACCCACGGGGATGTCGGGGGCTTCTTGCGCTACCCGCACATCTATAATCGCCAAGGGGAGTGGATGGGATGGGTGACATCGAAGCGGCAGGTGTATTCTGTCCATGGGCATTATGTGGGCTACTTGAGCGATGATCCGCGAATTTTGCGCAAGCAATCATCGGGCTATTTTAAGCCACGTCTCTCGCCCCCACCCCCACCTCAGCCTATCATTCCCCCAGCCACGGTACCCCTTGCGCCTATGATGCCGGAAGTCCCTATTGGGGTCTTTGATGTGATCGAAGAGCGCCCCGAAATGCTTCCCGGGGTAGATTTCGGCGACTTGCGAGACGATGTAGATTGAGCGATTCAGGTACGCAAACTGGTAAGACCGTTGATGCATCCCGCGTGCAGCTTGCCCAGCTGATGCAGCCTGAGCATGCCAATAACTTGGGAAATGTACACGGAGGCTGGATCGTAAAGCTGATGGATGAATCCGGCGCCTTGGCCTGTATGCGCCATGCACAACGCCGCGTGGTCACGGTTGCCATAGACCAGATGGTATTTCGACAGCCCATCCGCATAGGAGATTTGGTAATCCTAAAGGCAGAAGTGAGCTATGTTGGGCGGACGTCACTCGAAGCTGAGGTCAACGTCACCGCTGAAAACCCGGTGACGGGAGAATGCACATTCACCAATACTGGCTATTTCGTATACGTTGCTATGAATAGGGATGGAAAACCCGTCTCTGTCCCGCCGTTAATACCCCAGACAGAGCAAGAGCGTCGGCGAATGGATGAGGGTCGCGAACGTCAGGAACGGCGCCTGGCTCAGTCAAGGAAGAGAGACAACGAATCAGGTCCATAAGAATCATGGAAATTCCCCCCGATCCTGAAGAGACCACTGCACAGGAAGAAGCCGTACCAGTACGCTCGCTACGCGAGCTAATTGACAAGGTTACTGGTCGCGGATTTCGTCATGTGCACCCCGGAGAGGAAGCCGGGCGAGTGTTGGAAACGCTCCCTTACCCGTTTTTGGCTTTGGTTGGGCAGCCAGAGATGAAGTTGGCGCTTGTCCTGGCGCTTGTAAATCCCAATGTTGGCGGCGTGCTTCTGATAGGACCACGTGGCACAGGAAAGACCACAGCAGTACGTAGTCTGGTCGACCTGCTCCCTGAGACCCCGCGCAGCTTGTGCTACTATGGTTGCCTTCCCGAAGATATCGTTTCAGGTGGAATCGACGCAGTTTGTCCGGATTGTGCCAGGAAATACGCCGAGGGGGAACCATTAGCATCGATGGATCGCGTGCGTCTGGTGGATTTGCCCCTCAATGCACGCTTGGAAGATGTTGTTGGCGGGCTGGATGAACGCGCCGCTTTACACCAGCGAATGCGGCTAAAGCGAGGCATCCTTGCGCAAGCTGATCGCAATTTGCTCTATGTGGATGAGGTCAACCTGCTAGAAGATGACGTAGTCGATGCACTGCTAGACGCGGCTGCGCAGGGCATTTATACAGTTCGCCGCGGTCCTATCTCAGCGACCTACTGGTCGCGTTTCCTGCTTGTCGGCTCTATGAATCCTGAGGAGGGCGGACTGCGTCCTCAGATACAAGATCGTTTCGGCTTGCGGGTGCTTGTGCGTCCGCTGGACGAGCGCCAGGATCGTCTGGAGGTATACCGCAGGGTGCAATCTTACCGATTGGATCCGCGCCAGGTGATCACATCCTTTGATGCTGAGACAAGACTGGCACAAGAAGAGATACAGATTGCACGAGAAAGCCTGCCCAAAGTTTCACTGCCGGATAACGTGGCGAACGTTGGCCTGGAGCTCATCGCCCACCTCAAAATCGAATCCTTGCGAGCTGAAATCACCCTTTTCGAAGCGGCGCGGGCATATGCAGCTGCGGACGGGCGGGCTGAGGTCACCCATGATGATATTCGCATTGTAGCTCCGATGTCGCTGCGCTTGCGTCGATCTGCTTTCATGCACGAATACTTCCAACGACAGGGCGAAGAGGAGACCGAGCTATCCGGTGCGATTGGAGCGCTGATCCCCTTACCAGCGGATAAATGATATGGATCATAGGCAACGCCTTGAAACCCTTCTATCGGGTGTAAAGCCCGACCGGACACCTGTTGCCTTGTGGCGGCATTTCCCAGTTGATGATCAGGAGCCTCATAGCCTCGCAGGGGCAACACTTGATTTTCAACGCACATATGATTTTGATTTGGTGAAGGTTACGCCTGCATCATCCTTTTGTCTTAAGGATTGGGGTGTCCAGGATGAGTGGCGCGGCGCTAGCGAGGGAACCCGGGAATATACGAAGCGTGCCATCAACCGGGAAGATGACTGGGAACAGTTACAGATATTGGACCCGCACAGAGGATACCTGGGGCAGCAGCTAGAATGTTTGCGCATCATCACCCGCGAGCTTGGTGATAAGACACCTGTCATCCAGACGATCTTCAACCCCCTAGCACAGGCAAAAAATTTGGTGGGTGGGGCTAATTTGTTTGCACACTTGCGCAAATACCCCAAGGCCTTACACATGGGGCTTGAGACGATTGCGGAGAGCACGCGTCGCTTCATTGAGGCTGCCAGGGAGACTGGAATTGCAGGCGTGTTTTATGCTGTGCAACACGCCCAGTATCATCTGCTCTCACCTGAGGAATACCAGGCATTTGGCAGGCGCTACGATTTACAAATCTTAGAGGTATTGGACGGCACGTGGCTCAATATGTTGCACCTGCATGGCGAGAACGTCATGTATGATCTTTTTGTGGATTTTCCCGTCCAAATTCTCAACTGGCATGACCAGGAGACCCCCCCTTCCCTGGCTGAAGGACTCAATCGATATGCAGGTGTTGTGTGTGGTGGATTACAGCGGGAACAGACTCTTGTACTGGGCACACCACAACAAGTAATTACGGAAGCGCGAAAGGCAATTCAGGCGACTGGAGGTAAACGCTTCCTGTTGGGCACAGGCTGTGTGACCCCGATCACCGCTCCCCGAGCCAATCTGCTCGCGGCGCGCCAGGCTGTCGAGGAAGTATGAGTGGTCTGCGGGTAATCGGTGGAAGGGCGCGCGGGCACAAATTGCGCCCCGTCCCTGGGGATACTACCCGTCCGATAACCGATCGCACAAAAGAGTCACTCTACAATATTATCGGCGCGGATATCATTGGCGCCTCTTGCCTAGACCTGTTCGCAGGCACGGGGAGCGTTGGTATAGAAGCGCTCAGCCGGGGAGCAGTCTTTGTTCGCTTTTTGGATAGTGATAGCCAAGCAGTACGCACTATCCGCTCCAACCTGGAGCTTACCGGTCTGGTTGATGCTGCGGATGTACTACGCTTCGATGCTTTTCAATTCCTGGATTTACAGCCAGACCGGCGCTTCGACTATATCTACGTTGCTCCCCCGCAATACCGGGAATTGTGGCAGCGCGCTGTACAAACTATTGATGCTCGACCAGGTTGGTTATCAGCAGATGCCTGGGTGATCGTCCAGATTCATCCAAAAGAGTATGAAGAGCTACCTATGAGCCATCTTGAAGAATTTGACCAACGTCGATATGGTAGTACCCTACTGGTATTTTTCCGTAGGATCGAATCCCTTCTTAAAGATTAAATCACTGAATTGCTCTCCCCCCAATTCCATATGCAGAAGTAGGGCGGAATTTTCCGCCCTACACATCGATTATGCCCATTGGGGCATATCATTAATCCGGGTTGCACAGAACATGGATTAAGCGGCGAGACAGTGAGTCGCCACAAAATTCATGGTCACAATGTTCCGTTAAATTTTAGGCATTAAGAAAATCGTCCAAAGCCTCTTTGCTAATCCGGAAGGCATTTCCGATCTTCTTAGCTTTCAAATCGCCGGCATTGATGGCAGCGATGACATCTTCTTCCGAGACACGCAGGTAGGTAGCGGCCTCCGAAGGGGTCATGACAGACGGCGCTGACGCAGCTTGCTGGGATTGCCCACCACCTGAACCAGCTCCGGTTCCGGTCACGCCAGATAGGCTCTGGTTGATGATGTTGCCCACACCGATACCAGCACCGATGCCAGCTGTCAGCCCGGCGCCTCCGCTGGGGTTCTGGGCGGCATCGCGCAACGCGTCTGCTGCCTGTAGTTGCGTATAGGTCTGCATGTCCAGCATACCCATGGCACGCAATTCCTCCGCAGATTTGCTGGATGGCTTCAAGTTTTCAAGGTAGAAAGCTCTTAAGCGTGAGTCCAACTGCAGCGAAATCGTCCAGTGCTTTAGCTCGCACACCCGCCCCAAGCTCCTCGGTGAGACCGATCAGCTCAGGTACGCTGTGCTTCGCTGCCGTTTCTCCAAGTAAATCCTGCAGCTTCGATAATAGAATTGCACGCATACGACCTTCGATATCTGCTGTCCGGAAGACGCCTTGCGTGCCCACTACTTGCGTGACGAACTGCTGAGGATCCTTTACTTGGAACGAATAGGTGCCAAACCCCTGGAGCAGTGCCACACCCAGACCCATGTTGGGGTTACGAACGATAATGGGCTGGGGTGTGCCCCACTTGCGGTCTACAAATTCACGCATGGAGATGAAGTACACTTCCGCAGGGAAGGGAGTACGCTCGTTGAACAGCTTTCCGATTTTATCGATCAGCAACGGGATGTTATAGGTCACGATCGTGTGTCGTCCAGGACCAAAAGTGTCCAGGGCGGCTCCATCCCGGAAGAAAACCGCTGATTGAGATTCGCGCACTATCACCTGCGAGCCGATACGGAAAGTGCCTGCCTCTGTCTCCGGAAAGCGGTGGACAAGCTCATCTCGCATTTCACTGGGATATTCAATTACGTCAAAAACTCTTGCCATTGTAAGATCTCCTCGTTATGATCTCTGCTGAATATTAGCTGCTAGAATCACCGAGAACAACTTCCTCTCGGCGGTCGAATACGGTCGTACACTGCCTGGCGAGGGTCGTCAGATGGCGTATTGCTGCAGGGAGACCTTCGCTGCCCATTGAGGCTTCGACATTATCAACAGCCCGTCCGACTTCGTCTGCCAGTTCCAACATAGCCGCATCGTATTTGTACAGATTTGCCAGTTCTTCTTGATTTATCATAACAGCATCAAATAAGCCTGAGTAACCACGTGCAGCTCTCCGAATGCGGTCTGCAAATGTACGTAAAAGTATAGCAGCTGACTCCAGGTCGTCTACGTAAGCGATTTCACCCTGGCTGATGAAATCTCGCTGAAGTCCTGAAACCCGCTGCCACTGCTCTTCAAATCGGCTGGCAACGGTTTCGCGGAGTAGTTTGTCCGATTCGCGGCGGCTCTGGCGTTCAACATAGCCACCAAACCCTGGGATTTTGCTCAGGATCTTTTTGAAAGGGTCAATATCGCCCGTAACTTTACTAAAAATCTGATCGATTAAATCACTCATTGTGTTCTCCTTGAGAATTACTGATCATGCGATGCCTGCACAATTTCATTATAGCCTCAGTTTTCGTCGCAGGCAACGTTATTCACATAATATCTACGCAACTCGCCTGGCAAAGTTGTACGTAAGGAGAATGGATTATAATTAGATCGTTTACTCCACATAGAGCAATCATTTTAACTTAGCAAGGAGCAGTGAATGATCGTTACAACGAAAAAATTATTTGAGCATGCCTATGGTAAATACGCAATTGGCGCCTACAATATTAATAACCTTGAACAGACAATGGGTTTGTTTAGGGGTAATGTGGATAGCCAGGCGCCGTTTATTATTCAGATTAGCAAAGGAGCGCGAAGTTATACCCACAAAAAGATGCTTGAGGCTTTAATTCGAGCAGCGGATGAAGTCTTCCCAGAGGCGATCTTTGCCGTTCATCTGGATCACGGTGATGAGGAAACTTGTTATGATTGCATTAGCAGTGGGTTTTATAGTTCAGTGATGATCGATGCCTCCCATGAATCTTTCGAAAATAATATTGCCACGACCCGGCGTGTTGCCGAGGCTGCCCACTCCAAAGGAATTGTCGTCGAGGCTGAATTAGGCCAATTAGGTGGTGTGGAAGAACACGTACAAGTCGCCGAAGCTGATGCAAAGTTGACTGATCCCAATCTTGCAAGGGAATTTGTTGAACGCAGTGGATGCGATTCACTGGCTGTAGCGATAGGCACTAGCCATGGCGCTTATAAATTCAGCGGCTCACAGGCATTGCGCATGGATGTGTTAGCCGAGATACAGAAAAAGCTGCCCGGTTTCCCCCTGGTGATGCATGGCAGCAGCTCAGTCCCTCAGGAGGAAGTTGAACGGATTAACAAAGCTGGAGGGCAGCTCAAAGGAGCCAAAGGGGTAGACGCCGATCAGTTTAAGCGCGCTGCTCAATTGGGTGTCACTAAAGTCAATATTGACACAGATGGTCGCCTGGTTTGGACGCGAGTCCACCGAGAGAATTTTATCCAGCATGCAGAGAATTTCGACCTGCGCCCACCTGGCAAAGTGTTCATGGCTGAGTACGCTAAATTCATCGCTGGGAAGAATGAGAAGCTGGGAAGCGCCGGTCAGCTCGATGAAATCCGCAATTTAATAGCACAAACTGAAAATTAATCCGGATTTTTTCCCTGGGGTTTGTGGGTGCTCCAGGGTTCAGTCTTAATTCAGATGCCTGTCGCTGACCAGGGAGTAGATCCTACCCGATATTCGCTTATCCCGCGCGTGCTCGTGTTCATTACATGTGCAGATCAAGTCCTTTTGCTGAAAGGTGCGCCGACAAAGAGAATTTGGCCAGATCGTTACAATGGCATCGGCGGGCATCTCGAGCGTGGCGAAGATGTTCTAACGGCTGCGCGCAGGGAATTGGTGGAGGAGACGGGCATCGTTGAATCGGATTTGTGGCTGTGCGGGGTAGTAATTGTGGATACAGGTCAAAACACAGGGATCGGTATCTTTATTGTCAAAGGCGAGTGTGCGCAGGGGGAGCTCACCCCCTCCAGTGAAGGCATACCGAAATGGGTGACTTATTCTCAAAGTATGAGTTTGCCACTCGTAGAGGACCTGTACGAGTTGCTGCCCCGAGTTTTTGCTGCACATCGCAATACCCCGCCGTTTATTGCCCGGACAAGCTATAATGAGGACGACCAGCTAATCATCAAATTCATAGAGCAGGAAGGACAGACCCATGGCTGATTTGACCCGTACAGAGATCATCCATATCATCGCCCTGCGAGCCGGTGAAGAGAAAGGGATTGTGCTCCAGGGTGTCGATTTGAGCGAGCTCAACCTTAGCAAGCTATACTTGGCTGGCGCAAATCTAAAGTTCGCCAAAATCGATCACGCTAACCTTACGCTTGCAGATCTGACCAAGGCCGATTTAAGTAGTGCGAGCCTCAATTTCAGCGACCTGGGAGAGGCAATCTTGCGTGGAGCACGCCTCCGTGAAGCCAATCTATCGGGAGCTGATCTGCGCGCCGTGGATCTCACAGAGGCCGACTTGAGCAACGCTGATCTTCGCGGTGCAAACCTGCGCAGCGCTGATTTACGTCGTGCGAACTTCTGGCACGCCGATATGACAGACGTGAATTTGATTTATGCTAATCTCGAAGGAGCTAAGGGACTACCGGTTGGCATCGAAGATTGGGGGACGAAAGGCAATCCCTGAAGAAGTTATGCCTGGTTTTGCGACTTTTTTCACTTGGTATCGTATGAGGTGTGAATAAAGGAGTATTAACCATGTCTTCTGAGAGTGATACTAAAAAAGTACCCTGGTTCCTCTGGCCGTTTTGGGCGATCTGGAGGTTGATCGCCTGGATTGTAGGTCTCACAGGTCGTCTGGTAGCTGTCATCCTAGGATTTGTGCTGATGATCGTTGGTGTGGTCATCAGCGCCACACTCATCGGCGCAGTCATCGGAATCCCAATGATCCTTATCGGGGTGTTACTGGTCATCCGCGGACTATTTTAGACAAAAGCACAAAGAATGCGCCAGATACTATCTGGCGCATTCTTTGATTCAATCTCTTAACCTGTTTATTCGGTTGTTTTGTCTCCCCCTCCGTTCAGCGATTCCTGGATTAATTGGACTTTCTCCAATGAAACTGGTTTGTTCTTGGCTGCTTTGCGCATATAGTCCTTAAGTTTACTTAAATAGAGTGTCGGAGCTGGGGGGGAGTCCTGTTCAGAAATCTCTAGCTCGACAGTATCATTCGTGAAGATCAAAGCCCCTTGGACGTCGGGGAGCTCAACATCTGGCAATCGCTTGGTGAGAAACTTGTTTAAGTTTTCAATTTCATTCTGCATCTCCAGATCGGGGCGTCCCAGACCCTCTTGCCCGAACAGCTTTAAGTAAGTTTGCATGAAACCGCCCCCCGAGTGTTTCCAGCGCCCGCGCGAGACTGTGATCTTGCCACGCTGGTGCCTTGGCATTAAGATCCACAACCCCGAAGGGCCGACTAGGAAATGGGATGCGGGGGTCATGAAGTGGAAGATGGCATATTTGCTGTCCAGCCCTTTCAGCGCTTGATTGATCAGCTCATCTGGACGCGGGCTGCGGCCCCAACGAGTGGTGTAATAGATGCCAATTTGGGAAAAAACAAAACCAATGATTAGTGCAATGAAGGCATAGTTGATTAAATCCTGCCGCTGAAAGGAGATAAACAAGCCACCTACCAGCACGATTAACCCTCCAATGCTGGCGATTTGTGCGATGCGTTTGTTTCGTTTGACGAGTTTTTCATTGGTTGATATTTTCATTTTGATTTGTGATCCTCATATTTCTTCAGGACCAGGCAGGCGTTTTGCCCGCCCAGGCCAAACGAGTTTGATAAAATTACATTAACCGGTTGGTTGCGTGCCTGATTTGGTGTGTAATCCAGGTCGCAATCTGGGTCCGGATATTCATAATTAATTGTTGGAGGGATCATGCTATTGGTCATAACCAACGCACAGACTATCGCCTCCAATGTCCCCGAGGCGCCCATGGCGTGCCCGAGCATGGATTTTGTCGAGCTAATTGTAAGCTTGTGAGCGTGCTCGTTGAAGATCATCTTGATCGCACGCGTCTCGGTAGGATCGTTGAGCGGCGTCGAGGTGCCATGCGCATTAATGTATTCAACTTGTTCTGGCTCTATTCCTGCGTCCTTAAGCGCCCAGCGCATAGCACGTGCTGGACCGAGGGCATCTGGATCGGGAGCAGCCATATGATAGGCGTCGGATGAGGAGGCGTGCCCCAATAGCTCGGCGTAAATCTGCGCACCGCGCTTTTCGGCGTGTTCCAGACTCTCCAGAATCATCGCACCCGCGCCCTCTGAGAAGATAAAACCTTCCCGCTTGGCATCGAATGGTCGCGATGCAGCCTCTGGATTGTCGTTGAAGCTCACGGGCAGGGCGCGCATTGCGGAAAACCCGGCAATGGCAAAATCTCGGATTAGCGCTTCAGTCCCACCGGCAACTACGATGTCGCTTACTCCCCGGCGGATGAACTCAGCAGCCTCGCCCACCGCTTGTGTTCCGGTTGCACAAGCCGTTGCGATCGTGCTGTTGGGTCCGAGGCAGCGGAAACGCTGTGCGACCAGAAACGCAGCCAGGTTTGGTATCCCAGAGGGCACGGTAAAAGGGTTCACCCGCCCCAGCCCCTGGTTGCGTAATACCTGGATGCCTTCGTCTACCCGATCCAGCCCGCCGATAGCAGTGCCAAAGACGACACTGGCTCGCTCGGGGTCGGGAAAACCACCTCCAAGACCAGCATCAGTGATTGCCTGACTTGCTGACGCCAGTGCAATCTGTGCGGAGCGTGGATAGCGGCGGGCATCTTTACGATCAAAATATAATTCAGGCTCAAAGTCGGGGATCTCGCCGGCTATCTGGCAGGGAAGATCGCTGGCGTCAAATTGTGTAATCCGCCGGATTCCCGATCTTCCTGCCAGCAGACCCTCCCAAAAAAGGGGGATCGAGCTGCCAAGGGGTGTTACTGCGCCCAGTCCAGTTATGACCACGCGGGGACGGTGGTTTGCACGCCCATTCATCAAGACTGGTAACCCTCTTGTTCCTGGGCGGCGATCATAGGCATCCTTTTTTGAATTGCTTCTCGTAGGGCTGCCAGAAGATTGCTTTCGACAGACTGGCGTGCAACTCGGATTCCGTTTACAAGGGCTCGAGCATCCGAGCGTCCGTGTCCGACAAACACCAGCCCGTCGATTCCAAGCAGGGGAGCAGCGCCTACTTCACCCGGATCCATCATCTTCCTTATGCGCGCAAATGCTGGTTTGGCTAATAAGCCGCCGATCTTGGTCTGAGTGCTGCTCATCAGCTCTTCTCTGAGCATGTCGGTGATCAATCTTGCTACTGCCTCGCTGGACTTGAGTAAAATGTTGCCCGTAAAGCCGTCCATCACAGCCACATCTGCCTGACCTCCAAAGAGTTCTTTTCCTTCGATGTTGCCGATAAAATTCAAGCCTGTTGCAGCGATCAGCGGGTAGGTCTCTTTTACTAATTCGTTTCCTTTGCCGGGTTCTTCGCCGTTTGAGAGCATCGCTACACGAGGGTTTGTAACTCCCAATACCTTTTCAGCGTAGATTGATCCCAGGATAGCAAACTGCACCAGGTATTCGGGTTTGCAATCGGCATTCGCGCCGATATCCAGAACGACACAATAACCACCTCTCACTGGGAACAATCCGGTTAAGGCGGGTCGTTTGACGCCGCGTATGCGCCCGAGCCGGAACAGTGCGTTTGCCATCGCGCCGCCGGTGTTGCCGGCGGTGACGAAAGCGTCTGCGTCGCCATCCTTGAGCAGGTCAAGTCCGACAGCCATGGAGTTCGCGGCTTTCCTGCGGGCACTCGCGGCAGGTTTGTCAGTCATCTCCAGCACTTCAGGAGCGTGCACGATTCTAACCCGAGCGTCCGCACTCGCAATTGCTTTGATTCGGGGGGCCAGTAGCTCGTGGTTGCCAACCAGGATAATTTCATCGCCAAATTGGCGACCGGCATCCACCGCCGCCTTCACTTCTGGCTCGGGATAGGTATCGCTCCCCATGGCGTCAAGGACGATGCGCATGCGTGCTCCAGTTCTTATCATAATCGGGTGTGAATTCTACCATGCTTGACAAGGGCTGATTGGTGATTATAATACGATTGCCCTGGCGCTGGTGCTGGAATTGGCAGACAGGCATGGTTGAGGGCCATGTGCCGCAAGGCGTGTGGGTTCAACTCCCACCCAGCGCACAGATGATGGAACAAATTCCGGGTGGTATCGTCGAGACTGTCTCAGCGAAACCACCCGGAAGTCGTTTGTTTGATTATGTCAGATCGACTCAATCTGCGATCTTCATGCGCCGCTCCAGGTAACGCACGAATCCGGATAGGAACAACGTCATGCTGAGATACAGGAAAGCGGCGACGTTGAATGCTTCCATAACCCGGAAGGTGGATGAGCGGCGGATGCGGGTGAGCTGGGTGAGCTCATTTACAGCCAGCACAGTTGCCAGGGATGAATCTTTGAGCAAAGCGATGAAGTCGTTTCCCAGGGGCGGCAGGATGCGGCGGATGGCCTGTGGAAGGATGATCAGGCGCATAGCCTGGATGTAGCTCATTCCTAGGGAGCGGGCAGCTTCCATTTGACCCTTGCCAATCGACTGGATGCCAGCGCGAAAGACCTCGGCTTCGAAAGCGCCATAGCCCAGCGAGAGGGCGATGATGGCGCGCAATTCCATGGGGATCGTACGAATTGAATAATCTCTTAATCCAACGAAAAAATTGTTGAGAAAATTGGGGGCAAACTGAGAGAGTCCCCAGGCGCCAAGCCGGTTGACTAAATCGACGTAGATTGGCACCAGGCCAAAGGCAATTATCAGGATGAGAACGACGAGTGGAATGCCGCGTACCACTTCGACATAAATTGTGGCAGCGGTGAAGACAAAAGTGTTTTTGGACATGCGTGCCAGGCCGACAAATAGGCCAATCACAGTGGCAATGGGGAAGGCAATCAGTGTTATGCGCAGTGTTGTGATGACACCCACCTGCATAAACAGGAAGGTATCACGATAATTGTCGTTAGCAAAAATTAAGTAGATAAGAAGAACGCCCGTCCCCACCAGCACAATAGCCCACCATGGAAGACGAGAAAGCGAGCTTGTGGTTGGAACTGCGAGCGGTTTGCGTGTTTTTTCCAGCGACGTTTGCATCGTCCCTCCAATCAGAAGCATTTGACCGGGATGGGGATATTTTCCCCATCCCGGGATTACGCAGAAGCAACGAGCAATTTCGATGTTACTGGATCAACCCCCACTTCGTATTCAGCTCATCGAGGGTACCGTCGTCCTTCATGGACTGCAGAGCAGCGTCAACCGATGCAGTCAGCTCTGAGCCAGGCGGGAATACAAATGCGAGCGGTTCATCCGATGTAAGCTTCCCACCGATTTTGAGCTGGCCTTCGTACTCTTCCATGAAGCCCAGGGCAGAGATGTTGTCGATAACCACGGCATCTACGTCTTTGGAGATGAGCGCCAGGACAGAGGCAGGAAAGTCCTCGAAGGATTTTATACGCTCGGTGGGGAAGTAATCCTGAGCGACCATCTCGTTGGTGGTACCCAGCTGTGTGCCGACAATTCGGTTGGTATCAGCGAGAAATTCTTCCTGGCTGGCAGTCTCATCGACGCGCTGGAGCAATACCTGCCCAACGAAAACGTAAGTCATAGAGAAATCAACAATCTCGTCGCGTTCAGCAGTCATGGTGACGCCATCAGCGAGCATATCGTACTCACCTGCCTGCATGGCGGGAAAGATGCCATCCCAGGATGCCTGCTTGAACTCAGGGACGCAGTTCAGGCGCAGGCAGATCTCGCGCACGGCGTCATAGTCCCAGCCCACACCTTCTCCGCTGGCTTCGTCGATCTTATTGAAAGGTGGGTAGGCGTTCTCGACAGCGACCGTGATGGTCTCGCCCCCAAGGTCGGGTAATCCTCCTGTGACAGGTGCCTGCTCAGGAGGCGCTTCGGTTGCTTGGGGTCCTGCGCAGGCTGCTAGAAGAATGGCTGCAAGCATCAGGATGGTTAGAATCCAACTCGATTTTCTCATTTTCTCTCTCCTTGTATTGATCTTGGCATCGCCGTTTCGCTGAGTTTTTCGATGCGACTGCGTAACGGGATATGAAAAGGATAGACTAACTTTTCAATTTTTGCAAGAGGTAACGGTATAATCATTATGGGATTTTAGATATTCAATCATCACAATTACGTAATTATTATGCGATTGTTACGGAGTTCACCAATGACTCAATTTCCTGCTCCAGACTGGATTGCAACCCTGAAGGATAAGCTTAACAATGATATGAGGTACGCAGAGATAGCCCAGAACTGGGAGGGCGACATGCTTTTTGTTATCGAGCCAGCGGGGAATCTTTCACAACCCGTGACCTATTACCTTGATCTTTGGCACGGGAAGTGCCGCGATGCCTATATCGTTGAGGATTCTGGGCAGATAAAACCGGTGTTCACGCTAAAAGGTACTTATGATAATTACGTTCGGCTTCTGAAGGGGGAACTGGATCCCATGCAGGCCATGCTAACACGCAAGCTGGGTGTGCAAGGCAATATGGTGGTTATGATGCGGAATGTACCCACCGTCCTGGATTTTGTCCGCTGCTGCCGCGAAATTACGGATGGGTATATTTGAGCGGGAACCAGACTGAAGGAAAATTCGTCATCACTTAGAGGTTTCTACAGATTATATGCTTCTGCATACACAAAATGAAGGCGCTCCATCGACTGCGGGGAGTAAAAAGCCGTCGTTCTCTTGCTTGTTCCTGATATTTTTCTCAATTGTGGTAATTTTGTCAGCGACAGGGCTGAGTGCCATGGCAGGTAACCGCGCGGCTCTGCGTGAATACCAGACAACACAACGGCTTGAGACACTAAAATCACTCGAAGAGCAGTACCAGCTGGGCCTTCAGGATTTGGAGGCAGGGCGACTCGACCTGGCACGCCAGCGTTTCGAGTATGTTCTCAACAGTGATCCTGGTTTCCCCGGCGTGGCAGAAATGTTGATCCAGGTTGCCCAAGTGTTGTATGCAACCTCCACTCCCACAGCAATCCCCCCAAGTGCAACACCCACGCCCACTCAGGACCTGCGCCCGGTGCAGGATTTATTTGCTCAGGCTCAGAGCGATTATTCCGGGGGAAATTGGACGGGCACAATTGACGTATTATTAGCTTTACGAAAAGAGGATCCTTCTTATAGAGTGGTGGAAGTCGATAGCTTGTTATATCGTTCTTTACGCCATCGCGGCGTAGAAAAGATCCGCGCAGAAGCCAGCCTCGAAGGCGGATTGTACGACCTATCGCTGGCTGAAAGCTTTGGTCCTCTCGATTCGACTGCGCAAAACTGGCGGAATCTGGCGCGTATCTACGTGATCGGCTTGGGATTTTGGGAAGTCTACCCGGAGCTTGCTGTGTATTATTTTGCACAAGTCTCTGCGGCTGCTCCTGGATTGCGGGATGCTTCCGGCTGGACCGCCTCGGGCCGATACTGGGCTTCGCTCGTCCAGTATGGAGATTGGCTGGCTGCACAGGAAGATTGGTGCACAGCTGCGGAACAATATGTGGCAGCGCTGGCACGGGGGAGTGATGCTGCACTTGCTGAAAAGGCAGAGAATGCGCGCATAAAATGCTCTCCGCCTACGAATACACCCCGCCCTTCCAGTACGGCTACGGAATCAATCCCTTCGCTAACCCTGCCAGCAGACACACCCACAGCGACCTCATCGGGTGGGATACCTACGACTACACTAACCCAAACGACGACGAATACCCCAGGGGTGACTTGCCAGCCCTCAACAACCCCAACCCCCACTCAATCTCCGCTTCCAGCATTTACGAATACCCAGCCGCCCCCGCCAAGCAGCACGCCGGCTCCCTTGCCAACCCAAGAGCCAACGGGGACAACGTCAGCGCCTTATCCGGTAGTGACTCGATGAGTGGTGAACCAGTGAATTCCGATCGTAAGTTACTGTCAAATCTATCCTGGCGCACATGGCTGATGCGCGGTCTCGGGCTCTTGCTGACCCTGATTATCTCCTGTCTGGCTGCAGTCGGGTCATATACCCTCTCGCACCAGCTCACGACACAAAATCTCACCATCATCCGGGCTGGAAGTCCGGATCTTGTGGAAAGTCAGGGAACGCAGCTACCGGGTGAACAGCCTCAACCTGGAGGTGCTGGTGGTCAAACTCGTCTGGTGGAGCCTTCCTTAACACCTTGGGATGGCGCCAGCCGGGTGACTGTCTTACTCCTAGGGCTGGATTACCGAGACTGGGGGTCTGGTACAGATTATTCGCGCAGCGATACCATGATCCTGTTAACTTTAGACCCACTGTCAAGATCGGCTGGGATTCTGTCAATCCCACGGGATATGTGGGTACCCATCCCGGGCTTCAAACATGGAAAGATCAATACCGGTTACTATCTTGGGGAAGCTTATAAACTCCCTGGTGGCGGACCGGGATTGGCAGTGAAGACAGTGGAGCAATTCCTGGGCGTGCCGATAAACTATTATGCCCAGATTGATTTTGCTGCTTTTGAGAAGTTTATTGACGAGATTGGTGGGGTCAAGATAGATGTCCCTGCTCCCATCACAGTGGACATGCTGGGAGATGGCTATCGCACCCAAAAGAAGCTAAAACCTGGGGTCCAGGTATTGCCGGGTGATATTGCACTGGCATATGCCCGAGCGCGGCATACAGAAGGGGGTGATTTCGACCGGGCAGAACGCCAGCAGCAGGTTATCTTGGGGATACGAAATCGTATACTGAGGTTTGATATGCTCCCGCTGCTGATCGACAAGAAAGATGTCCTCTATAATGAATTGTCCGCGGGCATCCATACGAATATGACCTTAGACCAGCTCATTCGACTTGCCGTCATCGCAAGCCAAGTGCCTGAGGAGAATATAAGTCGTGGCGTGTTAGGCAAGGGCTTTGTGCTGTTTGGAAAATCTCCAGACAACCTCAGTATTCTCATACCCCTGGCGGATAAAATTCACACTTTGCGGGACTCGATTTTCGCTAACAGTGGAGCATTAAGCCCCCAAACTCCTGGGAATGAGCAGGAGCGCATGCTGGCCGAAGGAGCAAGCGTAGTAATAAAGAATCAGAGCCGGACTGCTGGCCTGGCAGACCGTACCCGACAGCTCCTTGAAACTCAAGGTGTGTCGGTAGGTTCAGTCGAGGAAAATCCAGGAAATTTGACGCTGACAACGCTGGTCGATCATACGGGGAATCCATTTACCGCTCAATATCTTGTCAGCATGCTGAGTATCAATCCATTGAAGATTATTTTCGACGAAGATCCTTCCCAAGGGGTTGATGTCGAGGTAATTTTGGGGGATGATTGGGCGCGAAAGATCCCACAGCCCTAACTAGAAAAAGCGCATTTGTGGGGATTCGAAGGTGAGCGAATCCTGTGTAAGAAGGTGATCGAAGGTTTCAAGCGAGATTACCGGGTTCTGAGCCAGCCAACGTACCTGGCGGAATTTAACCATGCGCCAGCCCTCTTCAATTGCCTGGCGCAGGCGAGGGTCGTTTTGGATTTTATATGCCACCAGATTTGCTCGTCCGCCTGGAAACACGATTAATGACCTGTCAGATGAGTATTCACGATTGAAGATGATATCGCTAACCACCGCAGAAGTGATTACATACCAGGCATATGCCAACCTGCCGGTTTTATCTCGCCAGATGACAGGCGTTTCACCTTCTACCTGGTATCCGAGGAGTCCGGCAATTTCGCGTAGCAGCGAACGGATATTATTCAGATCTTTTTGGCGGGCTGCTTCAGTATTTTGGGCCGAGAGGCGCCAATGACCACTCTGAGGTGGAAATTCCTCCCCGTACGATCCGAGGCATGTTTGGATGAGTTCCGCAGAGGGTGTGAGCAGGCCTGGGAATGCAGCCGATATGGCTGCATAAAGGTCGGAGAGGGGATGGTCAGGTTGGGAGATCAGATAACCAGTAAGCTCTTCTTCAACTCTGTCAGGAAGAGGCGGAGAACAATCGTCTATTTCGCGTAGCCACCATAGCCCAACGTCCAACGCTTTATCGCTACCGCCGTAGCGTAAGAATCCCCCTCGATAAGTGAGTGCCTCTTCGATAATATCGTTGAATTGCGAAAGATCCTCCGCAGGCGAGCGTTCCGAGTTGACCCAGGCATTATCCCCGCAGAGCGATTGCAGGATGGCGGCATGCAGGTTCAAGTAGGTTGATGGTTCGCCCCGCTCTCGCAGGTACTGGAGTGCTGCCAGGCGCGCATGCGGGACTTCATCTCTGACCAAATTATGTGGAGGGTTGCCCAGAGTGGACTGCCGCCAAGATATTTGTGCATGTCCGCCAGCAGCAGGCATCGCCAGGCCAATAAAATCAAATCCAATTCGACCATTGCTGATCATCACCGCTGAGAGATATCCGGGTTCAACCTCACCGACCAATCCAAATAGGGGTGTGCCTTTCTCAAGCACCGGAGAAAGGTATTCGAGAACTGCATACAAAGCCGTAGTATGCCACGCCCAATCATATCGGCGTCTGCGCAGAACTGACTTGAATGGACCAAGTGCATCTGTACCCCATAGCCAGCCTGCCCATAAGGCCGACAGTGTCCAATATGCCTGGTTAGGGCGTGGAAATGCTGTTACAACCGCATCGATGGGAGAGCCGGAGAGATTGGTAACCAATTCACGTAATCGGCCTTCGTAGATACAAATACCTCCAGAGTTTGGGGGCAAATCTGGCCAAATGGTCATTGGAATTCCAGCCTGAGTAGTAGCCCATTGGGAAATCGCATCTTCGAGTGCAATCCAGACGTTGTATTCCCTGAATTTTGGTGGGATCGTCAAGGCGCGTGGTCGAGCCCGTCCACTCGGATAGGGCCATAGCGTATTTGCCTGGTCGCATACACTCAAGAGCAGAGCGATGATCTGGTTGCGCATCTCAGAATCCAGGGGCAAACTGTCGATTTTATTAATTAGAGTGAAAACTGCATATACCGCTCGCGGGAGGTAGACAGCTATAGCCTCTTCGACGTGACGCCGATCGGGATCGTGAAGAGCAGCAACTCTCTCCAGCGCTCTTGCATAGTGCAACCCACTCGATGTATAGGTAGCTGCCCGTGCAATGTCAGCATCATTGGCGGGAAATTCCCCGCCTGTATCGCAATTCGGGCAATGGTAAATGCGAGCTATTGGGCGTGGACCTGAAGCACCTTCCTCTTTCTCCTTGAAATCTTCATCCCCTCGTTCCCAGATATAGGCTGAGGCTTCAACGTCTGTTCCACAATGGTCACATTGGGTCAAATAGAGAGAGCGAAGGTGGAGTTCCAACCGCTCATCACCTCTACGTGCGGCTGCTAGCTTAGCTAAGGCAGCTCGTAGGCTCTCCTCGGTCGGAGGGGATGCTTCCATCTCGAGTAGGAAGCGTGCAATTGGGTTATTGGCGGCGATTAAGACACGGTACCCTGCACGTGCAGCTTCTACCGCAATCCTGGGTGTGGAGCCAAAAGGGTCGAGGATCCAGGGTTGGGCTTGACCAGCTGATCTATTCGGAATGTTAGCATGAAGCCAATTCTCGACCACACCTTGCGGAAGGGGGGGCAAGAACCGCGCCAGGGGAGTAGGCCTTGTGATCGGGAGTCCATAGAAATAGGTGTTTGCAGACATGATGGTTGTCTGCAAGTAGTATATAGAAATATTCGAAAATGTAAAAGGGTGGATTTATTTACAGTTCGATCTATGGATTGGCTTCGGATGGTACGGGAACAATAATCCAGCGTTGTGGCAAGATGCGCTCCGCCTCTCCTAGCGAGTTATAACGGCGAAGATCTATCGATGAGACGTTATAGACAGCTGCTAAATCTGAGACTGTAGTCTCTGATATGATAAATACTGGTTGGAAGGCGATCAAACCGATATCGTTGATCACACCAGGGAGAATGATAAGTACCTGATCGGGCTGGATTGATATTCCCTGCGCTAGTGAATTGACCACGGTAATCACGTCGCTTCGGGTATTGTACGTTGAGGCGATAACCTGAAGACTCTCGCCAGCTCTCACCCTGTGCAGGTTGTACATTGCATTTGGACCAAACGGTGTTCCGATATCTGGTCCGGGAGTGGGTGGCGGCAGGGTCTGTGTCGCAGTTGGGATGGGTGTAGGAGTTACTGAAGGGGCAGGGGTGAGGGTAAGGGTTGGGATGGGTGTGGAGCTCGGAGCGAGTACCGTCAGGGATTGGGAAGTTTCGGTCGCAGCGAAGTATTCAGCTTCCTGGGTTTGTACTGATGCGAGTGCCAGCGCCTCCGCTTGGGAAGTTCCTATCCATCTGGTTACAAGCCAGCTAAAAAGGATCAACCCGACCAATACGGAAGTCATGATCACACCGAGACCCAACCCTGGCGGCAGAATCAACCCCTTCGGGACAGGTTGCACACCTTCCGGAAGGTTTACGGGAGATATCGTTTGAAAAACAATACAATTCTCATAACGACCCGAAAGACAGGTCTCCTCCTGGTATGCGAGGGTGATGGTTGCCGGGGGAGAGAAGCGATGGCAGCGGTTACCTGGACTCGGGAAACCAAAACGGGTTTCTTGATCCTTTGCAATCCCTAGAAGGGGGCAGGAGAGTTCGTAGGAATGAGTCTCTTCTGGAGGTCGATCCGCAGTGCTCATAGGCTAGCTCATCGTCTCCCCAACAGTATAGAGCAATGCAAGATTGGTGGGGCGCACCTTTAACACCGGATACCCACAGATGACGACGACTTGCTGTCCGGGTTTTACCGTAGAATTCTCAATCATCTCAGCCTCGACGACCTTGAGCATGTCGTCGATGGTCTCGACGTGTTCCACCAGATGAGGATACACTCCCCAATACAAGCTCATGCGCTGGTAAGTGCTCCCATTTGGCGTAAAAGCCAGGATGGGGACTGACGGGCGCGTTTTGGACATCAAGAGAGCTGTACGACCACTTTGTGTAAATACCGCAATGGCCGTAACATTACGATCATGAGCTAGCTCTCGAGCCGCTAAGGTCACAAAAAAAGCGTCATCCTGATGCAGTTGCAGATTACACGTTCCTTTCCAGTGACCCCATTGCTCAATGTAGGTTTCGGCTTCGCAGATGATGGCGTTCATTGTTTGAATGGCTTGTACAGGGTAACGTCCTGTGGCTGTCTCGCCAGAGAGCATTACGGCATCAGTCCCATCAAATATCGCATTAGCCACATCAGATGCTTCTGCGCGAGTTGGACGCGGATTTTGGATCATCGAATTTAGCATCTGCGTGGCAGTAATCACCGGGCGGGCATGGCAGTTTGCTGATTCAATGATTTGTTTCTGGGCGATTGGTACAACCTCTGCCGACATCTCTACACCCAGGTCGCCCCTTGCAACCATCACACCATCAGCGCTGGCTACAATATATTCCAGGTTATCAATTGCCTCAGGACGCTCCAATTTGGCGATGATTGGCGTCGAAGACCTGCCAGACGGATGCCGCTTGATCGCCTCCCGAACGTTGAGAATATCCTGCGCTGTGCGTACAAAGGAGATGGCGACAGAATCCACCCCATGATCGAGTCCAAAAGATAGGTCTTCTTCGTCTTTCTGCGTGAACCCAGGAATATCCAATTGGATGCCAGGTAAATTTACGCCTTTATGTTCTTTCAGCAATCCGCCCTGGAACACTTTAGTTTCCACTCGTTCACCAGAAACCTTTGTCACGACCAATTCAAGCTTTCCGTCATCCAGCAGTATGCGGTCGCCAGGGTGAACGCTTTGTGGCAGTCCCGGGAAATCAACCGAGACAATGCGATCATTCCCCAGAATTGTCTCCGTTGTCAGAGTGAAAGCTGCAGCTTGGTTAAGCTCAACGCTTCCCTTCTCAAGCTTGCCAGTCCGTATCTTTGGCCCTTGTAAATCCTGTAAGATCATTATTGGGACATCAAGTTCGCTTGAGATTTTCCGGATCAGGCGGATGCGTTCAGCGTGCTCAGAATAACTGCCATGAGAGAAATTTAGGCGTGCAACGTTCATTCCTGCCTGGACCAATTGCGAGAGAGTGGCCTCATCTTGGCTGGCTGGTCCAATCGTAGCAACGATTTTTGTACGGCGATCCATGCTCATTTCCTAAAAGGTATTATCCCGCTTAACCCTGATCTATCGACAAAACCCTGCGAACGTAGCTTACAACTACCAAGGTTGGCTTAAATGTAATGCACCTCTTTTGCCTCGCGTGTCAGTTGTTCGCGAAAGTCAGGATGGGCGATGTTTATCAGCTGCTGCGCCCGCTGCCGGATGGTCTTTCCATAGAGGTCCGCCACTCCATATTCTGTCACGATGTACCGTACATGATTGCGGGAGGTGACGACTCCCGCACCTAGTTTTAAAGTTGTGACAATCCTGCTGAAGTTCTTGGCTTTACTGGGTAAGGCGATTATTGGCACCCCTCCCTTTGACCGGGAAGCGCCATAGATGAAATCAAGTTGCCCGCCTACACCGCTATACAAGCGCGTTCCGATGCTATCCGCGCAAACCTGTCCAGTCAGGTCGACCTCAATTGCAGAGTTTATCGCTACCATTCGCTCATTCTGCGCGATCACAAACGGGTCGTTTACGTATTCGGTTGGGTGCAGTTCAATGAGTGGATTATCATCCACCCATTTGTAAAGGCGCTGCGTCCCGAGAATGAAACCAGCAATTATCTTTCCTGGGTGGAGAGTCTTCCGGGCGTTGGTGAGAATGCCGGCATCAACTAGTTCAATAACCCCATCCGAAAAAAGCTCGGTATGGATTCCAAGATCCTTTTTCTCAAATAGAAATTTCAAAACTGCATCTGGAATTTCACCAATACCAAGTTGCATGGTGGCGCTATCAGGGATGAGCTCAGCGATATGACCTGCAATTTTTTGAATTGTTTCTGATGGACCTTCTTCCCCCATAGGTAGCTCAGGGAGCTCATAGTCCACTGGCACGACATAATTGAGGCGGCTGACATGAATGAACGAATCTCCCAGTGTGCGAGGCATTTTCTGGTTGACCTCCGCGATAATCACTTTCGCCGAATCAGCAGCGCTCTTTGTTAATCCAACTTCGATCCCAAGGCTGCAGAACCCGTGTTCATCCGGTGGCGAGACATGAATGAGGGCGACATCAATCGGAAGGTGACCGCGCTTGAAGAGGAGTGGAAATTCTGAGAGTAATACCGGTGTGAAATCTGCCCTGCCTTCGTTCACCGCCTGGCGAATATTTGCACTGATGAACATGGTATTGACCCGCAGATGGCCTTCTATTTCTGGAGCTACATAGTCCGCCGGACCTACGGTGAGCGCCTGGCAAATCTCTACATCTTGGAGTTCTGGCGAATATCGAACGAGTGCATCGAGCACTTTTTGAGGTACCGAACAGTTCCCGGTTAAGAACAGGCGTTGCCCTGATTTGATAACCTTTACTGCTTCTTCAGCCGTAACAATGCGTGATTCGTAGATCTTTGCCCACGTCATTAATCAGTCCTCCTGCAGAACCTGAGCAAAGCTAGAGAGGTGAACTATCTGTCCATTGCGCGTGTTGATACTTTTTTCAATGGCTGGATTTTGTGCGACCGCAACTTCGATCCCTTTGTCTGCGAGCTCCAGAATGTATGGTAGCGCGGAATTGATAAAAGCATGAGTAGATGTGCGAGCAACAACCCCGGGCATATTCGGTACGCAATAGTGACTGATGCCCTCCTCAATGAAAGTAGGATGCTCATGGGTTGTAGGCCGTGAAGTTTCTACACACCCACCTTCATCAATACTGATATCCATAATCAACGAGCGCGGTTTCATAGAGCGCACCATCTCACGGCTGACAACGACTGGTGCGCGCTCCCCGGGTACCAAAATGGCGCCAACGAAGACATCTGCATAAGAGATCGCCCGTGCAATATTAACAGGGTTGGCAATCATAGTTACCACTCCCATAAAACGGTCGTGGATGGACTGCAGCGCGTACAGATCAATATCCAGTACAGTAATATGTGCACCCATTCCTAGGAAACCAACCGTGGCGCAAGTCCCGACAACTCCTGCGCCGAGGATAACTACTTCGGCTGGGGGAACACCGACGATCCCTCCGAGCAAGATGCCCTTTCCTCCAGATTCATTCTGTAAAAAGCGGGCAGCAACCTGAGGGACCATAAACCCTCCGATTTGTGCCAACGTGTGCCGCACGGGGACGCGTCCATCCTCCAATTGGATCTGTTCCAGGGCGATAGCTGTGATTTGATTTTCCAGGAATGCGTTAATTTTGTCTGATCGGGCAGAGTTCAAATGGAGCAACCCAGCGATCGCCGTTCCTGGCCTCAGCCATTGAATTTCCTCCAGAATTGGACGGGCAACTTTAATAAGCAGGTCTGACCGTCCAAATACTTCATGTGGCGAATAAACGATCCTTGCTCCTGCTTGTTCATACTGTTGGTCAGAAAAGCCAGCACCCAGGCCGGCTTCGTGCTCAACGTAACACTTGTGTCCATTCCGTGTCAATACCTGGACTGCCAGTGGTGTAAGCCCAACGCGATATTCGTAGGTTCTTCGCTCCTTAGGGATGCCAATATTCATTTGTCACCTCACATGGGGCTAAGCAGCTTTACCAGAATGGCTTTTTGCGCGTGTAAACGATTGTGTGCCTGGGGGAATAAGGCAGAGTGCGGTCCATCGGCGACTTCGTCTGTGATTTCCTGCCCCCGATGAGCAGGGAGGCAGTGCATCACAATCACATCCTTCGAAGCCTTTGCGACGAGGCTCTGATTGACCTGGTAGGGCGGGAAAACAGTTTCTCGAATTTTGGTTTCCTCCTCCTGCCCCATACTCGTCCATGTATCGGTGTAAATGACATCTGCTCCTTTTACTGCCTCATGCGGATCTCGTTGATATCTAATCTGGCTGCCGCTAGCCGCAGCAAATTGATTAGCCGCTTTTATTGCAACCGGATTTAGATCGTACCCTTCTGGGGAGGCGAGCGTAAAGTTGGCGCCAATTTTCGTACACACGTGCAGCAAAGAGACAGCTACGTTGTTGGCGTCTCCGATAAATGTTACATTCAAACCTTTTAAATTTCCGAACTTCTCCTGGATGGTAAGGGCATCCGCCATAGCCTGGCAGGGATGGTTGTAATCGCTCAGCCCGTTGATGACAGGAATGGTGGACCAGCGAGCTAGCTCAAGGATATGTTCGTGCTGGAAAACGCGCGCCATGATTGCATCTACATAGCCAGACATTACTCGGGCGATGTCAGCGATCGACTCGCGCTTTCCCAGTCCAATTTCTGCTGGTGAGAGATATAAAGCATCACCACCAAGATGGCGCATAGCCATATCAAAGGAGACACGCGTACGCAGGCTGGGTTTTTGGAAGATCATCCCTAAGACTTTTCCCTTAAGTCTTGTGGAGTTCCCTTTCTCTCTCCACTCTTCTTTGAGTGTTACAGCTAGGTCCAATTGCTCCTGGATTTGTTGAGGGGAATAATCCGAAATAGCAAGAAAATCTTTCATTTTTTTCCAATCTCCGTTTGATTTTATTGCGTTTGGAGTATATCACAGGTGGTTCTAGGAGAGAGATGCCATAGGACAGGGATTGATTTGATTAATGTCATAATTGCCACAGAAGAATTCCTTAAGCTATAATCAATCATATTGGAGAATTATGGTACAGAATCCGGAACGTCACCCATTGCAATCGAGCGTGCAGTTGAATACTGCTTCTACCTATGAGAAATAGTGAGATAACATCCTTTGAATTAGATCAAATTCTGGATCTTCTCCTGCGCATCCTTGTTGAGGTGATCTCATGCCAAGCGGCCTCGATCTCGATCAGCTCTGGGGAGCGATCTCGAATAGAGGCTTTATGGGGACTTCCTGAAGAACTCAAAGGCGTTGATTTCCTCTCTGGCGAGATCACAGGAAGTGACGCGCACAATAATTTTGAGCCAAGAATAATTCACACGATTGTTGCGGATGAACCTTGGTCTATTAAGATATCCAATGCCCTCGGGCAACGCTTGGAAGCGCTCCTTGTTATACCCATCGCCAGCGCTTCACAATTCCTTGGCGAGGTCGTCTTTATGTCGACGCGCAAGGACAGCTTCACCGATGGTGATCTGACGCGTGCTGCCAATTACATTGCTCGAATCGCGCCGGCAATAGAAAATGCGATCATTTTTTCAGAAACTGGTCGATATTTACATCGATTGTCTTTACTGAACGAGCTAGCGCTTGCTGCCTCGGAAGGAGCTGGCACCGATGTCGTTGCAAGTAGAGCTGTAAGGCGATTGCGCCGTATCTTCAATATAGAGCAAGTGGCGGTTCTGTTGTTGGCAGAAGATGGCAACACATTGCTGGAGTATGGGGGTACCGAAGGTGTACCGCCGCTGGTTATCCCTGTTGGTATCAGCCTGGCTGGTTTTGTTGTTGAAAAGAAATTACCGATGCGTTTGGGTGATATTCGCGAGGCGCCCAGGTTCTATCCGCCTAGCCCAGAGGTTCACTCAGCCTTGTTTGTGCCTCTGATGTATCAGGGTGAGGTTATTGGAACGGTTTGCTTACAAAGTAATAAGCCCAACGCATTCACAGATCGTGATGAACAATTGCTTGTAGTTATTGCCAGTCATCTCGCAGGGCTATTCGAGAACGTTCGTCTGAACCAGGAGGCACGGGAACGCGCTGGAAAACTCAGCCTGATCCATCAAGTTGCCCAACGATTGGTGGGATTAACAGATGAAGAAGATATTGCACGCTTGACTGCAGAGTTGACTGCTGATTACTTCAAATACGAATTAACTGCTGTATTGCTAGTTGACTCATCTGGTGAGAGCTTGAGAATTGCCGGCGTTGGGGGTAGTATGGCGCACCTTGTCCCTGGCAATTTCATAATGCCGACAACGAAAGGGATTACAGGACGAGTATTTAGGGAAGCGAAAGGGGGTTTCTATAACGATGTTTCACGAACCGATGTATATTTCCCTCTACCTGGTTGGTATGCGGGATCAGAATTGTGTGTGCCATTGCTGGATGGGAGTCGTGTGTTTGGAGTTCTCAATGTCGAGCGTATTCAGAAACAGTCCTTTACTGATAGCGACCTGCAGTTGCTTGAGTCGCTGGCAGGATTCCTTTCGAGCGTTATTTTAAGTGCACGCCGTTATCGAGAACTTCAGGAGAGGATTGAGGCTCAGCGCCAGGCAGAGAACCATATGATCCGCTCTGCAAGGCTGGCAGCCGTTGGTGAGATGGCCGCAGGTATCGCTCATGAGCTCAATAACCCGCTCACTTCGGTGATCGGATTCGTCGAGCTGGCTCTGGAGGATCTACCAAGGGAGAGTACTCACTTCAGCGACCTTGACCTTGCCTTGCATGAAGCGAAACGAGCTCGTGAGGTGGTCCGCAACCTGCTGGATTTTTCTCGTCAGGGGAGCAATATTCGCATACCGGTAGACTTAAACGAGTTGCTAAGCGAAGTTCTCAAATTGCTCAATCATCAATTCAAAAGTCTTGGCGTAGAAATCAAACTCTCACTTGGTGAAATCTCTCTAATCCTGGCCAACCCGAATCAGATCAAGCAAGTTGCTATCAATTTGTTGCAAAATGCACTTCAAGCAATGCCGGACGGAGGAATTGTAGCTGTCACAACTGGTCAGAATGACACGGCGGGGAAACAGAGCGTATACTTGACGATACGCGATACTGGCGAGGGGATACCGCCAGATGCACTCGAGCGAATCTTCGAACCATTTTTCACGACACGAACGGTAGGTCAAGGGACTGGTCTCGGGCTCTCGGTCAGTTTTGGCATCGTAACAAGTCATGGGGGGCAAATCGAGGTAATAAGCGAGATGGGAATCGGCAGTGCATTCACCGTGTGGCTGCCCACACATGAGACTTCGTATGATACTGGTAGTTGACGATGAACCCGGTGTTTTACGCCTGTGCCAGCGCTTGTTAGAGCGCGCTGGTTACACTGTCAGGTCTGCTTCTAATTCCAACCAGGCGCTTGGAATTTTGAGTCAAGAGGTCATCGATCTGCTACTAGCAGATATTCGCCTCCCAGGCGTGAGCGGATTCAAGCTCCTAGACACTATTCGCCAAAAATACCCTGAGATGTCAGTCGTGATGATGACTGGCTATGGAACAGTCGATGTAGCCATCGAAGCACTGCATCGCGGCGCAGACGGATTAATCTTAAAGCCATTTGAGGGTGCTGAACTTGTTCGTACGATTCAGGCAGCATTGCTAGATCGCCAGCGAGGAACTGATAGTCTACGCCTGAAAATTTTACGACCCTTGTTTGATATCTCCGAGGCATTCTATTCGGAGACCAAGCCTAATTTATTGACGGGGTTAATCCTCGAGACAGTACTTAAGCACTTAGATAGCAGGTATGCAGGTATATACGAAGAAAGAGATGGGCACTCTAGCCTTGATATATCAGAGCTTGATGGGAACTCTATCGACAATTTAATATGCCAAACCCTCCAGGAACTAGCGGCACAGAGCTCCAGGCAAGGGGAGGCATTGCAAATCGATCTCATGTCCAATCCTATCAACCTTCCAGACCACCTCGTAGAACCATTACGAGCATATAAACTACAATACCTGTTATTTGCACCGAGAATCAAGAACAATAACGCTTTTGTGCTGATTGCTTCTCGAAGTGAAAATGAAGCCGCCTTTTTGGAAGGAGACCGAGAGCTATTGGGCAATCTGGCGCAGCAGGCCGCAGCGGCGTTAGACAATGCCCGATTATATGGGGAGCTACGATCTTCACTCAATAAGCTTGAAAAATCTCAAAATGCGCTCCTGAGGGCTGAAAAAATTGCAACAGCAGGACGACTGACGGCTTCGATTGCTCATGAGATCAACAATCCCTTACAGTCCCTTTCGAATTGCCTGGATTTAGCCGGGCGCAATGAGCTAGCCATCGAAGTTCGAGAGAAGTACTTGAAGGTTGCACAGGCTGAACTCGATCGCTTGATGATGACGGTTCAACGAATGTTGAACCTATTCCGTCCAGGCGCCAAAGAGCGTCAATGGACCCGACTCGATCAGGTAGTTGAGCATGTACTGACACTCTTAGATGCACAGATGAAGCGGAGCAATATAAACATTATTTCCGAAATCCCTTCACCTGCACCGGTTATCCTGGCGGTCACCGACCAAATTCAACAGGTACTCTTGAATTTATTGATCAATTCCATTGAAGCGATGCCGGGAGGAGGCAGTGTGACCATCAAGATGAAGGAATCCAGGGGAAATGTCGAGATTAGAATTGAAGACACTGGGCATGGTATCCAAATGGATGATCCCACGAGAATTTTTGAGCCATTTATTAGCAGCAAAGAATATGGAACCGGCTTAGGGTTGGCGGTAAGCTACGGGATAGTACAAGCTCATGGAGGTACTCTTGAATTGGAATCTGGTGAAGGTGAGGGAGCACGTTTTCTAATATTGCTGCCAAAAGGAGGGAACAATGACGTCCAGGATATTGCTGGTGGATGATGAAGAAGCGATCCGGAATTCTCTAGGAGAAATTCTTCGTATCGAAGGCTACAACGTAGTACCCGCAGAGAGTGGCGAAGCAGCGGTTGAAGTTCTGAAAAAAGAATTCTTTGACCTGGTCTTGTTGGATATTAAGATGCCCGGTATGGATGGCTTGGAAGTACTACGATTTATCAACCAGTCCGGTATTGAAACCAAAGTGATCCTGTTAACTGCTCATGGCTCACTCGAATCAGCAATTGATGCGTTGAGGGAGGGCGCCCATGACTATATCCTGAAGCCGGCAAACTCAAATATGATTTTGCAAAGCGTCGAGCGTGGTCTGACTGAGCGGACTGAAATGCAACGGAAGCGTTATCTTATTGAACAGTTAGAAGATTCTGTCCACCGCTTGCGCGATGCCGAAGGTATGGCGCGGAAGACAAACGTCGAGCAAAAAACCCTCTCTCTTGAAAAAGGGGTCACAATGGACATCGATCGGCGAGAAATTTGGAGAGGTACTAAGAAGGTGACACTGACGCCAACGGAAAGTCGACTGATGAAAGTTTTGTTGGAGCACCGGGGACGTGTTTTATCTCATAAAGAGCTGGTTTTTTTGGTTCAAGGCTACGAGACAACGAACAAGGAAGCTCCCGAAGTTCTACGACCGATCATTAGCCGCTTAAGGCGAAAATTAGCAGAGTTTCCAAAAGGTGAGCATTGGGTTGTGAATGTACGCGGGACTGGATACTTATTCGAAATAAAATAATTATTCGGGTACCAGCACGTCTGTGAGAAATCGGGATTATTTCCCAATCACTCTTAACCAGCGCATCCAGCTTGCTGCTGACTCCCTTCTGGGGATTGGTTTTTCGTAAGTAACCAGCATCAAACTCAAGATCAGTAATGAAGCTCCCGCCCATTGCGGTAAGCTTAAACGTTCACCAAGCCACAAGTGTGCGAAGAACACAGCAACCAATAATTCGCTGAGGCCAAGCAGCGCGGTCTGCATTCCTCCCAGATGCTTCACACCTAGAAACAACATCAATCGGGAAACGAAGGTGACCAGGGTCAACCCAATGATTGCTTGCCATACATGGCTGCTATCTGGCAAACGAATGTCGCCAAATATGAGGAAAACCGGCACGACAATGGTGCTCATTGCGATTAATGTGTAAAGGGTAACGGTTGGAGCTGGCATATCGTATAGTACTCGTTGATTGATGGGGATGTGCAGCGCATAGAGAGATGCAGCGATAAGCATTTGTCCAGTCCCGATGAGATCCAGATTTCCGCCTTTTGCTTGAGTGAGCAAAAATACAGCAGGTATGGCAAGAATCAAGCGGAACATTGTGAGTTTGCCTTGTGACTGGTGATCAAGGGAGAGCCAGATGAGTAGAAAAAGTGGGTACAAAGAATATAATAAGTGTCCAACACTGGCATCCATGCGTCCCAATGCACTGTAGTAAAACAGAGACCCAACCCCATTCGTCCAACCTGCAAGCAAGCAGCCCAATAAACCAGCAGGGTAGATATATAGATACTTCCGATTGAAGATGATTAAAACAATCAGCATTAACAGCGCAGCGAACAGTGTGCGTAGAGCCACAACAGCTAGAGGTCCAGCACCTTGGAGGATTGCCTGCTTGCCGAATATGGGTGTCATTCCCATGAATATGGCAGATGCTAAGGCAGCATAAATGCCTTTCTTGTGCGAATCTCTTAATGATGGAGCAGGTTTGGTGGCAATTTCCGCAGCCACTGAGGATAGAGCAGCGGATTTAGGCGCTGAATGCGACTCACTCATGCTTATTTAACCAAAGCGCGAATTTCATCCACTAAATCTTCACTCATGAACTCCCCCTTTTTCATGAGTGCCTCAATCTGCCCGCGTAGACGAGCTTTCTCAGCTGGGTCCAGTTCTTTCGCTGTAATTACGACAACAGGGATGTGAGCTGTTTTTTTATTTGCCTTGAGTGCATCCAGTACGCAAAATCCATCCACCTCCGGGAGCATCAGATCGAGGAGAATCAGATCTGGTTGTTCCTGGACAGCTAATTCAAGTGCCTGAGACCCATCGGCTGCTTCGTAGATCGTATAATCACCCTGGGATTGCAAGATGCGCCGTAACAATCTACGGGCTTCGGGGATATCATCAACAATAGCAATTCTTGGATAGCGCTCAGGAGTGATATGCCGTATTGCAGAAATTATCCCCTCTTCGGTTTTGTCAACTTGAATTGAGACAGGCAGATCAACATCCCGAGCCCAACCGTTTCCGAGGACGATCTTCTCAACAGGCATCGTATGGCCCGTACAATTGACGACGACGGTATCCGTCGATTGAATCTGGCCCTTGCGAGCCATTTTTGTTAAGCCTGCAAAAGCCACGGCTGCGGCTGGTTCGACCGACAATCCCTCCATTTTCGCCAGGATATGGATGGTGCGGAAGGTATCCTTGTCGGATACACTCTCGAATATAGCTCCAGATGCTTTTGTGCGCTGAAATAAAAGTGTATATGTGCGTCCTGGATCACCTGTAGCCAGCGTTGAGATTATGGTGTGCGGGGAGCGGACCGGCTCTGCGATATCCAATCCGTTTTTCCAGGCTTGAACCATTGGAGAACACCCATCTGCCTGAATACTTGCGATGCCGGGAATACGGTCGATGATTCCCATCTCAAGCAATTCCTGAAAGCCCTTCAGTACTCCCAGGGGGCCTAAGCCTCCGCTAACTGCTTGTATGTACCAATCTGGTACTCGCCACGGGAGTGGCTGCAGGGTAGCGGGCCTTCTATCGGGGTCGGTGAGCGCTGTAAACTGTTCCGTGATCTCGAACGCAATGGTCTTCATCGCCTCCACCGAGGGTATTGTCCTCGCTCCCCGCTCGAGACTAAGATTGCGTTGCCGGGCAAATTCGGCAGCAACCTTTTTCGCTTGATCGTAAGTTGCAGTGACCTTGACTACTTCGGTGCCATAAATGGCGACCTCACGCATCTTCTCTGAAGGTACTTGACTTGTGAGAAAGGCCCATAATTTTATCCCCGCACGAGCCGCATACGCAGAATATGATATCGCAACATTGCCGGTAGAGGCGAGTACTGCCTCGGTAATTCCCGCTTCCTTCAGAGAGGCGATACCAACCGCTGCCTGGCGATCTTTGAATGAGCTGGTAGGCCCCTGGCGCTCATCTTTGACGTAGATGTGAGGGACTTCAAGCATCATGCCAAGATTGGCAGCGTGTATTAGAGGTGTCCCTCCCTCTCCCATCGTGAGAGAGGGGTTGTACGAATAAATTGGGAGCAGCTCGCGGTAACGCCATAAATCGAAAGGTCGCTGGGCAATTAATACGGGCAATCGTTGTCCGATGCCAGCATAATCGTAGCGCGCTTCACACCAGGTTGAGCCGCAAGCCGGGCAGGAAAGCGTAATAGGGGAGTAGGTATATCGATGACTGCAATCCAGACATTCCGCAACGAACGGCTGCTCCAACCGGACCTCCTAAGTGGGAAGAGTATTATTTTTTCAGTGAATTTATTGCTTGGATGAGATCTTCTTCCAAGATGGGCTTAGTGAGGTACCCTGCAGCGCCAAGTGTTGCACCTTTCCCCTGGTCTTCGAGAATGGAACAGATCAGAACGGGAATGCTCTGTGTTTCCGGATTGGACTTCAAATCTTGGAGCACCTGCCAGCCGTCATAGCCAGGCATCATCACATCCAATGTAATGGCGAACGGTCGCAGCGTCCGGGCAAGCTCTATAGTTTTGGTTGGATCGGTAAGTCCGTACAGCTGATAGCCCCGGTTTTTCAGATAGCGATCATAAAGCTGCAGGATTGGGCGCTCATCATCGATCGCCAAAATGAGGACCTGGGAGTTAGGAATTGGCTGCAGGTCCATTGTCTTTGCCTTGCCAATTCCTTTGACTGGGAGAGTGAAATTGAAGGTGCTACCTTTACCCACCTCACTCTCGATACTGATCTTGCCGCCGTGCATCTCGACCAGGTGACGAGATATTGAGAGGCCGAGACCGCTGCCGCCGGTCTTCCGGGTTGGAGAGGCGTCCACTTGCGAGAACGGTTGGAATAATTTCTTCCGATCCTCTGCCGAGATACCCTGGCCAGTATCGGTTACACTGATCAGCACTTCGCTATTCCCGCCCGGGCCGATCTGCGCGTTTGCACGAATTGTTATACTTCCGCTCTCCATGAATTTTGCAGCATTTGATAACAAATTAAGCAAAACCTGTCGCACTTTAAGTGGATCTGCACGCACGAGAGGTAAATTGTTTGATACTTCTCGTGCAAGGCGAATGGGTTTATCCTTAACCAAGCCAGCTACTGTTGGCATAACACTGCCGATCAAATCCGAGATGCTTACATTATCCTCAAAGTTGAGCTCCATCTTGCCCGCTTCAATCTTGGAGAGATCAAGGATGTCATTAATTAGGTTTAATAAATGTTGGCCTGAATTGTAAATCGCGGTCAGGTCTTGCTGCTGGAGTTCGGTAACTGGCCCATCGATCCCCTTTAAAATAACCCGCGAAAAGCCTATGATCGAGTTGAGCGGTGTGCGCAGCTCGTGACTTATGTTTGCAAGAAATTGGCTCTTAAGCTGATCAGCTTTTCGCATCTCATCCATAGCGCTCAGGGAGAGCTCATAAGATCGTGCGTTTTCAACAGCAATTGCCAGTTGATCGGCGAGAATCTGGAGTACTGAGATGTCGTCCGGTGAGAATGCGTTTACACGCTTGGCTTGAACGTCAAGTGCGCCAATAACTTTCTGCCCGATCTTTAATGGGATACCAATCTCTGCTCTTGTCTCAGGCAATAGCGAATTCGGCCGGTGGATCAGGTCTTTTGTAACGTCATTAATCACAATCGGTTGTCCCGAATGTGTGACAAAACCGACTACAGATTTCGAGCCGACGGTGAGATAATGGCCAATTCGCATCAGTTCTGCGCCGGCCTCACCTGTTGAGGCGCGCAGAAGAGCGTTTTCTTGCATGTCATCCAGAAGAAAAATTGATGCATGATAGTAATGAAACCCATCCAAAATGAGGCTAACAGCGCGATCAAGCAGTGCATCCAAAGCCAATGTTGCAGTACTTTCTCGGGCAATCTCAGCTGCAGTTTGGAGTTGATCGGCACGACGAAGGGTTTCATCCAGCAGGCGTACATTTTGGAAGGCAATTGCTGCCTGGCGGGCGACGGCAGTCAGCAGGTCACGGTCGCGTTCCCCGAACATCAGAGGTTTTGTGCTCTGAATAGCCAACATTCCTGCTACCTGGTCGCCCATTGTCATCGGAATTCCAAGCCACGATTGGGTCGGTTCACCAATAACCACCGAATCGACACCCAGCTCTTTCAGACGCTGCTCGAAATCTCTATTTATCAGTAACGGCTGGCGAGTGCGGATGACATGATCTGTGAGGCTGTTGCGCAGCGGCCTCGCAGGAACGCTCAATCTCTCCCTGGCCTCTAAAATGAGCGGAAAGGATACGAGGTTGGTATCAGGATCGTATAATGCGATATATAGATTTTCACTGTCGACCAATTCGGACGTATATTTGTAAATATTTTCGACAACCGCTTCGGCACTAAACGAACTTGTCAATGCACGTCCCATTTCATTGAGCACTGCCAGGTTCGTCGTCTGTCGGCGGGTTTCAGCGAGGGCAGCTTGAGCCTGCTGATATAACATAGCATTCTCAACCGCCACCCCAATCTGTTGACCTATCGCTTTTAATAACTCGGGAGTAGCACGTCGAACATCGTCAGGCTCCCTTCCATATAGACACACCGTGCCCAATACTTTCCCTCTGCTCTCTAGCGGGATACCTAGATAAGAGCTCAAACCCAAAGCCTTTAGACCGCTGACATCAGCCGGGATTTCTTCATGAAAACTCGCATTTATGATCACTTCACCCCGTCTATATACCAGGTGGCTAAGCGTTCCTTCAAGTCCTGGAGACCTAAGTTGACCAATAAGCTGGCTGGGGAGTTTGTGCTGCACAGCCAGAGAGAGCTTTTGGTTCTTTGGATTCAATATGCTGACCAAGCCAGCATCCATATTCATGATGGATACTAGCTGAATTAATAATTCCTGGAGCATCTCTCTCAGCTCAAGCGAGCGGCTAGCTGTGCTAATGATTAGATTGAGCGTAGTTAGCTCTTCATTACGCCGCTGCGTTTCACCTAGCAGCATAATATTTTCTTGGAACAGCCTAGCGTTTTCCAAAGCAAGCGATAATTGACCGGCAATCTGCTCAACGAGAAGCCGCTCATCCTGGCTCCATTGGCGATTAGGATCATCATCCACAAAACGCAGCAGCTGGGATAGATCCGGTGGAGTTTCCCTTTGAGATAAATTCATCTGTTGAAGGGAATTCGTTCTAGCCCGTTTTATCACTTGGCGTATATTTCCGGGTTGGCCAGTCTCGTCTGCAGGCTCGTTCGGCGGTGGGATCTCAATGGGTAGTGCTTGGGGAGGCGTTTCAGTGGGTTGTGATTCTAACTGAACAAAACCGCGCCTTCCTTCTCGGTTTCCATTGTCCGTGCTTGCTGTTGTCCTGGCTAAAATTGTCAGCGTAATTGGGAACAGCTCACCGCTTTGCGCTTCAATTTTTACCGAAGCAAGTACCGGGAAAGTGTCACTCTGATAAGCAGCCTCTAATAGTTCATTGAAGTCAGCTGGGATCCTGTAATGTAACATCGATTGACCAATAAAACTCTCTGACGGGACTCCCAGAAGTGTTTCAACCTCCTGACTGCAGTTTGTGTAAAGACCATTACCATCGCACTCCCAGGTCCACCCTTCTAATGGCGGGCTGCTTAAAGGTTCAGTCGCGCCATCCTGGTTCTCCTGATCTAAATCAGCAAACATGTTATCAGAGGGTGGATTTTGCAACTCATTATTGGACATTCTGGAATAACTCCTGAGCCTGATATTGCTGGGAGCTTCGAGTTTTCACAATGATTCGTGTAGCCGTCAGTCTATTATCGCAAGGTGATCTCGTTTGTTGTTGTCGTCGCGATACTACCTTTCTGGCTGGCAATTACGATTGTAAAACTCATCATGAAATACCTTGGACCATATTACTCAGTTCTCGGGTCACTATTCAATGGACGGGTCTCGGCTAATCCAATATCCAAGCTAGTTGGCTCCTCTGGCTCGGTACGCAACACATGGCGTAACTCCTGGACAACTGTTTGTAAAATCTGGTTGGGATCGTTGCTTGAACGCATCTTGGCGACGATTTTACCAGCCAGTCTTTCACGCTCAGCTCTCTTTTGGGTTTCACTATACAGGCGAGCGTTCTCAAGTGCCAAGGCCAGCTGTTGAGCAAGTGTTTCCGCTAAAGAGATCTCTTCGCTCGACCACGGATTGTTATTGGGTTTGCGTAAGTTTAATACACCCAGAACCTGCTCGCGCTCCTTGATAGGTACGGTAATGATATCCTCGCTTACCTTAGTGACTTCCCCAGTCTGAGCTGCCTCGAGCATCTCGGACGTCCAACGACCCGAGGGTGGGTAGACAACATCGAATCTATTGGCGAGTATGCCAAGGTTTGGCTGGCTATGTATCAACTTGGCCCAGGCTTCCCGCGTAAGTTCTCCATAGGCACGTTCAATCGTTTCAAGCGCAGCATTATTCTCACTGAATAACCGGGCGTTATCTATAGCAATTGCAACCTGATCTGCGAGGAGCTGCAAAGGAGAGACATCTACAATGGAAAAAGTATTTGGCTCGCTACTCTGTACGTCTAGAGCACCAAGCACTCGGTCGCCGATTATGAGTGGGAGGGCCATTTCTGAACGAGTACCAGGTAAGTCGGGATTGTTGAAAACAACTGCGTCTATGCCTACATCTATTGCAATTCGCGGTTCTTTATTGCCAGTGACAAACCCCACAATGCCATCTTCACCTACACGTATACGGTGCTCACGCTTCAGCATGCGCTGACCACCTTCACTGTTCGCAGCTCTCAAAATCGCATACTCGCCGCTTGGCTCTAAAAGGAAGATGCCAACATGATAATAACCATATCTTTCGCTGATTAGTTGTGTGACTCTCGGTAAGAGCTCATCCAGCTCACGGATCGTTGCAATTGTGCCGCCTACCTCGGCAGTAGCACGCAGTTCACTAGCGGAACGTTCGAGTTCTTCTGTGCGGTCTGCGACGCGTTGTTCTAAGCCTTCTAGAAGGAACTGCAGCTGGCTGGTCATCGCATTGAATGCGTTCGCGAGCAATCCAAACTCGTTTTCTCCTTCAACTGGCACATTGACAGCATAATTCCCATCGGCGACCTGCCGTGCGGCTTCGGTTAACCGGCGAATTGGAGCTGTGAGCATATTTGCAATAAGAAAACCTGCGATCGTAGACAAACCGACAATCACCAATCCTAACAGCGCCAGGCTTCGAGTTTGTGATTCGATGGGTCCTAGAAAAGTAGCTTGATCGGTTATGAATATCACTTTCCAGGGCATGGAGCTCATCTCTTTGATCACTCCATGCGCAGTGTTCGAGCCGTCTCCGAGCTCTGTCGAAAAAAACGGGGAGCTCGATGGTCTATCGAGCGCATTTATTAACCCAGGAAGGTTTGTTGTTAGCTGGTCTTCAGGCCAATTGGGTAAGCGTTTTTCCGATATTAACCGGGCGATCACATCAGATTTCATTGGGGTGATGGATTTGAGAATCACATCGGTGCGCTTGCCATGGGATAATAATACGCCATATTCGTCTACGAGAATTGCGTAAGAATCGTGGCCTGCATTCCCAGCGCTTTTATGAATTACATCATCTAAGGGGCGGCTAAGATAGCGCGCTCGCAACACTCCGAGCATCTCGCCATTAGTATCAACCACGGGGGAGCTGAAGTAGATAATGGGTTTTGATAATTGCACAGAGTATTGGACAGGGGAAATATATGCCCCGCCCGTCTCGACAACATGATTGAAATAATCGCCAGCGGATTCGTCTTCTCCAAATTGGGAGGATTGAGTATCGGCAACGTTGACGCCTTGTTTATCCAGCAAGGCATAGGAAACGAAGAAAGATGGTTCTTGCTGAATCAGAGCTGAAAGTGTTCTCGTTACCTTTGCATATTGACTGCTATCGATCTGCTGACCGCTGTCTTGGCGCAGATAATCAATGAGCTCAGGGATTTGTGCGTGTGCTTTTACGTCGGCTAAGCGAGTGAGGAGGAGCTCGTCTAGAGAACGCGCCGTTTGTAATGCAGAATTGAATAGACGGGTATTTGCATTATAGGTGAGCAATCGTTCATAATAGAAATTTGAGAAGATTGCCACGCCCGCGATGCAGACAGCGCTAACGGATATGACGATCGTTATCAATTGGGAGCGTAAATTGAGTGACCGAAAACGGCGCATGAATAATAGGGCATAGCTCAGCGCCGCTAAAGCAATCATCCCCGGCATGAAAATCTTCAATTCTATCGGCGGAACTACCTGAATGTCGGGTCGTAGCCATTCTGTTATTACTGTACAGAATCCAAGGATTACACTAAATAATATTGCCAAACGACTCTGGAATCCGGTGCGAGTTTGTGAAACAACAAGGTAGGTGAGGACCAGCAGACTAACCGTACTTAATAACCCAAACTTATATGTGAGAATCCCTGCTAGTGCTAAAGTTACCTGTCCGGCATAGATAGATATCCAGAATCCACTCTGTTTCCCCCGGTGCATTATTGAAACGCTTAGGAGCGTGACTAATGCCAGGATTAAGCTTGCACCTAGCAAAAGAGTGAATTGCCAGGAGCCATAGCGAAGGACTAAAAATGCATCGAACAGCGTAGCGATAAAAGAAATTCCAAGCCCAACATATATGACCATGAATGGATGCTGATCCATCTTATGGGTCATCCTGGATGTCACGTCCCAATTATTGTGTGGGGAGGTTCTCATAAACTGTTCTCCACCGGACCCATTTTTATTCCTCCTCTGGACTCAATCCACCACCATTGCCTGATGATTTGGCTTGTGGAGGAGCGCTCAGCCGGATCTCGGCTTCTGACAGGTCTAGAGCACGACGAATTTCGATGGCTGCAGTTTGCAAAATCGTCTCGAGGTCCATTGTCTGGCGCATACGACTGGACACTTCGCCGACCAGGCGCTCAACCTCTGCCCTTTGTTGGGCTTCAGAGAATAGGCGGGCATTTTCCAGCGTTTGACCAAGGTGATCAGCGATTGTCGTCAGCAGTGCTTTCACCTCGGGGTCTAAATCTGCATCCTGAGGCCAAACGTTGAGTGTAGCTGCTACTTGACCACGCACACGTATTGGAATACTTACAGGTGCTAAAGCTAATTCACTACGAGAGATTTCTCCTTCAATGTAAGATTCTCTTGGAATATTCCGTAAACCGCGCTGATCGTATTCGTATCCAATGCTCATGTTGGTTTCAGCAAGCTCGTTCCAGGCGGTTTTACTATAAGTTCCATACAGTTTTTGGAGCTGCCTAACCATCTCCTGGGAGTTTTGGATGAGACGGGCATTCTCGATGGCAATTGCGAGCTGGTCAGCCATCACCTGCATAATGGTCAGGTCATCCTCTTGGAATGCATCTGGGAATTGGCTTTGTACATCCAGGGCACCGATCAGGCGATCGCCAATCCGCAATGGAAGAGTCATTTCTGAGCGTGTCTCGGGTAGTAGCGGGTTTTGATAATGAGTTGGTTCACGCTCGACATCCAGGGCAATACGAGGTTGGCCTGTATCTGTGACATAGCCAACCATGCCCACCTGGCCAACTCTTAATTTGTGACCTTGCTTTAGCATTTCCTTCCCGGTTTCTCCGGTGGCCGCGCTAAGTGTGGCGTATTCTCCATCTTCGCTTAATAAGAATATCCCTGCGTGATAAAAGCCAAACCGGCCGCGAATCATGTTTACTGCCAGCTCGAGCAGCTCATCCAGATCATGTATCGCAGTTGCCTCGCGTGCAAAATCTGCTGCTACCTGGAGTTGCGTACTTCGGCGCTCGACATCTCGTGTCCGTTCTGCTACGCGTTTTTCAAGCTCGCGGATAAAGCCATGGATTTGTTCAACCATTACCTGAAATGCTCTGGTAAGAATGCCTATTTCATCGTCCCCAGCCACAGGTAGATTGATCTCCCAATCGCCAGAACCGATCTTCTTAGCTTCAGAAGCCAATTGTTGGATGGGAACAACCAGGCGGTTGGTCACCCAAAATCCGAGAAGGGCAACCATCACAAATATAATCACACTTATTGGCAAAATGCGGGTAAGAAGCAAGGAACGGGCATTGTTATCTAGCTCACTTTGTAGTGATGCGATTGATGAGAGCACATCCTGCGCTTCGATTACACTGCCGAGGCTCCATCCAGTGCTCTCTAAAGGGGCATACGCGATGAATAAAGAGCGCCCGGAGAGCTCGAACTGCTCAAAACCAGACTCTCCAGCAATCATCTTGCCAATGAAGGGTGAGAATGCTGAGTCCGTTTCAGTCAGGTCTAGGTTGATATCATCTTCTTGTGGGTCGCGTCCAAAAATATCTCGAAATGCCTGCTCAGGTAGAGCGATGGTGTGCCCGGTATTATCAATCAAGAACGAATACCCTGATTGCAGGAAACGCGTCGACTCGACGTTATCTCGAATATCATTTAAGGTAAGATCCAAACCGACTACACCTACAAGAACGCCTCCGCTGTTGTACGCCGGCGACGCCGCTGTTGTAACAAGTCCTCGACCAGTTGCATCCAAATATGGTGACGTCCACCAAGGTGATCTATCAGGATTGTTCTCCGGCGTGCTTCCGGAATACCAAATACGCCCCGTCGCCTTAAAATCGGGGGGAAGAACAGCTCCTAAATCAATGTTCGGATAGTAGCGGACGACATCCCGAGGCGTTGCGAAATAGATCGCTTCAACATTAGGCGTATTGTTGTAAGCTGTGACAAAATAATTTTCAAGGAATGCACCCGATTGAATATCCTGAATGGTTTGTTCATCAACTTGAATATGGTTGGGGACGAATACGCTGGTTATATCTTGGGTCGTATTTGCGAATTGACCATCACCCCCGACGGCCATGTGTGAATCTATCTCCCAAAAATCTGGGGTCCCGAAAGCACTTGGGTTATCAAAAACAGCTCCAGCATATTCGGCAATCTTTTTTGTTTCGCGTTTTACTTGATCGAGAACAAGGTCATTTTCCCGTGCATTCGCCTTGGTGAGTTGGACAAGGTAATTTTCAGCTTGGGTAAGTAGGGCGTTGCCACTAATAGTTCGCGCACTGTTGCCCGAGACTTGGTTGACAAGCACAGCAGCCAAGGCAATGGACACTGTAGCAACTGCAGTCATCGCCAAAAGAAGCAGTAATAATCTCGATCTTATGCTCGTTGCTGGGGTAAAAATGCCTCTCAATGCCATACTATGACTCCTGGTGTGTGCAAAACCAGTCGAATTGGTTCCCTACCAGATTAGCCTGCTCAACTCTCCTGTATCAGGAGGGGGCTGAGGGGGTAGCTGATCCCCGCCTAGCTTTATTTGTACTCTAGCCAGATCAAATGAACTGCCAATTTCCTGAACAGCAGTCTTTATGACTGTTTCGACATCAAGCAAGCCGGTGGTTCTTGAGGAGATATGTGCAAGATATTCTTCATTTTGTGCGCGCTTGCGATTCTCGTCGAGTAGGCGAGCGTTCTCCAAGGAAAGTGCTAACTGTGCGATTATCTCCTGGGTAAATTCGGTCTCATCTCGGGACCATGGCTGCGCTTCCGGATTTCGTCGCAGAGTAATCCATCCTAATGTCTGGTCACGCATTTCGATTGGTAACCTCAGAGTATACGGATCGCTGTTCAGGTGATCATCTAGGTGAACCTGCGCAAGCTCTTTTTTCAGGTTCCCTTGGCGGTAGGAATAAGCGATGTTTGTGCTTTGAAGGCGACGTTTCCACGACTGCCCTATCTGCATTTGGTACAACCCGTCTAACTGTTGAATAACCGTCTGGTTCTCAGAGATGAGTTTGGCATTCTCAATTGCGAGAGCAATTTGGTCTGCTAATATCTGGAGGATCTCGATATCATCGTCAGTAAAAGCTGCAGCTTTTGTCGATTGGACATCCAGCACACCGGTAATACGATCGCGGATTTTGAGCGGCAATGCCATCTCCGAGCGAGTCTGGGGTAACTCTGGATTGTTGAAATAAACCGCATCTTCACCGACATCTAAGACGATACGCGGTTCCCCCTTGCCAGCAACATAACCAACAACTCCTAACTGTCCGACACCCAGTTTGTGACCCCGAGCTAACATTTTTTGACCTCCTTCTGAGGAGGCAGCCCTCAAGACAGCGAATTTTTGTCGCTCGTCCAAAAGAAAAATACCAGCATGATAGAAATTAAACCGCTCGGAAATTAATCTGACAGAATCGTCCATGAGCTGATTTAGGTCACGGATGGCTGCAGCCTGACTGGATACTTCTGCAGCGATCTGCAATTGAACGGCGCGTCGTTCCATGTCACGCGTACGCTCTGCTACCCTGCGCTCCAAATTGGTGATCGTCTCACGTAATTGTGTGGTCATGCTGTTGAAGGCACGAGCTAATACGCCAATCTCGTCGTTGCTTTGCACTCTGGCAACCAGGGTGAGATCGCCAGAAGCGATTCCTGTAGCCGTTTTCGTCAAGTCACCGACCGGTTGAACTGCCTGGCGGATACTGAGCCACGAGAGGGATAGTTGAAGTACTATGCAGACTGCTATTAATATAAATATCTCTTGTCGGGATCCCTCATTCGACCAGGCACCTGTCCGCCATGTGATATAGAGGGAAACCGCAAGCAATAGGGGGATCGTAATAACAAGGATCATCGCCGAGAGTCGCGCCTGTAAGCTCCCGCGTTGTGAGCGTCGCTCCGAGATCATCTGTTGGAAGGCAGCTATTCCAGTCAACAATGCCAGGATGCTTATTGGAAGCACCTCTGCAGCCTCCTGGATTAGCAGCGGAGAAAGCAATAAATTGATTGCAGTGGAGGCGACTATTGCTAACAACAATATCCATGCCAACCGGCGATTGTTCGGGGCGATCTGTCTGTTGACTATTGCAAAATAACCTAAGAACAAGCTCGTGAGCAATGGGATACCTATAAAGGCAGAAGCGTGAATGAAGGCAGCGAGACTACCAGATGTATATTCTGTGAACGGGACCAATCCGCTTGTGTAACCAGAAGGAATCCCCGTGAACCAATAATGCGATCCCGTATTGATATCAACAAGGGTCACGCCTGCTGGAATTAATGCAAGGAGATAGGTGACAAGCCAGAGCGAACGCAGCTTTCCCTGCGTCCAGTCAGGCACAACAATAGCGAGCGCAGCCAGGAAAAACAGGAGTGGGATCGTTGGAGATACGATCGCCGAAACCAAAGCTGGGGAGAAAGCCTGGATGGACCCCTCAGCAGCGATCATCCAGCCAATAGTGAATGTGCTGACTGCGGCAGAAACCAAAAAGATGCTAGCATTCCGGTTCGCTGCTTCACGTGCATTAAGCACAAGCGCATATAATCCCAATACAAGCTCCGTTAGCGCAACAAGCCAGGCAATGAATTGTATGGTTTGAAAATAACTCGTCAGGGTCACGTCATTTCCTTTTGTTCGCTTTCATTTCCATTGGTACCGGGGCTGCTATTGGTTCCTTGTTTGGTCTCGGGCTGCAAATAAACAGTCCCTTCAGTCGCATCAAGCTTTTGACTGAGCTCCTGGATGGCTGTTTGTAGAATGGTGTGTACATCGGTGGTCGCCCACAACTTGGTAGAAATCTCCGACGCCATGCGTTCTCGATCTGCCTGAAGTCTGGCAGCCTCGAGTTGGAACGCGTTCCGCACGGTAATTGCTACCTGCGTGGCAAGGTTACTTAACAATCGCTTGTCGTCATCATCGAAGCGAAGTTCCTTTTCGAAGTCCTGCACGACGATCGCACCGATTGCTTCACCGCCTACGAGGAGAGGAGACCCCATCCAGGATTTAGCTGGTTTTCCGAATACTTTTGCACCAAGCTCGACCGCCTTCTGCTCGACATCCTCTACCAACAACAAAGCTTTTTTCTCTTTAATTAGTAAGGAAGTCAATCCCTGACCTCGAGGGTAAGACGGGATACTGAGGCTCCGTCCAATTTCGAAAGCATAAGGAATCACGATTGCGTCTGTTTCTTTATCGATCAGCGCAATCAAGAAATCTACTTCACCCATCACATGAACGATTTGTTCATGAATCAATTTATATAGATGGTTGAGGTTGGTTTCCGCAGAAATTGTTTTGTTCACCAGGTCTAATGTCTCCAGAACCACCAACCGTTTTTCCATAATTTTCAGGTTTTGTTGGGTCGTTAGCAGCAGACGGTGATTCTGTACCAGGGATGCTGTGAAATTGGCAATTGTTTGCAAGGTCGTGAGTGCATCTTCGTCAAAGGGATTACCACGAGAATGTTGGACGTGTAATAGTCCGAGCAGGTTATTCCCCAGTGAAATGGGGATGCCTGCCTCCGAACGAACATTAGGGAGTAAATCCCCCTTAAAATACAGATTTTGTTGATTTCCCTCACTAATTACGCATACGTGATTATTAGCAGTGACCCAGCCAACGACGGATGGTGAGCCGACCGGTAAGCGGTAGTCCTCAAGGTTTTGTACCTGCCCGAGGGGGCCGGTTGAGGCGTGCATGATGGCGAAGTTTCCAGTCTCATCTAATAAGAAAATGGCAGCATGATCAAAATGCATTCGTTGGACGATTAATCCAACAATGCTTTTGAGCATATCTTCCATGCGATTAGCTGAGATGGCTACCTGAGCGATTTCGGAGGTTGTGTGGATTTGTGCAAGACGATTCTCCAAATCCTGTGTTCGCTGGTGCACCCGTATCTCAAGCTGTTGGTTTGCTTCGTTTAGGGCAGCATGCAAAGAGAAAATTTGCGTAACAACAACTTTATCCAGCGTTTCTCGGTCGATATAGCCCAGGTCTAGTAGAGCGCGACCAATTAATCTCGGTTGCCCGCTAGAAGCCTTCTTTCTCTGATAATCCAGCGCCTGGTTAAGTTCTTTGGAAGTGATCAGCCCCCGCTCTAGGAGGTATTCTCCAAGCCGCGGTACCAGGGTTTCAGGAGCAAGAGAATCATCATGATGAGTAGCCGAGGAAGACATTGATAGAGAATTCTCCTTAATACAATTAAAACCGTTTTTTAGAGATAATCAATCCCTTTATGCACAATTGAGTGTCCTTCTTGCATATCTGTAAACTGATGTGGGACGAAAAAAATTGCGCCACCAAACTGCAGGCGCATTCGCATCACGTGAGTCAAATATTGGGTTAGAGAAGAACAGTTGCTTGTAATGACTTGCAATCCCCTTTGTATGGGAATCAGCTCAACTCCCAAACTGGATTTCCAGCGAGAATATTCTCGATCAGATCGGGAAAACGGTCTGGGTCGAGTGGTTTTCCCAAGAAGCCATCAAACCCAGCTTCCTGTGCACGCTTCATTTGTGCCTCGTTTGCTTCAGCGGTTACTGCTACAACCAGGGTTTCATTCAGCCGGTTTGAAGAGCGGATCTTGCGCAGCGCGCTGAAGCCGTCCTCATACGGTAGACGAATATCGAGCAATATCAAGTCAACCTTGGGAAGGGTATCCGCGTATTCCACGACTTCAAATCCGGATGTTTTCCATTCACAGTGGATGCCCATATATCCCAACATCCGAGCAATGAGTACAAAATTCGATACATTGTCCTCTACGACCAGCACAGACATATCGTTTGGATGAACTCCTCTGGCTTGCATATCGATGGTTGGATGAATTGTGTCTAGATAGTCAGGGTGGGTATTCAGGTCGTCAGCCACTATTAGCTCCGAATAGATATGTAGCGGTCGAGCTGTTGGGGAAGTGTATCCACATCGATGGGCTTTTGAATGTACCCATCACAGCCCGCGTTTAAGGTTCGTTCCCGATCCCCTTTCATTACATTGGCTGTGATTGCCACGATGGGTGTTTTACCGAAGGCTGGAAGGGATTTTAGCTGGGAGGTCAGCGCGTAGCCATCCATCCCGGGTAGATTGATATCCATGAGGACCAGACTTGGTTGACGGGATTGAACGATTGCCAGCGCCTGCCGGGCATCATCAGCTTCCAATACCGCGTAGCCTTCAGCCTCGAGGATACGTCGAACCAATAAGCGGTTATCGACGTTGTCCTCAACATATAATATCGTCCGGTTTGATCCCATTTCAGCTCATCCCTCCCGAGGCAATAGCGCCATTTTAACATGGAAGGTATTCATTCCTGTTTATGACAGTGACAGGTGAGATTACAGTCTTGTAAGAATCTTGATATGGTTCTCCCTCATGAATTAGATGTTTTGTCTATCTCTGAATTGATTGATCCAACTGTATAAAAAAAATCTGATACAGACCGATGCGTCCGTACCAGATCATCGAATTTGAGCGGGTGATGGGATTCGAACCCACGAAATGGCAGCTTGGGAAGCTGCTGCCTTACCACTTGGCGACACCCGCTGAACTATAAAGGATTATAGCCAGCGTGTTGGAAGCTGTCAAGAACGATGGCAGGATCGATGGATTATTCTATTGTCAAGAATTCTCCTAACTTCTTGAGCTGTTCTAGCCCAATAGCTACCGAGAGAGAAGATATCAATCAAGCGGGAAGTGAAGCCCAATTCATCGTTGGAATACCTCCAGCGCACGCCATCCTGGTGGGTAGGCACGCAAAATATGACACTTGTACGCGGGGTTATAGGTGATTCAATGTGTATCGTAAGCCATTTTCACTGCTCACAAAGTCTGGTAAACTCACATGCAGAAATACGTAAATATACCAGCGACGGTTTAGAATCCGACAAATTAAGGATCCTAGCATGCAGCCCATTCTTACTGTTGATTTATCCACCGGGCATATTGGCCAATTTCTCGTTCCGGAAGATTGGGAACGAGATTATATTGGTGGGGCTTCTCTGGCAGCTCGCTTGTTATATGAGTATATGACTGCAGATTTAGAGCCTCTCTCGCCAGAGGCTCCTCTCTTATTCCTTAATGGGCCGCTATCGGGTACGAGCGGTCCAGCCGTTGGGCGTTTTATCGTTGCTGCCCGCTCGCCTGCCACGCGAATTTGGGGGGAGTCGAACTGTGGCGGCTTCTGGGGGCCCGAATTGCGAATGACGGGGTACGATGGATTGTGGTTGACAGGACGCGCACTTCAGCCAGAATATCTTTGGATCAACCAGGGACATGTCGAGATCCGCTCAGCTGAGAAATTTTGGGGAATGGAGACTTACCAAACCCAAACTGCGATTGCTGAAGAACTGAATGTAGGTCGGGTTCGAGTAGCTGTAATCGGACCCTCAGGTGAAGCGTTGCTTCCATTATCGGTAATTCTCACTGACCACGGGCGTGTTGCTGGGAGAACAGGTCTGGGAGCTGTCATGGGCTCCAAGAATTTGAAGGCAATCGCAGTCAAAGGGAACAAGAGCATACCAGTTGCCTCTCCTGAATCCTATTCCCAATTACGGACGGAAGCAAATCGGGGCTTAAGAGTAGAACCACAATCACAGGTCGTTCGCCAGCTCGGCTCAGCCTGTATTGCCGATTACCTGGACTATCTTGGCGTGATGCCTAAACGATATTATCAAAGTGACCTATTTGATGGAGCAACGCGTATCTCGGGGTCGAGCGTGACGGAAAGCATCCTGACTGGCGTTAGTGCCTGCCACGCGTGCGTGATTGCGTGCGGGCGGGTCGTAAAAATCGAAGAGAATGGCGAGCCGCGAAAAGGTCCTGAATATGAAACACTGGTGGGTTTTGGCCCTAATCTTTGGCTCGATGATGCAGTATTTGCAACCCGGATGGGGGAACTGTGCGACCGTTATGGCATCGATACGATCAGTTTGAGCAATGCCATTGGTCTAGCATTCCGGCTATTTGAAATGGGTAAACTGAACTTGAAAGAGACCGGAGGTGTAAAACTAGAGTGGGGAAACTCTGATGCCGTCGAATATCTTGTACGTCAGACAAGAACACGTGAAGGCATTGGTCTTTTTCTCGGGCAAGGAGCCAGGGTATTAGGGAGACAGTTTGGCGCAGAGGAAGAAGCTGTGCAGGTGAATGGTCTGGAGGTGGCGTATCATGACCCGCGAGGTGGTTCTGGTATGGCGCTTTCATACGCGACATCCCCCCGAGGAGCCTGCCATAACCAATCAGATTATTTCGTGGTGGAAATCGGTCAAGTAGAAACCAGCTTGGGAATGAGTGTTCAACCCCGCCAGGCTGGCGCAGAGAAGGCGCTGAACGTTGCCCTCCATCAAGATTGGAGGTCCCTGTTTAATTCCTTGGTGATCTGTTATTTCGCCAATCTCCCACCTCAGACTCTGGTCCATCTGGTTAACTCAGCGTGCGGGCGACCTTACCGGTTAGAAGATCTTATGCGGGTTGGGGAACGAGCCTGGAATCTCAAACGTGCGATAAACATCCGCCTAGGACTCAGGCGCCAAAACGACCGCCTTCCCAAAGCTCTGCTGTCTCCTCTTGTAACTGGCGGCGGAACGGGCGGTTTTGTACCTCCGATCGATGAGATGTTGGATGCATACTACGATGCACGCGGTTGGGATCGTAATAGTGGTATTCCCCACCGGGAGAAGCTCGTCGAGCTGGGACTGACGGAGGTCGCAGATGACATTGACATCATTCTACGCGAACAGAGGGCAATGCCTGGGAGTTTGCAATGATTAAGTACGTTAGTGTTGCAGAGATGATCGCCATTGAAACGGAGGCAGATCGGGACGGATTGACCTACGAGCTCATGATGGAGAATGCAGGTAAAGGGTTAGCTGAATTAGTACATGTTACGTATAGCCATAATACGAACAAAAGTGTGCTTGGTCTGGTCGGATCTGGGAATAACGGAGGGGACACACTTGTAGCCCTGGAGTATCTCGCCCGGTGGGGCTGGCAAGCATCTGCTTATTTGGTTCGCCCGCGCCCAGTAGATGACCCGCTGGTGCAACGCTTACGATATTCGGGTGGGAAAATCCAGCCTGCGAATGACTCCATAGCATTGGAGATAATGTCATCTCAAATACGGGCGGCTGCCGTTGTGATGGACGGTGTATTAGGCACGGGTATTCGTCTGCCTCTTAGTGAGGCGGTTGCCCAAGCGCTTGATGCTGCACGCAAAGTGCTCCAAGAGCATCCAAATATTCACGTAATCGCGGTAGATTGCCCTTCGGGGGTAGATTGCGATACCGGAGAAGCAGCGAATGAATGCATCCCTGCGGAGATGACTGTGAGTATGGCAGCTGCCAAGCGCGGCCTCTTAAAGTTTCCGGCGTATTCATTAGTGGGGGATTTACGCTTTGTAGGAATTGGGCTGGGTGAAGATCGGCGTTATCCAAGGGCATGGGAGAAGATTATTCGATTTCTGGTTGATCCAGCCTGGGTCAGGAATGTCCTGCCGCGACGTCCCCTGGATGCGCATAAGGGTACATTTGGAACTGCATTGGTGGTTGCAGGTTCTACCAATTACACTGGAGCCGCCCTGCTTGCCGGTCAGGCAGCTTACCGAACCGGCGCTGGCTTGGTTACGCTTGCGCTCCCTCAGTCACTTCATACAGCGTTAGCGGGGCACTTTCCCGAGGCGACATGGCTGCCTTTGCCTGAAGAAGGTGGAAGCATTAGCGAACGTGCAGCTGGATTGGTACTTGAAAATTTGGTGCGGGCCACAGCCATGCTGGTTGGTCCTGGTTTTGGGTTGCACCAATCGACGTCGCGCTTCATCGAAAAGTTGCTTGCAGGCAACGGGGGGAAGGCTCTTCCCCCCATCGTGTTCGATGCCGACGGATTAAAGCTGCTCGCTGGATTGTCCGGTTGGTTCCATAAGCTGCCCGGCAAAGCTGTCCTCACACCTCATCCAGGTGAGATGCAGATCCTTACAGGCATGAGTATTGACGAGATTCAAAAAAGCAGGATAGAAGTGGCTGAAAGATTTTCTCGTGAATGGGGGCATGTGCTGGTCTTGAAAGGTGCATTCACAGTCATCGCCGATCCGGATGGACGCACTGCGGTGATCCCAGTTGCCACTCCTGCTCTTGCTCGTGCTGGTACTGGTGACGTCTTGGCGGGTATCATTGTTGGTTTGCGCGCCCAAGGGATTCCGGCATTTGAATCAGCAGCTGCAGGGGCATGGATACATGCGCAAGCCGGCCTGTCGGTCACAAAAAAGATAGGAAGCACTGCAAGTATTCTTGCCGGCGACTTACTTGGTGTTATCGGTGAAATTCTGCGGGCGGTTAGTAATGATTTTGGTATATAAACACAAAAGGGTTTCCCCCAGCCACAGGCTGGCTCCGGAAACCCCGATTTATTGTCGATTAAATCTTAAGTTGCTGATTCTGCTGGCTTCTCGTCGCCTTTGGTCTCGCTCTTCTCCTGGCCCTTGCGAGATGTAGCTTTTTTCCCAGCATCGATTGCGCCTCCGATGCGGGTTTTTTGCTCTTCAAGAACAACCTGGCCGCGCTTCTGTAACTCAGTAGCACGTTCTTTCGTCATTTTCGAGAGCTCGTCAGCTCGGCTGCGTGCTTCGGTGTAAGCGGATTCAGCTCGAGCACGTGCGTCGTCGAGTGCCTTTTCAGTGCGTAAACGCGCTTCTTCAGCAGTTTCGACTGCTTTATCTTTTAGCTCGATGCTTTTCTCGCGGATCAGTGTTCGAGTTTCTTCGCCGGATTGGGGAGCTATGAGTAGTGCTACTGAAGCACCCACAAGCCCGCCCATGATGAATCCGACGAGAAATGATCCAAAATCGCTATCATTATCAGACATGGTTCTCACTCCTTAAATTAATATTATTTCTTTTTTCCGCGAGCCAGACCAACCAGTTTGAGAGCTTGCCTAACTCCAGCAGAATATTCGTTCATCTTCATAACCGGTTCGACAAGATTGTTGCTTAGAAAGGCAGTGGTTCCACGCAGGGTGCTAACCGTCTCATTTGTAGATTCTAGGATCGGTTTAATTTCGTTCTGCAGCAGGTTGATCAAACGTGATACCTGTACAATCAAGATGACCAGAACTAAGCCAAGCACCAATGATTCTAGTGCCATAAAAATTATGAATATATCGCGTATACGGTCGGTAGGTGAACCTGGTAAGAGCAGGTAGTAGATCGACGCGATGACCAATGCAACCAAGAGGACGATCGCGATAGTGCCAACCACAATAATCTGTCGCTGGCGGCTCTCTTCTGGAGAGCCTTGTGTAGGTTGTTGGGCAATCGTTGTGGTTTCTTTTGGCTCGTTCCCGCTCTCCATAACAGTTAATTCTACCACACTGTAAGCAGCCTAATGGGGGGCAAGCTGGTAGACAATGGCATTATCATCTCGAAAAACTTCCTGAAGTCCCACGTCCTTTTCAGCTTGCCGGATGAAATCCCTATGAGACAAGTCTGTGATGACATAGCGAGCGCCGAAACGATCGAAGATCACACCTGACGGATATTCAATTTCGCCCTGTGTGATTTGAACCCAGAAGGTATAGAGCTCATTGTTAAAAATCTGCATATACGTAGGATCCAGCCCAATGAGGTAGGTATTGTGGGTGTTGTAAAAGAACAAACGAGGGAAATCGTCCCAATCAGTTTGGAATACCCTGGAGCCTTCTGGTGTGTTCTGGATAAGCCAACGGGAGGCGCCAGCAAAAAGCGATGAGGACCGGGTATCACCAACGCTACCTCGAACGGCTCGCAGCGTGAAGGCTGCCCCAAGCAATATAACGGATAGCATTAATAACACCATGAGAGGTTTTCGCCAGGAAGGATTTGTAAGCATGCTTGAACTTGTCGGTCCTTCCTGATTGTTTTCCAAAGACTGTTGGTCATTTATCTTGTGGTTGAGGAGCGGACTTAGGGAGAAAGCGGCAAATATTAGAGCAAAAGGAGGAAAGTATTCGATAAAACGCCTTGATTGAAAGAGCATCAATGCAAACATGGCCGCGAGAAGGAAAGCTACCAAGGTGCGGAGATCCATTCGCCGCCCTCGTAAGCCCAATCCAACCACGCCAACCAGGATAGAAATAAGCGAGAGCGGTGAGTTTTCTAGCAATTGGCTTGTCCGGTAGGGGTACCACTCACTACCGACATCCACAGCGGTAGGTTCGGTCAATTTCGGCAGCAGGTGCCGGAATATGAAGATCAGATCAGTAGGAAAGTATGGGTTAATTAGCAATCCCAAAGAAATTCCAAGCGCGGAATACACAAGCGGGCGTAGCTCTAGCCTTGACTCAAGCACCCACACAGAGAGAGTATATATCGCTGCAAAGAGCAGCAAGATGGGGAAAGCATTATAAAGCCACACATAGATAAACCCTAATGGGAGCAAGCGCGCATATTTCTTTTCCAGCATCCAATTTAACCCAATCGCCATGACGGCAAGGGATAAGGATTGTGCGCGCACGAGGCTCATGCGGTAGATGAATGCTTCCGAGATTGCCAGGAGTCCTAACGCCCAAATAGCACTGTAGGGAGTGTTCTGGCTGCGTAGAAGCCACCAGATAGCCAGGAAAGCCAGGGTTGCGAAGATAATGGCAGATAATTTCGCTCCAAGGACGAGGTCTAGGAGGCTGAATGGGATCAGAGCTACATGGTAGAGGAAATGATGATCATAAAATTCCCGTGCGTTCAAAATCGTGAGCGGGAGCCAGGGAAAATTTGGTTTCAGTCCTTCGGTCAGCATTAGGCTGGCGAAGCGAATGTGGTAATGACCATCTACCCCAGTAATGTGTTCTGTTGAGAATTGTACAATGGTCAAATATGCAATATATACTATCCCAAGGGCTATTCCTACCCCCCATGTACGGACAATTGGGTTGGCAAAAAACGATTGCCAACCCCGGAAATAATAATTACTTTGAATATGTGAGTTTACGAGGGACTGCTTGTTAATCGGATATCCAGACACGGGTCAATTATTGTTGATTCCCCATTATTTAATCTTCGTCATCTTCATTTTCATTTTCATCCTCATTGTCATTCCTGTTCCTATTAGAGTTAGAGTCTCCATCATCGTCCTCTTCGTCCTCTTCCTCGTTATCGTTATTATTGTGATTGCTCTGATCATTCGATTGATCTTCAGACTCGTTATCATTCTCGTTCACATTATCAACCCCTAAATTACTTCCGGGACGCATGTTGGCGCTACTATTTAAAGTGTCAATGGATGAATCCTCATTGAGGACCTTGATTTCACGAGCGATTAGGGAGCCGTCCTCACTAACAAAAACATCTACTTCTACCGCAGCACCCAAGGAAATTTGTCCCTCGATCTCTGTATACGGAGACGACTTGATCAACCGTCCTGCGATGACCCATCCATCAGGAGTTATCTGCTCGATCAGGCCAAGAATCTCCATCTCGCCAGTGCCTTCAGTCTCTGACTTCAGGATTGCTTTTTCAACAGCTGGTTTCACAGTATCTGGTACCGCAGATAGAATTCCTTTGAGAATAATTGCGTATCGGGATAATGCATTGGAAATTTGTGTAGCTAATTCCTGAGCTTTTGCAGGATCGCCGGCTGATACCGTATTAAGCGTATCGATTGCTTGCTGGACATTCGTTTCAAATTCAAAGGTCGCCCGATCTATGTCATCAAACCGTCCCTCAGCAACCAGTTGGGAAATCTCATCTAACCTACGCTCTGCGAAAGAAAGGTAAAGTTGGGCCTGGAGGGCAGCATCGCGTGCCAGGCTAACTCGGGTTAGTTCCAACCCTGTTTTCACTGGATAAAGCGCATCTCCAGGCAAGGAGGACTTTGAAGCGTAGGCCGTTACACCAGCACTGCCGAAAAGGATAGTTATGACTGCAATGATAGCGAGCAGCGAAGTGAACGCTAACTTTCGCTGCAAATATGAAAAGTTGAGCCACCCAAAAGATTTTGAGTTTGGTGATGCATGGTGAACTGGATGTTGAGATGGGCGAGTATCCTGATCAAAAATCGTGTTGACTTCAGCGAAGTATCTCGATTTGGTGCGATCGGCGGCTTGCAAATCCCTGGGAGGGACATCACGCAACAGGTCGAGTAATTCTTGAATTTTCGGATCAACAGAATATTCAGCTTCTGAAGGTGATTTCATTGCATTTCTTCCTCTTCGAGCAACAATCGTCTCAGAGCAGAAAGCGCCCTATATTGCAGCGCTCGGGTTGCTTCAATAGATTTTCCTAGATAAATTGCCACATCCTCATGCGGCCAATCCTCAATCAAGCGCAGCAGCACAACTTGCCGCTGGTCAGCAGATAATTTCAAGAGTGCTTTGCGGACATGCTCTTGCTCGATTTGACGGTTAACCAGGTTGACCGGGTTCGATGATTCATCTGGATGCTTGTCGACGTCTAACTGGTCTGGTTCTGGTGGCTGGCGCCGGTAGATATCTGTGATGTAGTTATGTGTAACCCGATATAGATAGGCTTTGACATTTTCCCGGGGACCGCCTCCATTTCGGATCGCTTGCAGGAATCGACTGAACGTCTCAGAGACAGCTTCTTCGGCGATATTCTTATCTCCGAGCAGGCGATACGCGTAGCGATACAGTCCAGCGCTATGCTGCTCGTAAATGCCTACAAGATCGTGTTTGGTGATCTGTAGGACCTCAGCTTGGATGTGAGATTCCATGATCATTTCTTCTCATCGAGTAAGACGCAAAATTAGAAATTTCGTGATGGGTCGATGGGATTGCAATATCCTCAGCAACAATTTTTCCCACCGCTCAAGGGTATCATATAACATCGACCTTAGATATCCATTTCTTAATAATTTTTAATCCGTGGTTTTACAACAAGTGCATTTTATGGCTAGCATTGGATCGCCTCGATTTTGAGATGGAGAAGGGTTCGAATCACGAGGTCCGGTCACCGATGCAGTTCCAGGTCCAGGATTATAATTTGCTGGAAATTATATGGGCTCTTGGGAGCACGCAGGTGGATACAGCTTAGACCGATGAAGAAAAGTGAGCAAAAAATAAGATTGCTTGAAAGGTCGCAGAAAAATGGAAAGAGCTGAGCGTGAGATTAAGTATTTACGGGCTGGATTAGCCATATTTGAGAAATATCTATTATCAGATGAACTCTATTGGTCGGTGCAAGCATCAGGAAAACCGGGAGAGCTGCCTTATCCTAGTCTTACGTTGAGCGCGATGCTATTGGCTCAGACACGCCTTGAGGCATACAAATTGGAAGGGGAGGAAAAATACGAACGCCAAAAAATAGACCGTGAGTTGGACCGCTTGGGCACTCGCTGGCGGGTCGCTTGGGAGAGGAAGGCGACAGAAGAATTTCGTGCGCGATTGAAGCTGTGGGGATCATTTATGAACGAGTATCGCCTTCGCCCGGAAGATCATTCGGATCGTTATGCTTACGAAGTGAGTCGCAGGGTAATGCTGGAGCTCCTCACACCGGATGCTCAGGCTGTTCCAAAAGTTGAAGTTGAATTACTTGGACATCTGGATGCATTTTTGAGGGGGGTCCTCATCACAGGAAAATTTATTTGGGAAGTAGAAATAATGGATGCATTCCCCGAAAAAGTCTACTGGTACTTGTATGGGAGGCTTAGATAGCGATTGAAGCTTACACGAATCAACCCTGCACCGGCGGAAGTCACCCCGGTCCAACGTAAAAATTTTATCAATGTCCAGATCGATGCAATTGGCATCGGCATGGCCAATGCCGCTTCGCAATTCTTGCCGGTATTTCTCACGCGTTTAGGTGCCAGCAGCATCGAAGTCGGACTGCTGACTTCGATGCCAGCGATGACTGGTCTCATCCTCGCGCTTCCGCTGGGAAGGTTTCTCCAATCTCGTCGCCAAATTGTTCCCTGGTTCAGCGCTGCACGCTTAGCGGTCGTATCATGTTATGCACTTACGGGTCTGCTATCCTTTCTGGTCCCAGATCAAGCTCAGGTAAGGATGATTTTACTCATTTGGGCAGCCGCAACCGTGCCACAGACTATGGTTGCGGTGGGCTTCTCGGTAGTTATGAGTGCTGTAGCTGGACCCAAACTGCGCTACGAGCTGATGAGCCGGCGCTGGTCCGTTTTGGGGGTGACGACGGCGATAACCGTAGCAGCAGTCGGTCAGCTTCTAGATCGAGTCATATTTCCAGCCAACTACCAGATTGCATTTCTAGGGCTATCGCTTGGGGGATTGGTTAGCTTTTACTTCTCTAGCCACATTCTGCTTCCGGATGCTCAAGTTCATCAAATTCAGACGAATGGAAATTTCCGCAAACGAATAAAGGACTTCGTGCTACTCATCAGAGCCCAAAAAGAATTCTTGCGATTTTCCCTAAAGAGGCTTGTGTTCCAGTTTGGGATCACACTTTCGTTGCCATTATTGCCCCTGTACTATGTTCGGGAGATCGGTGCTAGCGATGCCTGGATAGGAATCATCAATACAGCCCAGGCGTCTATTCTCTTGATAGGATATTTTTTGTGGACGCGCGAATCAAGGATAAGGGGATCCCGATTTGTATTGGGATGGACGACATTCGGGTTAATGCTTTATCCTGCGTTGGTAGCCTCTACCCATCGAGTTGAGTTAATCGTTATTTATGCGGGTTTAGCTGGCATCTTCCAGGCAGGACTTGACCTGGTATTTTTTGATGAGCTCATGCGAACCGTCCCAGCGGAATATAGTGCTACCTTCGTCTCAATTGCTCAGAGCATGACCTATCTGGCATCAATCTTCGCTCCCCTCTTAGGAACGCTGATTGCGGACCAATTCGGACTAGGTATCGGATTACTCGCCAGCGCATTTATACGCATGATAGGATTTCTCCTTTTTATCAGGAGTGCATAACAATCAATATTGGATGATCAAGATGGAACCCCTCCGCCGGATGTCGGAAACATATGAATTACATTAATAATCTTTTACACAATGTAGGCAATATATTGACATTTTGGAATTGACCGGTAAAATTACTTAAACAATAAATTTCTTATCGTCTTGGAGACATTCATGGAAGCTAGTATAAAGCTCGGTAAAATCTGGGGGATACCAATTGGATTGCACACTAGTTGGTTTCTGGTCTTTGGGTTATTAACCTGGTCTTTAGCCAGTGGTTACTTCCCACAGGAATACCCTAGTTTGCCCGGCATTGCCCACGTCCTCATAGCTTTAGTGACAAGTGGACTCTTCTTTGCCTCTGTTTTAGCACACGAGCTAGGACATTCATTAATCGCGTTGCGCAACCAAATTCCAGTCAAAGGCATCACCCTATTTATTTTCGGGGGAGTGGCTCAAATCGGAAAAGAGCCAAAAACACCCGGAGAAGAATTGCGCATAGCCATTGCTGGACCGCTTGTCAGCCTTGCGCTTGCTGGGCTATTTGGAGTTTTCTATCTCTTAGATCGCCAGATTCCCGTCCTGGCTGCACCAAGTCAATATTTGCTTAGGATTAATTTCGTTTTGGCTGCATTTAATTTGATCCCCGGATTCCCGTTAGATGGAGGCCGTGTATTGCGGGCGCTGGTTTGGCGATATTCAGGCAACTTTCAAAGAGCGACTAAGATTGCGTCTTCAACTGGTCAGATAATTGCTTTTGGTTTTATTGGCTGGGGAGTGTTCACCATCTTCAATGGACAATTCTTCAATGGCTTGTGGCTGGCGTTCATTGGCTGGTTCCTTCAGAATGCGGCAGCGAGCACGTATGCTCAAGCTACCGTTCAGAATGCGCTCAGCGGGGTGCGTGTTTCGCAGGTCATGGAACGCGATTGCCTTCGTGTCCCAAGCTTGCTAACGATTAACCAGCTCGTTGAGGAACACGTGCTTTCGGGAGGTCAGCGATGCTTCTTTGTAGCGGATAATGGCGATTTGAAAGGGATGATCACCCTGCGTGATATCGCACAAATTCCTAAACCGAAGTGGCGATTAACAACAACAGGCCAAGCGATGATCCCGCTCAGCCGGCTCGTGAAGGTTTCTCCGGATGCACAACTAATATCAGCCATGCATACGATGGATACTGCCAATATTAACCAGATGCCCGTGTTGACGGACGATGTTCTTCTCGGTGTAATCTCACGTGAGCAAATCGTCCACTATCTTCGTACGCGCTCAGAACTGGGAATATAACTCGTGATAGCTGCCACACCCTTCCTCCAACTTATCCTCGCGCTGACTTTGATCATACTCGCGGCAAAACTGGGCGGTTATATCAGTTTTTCGATTGGCCAACCATCCGTCCTGGGCGAACTGATTGTTGGCCTAATCCTTGGGCCATCACTGATCGATCTTGTCCACCTGCCATACTTTGCTGGAGGTCACCTCGGTGAAACGGTTGCCGAGCTCGCGGAGATTGGAGTGCTCTTGCTCATGTTTATTGCTGGTCTAGGCTTGCACGTAGATGAACTAGCAAAAACTGGCCGAGTAGCAGTCTTTTCGGGAGTTCTGGGAGTGTTCGTTCCACTTGTGCTTGGTGTCGGACTAGGATTTGCGTTTTCTTTAGATCGCAGTTCGTCTATTCTTACAGGTCTGGTACTTTCAGCCACCAGTGTTAGCATTTCAGCACAAACACTGATGGAGTTAAAAGTGCTCCGCAGCCGGGTGGGGGTGGGGTTAATGGGCGCGGCAGTTTTCGATGACATATTGGTAATTCTGGGTTTGTCGATATTTTTTGCTGTTGTACACACCGGCTCGGATGCAAGCTTGATCGGCGTACTATGGATCGCAGCACGCATGGCTTTATACCTGGTCGGTGCATGGCTATTGGGTGTCTGGCTATTCCCGAGATTAGCCAAGAGAGTGGAAAAACTGCCAATCAGCCAGGGACTTATTACTTTGGCGTTTATTGGGATGTTGTTGTACGCTTGGTCGGCAGAAGCTCTGGGTGGTATGGCAGCCATAACAGGTGCATTCCTGGCGGGGTTGCTCCTCGGGCGGACACGTTTCAAAGACCGGATAGATGCGGGAATCTCCACCCTGGCATACAGTGTGTTTGTGCCAATATTTTTCGTTAATGTGGGATTGTCTGCTAATGCCCGCGAGTTATCCGCTGACACTCTGTGGTTTTTCGTATCGATGACCGCAATCGCGATTCTTGGTAAGCTGGCTGGGGCAGGTTTAGGAGCTTATTGGGCTGGCTTTTCCAGACGAGAAGCGCTCCAGTTAGGTGCAGGGATGGTGTCACGGGGTGAGGTTGGATTAATTGTCGCTTCTGTGGGCATTGCTGAGGGTGCATTATTCACTGAAGCATACGCGGCGATTGTCGGGATGGTGATCGTTACGACGATTGTTACCCCACCAATTTTGAGAGTATTATTTTCAGATCAAAAAACGCAAACCAGCGTGGAATAGGTTCCAAGGAAGGATCATATGGCGTTCATGGTGATTTTAATTGTCGATGACCCGGATGATTGTCCCGGCATTCTCGAAGCTTGGGAAGCGGTAGGTGTTGGGGGTGTAACGATTTTAGACAGCAGCGGTCTCGGGCGTGTCAGAAGGGCGGGTATGCTAGATAATATTCCCCTTATGCCCAGCCTGAGTGATTTGTTCGCAAGTCGCGAAACACAGCATCGCACATTACTCTCTGTTGTCGATGATCAGGAGACAGTAAACAAAATGGTGGCAGCCGCCAAGGGAATCATCGGAAATCTTGATGAACACCATACCGGATTCCTCATTGTCGTTCCCGTTCTAGAAGTATACGGATTAGGCAGACAGAGACAAAATTAGAAAACTATTTTCCAGGTACGGAGCTCTTATCGAATCAGATCGACGATAAATATACTGATGCTAAGGACGGCACAATACAGAGCGAAAATTACCAATGAATGCCGGGAGAGATAGCCTAGCAGCCATCGAATAGAAATAAATCCAGTAATCGCAGAGGCGATAAAGCCTGGGAGGAATAGGGGGAGTAGATCTCCGAGCTCGGGCAGGGAAAGAAGGTCGACCAAAGCGAATACCCCAGCTGCCAGCATGATGGGGATTGCGATTAAGAATGAAAAACGGGCGGCAGCTGGTCGAGTCAGCCCACGTACCATCCCCCCAGTGATCGTTGCTCCAGAGCGCGAAATACCCGGAAAAATTGCAGCCGCCTGGAAAAAACCGATCCACAGGGCATCAACCAGGGATAACTCACGCACACGAATCGGATCCCTTTGTCGTCCGATATATTCTGCCAGTAATAAAATCACTGCAGTAACCAGCAGGAAACCTGCTGTTATCGAGGGACTATTGAATGCACTCTCCACAACGTCTTTCAGCAGAAAGCCAATAATCCCAGCTGGAATGGTAGCGATCAGGATTGCCCAACCCAAGCGCGCCTGGGGGTTATCTAAGGGCTTTCCTTGAAAAATACCAGTAAGGAATGCGGTCGTGATGGATATAATATCCGTCCAAAAGTATGTAATCACTGCCAGGATAGTTGCAAGTTGAACAAGAACATCGAAAACGAAAGCTGGTCCTTCTGGGATATCCCATCCTAATAAGTGCGGAACGAGCACTAAATGAGCAGAGCTGGAGATTGGGAGAAATTCTGTCAGTCCTTGGATAATCCCCAATAGAATCGATTGGAAGAGCGTCATATAAAGTCTTTCCCCAATTATTTATCGTGCCCTTATCTGATCTTTCAAGGGTTGGGCAATTGGCTTATCCTTCGAGCCGATTTTCTAAAATGGCCTGGCGAAGATCTCTTGTCAGCTGGATCAAAATATGCAGGTTATGGATGGATAATAGCGTTGCAGAGAGCATTTCTTTGGCAAGGATGAGATGCCGCAGATAGGCGCGTGAGAAATTTTGACAGGTGTAGCAATTACAATTCGCATCAATTGGTTGAGAATCACGGGCAAACCCAGCATTGACGAGATTTAGCCTACCCTCATGTGTGAGGACAGCATTATGTCGTGCGAGGCGTGTCGGTAAAACACAGTCGAATATATCTACTCCATGGTTGATCCCGTAGGTTAAGTCCTCGATAGTGCCAACACCCATTAGGTAACGAGGTTTTTCCTCCGGCAATCGTGGGAGGACAATATCTAACATTGCGTGCATATCCTCTTTTTTCTCGCCGACCGACAAACCTCCGATTGCAATCCCTGGAAAATCCAGCGATGCAATAAATTGGGCAGATTGGGCGCGCAAATCCGGAAAAGCTCCGCCCTGTACGATTCCAAAAAGTGCTTGATCGCGACGCTTGCTTGATTTTAGACAGCGTTCGGCCCAGGCGTGCGTGCGCATCATGGCTTTCTCGCTGTAAGCGCGGTCGTATGGCGCGGCGCACTCATCAAATGCCATGATGATATCCGCTCCAAGATTCTCCTGAATGGAGATCGCTTTCTCCGGCGTTAATCGGTGGCTGGAGCCATCGATATGGCTCCTAAAAGTTACACCATCATCATCTACTTCTCGTTTTTCGTTTAACGAAAAGACTTGAAACCCGCCCGAATCGGTCAAGATCGGACCAGGCCATCTCATGAACTGATGGAGGCCGCCTAGCTCGGCGACCAGTTCGTCCCCCGGTCGCAAGTACAGATGGTAAGTATTGGAAAGGATCAGGCTGGCACCCAATTCGTGCAGTTGTGCTGGGGTAACTGCTTTAACTGTTGCCTGAGTGCCCACTGGGGCAAAGACAGGTGTCTCGATGACTCCATGGGGTGTATGGATGACGCCGGCTCGGGCATGGCCTTGCCTGCCAACGACCTGAAAGGAAAACTGTGCGCCGGTCACAATTTGTGATTATAACCGCATTATCCCAATTTGTCTGACATATTCAAGTCTTGAAATGATATAATTCCCTGGTTATTCGGAAGCAATTCATTCACATTCAGGAGACAGAGCCATGCAAATGATGAACCTGCCGGGTCCCAAGGCACAATCGATCCTAGAGCGAGACCACGCCGTGATCTCACCCTCTTATCCACGCGGATATCCATTTGTAATGGACCATGGGAGAGGGACCGAAGTATGGGATGTAGACGGCAATCGTTTTTTGGATTTTGCCGCCGGGATAGCAGTTGTATCTACCGGCCATAGCCACCCAAAAGTGGTCGAGGCAATTAAAGCCCAAGCAGAGAAGTTCATCCACATCTCGTCAGACTTTTACCATCCCATTTGGGTTGAGCTTGCGGAAAAATTAGATGAAATTGCACCCTTCAAGGAAAACGCGATTTCTTTTATGACCAACTCTGGGACAGAAAGTGTGGAAGCTGCAATTAAGCTTGCCCGTCACTACACAGGTAGAACGCAGTTCATTGGCTTCTTAGGAGCATTTCATGGACGTACTATGGGCTCTGTTTCATTTACAGCCAGTAAATCCGGTTATCATCGCGGTTTTTACCCGCTGATGAACGGAGTGGTTCATGTCCCATTCCCAGATCCGTATCGTCCAGTGATTCAATCCAAGCCTGGAGAGGACTACGGGGAAACCATCGTCCGTTTTATTGAAGAAGAAATCTTTGGTCACTTAATCCCCCCAATCGACGTTGCAGGTGTACTGCTAGAGCCGATCCAGGGAGAGGGTGGGTATGTATTGCCAACACCGGGGTTCTTTCCCGCCTTGAGAAAACTCTGCGATCAACACAATATGCTTCTAATTGTCGATGAGGTGCAATCTGGCATTGGTCGAACTGGGAAATGGTGGGCCATTGAGCACTATGGAGTCGAGCCTGACATCGTTTGCACTGCCAAGGGGATCGCTTCTGGCATGCCATTAGGTGCGATGATCGCTCGTGATTCGATCATGACCTGGCCAAAGGGCTCGCATGGGAATACCTACGGTGGCAATCCACTTGCTTGCGCGGCTGCATTGGCGACGATCGAGCTGATCGAAGATGGCTATCTCGAGAATGCCCGGGTGATAGGCGAATATACGCAGGATATCTTGCATGAAATCCTTGTGCGCCACCCAAGCATTGGCGATGTACGTGGAGAAGGATTGATGATCGGGGTGGAGTTTGTGCAAGACCGGGAGACGAAAGAACCTGCTGAGAAATTGCGCGACCGCATCGTTAACCATGCTTTCAATACAGGGTTGCTCACCCTAGGATGCGGGAAGAGTGTGATCCGCATCTCGCCACCCTTGAGTGTCAACCGGAGCGAGGTTGATGAAGCTATGCAAATATTCGAAGCTGCCATAACGTCCGCCGAAAAGGAGCCGGAGTTAATGCATGCTGCCTGATTTTCGTGTTCGCCAGCGTGATTATCTGCTAGAAATCACGCGCGCCCTCACCCAGGAGTTAGACCTCGAAAAATTACTGGCGCGCATTCTGGATATCTCAGCGGAGATGCTGGCAGGGCAGGCAGGATTAATCGCTTTGCGCTCGGAAAAGGGGGGATGGTCTGTAGCTTCTTCGCTTGGCATCCCTCCAACTTTTTTACGTTACTTAGATGAACTTCTGGCAACGGTGCAATTGGCTGCGGACCCGGCACGCTATGAACTCCCAGAGATCAATCGTCAACTTCAAGATGTAACCCGGGTTGCAAGTCTGGGATTGCTTACGAGCGTGGGTCTACCCATGCTCGTGCGAACACAAGTCATTGGGGTAATTTTTATCTTCCGGAATTACTCCGGGGTATTTTCAGCCAACGATCGAGCATTATTGGAGAGTTTCGCGGATCAAACTGCGATAGCTGTCCTAAATGCCCGTTTGTACACTCAAGTTCGTCGAGAAAAGCAGCGCATGGATGCACTTCTTGATTCCGCCGCAGATGGAATTCTCATTCTTGAGCCTGACCACACGATTGAGCGGTGCAATCCGGCTTTTGCGCGGATATTGGGGCGACCGATTGCAGAGATTCTGGGGCACAAACATGAAGAAGTGATCCATTGGGAGCAGAAAGACGGTGTGTCGTTAGAACAGGCGGAAGCAGACGGTTGGCCGTTAACGGCGAATGCAACACTCTATGTAGAGGGTGACATGCTTCGGGAAGGCAGTTTGCCGATTCCCGTAGGCGTGACGTATGCACCCCTGGTGAGCTCTGAGGGCAATTTGCTCAATGTAATTGCCACGGTCAGAGATATCACTCGATTTCGCGAAGCTGAGGAGCTAAAAAGCACCTTTATCTCCGTCATCAGCCATGAACTCAAAACTCCGGTCGCATTAATTAAAGGCTACGTAAGCACCCTGCGGCGTGAAGATGCTACTTGGGAAAGAAAAATCGTTGCTGATAGCCTTGAGGTGATTGAGGAAGAAGCTGACCGGTTGACCGAGTTGATAGAGAATTTGTTGGATGCGTCTCGTCTTCAGGCAGGGGGTTTGACTGTGAGCTTGACAGATGTGTCGCTTCGCAACCTTGCTGAGCGAATTGCAGAGAAATTTCGCACACAATCGAGCCAGCATTCGATTGTCGTTAACTTTCCTAATGATTTTCCGATCATTCTTGCGGATGAGGAGCGTATCTCTCAGGTGCTCTCTAACCTACTATCAAATGCGATTAAGTATTCACCAGAAGGTGGTGAGATACGCATAGCCGGACAGGTGCGGTCTGATCAAGTGATTGTGTGTATTAATGATGAAGGGCCCGGTATTGCACCAGATGATATCCCGCATGTCTTCGATCGGTTTTACCGGTCCTCGACTGCTACGCGCACTTCCAAAGGGGCTGGGCTTGGATTGTTTTTAGCGCGAGCGGTGGTAGAAGCACATGGTGGGCGAATCTGGGTTGACCCACGTCCAGGTGCCGGAGCACGTATGTGCTTCTCGCTACCACGAAATTGACATGCCTTGAAACATTACACGATTTTTCTAAGCTAAAGAGTTAATTGGAGTGTTTTATGCCAAAGATGCGCATTAACTGCCCGAATTGCCGACAACCTATCCTTGCAGATATCGAACAGCTATTCGACATTGGTGTCGATCAGTCAGCCAAGCAACGCTTACTATCCGGATCGGTAAACGTAACCCAATGCCCTCACTGTGGCTACAAAGGAAATCTGGCGACACCGATCGTATATCATGATCCAGATAAAGAACTGCTACTCACCTACTTCCCACCAGAGATGGGTTTACAGGTCAACGAACAGGAACGCCAACTGGGAGGTCTAATCAATCGAGTTGTGGATAACCTGCCTCAAGAAAAACGTAAAGGTTATCTGTTGCGACCTCAAAGCATACTGACCTTTCAAGGCTTGCTAGAAAGAATATTAGAAGCAGATGGAATCACAAAGGAAATGATCCAGGCGCAGCAAGCCCGGATAAACCTAATCCAACGATTGATGAACGCTACGCCGGAGGCGCGCCTAGATATTGCCAGAAACGAAGATAAACTTATCGATAGTGAATTTTTCGCTTTGCTTGCCAATCTGATTGATGCTGCTGCTGCAAGTGGAGACCAGCAATCTGCAGAAAGCCTCGATGAGCTGCAAAAGGCAATCATCCCCGAAACCACTTATGGACGTCAGGTTCAAGAACAATCACGCGAGGTAGAAGCAGCGATCAAATCTCTCCAGGGCGCTGGAAAGGAATTGACCCGCGAGAAACTTCTCGATTTGCTGATTGAAGCACCGAACGATACGCGTTTGAACGCCCTGGTCAGCCTTGCCAGACCAGGATTGGATTATGGCTTTTTCCAGTTACTTACCGAGAAAATTGAGCATTCTCCGGATGATACTCGCGCGAAGCTTGTGCAATTGCGCGAGCGACTGCTGGAGATGACCCACCAGATCGACCAACAGATACAGGCACGGGCACGCCAGGCTAGACGATCGCTGGAGCTAATCCTTCAAGCGGATGATATCCAGGATGCAATCACTCAAAATTTGGCGGCTATCGATGATTTCTTTTTGCGTGAGCTAAATGGTGCAATGGAGGAAGCCCGAAAGAGCAGTGATCTGGATCGAATTAGCAAGCTGCAAGAGGTAGTAAAGGTAATTCAGGAGGCTTCCCAAGCGCCACCAGAGATAGCGTTTATTGAAGAACTACTTGATGCGCCTGATGAGCAATCCCGCGGGGAGTTACTTCAAGCCAATCGAGAACAAATTACATCCGAATTCTTAGATGCCCTGACAAACGTTCTTGCGCAAGTTGAGGGAAGCGGCGACAAGGAGCTGAGCGAAAAATTAAAGACTGTTCACCGGCAGGCACTGCGGTTCTCGATGGAGATGAAATTCAACGGCTAGCTATTCGGGGGATTATCCAGGCGAAGGCCATGACCTCGCACCGTGGCGATATAAGCATGCGTATTGTCAATTGTTGATAGGCGATCGCGCAGACGGCGGACAAGTGCATCGAGTGCCTGCTCTGAGACTGTAATTGCCTCATTTTCCCCCCATACTGTGTGGACAAGATTTTGGCGGGTAACCACTTGTCCCTGGTTTTCATAAAGCAGCTCGAGTACTTTATACTGGGATACTGATAAGGGTGGCAGCACTTCCCGCTCACCAATCCAGACGCGGTGTGAGCGTTTTTCCAGGCGCAGCAAGCCAGTCTCTGCTTGAAGGCTGATGATATCATCACCTTCAAGAGGAAGAGTTGCGTCTGAGCTTAGATAAGTAAACTTTTGAGCCAAGGATACCTGCACACTATCCCCGTCGTGTAGGATGGCCGGTTCTTCCAAGCGAATCCCATTGAGATGTGTTCCGTTTTTACTGCCTAGATCCTCCAGTAATAAGCCATTTGAAGTTGACGTGATGCGCGCGTGGCGGCGGGAAACCTGCCGGTCTGAAATTGCGATTTCACAGCTGGAATCTCTCCCGATAATGATGCTACCGCGCAAGGACCAGCGTTGACCGAGCAATGGACCTGCTTGAGCGATTAAGAGCGGTACCTCTTCGCTTGTATTTGCCATCATCCCGCCTCCACGTGTATAATATCATAGAGTGAGCATCTCAGGAAATAAATTGCTCATACTATGCCAACGCCGCAAAAAGCAGGAGAAGTTTTAAGAAATCGCTACAAAATAAAAAGGACTATTGGCCAAGGGGGGATGGGTAGTATTTATCTGGCTGAAGACCTGCGGCTGGAGGGGCGGTTATGCGCTCTCAAAGAAGTTGAGCATGACCGCACACTACCAGCTGATCTCCTCAAACAAGCTCGTGAACAATTCTTACGCGAAGCGACGGTATTAGCGCGTCTGGACCACCCAAACTTACCGAAGGTCTCCGATTTTTTTTCAATTGGCGGAAGAGATTACCTGGTAATGGATTTTGTGCCGGGTAAAGACTTGCGCTCCCTAATGCTGGAGGCACAGCAAAAGAAGGCCTTCCTCTCAGAACGCGAGGTACTGGGTTGGGCAAGCCAGCTCGCTGACGCGCTTAGCTACTTGCATAACCAGAAACCTCCGATCTTACATAGAGATATCAAACCCAGTAATCTGAAGCTTACGCCCAACGGACTGTTAAAACTGGTTGATTTTGGTTTGGTCAAAATACTGGCATCAGACGAGCTGACGATAACAATCGTGCAGGGTCGTGGAACAGCACTCTACACACCTTTGGAACAATATGGCGGGGAAAGCGGTCATACTGACGCTCGTAGCGATATATATTCTTTTGGAGCAACCCTCTACCATTTATTGACGAACACTCGACCAATCGAAGCGCGCGAGCTCTTTTTACGCCCAGATAGTCTCATCCCCCCCCGACAGCTGAATGCGGATATCAGCCAGCGCTCAGAACGAGCTGTCCTGTGGGCTATGAGCGTGCATCCAGAAGACCGCCCTCAGGATGTGGATGCATTTCGAGATGCATTGCTGGGTGACTGGAATCCGGTAACCAGACCGCGAGCACCTTTACCTGGTGTCTCCCTCATTGATCTTGTATCTTCCCCTTCAGACGTAACTCTGTTCTGGATCTCCGCTGGGATGGTGTTATTAAGTTTGCTATTCACCTTGATCCGCTAGCTCAGCGTTCATGATTTAGTCCCCGTTGGACATACCGCCAAATCCAGGCAGCTAGAATCCCCACCAAACATCCTAGTATTGTTATCAACAGGATGCCGAGAGCGCCTGACGACTCGAGCAAATTTTCGCTCCCGGGCAGTCCCATTGCTAAATAGTTATAAGCAGCCAGACCACCGATCAGCGCCAAGAAGCCACCTCGAACTCCCCATCTGATTTGCCCAAGATACGCAGCAACGCGATATATGCCTATACTGGTTCCCACCGTAACCAGAAGTGCAACGAGCCAATCCTGAAGGAAGGGCCGAGCGGAAGGGGGAGGACCCTCCTGCACGCTGAGAGTTGGGAGAGGGCTTGGCGTTGGTGATGGTATGGGTGTTTCGGTTGGCGGTGTTGTTTCAGTGGGCGTGATTTCAAGCTTTTCGAATGGGATATCGAAGCTAAGCACTGTAGAGTTTTTTGCTGGCTCGCTTTCTGCTCGAATTTCGATGAGCCCTTGATCGGCAACTTGAATATTCGTGCGAGCAATTCCACCGATGGTTGTCTCAGTTTGGGGGAGCGAGCTAACCTCGCCATTATAAGAAGTGATGAACTGCACTGGGGTTCCGTCGGGCACAGGGTGTCCATTATGGTCAAGGATGACATCCGTGCGGATAGGTATGACAGAATTTAATGAGAGATCGATCGTAAGTTCTGGCTCCGGCGTCCCCGTGCCATCAAGGAGAGATTGGTTAGGAAGATCCACACGAATCGAGATTGTTTGGTCAGGATCCGGCATTGTCATTGTAATCAAGTCATAACCCACATCCGGCACCGAGATTGGTAATGAGCCAATTGGTCGGAGCTCTTTAAAGAGCAACCGGGCAGCGACGTCAAAGGAGCTTGGAGTTTTGCTATAAAGGCAATAGTAAGCTGTGAGCTTAGCAATATTCGTAGCGTCTAGGTAAGTCGGCGCGTTGAACGAATAGACAACCAGTTTTTTTTGTTGGGTTAGTGTAGGCCGTTCTGACAAGAAACGGTTAAGCGCCTGGCTCACTGGCTGGTCTGGGTGGACATCAAGACTGGCGAACACGATCCAATTTGCTCGGCTGATATCGCGTTGGAATTGAAAGGCACTCTCATCTCCATCGAGCAACCTGATCAAATCCTGGTAGGAGTAAGAAATCAAAAACCAGGGTGTTACTTGTCTGCCGGCATTTGGTCCATATAGGTTGTTTACAGCTTGTTGCAGAGCGTCTACAGGATATGCAGCTTGTTCGAGGCATTGGGTACATTGGCGAACCGAGCGAACATCGCTGATAAATACAATCCGCTCGCTCGTGTTCGGCGGATCAGGAAGTGTTTCTTCCAACCCGGCTAGTGTAGGACTGATAAGCGTCGCAGATTGTCTGGCAATTTCAAACATCACTTGGTTAGACTTACCGATTTGCTCTAAACCCTCCTGTGATGGCAGGGTAGTACTCAGAGCAAACTCGGTATAGATTCGATGCTTCAGTGCCAGTATACGCAATACGGATGCATCAACTCGCTCAGCAAAAGCTGGATCATCCCGAAATTTTTGAGAGAAGAAGTTTAATATGTTAACAGTCGTTGTGTAAGTGTCTGCCCCATCACCGGTACTCATATTCCCGAGGTATAAGAGATCGTTTCCGGCGAGGAATGCATTCAGAGCCACACGGCTCGGATCGAACGGTTGGTTAGGATTGGTGAGTTCAAAAAATCTACGGATAGCCTCGCTTCCAAGGTTATCACTCACCATCACGCCCCCGTTCTGTCGCCAGGAGTTCAGCTCGGGGAGATTCATCAGTAAGTTGAATGCCTGTTGGTCGAAACTCAGCGGGCGGGTTGAGGCGCGAATATTACCCTGAAAACCCTGGTACCGTATATGAGAAGTCAAAAGAGCATCTGTGGTTTCATCTGGGTTAGCGGCATTGCCCGTTACCTCAAAGAAAGGTGCAAGATCGTAATTTTGTAGCTGCTCGAGTGACTTTCTAACGGTAGCCACCTCTTCCTCTGGCAGTCGATCAGCGGCTCCGTTGCCCGGGAAATGCTTGGCAACGACGGCCATTCTGCCCTCGCTCCCAGTATGGATGCCACGAATAAATGCCTGACCAAGCTCTCCGACCCAGAAAGGATCTCCTCCGAATGCCCTGGTTCCGAGACCGCTGCCTCCAGCTCTCTGTGTAGCCTCAAGGACATCCAATGAGGGTCCCAATAGCATATTAAATCCAAGAGCGCTAAGCTCCTCACCAAGTACCGTTCCAGCCTGGGCAACCAGCTCGGGGTTGAACGTCGCCCCCAACGCCATTTGGCTCGGGAGTTGTGTCAATCCCGATAGAATCTGGTCATAAGGATAGCCATCCCCCTCTTGGGATATTGCTACGAATAGCGGTACAAATGATGGGGTGATATCTTCTCCAACCGAGTTGAGCATAGGTTGCTGGGAGGCAGACCAACGAGCGAGCTGGAGTTGGCGATTCAGGTTGAAAATCCGAGGCAAAAGCTCCTCTTCAGGCACAATATTATTATTTTCTGCCAGAAGTATTACCCCACCAATGTGGCGAGTTGCGATCAAATCCTGAATTTGTGTTTCGCCTTCCACAGCTGTCCCACTGAAGGTAGCAAGAAAAAGCTGCCCTACCCTTTCCTCAGGGGTCAGGGTTTCGAGAGTTTGTTGTGCTTGCTGGACAGGCAATAATTCCTGACCGAAAGCAGGAGAGCCCACAACAATTAGAGGGGTACCCAATAGCAAAATTAGGAACAGTTGGGCCAGGGGTGCCAGTCGGCGTGCTCGGTTTCTGTGCTTTATTAGGTGGCTCCAAACGCATGATAGGAGAATCATAAGCCTAACCTACCACCATGCTCATCGGCGTAGATTCGATTTCAATTATCTGGTGCAACAAATCACGGCGGGCACTCCCGCCGAGCAACTCCAAGCGGCGGATTCCAAGGGGGTCAATCTCTTCACGCAGCAACTTTAACTCGTCAGGAGATGGTGGAAGTGTTTCACATACGTCTGGAGCAATCTGAAAATCAAATCCAGTGCGTGATTGAATATGAGAAATCGACACACCAGGGTGGTAGCTGGTCAGGCGGAGGTTACCATCTGCGAAGTCGAATTCCCCCAGGTCCGAGATCAGGTATTTCGGACCGCTTCCCCGCAGGCGGTCTCTTGAATGACCGAGACCAGAGCGGACATCCAGCTCAGGCACAAATGTCACGCGCGAATGCCGGGGGACATACAAGTAAATATCATCGATAAACGTGGTTACATCCGGTATTCCACCCGTTCCGGGTAATCTGAGTCGGGGACGATGCTTTTCATCTGCGAGCAGATCTTTACCAAAGGCGACATTGTTGAAATTTCCGTGCGTATCAATTTGAGCAGGTCGAAAAAACTCTTTTGGACGCAAGTTAGGAAGGAATTCAGCGGCGACCCGCGCAAACCCTATACTTGTTAGAGAACGATCCAGCCACAGCTTTTCAACTCGCGTAAGTCCCAGGGGCGCAGGATCGCGGCAAATTCCCTGCCCGATTGCTGAAGCGAAGTAGAGATTCGGGGCATGCGTGGCACGCGCCAATAAATATCCCGCTGCGACGAGTGGCGTGGCAAGTCCCTGAGCCACGATTTCACCATCTCGGATTTGTCTGGAGATGCAGACAACCATGATCTCATCTGGAGTTATGGTTATCACAAGTTACCTTCAATGATCTGCGTATAAACCTCGGGTTGGATGTTGCCGCCAGAGATTACAGCGACCACAGGGCGCTGGGAAATTTTTCCTTGCATGATAGCAGCTAATGATACCGCAGCTGAGGCTTCTGTGCGTTGTTCATATTGTTCCCATGAAAAACGGATCGCCTCTTTGATCTCGTGCTCGTTGATCAAGATAAAATCATCCACATACCTGCGCACGATCGGGATAGTTATCGAACCCGCTTCAACCGGCCCCGCCAGGCCATCCGCCATGCTAGGAAGCTCAACCAGACCATCTTGTGTGCCTCGATAGAACAGTCCGTGAAGAAATGGCGAAGCTTCAGTTTGAATGCCTATCACCCTGCACCCAACAGTGCCAACTCTTTCCTTGAGTGCGACAGCAATCCCGGAGATCAGCCCTCCACCACTGGCGGGTACAAGCCAGGTTGCCTGTGCCAATATTGGCTGCTCTTGGAGCACTTCCTCCACAAGAGTAGCTTGACCGGCAATTACCAGACCATCATTGTAAGGAGACACCCAGGTAGCGCCGGATTGCTTGGCATATTCTTTGCCAGCGTTCTCGGCTTCGTCATATCCACCTGAAACCATCCGAACATCAGCGTCTAAACGGCGCATCGCTTCAACTTTTGCGGGCACTGCATGCTCTGATACGAATACAATGACTTTTGCTCCTACAAATTTCCCTGCGAGGGCAACCCCTTGCCCATGATTGCCAGCGGAGGCGGCAACGATCCCACGCTCCTGCTCCCATTTTTGTAAGGCAAGGATTTTGTTGAGTGCTCCACGCGCTTTGAAAGACCCTGTGATCTGCTGATTCTCCCATTTCAGATAACAATTATGCACAGAATCAAACGTTAGCGGCGTATGCCGGATGTGCGCGGCAACCCGTTCCCGTGCTTGCTCAATCCAAAGATAAGGAATCACCGTTCCATATCCTTACTATACCGCCGCGTTCCGGTAGATAGAACATTGAGAGCAGTCAGGGGGTCGTCCGTGATAATGCCATCTACACCCATTTTTATAAATCGGCGCATTTCATCCGGTTTATTGACAGTATGGACCATAATCGCACAGCCCCTTTGATGAGTATTCTGAACCAGCTTTCGATGGATGTCATTTATCGAAAGAATAAGTGCCTGATAGCGCAACACCATTCCCAACCACGATCGAGCCAGTGCACCTTTCCAACCTATTTGTGCTAGCAATCCCTGTGGGACCTCTGGGAGTATCTTCCTCATGCGGATTAATGCAATGGGATTGAAGGAAGAAAATATGACCCGGTCTGCCATACCTTGTTGCACAACGATCTCGGCTACTTGTGTTGGGAGATCATCGGTAAGAGATGCATAATTGGTTAATTCAATAAAGACAATAATTTGGTGACCGATGGCTGAAAGCACTTCCTCGAGCGTCGGTATCGGCTCGCCGCGGTACGCGACGTCAAAAAAGCTGCCAGCATCAAGCCGGCGGAGATCAGCTAATGTCGAGTTGATCACTCTACCCGGCATCCCAGTCGTGCGTAACAGAGTTTGATCATGGAAAAGAACGACATGACCATCGCGGGTGAGCTTTGCATCCATCTCGATGGCATCAGCTTTCTGGCGGACAGCGAGTTCGTAAGCTGCCAGCGTATTCTCGGGCGCATAAGCACTAGCACCGCGGTGGGCGATGATCGCGGGTTTAGAGAGATATTTCAGCATTGCTCTCCACTAATCAAGGAAAAAACAAGGGCAAACCTGACGCACAGCCCTGGAAATTTAAGCGACCCTACACTTCCACAAAGTAAGATTCTGCAGCTCTGTCAATCAGTTCGCGACTCATGGCAGGTGCTACTGCCAGATAGCGAGCAAAGTCCAGAATTTGATCGCACAGGTCGCGGGGATGGGAAGCGCGTAGCTTGCGACCGCGCTTGATGTACCATTCTTGCAGGAGGTACGCCAGTCCCCTGTCGCTATAAGGAATATTTTTTACAGATGCAACCCGACGAAATATCTCACGGTAGTCATCATAATTAGGATCGCCAATTTCAATCTTGTGCCTCAAGCGTCGCAGAAAGGCTTCGTCGACAAGATCCTTTGGCGGTAAATTTGTAGAGAATACAACCAGCACATCGAAAGGAACCTCAACTTTCCGACCGGTGTGCAGGGTTAAATAATCTATCCTGTTTTCAAGCGGCACAATCCAACGATTGAGGAGATCGCGAGGTCTAACTTGCTGTCTGCCAAAATCGTCAATGAGTAATATTCCTCCGTTGGCTTTTACCTGAAATGGAGCTTCATAATATTTATTCACATCATCAAAGACCAGATCCAAACCTTCTAAATTTAGCTCCCCGCCAACGACGATAAATGGTCTGCGGATACGGATCCAGCGAGGATCACGTCGTGTACCGCTGCGTAAGGCACCTGTTCCTTGTGGAGAAGAATCTTCTTCACGTATTAATTGGTGGTTGACTGTATCGAATAGCTTAACAACCTGACCATCGATATAAATTGCATAGGGTATATACATGCTCTCACGCAGCATCATACCCCCGATTGCACGTGCAATGCTGGTTTTACCATTTCCAGGCGGGCCATAGAGGAAGATTGACGTGCCTGAGTTTATTGCCGGGCCAAGACGTTGAAAAATTCGCTCGGAAAGCACGAGATCGGAGAGAGCTTGTTTAATCCGCGACTGACTACTGTAAGTCTGCCTTTACCCTGACGCAGCACCGATTCATTGTATACTTTTATCGGAACCGGAGCTGGACCAGCGTACTGACTGCGTTCGAGAGCTTCTCGGGCGCGGGCGATGCCTGCCCCAGTGATCGCATACACATATGCGCCTTCACCCAAACCGACATGCTGAGACGATTTAATCTCTGTGAATTTCTCTCTTTTCAGGTTTTCCAGGATTTGGTCGATCACGCCAGCGAATGGCAGTGCCATCTCTTCAGCCACCTTGAAGCCGGTCATGTAACCCTGAAAATACAATATTTTTAATGCCAGGTCTTGCAACCAAAGGGCAGATAAGCCTGTTTCCCCGATCATCGTGATTGGAGGGGGGACAAATAATCCGCCAGTTTTCGGCTTCACTCCAAGGGTAGTCGCAAAAGGGCGATATGTTGTCATCTCACTCGCTCCCGGAATCTCCCAGAATGGTTAAATTATAGCATGCCACAATTTGAATCTAACCCTACAGAGATGAAGGCTTGATATCGTGTACATTGAGCTGTAGGGTGATACGTCCATTGAATTCATTCGTCTCAAACGAATAAAGAATATCAACGCTTGCGGGCAACCTGTTCCCCCAATGCCCCTGCCTGAAGGCGATTGCATCATATATGATTTGTCCATCGGTAAGGCTCATTTTTAGGTGCGTCTTTTCGCGACCGACAGTTTGACTGCGAATCACCTTCAAGTTTCTCGAAATGAAGTGGACGGATCGGTTCCCGTACCCTGTAGGTTGTAACCACTCCAAATACTTTAGTATTTCTGGTTTTAACTCAACCAATGGGAGCTCGATGTCCGCATAGAGAACAGGTCGAAGTTCTACGCTTGATAACTGAATTTTCGCAAGACTCATCAGCCTTTCTTTCAGGCGGGGTAAATTCTCATTTCGTATCGTAAAACCTGCTGCTGCAGCGTGACCACCGTGATGTTCTAATAAATCCGAACACTCATCGAGCGCCTGAGTGATATGGAATTCCGGGATGCTCCTGCACGAAGCTCGAGAGAAATCCTCTCCAAGAGAAGCAATCACGGTAGGGCGGTAGTATTGCTCGCACAATCGGGAAGCTGCCAATCCGATCACACCTGAATTAAAATCTGGGTGAGCTGCGAACAATAGAATGGCATCTGGCTCTTCACCGATGGTAATGGCTTCCGCCACTGATTGGATTTCGCGTGTTAACTCCTGCCGTTCATGGTTAAAAATTTCTAGCTGTTGGGCAATATTCGCGGCCGTCGCGATGTCTTTCGTGGTAAGGAGTTCTAGTGCAGCGAGGGCTGTATCCAGGCGCCCAGCCGCATTGATGCGTGGTGCCAGCATAAATCCTATGGCTGAAGCGTCAATGCGATCCGCTCTTAACCCGGCGACTGCGATTAATGCCTGTATTCCAGGGCGATGAGGTGATCGCAGATAGTTAAGGCCTGCCCTCACAAGTGCTCGATTTTCTCCGGTCAGTGGCGCCATATCGGCCACAGTCCCCAGGGCAACCAAATCCTGCCACTCACCACAAGCTTCCTCACCTAAAAGTGCACAAGCCAGTTTATACGCCAAGCCAACGCCAGCAAGCTCTTTTTCCGGATATCCATCATTTGGCAGTTTGGGATTGATAATAGCAATCGCCCGAGGTATCTGTGGGGACGGGTGGTGGTGGTCGCTGATAATGAGATCCATTCCAAGCTCAAATGCATGCTCAGCTTCTGCGAATGAGCGGATACCGCAGTCGACCGTTATTACAAGACTGATTCCAGCACTATTCAGAGTGTTCAATGCTTCTATATTCAGCCCATATCCCTCATCGAATCGATTAGGGATATAGCCTTGAACATCTGCATCCATTCTTTGCAATACTTGCATCAAAAGTACTGTTGCGGTGACTCCATCTACGTCGTAATCACCATATATAGCGATTTTTTCTTCATTTTGAATGGCTAACTGGATTCTATCAACCGCAGGTTGTATTCCAGATAAGTTATACGGATTAGTGTTTGGGGGAGTACGCGCCTCTATATATTGCAGGGCCGCTTCTGACGATGCAAAACCGCGATTGTAAAGAATCTGGCGCAATACAGGAGGGAATTCTCCCAACACTTGCTCAGCCTCTAAAGGCAGCCGAGGAGGGATGATCCAGTGTTTTTCCATCATGTATGGTGACGCGCCAGTGCTAAAGCCCCGATCAATCCTGTATCGTCGCCCAGCGCAGCAGTTGTTAGTGTTAGGTTGTCCAGATAATGGGCATTCATGACGTGGGTCTGCATAGCTGAACGAATGGGTCCCATAATGAGCTCGCCGCTTAGCGAAACACCACCTCCGACGATGACGATTGTTGGATTGAAGATGTGTAGTACATCTGCCAGCGCAACGCCAATCGAAGTCCCTGCCCGATCCAACGCGCTCAGCGCGAGTTCGTCGCCGTTCCGAGCTGCATCAGCTATTATTTGGGTAGTAATCTCATTTAGAGATGAAAGGCTGGAAGTTGCACCTAATAGGATCTGCTCTTTAACCCAACGAGCAATCGCTGGTCCAGACGCCATGGCTTCTAGGTGACCACGCTGTCCGCACCCGCAGAGAGGGCCGAACCGATCCACAGTGATGTGACCGATCTCAGCTGCCAGCCCTCGATCTCCTAAGAGAAGCTGGTTGTCAACAATTACACCCCCACCGATCCCAGTGCTCACCGTGACATATACTAGGTGACGGTGACCGACACCTGCGCCGAAATACCACTCTCCTAGAGCTGCGAGATTTGCATCGTTACCAACATCGACCGGCACCCCGAACCGTTCCTGGAGCAGCCTGGCTAATGGCAAGTTTTCCCATTCTTGAATATTTGGTGCCTCAATAATCACACCTTGAAATGGATCAAGCGGGCCAGGTGCAGCAACACCAATTCTCAGGACTTCCTCATGGTCGGGCCATACCGAAGAGATCAATTGAAGTAAGCGATCCCAAACAGATTGCGCAAGATGATGTGTCGAGATTTTAATAATTTTGTGAGGTGTCAGGCTTGTTGATGGATAATAAGCAGCCCGCATGCGTGTCCCCCCAATATCAACGGCGAGATATCCGCTCATGCATAAAAGTATACCATCAGAGGAATTTTGCGGTCTAACAAACGTGAAATAACAAAACACCACCTATTTTACGCTCCGGATGGTTGGTTGACGAGATGGATAAAGACTGCTATGATTTTGGAAGAAGTTCATATGAATAGAAACAGTCTTCCCTGGTTGCGACGCTTGTCATTGACGGCGTCGCGAAGTTTGCGATGGCTCATTCCGGGTTTGGGGGTGAAACGCTGGTTACTATTAACTTTAGGTGGCACGACTTTAATTGGCGTAGGTCTAGCGATTGTCATCCTGGATGTTTACCGCACTGCACCAGAGACATGGTGGCTCCCGGCTCTCTCAACTGCGTCACTTCGATTTATAGCAAGACCACTCCGAGCGTTAATCTTCGGGGGCATGGGTCTGGCTATGATTATCATAGGTATTTACGGTATCAACCGTTCAATATTGTCCCCATATTTACGAAGAGGGCAAGGCCACGCGGTTGTCGACACGCTATCCCAGCACCGTCGACGAGGTCGTGGTCCACGGATTGCGGCAATCGGTGGAGGTACAGGACTATCAACCCTTTTACGCGGTCTTAAAAGTTTTACCTCTCACATCACCGCAATCGTCTCCGTTTCTGATGATGGCGGCTCTTCAGGACGTATCCGCCGCGAAACTGGTATTTTGCCACCTGGGGATATTCGCAACTGCCTGGCGGCGCTATCGAGTGACGAGGCTCTCCTCGCCCAACTCTTCCAATATCGATTCCCGGATGGAGAGGAAGATCTAGACGGACACTCATTTGGAAACCTGTTCATAACAGCGCTTGCTGATATTACTGGAAGCTTTGAAGCAGCTGTCGCCGAGTCAGGACGAGTACTCGCAATCGATGGCCGTGTGCTACCCTCTACATTACACAATGTTCGCTTGGTAGCAGACATCAAGCTGCCCCACGTAGTCGCTGAGGTGCGCATTCAAGGGGAAAGCCATATACCGGAAGCCGCTGGAAGCGTCCGCCGCGTATGGTTAGAACCGAATAACCCTCCCGCGTTCCCCGAAGCTGTGAGAGCAATCTTGAGCGCCGATCTGGTTGTGGTTGGACCGGGCAGTTTATTCACCAGTATTTTGCCGAATCTGCTTGTACCTGATCTTGAGGAGGCTTTGCGCGCTACCAGAGCGGTGAAAATTTACGTTTGCAATGTGGCGACGCAATTGGGAGAGACACAAGGCTATACCTGTGGCGACCACATCCGGGCGCTTGAAGGCCACGTTGGAAGCAGCCTCTTTGATGTAGTCCTAGCAAATGCTCAGTATGAAGGCGAGCTTCCCGGGGGCTCTGAATGGGTGATTGTGGAGGATAATCTGGACGATGATTATCCGGTTCATCGTGCAGATCTGGTATCTCAAGAAAATCCCTGGCGGCATGACTCTGACAAGCTATCCAAAATCCTGATCGATATCTTAACGGAACGGACTGGACCTCTGGTAGAATAATGTCATTCCCGGCTTAAAATAGAGGGAAATAGTCCATTCTGGAAACTTATATTCAGCGTAATAAAGATTACGCTAAATCGAGAAGTTAAACCTTAATCAATTTTGGAGGCAAAAAATGACAGTGAAAGTTGGAATCAATGGTTTTGGTCGCATTGGACGTCAGGTTCTCAAGGCGATCCGTGATTACTATCCGGACACATTGGAGGTTGTTGCGTTCAATGATATCGGCGATCTAAAAACGATGGCACACCTGCTTAAATACGATTCGAACTATGGGCGCTTTGACGGCGAGGTAATAGTCGGAGATGGTGAGCTACTCATTGATGGTAAATCTGTCAAAGTCTTTACACAGACAGACCCAGCAAAAATTCCCTGGGCTGATCTTGGTGTAGAGATCGTTGTCGAAAGCACCGGAATCTTCACGATCAAAAAGGACGGGATAAACAAAAAAGGAAAACAAGTCCAAGGCGCCGAGAACCATATCACCAAAGGTGGAGCGAAAAAAGTTATTATTTCCTCACCAGCCGAAGGAGAAGACCTAACACTCGTCCTGGGTGTGAACGACGATAAGTATGACCCTGCCACTCATCATGTAATCTCCAATGCTTCTTGCACAACAAACTGCCTGGCTCCAGCCGCGAAGGTTGTCCACGATAACTTCAAGATCAAACGCGCCTTTATGACAACAATCCACGCATATACCAATGATCAGAAGATTCTTGACTTGCCACATAGCGATCTGCGTCGTGCGCGTGCCGCTGCGATGAGCATAATTCCCACATCCACTGGCGCAGCCAGGGCGCTGAAGCTTGTAATCCCAGATCTCGCTGGCAAATTCGACGGTTATGCATTGCGCGTCCCAACCTCGACGGTATCAGTCGTCGATTTTACTGCTGAGGTTGAGGTTGCTACGACAACAGATGATCTGCGACAATGCTTCAGGGACGCTGCTGCAGGTCCTATGAAGGGTATCCTGGCGGCGGTGGATGAGCCACTTGTCAGCATCGATTATAAGGGAGACCCGCACAGCTCTTCTGTCGATCTGCCTTTCACACAAGTATTGGGCAAGGAGAAGAACAATTTCCTCAAGGTTGTCACCTGGTACGATAATGAGTGGGGCTACTCGGTTCGAACTGCGGACCTTGCTGCGATGATGGCGAAATATCTGTAAGGATGGCGATGTTCAACAAGCAAACCATCAGAGACATTGATGTCAAGGGTAAGCGTGTGCTCGTCCGGGTAGATTTTAACGTGCCGATTAACCAGGGCAAGGTTGATGATGACACACGCATCCGGGCTGCTTTACCGACATTGAACTACCTGTTGGATCGAGGGAGTGCCGTAATCCTGTGCTCCCACCTCGGGCGTCCAAAGGGTAAACCGGATCCCAATTATTCGCTGAAACCAGTTGCAGTGCACCTCAGCCAACTGATCGGCAAGAAAGTAGCTTTCGCTGAAGAATGTGTTGGACCAGCCGCCGAGGCAGCTTCCCAGTCGCTTAAGTCTGGTGAGTTGCTTCTACTGGAAAACACACGGTTCTATCCTGGCGAGGAGAAAAATGACCTGGAACTGGCAAAACAGCTAGCGTCATTAGCGGATATTTATGTCAATGACGCTTTTGGATCTGCCCATCGCGCCCATTCATCGACAGAGGGCGTAGCACATTTTCTTCCAGCTGTTGCCGGATTTTTGATGGAGAAGGAAATTCGCTACCTGGGACAGGCAATCGCTGAGCCGAAACGTCCTTTCTTTGCTATTCTTGGAGGGGCAAAAATCAGCGACAAGATCGGCGTGATTCGCACGTTGCTTGAGAAAGCCGACCAGGTTTTGGTTGGGGGTGGGATGGCGAACACATTCTTCAAAGCGCAGGGATATCCAACCGGAGACTCATTAGTAGAAGATGACGCACTAGAAACTGCTCGTGAGCTTCTTTCGGATAGCAACGATCGCTTGCGGCTGCCGGTTGACGTTGTCATTGCAGATCGATTTGATGCAGATGCACAACGAAGAGTGATATCAATGGGTGCAATTCCCGAAGGATGGAGAATCCTTGATATTGGGCCACAAACCGTTGACGCATACACGAAACTTCTATCCACAGCAGCGACTGTGGTTTGGAATGGCCCCATGGGTGTATTTGAATTCCCCCGATTTGCTGAAGGCACTTACGGCGTAGCCAAAGCAGTTGCTGAAAGTGATGCTGTAAGCATCATCGGCGGAGGAGAATCTGTCTCGGCAATTAAAAAATCAGGCCTTGAGAATAAGATTACACATATCTCCACTGGTGGGGGGGCGTCTCTGGAGATGCTGGAAGGGCTTGTTCTACCTGGTCTGGCAGCACTGAACGATAAATAAAGCTAGTTGGAGGACGGAAGTAGACCTTTCGTCCTCCACGCTTTAACCTAAGGATCCACACAAATTTGAGGATATCATCATGCGCACCCCATTAGTAGCTGGCAACTGGAAAATGTACAATACGATTGCTGAGGCACGGCATTTGGTATCAGAAATGATTCCAGGGCTTCAAGCAATCGGTGGTGTTGAAAAAGTGCTTTGCCCACCCTTCACTGCTCTTCTGGCGGTTCGAGCTCTCCTGGAAGGGACTGAAATCGGATTGGGTGCACAAAATATCCACTGGGAATCTTCAGGTGCCTTCACAGGAGAGATATCCCCCCCCATGATTGCCGAACTCTGCGGTTATGCGATCATTGGCCATTCGGAAAGACGTGCCTACTTCGGTGAGACCGATAAAAGCGTCAATCGACGTTTGCACGCCGCTCTCATGCATGGGTTGATTCCGATCGTATGCGTTGGAGAAACACTCTCTGAGAATGAGGCAGGCCGGACAGCAGAAGTCGTTATGAGGCAAGTGGTGCAGGGATTGAGTGGCCTTGATCTGAGCTCATCGGACAAGAGCGATTTAGAGAGCACACTTGTCATTGCATATGAACCTGTTTGGGCGATCGGTACGGGGCGGGCTGCGACAGGGGTGGGAGCGAATACGGTCATCAAGGATGTAATCCGACCAGCTTTAGCACAGGTATTTGGAGAAACTGTCTCACAAGAAATTCGGGTCCTGTATGGCGGCTCAGTGAAAGCCAGTATTGCCGCCGAATTTTTCGAGCAATCCGAGATTGATGGGGCCTTAGTTGGGGGTGCGAGCTTGAAAGTCTCGGAATTCGTACCCATCGTGCAAGCTGCCAGCCGCTGATTAAACACGCTAGAATTCTGGGCACATGTTAGACGGACTGTGGTTGTTGGTCTTGTTGCTGTTCCCATTTATGTTGATGCAACGGCAACTCCACCGGGAAATTCAATCAATCTTGTTATTGGTAACTCATCGCTCAGATTTCTCCTTGGCGATTTTTTCTTTACTCTTTTTCCCTGGCGTATTACTGCACGAATCCAGCCACTATTTGATGGCTCGTGTGCTCGGGGTGCGAACCGGAAGACTTTCATTAATCCCACGTCCATTAGAAGATGGACGGGTCCAATTGGGATATGTCGAAACCGCTCGAACTGATATTTTGCGAGATGCACTCATTGGAATTGCACCGCTCTTGAGTGGGGGAGTGATGGTGGCGTATGCTGGGATGGTCCGGTTGGGATTATCAGAACCCTGGTTGAGCGTTGTGTCGAGCGACCCGAATAAAATGAGTGAATTCTTGCGAAGAATCTACCAGAGTTCTGATTTTTGGTTGTGGTTTTATCTTATCTTCACGATCAGCAGCACGATGATGCCATCGAGATCGGACAGGCGTGCATGGTTGCCGGTGTCTATTGTAATTGCCCTTTTGATTGGGGTCGGAGTAATTGGAGGAGTTGGTCCCTGGATAGCTCAAAAGCTGGCTGAGCCTCTCAACAATGCGTTTAGATCAATTTCAGCCGTTCTGGCAATTAGCTTAATCGTGCATTTGGTGATCGTTGTGCCCTCATTTGTTATTCGGCGTATATTGGAGCGTCTGACGGGATACCAGGTATCGCGAGGATGATTAGCACCTACTTGCACTTCTGCGCGGGTCTTGGTTTTATTAGCTGGTAAAATAGGGGCGATCGTCGATAAGTATACGCTTTGCCGCCTAACAGATATTATGATTGAACCGATCTTCGCAGAGGTGGAAAACCCCACGAGGAGGTTTTTTATTGCTGTTCTCATGGTGGGGAATCTAAAAAAACTCTGGAGAATGAATATGAGTATGTGAAAGCAGGTCGTCTTAGTTTAGTAACCTATCGAACAGAGTTTAAGTCGACTATTTCCTGTCATTATTAACACATTGCATTCATTATCAATTTTTGTGGCATGATCCTGCAGAAGGAGGATAAGCGATGGAGCATTCGTTCAAAACCAAAATCCAGAGTCAGAACGGTGATTCTTATATACTGAAATTTATTGAGTGGAACCAAATCCCCATGGTTGATGAAGCGCTGAAATCGTTGGGGGAGTATGGGGAAGTACGGTTAATTGTTGAGAAGGGTCGCCTACGTTTCTTGGTCACCCAAAAAAGCTTTGATGCTTTGAAGTGGCAACCCGGAACGGAAATTGGATAGGAGACCACATGGCGAATTATTGGTACGCGCTGCGTAGCAAACCCAGAAAAGAAGAAATCGTCTGGCGACAGACACGTGTCGAAGGGTTTGAGGTTTTTTACCCAAGATTGCGTGTACAGCCAGTCAATCCACGCTCCAGAAAATGGCGCCCTTATTTTCCAGGATATATGTTTGTAAAAGCAGATATTAACCAGGTGGGCATGTCAGCTTTTCAATGGATGCCTCACTCCATGGGATTAGTCTGTTTTGGGGACGAGCCTGCTATCGTGCCAGACAATTTGGTCGTAGCGATACAGAAACGGGTTGATGACATTGCTGCGGCGGGTGGAGAGGTTTTTGACGGGCTGAACCGCGGAGACAAAATCGTGATCAGTGATGGTCCCTTTGCTGGATATGAAGCAATATTTGATGCGCGCGTACCTGGAAGCGAGCGTGTGCGCGTGCTCTTGCAATTGTTGAATAACAAACGCCAGGTTCCTTTAGAGTTGGGCGCAAACCAGATTGACAAAAAGAAAAAAAGGTAATCGCTCTCGAATTCCATGAAGGACCGCGTGTTACTTGGTTGAAAGCGCGGTGATTGGATCCAAACACAGCAGATATCAAAATCCGTGCGGCATGTCGGAAGGGCGGAGCGCGCTTAGTCTTGCAATAGGCGCATACAAATTAAGTTTTTCGCCATAAAGGCGAGGGCTAAGGACCACAATTATGTATACGGAAAGTCTACAATGAAAAAGGCTTTGATAACAGGCATTACTGGTCAGGATGGCTCTTACCTGGCTGAATTATTGCTCTCCAAGGACTATGAAGTCCATGGTCTCATCCGGCGTGCGAGCTCATTCAATACCCAGCGGATAGAACATATTTATCGCGATCCTCATAATCGGAACGGCGTGCATATGCACCTGCATTATGGGGATATGGCGGCATCTGGGAACCTGATTGAGCTGATCGATAGCGTAAAACCTGATGAGGTATACCATCTTGCAGCCCAATCCCACGTGCGGGTAAGCTTTGATTTACCAGAATACACGGGTGACGTCACAGGGCTGGGGACGATACGCATTCTGGAGGCTATCCGCAAAAGCGGGATTATGACGCGTTTTTACCAGGCGTCGTCGAGTGAGATGTTTGGCAGCGCTCCCCCGCCTCAAAGCGAGACTACGCCATTCGAGCCACAGAGTCCCTATGCAGCGGCAAAGGTGTATGCCTTTTGGGTGACGCGTAATTACCGCAAGGGATACGGATTGCGGGCGAGTAATGGGATCCTTTTCAACCACGAATCTCCCAGACGTGGGGAAACGTTCGTGACGAGAAAGATTACGAGAGCTGTTGCAGCCATCAAGGCAGGCAAGCAGGAATTCCTCTACCTGGGAAATCTGGAAGCCAAGCGGGATTGGGGGTATGCGCCAGATTATGTTGCAGCGATGTGGAAAATGCTTCAGCTAGAGCACGCGGACGATTTCGTCATCGGTACGGGTGAGGCCCACTCTGTACAAGAATTCCTGGATGAGGCCTTCGGGTACGCCAACCTGGACTGGCATGATCACGTGCGCATCGATCCGCGTTACTTCCGCCCAACCGAAGTGGATTATTTATGCGCGGACCCAAGGAAGGCACAACAGGTGGTTGGCTGGGAGCCACGCGTCTTCTTCAAAGATCTGGTGCGCATTATGGTGGATGCCGATCTGGAATTGATTGGCCTGGAATCACTGGGTGAAGGGCGAAAAATCCTCGAGAGGCATCATGGGAAATGGCATCGCTGGGAAAGCCAGATCGCCAGCATGGAATGATGGCTGAGTCAGACAATTCACCGGATGAACTGTACGCTTTTCTATGCCGGGTTATTTGCGGACAGGCAAAACGCTCGGAGTGGGGCAGCTGGGTAGAAAACGATGGAGCGTGGCTGGTACAGAGAGCAGAATCTGAAGGGGTTGCAGGGCTGGTTTTTTGGTTGTCCCGGGAATCTGGCTGGCTTGAGAGAATCCCGAAGGGGGTCTCCGATGCATTGAGAAGGTCGTATTTTCGCCAAGCGGCACAGAATGCGCTCCTATCCTCCGAACTAGAACGACTATTGGATGCGTTCTCAAATGCCGCCGTGCCGGTAATTGTGCTCAAGGGAGCAGCGCTGGCGAGAGAGATTTACCCTGACCCAGCGCTCAGGCCGATGAACGACCTGGATTTGTTAGTTCACGCGCGTGATTTGGAGCACACTGTGGGGTTATTGCGGGCAAACGGATATCGCAAGCTGAAATCCAGCTACCATCTGGTATTCCAAGGCGGTCCGCAATTGCGTGTGACGGTGGAAGTACATTGGGAGTTCATTGGAAATCGGTTTCGAGGCGGGAAGGCATACTTGGAAGGGCTCTGGGAGCGGGCGCGAGCCTGGCGCGAGGGGGAGGGTACCCGTAGTGGATTGCATCTGAATCCTATGGATAACCTGCTGTCACTCTCAGCGCACTTGATCTGGCAACATCCGCAAGACCACGCCCGGCTGATCTGGTTCTTCGATATCTATTCACTGGCAAGACGCTATATGGACGAAATTGACTGGGAGGCGCTGGCTGGTCTGGCGCTGGAGGCGGGCTGGGCGCAGCCGTTATACCTGGCGCTGGTGGGCGTTGAGGAGCGATTTGGGTGGCAAGCTCCTGGAGGAACCTTGCAAGCGCTGAGCGACGGTGACCCAGAAGCCCGGCTGCCGGCTCCCGATAACCACGAGCGAGACCGGCGTCTGGCAGCCTGGACGTGGGCGGCCATGACTGAGCTCAGCTGGTCCCAAAGGATCCAGGGGGCGCTGGCGCTGGCTATGCCGCACCCGGACTATATGCGCTGGCGCTACCAGCCGCAGGCAGGTTGGCTGCTGCCGCTGTATTACCCCGTGCGCTGGTGGATGCTGTTGAGGGGCGGGCTGGCAGGCTGGATGCAGTAGGCGATTTTTGGAATATTGAAAGCGGAAATTTGGTTTTTTTTGCATTCAATTCTACTGGGGATTTTTGAAATTTTGAAAGCGTAAAGGGGAATATTTTCGGTTCAATTCGTGGAACAGGCAGGAGAAATGAGTTTTCTTATGGCATGTTTGAATAAAAAAATCAATTTAATTCAAATCTTGCTTGCTAAAGGTAACGTGAAGGGTAGGGGTCGAGAAATAAAACTAGAACAAGTGTACTATAATCTGATGGAAAAAGCAAGAGGGAATTTAGTTCTCAGAGCCCAGATATCGAGTCTACTCGTATTTGTGACCGCCTTGATCTGGCTGGGA
>CAVQOI010000015.1:0-155147 GCA_963714425.1 uncultured Chloroflexia bacterium
CCCCTCTCTCGGAGAGAGGGGGGATGATTTTATTCTTGATCTGCCAGCAGTTGACCTGCTGGCAGATCAAAGAGATTGCTCACTGACACCCGAATGTGTGGATTCCATTCACGCAGCCGTAGCTGACCCAACGCTCCAGCATGTCAGGATCCGAGAGGGCGTTCTGGATGGCGCCTGACAGGTTTTATTCACCCCCGGAAAAGATTGCCAGGTCGATAATGGTTGTCAGATACGAATGGCTGCAGCGACATATGGGCAGTGTCCATTTCTCTTGATCTTATTACCCCGTGATCTGCTTTAGGGCACTACGTGGACCATGCATCGGTTCATAACCTGACTCAACTGGACCATAACCCTCCCAGTACTCGACCTTAGACGCGGCATTGAGCGCCTTCATGGCGGGTAACCCGATTTGGACACATTGCTTCCACTCGCGTTTCGCGACCCAGTACCTTGCCCCGATCTCATCCTGACCCGGTTTCCAATTGAGAGCGTCCAGCGCTTTGGCAACAGCCAAACGCACTTTACAGTTCTTGTCTCCCAGCGCAATGACAAGTGACGCTACTGCCCGTGTATCTCTGATCTTGCCAAGTGCGACGGCAGCGGATTGGCGTACCTCCGGTTCGGGGTCTATAAGAAGCGCACCTGTGAGTGACTTAACCGCATGCGAGTCACTGATATCCCCAAGCGTTTTTACAGCACCTTCGCGGACCCATACGTCCCAGTGTTGGAGGGCAGCATTGAGTGGCTCTACAGCGGGTGGCCCGATCTGGATGCACTGTTCGATCGAGACTAATCGCCCATTCGAGTCAAATTTTTTCTCCCAGTTAGCGATCCAGTATTCCGCTGCTGCGCGAACTCTTATCATCCGGCTCCCAGCCAAGTTTTTTTAGCGCTCTGGCGGCAACAAGGCGGACGGTCGGCTCCCGGTCACCGAGGATGGCGATGAGCGGTTTAATGACGCGCTTGCTATCAAGTTTACTCAACGCAAAGGCAGCAGCCTGGCGCACAGTCGATTCGTCGTCCTCAAGAACAGCAATAAGCGGTTTCAGAGCCTGCTTGTCGCCGATTTCCCCCAGCGCAATGACAGCGGCTTGACGCACGCTCTCATCCGAGAGCACGTTTATCAGCGGCGTAACTGCCTGTGCATCACCAATTTTTCCTAGCGCCTCAGCGGCGGCTTTCCGCACCGTCAGCGTCTTGTAGTTTAGTGCCTTGATGAGGCCCGTAATATCGCGCTTGGCTGTTAGTTTCTCAACATTAGGCGAGCCAAAGCGTCCTTGTAAGAATGACATAGCCGGTCTCCTTTCTGTAACTCGGCACTATTGCGCCTAACTGATGCTTATAACGCAACTTTGTGGTTTATTTAGTTATACCCGTAACCGACCAGTTTTTCACCTTCGTATGCCGAAACGGTGAACTGGGTGTTGGCGATGGCCTGCGCCAGCTCGGCAACCTGGATCGGGTTCTCGTCATACCAGCCCGTCATCTGGTGCAGGGCGTACACGGCCTCGATGTCCGGTGTTACCTGGCTGTATTCGAATCCCATTGGGCTTATTATACGCCGGAAAGTGTGGGACAGTTGTAGGGTGCGGTTTTACCGCACCATTTTTTCATTCTCCAATATAACATCGAGAAATGCCTGAATATCGTCGATTATTTATCGTAGGCGGCACATACTTTTTCACTCTGGTTACCTACCACCGCCTGCCCATATTGACTTTTTCTCAAGCCAGACCATTGTTACGCGCTGCCAGGGAGAATGTGCGCGAACGATTTCCTTTCAGCATTGATGCCATTTGCCTACTGCCTGATCACATCCATTGCATCTGGACATTGCCGGAGGGAGATGCGAATTATTCCAAACGCTGGGGAGAGATTAAAAGGCTGTTTACCAAAGGCTATTTAGAACAAATTGGGTCCGGGGAAACCCGTAACGAATCTCGGAGGCGGCGGGGCGAAGCTGCCATCTGGCAGCGACGATTTTGGGAGCACGCTATCCGGGATGAGGCTGATTTGAACCGGCATTGAGACTACATCCATTACAATCCTGTGAAGCACGGATTAGTACAGCGAGTGGTTGAATGGCCATGGTCGAGTTTTCACAAGTATGTCAATATGGGGTATTATGAAAACGGATGGGGAGAAGTGCTTGGGGAGGAAGTGAGCAGGATGGGCTGCGGGGAGTGAAGGTTGGTGTGGTCTGCAACCACACCCTACGACTATTAACATGCAACCATTTGGGTGCCGATGATCAGAGATTTAGTCCATAGTACATGAATATGGAGGTAATATGTTTGACTTGGGTAGATTTGCGCGAACTTATGCTTTGATTTGGGGAATTATGATCTGTGTGATCTTGTCATCTTGTTCTAATCATAACATGTCTGAAAAAGAGATTGCCTTCTCGAAATTGTTTCCTGAGGTCAGTTTTAACGAGGAAATTCGGCAAATTGTTGTCAGAAATGAAATTAACCAAAAGATAGGTCCCTTTATTTACTTGCGCCTAGAAAACCTGTCTTCATCGACGATTGTTTTTTCTACAGAGGATTTTGGCATCAAAATATTCACATACTCAAATGAGCAGAACCGATGGCAGGAATTAAGGAATGACATTACTTACATAACCGAAACTGTTCCGACACTAAAACCAAAAAATCAAGGTCCATTAAGATTCATGGGTGTAACATTATCACCGGTAATCGAAGGTACAGGTCAAGAGACAAGTGTTCGTATCGTCGTAATAGGAACCGTTTTTGAGAATGATATAGCCACTGATAGACTAGTGGGAGCTTATACTGACCTTACTTTAGAACCATAAAAATACAATTAAGTGGCATTCCTCCCAACTCGAATATTTTTATTTTGTTACATATCTATACCGAATGACAGTTCTTTAACATCTAAGTATGCCAGCACTCGGCACGATCTTCTTTGACGCTTTTGAGTCCAGGAGAAGCACCTACATCGGGCAGGCGGGGATGCGTACGTATTACATGGGCAAATCGATGCCCAAAGCCGGGCTGATGAAGCTTATCGCCGTGAGACCGAACCTGGCGGGAAGGTATGCTCCGTTGTATGACGAGATTGCACTCGACGCGCCGACGGATTATCTGTTCACAGGTCAGAGGTGGGAGCAGGAGCTAGGATTGTACTGGTATGGGTCAAGATTCTATGACCCTTATTTGAGCCGTTTCATTCAACCAGACAGTATCGTTCCAAATATTTTTTACCCTCCGGCGTTCGATCGCTTTTCATATAGCTACAATTCACCTATAAGATATTCAGATCCTTCTGGACATGGGGCTTGCGATAATTCCAAGTATGCGGAAGATCTATGCGGTTCGACCCACCCGAAGAATACGAATAAACCTCGTAGAGTACCTGGTCCTAAGTTCTTAGGTAATGCTTTCAAATATAAGCGGGTAGAAATACCCGACATTACAATTGAGGATATTGCCGCTGTAATATTTTCGGAAACCAATGGGGATTATCCGGTAGACATGACAATTCGAATGATTTGGGTTGAATTCAATAGATATTCAGCTCAAATGGCGGGGGAGGTGATCAGTATTTATACAGGGGCTTTGGTATATCTAAAAGATCGTCTTCATGATAGTTATGGCATAGTCTTAAAGTCCGCTGATCAGGATTTAGCGGGTATTTCCCGAGAATTGGTGTCCCTATACAAGGGGAAGAATTCGAAATTCGATCAAATTCTCGCCTTGGTAAAAGATGTGTACTTAAATGCGTGGAAAGGGGGCGCGCCGGATCCAACAAATGGCTCAAAATACTTCTCTGTTGCGGATGACCTGGAGAGGGAAAATGCCGACGGTTTAGTAGTTAATAAGTTTACAAATCATGAAATATTATATCATTGGCTTGTGAATAACTTCTTTTATCATTATGGGAAAAATTTGAGTTATACCATCTCTGAGCCGTTCTTCTGGAGAGAGAACGAACTTGGCATTCTTGTAACAGGTTCAGAAGCTTGTATATGGAAATCATCTTGTGGTGCCCGATAGCTTCATCAATGCTGGGAGGTACTCATGCAAACATCTAAATCATCAATGTACCAATTTCTTGTATTGCTGACTACCTTGTTTTTAACTGCATGTTCTCAAGCATTGGAACCGGAGTTTTCTGCTACAACTCCTTCTCACATACAGACACCTATGTATGCAGCAACGCGAATTCCTACAAATACTTCACAGTCGGCAATTACACCCACTACGATGTCATTAAGTACACAGACTCCAGAAACTAAAACAGCAACTGTTAAACCTACACTTCCACCTACTTTTCCGCCCCTGAAAACTTCTACTTTATCACCAGTTCTATCCAGCACCCCTGTTCCTCACATCATTCCTTCTTCACCGGGTTTGTACAGTTTTATCTGGCAGGTTGACTATGCATATCAAAAACGCGTTAATTCATCGATTGGGGCTCCAATTACTCTAGATGCACTTAATGCAGGGAGCAATACCAAGATCATCGGCCCAGGGGACGCTCGCCAACTGGAATTTGCCAATTTTGCAGATTATATGGCTTATTGGACTTTAGGCCGACCAGGTCAATTATGGATCTCTGATCTTGGTTATCAGGACCCCCAGTTGATTTTCACAGATAGTGATGAGATTTACCCTCAGACTGATTTTGCCGACCGGATGGAGTTGATTTGGTCCCCAGACGATCTACATCTAATTATTAGGGTGCCAGAGAACCCTGAACTCAATTTAATCTTTCATCGGGAGACAGCCTCCATCGATCCCTGGCCCTATGATTGCGATCGGGTGGCGCTGTCGCCATACAGTGGTGAGTTGGCGACCTGGTGCAACTCGGATAATGGCGATTCTCGCTTTGGGGTCATTGAGTGGGGAGGAGACATTTGGTATTCGGATGAGGGACCAAATCAAGTGTTCCTAATTCGACACGAAGGCTATCCTATAAGTTGGGCTTGGTCGTCGGATGGTACACGAATCGCCTTTTACAGTCTGGATGATCCTGATGGATACTTGATGATTGCAGATGCTCAAGGTAAGATCATAAAAAAAATCTATCCAGGATCTGCCTATTGGTTGGCTGCAACACCAGAATACACGGTTCAAGGGTTCGGCCCATCTCAACCACCTATCAAATGGGCGCCAGATAATCAATCCCTCGTTATATTTGCGGTAGGTAGCTCATCGCGGCCATGCCCGACTTTCTTTGTCGCTTTCTTAGATAAAGAGATTAATCGCCTTCCTTGTTGGCAGGTGATCAACTCCTTATCAGAAAAGATCGTTTGGACCATCTTGGATTCGAGCGATCAAATTGTCACTCGTGTGGAACCTAATGTTAGCCCATTGGCTTTTTCTGCACCAACGATATCTCCAGACGGCAAGTTGTTAATGATCAATTATGCACCGACCGGACCTTATCGAAAGGCTATTCTAATTGATTTGACAACAAATGAGGCTTTTTCTTATAATTGGCCGGCCACAACCACCATGCGGTGGAGCAGCATCCCATGATCAGGTTATTTCTGATTGATTTATTATTATGCAAATACCCGCCGAGTGATCCCGGTGGACCCAGGGCAAGGCTTAGCGGCGGAAATAGCGAAAGACTTGGAGCCTGTAGGCTGGACGTTGTCGCCATAAAGTTACCCGGAGCAGCTACCATCAAGATCACACCTAGTCCGTCGATGTAATCTTCGCCAGGCTTCGCCTCGGCTTTGCCGAGGCTCGCAGGTACAGCGCGACCGATGGCTTCAAGAATGGCGACTTCTCCGCCTGGTCTTCCAGCACAACCGACGGCGGCGATCTCAGCGTAACCGGTGGGGCTGCCCTGGTGGGTTCCTACGGCATGCAAGCCGTGATCGATGATACGACAGCCATCTACGTCACCGATGACAGCCCAAACAATGAAACGCGTTACCGGGCGCGCTTCTACTTGGATCCCAATTCAGCCACTATCTCCGGCGGTGTTGTGCCTATCTTCTTCGGTTATTCCGGGGCGACTGTCGTCGTGCGATTGGAGCTGTATTACTCCAGCGGCTCCTACAAGATCCGGGCGCGCGTCCTGAAAGACGATAGCAGCTGGACCTACGGGAGCTACGTCAATATCAGCGATGCAAGCCATTATATTGAGCTGGACTGGATGGCAGCTTCCTCCCAGGGCGCGAACGACGGCAGGGTGACCTTCTGGGTAGATCAGACCGGATGCTTGCATCCGGGCGACCTTTATGGCGGCAACCAACAAGCTGATCTCACCGGGCAGGACAACGATACCCGCCGGGTGGATTACGCCAGGCTGGGAACCGTGAACGGCGTGCCGCCAGGCACCAGCGGGACATATTATTTTGATGCCTTTGAGTCAAGGCGAAGCACCTACATCGGGCAGGCGGGAGCGTTTGCATTACCTGGCAATTCAGCAAGGCCGGGCTGATGAAGCTCACGCTGCCACAAGCACAGCGACCTTCCAACCGCCGCGAAGCAAAGCGTAGCCTCTGCCCAAATGGGGGATATTTTGGGGGATATCGCCCCAAACCCCTTGAAATCTTAGAAATTTTGTGCTATATACAGGCTGTGTTCCTTGCGCTGCACTCCGCGCCGCCCCCGCCCAGGGATCGCACCTTACCAACCTGCCGCGGTTTTCCGCCCCTGCCTCTCCGCCAAATAGGCATTGTTTCGAATTGATTTTTTCTGGAACAATTCCAATAATTTGCCATGCCCGCTTTGACCGCCCCCTTCACTCCTCACGCCTCACTCCTAACCCCCTCTCTTAGGTTATACTTAAACTGTTCGACAAACCCTGGAGGTGAGATCGTGTATTCCAAGAAAATCCTTTGCTCAGCATTGCTGGCAATATCCTTGCTACTCTCCGCCTGCGGCGGCGGGGCTCAGGCAGATACCACCCCGACCCCCGACTCGCAGAGCGTGCTGACTGCCGCCGCTGTGACCGCGCAGGCGCGTATGACCGAGCTGGCGGGGCAAACCCCCTCTCCTCTGCCTGCCACAGCTACCTATACCCCCGCTCCCGCCACGCCTACCGCCACCCGCCCTACGACGCTGGTTGCTGCTACCACCGGCGCTCCGCCAGTTTCGAGTGGCTCCGACCGCCTTGAATTCGTCGCCGATCTGACTGTGCCAGACGGCACTACCTTTGCAGCCGGGGAAAAGTTCACCAAGACCTGGCGTTTGAGGAACTCTGGCACATCCACCTGGACGACTGCTTACGCCCTGGTGTACTCTTACGGCGATCAAATGGGTGGTGTTGCCTCGACCCCATTGCCCGTCCAGGTGCCTCCTGGGCAAACCGTGGACCTGAGCGTGCAGCTCACTGCCCCCTCTTCTGCTGGCAATTACGCCGGCTTCTGGTTGCTGCGCAACCCCGCGGGGACCAACTTTGGTCTGGGGCCTAACGCCAACGGCGCCTTCTACGTGCAGATCAGTGTCTCTACCACGGCTGCCACCAGCACCACGGGACCCTCCCCCACACCCGGGAGCACCAGCGGTAGCGCCGTCACCAGCGCCACATTGAGCGTGAACCAGGCCACCGTCTCGGCAGCCTGCCCCTATACCTTCACCTTCACGGGTGCCTTCACCTTAAGCAGAGCCGCCACAGTGGTTTACCAGCTGGACGTGGAAGCCGATGTTCCCCTCAACCTGCCCGGCCCGACAACAGCCAGCCTGAACGCCGGCACCTCTCAGGTGACTTACACCTTGAACTTCACCGCTTCTACCAGCGGCAATGCCCGCTTGCATATCACCTCCCCGGAGGATGTCAGCTCGACTGCAGTGAACTTCACGCTGACCTGCCAGTAGCCTTAACCTAACCCCCCACATCCCCCTTCTCTGAAGGGAAGGGGGAGCAGAGGTGGTTAGGTTGTGTGTAGTGGCCCATATCGCCGCAAATCGAAAAACGCCCATCAAACCAACCTCTTAGCCATGTCCTTATCAGAGAGCATCAAGGAAAAGGCTCGTGAGCTGGGGTTCCAGCTTGCCGGCATTACTACCCCCGATCCGCCGCCGCACTATAGCGTGTTCGAGCGCTGGCTGAGGGCTGGGCTTCACGGCGAGATGGACTATCTGGCGAGCGAGCACCTCCGCCAGCGCCGGCAGGACCCGCGCCTCATCCTACCCGGGTGCAGGTCGATCCTGGTCCTGGGCGTGCGCTATCCGGTCCCGTCTGCTACCCCCATCCAAAGTGGCGAAATTGGGGGAATTGGAAGCGAAGCTGCCCGTTCCCACCAGGAAAACTATTTCTCCCTCCCCCTTAAGGGGGAGGGAGGAAGCTCTGCCGACCGTAGGGAAGGCAGAGCTGGGGGTGGGGGTGGTCGATCCCCCTCGGGGAGGGTGGCCTCCTATGCCTGGGGCGACGACTACCACGACGTCCTGGCAGAGCGCCTGCGCCTCATCGTCGCCTTCATCGAGACCCAAATAGGCTATCCCGTTCCTAACCGCTGGTACACCGACACAGGCCCCATCCTGGAGCGCGATCTGGCGCAGCGCGCCGGTCTGGGCTGGATTGGTAAAAACACCTGCCTGATCCACCCACAGTTGGGCTCGTATTTCTTGCTGGCTGAGGTGCTTTTAGGGATCGACCTGGACGCCGATCCGCCCTTCCTGCCGGATCGCTGCGGTTCGTGCACCCGCTGTATCGACGCCTGCCCGACCGGCTGCATCTTACCCGATCGCACAATCAACTCCACCCGCTGTATCTCGTACCTGACCATTGAGCTGAAGGGCGCCATCCCAATCGACCTGCGACCACAGATGGGAGATTGGGTCTTTGGATGTGATGTCTGCCAGCAAGTGTGCCCGTGGAACCAGCGCTTCGCAAGCGCAGAGAGCGATCCAGCATTTGCCCCGCGTCCTGCGCTGCCTGCACCCGATCTCCCTCAGGAGCTGGCCCTCTCCCCGCAAGACTTCAACCGCAAATTCAAAGGCAGCCCGGTGAAGCGTTCCAAGCGGCGTGGCTACCTGCGCAACGTAGCTATCGCCCTGGGCAATTCGGGCGATCCGGCTGCTGTTCCTGCCCTAACGCACGCGTTGAAACAGGACCCTGAGCCCCTGGTGCGATCACACGCTGCCTGGGCGCTGGGGCAGATCGGAGGCGACTCAGCCAGGAAGGCGCTGAAAGAGGCGCTTCATGCTGAGCAAGAGGTGGCAGTGCTTTTGGAGGTCCGTGCCGCCTTGGGAGTCGGATGACCTGTGCATCGGTTGAGGGGTTGCTTCAAGCCACTGGTTCGCGCAGGTGTCATTGCGAAGGTGGCGTAGCCGCCTGAACCAATCTCGAGCCAGGTTGATCAGGAGCACCTCTGGCCTCTGGCGGTTATGCGCTATAATCTCAAGGGCATGCCAGTGGCTCAAACTTGCGAAATTCTAAGATCGCTTCGCCCTAAGATGCTGCGCCAACGTCTTCTCCCTCTAGTCATCACTGCGCTGCTGGCTGCCTGCCAGAGCGCAAGCCAACCGCTAACCATCACTCCCGCCTCTTCACCTTCACCCACAAACCTGGTAGCTTCTCCCACTCTGACTGCTACGCCAACAAAAACCCCTATTCCCTCCCTCACGCCTCCAGACTCAACTCCAACCCGTCACACTCCAGCCGAGTCCACCTCCACCCCTCACCCCTCGGATACTCCCACCCCACAAGTGACCACCCTGCTCTTCACCGGGGTGATCGTCCCAGCGCGCTGCGTGCAGGCCGCCATCGATGCTTCTGGGAACCCCGATTATCCCTACGAAGAAGTGAGCGTGCTTATCGCCGAGGCCGATCTGGCAGTGGGGACCCTGAATGCCACCATCAGCGACTACCCCCCGCGCACCGGCTGCGTGCCCACCTATGTGCTCGTTGGGGGTTCTGAAAACGCGGACGCCCTGGCGCGTGCCGGTTTTGATGTGATGAGCGTGGCAACCAACCACATCAAGAACTGCGGCTTATCCAACTGTGGGAACCGCGCCTTCTTCGACACGCTTGACAACCTGCGCCGGGTGGATATCCTGCCGGTAGGTGCAGGCGCGGATCACGACCAGGCCATGCAGCCAGTGGTCGTCACCATCAATGGTGTGCGCTTTGGTTTCGTCTCCCTGGGGCAGATTGAGCCCATGGCTTTCGCCCGCCCGGACCGTCCGGGCATCGCTGTGCTTAACGAGGAGAACATTCGCTTGGCTATCGCCCTCGCCCGCCAGGTTGCCGATGTGGTGGTTGCCTTGCCCCACTGGGGTCCGGAGGAGGTCTCCACGCCAAACTGGTCGCAGCGCGGTCTGGCGGTTGAGCTAGTGAGGGCTGGCGCCGACCTGGTGGTTGGCAACCACACCCATGTCGTCCAGGGGTTACAGCAGATCGATGGCGTGCAGGTGTTCTACGGTCTGGGGAATTTTGTCTTCGACCAGGGGCCGTCTACCCAACAAGCAGGGCGTGATCCTGCAGGTGCGTTTCGAGGGCAGGCATTATGCCGGATACGAGCTTATCCCCACCCACGTGGACCGGGACGGGCGCGTGCACCTCGCTGGTCCTGAAGAGGCTTTTGAGATACTGGAGCGCATCCGCTCAGCCAGCGAAGCCCTGGAGCGTTGATTGGTTGCCACATACATACGTTCAAACATCCAAACGTGTAAACGTTTCAACGATCATTTTCCATTATAATGACCCCATGATCCGTGTCCGATGGCTGGCATTCCTGTGCTGCCTAACTCTGCTGGTAGCGCTCGCCGGGCTTGGCCTCCCCGCTCTGGCGGCGCCACTGCCCCAGCTTACCCCTTTCCCGACACCCACCCCGGGTCCAGACGGGCGTATCCTCTACACTGTCCAGGAAGGCGATACCTTGCTGCGCATCTCGCTCATCTCCGGTGTCAACGTGGATGAGATCCGCGGTCTGAACAATCTGGTCGGTGATAACATCGTCGTTGGGCAGCAGTTGCTTCTGGGCCTGGGCGGACCTTCGCAGGTCACCCCTACTGCCGGGCCGAGCCCTTCACCCACCCCGCTGTTGCCAACGCCCTCCCCGCAGCCCGGTCTGGGAAACCTGTGCATCATCCTTTACGACGACGTGAACGGCAACTCGATCCGCCAGGAGGAGGAGCTTTCCATCCCAGGGGGAGCTATAAGTGTGAACAACCGCTCAGGCAGTGTGGCGCAGACTATTGAGAGCATCCTCAGCGAGGAGCACCAATGCTTCCCAGACTTACCCGAGGGCGAGTTCACCATCTCGGTTGCCATCCCGGCAGGCTACAACCCCACCACCGTGACCAGCTTCATCTTGCGCCTCAACGCTGGCGACGAGACTTTCCTGGACTTCGGCGCGCAGGCCAATACCGAGACTTTAGCCGAGGCGCCTACCCCCACCGGCAGCGGGCGCTCTCCTCTCCTGGGGATCATCGGGGGGCTGTTCTTGCTGGCTGGCGTGGGTCTGGCTATCTTCGCCAGCCGCCTCATGCGCGGTAGATAACGTATTAATCACTCCCCCTCAAATCCTTTGTATTTATTTAAAAGTTTCGCCATCGATTATGCGCTTGTAGGTACTTAATAAGCCCTCACCAAAGGCTCCCAGCGACCAGCTTACTGCCCTCTGTTTGCCTGCCTGGCTCAACTTCTCGGCGATTTCCTCCTCCACCAGGACTGTGATCAGTGCAGCCCCCAGCAGGCGGCTATCCCCTCGGACGAGGTATGCCGCCGGACCGGCTATTGCGTCGCTGCGCTTGCTCTCGATTGCGACTGCTGGCGTGCCGCTGGCAAGCGCCATGCGCACGGGCCCTCCCCAGACTGGTTCTGATGCTGGATGAAAGAGAGCCGTGCTGCGCCGGTAAGTCTCCGCAATTTCCGCGGGGGAGAGCGCTGGGAGCGATCGCACGCTATCACCCAGCTGATATGAAGCCGCCATCGCTGAGAGCTGCTCCCGCTCTATAGGGTTAAATCCCAAGGCTACCAGCGGATAGGCATCGCCCAGCGAGCCAGCCGCCCAGCTCCAGGCGCTCAGCAGCAGGCGCAGACTCTCTGACCCTGCCGGGCCATGGTATAGCACGAACGTCTCTGGGAGTTCGAGCGTTTGCTGGTTCGGGATCGCATCTTGAATGCCCGGGTAAACAGCTGGGGGCAGGCGGAAAACTGCACCGTCGATATCTGGTGAGGGGAGATCCTCCGGCCAGAGCAGTCCAGCCAGTCGGCTCATACCGCCCTGAGAAGCAGCGTTGCGCAGACGCTCGCTTATTTTGCGTGATCTGGGGGCTTCATCAAATACGCAGGGGCTGACCACATTTCGGCTTGGTCCAAACAGCGGCGGGTTGGGTGTGGTCAGGTGCAGTAGGTCTGCCCCCAGTCGCTGGCGCAGGCTGGGTAATGTGCGCTGCTCCCATGCCAGGCGGGCGCGGGGGGTGCCATCCGTAACCACAGTCTGCTGGGCGACGTCCTGCGGTAACCAGGAGGGCGGCTCACCAGGCAACGCCAGGGTTGCATGCACCGCCGCCGGACGCCTCGCCAGGATGCCCAGCAGGTGCAGCGCTTCCGGGCTGTTGGGCTGGTACACCAGCGGCCAGCCGTCAAACAGGACCATCATGGTTTCTACCATCCCATTCGAATGTCACCGAGATGCCTTCCAATTAAATCCCCACCGGAATTTCGCTTCTCGGATATCGAATCTCGATTCTCGAAGATTCCTTTCTTCACTTCTTTCTCCGCACCCCTCACTATTCACTCTTCACTATCCCCTGCTTCCTCTCCACCCGGCGCAGAAAGCGCGCCTCATCGATGATCACGCGCAGGTGGCGACCCTCACCGACCTTTTCGATTTCATCCCACGCCTGAACTGAGAGGCTGACCTTTACACCATCCACCTCCAGGACTTCGGCGCGCACGCGTACGCGCTGGCCGATAGGGGTGGGGGCCAGGTGGCGCACGTCCAGGTGTGCCCCCACGCTGGAGGTGCCTTCAGGCAGGCGCTCGCCCAACAAGGCGCGGGCGACAGTTTCCATGTAAGCCACCATCCAGGGGGTCGCCAGCACCCGCAGCGATCCGCTGCCCACATGCGAGGCGGAATGATCCTCTCTTACTTCAAAAGTCTCTTCGCGAGACATGCCTGGGCGGATAATGGGGCTTGCTTCCATATTTCTCTCCTCACTTCTCACTTCTCATTACTCACTTTTCACCATTCACTCTTCACTATTCACTACTCTCCATTCATTACTCTCCCCCCTCTCTTTTACGCCACCCCCCACCAGTCCACCCCTTCCCGATAACCAAATGCTTCCAGTCGGGTGCGGATAAGAGCCCGGGCGCCACGCGCCCCCACGGCCGCCAGGATCACCGGATTGTGATAGCGCCCCCACACGCCAGGTAGACCCTCGGGAGGCAGGATGGGCTGCCCGCCTCGCTCCCGCCCGATCTTGCGCGGGTCGATGTCGATGAACGCCACCAGGGGCACCTCCAGGCGCACCAAGTGCTTGCTCAGGCGTCGCCCGATCATTCCAGCGCCCCACACGATCACCGCATCCCGTCCGGCAAGCGGGCCCTCCGGCAGGTAGCGCGCCTTTGCGCGTAGGAAGTTCTCCAGCGAATAGCGCCCGTCGCGCCGCGTCAGGCGTTCCGGACCCTCGCGCCAGTCCAGCAGCACCTCGGGCAGCTTGGCGAAGCGTGCCTGCTTAAGGTACATGCGCAGCCACAAGTCGTAGTCCTCCGCCCAGCCGTGCTCCTGATAGCCACCGAGGCGCTCCAGCCATTCGCGGCGCAGCATCACGCTGGGGTGTGCCAGCGGGCTTTCGACAAACATCTCGCGGCGTATGTCCTCGTCGCTGAGCAAGGCGTTCTGCCAATCGATGTAGATCTTGAAGCCCTGGCGCACGTGCTCGGCCGGGAAGGCGCGTACCTGGCATCCCAACACGGCGATCTCCGGGTGCGCCTGCATGTAGGAGAGCTGCTTCTCCAGCCGATTCGGGTGGGCGCGGTCGTCAGCGTCCATGCGGGCGATCAGCTCCCCCCGGCAGTCATTAAGACCGGCATTAAGCGCAGCCACGATGCCGCCATGCGGAATTGAGATAACCCGCACACGTGCATCCTCAGCAGCACGGCTTTGCAGCCTCTCCAGCGTGCCATCTGTCGAGCCGTCGTCCACTGCCACCAGATCGTAGTCCGGGTAGCTTTGCTCGCTCAGGCTGTCCAGGGCTTCGTCGAGCGTCTCGCTGGCATTGTAACAGGGCATCAGAATGGAAATCTGGGGGATAGGGACCATCCCCCAGATTGTACCTAAAATCGATGTGATGCGCAAAAGCAACCCTTCCCCATCCCTTCAATTCCTGCATCCCTATCTCTGGCAGGTTCACCACCTTTGGCGGTTCGCAGGTGCTGCGCGATGTTCGGGAGGCGCACGCTAATAGAAGGGGAGGAGTAACTCCGAAAAATGGGCGTTCGCAGGGGAGAAGCCCCTGCGAACGCCCATTTTTCGGAACCATTCCCCCCTTCCCTGGAGGGAAGGGGGGATCAAGGGGGGATGGGTGAGTAGTTACGTCCCCTCAGGTTCTAGGGTCCGAACACCAACCGTCCTTCGATCTGCGGATTGATGGGGGCCGACTGTGCAGATACATAATCGATCACGGTATCGCGTACGTAATACTGTGTGTCGTATACGATCTGGGACAGCGGCCAGAGGGTTACTCCGGCATCGTTGAAGTTGCACGATCCGGCAGCCAGGTAATTCACCGTTGAGACGTTGTAGTAGGTAGTCGCATCCGAGAAATCAACTGGAGTGCCACCGATCATCAGGGAGACCACATTGTTCCCATCCGGCGGTGTGCCTGCACCTGGATCGCTGTAGGTGATCACGTTGCCGGCGTCGGTGTCCAGCATGCAGGTCGTGTAATACGAATAGCCACCGTAGCCTGGCACGTACTTGTAGTTCCAGTAGTTGCGGTAGCCGCGCTCCAGAATGTTCTTGATCTGCGGCCCGCTCATCGAGAGCACTACCATCGAGTTCTCGTAAGGCATCAGGGTGAACATGTCACCTTTGGTCAGGGTGACCGGAGTCGATGGCGTAGCGCCATCGGCGACGCGCCGGTTGGTCATGGCGCCAGAGAGGTGCACGTCAACGGTGATGCCGGCCTGCTCGAGGGCGAAGACTGCCGCGTCGGCTTGCATGTTGGCAGCGTTGGTCTCCTGTGTGAAGGCAGCCAGTGCATCCAGCGGCGCCAGCGTCTGGCCGATCACGGTAGCGTTGTATGTATCGATCTCCGCCAGGTACGGCGCCAGGTAGGCTGTGAGCGCCGGATCGGGAGCAGCTGCTTCTCCGGCAGGGATTAAGTAGCCTTCACGCAAGACGATCTCGTCGCCGATGAAGCCGACATTGACCTGGCCCAAATTGAGGGCATAGCGCTCAGCCTGGGCTATCAGGGTGCCATCGGGGTTAGTAGGTGAAGAGACCATTACGGATGGGTCGAGCCTGGTGTGGGAGTGCCCGCCGATGATCACGTCGATCCCAGCGACACCCTCTGCCAGCAGCCTGTCGCTGTCGATTTCGTCACCATAGGGTGCGTAGCCCATGTGTGTCAAACCGACCAGCAGGTCCGGGTCCTCAGCAGCGAGGATGGTAGGCACAGCTGCAAAACCTGTATCCAGCCCGGAGTAGAAAGTCAGCCCCGGGATGTTGGTGGGCAGCTCGTAGCGATAGACGCGCGGGTTGGTGAGGCCGAAGATGGTCACCTTCTTGCCGTTGACGTTCAGGTTGATGTAATCATCGACATCAGTGTTGATGAACCCGTACGCGCCGTCATCGTCCATGTTGATCGTTCCCAGGATGGGGAAATCCAACTGCCCCATCATGTTGGCGAAGGTCGCCGCTCCGAAGTTGAACTCGTGGTTGCCAAGGGTGATGGCGTCGTAGCCCATCAAGTTCATTCCACCGGCGATCGGGTTATCCGGGCGATCCTTGAAGAAATAGGCGAAAGAGTTACCCTGGAAGGTATCTCCTGCGTCTAGGAGCAAGGCATCCGGGTTGTGGGCGCGCTCCGCGGTGACCAGCGCAGCTAGCCGGGCGAAACCGTTGGCGCGGCTGGAGTAGGTGCCCGCCGGCCAGTAGCCGTGCGAGTCGTTGGTATGCAGCATGGTGACCACATCGTCCAGACGGGTGATGCGCGGCGTGGGGATATCCTCGGCGTCGATCACACCCAGCTCCTGGATATATTCGACAAAGCTCTGCTGCATGTCATAGTAAGTGTCCCAGCGGTTGGTGCCCAGGGCAAACGTCACCCAGCCATCCTGCCCGCCAGCCAGGAAGTTGTTGGTGACCACGCGGTATACTTCATCCCGGTCAAGCGGCGCTCCGCCTACGGTTACCCCGTAAGCACCCCAAGCAGTCGGGGAGGCAGTGCCGGTGTCGTTGTACCAGTAGTGAGCGACGCCCGACGATTGCAGGATGCCTTTGTAGAGCGTGGCTGATTGGTCCAGCAGTGCCTGGATCTGCGCACCGGTCAGGTCCATCAGGAACAGCGTGTTGCCGAACGGCAGCACGTCGAAGGTTGCACCCCAGGTGAGCGTGTAAGGAAGGGTCGCGCCGCCTGGGATGACGATGTCTGCCCGAAGCCCGCCCGGGTTGGTGAAGGCGATATCCACCGAGCCATTTACGACGCCGTCGTCGTAGCTGTCGGCTTTCCACAACATCGAATCGGTGACGATGTCGCCCATATTGGATTCGTCATTGTAATTGCGAATCAGTGAGACGTTTGTGTATCCAACCGGCTGGTTGACAATGGGGGCTACGATGTCTGCCCAGAAAGCTACACGATGCACAACGGCTGGATCGGGCAGTGTATCCATCACCTTTTGCGCCTTCACCATCAGCGCATCGGCAGCTCCTGGATCGATATACTTTCCTTTCATCTGCGATACGAGCAGATAGAAGGCTTTGAGCTTGCCGATCGTAAACTTATACACGCCCTGGTCGAAACGCGCCTGAGCGGCAGTGAGCTGTGCCAACAAAGCGCGACGTGCGCCTTCATTGTAGATCATGCCACCGGCAAAGTAGGTATTTACATCGGTGACCAATCCCTGGATAGATACCGTCGGCTGGGTGATCGTCATCAGCTCGTAGCTATTGATCTTGATCTTCTTGAGCTGCTTGTTGACGAGCAGGTCCAGCTTGCCCAAATAGCGCCCGTAGTATCCAGCGGAGACGATGGCTGTATCGCCCACGTAAACCGGAGCAAAAAGCGCCTGGTGCTGGTGCCCGCCGATGAACAGGTCCACCGGTTTACCCGCGTCAATCAATGCCTGGGCTACGGTTTGAAGGCCGTCATAGGGACCACTGTTGAGCGTGCCCATGTGAACGACAACAATCATGGCATCCGATTTGGCCATGATTTCGTCATAGTAGTGCAGGATAGTAGCGGTCAGGTCTTTGAATACCAGTCCGGCTGTGGTGCCCAGCAATGTGACTTCTGGGGTTTCCTCGCCTGCCAGACCCAGCACACCCAGCTTGAACTTGTTCTTGTTATTCTGGCCGACATCGAGGATTGTGTAGGCTTCTGCCCATGGAGGCAAATCCCAATCTGTACCTTCCATGACAACGTTCGCCCCTAGCCATGGAAATTCGGATTGTGCGATGCGCTCTACAAGCAGGTCCTGGCCTTTGTCAAACTCATGGTTGCCAAATACCGCCAGGTCGTAACCCATCATATTGTAGATATCAATGGTGCTCTCGCCCATCAGCAGCTGCGAGATGGCTGGTGCGGCGAAGAATGCATCTCCGGCGTCCACCAGCACAACATTGCCATCGCCATAGTGGGCGCGCACGCGATTGACTGCGCCCGCCAGATTGGCGGAACCACCCCGGTTGCTTGAATCTGGCTGCAGTCGGCCGTGGAAATCGTTGGTGTGCAGCATGATAAAGCGGGCGTATGGATCCTCCCCCTTACCTAAAGCTGCGGTCGGCATGATCATCGACGTCAGAATGATCACGATAAGTAGGATCGAAAGTTTCTTAGACATGCTCCCTCCCAAAAGTAAATTGAGTGTCGATTCTTTTTGTGTTGTGAGCAACTTTGGCTCCCCGCCATATGTTTTCTATCGGATGCGTTTCCTCCTTTCTATCCTGAATACCAAAAACTGCGCAGCTTTTACATGTGTGCGCAGATTGGTTGAATTGAAACATCTAGAATAATTGCGGGTGCATAAGGGTGGAGACCGCAATGCGTAAGCGCATGCTCTGAATACACATCCAGTGGAATAAGGTCTGTTTGGGCGATTGCAGACATAATATTCATTTAACCCCACCGCTTACCAACAGGCGTAGTGGTCGCTCCTCCCGAGCTTCCTGACTTGACCCTGCTGGTAATACTAGTATAGCTTAACCTAACAAAAATGCAAGGTGATCATCCGCATAAATAGATAGGTCAAAGGTAATGGATTCTTAACACTGACCGATCACTCATAAATAACGAACCCCGCCCCAGGCACGCTGAGCTCAACAACGCCTCGCTCACCCGCAGCTTTCACCTGCAGTGCTTGCCCAATCTGGGTGCTATCGGTCGAGTACAGGCAGGTCAGATGCGCATGTTCAGGAGCAGGGCCGAGACTTACCCAAGCTGAACGTGGATGATCTGGATCGGTGTTGATGGCTGCCAGGATGTGCTGGTCATCGAATAGGCGAGACCAGGGCACGATGGAGCGCATCCGATCCCCCATCACTTGAGGCAGGCCAAAATGGATACCATCTCCAGAGATCTCGCGCAGATACTGGCGGCCGCGCCGCAGGGCAATTTTCTCCTTGCGCAGTTCCAGGACTTTTTTTAGCTCCTGATAGATCGGGTTTTCTTCATCAAAAAAATGACGGTTGCGTGAGCGGAAAGCGCCGAATTCTCCACCAAACATGCTCTCGCGGATATAGCGGTCGTTGTCACCTTCCCCATCAAAGCCTTGCTCGCTGCCATAATAAATGCATGGAATACCCAGCGTAGTGGCGTTAAGCGCCAACACGTTGAGTGCCAGCCGAAACCCGTCTGCGCCAGCGCAGAAGCGCGCCTTTTGAGCCCCCTTGCGCACCTGGTCGTGGTCGTCGAATACGGTGACCACCTTGTTGCGGAACCAGATGTGCGATTCTTTCTGCACCAGCATCGAGTTGCGGAACAGGTCGAAGTACTCGCTGGGGTTGCGGTAGCCTTTCACAAGGTATTCCAACCGGTCGGGGATATCGTCGATGCCCAGTGCTGCGTCAAGTCCGGTGGTCTCCAGTGTGGTAAAGGCGCGAGTGCGCCCGCCGGTGATCTCGCCGATCAGGTAGAAGTTCTCCTTGCCGATCCGCTGGGCAAATTCATGCATAACGGAGGTGAAAAACCGTGTAGCGCCGGGATCCATGTGTTTCACCGTGTCGACGCGGAAGCCGTCCACATCGGCGTAGGCGATCCAGAACTTATAGATCTGGCACAGCGCTTGAAGGGCAGGTGAAGGTTTGTACTCATCCACACCTCCAATGCCCAGGTGGAGATCTTTCAAGTCGTAAAAATCGCCTTGCAGGAATTCCGGGTCGTGGTCCCAGTTGGTGATGCGCCCGCGGGTCGTGAAGGAGGACGGATGCTGGAGTTCGGCAGGCCAGATTGCACCATGGGGCCAGGCATGCGCATGCTGGCTCAGATCTATTCGTTCAAAGGGTAGGTTGGGCTGCCCGTTCGCGTCGCGGAAGCCGCCGACTGGATAATCGCTCCCATCCCAGCGCGGGTCGACGTACCACTGCCCGCTAGCGGGGTCTTGAGTCCAGTAACGGTCGGGCTTGTAATCGTAGACATTGCCGGAGTGATTGAGGATGATGTCCAGGATAACGTAGATTCCGTTACGGTGCGCCTGACGCACCATACGGCGCAGGTCGGCACGCGTGCCGAAGTGCGGGTCAATATCCAGGAAGTTCTGGATACCATACCCGTGATAAGTCTCTAAAAACGGTGCTTGCTTGAAAACCGGGCTTACCCACAGAGCGGTGACGCCCAGGCGCTTCAAGTACCCCATCTTATTTGCCAGCCCCCGCAGGTTGCCCCCTGTCCACCCACCGCCCGCCTCCCTCCAGCGAGCTGCATCTGCCTCGCTCTGGATGGCATTCCCTTCGTCTCCGGGCTGGTAGGGTGGCGTCGTTCCGCTGGTAACGATCTCCCCCCGGTTATCCCGGAAACCCTGCTCGCGGCCATCGGAATAGCGGTCGAGCATGAGGAAATAAAGTACCTCGTCCTCCCAGGCAGCCGGGGATGGTGTGAATGATCGCCGCGTGAGGCGATTGAAATTGATATCTTGCAGGGTTTTTTCAACCATAGGATATTCCTTTCAGAGGATGCTCAGCCCGATTGTCGAATCGTTAATCGAGATCCCTCACCTTTTTATGCATGGAATTAATCAAGATCCCTGTCTTTCGACCAAATATTCGGAAATATTTTAATAAGGGGTCATCGCGAGCGATAGCGAACCTGCCGTAGCCTGCCTTTGGCAGTTAGGCAGGGATGTGATCTCAAAGAAATTCAATGCTAATATCCGAATTTGATAATATTAATGCTGCCATTTTAACTCAAAAAAGTATAAAATCGATCGACTAGGCAAGCTAAGTGGTTTATATGAACCCATCTTACCTGTTAATTCATAGTTTGATCTACATCCAGTTCCGGGATGACGCTGGGATCTAATCCGAGATCTTCAGCGAAGTGATCCTGATCGATCTCCGTATTCGCCTGCCCTTAATCCTGTGATCGACAAGCTACTCGCAGGCTGGGGAAATTTTACAGAAAGTATTGCTAGCCCAGCAAATATCAATGCAGTTCCGCGCAGGGCGAGTGAGGGTAAGCTGCTCGCCTAAAAAGAAGACCCCCAGCGATCCGGCGGTGAGGGGCTCTGCCAGGGTAAGCGTGGCTGCGGTGGCAACCGGCACATGGCGCAATCCGCGGGCGAACAGGCTGTAAGCCAGCGCCACCGTGACCAGACCCAGATGCAGGGCAACAGCCAGCCCGCGTGGCTCGGCCAGCCAGGCCAGCTGCGCGTTCAGTAAAAAAGGCGCCAGGAATAACGCCCCCAGGGCGAACACTACCCCCATAACCGCTTCCGGCGGCTTGCTTTCCAGCAGCCCTTTGCTTGCGACTGTAAATATAGCGTATGCAGCGCCGGCCCCTACAGCCAGCAGCAAGCCCAGCGAGTTGACCTGGATGCTCTCCCCGGCAGCGAGAAGCAGGCCGCATCCTGCCACTGCTGTGAGGGTCGCCAGCGCCCAGCGCAGCCCGGGACGCTCACCCCTTACCAGGAAACCTAAAACTCCAGCCAGGATGGGCGCGCTGCCAATGCCCACCACCGTACCTACTGCCACTCCGGTTTTCGCCACCGCTGCAAAGAAGAACAGCTGGTAAGCTGCCATACTGGCGGATGCAGCCAACGTGCTCCCCACAGGCCAGCGCCCGCCTCTCCCCAATACACCGCGGCTTATGGCAAACGCCAGCAAGGCAATCCCACCGGTTGCCAGCCGCACTACCCCGATGGCAGTGGGTAGGGCCCCGGCTGGCGCCAGCGCCTGTGCCGTCCCGGTGGTACCCCAGCATATCGCAGCTGCGAGCACCAGGATTGCTCCGCGCGAATTGGCGTTCATCCTCAAAATTGACTTGATCGACGGGCGATGAAGATACCCCCCAGCGCAAGCGCACCGCCAATAATCTGCAGCGCCACCAGCGGCTCGGACAAGAGCACCCAGGCGAAGATGCTTGCCGCTACCGGTTGCACCAGCAAGCCCACTGAGGAGAACGCAGCCGGCAGCTTGGCCAGGGCGAAGGCGATCAGGCTCTGCCCGCCAAAATGGGAAAGCAGCGCTAAACCCAGCAGCACCATCCAGCCTGCGGAGCTCGACGGTGCCAGCCCTTCACCTGAGATCAATGCCACAGGCAGCAGGATGGCGCAGCTCACCGCTCCTGACCAGGTCATAATTGTGGCGGTAGAGAATTCTCGGCGCAGCTCTTTGACTGCCAGGATGTAGCCGCCGTAGAACACAGCCGTGACCAGACCCATCATGTCGCCCCACAGGTGCTGCACGCTGATGCTGAAGCTCTGCCCCACCAGCAGCATCATGCCTCCCAGGGCGATCAGCATGCCCAGGATGAACCCCAGGCTCACGCGCTGGCGGAAGAACAGCCACCCGCCCAGGGCAACGAATATGGAGGCAAAATTTGCCAGCAACGTAGCGTTGGCGACACTGGTGAGCTTGATCGACCAATGCCAGAATGCCAGGTCGCCAGCAAAGAGCAAGCCAGCCGCTGCCAGGCGCAGGCGATCCGAGCCAGACTCGGGGCGGCGGGCTGCGCTCCCCTGGGCTTCTTGGAGCTGCATCCAAATAAAGAGAGGCGGCAAGGCGAGGGCCAGCCGCCAAAAGGCTGTGGCGCTCGGTCCTACTTCGCTCAAGCGCACGAAAATGGGCGCAAAGGCGATCGCAAGCGCGCCAAGAAACAAGGCATTCAACGCAAGGCGAAGACCTGGGTTGGAGGTAGAAGGAAGGATCTTTCGAATTTTGGGTAGGCTCATGGGAGGAGTATGCTTATTATATCAAGCACAACATGCCTTCACTTGTGAATTACTTCACCCAAATTGCCTGACAACTTGTCTTTCGCTTTGACAATTGCCCCCTCACACGGTATAATCCTTTTTCGCGACTGATACAGGTTTTCTGTTCAGGTGCGCATGAAATTTTTAACTGGAGAGAAGCGCTATGGAAACGAACGTTGTGACAACACCTGAAAGCGCCAATAATATCGCATTAACCGATCTTAAGCGCAAATCACAATTAACAGGCACTGTCCTCAAGACTACGTTGGCTGGTGCCCTGGTGGATGTTGGCCTGGAGGTACCGGGGGTGATCCACATCTCCCAATTGCAGGAAGAACCTACCAACCGGGTGGAGGATGTGGTCAAGATTGGAGAGTTTGTTAATGTTTGGGTAAAGCGGGTGGATGTTAAGAAGAAGCGGATAGACCTGACCATGATCGAGCCCCTGGATCTGGAATGGCGCGAGATCACCAATGGTCTGACTGCGAAAGGCAAGGTCACTAAGACCGAAAAATATGGCGTCTTTGTGGATATCGGCGCAGAGCGACCCGGTCTGGTGCATATAAGCGAAATGACTCACGGCTTCATCAAATCTCCGACGGATATTGTTAAGGAAGGCGATGAGGTCGAAGTCCAGGTATTGGAAGTCAACCGGCGAAAAAAACAAATCAAGCTCAGCATGAAGGCTTTGGAAGAAAAGCCCGAGCTATTTGCTAAAGTATCCCAACCGGTGAGGGAAAAACCCAGAAACAAAGCGCGGGATAAACACGAGGACAAGCGCGAAGAGGACGTCGTAAAAGAGGCTCCCGTACCGACCGCAATGGAAATGGCATTGCGAGAGGCGATGGAACGCTCAAAGGCTAAAGACCCAGAAGGAAAACCCAAGGGTAAGCGCAAGTCAGTTGGTAAGGAAGATGAGCTGGAGCGTATCCTAGACCGGACCCTGCAGCACAAAGTGCGCACGGGCAGATAAACAATTTTCAGAAGTCATCCTGAATAGATTATCGGTCTGAGTCAGCCCCATATCTCTTAACTTAAATTCAAAAAAAGGCTGGTTTGCGGGTCATGACCCGCAAACCAGCCTTTTTTCTTGGGGCGCTTTATGTTTCGGTTATACCAGGTAACAAGCTGCCAGGTGATTATTTCCTTTATCCTCAAGGGGCGGGTGGTCGTTCTCTTCGCACACCTTGGCGGCAATAGGGCAGCGTTCGTAGAAGCGGCAGCGAGGCAGGGGATTGATTGGCTGGGCGATGCTACCTTTGATGTCGGGTATCGGGCGTTCGTAATTTGGATCGGGAATAGGAACTGCTGACAGCAGCGCTTTTGTATAGGGATGGAGCGCATTGTGAAGCACATCTTCGGTATCGCCCATCTCCACGATCTTACCCAGGTACATCACCGCAATGCGGTTGGACATGTAACGTGCCACCGCAAGATCGTGGGTGATGTAGAGGTAGGTGACCCCCAGGCGATCGGCCAGCTCCTGCATCAAGTGCATGACCCCAGTACGGATGGATACATCCAGCATGGATGTGGGCTCGTCGGCAACCACGAATGTCGGGTTGACGATTAATGCCCGGGCAATGGCGACGCGCTGGCGCTGCCCGCCGGAAAGCTCATGCGGGAAGCGGAACATAAAGGTCTCCGGCGGCGACAGCCCAACCCAGACCAGCAGCTCAGCCACGCGCCGCTCTCGCTCCGCTAGATGGCCCAGCCCCTGGACGACCAGCGGCTCTGCGATGGTGTCGAAGATCGTGCGGCGCGGGTTGAGTGATTCGTAGGGGTCCTGGAAAATCATCTGTACGTGGCGGCGGAATTTCTTTAGTTCCGAGCCGCGCAGGTGAGAGATCTCAGTATCCCCAGCGCTTGTATAGATGTGGATCTGACCGTCCGTAGGCTCCAAAAGGCGCACCAACAGCTTGCCCGTGGTAGTCTTTCCTGAGCCAGACTCCCCAACCAGCGCCAGGCTTTCACCTTGCGGGATGGTAAAGTTGACCCCATCCACGGCGTGAATATACGAGCGTGTCGTTTTGAATAGACCCGCAGTCAGTGGGAACAGCTTGCGCAGCCCGCTTACCTGGACTAATGGGGCGTTATCTTCGCCTGCATCGCCTGCCAATTTTTGAACGGACCAGCGGCTTTCGCTCATCAGTGCGTCTCCATCGGGTGGTAACATGCTACGAAGTGTTCCCCACCCAGGTCCTCGAAGGGCGGCACTTCCTGCTTGCAGATGTCGGTAGCAAACTGGCAGCGCGGGTGGAAACGGCAGCCGTGTGGCGGCTGGAGCAGATCAGGAGGTTCGCCGGGCAAGGTTGCCAGCTTGCGCTTGGGTCCAATTATGCTGGGGAAAGCGGACATCAATCCGAACGTGTAGGGGTGCTGAGGGTTGTGAAAGACCTGGTCGGCGCTGGATAGCTCCACCAGCCTTCCGGCGTACATCACGCCGATAATATCGCTCACTTCGGCGATCACGGCAATGTCGTGCGAGATGTAGATCATGCTCATGTGGAGCTTCTTCTGTAACTCCATCATCTCACGCAGCAGGTTATCCTGCACGATCACATCCAGCGCGGTTGTGGGCTCATCGGCGATAATCAGGTCGGGACTGCACGACAGGGCCATGGCGATCACAGCTCTCTGGCGCATCCCACCGCTGTACTCGTGCGGGTATTGCTCCATCAGTTGCGGGTCCAGGCCTACCAGGCGGAACAGGTCAGCCACGTGGTCGCGGGCGGCCTCATTCGTGGTCACCTTCCCGTGGTTCTCCATGGCTTCGATGATCTGATCGCCCACTTTATATACCGGGTTGAGGGCGTTCATGGCTGCCTGGAAAACCATCGATATGCGCTGCCAGCGGACCTTCCGCATCTCTTCTTCACTCAGTTGCACCAGGTCAGTACCGTCCAGGTAGATATGCCCACTCTTGATCACAGCGTTGTCGGGCAGCAGGCGTAACAAAGAAGTGGCGATGGAGGTCTTGCCGCAGCCCGACTCTCCTACCAGTCCCATCGATTCTCCCCGCCGTAATTTAAAGCTCACATTATCAACTGCGGAGACATCACCAGCGCGAGTGCTGTAGTGCATGGTTAGATCGTCAACATTGAGTACGTACTCGTCCAATGAAGTAGCTCCTATTTCGTACAAATGATCGGATGGTTTATGTTTGTCATCGCTTGCGCAGCCTGGGGTTAATAATCTCGTCGAAGGCACGCCCCACCAGGTAGAAGGCGGCGCACAGAAGCGTAATTGACAGGCTGGCTGGGAAGATCAGCCACCACTTGGACATATCCAGCAGGTAGCCGGAATATTCTGTGGTGTGAATCATCAGCCCCCAGGACATGCGAATGTTCAACAGGCCGAAAAAGGAAAGCACCGATTCAATGAAGATTGCGCTGGTCACACCAAACATCATATAGAGAAATGCCAGAGGCATCAGGTTGGGGATGATATGGTTGATGATGATGTGGGCATTGCTGCCCCCTGCCACCCGGGCAGCCTCGATGAAGGTGCGCACTTTTACGGTCAGCGCCTGGGATTTGATAATGATGGTTGTGGCGCCGAATCCACTGAGCAATCCCAGGATGATTGCCAGGTGGATGATGGTTAAATCGAATAATGCCGCCATCACGATCAAGATTGTAATCAAGGGTGTCATGATGACGATATCAGCCAGGCGCATAAACAGCGTATCGATCAATCCGCCATAATAGGCAGAGATCGCGCCAATCGATGTGGCAATGAAGACGGTCACCAGCGCAGTCAGCAATCCCAGGATGAAAGCAGAACGGGTGCTCCACATGAGCTGGCTAAGGATATCGCGCCCGAGCGGGTCGGTCCCCAGTATATGCGTGATAGATGGGCCAGCAGGATGAAAATCGATCCTCGTATCATAACCAAGAACAGGATCGTAGGTGTTCTTATCCCACACCGTGCGCATCAGGATTGGGTGAGCCGTCATTAAGAGAAGAAAGAACAGGATCAGCGCCAGGCCTACAAGACCAATTGGGTTTTCAGCAAACAGGCCCACGTTGGAGCGCAGGCTGCGCCACATCAGTCGCAAACGCACCTGCCATAGGGGAATTTCCATCACGCGGCGAATCTCTTCCTCAGAGAGGACGCTTGCGCTGGATGGGATATCTTCCATGGGAGATGCATCCGTTATTTTTGTCATGTTTTCTTACCTCCAGAGGCCATTATGAGTAACGGATGCGTGGATCCAGGAATGCATATAAGATATCGGCAAACAGGTGACCGAGCAGCGCCAGGACACCGGTAAAAAGCAGCGCTCCGATGACCATGGGGATATCTTGAGCCTGTGCAGCAATCAGCAAGGTACGTCCCATGCCCGGCCAGGAAAAGATCGTCTCGGTGATAATGCCGCCGTCCAGCACGAAGGAAATTGCCAGCACGAACGAGGTAGCAACCGGTAGCATGGTGTTGCGCGCCGCGTGCTTATCGCGGACAACATGGTCTGGCAATCCCTTGGCGCGCGCCGCCATGATGTAATCTTCACGCAGGGTCTCCAGCATGGAGTTGCGTGTCAGCAGCATGATCCCGGCGAAGTTGACCGTAGCCAGGGTAAAGATGGGCAACACGAGATGGTGCAGGATATCCAGAGCGTAGCGCCCTACCCCGGTCGACCACCAGTAGCCGAGCGCAACCACCAGGATTACAGCCATACCGCTATACAATGCCGGCCGGCGCTGGCCTGGGTTCAATCTGCGGGCATAGGCCGCCACGAAAAAGAGAATGACGCTTGCAATGAATGCAGTCAATAACATGCGATTGAAGATGACATTGGCATCCATCGGTGCGCTTTGCCACACAATCGGGTCGATAAACTTGCCGATGGGGAACAATTTCAAAGTGTACGCAAAAAACCAGATCATCATCAGGGCAAACCAGGGCACAAACACAGTATATAAGCCCACTCCGACGATGGTCGACACGTACTCGAAGCGAGTGCCGCGCCTCCAGGCCAATATCTTGCCCATCAGGAATCCGATGTAATAAGCCAGGATATTGATGCTTATGAACAGGATCACCGTACGCGGGGCGCGCTCGGCGATGATATCCAGTACCTTGCGGGGATAATTGGAGTAGGAGATTCCAAAGTCTCCACGCACGACTTTTCCCAGCCAGATGCCATAGCGCACCATCACGGGCTGATCCAGCCCCAGGTTGGCGCGCAGCTGCTGGCGCTGAGTGGGTGTCAGGCGTGGATCGCTGGCGTAGATGTTCCCAAAGTCTCCAGGCTGGGCATCCAGCAACAAGTAGACCAGGGTTAGGAATAGAAACAGGGTGACGAGATTCTGAGCGAGGCGACGGATGACATAACGTCTCATGGAATCACTCCTAGAAACTTGGAGAGATTGAGGAGGGCAGATCTACCCGACCTGCCCTCCTTGTTTGGGCCTTACAGACCAGTGATGGCTGAAAGGTATGAGATAAAGATTATCTGACCTGGACTTCCGACTCAAGTCCAAAGCTGCCGAACTGGTGCATGTACTGCAAACCGCTCAGGGTTTCAGTGTACGGATACTCCACGTTGGCGCTGCGGAAGGCTTCCAGGATGCCGGTGTCAAACAGGACCACGTACGGCGTCTCGGTTGCCAGAATCAGCTGGATCTGGTCAGCGATCTCCTTACAGGATTCCAGCGAGTTGCAGGTCAGCAAACCGGCGGACAGCTCCTCGAACTCGGGGTTGATATACCCACCGGCGTTGTTGCCGTCCTCGACCGCCTGCTCCTCCGCGAAGAAGTCTCGCAGAGATGACGGGAAGATATCCAGGCTCCAACCCAGGATGTACATGTCGAAGTTTTGCTCGGTGAAGATGATCGGCACGATCACGTTGAAGCCAGCCAGTTGGGCGGTCAGCGGGATGCCGAACTCGTTCATCCAGGTCTCGATCCAGATCGCGAAGGTCGAGCGCAGCGGGTCGTAGCCGGGGCTGGGGGCGGGCATGTTCAGGTCGGGCACGGGGGTGCCATCCGGCATGAGCAGGTGCCCTGCCTGGGTCACCTGGCGGTTCTCTTCATCCCAGGTGGGTTTCACATCGCCTTCCCATGTGTAACCAGCCTGCTCCAGGATAGCTACAGCCAGGTTGGTGCGCTCCTCGCGGCTCAGACCCGCGCCCAGCTTGGGCACATCCGCGTTGTACCAGAAAGCGTTGCCCTCCGCTACATAGGAGTAGAACGGGAAGGCCTGGTTCTGCAGGATGGTCTGGGTGACGAACTCTTTGTCGATGAGCACAGCCACTGCCTGGCGGAACGAGCAGTCGTTCATCGGGCGGCGGCGGTTGTTGAAGCTCAGGTAGCGGAAGCCGTTCACCGAGTTTGCGATGGTGGTCAGGTTGGCATCCCCTTGCAAGCCAGTCCACAGACCGCGCTGCAAACCTAGCGGGTTGATCACGAAGTCTACCTCGCCATTGCGCAGCGCCAGGATGGCAGCATCCTGTGCACCGTATACGGAGTAGACCACGCTGTCCACAAACGGTCCGATCGCAGTGTCGACCACCGGATCGCCTTCCGGAGTGCCGGATGTGAAGCCGTTGCTGTCTTCGTAGGCGCCGTTAGCGTAGCCTTTATAGGTCATTCCGGTCGCGAAGTAATCGGATTTCGCCTCAGCTTGCACGAACGCGCCGGTTTGCCATGTCGGATTGACAAAAGCGCCAGCCAGCGGCTCACCTTCGGGTACATGCGATTGCAGGGTTGTCTGGGCTTCAGCCTGGGCGGCGAGCAGGGCGTCCTCGGCTGGGCTTGCACCCAGGGCGTCGATCGGCGCAGCAGCGGCTGTGGCAATCGGCTCCCAATAGGCCGCGTTCAGGATTGGGGCACCCAATGCGCCTTCTTCGTGGCGCGCCAGGCCCGGCTTGGTGTGGTAGATGAATTTAACGTTGTAGGCATCCACTGCCTCGACTGAACTCGAGGAAGTTGCCATCTGCCCAGTCCTGGAAGTTGCCGCTGATGATGCCGAATTTCAGGATGGCATTTTCGGTGAATGCCACGTCCGCGGCGGTGAGCGGCGTGCCATCTGACCAGGTCACATCCTCGCGCATCTTGACTGTAGTGACCCACTTGCCATTCTCTTCTGCCAATGGGGGGGGTAGCTCGGCGGCCACCCAGGGGACGAAGGTGAAGATCTTGTCCGCAAGGGTGTACAAAGAGAGCCGCTTGGGCAGCATGTAGCTGTTCCATACCGTGTTGTCTGGGCCGTTGGCCTGGAAGAAGTTCAGGCTGGTCACGTCCTCAAAGACGCCCACCCGGTAGACCTTGCCAGCTTGCTGCAACGAAGAAGCCTCAAGCTTGCCATACACCTTAGCAGCGCTGGCCTTCTCGGGTGCTGAAGTTTGGGCGACAGGCGTGTGGCTGATGGCCATACCTTCTGGTAATGGCAGGCAGGGCACCATGCCATCCGCGGCCAGGAAAGCGGGTTTCTCTTCCATTGGCTCGGGGGTGGCAGTGATGACCTTCTCCTGCACAACCGTCTCACCTTCCACCATGACCTCTTCGGTGACGACCACAGTCTGGACGACCGTTTGGGGGGCGCATGCAGCCAGCACCATGCTGGCAACAATCAAGACGCTCACCAGGATAAAGACTTTGTTTCTAAACATTGTTCTCCTCCAATTTAGATATTAGATTGAATGTGATTCGAAATGGATTAGCATACTCGTCTTGTAGACCGCTCCACCTCCTTTACGCGATTAATAAATCCCCGCCAGTTTGTGTTAGGAATATCAAGCACCGAGCCTTGTAGGTATGCGAAGGCACTGAGAAAAAGATTAACACAATCCCAATAAAAAGTCAAGTTGCTACTCACAGGCTAAGCCCTCGCCATAATCCCATATCTCCAGGTTCCATAGGCTGTTTTCAACGGGCATGCTTAGGTCGATACCGCACAGGTCGCTGCGCATCGCGGCCCAGGTCAAGTGGACGTAAAGCGGGATTACGGGCAGATCTTCGGAAAAAACAGATTGCGCCTGGCGGTGTGCCTGGGCGTACTCCGGCATATCTGGAAAGGAGTGCATCCCTCTACGGCAGGCTTCATCGAAGGCCGGATTGTTATATCCTGTGGCATTGGCGCCGCCCCAGCCTTTGGGAAATTGCGGGTACGGTCCTGGTATCTCGCTGGACGTATAAAGGAAGCATGCAGGTTCGGTGGCAACCGGCCAGCCGAACTGGACCATGTCAAAGCGTCGCCCAAAGACAGGACCATCCGGTCCGGGCGCGAACAGCGCATCGCGCTCGTCGAACTCCAGGATAGCCTGGACTCCGCAGCCTGCCAGGTTATCACGGATCATCTCAGCTGCTTGCTGCCGATCGCCCCCGCCTATCGTCTTGTATGTGAATGTCAGGATGCTCCCATCCGGTAGTCCAGGGACTGCTTGCGAAACGCGCGGTGTCTCCGGATTACCATCCGCATCCACCCAGCCAGCCGCAGCGAGCATGCTCGCTGCAGCCTGCGGGTCGTAAGGGTACGTCCGCGCCGATTGCTCGGACAGTGGATGAGCGGGGGGTAAGTACGTGTTGAGGGTTACCGGCTTCCCATAGAACAGGCTTCCCGCGAGCGCTTCACGGTCGATGCACAGGGCGATCGCCTGGCGCAGCTCTTTTGCCTGGAATAGGCTGAGCTTCTCCGGGTCAACAGGCGCTAGGCCGAAATCCGCGTGTTCCCAGGCCATGCCCGGCTCTCCAGCGGCTTTCAACTGACCCTCTTCGTGCAATTGCAGCAAGCGCTGCTTGGGCGTATCGCTCAAAGCTGTGTCATCCAGGTAGTCGCATTCACCCGCCAGCAGGGCGGCGACGGCTGCTTCACCCGTCCCGACGAAGCGAAACACTACGTTATCAAAATGAGGCAGGTTTTCACCAAGCCGGAAATAATTCATATTTTTGCGTAGCGTGATGTGATCGCCCGGAGCCCACTCTTCGATGCTGTAGGCTCCCCAACCCAGCGGAAAACGGTTGGAGGCCTCTGCCGTGAGCAGCTCCGTGGAAGAAAAGGACTGCCAGGCGTGTTGGGGCAACGGGGTAAAAAAGTTGGTTTGGTAGCCAGGGTCTATTCCGCCGGGCAGGCCGCGCCACTCAACTGTCAGGTCGTCCAGTGCCACATAGGAGTTGGTGATATTGATCAGGTCGGGGTGCACCTGCGGGTATATGTCCTTAGCCACGTTGAATGAGTAAACCGAATCGCTGGCGGTGAGTGGGGCGCCGTCGCTCCACAACACGCCGGGACGAATGCGGAAACGTACGACAAGCTGGTCTAGGCTTGCAACCTCATCCCCCGCGAATACCTGGGCGCAACCCACCTGGCTACAACCTGACGGGAGGTAAGTCACTCCTGCAATTAGGTTTACAAGCATCCCCGTACTATCGACGATCAGTGTATTGCTCAACACCTGCACCGGCTCCAACAGGGCATCTCCGTTAGCAAAGTCTGGGATGCGTTCCAGTAATACCGGTTGGAGCGCATAACCTCGCAGATCGGCTGGGCCATCGTAAATCGCCTGGCGTACACTGCGAGCCGCCGAAGACGAATCGGCGTAGAGGAACAGCGATTGGGGTTCTTGTGCCAGGCAGATGGCCAGCAGTCGCGGAGGAACGGGTGTGGGCTCGAACGTGGCAGGAATTGTCGTTGGCTCTTGGATTGTCGGTGTTGAAACTGCATCTAGATTTGATGGGGCTTTCGGAATTGAGCAGGACATAAGGATAAGTACCAGGATTATCCAGGGAAAGATTTTCAGTCGATGTAAAGAATTCTTCAAAAGGTAACCTTAAGATCCTCAGCTGATTTTATAGTCATGCTGGACGTCAGGCCTTATGAAACCTGAGCAGCCACGAGTTTTGGAATACATCAATCGCCAGGTTTGTGTGCTGTCCATGATCCGCACGGATGTGTGCCTGGCGTTCATACCTGGGAAAGGAAGGTGTGTGAATGACACGCGATGAGCACGTTGAGGCAAGTAGGAGAAGGCGCCTCTTGCCGCTGGCAGGAGGTTCGTCCTGATCTGCCCACTTCTTTAGGATCCTGGTTAGGTAATCGTCCGATCGATTTGTCATAGCATATATTCTAAGATCGCTCGAGTTGGAAGCCGGGTTGGATATCCTGTTGCAGCCCAAGGCTTGTCCTCAACGCCTTCCTGCCGTAATACAGGCGAGATTTCACGGTGCCGATAGGTACCTCCAGAATTTCGGCGATTTCATTCAACGATAGATCATTCAGATAATATAAAACGACAACGACCCTTTGATGCAATGCCAAATCAGCAATCGCAAGCTGAACTTGATACCACTCGTCGTTCTTTTCCACTCTATCGTACGGCGGATTCTTCCCTGTACTGATAAGCCAGTCGGCCAGGTCGCCGAGGGGGCGTGGCCAGCGTTTCCTTCGCTTGATCCAGTCGTAGGATAGATTTGTAGTCATACGGTATAACCACGGCTCAAGTGGTAGCATCGGATTGATATTGTAGGCAAAGCGATGCAAGCGAAGAAAGACATCCTGTAATAAATCCGAGGCTGCGTCCACGTCGCCAAGAATCCCCAAAGCTGTCCGGTACACCAAACGCTGGTGCCGATCGTAAAGCACACCGAGTGCTTCGAGATCCCCTTGCTGCATCTGGATAACCAGGTTCCGATCTGGGAGATCAGTCATATACTAGTTTCTCCGTCCGGCGATAACGGTAGGAAAACATACAAGCTTTGCCATATTTTAATACTCAATATTAGATCAAATGGTTCAATCAGGTGAAAAGAGGAGGATACAAGGGGTAATTATACCCATAGAAAAAATTCTCGTATAGTAGAGCTCGGAGTCTTAATATGGAGGGTACAGTACTTACCAACTACTCGAGTTCCTCTTGTCCTGAGCGCATTCTAAGATAAGCCTGGTATCGATTGGGATGCACATCGCCGCGCGCAACAGCTTCACGCACACTGCAATCCGGTTCGTGGATGTGGGTGCAATCGCTGAAGGCGCAATGCGCCACCAGCTGGCGCAGCTCTGGGAAATATCCATCCAGCTCCTCGGGGGTGATGTCCCACAATGCCAAGGCTTTCAAGCCAGGGGTATCGGCAACATACCCGCCGCCAGGCAAGGGAAGGAGCTGGCGTACCACCGTAGTGTGCCGCCCTTTGCTCGTCGCCCGGCTGACCTCCTCCGCTTCTAGATGGACGTCTGGTAATAGCAGGTTCAGCAGGCTGGATTTCCCCGCGCCAGATGGTCCAGTAAATACCGATATCTTTCCAGCCAGGCAGCTGCGCAGCGCTTCCAGACCCTGGCCTGTGAGCGCAGAGGTAAGAATCACTGGGTAGCCCAGGGGTTCATAAAGCCCGAACATCTCTCCAGCCGCATCCAGACCCACCAGGTCGGTTTTGTTGGCGACAATACGCGCCGGGATACCCTGTTTCTCGGAGATGACCAGGAAGCGATCCAGCATGCCGAAGCGTGGTGCTGGATTGGCACAGGAGAAGACGAAGATCGCTTGGTCTGGATTGGCAATGATTATTTGCTGGTATGTGCCGCTCGGTCTGGGAGCAAGCCGCGTGAGCATGCGCTTGCGGAGGAGCACCTCTTCGATCACGCCTGTGCCCTCCTCCAGAGGTGTCAGGCGCACGCGATCCCCTAGAGCAACCACATCCCCCCGGCGCGGTCCTTTTTTCAATGCACCGCGCAGCGTACATGTCAGCTGCCCGGCAGGCGTGTCGATCGTGTAGAACCCCGACTGTGTTTTAATTATTAAGCCGGTTAGCATCTGTCACGACACAAAATCAACATGGTGGGGTAGATGGTGTATCAATTTGCAAATCGAATATATTATGCTGCATTATTCCTCAGGGGTGACAATTACCTCACCTTCAGGGGTGGGGGTACGTGTCACGTAGAAAGCCGTCTCCCACGGGTATAGTCGGGCAGGCCGGCCATAAAAGTATAGCTCCATTACCCGGCGGAAGATCGGTGCGGCGTAATCCGAGCCCTCACCAATGTTTTCGACAACGACCGCAACTGCGATGTCTGGCTGGTTAGGTCGCTCTTCGAAGGTGTAGCCGGCGAACCAGGCATGCGGATCACCCGAACCAGATTGTGCCGTCCCGGTTTTGCCGGCCAGCCTGATATCTAGACCCGTAAACCGGTGCCAGGCTGTGCCATATGGCTTGGTGCTAACGACCACGCCGCGCATGGCATCCTGGACTACTTTCAGATTCTCTGGACTAATGGGCAGCTGGCTGGTGGGGTCGGGTTCGAATTCGAAGGTTGCGGGGCCGTCCGGCGGTGCAATTCGCTCGATGAGCTGTGGGCGGTAGAGCGTGCCGCCGTTGCCCAGGGCAGCCATGAAAGCTGCCACCTGCAGGGGTGTGACCAGCGTCTCACCCTGACCGATCGCCAGGTTGGTGGCATCTACCGGGCTTTGCGGGTCGGGAATATTTCCGGCGGCTTCGTCAATGCCCACAATGCCCGTCGGCTTGCCCAATCCGTAGCCGCGCGCCATGTCTGCGATGGCGGTTTTCCTTTCCTGGTTGAACAGATCGAGACCAATATGCCAGAAGTACGGGTTGCACGAGCGGATCAACCCTTCTGGCAGGGTCAGCAGGCCGCTGGGTATTGTCTCTCCATCCTCCAGGAAGTGCTCATACGTCCAGTCGTTCAGCGTGATGCCTTGCAGCTCGGTGAACAGGTAGCCGCACTCATAGGTGGTCTCTGGCTTGTATAAGCCGCTCTCCAGCGCGGCCGCGATGGTCACCACCTTGAATGTCGAACCTGGCGGGTATTGTCCCTGGGCAGCGCGGTTGAAGGTCGGGGTCGCCGGATCGCTGAAGATTTCCTCCAGCAGGTAGCTGAAGTTGCGGTTCTGCGGCTCGAAGGCGTTGGGGTCAAAACCCGGTGAGGACGCCATTGCCAGCACGCGCCCGGTATCCCGCTCCATCACCACGATCGCCCCTCGAAAATCTGAGATCGCCCTCTCTACAGCTTGCTGGAAATCACGGTCCAGGGTGGTGTAGATCGCCTGGGCAGGTTCGGCATCACGCTCCGCCAGGCGTGTGGCAATCTGTCCCAGGGCGTTGAAGACATACAGCGCTCCGCCGCGTGTCCCTGACAGGAAATCCTCGCCCCATTTCTCCAGGCCAGCCTGTCCAATACGCTCATCCCGCTGGTAGCCTTTACGAAGATACTCCTCTTCCTGCCCTGCCTGGATCGTGGTCACATAGCCAACAACGTGCGGGGCGACGCCGCCATCGAAATAATAGCGCGCCCGGTAAGATTGCAGCACAAGACCGCTCAAGCCAGAGAGAATGTTGATGTTATTGGAGATGGCATCTGCAGACACCTCTCCGATCGGAACGTACCAGTCTGCGCCCTCTGGGACACTTTCGATACGGTCCAGAATCTCGTCGGACGTCAGACCGGTCAGACGGATCAAGCGGGTGATCAGTTCTTCCTGCTGGTCTGGAAAGATTTGGAGGGGGATCAGGCCGATCGCCGTGGCATCTGCCTGGGCAACCAGGGCATGACCGTTGCGGTCGTAGATATTGGCTCGCGCCGGTGTAAAGCGTTCCATTCCCAGGTAGTTGCCGCCTGCCAGCTCAGGCATTACCAGTGTGTCATCCCATTTTACGTGCCATTCGCCTTGCTCCAGGCTCAGATCCATGCGCGTCTCTCTCACCAGTTCCCCGACCAGTGCGCTGGTAAATTCTAGCCGGTAACCTACCTGGGCATTTACGGTATCTCTCACCAGGGATGAGATAATCTCATATTCCAGGCCGCTCAATGCCATTTCAGTGGTTATCCCCCGGAAATGTTTCTCGAAATCCTCCTGTTTGATGGCGTCTTTGCTCAGCGAAGTGAGAAGCGCGTACATATCGCCGTAGCGTTCATCTTTCCAGGCGTCAAGGAAGGCGCGCGCCGCCACACCAGCATCGGGAGCCGGGGTGGTTCTCACTCCGGGATCGACCAGCGTAGAGGTTGGCACCTGGGTGGGTGTGGGTTCGGGTGTGGTTGCAGGGCTGCAACCAACAATAGCAAACATCAGGAGGAATACAAGCCCGTGGCGGATTTTCATCGGTTTACAGCTCGCCCCTCAAAACCAGATCATGCACTGGGCATTCGTACTCCAGCGCATCCTGGCAAGCTTGGGGGACATCTGTCTCGCTTGGCATGCCCATGCGGTCTAGTGTTCGCTTCAAATGGCATAGCGGTAAGCCCATCACATTGGCGTAACATCCCTGCAGGCGCTCCACTGGCTTGAAGCCGTTGTGCTGAATTGCGTAACCACCGGCTTTATCCAGCGGGTCTCCGCTGGCGACATACGCCACAATCTCTTGGTCGGAATATGCCCGCATGGGCACGTCGGTCTGGCAGTAATCTCGGATGAGACCGCCATCCGCGGGGCGAAGGGCTACCAAACCGGTATATACACGATGGGAGCGCCCGCGCAGACGGCGCAGCATGCCTTCTGCTTCAGCCGCGTCCGCCGGTTTGCCCAGGATGTTATCTCCGTCCGCTACAGTCGTGTCGGCAGCGATAATGATTAAATCCATCGAGGCTATATCAGGCGGTTCGTAAATTGACCCAACCGCGGCCTGCGCTTTTCGCTCTGCAAGACGCAGCACGTGTTCCCTGGGATGTTCTCCGTGGAGGGGGCGCTCATCAACATTTACCGGGGTGAGCGTAAACGTCCATCCCCCTACTGCCATTAATTGCCTGCGACGGGGTGAGTTTGAAGCAAGCACCAACATTACCCGTGATTCTAACATACTCTCAATTCTGCCCTGGGTGATAGAATAAGGAGGCCAGCCAATGCCGCCCTTCGATCTGCAAAACCAAACCACTGCTCGATCCGCCTGAAGGGATACGATTATTCCCAGCCAGGGGCGTATTTTGTGACGATGGTGACGCAGGGCGGGAGTTGTTGCTGGCTACGATTGTTGATGCGATGGCCCACCTTAACCAGGGGGGAGTAGCGTTGTGGGAGCAATGGAACTCTCTCCCCGAACAATAATATATTGCGAGGTCAATCCAATGCAAGCACTCAAAGACCGCATCCTGCGCGAGGGGAAGAACCTGGGGAATGGCATCCTGAAAGTTGATGGATTCATCAACCACCAGGTCGACCCGCAATTGATGGAAGCCTGCGGGAAGGAGCTCGCCCGCCGCTTCCAAGGGGTAGGCGCCACGAAGGTGCTCACTGCCGAGATCTCCGGCATTGCCCCGGCAATCGCAGCCGCCAAGCATCTGGGGCTGCCTGTGGTATACGCGCGCAAGAGCAAGCCCATTACCATGCCAGACCAGGTGTACCTGACCCTTTCTCCATCCCATACAAAAGGGCGTATGGTCGAGCTGATCGTCTCGCCGGAATTTCTGGCGGGTGGGGAGCGCGTGCTGATCATCGACGACTTCCTTGCGAGCGGAGCAACGATCCAGGGGTTGGTGCGCCTGGCGCAGATCGCTGGGGCGGTCATCGTCGGTATCGGTGCTCTGGTAGAGAAGACCTTCGAGGGCGGGCGGCAGGTGCTGGCTCCATTAGGCGTGCCCATCGAAGCGCTGGCGCGCGTCAAAGCCATGCAGGGCGATCAGATAACCTTCGAAGAGGACTGACTCAATATGGAGTTGAGAGCTTATGCTCCCTCCTGACTCCTATCTTTACGCTTGATATGAACTCCATCGCTGTCCTTGACTTTGGCTCCCAATATGCTCAGCTGATCGCCCGCCGCGTGCGTGAGCTGCAGGTGTACTGCGAGTTATTCCCCTGGGATACACATCCTCAGCGTGTCATGGCGCTCGAACCGAGTGGCTTCATTCTCTCTGGCGGGCCGGCATCGGTCTATGAGACCGATGCCCCACGTATCTTGCCTTATATTCTCAAGAGCGGATTGCCTGTATTGGGCATCTGCTACGGCATGCAGGCGCTCACCCACGCGATGGGTGGGCGCGTCGCCCTTGCCTCCCAGCGAGAATATGGTCCTGCCAGAGTTGAATCACTGGTCTCCAACCCGCTGATCCCTGATGGCTCACAGGCAGTGTGGATGTCGCACGGCGACCGCATCGAACAACCCCCGCAGGGATTCACCGTGCTGGCAAGCAGTGATAACTCCCCCGTGGCTGCGATGGGAGACCTGGAGCGCGGCTATTACGGGCTGCAGTTCCACCCCGAGGTGCACCACACCCCGGGAGGCATTGAGATCCTGCGGCGTTTCGTGCTCGATGTGTGCGGCGTGCACCCGGAGTGGACGCCGGAATCGATCATCGCCGCTGCTGTGGAGCGTATCCGCCAGCAAGTGGGCGGAGAGATGGTGCTCTCGGCGGTGAGCGGCGGCGTGGATTCGAGCGTGGCAACTGCCCTGGTGCAGCGCGCCGTGGGCGAGCAGCTCGTCGCAGTCTTCGTGGATACTGGATTACTGCGCCATGGCGAGGCTGCCCAGGTACAATCGGCTTTGCAAGACACGTTGGGCGTTGAGCTGGTCACTGTGGATGCTGTGGAGAGCTTCATGAGCACCCTGCGAGGCGTGACCGATCCTGAGCACAAGCGGCGCATCATTGGCGAGCGCTTCATCCGTATCTTTGAAGACCAGGCACGCCAGCTTGGTGCACCCCGCTTCCTGGTGCAGGGCACCATCTACCCCGACGTGGTTGAGTCCAGCGCCCCCGACCGGGCCCAGGCGCAGCGCATTAAGACCCATCACAATGTAGGCGGTCTTCCCGAGACCATGCAGTTCGAGCTGGTTGAGCCACTGCGCTATTTATTTAAAGATGAAGTCCGCTTGGTCGGGGTAGCCCTGGGTCTGCCTGATGGGTTGGTCTGGCGGCAGCCCTTCCCAGGTCCGGGGCTGGCGGTGCGCTGCCTGGGAGAAGTGACCCCCGAGCGCCTGGAGCGCTTGCGCCACGCCGATCTCATTTTGACCGATGAGTTGTCGAGCGAGGGGCTGCTGCGAATGGGCTCCGAGGGACGATATTCCAGCAGTTCAACTGCTGGAATATCGGAATTGAGCGGCACAGCCCAGGCTTTTGCCGTTCTGCTTCCGGTGCAATCGGTGGGGGTGATGGGGGACCAGCGTACTTATATGGAGACCATCGCCCTGAGGGCAGTCACCACCGAGGACTTCATGACCGCCGACTGGGCGCGCTTGCCTTATGACCTGCTGGCGCGCATCGCAAATCGCATCGTCAACGAGGTGCGTGGTGTCAATCGTGTGGTCTACGATATCACCAGCAAGCCGCCTGCCACCATTGAGTGGGAATAAAAGCGGCCTCTATCTCCCCGCCCATTGGGGAGCGGGGCTGGGGGGAATCCTCAGTTTGCATGCAGGGTTGCCGAACGTGAACATAAGCGCGAAATTAGTTGCTGATATTCGCGCCATTCGCTGGCTTAGCGTCATTCGCGTTAAGGCTTTTCCCCGATTATTCTCTTTCGTACTTAAATGAAATTTTGACCTTGGCGCGGTACGCCCGTACCTTGCCGTCCTCAATCACCATATCCAGCTCATCCACCTCAGCCACGCGCAACTCGCGCAGGCTTTTGGATGCCATCTCCACCGCCGCGGTGGCTGCCTTTTCCCATGATTCAGTGCTGGTGCCAACCAGCGTGATGACTTTGTATACACTTTCACCCATGGTTTCCTCCCGGATTGTGAAATGAATAGAATGTGCCCGCGATTTGCCCAGGCCTCAGCCTGAGGTAGGAGTGCGGGTCACCAGGTTGTCCAATAATTTCTGCGTGGATGCGGCAATCTCCTCCACTGCCAGGTCAAAGACGGTCTGGTTGAGGCGTGACGGTTTACGGTAGCCGCTCACCTTGCGCACAAACTGCAGCGCTGCCAGGCGAATTTCTTCCTCGGTGGGGGGTGCTTCTATTTGTCGAAGGGTCTTAATATTGCGGCACATGCTCTCCCTGCCTCTGTTGTATACTTTACACCGGAATTGCTCTCGAAGTCAATATTTAACCATTTGGATCCTGCTCAATGTGAGGAGGGATGCCTTTGAGCATACCCTAGAGGTCTTTCATATCTGTGTTAATTTGCCTCAGTTTTTTCATTTCTTCCCCCACCCAATCCCATATCCAGTACAGCACCGCGCTTGCCAGACCTAGCCCGAGGGTTTTGAACACATCGCCGATCGGCCAATCCAGGTGGGTGTAGCGCCGAAGATACCAGGGCACGAACCACAGCAGGACAAATCCTGCGCCGACCAGTACTCGGCGCAGCCCGGGGTCCGGTTGGCGGCGCTGTTCTACGTAGACCCAGCCTGCCAGGGCGATCTGCAGTCCGGCAAAGACCATGCGGTAGCGCGGGTTGTCCCAGGCGTCCCCGCCGCCCCGGAAGGCAGCAGCCAGGATCCCCAGCCACACAGCCAGGGATAGGAGGCGTTCCAGTCCCCCAGTCTGGCGCAGCGAGCGTAAGGGAGCATATACCAGGAAAGGTAGAAGCAGCGTCCAGCCGGCTGCGCGCCAGATGGCGATGACCTGCCAGATCACTGCGCCGGTGATATCGAAGAGAGCTGCTGGCAGGAAAGGCTGCGCCACTCCATATACAACCAGCAGAGGCAGATGAGTCCACTCCGGCGTGCTGTCGAATATCTTCTGCACCCACCCAGAGGCGCGCTCGCTTAGATGCGCCTGGTATTCGGCGGATTTGCGCGCCCAGTAGCCGATGACCCCCAGTGGCGTGGTGATGTTCTCCGGCGCAAACTGCCGCAGCGCAAGCCACAGGCCTGCCAGCACGACCAGCACCAATCCAACCAGGGCGGGCAGCATCCAGCGCTGCTGGCGGATGCTCAAGCGAATCGACCCCCAGCGCATGCCCAAAGATTGGAGCGCCAGCACGCCCATGAGCAGAGCCGCCGCGGGAGGCGACAGCGGAAGGCACAATCCCAATGCGCCTGCAGCCAGCGCCAGGGCGCCCCAGCGTTTCTCCTGCCCAAAGACCAGCAACCCATAGCAGGCAGCCATTGCCAGCGTGACCAGGAACGCCTCGCGCATCTGGGAGCTGCCGATCAGCACCGCCTCCGGGTACAGCGCCAACCCCCAGGCTGCCAGCCTGGCAGCAGGATCACCCCACAGGCGGCGCGTGAATGCCCAGGCAAACAGGACAGCCAGGGACGAGAAAGCGGCAGTGAGAACGACCATAAGCAGGGGCTGGTGCTCCTCGCTGCCCGTGAAGCGGTAAATCAAAGTGCTGATGAAGAGCAGGCCTCCGTACTGGTCGGCCTTCCGATAGCCGCCCTCGAAGGCTTTACTCAGCGGTTTCCCAGAGCTGGCGAGCTCCCAGGCGGTGCGGTCGCGCTCGTGAGCGTCCGCCATCACGTAGCCATTGCGCTCTGGAGGCGAACCGTAGCCGTAAGCTGGAAGCGTGATGGACCACAGGATACCTACTGCCAAGCGCAGCAGCGCCGCTCCCAAGACCAGCCAAACTAACCAGCGCGGGACCGCTTCTCTGCGTGTGAGCAGCCAGCCCGCCGCCAGGGTCGCCAGCCCAAGCAAAGAGACCAGCATAAATGCAATCCACACCGTTGTCATAGCAATCCCAGGATCATGTCTTGAAACCTTGAACGGGATTGTATCCCAATTTTTTTCGCATGCCTTCGCTTACTTCTGGGCTCCTCAATCGATGCCATCCAATATTTTTTTGGCACGCGCTTCCCAAGAATAGTGACTTGCGTGCTGGCGTCCTCGCTCGCCCAGCGCGAGGCGAGTATGCCGGTCATCCTGTAGCGCTTGCAGAGCATTCACCCACGCCTCCACGTCGTCCGCGGGTAGGAGGACAGCCGTCTCGGGTGAGAGCACCTCTCTGAAGACGGGCAGGTCACTGGAAAGGATCACCCGGCCGCTTGCCAGATATTCAAAGAGCTTCATCGGGCTGAGATAGCGCGAGATATCGCCTCCGGAGGAAGCTGCCACATGCCGCTGGTATGGCATCAGCAGCACGTCGCAAGCCGCGTGGTAGCGCGGCAAGATAGCATTGGGGATGAAGCCGTGCAGATGAATATTCTCCAGGCCGCTTGCCTCGACCGTCTGGCGCAACGATTCAACTTCACCCGTCTCGCCGCCAGCCAGCAAGAAACCCATCTCTGGCATGCGCTGAGCCATCTTTAGGATCAATGCGATACCCCGCCCGGCGTACAGGTGCCCTGTGTAGCCAGCCGTAAAGCGGTCAACTTGCAGCCCGAGCTCGAGGCGCGCCTGCTGCACATCGGGGAGATTGCTATAGCGTTCCAGATCAACCCCATCTGCGGCGATGATCGTGAAAGGTGCTGGCGGCGCCTCCAGCTGCTCCGCCAGATCATCAGCCAGGGTCTGTGTGATCGCCACCAGGCGGCGCGCACCCCGGCCTCTTAGAAAGCGCCGGAAGAGCCAGGCTCCTGCAGATGTGAATGGAATGTCATGGGACTCCAGGATGGTGGCTATTCCGAGAATACTGCCAAAGGCTGCGGCTTGTGGCAGTCGTGTATACAGCAGGTCTGCGCCGATCCGCCGCGCCCAACCCACTGCTTGCAGGCCGTAATCGTAACGGCGCAAAACCGGGATTGCCGGTAGCCACTCCACTGGGAATTGCTCACGCAGACCGTACAGATGGGCGAGCTCCTCCCAGGTGACGGGTTGCGTCGGTCGCCCAGGCGCAGCAACCCGCACATCGTGCCCCAGGCCGACCAGCGCCTGTGCCATTTTCATCACCTGCATGGTGTTGGCTCGCCGCGCCGGCAGATGTGTTGGGGCGACCATGGCGATCCTCATCTCGTATCCTCGGAGTAAATGCGTGCGGTTTTGGCCGCGATGCTCGTCCAGTCGTAATGCTCTGCCGCAAAGCGCCGCGCCGCCTGCCCGAGTTGGCTACGGCGCTGTGGGTTGCCTGCCAGGTCGATGATCGCCTGCGCCAAAGCATGGATGCGCGCCTGGGGCAGGCTGGGCGGGGCGTTGTAATCCGAATCTTCCCGGTCGAAAAGGGCCACGAGCACACCCCGCTCGCCTTCTCTGCCCAGCATCTCCTGGTAAGCCGTCAGACCGCTGGCGACGATGGCTTTCTCGGTGCACATAGCTTCCAGACATGCCAGGCTGGTTGATTCAGCGCTGGATGGGAAGACGACGATATCTGCCTGGTTGTAAACCTGGGGGGCATTTTCATGGGCTACGATGCCCAAAAAAACAAAATGCAACTCGATGCCCAGTTCCCCCACTCGCCGGCGGATGTGCGCTTCCAGCTTCCCCTCTCCAGCCACCCAAAAGCGCGCCTGCGGCACTGCCTCGATCACCTCGGGAGCCGCTTCCACCAGGTACTGCACGCCGTTCTTGGGCGCCAGGCGGCGCATGCTCAGGATCACCACTTCATCCGTTTCGGAGGCAGGTGGCGCCGGGGAAAAGGCCACCGTGTCTACACCGTTGGGAATCACGACAATTCGCTCAGGAGGAGCAAAGCGTAGTGCTACATCCCGCATCTCCTGGCTGGTGGCGATGATTGTGCCTGCCAGCTTGAGTGAGATATAACGGTACAGACGGTAGAGCGGCGAGCGCCCCACCGACGAGTCCAGCGTGCCCAGCCCGTGCAGGGTGACGGCGGACGGTTTGCCCAACACGCGACCCAGCAACGTGCCCAAGGCGGCTAGTAAGAATGAATAATGGCAGTGTACGATGTCCACCTGCCGGACGAAGGCTACCAGCCCGGGAAGCGCCTCGGGGAGATGCAGCAGAGCTCGCCAGCTCCCACCTTTCAACCCCGGCAGTCGCACTACCGGGAAAGAGTCTGTCCTACCCCCCACCCCAGCCCCTCCCCTCTCTAGGGGGCCGGGGGGATGGGTGGGGGAATCCGGGACAGCTGTGCAGATCGAGACATCATATCCCATCTGGCTCAGGGCGCGGCTCAGCTCCAGCACGTGCACTTCTGCCCCGCCTAAAATCGGCAAATACGTATCCACCAGCATGCCGATCTTCATGCCCGCTGTTCTCCAACCGGTTGCTCGTCTGTGCCGACCGAGCTGGTCATGCGCTGTTTGATCTCAGCGCGCGCCTTGAGCGTAGATAAGGTGATGCCCAGAATATAGCTGAACGACAGCATAATGGCGCTTCCCAGGTAGCCGATGCGCGGCAGCAGCACCAGCACACCCGCGACTTTGATCAACGTGACCAGCACATTGACCCGCGTGGCGTAGTCCGGAAGACCCAACGCCAGCAGGGCGGGTCGCGCCCAATAGTATGTGTTGGCAACCAGGAAGCCTACCAGCAAGATGAGCAGTGCCGGGTAAGCCGGCAGGAATTCAGGGTCTTTATACAGCAGCAGGATCAGCGGGCGTCCCAGCCAGAGCAACCCCAGGGAGACCACCAGCGTGAAGCCGCCCGCCAGGATCGAGCCGTTGCGCAGGAAGATGCGCATACCACCCCAGTCTTTACGGGCTACCTGCCGGGACAGCTCCGGGTAGGTTGCCTGGGGGAGCGGGCTGATGGGGAGTTGCACCAGGTTGACGATTGCTAAGGCTGTCTTGTAATAACCCGTTTCCAGCGGATTGCGAAAGAACGAAACCCACAGAAGCTCGCTGTCTTTGTTGATCAAGGAGAGAGACGCGCTGATATTTGTGTTCACCGCGAAGCCCACCAGCTCACGAGCCTGGGTTCGCAGCGTTCCCAGGGATACCCGCCACCAACCCCACTCCCAGCGGCGCGTCGCTTCGATTCAGCGCGGCGATCGACAGGCCGGTTGCGCCGATCACCTTGCCGCCCAGGTAGGCTAGCAATACTTGGAACATGCCTCCGCCAGTGACGTAGGCGACGATGATGATGGATAGTGTCACCAGGCTTTGCACCACATTCAAGGCAGCCATACGCTTGTAGCGGTCGAAGAGCTGCAGTAACCCAGTGGAGCTCTCAGCAATCAGGTTGGCAATCACGATCAGCCCGTATATGATGAACCAGCTCTGGGCTGAGGCGTCTTTCGCCAGGTAGCGCGCCCCTAGCGGAGCCAGCAGCCAGATCAGCCCGAAGGCGATAAGCGAGGCGACCATCTCGACCAGCGCCGCTGCTTTAAAAACTGCTGCCGCGCGTTCTTTCTCACCCACCTCAGTGTAATGCCCCACATACTTGATGACCAGCTCCCCCATGCGAAAGGATGCCAGCTTGTTGATCACACTGGCGAACATGGTGATCACACCAAGGATTCCGAACCCCGCCACACCCAGCAGCCGCCCAGCCAAAATGCTCTGCAGCATGCTGAGGAAAGCTGTCACTCCTGTTGCGCTGAACAGATATCCAGAATTGCGCAGCATCCGGCGCATGAGGGGATTATCTAGGAGGCGGCTCAGATGAGAGAACATGCAGATTTGAGAGTCGAGGACATTGAATGGTGAGAAGTGATGGGCGGGTAGAGTCGCACTGCGACAGAATCACCTCACGCATCACGCCTCTTCATTATTACCTAGTCCATATGGATGTCTTGCGCCCACTCTCGCTCGGAGTTGTACCATTCTACGGAGCGCTCGATCCCCTGGCGTAGAGATACTTGGGGCTCCCAACCTAGGAGCCGTCCAGCTTTTTCCACACTCGCCCAGTTGGCGAACATGTCAGCTGGGTTGGTCGGAAAGCGCTCGATGCTCGCCTTCCGTCCGATCACATCCTCCAGCATGTGGATCAGATCGTTCATTTGGACACACTCATGCCCGCCCAGGTTGATCACCTCGTACCCCAGCGGCTTGAGTGCCAGGATTGTCCCGCGTGCGATGTCGTCAACGTAAGTAAAGCCGCGCATCTGGGTGCCGTCTCCATTGAGTCTGAGCGGCTGCCCTTCAGTGATCCATTTGATGAAACGGAATACGCTCATATCCGGGCGTCCCGCGGGCCCGTACACGGTAAAGTAGCGTACCACCGTCACGTCGATATCATACAGGTGGTGGTAAGCGTGGCACATGGCTTCGGCGCCTTTCTTGCTGGCGGCGTAAGGCTGAAGGGGCTGGTCGGTGGGTGCATCCTCAGGGGTAGGCAGCGGCGCGTCCGAGCCGTACAGGCTGGAGGTAGACGCGAGGATGATTTTTGGGATGCTCCTCTGTTTGCAGAACTCCAGCAGGTTGAGCGTGCCAGTCATGTTGGTGTCCACGTAGACCCACGGATCGATGACTGCTTGGCGCACACCAGCACGTGCCGCCAAGTTGATGATCGCATCGTACCGATGGTCGAGTACCGCTGACGGGCGGATAAAGCTCTGGCGATCAGAGATATCGAGGCGGAAAAATTTAAATGCAGGATGGCTCTCCAGCCATCGTAGTCGGTAGTCTTTCAGGCGCACATCGTAGGCATCGTTCATATTGTCCACACCCACAACGTGGTGCCCTTCCTCAAGCAGCATCTTAGCTACTCGGTGGGCGATAAAGCCTGCAGCGCCGGTAAGCAGATAGGTTCCCATTTACAACCTTACAACTTTTGGATGGTTCTTCCCCGTATCTCCGAGGGCATTGCGCGTGTCCACAACCAGCCTTGCCGCTTCCAGGATCGCCAAATACTCATAGCTGGAGTGGTTGGTGACAATGACCACGCAATCGGCGGCTCGCACTGCCTCCATCAAATCCGGGACGCATTCCATCTCAACATCGTCGTGGCTCACAGACGGGATGTATGGGTCGTGGTAGGCGACACGGGCGCCTTTTTGTTCCAGCAACCCGATCACATCCAGGGCTGGCGACTCGCGTAAGTCGTCAATGTCGGGTTTGTAGGCCACACCCAGCACCAGGACCCGGCTATCTTTCAGCGCCTTTCCCTTACCATTGAGCGCATCTTGCACCAAGCCAACCACATAGCGGGGCATTCCTGTATTGATCTCCGAGGCTAGCTCGATAAAACGAGCAGTGTATTTGAGGGCGCGCAGCTTCCAGGACAGGTAGAGCGGGTCTATGGGGATGCAGTGCCCGCCTAAGCCAGGGCCAGGGGTGAATTTCATAAACCCAAAGGGTTTGGTAGCGGCTGCGTCAATCACCTCCCACACATCCACGCCCAGGCGACTGCACATCAGCGCCATCTCGTTGACCAGCCCGACGTTGATCATGCGGAACGTGTTCTCCAGCAGCTTGGCCATCTCGGCGACCTCAGCAGAGGAGACTGGAACCACGTTCTGAAGTGCCTGCCCGTACCACATCGAAGCTACTTCAGTGCAATCGGGTGTGATCCCACCTAGCACCTTCGGCGTGTTTAATGTGGTCCAGTCCTCACGACCCGGGTCGACTCGCTCCGGGGAGAACGCCAGGAAGAAGTTTTCGCCGATATCCAGCCCTTCGATGTTGTTGAGGTGAGGCAGCATGATCTCACGGGTAGTGCCGGGATAGGTGGTCGATTCCAGCACGACAACCATGCCGGAGTGGATGTAATTTGCGAGCTCCTCAGTGGCGTCCAGAATATAGGAGAGGTCAGGGTCTCCGGTCTTGCGCAGCGGAGTCGGTACGCAGATGCTGACTGCCTGCATGTCCTCTAACACAGAGAAATCCGCGGTTGCCTGCAAATGCCCGGATTTGACCAGCCTGGCAACTTGCTCGGTGGGGACGTCCTTAATATAGCTTTCACCGCGACTCACACTATCTACTTTACGCTTGTCAGGATCCACCCCGATTACCTTGAAACCAGCCTCTGCCATCACGGTTGCCAGTGGTAATCCAACATAACCCAGGCCCAATATCGCCACCCGGGCGCTGCGGTCTTTCAGCTGCTCAATCAAATTTTGTTTGACTGTACTCATTCATCCTCTCATCTAAAACAGGCTGAGTTGTGTCGCCTGGTTATTATCCTCTGTAGATTTCGTTTCATCAATCTCGGGCGCATCGCCAGCCCGAGAGATCAGCTCTGGGAGCAAGGCGAAATCGCGCTCAATAACAGGTCTGAGCGAACCCTGATGGAGAGCTGCCGCAGGATGGTACATGGGCACCACCAGGCGGCCGCGCAAGGTCATGGCTTGTCCGTGCACATCGCTGATCTTGGCATTGGGCAGGTAGCGCGCCATAGAGAAACGACCCAGAGTGACGATCACCTTCGGATTGATTGCCTGAATCTGGCGCTCCAGGTAGTCATTGCAAGCCTCCAGCTCTTCAGGCATTGGGTCCCGGTTAGAGGGTGGGCGGCACTTAACCACATTGGTGATGAACACCTCCGACCGGTTCATGCCGATTTTCTCTAACAATTCCTCCAGGAACTTCCCTGCAGCGCCCACGAATGGCCTTCCCTGCTCGTTCTCATGGAAGCCAGGTCCCTCCCCGATAAACATGATCTTTGCAGTAGTGGGACCTTCTCCAGGAACAGCGTTTTTTCGCGAGTAATGCAGCAAGCATTTCGTACACGTCGCTGCCTCCTGGGCGACCTGCTCCAACACCTCTTTAGAATTCAAAAGTACACCTCCTATGCGTCGCTGGATAGCGCGTTGGTGTCCCAGGCGCCAGAAACCAGCCAGTTCACATAATTGCTATCCAGGTTCTCAGCGGTCATGATTAGAGCGTCTTCGTTATTGTCCCGGTAATAGTGTGGCCTGCGCCCAGCAACCTTGAAATGGAAGCGCCGGTATAGCGCCTGGGCAATGTCGTTGCCCGCCCGAACTTCCAGAGTCGCTTGATGAGCACCGCGCTGGATCGCTTCTATCAATCCGGCTGCCAGTAATTTTCGGCTGATGCCTCGACCGCGATACTCCGGATCCACTGCCATCGTCGCAATATGCGCCTCACCTTCGATGAGCCAGATAACCGTAGCAGCTGCCACGATGCGGCCTCCGTCAGGTGTTCCAACCTCTACTACCAACAACAGTGACGACGGGTTGTCGAGTAGCTCGTAGCGGAAAGACCGCTCCGACCAGGGTATGCTAAAAGATGCCCGGTCGATGGTGAGCACCTGAGCCAGGTCTTCCTCACGCATCGGGCGGATGTGAATCGCGGTTGAAGGTTCGAGGTTGAATGTTGCCATGCTTGACGACCGACGGGTGGGTAGGTAAACTCCGTCCATGTTATTTGCGGATGAAATTGCCATCATCCAGGGATAGATTCTTTGTAGTGCAGGTAAATGGGTGAGAGCGTGCTGGGATCATCCACTCTACCTGCCAACCACCGTTTCCAGGCCAGCTCTGCCAGCCACGCAGGGCGGCGTAGCGATTGGGCAGCAGGTGCGAGGATAACATTCTTGTGCTTGCGCGCCAGCAGTCGCTGTTCATCTTCACCCAGCTCGCCGCATACCACTGTGGGCTTATGGATGCGCTGGTTCAATTCCTGTGGAGTCAGCACCTCAACCCGGCTTTTCAACTGCCATGTACCATCTGCCGGTGCGTACCAGCCCACCGCCAGGCGTTCTCGCCCGGCGCGCAATACCGCAGCCAGTTGTTCCCCATTGATAGGTTGGGCGGATGCCAGGATATCTAACGAGGGGATGCCCACCAACGGCAGGCGCTGTGCCAGAGCCATGCCTTTTACCAGTGCCAGTCCTATACGCAATCCTGTGAAAGATCCCGGACCAAGCGCCACAGCCAGCACGTTTAGGTCGGAGACTGACACATTGCAGCGCGCCAGCATATCCCCAACCGCCGGCGCCAGCTCTACGGTATGGTAGTCGTGACTCTTCCACACGGATTCGCTCAACACCTGCACGCCGTCGTATAGCGCCAGGCCAATTGTCCGTGTGGAGGTGTCTACTGCCAGTAACATCACATGATCCCAAACAAATGTTTGCGGACGGTAGCTAGCAGGTTCTGGTAGCGCTTGCCGCGCGCCGCAAAAACCAGATCGCGCTGGTCAGCGTCGATCCAGCGCAGCGTGACCAGCAGGTGCTCCCCGGGTAAGGCTTCCTGCACGCGGTCAGCCCACTCCACCACCAGCGGCCCGTTCCCCAGCATCGGCTCGATGTCCAGCTCCGCGGCCTCGCGGGCGTTTTCAAGCCGGTAAGCATCCAGGTGGTGCATACGCTGTTCGTCAGGACCGCGATAGACGTTCACCAGGACAAACGTCGGGCTGGTCACGGCATCCAGAGAGCCCCAACCTGAAGCAATGCCCTGTGCCAGGGTTGTCTTGCCAGAACCAAGATCACCGGTCAACAAGACCACATCGCCAGAGTGTAATAGCGCGCCCAGGCGCATCCCTAGGCGCCGGGTTTGCTCGGCGCTGCGGCTGATGAACTCGAACGAGTGCGCGTCCAGGATGGGCATAGGGACATTATAATCTGGGATTTGAGATTAGAGAATTGAGAATGGAGAGAAATAAGTGGAGCGGGGCGAAGAATGAATGGCGAATCGTGAGGCCGATTTTTTCTGGTGATATACCCTTCTTGTCATCTCTTTCCTCTCACTCCTCCCTCTTATCCCATCACTTCCAAATTAGCCAAAGAGGCAGCTACGCGTTTCAAGCCCACCTTCTCGAAGAAGATATCCACGATTTCGTCATCATCCTGGATGCGGCTGTTGAGCACCATGCCTTCACCCCACACGTTATGCATCACGCGCAAACCTGGGTGATAACGCTGTTCGATACTCGCTTTTTTCGCCGGGGATGGCGCTTTCCAGCGCTGTGAACTGTAAGGTTCGCGGCCAGCCCGCCTTCCGGAGCGAACCGGCTGTCGTTCATCAACCAGATGGGATGGGATATCCTCTAGATAACGCGACGGCTCGATCGGCTCTGAATAGCCGTACAGGCTGCGGTTCTGTGAATAGGTCAGGTAGAGCCGGTTTTTAGCTCGGGTGATGCCCACGTAGAGCAGGCGACGCTCCTCTTGCATCCCTTCCGGGTCATCGAAGGAGCGGCTGTGCGGTAACGTCCCTTCATTTAATCCGACGATGAACACAACCGGGAACTCCAGGCCTTTTGCGGCGTGCAAGGTGAGCAAGGTGGGTACATTGATGCGCTCTTCCATCGTATCCTGGTCGGAGACCAGGGCAACTTGCTCCAGAAATGCCTCCAATCCGGTCTCCTGGAATTCAGCCGCCAGGCGGCGCAGCTCCGTCACGTTCTCCCAGCGGTCGCGGCCTTCATCCGTGCCGTCCTCCAGGTAGGATTGGTAGTTGATATCGCTCACCACCCGGTCCATCAGGCTGAGCGGGGTAGCATCCTGAGCGAAGAGGCGCCAGCCTGCCAGCAGGCGCCCGAAATTCACCAGGGGGGTAGCCATGCGCCCGGTAATCGATTGCATCTCCTCGGCGTCCGCCTCGCCGCCTCCCATTGCGAGCAGCAGCCCTGCCGGCGAGAGACGCATTTTTCCAGCCTGGGTGCGCAATCCTAGGATCGTCTTATTTCCGATGCCTCGGGCTGGAGTGTTGATCACCCGCGTCAGGCTGACCTCGTCATTTGGATTGTGGATCAGGCGCAGGTAGGCGATCATGTCCTTGATTTCGCGCCGCCCGTAGAAACGCTGTGCACCCACCAGCTTGTAAGCCAGTCCGGCGTGCAGAAACGCCTCTTCCAGCACACGTGATTGTGCGTTGGTTCGGTACATCACTGCGAAATCACCCGGCTGTGCAGCCTGCACGCTCACCTGGGTTGCGATCGTGTCCACGATGAAGCGTGCTTCGGTGCGATCGTCGTAGGCCTCATAGAAGCTCAGCTTCTCGCCATCACCTCGATCGGTAAACAGGCGGCGTGGCGTGCGGTGTGGGTTGCGGTCGATCACCCCCATGGCAGCATCCAGGATATTCTGGGTGGAGCGGTAATTCTGCTCCAGCAGGATCACCTGGGCATCTGGGAAATCTTTTTCGAAGCGCAGCACATTGCGGTAATCAGCTCCCCGCCAGCCGTAGATCGACTGGTCGACGTCTCCTACCACGTACAGATTGTGGTGGATAGATGCCAGGTGCTTGAGCAAGGTATACTGCGCCATGTTGGTATCCTGGAACTCGTCCACCAGCACGTGCTGGTAGCGATGCGCATATTTATCGCGCACCGCAGGATTGGTCTCCAGCATGGTTGCTGTCCATAATAGCAGGTCGTCGAAATCCAGGGCGTTGGAAGTTAACAACAGCTCCTGATAGCGGCGGTAGATGCGGCGTACAACTTCGTCGCGATAGGTCTGCACAGGATAATCGTCCGGCAGCAACAGCTCATTTTTGGCGTTCGAGATGGCGCTGTGAACGCTCGTGGGACGGTAGAGCTTATCGTCTAAGTTGAGTTCCTTGAGAGAGGTCTTGACTACATCGAGTTGGTCGTCGGAATCGAAGATGACGAAATTAGCCTGGAAGGGCAAATGATCGGCCTCGCGGCGCAGGATACGGGCACAGGCAGCATGGAAAGTACCCATCTGGGGCATCTCGCTGCGTTTGGGCATCTTATGAGGGAGTTCGCCTGCACTGGGGGGAGTGTTGGGGTGAACTGTTTTGCCTGGTTCCAATAATCCCACCAGGCGGTTCTCCATCTCTCGGGCAGCTTTGTTGGTAAATGTCACCGCCAGGATCTGGTAAGGGCGCACACCCATGGCGCCGATCAAGTAAGCGATGCGGTGGGTGAGCACGCGCGTCTTACCCGAGCCAGGACCCGCTAAAACCAGCACCGGTCCCAACCCGGCCAGGACCGCTTGCTGTTGTTGCGAGTTGAGGCCGTCGAGGAGATCCATCGCTTGATTGTACCCTTGATTTTTGTGAAAGGATAATCCTGCCAAAAAAAAGGCGCTTAGTTGACTTGGTTCAAGTGCGTCTCGCCATTGCCAAGCGCCCCTGTCTTTGCTACAATCACCCCATGAGTTGGGACATCCTCGGGCACCAATGGGCTGTCGACTTACTTCGCCAGCACGCCGCTCAGGGCACATTCCGCCATGCCTACCTTTTCACTGGTCCGCAAGGGATTGGACGGCGCACACTGGCGCTGCGTTTTTTTCAGGCGCTCAATTGCCAGGAGCCGCCGTCACCTGGCGAGCCGTGCCGTACGTGCCGCAACTGCGAGCGCATCGAGCGCATGCAGCACCCTGATCTTGCTGTTGTTGAGGCCGACCAGGTAGGTGGTACGCTGAAAGTGGACCAGGTGCGCGAGCTCCAGCGTAGTCTGTCCCTGTCTCCTTATGAGGCGCGCTACCGTGCTGCACTTTTACTGCGCTTTGAAGAGGCACACGCCAGCGCGGCCAATGCCCTTCTTAAGACCCTCGAGGAGCCGCCACCTCAGGTGGTCATGTTCCTCACCGCAGAGAGCGCTGAGCGCCTGCTCCCCACCATCGTCTCTCGCTGCGAGCTGGTCCGTCTGCGCCCGTTATCCATTGAGATGGTACAGGAGGGTTTGCATACGCGCTGGAAGATCCCCTCCGAGGAAGCCGCATTCCTGGCGCATTTATCCGGCGGCAGGCCTGGGATGGCATTGCACCTGTACAAGTCGCCAGCCGAACTGGGTTTGCGACAGGGCTGGCTCAATGATCATCAGCGCCTGTTGGGCGTGGGTCGTGTGGAGCGCTTTGCTTATTCCGAGAGCCACTCGAAGGATAAAGAGCAGTTGCGCCAGCTACTACTGACCTGGCTCTCGTTGTGGCGCGATGTCATGCTGCGTGCCTCCGGTGCATCCACACCGATAACCAACCTGGACCGCCAGGAAGAGATTGATTCCCTGTCCGGCAGCCTGGGGTTGCAGGCTGCCACGACCATGACCGCCTCATTACAGCACACCCTCGACTTGATCGATCGCAACGTCAACGCCCGCCAGGCATTGGATATCCTCTTGTTGGATCTGCCTGCTTTCGTTGCTTAATCCCTGATTTTCTTTACGGGCCCGTCTGTCGAATATAGGCGCTCAGGTCGGTGTTGAACACGATGTCTTCAACCTCGGCAATCAGCCAGGGAGTTCCCTCATCCTCCCAGGTTATCGTGATAGCTAGTTTAATCTTTTCTCCATCCTCGGGTTCCCTCCAGCGTATATCCCCCCACCAGCGTACGACACCAACTTTCTCGTCCCGGTATCGCGTCGTCTCCACACGCAACATCTCGCCAGTTTGGTGATCGAATTGGACAGTCAACACCTGCTCATCCTCTCTGAAGGGCACATGTGCTCGCGCAGTCGTGTTGTCCACAACCGCCCAGCGCACTCGCGGATCGGTCACTAACACAGATGGAAAAAACCCGAGTGTTTCCGCCCACAAACCATGATTGGCAGCGCTATCTACTTTAGGATCATTCTCAACAACTCCGAAAGGTAATGACAGGCGGCTGTGCCCACCGATATAGTGTTCGTTCACTTTGAAAACGGGTAGCCCATAAAAAGTAGCCTCGATGTAATGCCGGTAATCCTGCCCGGCAATATGGCTGAAGCGTAGTCGAGCCGGGAAGGTGATCCCCATAGAACGCACTGTGCCGCGGCCGCTCACAACCGCTGAGGTATACAATGGCACCTGGTCGCCGTGCCTGACATCGTAAAAACGCCTCACCGGCTCCGGAAGACCTTCAGGAATTGGCCTGGTTGTGACCGGCGAGGCGACTGCCCGGTACGCCGGGAATGGCGCGGGCTGCACGCGCAAGCCAAATACAACCAACAGGACCAGCAATAAACCAACATCGATCAAAGCGCCACGGAAGGCCGTTCCCCAATCCAGGATGCCTATGGCGAGCGAAAGCAGGACGGTAACGAGCATCAGGTTCGCCCATGCAGGTCGGCTGAAAATCATCAGAACAGCTGAGATGACAAATCCAAGCGCAGCCAATAACCACATCACGCTGAACAGGCGCGCCCCTGCTGTGCCGATCTTCACGCGTCCCCCCAGGAAACTGGTCTTATATGGAAGCTCAGATATTTGTGCGAGTGGCCAGTAAGCCACAAAGCCCATCAGGTGGATCAGCCCATGGATACCGCTGATTACAGCCAGGATGATGACGAGAGCTTTTAACATGTTTTTGCTCCTTTAATCCCCCGCCTGGGTTCCACGCACGAACAGATCGACCAGCGGGCGGATGGTTTGTTGAGTGGGGAATTGAGGAGAAATGCTGCCCTGAAACAGATTCTCGAAAATGATTGTCGAGGAGAACAGGCTTTGGAAGGCCAGCGCCAGGATATCCGCAGGCAAATCCTCGCGGACAATTCTCTGGTCGATCTGCCTCTGGAAATAGCTGCTCAGGCGCGCCAAATTACAGCGGCCCCCTACCAGCATTGCTTCGCGCAATTCTGGGAGATTGCGCGCATCGCATAGCATCAGGCGCAAGATTTCTATGTTCGCAATCGTTTCCGTGATTTCCAGGTTTGCCATGATTGCGATGTCATCTGAGTAATCCCCGCTTAGCTGTGTTTCAAACCTGGCTGAAAACCCCGAGGTGTTGAAAGCCTCGATGCATGCCATGAGCAAATTCTTTTTGTTGCCGAATTGCCGGAAAAGGGTGACCTCGTTAATCCCGGCTGCTTTGGCAATGGCGCGAGTGGTTGACCTCGAGTAACCTTTTTGACCAAAAAGTCGTATGGCAGCGGAAATGATCCGCTCTCTGGTGACTTCCTGAGGTGTGTCTATTCCCGGTTTGGTTGGCATGCTCGAAGCTCCTTGGTATCCATGCAAGTGATTGCTTGCGTGTAATTATGAGCCGCGAATTGAAGCAAGCAAGTGATTTCTTGCTTGCGTTTCGTGTGACAATCCTCCCGCGTGGCTTACGACTTTGTGAAACGCTGCCATCCTCTCCCACAGCCACAATTGTGCTATACTCAAAAGTAGGTATGAGACTGAAACTGGAAAAACAGGAGTCGAAGTACCAGAAAAGGCAAGCGTCCCTCGAGCTGCTTTATAACGTCAGTCGCGAGATCGCAGCTGCACTTGACTTGCGTACTGTTCTTCAGCGCGTACTTATCCTGTCGATGAAAAACGTGGGGGCAAATACAGGCAGTATCATCGTACTGGATGATAACTCCCAGCCTGTCGATTCGGCGATTGTCGCTGGAGAACTATTTCTAGACCATACCACCCAACAACTGCGAGAAACCTACGAACGCGGACTGGCTGGATGGGTCATCCGTCACAGCAAAGCTGTGCTTATCCCAGACACATCCAAGGACGAGCGTTGGCTGCGCCGTCCGGATGATGCACCCGACCGCACGGGTCCAAAATCTGCGGTCAGCGCGCCGGTCCGTACCCGCGACCGCATGGTGGGAGTCATGACCCTCGTGCACCCGACGCCGGGCACGTTCAACCAGGAGCACCTCGATCTGGTACAAGCAATCGCTGACCAGGCGGGTATTGCTGTGCTAAACGCTCGCCTGTATGCTGAAAGCCAGCGCCAGACCCGGGTCATGACCGCCCTGGCAGAATCTTCAGCCGCGATCACGGCCTCGCTCAAAACCGATGACGTCTTACAGCGCATTCTGGAGCAGATCAGTCACGCTTTGCAGGTGGAGGTGGTTTCGCTGGCTCTAATCGACCCCCAAACCAAGGAAGTCGTCTTCCGTGCAGCCACTGGCGAGAAGGCCGCCACCGTTGTGGGCACTCGTCTGGCTCTTGGCCAGGGGATCGCCGGTTGGGTGGCTAAGGAAGGCGAGGGTGTTATCGTGCCGGACGTGAGTACAGACGAGCGTTTCTTCTCCGGCGTTGATGAGAAAACAAATTTCACCACCAAGGCAATCGCCTGCGCCCCCATTCGTTACCGGGGTGATGTCATTGGCGTGCTCGAAGCTCTGAACCCCCAGGATGGTGTGTTCGATGCAGACGCTCTACAGGTGCTCTCGGGTATCGGTGGTCTGGCTGGCACTGCCATCCGGCATGCTGAAGTATTCGAGCAACTTGAAGCTGCCCATCAGCGCTACCGTGAGCTATTCGACGACAGCATTGATTCCATTCTCATCACTGACTGGAATGGAAACATACTCGAGGCCAACCGCCAGGCAGCAGCCATGGTTGGCATGGACCGTGCTGCCCTGCGCGCAGCCCAGTTAAGTCGCTTTGATTTTGTCGATACTACCCAGGTGGGAGAGAAGTATGAAAAGCTGAAATCAGGAGAAACCATTTACTTCGAAACCAACCTTAAAACCGATGGCGGCCGCGAGGTCCCGATCCAGGTCTATGCGCGCAGCGTGCTGATCGATGGCATCTCCAATCTGCAGTGGATTCTGCGCGATATCACTGAGCGCAGGAACCTGGATAACCTTCGCAATGACCTGATCTCTATGATCTACCATGACCTGCGCTCACCCCTGGCGAACGTAGTTTCCAGCCTAGACGTCCTGGACGCCATGGTGCCCAAGGATAATGACCCGGCTGTGAAGTCTTTGCTGGATATCGCTGTCCGCTCAACGGAACGCATCCAGCGCTTGACGAACTCGCTCCTGGATATGCGCCGGCTCGAAGCCGGGCAATCGCTGGGCAACCTGACCGGGACTTCCCCATGGGCATTAGCCCAGGAAGCCTATGAGACTGTATTGCCCTTCATGGAGAACAAGAACCAGGTGATCTCCATGATGATCCCAGAGGACATTCCTAACGTGCCGGTGGACGCTGATATGCTCCGGCGTGTGATCACCAACCTGCTGGAAAACGCCCTCAAGTTCTCACCTGCAGGCAGCAAGATTTACCTAGGTGCGCGCCAGGAAGGGGACATGGTGCAGATTTGGGTTCAAGATTTCGGACCAGGGATACCGCCCGAAGAGCGCGAGCGTATCTTCGATAAGTTCACCCGCTTGCACGGCAGAGGTGGCCCCAAGGGTTTAGGGCTTGGGTTGGCGTTCTGCCGGTTGGCGGTGGAAGCCCACGGTGGTCGCATCTGGGTGGAAGACGGACCTGAGGCAGGAGCTTGCTTCCGCTTTACCCTGCCGACAAAGAGCGAATAATCACGCGCAAAACTATATGCATCAATTAAAGCCTGGAATCTACTACGAAGATGCGTACCTGGGAGTAACCCTGGGCGCACTGGTCTTTCCACACGGCATTATCATGATCGACGCGCCACTGCGCCCGGAGGATTCACGCGGCTGGCGTTCGACGTTGATCAACCTGCGCGGAGGCTCGTCGCGGCTGCTCGTGTCGCTGGACGCCCACCTGGACCGTACCCTGGGCACTCGCGCCATGGAATGCACCGTTGTAGCGCACCAGAGTACCGCCCAAATCTTCCGCAGCCGCCCCTTGATCTTTAAAGGTCAGGGGGACGATAGTGGCTCTGACTGGGAGACCTACGATGACGCCATTGGCACGCGCTGGGTCTCCCCTGATATCACCTTCACGGATCAGATGACCCTGCATTGGGGCGGGTCTCCGGTCGTGCTAAGCCACCATCCCGGTCCGGCGCCCGGCTCCATCTGGGTGGAGATCCCAGACGCCGGAGTTCTGTTTGTTGGCGACGCGGTCACGCCCAATCAGCCACCATTTTTGGCGCAGGCCGATCTACCTGCGTGGATTGAAGCGCTCGATGTCCTCTCGACTTACAAGAATCACATCATCGTAAGCGGTCGGGGGAATATGATCAATTTGGATGCTGTGCGCGCTCAGCAGAAATATCTGAAAGCCATCCATAGGTCCCTGGAGCGCCTGGCAAAGCGGCATGCCTCCTCGGAAGCCACTGAAAATCTTGTCAACTCGCTGCTAAAAAAAACCCCCTATTCCCAGAAATACCAGGACCAATACACACTGCGCATGCAATCCGGTCTCTACCAGTACTACACGCGTGTCTACCGGCAAGCAAACCCCCTCGACCAGCTTGAGTTTGAAGAATCTGAAAATTAACCTGTAGGCCCGCTTATGTCTTCCTCACATTACCAGCCCGTGTTCGAAGTCACTCGAGGCCGGATCGTTGAATCGCTGCATTTTGGCGCAATCGCAGTAGTCGACGCCTCAGGGCGGATGCTCGCCAGCTATGGCGATCCCCAGGCAGTCACTTACCTTCGCTCGACCGCTAAGCCCTTCCAGGCATTGCCTTTTATCGAGCAGGATGGGCACACGCAATATGGTCTCAGCCTGCAGGAGATCGCCCTGCTCTGCGCCTCCCATTCAGGCACCGACCAGCACGTGCAGGTAGCCAGTAGCCTGCAGGCTAAGACGGGTGTGTCTGAGTCGGAATTGCAGTGTGGGGTGCACCCGCTGGACCACCAGCCCACTGTAGAGTCCATGCGCCAGCGCGGCGAAGCCTTGACCCCCAACCGGCACAACTGTTCCGGAAAGCATACTGGCATGCTGGCATCAGCCCGTATGAGAAGCCTGCCAACAGCCGATTATCTCAGTAGTTCACACCCGATCCAACAGGAAATCCTGCACACTTTCGCCGAGATGTGCGACTTGCCAGTTGAGCATGTAGAGGTGGGCATTGACGGTTGCTCGGCTCCCAATTTCGCTGTACCGCTCTATAACGCCGCCCTGGCGTACGCCCGCCTTAGCGACCCTGATTCTGGTCAGGTCGAACCACAGCACAGGCGGGATGCCTGCCGCGTCCTCGTGGAGGCTATGACAGCCCACCCCGAGATGATAGGCGGACCGGAGAGCTTCGACACCCACCTCATGCAGGCCTACGAAGGGCGTCTTGTCGCCAAGGCGGGTGCGGAAGGCTATCAGGGCCTGGCTCTTTTGCCTGGAGTCCTGACTCCTGGCTCCCCGGGTGTGGGCATCGCGCTCAAAGTATCAGATGGCGACCTCAGAGCCCGCGCCCGCCCTGCCCTCGTCCTGGAGGTGTTACGCCAGCTTGGTGTGCTTGGTCAGTTGGGGGATGGGCTGCCAGGGTACAACTTGGTCTCTCCGGTCTACAACTGGCGCAAGCTGGAGGTGGGCCAGGCGCGCCCCTGTTTCAAGCTGGACCGGTGATGGAACCTGACCCATTACTCGCCAGCAAGGCGCTCGCTGTCCACCAACGGCTCCTGGAGCACTATGGCGAGCCGCGCTGGCGCAACCCGCTTCCGCCGCTGGATGAGCTGATCTCGACGATACTTTCCCAAAACACAAATGATATAAACCGCGACCGGGCGTTTGATAACCTGAGAGAGCGCTTCCCTACCTGGGAGCAGGTGCGCGATGCACCTGCAAATGAGATCATTGACGCCATCCGCCAGGCAGGACTGGCGAACCAGAAGGGCCCACGCATCCAGGCCGTGCTCGGTGAGATCACCGCCCAGCGTGGCAAGTTGGACCTGGACTTCCTCAAGGAACTGCCCCCCGAGGAGACTAGCGCCTGGCTGCAGAGCTTCAAGGGTGTCGGTCCTAAGACCGCTGCCATCGTGCTGCTTTTCTCGTTAGACAAGCCGGCCTTTCCGGTGGACACGCACATCTATCGCCTCAGCGGGCGCCTCGGTCTGCGCCCGGAGCACATGAGCGTAGAGCAAGCCCACGCGCACCTGGCAGGATTGTTGCAACCCAATTCATACTACGTCGCTCATCTGAACCTGATCCGTCTGGGCCGGGAGATCTGCCGGGCACGGCTCCCTGACTGTCCCGTCTGCCCACTCAAAGATGTGTGTGATTACTATTCGCGCCTTAGGACAAATACGGAGGGTTCTTAACACTAAGGACACGAAGGATTTACAAAGTGCACGAAGAACCATCCAACATCTTATGCGCTCCTTTTTGTCTGCTCGGTGTCCGATGTGTTAAGTGTGCTTAGGATCAAAGAAGGTTGCCATGAAAGCCAAAAATTCTGGCTCGCGCCACAGGCTTCTGCTTTACGAGCGGGTGATGGACCGCTTATGGGGCTCTACGCTGGCATTGGGTTTGCTGCTTGGGGCACTCTTGGGCTATACATGGTGGACCGGCGCTCCTGTCCTGCATGGTCAAATAGATGTGTTGTTGCTTGCGGGAGCGGTGATAGCGTTAGGGTTCAGCCTGTTTGCCCTCCTTGCCCGGCGCATGGCTTACGTCCAGCCGTACCGTGACCATATCCGCCTGGTGACGCCATTCCTGCGCACCAATATCTCCTACCGGCGCGTGCTCAGCACGCATCCATCTGAGTTTTCACAGATCTATCCCCCTAAGAGCGCTACCTGGGCGCAACGCCGGCTGCTGGAGCCATTCTATGGCAAGACAGCCATTGTGTTGGAGTTGAGCAGTTTCCCGCTTCCCATGACCTATCTACGTTTGTTCCTCGCTCCGCAAATGTTTTACCGGCGCAGCCTCGGCCTGGTATTGCTGGTGCCCGATTGGATGGCCTTCGGCACGCAAATTGATTCCTTCTTAGGGACCTGGCAGCAGATCGAAAAGCAAAAGCACAAGCCGCTGCCGGGGGCGTTCAGGTAATAAAAATTATCTGGGTACCGAGCGGTATAGCAGGCTATCAAGGGCGAAATGTTGCGACGAATATGCTACCAATCACTGCGACCGCAATCAACACCAGACCAAGGTCTTTCCAAAATTTGTCATCTTTGCCAGCAGAGTACGCCATAATCCCTAGAATAGCCAGACTGATGGCTCCGCCAAAATCGATAGGGATTACTCCATTATCAAACAAATATTTAACGATAAATACCAACAAATTATCCACGAATGACCTCCCTAAACATAATCCCTCAAGGAATATGCGCCTAATCTTATCATATTAGATCTATTTATATCGGGAAAATTGGATACAAGCTATCGAACCTTTTACCTGCCTCACTACTTTAACCAAACTTTTGGGAATTGGTAAGATTTATTTATCCTAAGGCTATGTGAGTTTGCCAGACTGGTATACTACCATTTGCTGCCGTGAATATGGTGAAAGATGTTGCGAATGTACTCCAAATGGATCAGCCGGATTTCAACTAGCTGGGTAGCCCTGTCCGCCCTGCTGATCTTCCTGCTCTTCACCGCCTTGGTGCTGCCCGGTCAGGCGTCCCAGGCGAATGCGGAGAATGGGGGAGCGGGCTCGCCCGATCTGTCGTTCTTCTACACCGCTGACGACCTGTATCAAATGGCCGAGTCGTACGGAGAGCAAGGGCGGGATGCGTACGTCCGGGCCAGGTTCACCTTCGATCTAGTCTGGCCTGTGGTGTATACATTTTTCCTGGTCACAGGAATCAGCTGGGTGTACTTCAGGGCGTTCCCGCCGGCGAGCTTGTGGCAGCGCGCCAATCTTGTACCGCTTTTCGGAGCGCTTTTCGACTACCTTGAGAACCTATCAACTTCACTGGTGATGGCGCGCTATCCTGATCTGACGCCGGTTGTGGATACTTTGGCGGGATATTTTACGCTGGTGAAGTGGGTCCTGGTCACAGCCAGCTTCGTAATTCTGCTGTTTGGCATAGTCATTCTGGCATGGCGCAGGCTCAGGGGCAAAGGCATTTAGCAGGGGGAATTGGCATTACTTGACCGACGCAATTTCCCTCTCCCCTCACGTTAGCACCACATACTGCCTCAAAAACTTCTCCACCTCGCTGAAGTAGTGCTCAATAGTCTCTGGCTTGGAGAAGCCGTGCCCTTCCCCTGCATAAACGTGATAGACGTGCGGCACGCCGCGCTTCGCTAGCGATTTGACCACCGCATCCGAATGCCGCCGTGGCACGACCACATCGTCCTCGCCCTGGAACACGGCGATGGGGTCCTCAATCTGGTCGATGAAGAAGATGGGTGAGCGCTGGCGGTAGATCTCGGCTGCCTCCGGATAGGGTCCCAGCAGGCTGTCGTTGTAGCGGGCTTCAAATTTGTGTGTGCCCCCGGCGATGAAGTCGAACTGGTCCGAGACGCCATACAGGTTTACACCCGCTTTGAAGGTGCCGGGGTATTGCTCCAGCGCCAGCAGCACGGTGAAACCGCCTGCGCTGCCGCCCATGATCACCAGCTTCTTCGCCTCCACCAGACCCTGCTCCACCAGGTGGCGCGCCCCGCTGACCGAATCCTGCACGTCGAATACGCCCCAGTTACCGCGCAGCATGTTCCGGTACGCACGCCCGTAGCCGGTTGAGCCGCGATGGTTGGGCAGCAGCACGGCGTAGCCGCGGCTGGTGAAGAACTGCACATCGGCGTCGAAGCTGGCGGTGCGCTGGCTGGTGGGTCCGCCGTGTACCATGACGATCAGCGGCGGCAGCCCGACCCCTTCAAAGGTCTCGGATTGCGGCGGATAATATATTCCGTGGGCAACGCCGCCATCCATCCCTTTCCAGGTAATTGCTTGAGGCAATGCGTAAACCACCTCGGGCAGGTCCTCCGCCTCCGAGCGGGCAGCGATGCGCAATTCACCATCAGGAGAAAGCACGAGAATCCGCGCAGGAGTGCACCCGCCGGACGCAATCAGGGAAATTTGCCCATCTTTGCGCGAGACAGCAATCTGGCTCAGCCATGTGTACTTCTCGGGCAGTACCACCTGCTCCAGTTGGCTCGAGGCCACATCCGCCTGCCACAGCGTGGCGTAGCCTGCCTGCATGCGGATGAAATATAGGCGATCCCCATCTGGGGAAAAGCCATACGTGCGCATGCCCTGTACCCAGCCCGGCAGCCCATGCTCCGCTTCGCCCTGGGTGAGCTGGCGCGTATCACCGCTCTCCAGGTCATGCAGATACACATGCCACCAGCCGGTTGAGTTGGATGCATAGGCAAGGGATCGACCGTCGGGTGAGAACTCTGGCTGGAAGATGGATGTGTTCTCATCCCCAGCCAGCGTGCGAACACTCTTCAAACGGGGCAGGCCGTCCTGCTGGATGTTCAGCTCGCCAAGGCGTAACAGCGTGCCATCCCAGGGCATATTGGGGTGGTTCCAGGTGATCCACGCCAGTCGCTGCCCGTCTGGGTGCCAGGCAGGTTGCATATAGAAATCATCGCCCGAGACCAGCTTCTGCGGCCACATTACCCCGGCTGAATCAATGATACCCAGGCTGTCCCTCTCTTCGTAGCTGTGCACGAAGAGCAGCCACCTGCCATCTGGGGAGAGGCTTGGGGCCGCGGCGGAGCCGAAGGCAGGCGTGAGGGGTTTGGCTTGTCCGGCATCCAGCGGTTGCCAGTAAAGGCGCCCGCTGGCCCCATCCACGAAATAAACCTGGCCGCGGCCCACGCCGAAATCACCCCCGCCGTAGCCCAATTTGGCTTTGGCTGAGAATTCGCTGTTCAGGTCGCGGCGAGAATCGCCTTCCGTTGGCTGGACCACCAGTGCGCGGCGCTCTCCCCTGCCCTCCAGCCACACCAGGGCGCCGCTTTCGTCCCACAAGGCGTCGATCAGGCGCAGGCTGCGCGACGTGCGTCTGGGCGTGAGGGGGCTATCCCACAGGCCATACGCCTGGTGTGTTTTGGCAGAGTTCATATTATCTCCATCTGACACGGGATCATTTTGCAATGTATGGCAAGTATACCAGTCGCTCATCCAGCTTTACGATGCTGATATCGATCCATCCCGAGTGGGCGTGTATCGGTTCGGCGTCCCCCTCCCGCAGCCAGGTATATTGGCTCACACCGCAGAAATACACAGGTCCGTCTTCATCCACGGCGATGCCGTAACCAGCGTCGCCGGAGTTCGATCCGTAGAAGGTATGCCAACGGAATGCTCCGTCAGGTGCTAACGTAAGCACGACTTGATCATATCCTTCGCTGTACGCGTGGATCGGTGGTTGGGAGTTATCCCCCAGCCAGTCGATGCTTGAGCCTGCAACGTAGATGTTGGCTGCTACATCCAGGGCAAGACCTCTGGCGGTGTCGTTCACCGCACTACCGTAGAAGGTGTGCCACTGGTAGGCGCCGTTCGTGTCGAGCTTGATCACGCCGATATCCATCATGCCGCTGGCAGCGTGGATTGGGCTGGTATCCCCATCTCCTTGCCAGGTGCCTGTAACCTGGCCTGTCAGGTAAACATAATCATCTGCGTCAACACCGATCCCGAAACCAGTATCCGAATCGTTCGCTCCGTAAAAGGTGTGCCATTCATATCCCCCGTCGGGATCCAGCTTCAGGATCACCCAATCATAATCTTCGCTGTGCGCGTGCAGCGGCTCTTCATCGTTATCTCCCAGCCAGGAGCAAAAGCTTTCTCCGCCGATGTAAAGGTAGCCGGCGTCGTCCAAAGCCAGGGCATAGGCTTTCTCAGCACACGACATTGTCTCGTCGAACAGGTAAGCGCCATAGAATGTGTGCCAATCATAGGCGCCAGTGACGTCCAGTTTCATCACAAAGATCTCGTGGCTCTGGCTAGCAGGGTGGAGAGGTTCTGCGCCTCCATCTCCTTGCCAGGTTCCGAAAGCTTCACCCGCCACGAAAACACCCCCCATCCCGTCCAGAGCAATGGCATTGGCCGAGTCCGTGCTGCCTCCCCCATAGAAGGTATGCCATTGGTAGGCGCCGTTGCTGTTGAGCTTCATTACAAACAGGTCTTGGGCAAAGCCGCTGCGCGGGTGGAGGGGAGCTACATCGCCATCCCCGTTCCAGGTGTTATCGCTGCACCCACTTACATAGACATCGCCGTCCTCATCAACAACGATGCCAATGCCATAATCCGCACCGCTGGAGCCGTAGAAGGTGTGCCACTGGTAGGTACCGCCGGCATCCAGCTTGAGCACGAGTATGTCGTCGTTGCCACTGTGCGGATGCAGGGGTGTGCTAGCCCCCTCTCCCAGCCAGCCTGTCCGGCTGTAGCCGGTTAGGTACACGTTGCCGCTCTCGTCAAGCGCCATATTCCAGCCTTCGTCCATCTCAATCGAGCCATAAAAAGTATGCCATGCGGTTGATGGCTTGAGCATTCCAGAAGATGAAGCCGTCTGTGAGGCAAGAAGCGTCGAAGGCCAGACAAGAGCGGCGGTAACGTCAACATCAGTGCCCGCTGCTGCCCAATTTGGCATCGACAGGGCGAGCGCAATTAAAATCACTGCGAAGAACCGCAAGAGAGTCCTTGGAAAAATAAGGGTATCCATTTTCCCCGCCTGGTATGTAATAGCTATTTTGGATAGGATCGGAGCGGATAGCCATAATAAGAACGTTGTGCAATCCGTGAAATCCGTGCCGGCAATCGATTAGAATTTCCCTCGGGAAGGTTTTTTGGTGTTTGCGTTTCTTTTCCCTCCTATCGCAAATCGATGGTAATAGCCCATTTCAGACCTGGATATCGGGCAGCAGTTTTTGCTGTGTCAGGGGTTTGAAGCTGCGGCGGTGGATGGGCGAAGGACCTACCCGTTCCAGGGCGCTCAGGTGGGCGGCGGTGGCGTAGCCTTTGTGCTGCGCCAGACCGTAACCTGGATACTGTGCATCCAGCTCGCAGAGTAGGGCGTCTCTGGCAGTCTTTGCCAGGATGGAGGCGGCCGCAATGCTTAGCGAGCGGGCATCCCCTTTGACCAGCGAGGTCTGCGGGATGGGTGATTCGGGCAGCTTTACGTAATCCACCAATAGGTGGTCTGGTTGCACGCTCAGGTTCTGGATGGCGCGGCACATTGCCCGTCGCGTTGCTGGGATGATGCCCAGGGAATCGATCTCCTCTGCTGATGCGAAGCCCACCCCCCACGCCCGGCACAGGCTTTTCAACTTTTCCGCCCAAAAAGTCCTGCTTGCAGGGTTCATCTCCTTAGAATCGCGCACCCCAACTAATCGTTCGCCCAAATCGGGATCGTTGGGGAAGATTAGTGCAGCAGCTGCCACAGGGCCGAGCAGCGCCCCGCGTCCAGCTTCGTCGATTCCAGCGATATACCGGCAGCCCGTCTGCCACAACTCCATTTCAAATTGGAAGTCCGGCGCATCGGGGAGTAGCCCCCGGTCAAACCTTGGAGTCATATTTACCTTTGATGTTGTTCAGGTGGATTGTGAAGATGTCCAGGCCCATCTTGATCGCATCCTGCACCACGTTCAGCTTGCTTTCGGGGTTGAAATACCAGGGGATGGGAATCTCAATCACGCGGTACTTACGCTGGCGGGCGATGTAGAGCAGCTCGATATCGAATGACCAGCCGGTCATTATTTGTAGAGCAAACAGTTCCTCGGCAATTTCGGCGCGGAAGCACTTGAATCCGCACTGGGTATCGTGCAAGCCGGGCAGTGCCAGCACGCGGATCATGGTGTTGACCGCCCGACCGCCCAGGTGACGGTACTCCGGTTCATCGAAACGTGTGGCGCCGGCTGCCTCGCGCGAGCCAATCGCAATATCAAAATCTTGTAACACCGGGGGGAGAAAGCTGTTGATTTCGTTGATTGGCATGGACAGGTCGGCATCGCACATAAAGCGGTAAGCGCCGCGAGCCTCGAGCATGCCGCGCCGAACAGCCAGGCCTTTTCCGCGCTGGGTTTCTTGGAGCACAATCAGGTTGTTGCACTGATCGGCAAACTCTTGTGCCACCGAAAATGTGCTGTCCTGGCTGCCGTTCTCCACCACCAGCACTTCTGCGGAATACTCCTGGCGTTGGAGAAATGCAAACACCTCTTCTAGGGTTTTCGGCAGCCGCTTCTCTTCATTGTAAGCTGGGATGACTATTGAGAGAAAAGGCTGGGTCAATCTCTACCCTCGCGGTTCATGGTGTGAGCAGCACGAGCAGGACGAAAGCTACCAGGATAACAATGTTCACAACAATCATGCAGCCCAGCACAAACCACTGGCGACCGCTGAAAGGAATCTTGTTGAGCGTGGTGACCAGCCTTTCGCCGCGCGGCAGGTGGTCCATAATTGAATCCTGAGTAGCATCTTGCTCATCAGCAAAAGAGAAAGCATCCCGTTCTGGGTAGGGGGATAAGTCTCGCTCCGTGATCCCCATCGATTTCATGAACAGCGCCACGACTTTGTCGATTAATTCCTTCTCCATCATCACCCGGCTTTGCACCATGCCTGCGATGAAGCGCTCGAGTCCATCGATCAAGACGATGCGCACGGAGGGCCGGACCGCATCCACATGGGTGCCAGGATCCGAGAAAAACAGCACAGGTTGGATCTCAATCGCTAGCGGTTCGCGCGAGGACAGGAAAGCTGCCACGGCCTGGCTCATCAGCTCAGTTCGTGTAAGCAAATTTGGGTTCGCGGTGCGGTAATTTTGGTGCCGCTCTTCCATCTGCTCCCAAACATCGCCCTTTGCCCGAAAGACCCCTTTGCCTGCGCTGGGATAGATTACGCGTATTCCCGGAGGTCCTACCAGGATCAGTGGGATAGGGATCTCCAACCCTTCCAGGGTCACATTGCGTACCATGATGTAGCGGTCGTCCAGGGCTTTGTCGAGTGCAACGATCACCCCCTCTTGAGCCTCCATGTCCTGTGACCAGGTGCGCCCGAGGCGGAGGGAGCCGAGCATCTCATCCAGCTTTCCAGGTGGGGATGTCTTGCTGGAGAAGTTAGGATTATCGATCACTTTCATAGTGAGTACTCCTTAGACGGAATCGCTTGATCGCTGAGGTATGCATTAATGAGTTGCAAGTTCAACTCCAATAGCTGCTGCCGGTAATCGGAGAGAGATTGGCGAGAGACGTGCGTAAAGATCTCTCTCTCCATGCCCGCTTCCGAGTCTATCAAGCGGTAAAAATCTTCGGGTTGCACGCCCTGTCGGGCAGCGAATACTTCGATGGTCTGGATGGAGGCGTCGGGCTGGAGCTGGCTTACCAGGTAGTCTCGCCACTGGCTCAATGCCTTATCCTTCACGAAAGGCAGCCAGTTGCGAGGTTGTGCTTCGCCTAGGCCGGAATAGACGCCGTTTGTCAGAGATGGGATGATTCCCCGGTCTAGGTAGGCCCGTAAGACGTTATGCAGAATGAGCCGCCTGGCAAATGTCTCCCAGCGGCTGCGCAATCCAAAGACGGGCACGAAAATTTGCTCCACCCACAGCAAGTCGGCTTGCAGGTGGCACAGGTAGCCCGTGACGAAGGCAGCTTGAGTGGCGGGCAATGCCGACGCCCGCGCCAGGCTTGGGTGGTTAGCGAGAAGCGCTTGCCAGGGAGGCACAACGCCCTGGCGCAACGGCAGGTCGAAAAAATGGGTATCTTGGCGAGCCTGCCGGGTGAGCACTTGTACATCTGGGGCAGTATTGCCGAACAGGAAGGCCCCCCGATGGGCATTCAGGTGCTGGCGCGCATGCTCGGGCAGGCCCGGATTTTTGAGCAGCTCCTCTGCCAAGCTCAAATGATAGAACGGGGTAGGCATGAATAAATTATAAGCTACTTGCGCTCTGGTGACTAATCGTTTGTGTTAGAATTCATGCATGCCAGTCCGGTCGTGCTGGAGCGTTCTTATGCTGATCGGTCTGCTCGTCCTAACGGCGACCGCCAGCGCCCAGAGCGCTGCCAGTGCTGTCATCCTGCCCCCGCAAACCGATACCTTTCCACGCATCAGTGCGTACCTGGATGTGAATGACGCCCAGGGAGAGTTTATCCACGGTATCCAGTCCACGCAGATTCAAGTCATCGAGAACGGTCGCAGCCTGTCGTTGGTTGAGCTGGAGGAGATCCGCCCGGGCGCGCAGATTGTATTTGCCTTGAGCCCAGGTGCGCCATTCGCCATTCGAAATAGCCAGGGGGTTTCGCGGTATGAGTTCATCCTCGAAGCGCTTTATTCTTGGGCGAGAGGTCGCCAGGGTTCTACCCTGGACGACTTGAGCCTGTTGGCAACCGGCGGTCCCGAATTGACCCATTTCGCTGATCACGCTCAATTCATCTCCGCTCTTGAGACTTATCAACCTGATCTAAAAACCGCCTTACCCGGGCTGGATGTCTTGTTGCGTGCGATCGACCTGGCTGCTGATGCTTCGCCTCGCCCAGGTATGGAACGTGCCGTCTTGCTGATTCTCTCGCCCCCACAAGGCGATATCTCCTTTGGTTTGCAGGAGCTGCTCTCCAGGGCTGTCCAGCAACAGGTGAGTATCTACATTTGGGTGGTGGCTTCGAGCGATGCGATCTCCAGCCCGGCAGTGACCCAGCTCTCCGCACTGGCGGATCAGACTGGCGGGCAGTTCTTTGCTTTTTCGGGGGATGAGCAATTGCCCGACCTCGAGCAATACTTCAGTAAGCTGCGCGATGTTTACGTTATCTCCTATGAATTGCAGATCACCAACGGTGGACCGCAAGAGCTAACGGTTGAAGTCCGCCACGGCGATCAAGTGATTGCTGCCCAGCCAGTGAATTTCGAATTCGATCTGCAACCTCCAGAGCCGGCGTTCCTTTCACCATCCCCCGAAGTACAACGCGCACTGCCTCCCGGGCAGCGTAATGCTTTTCAACCGGTTGAGGCTGCGCAGCTATTCCCGCGTGAGCACAATCTGGAGGTGCTGGTCGATTTCCCGGATGGGCGTACGCGCCCGCTAAAGCGCACCGCCCTCTATGTTGACGGGAAGCTTGTGGACGAGAATACCGCGCCTCCCTTTGAGAAATTCGTTTGGGATCTCAGTCAGTACACCTCTGATGGACAGCACGTGCTGCAGGTTGAGGTTGTGGATAACCTGGGGTTGAAAGGTACCAGCATAGAGTTGCCCGTGCTCGTGAATGTCGAATTGCCGGCGCCCAATGTCCTCAGCGGGCTTCTGCTCCGCTGGCCAATGCTGCTAGGATTGGGGGTAGTGCTGGCAGCTGCAGGCGTGCTATTAGGCTTGGTTTTGTCCGGTCGCATCCATCCGCGACTGATGCCGCAATTAAGAATCCGTAAAGGCAGGAGACCTGGAACTGGGGTAGCATTGGCTGCCAAACCTCTGGCTGAGCGTTTGAAGGAGGAAGTAACCAGCCGGCGTCTGCCGGATTGGGTGAACCGCCTGCAGTGGCCGCAGCGCCGTCTGCATCCAAAAGCGCTTGCACACCTCTCCTGGCTCTCCGAGGCAGGTGAAGGGCAGCGGAAGGCGCCCATCTCAATTTTCATGGATGAGCTCACCTTTGGCATGGATCCTAACCAGGCGAGTGTCTTGTTGGATGACCCATCTGTCGAGGGGCTCCACGCCCGATTGCTGCGCGAAGCCGATAACAGCCTGCGCCTCCGTGATGAAGGCTCGGTAGCCGGGACATGGATCAATTACCTCCTGGTTCACGACGGTGGTCAGGTTTTGCACCATGGAGACCTGATCCATTTTGGCCGGGTTGGCTTCCGCTTCACCTTGCGGGATCCTGACCACACCAGCAAGCCTGTGATCACCCAGATGCCCGTAGCAGGCAATGGGCATGCAGGTGAGGAGACCTCACTGTGATTCCTGCTGAACGCGCCCACCTCAATGTGATGGCGATCAGCCATCCTGGTATGAGCGGAAAAAACAACGAGGACCGGTATGGCGTCTCAGCTTACCGGCTGGAAGGCGAAAAGAACCTGCCATCCCTGGTTGCGGTCGTCGCCGATGGGATCGGCGGGCACCGGGCTGGGGAGGTGGCAGCTGAAATCGCCGTTGAGACGATAAGTTCCGCTGTCGCCGATAGCGATGGAAGCCAGCCGGTGGAGACCCTCGCCAATGCTCTCGTGCGTGCCAGCCAGAGGATTAGCGATCTGGCAGAGGGCGATCCTAGCCAGAAAGGCATGGGCTCTACATGCGCTTGCGCCTGGATCATTGGCTCCCGGTTGTATACCATTTCAGTTGGGGATTCGCGCATATATTTGATACGCGATGACACCATCCGGCAATTGACAACCGACCACACCTGGGTGCAGGAAGCCATCGAGCACGGCATCCTGGACCCCGAAGAAGCGCGCAGCCACCCAAACGCGCATGTGATTCGCCGCTATTTAGGATCCCGCCAGGATGTTGTGCCTGATGGGCGCTTGTTCCTGCACCGGGACGAGAGTGATGATGCTGCCAAAGCCAACCAGGGCATGGCCCTGCTCCCCGGCGATATTTTGTTGCTCTGCAGCGATGGCCTCACTGATCTGGTGGACGATAACGAGATCATGGCGACGCTGCGCACGCGTAATTTGCGCGGTGCTCTGGATGATCTGGTCAAGATGACCAATCGCCGTGGTGGTCATGATAACGTCACCATCCTTACGCTTGCAGTCCCTCCGCTTGAGCAAGTCACCATCCCGGTGGAAGTTCGGCGCTCGCGGGTGCGCAATAACTGGGTTGTTGTTGCATCAGGTGTCATTGGGCTAGCCTTGCTCGCTCTCGCTGTGGGTGCTATCTGGATGTTCACCAGCCCGGATGCGGTGAACCTGTCTGCAACCGACACAGCGCCAGTACCCCAGGCTACCCTCTTTCCCCTGCAAGCCACCTTGCCTGGAATCCAGCCTCCCTTGTTAGTAGAACCTTCAGCTTCACCTGCCGAAACTGTTCCGCTTATAGAAAATTCAACCAGGGAATCCACGCCACTCTCCGTCACACTCACACCCTGGCCTACCAATACTCTGGCGCCGTAGAGCCGAAAAATATTTGCTCCTGAGAATAAGCTTTGGCTTTACTACGGATAGCCTCCTGATATCTTAGATGGAGATTATTATGCCCACGAAATTTACATGGCTCGGCCACGCCACGATGAGCCTGGAGACCGGGGGGTCTACGCTGCTTGTTGACCCTTTCTTCTCGGAGAACCCTGCCGCAGCGATCACTGCAGACCAGGCACAAGCGGATTACATCCTGATCAGCCATGGTCACTTCGATCATGTCGCCGATTTGGTCTCCATTGCTGAGCGTACCCGCGCTACTGTAATATGTAATTTTGAGATTGCTAACTGGCTGGAGGCACAAAACATACAGGCGCATGCCCAGCACATCGGCGGCGGCTACAGGCACCCCTTTGGCTATCTAAAGCTCACCTTGGCCCTGCACGGCTCGGGTCTGCCCGATGGCTTGTACGGCGGCAATCCCTGCGGCTTTCTGCTCAGCACCAACGATGGGAAAAAGGTCTACCTCGCCTGCGACACAGGGTTGTTTGGCGATATGCGCTTGATCGGAGAGGAGGGCGTAGACCTGGCAGTCTTGCCTATCGGCGACAACTTCACCATGGGTCCCGATGACGCCCTGCGTGCCGTCAAGCTCATCCAACCCAAGCACGTCATCCCGGTGCACTACAATACCTGGCCTTTGATCGCTCAGGACCCGCATGCCTGGGCCAATCACGTGATGGCTGAGACCAGCGCCCAGGTGCACGTAATTATCCCTGGGGAAAGTTTCATCGTCCCCTGATCTAAACCCCCATACGCCAGGTTTCTATACCCGACCTTCTTGGCATACCCGGGTCAGTTGCTTTTTATCTTAATCAGCTCCCCCCGGCGGATCTGGAAAGCGTCGAAATCGCGCGCCACGTCAGCCTGCGGGAAAACTGCCTGCGCCTCGGCTAACACATCGCGCTCGCGGTAGCGGCGTGAGAGATGGGTCAGGATCAAGCGTTTTACACCTGCCTGCACAGCCAGCTCAGCTGCCTGGCGAGCGGTAAGGTGGGCGAAGTTGCGCGCCATCTCGGCCTCCTCCTCCAGATACGTGGCCTCGATCACAAGTGTGTCGGCTTGGTGGCAGAACTCCACCAGGTTATCAGTGCGACCCGCATCGCCTACGTGCACCAGTCGCGTTCCAGGGCGGGGTGGGCCGAGCACCTGGTCTGGGGTTACCCGGCTTCCATCAGGCAAGGTCACAGCCTGTCCGTTCACCAGATCACGTCGTGCTGGACCCGGCGGCACGCCCAACGCCTCGGCTTTGTCTGGGATAAAAGGTCGCCGGGGCATCTCCTCAAACAGGAAACCGAAGCAGTCTGGACCGCGATGGGAGACTGGAAATGCGCTTACAAAAAAATCGTCTGAACGGAAGATTTCGCCTGGGCTGATCTCGCGCAGGTGGATCTGCATGGGGGGGCGCGCCCCACGCAGCACTACCTTGTAGAGCAAATCGTGGATGCGCTCGAGAGCCCAGCCGCCAGCAAATATCTCCAATTCCTCAATCGCCTCCCAGCGCGAGAATGTGGAGAGAAGGCCTGCGAGCCCCAGGATGTGATCCAGGTGCCCATGGGTGATCAGGATGCGGCTCAGACGCTTAAACCCGATCCCCGATTGCAGGATCTGCCGCTGCGTGCCTTCGCCACAGTCGATCAGGAAACGAAACTCATCATGCATCACGACCTGTGCTGACAGGCCGCGATGAACTGAGGGTGCTGAGGCTGATGTGCCTAGGAAGATCAATTCAAACAATAGCAATTCCTTAGCATGTACATGGCTTTGACAAATTGTAGCCGAATTAAGGGGTTTGTTGCAAGGAACAATCTAAATACGACCATATGTGCTATAATTTTTGCTGAAATGGCACGCCAGACAAAAAAAGACCCCCGAAAAAGACCAGCAGGCAGGGGCACGGCAGCCACGAAAGCCGCGCCGGGTCGTAACACAAAGGGCCAGCAAAAGGGCAAGCCAGCGAGCCCCGCGCGCTCCCGGCGGGCGACGCGTACCGCACGAGAGAAGGTTTCCCCGCGGGATAAGAGCGGAGCCCGCCCCCGTCGCCCGTTCATCACTAGCCTGTCGCTGGACCGCAAGCTGGATATCGCAGGTGTAGGGCTGGCTTTGCTTGGCTTACTGACGGTATTGATCCTATTTTCCAGCAGCCGCTCCGCCCCCACAGGTTTTTGGATTAACTTGCTGAGCACCAGCTTCGGCTGGGGGATGTACCTCTTGCCCGTAACCCTTCTGGCTGTGGGTTTGTGGCTTGTGCTGCGAAACTTTGAGCGCGTCCCGCTGCCATCTGGCGAGCGCCTACTAGGGTTGAGCTTGCTGTTCCTGAACCTGCTGGCTTTTATGCATTTGATCGCCCAGCCAGAGAGCCGCGAAGCTTCCAGCGCTCTGGCTGCTGCAGGGAAGGGCGGCGGTTTGGTGGGTTTGGTTGCGTTTGAAGCCCTGCGGGCTGCTATTGGTTTAGGGGGCACAGCAGTAGCACTGCTTGCATGGCTGCTGATTGCCTTGGGGCTCTCGTTAGATTTATCTATTTTGGAGCTCTTTCGCTGGCTCCCCCCGCTTATCGCCCGCTTCCAGGCGCGTTGGGATGAAATTCTTCAAGCTCGCCGGAGCCGTATTCAGCAGGTGAGTCCGGAGATGGATGGCTTTACCCCATTGCAGCGCAGTCCCGAGGGGATGTACGAAACTGCTCCTCAGGAAGCTGGGCGCATGGCAGAGTGGATTGACCAGCCCCCTCTCGGACCACCCCCACGTTCATGGGAGCTGCCAGTAATCGAAGAGATCCTCGAGTTTGGCGGGCAGGTGAATATCGATGAGGAGTTCGATAAACACCGCGGCAGGCTGATTGAGGAGACCCTGGCGTCCTTCGGCGCGCCCGCCAAAGTTGTTGAGATCAGCCGCGGTCCTACCATCACCCTGTTTGGTGTGGAGCCCGATTTCATCGAATCCCGCGGCGGTCGCATGCGCGTGCGCGTGGGAAAGATCGCTGCCCTGGCAGATGACCTGGCCCTGGCTCTCTCTGCTCCCACAATTCGTATCCAGGCGCCTGTGCCTGGCAAGGGCTATGTCGGTATCGAGGTGCCCAACGAAGAGATCAGCTTGGTTGCACTGCGCGACGTCGTCGAAAGTGAAGCCTTCAGGCGGCTGAAATCGCCGCTGCGCTTTGCCCTGGGTCAGGATGTGGCCGGGAACGCCGTGGCAGCTGACCTGGCGGGCATGCCTCACCTGCTAGTCGCTGGGGCTACCGGCTCGGGCAAGTCGGTGTGCGTCAATGCATTGATCTCGTGCCTGCTGCTGCACAACACCCCGGACGATGTACGCCTCATTATGGTCGATCCCAAGCGAGTCGAATTGACCAACTACAACGGTATCCCCCACCTGCTGGCTCCCGTGGTTGTGGAGCTGGAGCGCGTGGTGGGCGCCTTGCAGTGGGTGCTGCGTGAGATGGACCAGCGTTACCACAAGCTGGCTCAGGTAGGCTGCCGGAACATGAAGGAATATAACGCCCAGCTGGCCTCCAAAGGCGAGAAGAAGCTGCCTCACCTGGTAGTGTTTATCGACGAGCTGGCTGACCTGATGATGCTGGCGCCGGATGAGACTGAGCGCACCATCACCCGCCTGGCGCAGCTGGCACGCGCCACTGGCATCCATCTGGTGATCGCCACCCAGCGGCCTTCAGTCGACGTGGTCACCGGTCTGATCAAGGCCAACTTCCCGGCCCGTGTCGCTTTCGCTGTGGCTTCTGGCGTGGACAGCCGCGTCATCCTCGACCAGCCCGGCGCAGAACGCCTGCTGGGCCGTGGGGATATGCTCTTCCAGGCTCCCGACGCCGCTGCTCCAGTACGCTTGCAGGGGGTCTTCGTCTCAGACAATGAAATCCAGCGCCTGGTAGGGTACTGGCAACGCTTTACTGGCTATGTAACCCCCAGCCCGACCGCCACTGGTGGGGTGGTCGACTCGTTGCCTTCCGGCATTCCTCTAAAGCAGATCCCTCTCTGGGATGAGATGGCCAGCGAAGAAGAGAAAGATCCCTTGCTGGATGAAGCCATCGACCTGGCTCGCAGGCAAGGGCGCGCCTCGGTCTCTATGCTGCAGCGCCGCCTGCGAATTGGCTATACCCGAGCCGCCCGCATTGTGGATACCATGGAAGCGCGCGGCATCGTCGGCACGCCTGAAGCGGGCACAAACACCCGTCCCATTCTGGATTACGGTCCTGCTGCCCCCCCCATCGACGAATTAACTGATTAAAACCATCTGCGAATCTCACAAATTGGGGGAATTGAATATTCGCATAATTCGCGTAATTAGCGGATATTATCCCTCTCCATCCGTTTACAGCGCTCCATCTTGCATAAACCGCCTGGCGTGAGCCAGGACAGCCTGCATGCTGTCCTCCAGCTGCTCCTCCAGGCGCAGCTCCGGTAGGGTGATCGGTACATCAAATCGCACGTTGGGCACCAGGGAGAACCTCCTCCCTAAGACCAGCTGCTGGATGATTTGTATGAATTCTGCCAGCTTCTGCTGCTCCCACATTGTCCGGCGCAGGCGCACGAGGGGGTTGCGCCAGCATTCAAGCGCCAGAACCCCGCTTACGCTTGTGACCAGCAGGCGTGTGCCTGGCGCATTGTCGAGCATCAGCGCCAGGCTGGAGGACCAGGACCCCAGCACATCCACGGAGTTGGGAAAAAGGGCGGGGTCGGGATCCACCAGGCCACTGGGAAAGATCAATACCGAACCGCCATTTTTCAGGTGGCGGATGGCGCTGCGCACCACCATAAAGCGCCCCTGAGATTCCTGGGCGGTATAGATCATGTGGTCGCGAACAAATCTCAGCCCTTGAAAGAAGGGCACGCCACTGACCACAATTTTGAGGTCCTCACGCGGCAGGCTGGCGGCGATCGCTAGGCCATCCACGCCTCCCGGATGGTTGGAGGCGATCAACAGGGGTCCCTCGGGTGGGATATTCTCTGCGCCGCTCACTGTCAATTGATGGATGAAGCGCATTAATAACCTGCGGGCCGCCTCGGGGAAACCGTGTTGCGCCGTGCAGTGCTCGAACTTCGTGATCAGCCTGGCGAAGCGGTGCGCTGGAAATAAAGCGAGCGGCCAGAGGAAGCGGCGCAGCCACGCAGTTGGTGGAATCCCAAACGCATTGAAGATCTCATCGATCAGCGTGCGCCGCACCTCAGAGATTTGCGAGAATTGCGCTTCGGGCATCGCTTCATCCCTCCCGCTAGGGCTTATCTTCTCTATTTTACCTCGCTTTTTCTTATAGCGACCGAATGGGTTAAGTGTATACTGGGGGCATGACCGCACTCCTTCAAAGCATCCTGGCCGGTCTGGGGGGAATGTTCGGATGGGGGATATACGATTTCTTCGGTGGATTTTTCTCCAAACAAATCGGCAATTTCAAGACCATCTTCTGGTCGCAACTTGCGGGATTGGGATTTGCTGCTCTGCTGCTTTTCGTCTTTGCGATTAATCTGCAAATCCCCGCATTGATCTTGGCGCTGTTGCCCATAGCGTCGATTTTTTACGCCGCAGCCTACCTGCTCTTTTTCAAAGGTTTTGAGCTGGGCAAGATTTCCATCATCTCGGCTATCATGAACTTGTGGGCGGTGTTCACCATGCTCTTCGCGTTCATCTTCTTGGGCCAGCAACTCTCCCCCACTCAGTCCTTGGGGGTCTTGATGATCGTGGTAGGTGTGACCCTGGTTTCCTTGAATCTGGGCGACATCCAGGGGAAAAACGTCCGTATTTTTTCCGGGGTTAAAGAAACCGTTCTGGCGGCTTTCCTGTTTGGAATATTCTGGAATCTGAGCGAGATTATCTCGGAAAACATCGGCTGGCTGTCCACCACGCTTTTCATCAAGCTGGGTGTGGTTGTTTTTCTGTTGTGCTATTCTCTCTTCCTGAAACGCCAGCTCAGTCTGGCCGCAACCCCCACACGGACGAAGTGGGCGGTTGTGCTCGCCGGCATAATCGAGGCTGGTGCCGTCATCTCCGTCAATTGGGGCCTGACCATCGGAGATGTCATCCTGGTGACTCCCATCTCTTCGGCCTTATCCATCGTCACAATCTTGATGGCTATCGTCATATTGAAAGAAAAAATTACCCGGCAGCAAGGCATTGGAATCGTCACCGCGATTGCCGGGATAGTCTTGACCGCTTTTTGAGCTATTAGACGCGCAGCGAAATTGCCTTGTGGTAGATTCTCCCCTCCTACTCAGGGGGGAGGAGCTGGGGTTGGGGGTGACCGTAACTCATTTCTGGTATGATTCCCCCCTTCCCATTTGGGAAGGGGGGTGGGATGGGTATTTCCAGGCGGCACACCCGAGGAGCACCCCTGAGTGTGCCTTGGATTATCAAGAACGGGACGAATTATTGTTCCGCTTCCTCGCTCAGGATCTCAACAACAGCTGGTTTCGGCTCACCCTTGCCGCGCACGCCATTTACCGATTCGGTGCTCATGGCGTAGGTGAAGGTCGTATAGGCGATGGCGTCAGAGTTGACATCCAGCGCGTGCAAGTTGACATTGGCGAATGTATCGCATGCCAGGTGGTAGCATGGGTCGTACTGGTCGCCAGCCGTTCCGCCCCAGATTGCCGCTTCGGCGGGGGATTTGATGCCCTCGGCGCCGGTGAACAGGCCTCCGGATGGGATGCCAACGGCGATAAAGGGCCCGTAGTCCGAGCGACCGGAGAAGTCGGTTCCCATAAACGATTCGCCAACTGAATTGTAGAACTGCTCGAACAGCGCCTCGATCTGGGCTGAGCCTGCTGGTCCTGGACCAGCGCCCACGCCATCCGAGTCATCGCCGTCGTAAACGAAGAAGACATGGTTAGGCGAGCCAACCATATCAAAATTCAGATAAAGAGCGATGTTCGCCTGTTCTGCGGGGCTCAGGTTGTTCACGTAATACGTAGAACCCACCAGCCCCGATTCCTCCGCGCCCCACAAAGCGTAGCGCACTTTGTTGCGCGTGCGCAGATCTTTCATCTGGATAGCTGTTTCCAGGATGGCAGCGCTGCCAGAGCCGTTGTCATTGATGCCTGGTCCCGCGTTCACCGAGTCCAGGTGCGCGCCGACCATCACCACATTATCCGGGCGACCCCAGGAGGTCTCGGCGATCACGTTGTAGGTTGTGGCGATGCCGCGGAATGTCTCCGTCTTCAAGCGCATCACCAGCCCCGCTGTGGCTGCCAGAGCCTGGCCGACGTCCTGGGTCACGGCGGTGACCGGGATATCCAGCGTGAAGGTGTTGCTGAGCGTTCCATTGAGCACGCCGGGGATGTTGTTGTAAATCACCACACCCGAGGCGCCGGCGTTGTAGGCGTTGGTGGCCTTCGCGGCGAAGGTGCACGCCCCGCGGCTGATCAGGGCGATGTTGCCCACCGGGAAGCCGGCAAAGTCCGCTGCATTGCAGCCCGTGATAGCAGAAACGGTGCTCACGGCCGCGGTGACATCCCCACTCCCGGAGTAGGACATGATGCTGTTCGCAATCGGCCCAACAGGCGGCGGCGACACTTGCTCCAGGATAGTCGGTGAAAGCGTGATGAATGTCTGGAAATCAAACGGCTGGACGGTCACATCGTAGCCGGCATCACTGAAGACCTGCGCCGCGTAGGCTACCGAAGCATCGTACCCTGGGGTGCCTGAAGTGCGGATGCCATTATTGGCGTCTGCAATCGACTGTAAGACTGCCTGGTGCTGGCGCACGCCATCCAGGGTGACGCAATCGAGCAGCTTTGCCAGCGGGCCACGCTTGCCCACGCCGCAGATGCCTCTCGCCTGGGCTACCGGGACAATAGCAAGCAGCATCAGCAAGATCAATACACCGATTGATGCATAGAGAGCTTTCTTGTTCATATTCTTGTTTCCTCCTGGGCATGTTTGGGGTTTTGGATACCCCCTGAGTTGAGATTCCAATAAAAAGATGGCTGCGCTGGGTATCAGGCACTCATCTGGGTTGCCAAACCGGAAAACATGGTCTGGCCGGTACACCGTAAGCCTGGATATCTGGTTCTACCTCCTTCCCTGGAATCGGATAGCCGGTGGGGCTGTCATACTGGAGGTTGGAGTGCAGTTAATCAAATCCCTCTTGAAGCACTCCAGAGCAATCCTATTCTATTATATTACACAAAAACGATCAAAATTGCAAGATTAGTTTGGATTGTCTTTACCCGATCATAAACTCCGGCAAATATGCTTTTTGCGCCTCAACCATCTCTTCGAACATCTGCGGATTTCGTCCAGCGAGCAGACCGCTGCAGTGAGCGGGTCGATCATCAAGGCATGCAACGCCGTCTGGCGCTCCTGCTCCAGCACGGCGGTGGCGACCAGGTCATGAAAGATCATGTGCGCGTGGTTGAGCGCCGCCAGCTGCGGGGGCAGCGCCCCGAAATGTACGGGCTGGATGCCGCCTCTATCCACACAGCAAGCCACCTCCACCACGCCGTCCTGCGGCAGGTTGCTGATCAAGCCCGTGTTGAGCACGTTGCCATAGATGACCGCTGGCTGGTTGGTCTGGATCGCCTCGATGATGTATGAAGCGTACTCCGTTCCACGTGCCAGCGAGTAGGCCTCTTTCCCCTCCAGGTAGCGGCGCGTGCGTGCGTCGCCCTCCAGGCGCCAAACCGGCCAGTTGTTGGCATAGAAGCCGCTCTCGCCACGGTAGCCGCTGCGCATGTACCGATCGATCAGGTCCGGGCGCTTGCGAAAGTAGGGGACATACTCTGACACATGCCCGCTGGATTCGGTTGGGAAGGCGCCCAGGTGCAGCATCATCTCCAGGCGCACTGGGTCTTGCTCGTAGATTTCGGGCAGGCGGGCGCGCTGGCGCAGGCGCGGGTACTGGTCTTCCCCGTCCCGTGACAGCGCTGTGAACCACGCCAGGTGGTTGGTGCCCGCCACCTCCCAGTGCAGGTCAGGGTAGGGGATATCCAGATAGGCGCTCAATTGCAGGGAGGTGTGCTGCACCGAATGGCACAGCCCCACGATGGGTAGCGGTGCCCGATTGGGGTTTCTTTGCAGGGCGCGTAGCCCTGCCAGGACGGTGAGCGACATGGGGTTGGTGTAGTTCATCACCAAGCAGCCCGGAGCCAGGTGCTGTGTGTCGTGCAAGATTTCGATCCAGGCGGGCAGGGTGCGTAGCGCCTTGAATAAACCTCCCGGTCCAATCGTGTCGCCGATGCACTGGTCCACCCCGTGCTTCAAGGGGATATCGTAATCATGGCGCACGTTCGCCAGTCCAGCTACCTCGATTAGGTTGATCAGGTAGTCGCTGCCCGCCAGGACCTGGGTGCGCTCAGTGCTGGCCTCGACGCTCCAGTCCCGCCCTGTCTGCTCGATCAGGCGCTCCACCATGCGGTGGGCCAGCTCCAATCGCTCGGCGTCGATATCCACCAATGCAAAAGACCCCTGCTCCAGGGCTGGGGTCGCCAGGATGTCACGCGTCAGCTCGGCAGCGAACACGCTGCTGCCAGCGCCGGTGATGGTTACTTTAGGCATAGGTTCTCCTTGAGATGTCTCTCCGGTTCACTCCACCCCTTCGATCACCACCATATTGGTGGATGCCATGCTGTGGCGCATCGCCCGAGCCGGGCGGTACTCGGGTGATTCCAGCCAGGCTTTGGCCTGCTCGACGCTGTCGAAGTGCAGGATCACCAGGCGCTTTGGCACCCATTCCCCTTCCAGCACTTCCGTCCTGCCCGCCCGCGCCACGTACTTCCCCCCGTAAAGTGCCACCGCCGCCGGGGCAAGCTTCACGTATTCTTTATACCCTTCCAGGTCGTGGACGTCGATATCGACAATCACGTAGGCGCTCATGTGTCTTCCTCTATGTAATTTTTTGCACTTGAACTATACAATAACTGTCCACGGAATGTCAAATCAGATGAATGACTCATCCCGGATTTTAGCTGCAGGCTTTGTCTGCTCCAACAAACCCATCCCCCCTGCCCCCCTTCCCACAGGGAAGGGGGAAATTGCCAAAATGATGGATATCCGGCGACAAAGTCGCCGGATATCCATCATTTTGGTATCTTCTCCCCGCCCCCATTTCTGCCAATAGGCAGCCAGGGCGGGGGCTTGCCGCAGGCAGCGATGACAGGAGGGGGTGGGGGTCAATCCTCATGGATTTTCTCGTACGAAATCCAGTGACATTACGCTTGACTCCCCCTGTTTTATTCGCGATAATCAAATTCACAGCAGTACGTTTCGCCTCACATGCATGCACTCATCGGGGGACGGAGGCGGATCGCATGGCCGCACCAGGCTGGAACCCAGCCTGTCGGCCTGGTGTAATGGGGCGGCATTCTTTTGAACTGGAGAGATTCCCGAAACAATATTGCTCGATCCAATTGAATAGGCGCCATGCGTCGCTGAGTATCCCCATGCAATCTGCTCGGGGGTGTTCCCCTGAGGATTCCAGGGGAGTGTTCGCATCAGGGCCGCAGACCAGGACCCTATGCGGGAGATGCAATAGACTTTCAGACTGGAGTGGAAAGCTGCAATGAAAAAGACAATGGTCAGCCTCGTGATTTTGGCTTTGCTCTTACAGCCTATTCTCGCCTCCTCAGGGGAAGCCTCCGCCCGGCTCCTGGGCGATGCACCGCGCTTGCCCGGCGATGCCATCCTGTACGTCAAGCCTGTTGCGACGGGGACAGGGGACTGCACATCCTGGGCCGAGGCCTGCGAGCTACAAACCGCTCTGAGCGTCGCTGTCGAGGGTGATGAGATCTGGGTACAGGCTGGTCTCCACAAGCCTACCCATGGTATCCCTTACGAAAGCTGTCAGGAGATCCATGGTGCGATCCCCACTGCCTCCGACGGTAAATATCTGGTTAGCAATGCTGGAAACGTCGTTCAGGTCTATTGCTCAGATATGGACAGTGACCCAAAGGAGTATCTCAGCCTGGAGGCCGATACGGGCTTGGGCAACTACTCGCAGTACACCGCAGGCGGGGAATCGCCAGGCACAAACGTCAGGACTAACTATTGGCGCGTGCGCCTGCTCCTAGATACCATGCAGGTTGATATAAGCGACCAGAGATTTGCGTATTCATCTGGCAACCTGACCCACGGTAGCACATCAGTTACATCCATGCCTTTTGCTGTCGCAATGGATTGTTTAGATTTTGATTCAAGCGCGGGTACTGCCAACATCGATTTACGCGATACCCCAATCGCTGTGGATGACACGTTCACCCAGTGTGGTTACAATCCTGGCGGAGCCGTGCTCTTCAGCGCAGAAAATCAGGTGGTGGAGATTACGGGTGGTGGGTATTGTGGCTGGACCCAGCCAGCAGCTTCAACCTGTCTTGACATTCCCTTTAACGACACCGGTGGCTCCAGCCCCATTTTGGATCTGGAGCTCCTTCACTCGGATCGCCGCGCTGCCTTTCAGCTAAAAGCCGGTGTTGCTCTATACGGCGGTTTTGCCGGTACAGAGAGCATCCGCGAGGCGCGCGATTGGGAGAACAACGTTACAGTATTGAGCGGCGATATCGATAACGATGATATCACTGGTCCGCATGGCGTGGTTGCCGATGCAGGTGATATCCGCGGTGATAACAGCTTCCATGTGGTATTTAGCTCAGGCGATGGCAACAGCCCCATCCTCGACGGTTTCACAATTACAGCCGGGGACGCCACCGGTTCTTACGGATACACTACCGGGGGCGGAATGTTAAACGCAGGCTATTTAGGTCCTAAGCTCACACACATTACCTTCAGCGGCAACAACGCTGAGCAGGGCGGCGGGTTGGCTAACTGGAATGACACGAACCTGGCTCTGGCAGAAGTCACATTCAACGGCAACAATGCAGGGAGCGGCGGTGGTATGTACAATAGGAATAGTTGCCCGACACTTACCGACGTCACTTTTGACGCAAACTCAGCAACTGCCAATGGGGGTGGGATGGCGAATGATGAGGATGCTTGTCCGACGCTCACGCGAGTTGTTTTTCGTGCAAACACCGCCGGGGATCATGGTGGCGGCTTGTACGATAATAGTGTAGCGACGCTGGTTGACGTGGTTTTTGAGGAGAATGTGGCAGGTGACTATGGCGGTGGGATGTACAATACCCATCTATCAACGCTCACAGATGTGCAATTTGTTGCCAATCGAGCGATCTATGGCGGTGGGATGTACAATGCAACAGCTACGCTAACTCTCATCGACGTTACCTTTACCGTCAACTTTGCTATCTGGCAAGGGGGAGGGATGTTCAATCAGCAAAGCAGCCCAACGCTCATTAATTCAACCTTCACTGGCAACACCGCATCTTTTGGCGGTGGGATGGCCAATCTCAATAGCAGCTCTCCCGAGTTGGTGAACGCTACTTTTAGCGCCAATTCTTCGCCCAGTGGCGGCGCGTTATATAACCTGGACAGCAACCCGCTGCTGGCCAACTGCATTCTAAGGGGTGATCCAGCGACTCTGATTCTCAACATCAATTCAACCCCCGTAATCACCTACAGCGATGTGCAGGGCGGGGCTGCCGGGACAGGCAATATCGACATCGACCCGCTCTTCGTGCGCAACCCTTCACCCGGTGGGGATGGCACCTGGGGCACCCCGGATGACGACTACGGCGACTTACACCTGCGCCGCACCTCCCCCGCCATCGACGCCGGGAATAACGCCGCCGTGCCGCCGGCTGTGACCACCGACCTGGGGGGCTTCCTGCGATTCGTGAACATTTCTTCTGTGCCCGATACCGGCTCAGGCGCAGCGCCCATCGTCGATATGGGCGCCTACGAAGTGCAGAACACTATCTGCATACCGGTTTTAGTGAGATAAGCCTGATCGCTGTTGTTCCTTGGGGTTCGTCGGGTGGATGCATCCGATGAACCCCATTTTTTTACCTTCCACATACAAGCGAAGATGGCGGCAACCGCCTATGGATTCTCCCTGCACGAAATCCAGCGCATACTGCGCATCCGGGTAATTGCGGTTCTCCACCAGCGCCGCCTGGAAGTCGGCGATGGCTGCGTTGGTGTCGCCATCCCGGTAATTCGCCCAGCCATGCCACAGCATGGCCTCTTCAGCATTGGGCGTGATCTGCAGGGCGTACTCGGTCAGCGTGAACAGCTCGTCCAGCCGCCGGGCGTGGAAGTAGGCGAAGAAGGGCGTGAACTGGTAGCGCAGCATGCGCTGCGGCAGGCCGATGGCGCGCGCCCGGTCGAAAGCTCTGGCGGCTTCGTCGTAACGTTCGAAGTAAACCAGGTTGGTGCCCAGGTTGAACCAGGCGAAGGCATCCTCTGGGTTGGCGTTGGATTCCGCTTGCGACGCTTCCAATGCCCTCTGGCGGTTGGCCATTTCGTCCCAGTCAGGCCCGAGGATCGACTTCAGCGCTGCCTCCTGCTCGGGCAGATAAAGCACCATATACACGTGATTGAATGAGTGCCACAGGCGCTCCAGGCGCGCATAGTTGACCTTCTGATCCGCTCCGTAGAAGCTGTCCTGCCCGGTGAATACCATCTCCGCATCATCATAGCCGGTCAGCAGGTTGTAATGTGCCGCCCATAAGTCATCGTTGGGCCAGAAGGGTTCTTCGAAATAGAAGGTCTCCTCAACCATCACCGGGAACCCCGCCGCCAGCAGCCGCTTGAGCACCTCCAGGTCGCCGCCCACACGATAGAGGATGTTCACCCAGCCTACCCGCGTGCGCACGTAATACACCAGCTCTTCCACGTTCACGTTGCGGTCATTGCGCTCGGGTTTGAGCAGCTCGGCGATGTCGAACTGGTCGCCCTCCCACCCGTAGTAGCGCAAGAACATGGACAGGCTGGCGGGTCCGCAGTTGTTGATGTCCTGCCGCTCCCAGGTGGGAGCCGCCAGCGAGATAGAATCAGGGATGGGTGTCGGCGACAGTGTTGGGGACGGGGTCACCGGCAGAGAAGTTGGTGTCGGTGCGAGCGGCTCAGCCGTCGCTGTGCCGGTGGGGTTGGGCGTCACGCCCATAGCCGGCGGCGGCAGCGCCGTGGGCACCTCTCCCACGGGTTGCACCACGCCGCGCAGGTACGCCAGGGCGAAATCCAGCCGCCAGTCCAGGCGCTGTCTCACCGCCGGCAGCTGGTACAGCAATGCCCCCATCAACGCCAGCCCCACCAACGCCAGCCCCACTGTCTTAATCGTTATCTTTTGCATGCGGCTATTGTAAAAGCGAGAATCGAGTTTCCAGATTAGAGAACCGTGAGTCGAAAATAGAGAATTGAGATTAGAGAGTCGAGAGTTGTAATCGGTCATCGGTTCAGGGACGTATCTCGATTCTCTACTCTCGAATCTCGAGTCTCTCTACTCTCTCCTCACCCCTCACTGCCCTCTACAGTATAATACCCCCGTGATCGAGATCAATATCCCCGGGCGTGGCAGACTGCAATTGGAGCATTTGGTGCTGGATGTCAACGGCACCCTGGCGCTGGACGGCCAGTTGCTTGAAGGTATTCCCCGCATTCTCCATAATCTGGGCGACCGTTTGTCGGTCCACCTGCTCACCGCCGATACCCACGGCCGGCAGGCGCTGATCGACCAACAGCTTGGCTTGCAGGCTGTCCGCCTGGAGGCTGGCGATGAATCCGCTCAAAAGGCTGCCTACGTCGCCCAATTGGGTGCTGCGCATGTGGTTGCCATCGGTCAGGGCGCCAATGATGCCGGTATGCTGAGTGCAGCCGGCCTGGGCGTGTGCCTGCTCTCCAGGGAGGGGCTGGCAGTTGAGACTCTGCAAGCTGCTGACCTGCTCGTCCCGGACATCTACGCTGCCCTGGAGCTGCTCGAAAAACCATTGCGTATAGTCGCCACGTTGCGGCGTTAATCATCATGGCCTTTCCCACTTCCCAGCAATTCCCCGACGACCCCGAATCGTTGCCCCCGGCACGCCGCAGGCGGGCGCGCCGCTTGCTCGCTCCCCTGGAAGCCGATGAGCGTGCTGCATACCTGGACGAGATCGCCCGCCGCTCTTCGCCGTCCTTTGATTTCTTCCTCTTCTCGCTGTTATCCGGCGGGGTGATTGGCGCAGGTCTGCTGCTGGATGCCCCCGCTTTATTGGTTCTGGGCGCGGTTTTGGCTCCCCTCATGGCGCCAGCTGTTGGTGTCTCTCTAGGTACAGTCACAGGCACGCCGGCCTTTTTCTTCCGCAGCCTGCTTGCGTTGGTTCTTGGCAGCCTGCTGGCAGCCCTGGCCAGCTCCCTCGTCGGCATGGCGACCGCCTACTGGATGCCCTCTCAAATGACCCAGGCGTCTTACCACGCGCAGCTCAACTGGCCTAATTTCGTCGTCCTGGCCCTGGGAGCTGGTTTTACTGCCGTAGGCATGCTGCGTGACCGCCCCCACCCTGCTGTTGCAAGTGTGGCTTTATCCTACGGGTTGTACCTGCCCATCGCCATCGCCGGCTTCGGGGTGACCAGCGGCGCTCCGCACCTGTGGCCTGATGGTCTGGTGGTATACGCCATGCACCTCGCCTGGAGCACCCTGCTGGGTGCGCTGGTGCTGGCGGTTTTTGGCTTTCGCCCCATCAGCACCTTAGGCTACACCGTGGGCGGAGTCTTTGCCCTGATGAGCATCTTGCTCGTGATCGGGCTGAGCAGCGCCGGGATCGCCGTAGGGGGGCAGTTCGCCATCCCCACCCTGTCGCCCACGCCGACCTTCACCCCCACCCTCACCTCCACGCGCACCCTCACCCCCATCCCGCCCACCATTACGCTCACGCCCACTCTGGCGCCCACCGCCACCAAGACTCCCACCTTCACCATCACCCCCACCCCCACGCCGGTCATTGCCGTGGTGCAGACCGTGGACGGCAAGGGCGCTGTCGTGCGCAACCTGCCCGGTGGGGAGGTGCTGGGCAGCTACTTCGACGGCACGCTCATGCAGGTACTGCCCGGTCAGGATGATGTGGACGGTGTGGTCTGGGTGAATGTTGTCGCCCCCAATGGGGTGGTAGGCTGGATGGTCTTGGACCTGCTGGCGACCGCCACCCCCGCCCCCAACTGGACCGCCGCGCCGTAGTCTCGATATTTCAGCTTTCAAACTTTCCGAATTCCCCCCCATCGTCGTTCTAACATTCCAACGATCTAACGTTTCAACAGGTCTTGAGGTCCGAACGCCCCCGGCAGCAGATCCCCCACCGTCATCTCTTGTGCAATCTTGCCCTGCGCATCCGCGATCAAAACCAGGGTGTCCAGCCCGAACTCCGCCAGCACCTGCCGGCACGAGCCACACGGCGAGCCCCCGTTCGCTGTCACCACCGCCAGGGCAACAAAGTCTTTTTCACCTTCGGACACGGCTTTGAAGACCGCCACCCGCTCGGCGCAGATCGTCGCCGGGTATGCGGCATTCTCAATGTTGATCCCATCATAGGTGCGCCCTGAGGCGGTCAGCAGCGCTGCGCCCACGGGGTAATTGGAGTACGGGGCATACGCCCACTGGCGGGCTTCGATCGCCGCTTGCAGCAGTTGGTTTTTTTGTTCATCCGTCAACATGGCTTATCGACTCTTCATTGTCTAGTGTTTCAGGCACTTCGCGCTTGACGCGCACCTTGCGAATGCGCCGCCCGCTCACCTGTTCCACGATCAATAGCAAATTGTCTATCTGCACCCACTCGCCAGCAGTGGGCACCCGTCCCAGGCGGCTATACATCAGCCCGCCCAGGCTCTCTGCCTCTTCCTTGGTGAGTTGGCTGTCCATGACCTCGTTGAAATCATCCAGGTCAATGCGCCCCAGGAAGAGATATTCACCGTCGCCAAGCTCCTGGTAAGACTGCTCCTCCGCCAGATCGTATTCGTCCTGGATATCGCCCACGATCTCCTCGACGATATCTTCCATGGTGACCAGTCCGGCGATGCCGCCGTACTCATCCACCACCATCGCCATGTGTACCCGGTTAGCCTGCATCTCAGTCAGCAGCTCGTCCACTTTCTTTGCCTCAGGCACAAAGGTCGCCTGGCGTAGCATGTCTTTCAGCGACCCGCTCGTATCCCCCTCGCGCCACACACGCAGCAGGTCTTTGGCGTACAGCAGCCCGAGAATGTTATCAACCGAATCCTGGTAAATGGGCACACGCGTATGCCCACTTTGCAGCAGCGTGTCTAGCGCATCTGCCAGTGAGGTGCTCACATCCAGCGCCAGGATATCGATACGTGGCACCATGATCTCGCGCACCAAGGTGCTGCTCAGCTCGAAGATCGAGTTGATCATCCGCCGTTCGTCCTGCTCCAGTAAGCCGCCGCGCTGCCCGGCATCCACCATGATCTTGAGCTCATCGACCATTGTGCTGGTGGTCTCCTCGAATTCCTCCGAGTTACCCCCTGAGATCGCCAGCGGCAAGGCAGTGAAAGGTGCCAGCACAATTGCCAGGATGCGTACCAATGGACCCAGCGACAAAGCCCAGCTTTCCGCCGAGTGCCGTCCCCATTCCACCGCCAGCCATTCCAGCCAGAAGATGACCAGGATCGCCGCCAGGGTCAGGCCGATCGATGTCAGCAGTGGAGAGACCCACGGCTGTTGGTACAGCAGGATAAAGACCAGCAGCACCAACAGGGAGTGCCAGATGGCCTGCACTAACCGCAACGAAGCCCGAAATTTCGCCGGAGAGCGCAGCAGCCCGGTTGACTGCTTTACGCGCGGGTCATCCGGCTCGCCGCGGCTCAGCCAGGTCTGGCGCCAGGTCGGTACCCGCGCCAGGCTGGTATTCAGCAGTGCGGCGCTGGCAGCCGTTGTCGCCAGGTCGAGCAACAAGAACACAATGATGCCAATGACGAGAATTGGTATATTATCCACTGCTTTTCAGCTTTCTGATCGCCCGCCCCGGCATGCCTACAGCCAGTGTATCCGCCGGCAGGTCTTTGGTGAGCACAGTCCCGGCGCCGGTACGCGCCCCCTCGCCCACCTTGACAGGCGCAACCAGCATTGTATCGCTGCCAATGAAGGCGCCCGCCCCAATCTCTGTGGGGTGCTTCTTTTCCCCATCATAATTGCAGGTGATTGTGCCCGCGCCGATATTTACCTGTGCCCCGATTGTGGCATCGCCAAGATAGGAGAAGTGGCCCATCTTGCTGCCGGGTCCCAGGTATGAGTTTTTCACCTCACCGAAGTTACCCATGTGGACGCCACTCGCCAGGTGGGCTCCTTTGCGCAGGTGAGCGAATGGACCCGTGTCCACGTCGTCTTCAAGTACGGCGCTTTCCAGCACCGACTCCACCACTTTACAGCTGTCACCTATACGCGTATCGCGCACAATCGTGTTGGGTCCGATGCTGCAGTTCGATCCGATTGCGGTATTACCCTGCAGGAATGTGTTCGGCCAGATGGTCGTATCCTGCCCGATGGTCACACCAGCATCAATGTAGGTCGCAGACGGGTCAATCAAGGTCACTCCAGCCAGCATCCATTGGCGGTTCACCCTCTGGCGCAGCACGGCCTCTGCCTGGGCAAGGTGCTGGCGTGTGTTGATACCAATTGCCTGGCTGGCATCCTCCACACTGAGCGCCTGCACACCCAATCCTTCGGATACAGCCAGTGCGACCACATCGGTCAGATAGTATTCCCCTTTAGGGGAAAGCGGGATGCGCCGCAGAGCGTTCCACAGCCATTCAGCTTCGAAGCAGTAGATACTGGTGTTCACCTCGCGGATTTGGAGCTGCTCGGGTGTTGCTTGAGCAACTTCCACCACAGCCTGCACGCTGCCATCCTGCCCGCGCAGCACGCGCCCGAAGTCGCTGGGGGTCTCTGCAATCGCCGAGAGCAAGGTGACCGGACCAGAATGGGATGCCTGCGCCTGGATCAGTCTTTGCAGGGTTTCGATCGTGATCAGCGGCATATCCGCAGCGGTCACCAATACCAGGTCGGTTGTCCCGCGCAGCAGCGGTTCAGCTTGCATCAGGGCATGCGCTGTTCCAAGCTGGGGCTCCTGCACGGCGTAGCGTGCAGCCTCACCCACTCCATCCCGCACCCGGTCGGCGGCATGACCAACCACAAGCACAGGCGTGTTTCCCGTCGCCTGGGTGGCTGCAGCCAGCGAGTGCAGCACCATCGGGCGGCCTTGCAGCGCATGCAGAACTTTAGGCAGGGTCGAGTTCATGCGCGTGCCCTGTCCGGCGGCGAGGATCACAGCGGTGGTTTTCATAGGATCTCCATAAAAATAAAAAGGTTATCCTCAGGGCATTGCCCGAAAGATAACCCGTATGCACTTACACCTGCTCCCGAGGATGGGAGACAGGGGGGTGGAAAAGGATTGCTATTTTCCCCTTCTTCTTCAGACACAAATATAACTCACTCGAGGCTATCTCAATAACTTGTGGTATAGGGGTCCTTAGGGGATCACGCCCGCTTGTGACACGCTCACAAACCGTTGTTGGATAGCTACCAAGTTCAATCAGACTGGGGCGCCCGGATTCGAACCAGGATATACGGATTCAAAGTCCGCTGTGCTACCATTGCACCACGCCCCAACACTGCCCGGATTTTGGGCGAAGCGAATTGTAACATAATTTCAATCCCAGCGTGCAGGTAGCCCGTGCTGTCGGGAGGAACGGAGAGCTGGTGGGAATGCATTAGTCTTTTTCAGCATCTTCATCGACGATACCCATCTCTTGAGCCTGGTCGAAGGAAACAGCATCTGGGTCGCTACTCTCCGGGTCAGCGTGCTCATCAGCAGCTGCCTCCCAGAATTCATCCAGCTCGCCGGTATCGAGGTCGTTTTCAGGTGTCTGCGAGAAGATCGCTTCTATTTCAGCAGTGTTCTCTTCCTCGTTGACTGGAGGATCTTCCACTGGCACCTCTGCTACCTCGTTATTTAGTGATCCAGTTTCCCCAATTATGGGAAGGCTGGCCGCCAGGTCTCGCACCGTATCCGATACCAGACGAGCTGCGCGAGCGCGAGTGATCTCAATTGCGCCGCTATCGAAAGCTACCAGCAAGGCATGCTCCCCCCCAAGGTGAGCCACAAACAGGTCCAGCTTTGGACCAGAAAAACACATCAGATCGTCCGGCACATCAATGCCCATAGTCCGGGCGAGGCGAGCGCTGGCATCTAAGGCATCCTGGATGGCGGGAAGGAATGCACTGATCTCAACGGATGGCGTGCTTCCAGCTTGGGCGAGTACCTCGTAGCCCTGGTTGATCACCAGCACCGCCAGTGCATCCATCTCCTGGCGCACACCCTCCAGCCGTTTGCGGAGTGTCTCTGGCCTGACAGCACGCAAATCCTCCGCGCTGACTGGCGCGTTGGGCTGACCCAGGCAGCGCAGCACTGCAGCATTAAATTCCGGGATGGCGACTGGTTTGGGGATCAGCGCGTCTGTCTTAGCTTCCAAGGCCTGTTGGTGGGATTTCTCGTCGTCGGTGCTTGTTAGCAGGATCAGGCGGAGCTCTGGGCTGTTGCTGCGCAGGCGGCGGGCGAGTTCCACTCCGGAGATGCCTGCCAGGCGCAAACCGGTCACCAGTAGGTCGATCACCACAGGATGTTGGGAGAGAGCCAGTTGCGCTTCCTCACCGGAAGTAGCCTCCTGGATCTCTGGGTCTCGATCCAGGGAAAGTGAATCCAGCGCAGAGCGCAGCATACTCCGCACGCTGCGCTGGTTATCCACAATCAATATACGGTATCGTTTACTTGCAGCTTTCATTCCAGGAGGGATGATTCTATCATGCTTATGGCCCCCCCTTTGCAGGGCCATAGAGTTGCTGGCGGAATCGTTTTGCCAGGGTGAAGATTCCAACACTAGCAGAAATCACTGCCAACAGGCTCCACCAAAGCGACAGGAATGGCGTGAAGAACAATAGCCAATCACCACTATCCAGGTAATAATATGTATCCTGAGGCGCCATCACCCAGCGCCCGTCCACCTGCTTTGTGTTGAAAACGAACCGATGGTAATTCTTGACATCGAAGTAGAGATACTGATAATAGCCAGCCTCCGATACATCTATGAGCACCATCAGTCTCAGGTTGGGGTTAGCTTCTGGCGGGCGAAATCTAGAGCGCAAACCGGTGAGTTCGGTAAATATTGAAAGATCGCCTGTATTCAAGGCCTGCTCGATAGCGATTGCCACTGAGCCTGGTGAGGCGTATTGCTTCTGGTAATCCGACGTGAAGAGGGTTTGGTCGTACCGGAACAAAGCCTCGATGCGCACAAACATGATGTACAGCCCAGCGGCGAACAGAGGCAATAAAAATAAACCGATGCCGAGGTAGACGACCCACTTTTTCATGAGCAGAGGGAAGTTTACCATGATCTTATACCTCCTTCCGTGGTATGATTCTCTCAAGGGTCACCATGTTCCGTTTCATTCTAAAGAGATTGGTGTCTGGGCTGATCATTTTGTTTCTGTTCCAGACGGCGATCTTTTTTGTTGTCCAGGTTGTGCTCCCCGGTGATTTTGCCAGTCACTTCACACTCATGCTCAGTAACCAGGAGATCATTGAGTTTCGAGAGCAGCTTGGCTTGGATCTGCCGTTGTGGCAGAGCTACATCAACTGGCTGGGAAACCTCGTGCGTGGCGACCTGGGGCTCACTTACTCGCTTTGGGGGTCGGGCGAGTCAGTGTTGGCGGTCATCCAGCGTGTTGCCCCACCCACGATTCTGGTCTTTGGCGTGGGTACTGCCCTGGCATTCCTGCTCGGGCAATGGCTGGGAAAGGTTACCGCGTGGAAGGGAACCGGATTGGCGTCCGGTTTGGTTACATTCAGCGGCATCGCCTTGTATACTTCTTTCCCCCCCTGGTTAGCTTTCCTCCTGGTCTATTTCCTGTCCACGCAACTGGGATTGCTGCCTCGCCTCATGAGTAACAGGCTGTGGCAGGAAGCGCCTTTCTCCAGCAGTGAGATCATGATGAGAATGGTGCTCGCCCTGCTTGCTGTCCTTGCCATGATCTTCTTGCTGAACATGATCATTCGAAGGGTGATGCGTACTGCCCTACCAGCTATCCTATTCGTCCTCTTGGCAGCAATAGGATGGGTGGCAAGCTGGCATTGGGGGGGCATCCTGCCTTATGCTGTGGATATCGCCAAAGCCGCCTCGCTGCCGCTGATTGGTTACGTACTCCTCTCCTTCGGTGAGATCATGCTCATAATGCGCACCAGCATGTTTGATGTAATGCACGAGCAGTACGTGCACACAGCCTTTGCCAAAGGGTTGACCAGCCAAGCAGTGCGTGATCGCCACGTCGCACGGAATGCGATCCTGCCAGTGCTCAGTGCTCTTGTGATCCGGCTGCCATATCTGTTCACCGGCGCGGTGATGCTCGAGCGCGCCCTGAACTGGCAGGGCATAGGCACAGAGCTGTTTATGGCGGTTGGTTTGCAGAATATTCTGCTCGTAATGGGCCTGGTTCTGGTGATTGGTGTGATCTCGCTGGTCGCCCGTTTGATATTGGATATCTTGCAGGTAATGATGGACCCGCGCATACATCTCGGCGCTGGTCAACTCAAGGGGTTATAAGCGTGAGCTCCCGGGCAGAAGTCGCAATACAACTACGTCAGATCACCGAGCAGTATGACCGTTCGCGCAGATCGTTCTCCATTTGGTGGCGCAGGGCAAGAGAAACATGGCGCGTATTCGCCATCAACCGGATGGCGGTTTTTGGGGTCCTTTTAATCCTGGTGTATGCGCTGATGTCTATAGCACATCCGCTGCTTATGTCAACAATTTGGACCAAGACGATTTACGACCCTCATGTGGGCTACGACCTGCAAATATTCTCCCATCCTTCGCTGCCCAGTCCTGGTCACCTGCTGGGCACCGATACCCTGGGTCGCGATGTTCTCAGCCGGCTGCTAGCAGCCACCACACCCACATTCATCCTGGCTTTAACAGCAGCTCTTTCCACAGCGCTGATCAGCACACTCAGTGGGGCATTCGCCGTGTATTTCGGCGGTTTCCTGGAAATATTCCTGTCGCATATCTCAGACCTTTTTTTGCTCGCCCCAGCGCCGCTGGTGATGGTTGTGATTGGGGGGACGGTTGATATCAGCCCGTGGATGTTTGGACTCCTGTATGGCTTGATCGCCGGGCTGGGGGGCGGGGCGATCGTTATGCGCTCTCAGGCTCTTACGATCATCCACAAACCCTACATCGAAGCCTCCCGCGTCGCTGGAGCTGGCGGAATGCAGGTGGCTTTCGGGCACTTGATCCCGAACATGCTCCCCCAGGCGGCGGTGCAGATGCTGGTTAGCGTGACAGGGGCGGTATTTGCCGACGGTTTCAGTACTTTCCTCGGGCTATCACGTACGCGCCTGAACTGGGGCAGTATGATCTACGACAGCTTTACTTACCAGGCAGTCAATGCTGCTATTACATGGAACGTCCTGATCCCCTCGGCGCTGGCGATCTCCCTCTTCGCCACAGCATTCTATCTGATTGCTCGTGGCATTCACGAGGTCGCTGAGCCGCGCCTGCGCGGGTCTTCCGGCAGGCTTCACCCAGCAAAGAGGACTGCAGATCCAAAACCAGCCAGACCAGCCAGGAAACTGGCTTCACCACAGCCAGCATCTCTAGAGGACACAGCGCCTGTGTGGGTGATGGCTGGAGCACCTGTAAAACCAGCCAGGCCGGAGGCAGCTGCCTGGAGACAGTATGTGGCAGCCCGCCGTGCCTGGCAGAGCGGGAAGCCTGCCCTGGCTGCCACTCGCTACACCGCCTTGATCCGGTCCCAAGACCTGCTTGTGGAGATTGTGGCAGACCTGCACCAAGCGTTGTTGCAGCACCCGAATGAAGTATGCCTGTGGCAGGCTCTAGGTGACACCGAGCTGCGTCTGGGAAATCCTCAGCGTGCCATGGACGCATACCGGCAGGCACAGCAACTGCTAAACACCCAGAGTTAGCCTCGTCCACAGCTTGATCTCCGGGGTGTTTTGTGGTTGGTTCTTTTGCCAGCCAGGAGATAAGGTTCGGATGAAAGCAGCAGGATCTGGGGGATTATTCGTACTTCAGAGCATCCACCGGGATTAACGTTGCCGCTCGGAGAGCTGGATACAATCCGGAGAGTAACCCGATCAGCGTAGAGAAGATCAAGGTGAATACTGGCAGCCAGGAGGGGGTGAAAACGGCGACAGATGGCGGTAAACCGCCCGTCTGTGCTGTCTGCCCTGCCAGGTAAGCTAATGCAAGCACATTCAGGATCTGCCCGGCGCTCCATCCGAGCAGCACACCGCCAAGGCCGCCGATAAAACCGATCCCGGCTGCTTCACCCAGAAAAACACTGAGTACATCGCGGTTGGTAGCGCCGATGGCTTTCATCAAGCCGATCTCGCGTGTGCGCTCCAGGATGGCCATTGCCATCGTGTTGGCGATGCCAATCGCGGCCACCAATAGGGCGATCGCTCCCACCCCTCCAAAGATAACCTGCAGGATGACATAGAAACTATTGATCCCCTGCACAAAGGAGGCTGGTGTATACACCTGGTACCCCAGGCTTTCTATGGCATCTGCCACATCCAGCACCTGGCGGGCGTCCTCCACTTTGACCACCGCTTGTGAGTAGCCGTCTTTATTGCGGTTGATGCGTTTGCCGATGCCCCATTCATTAAATGCGGTGACGTCCTCCATTGACATGTACATCATGTAATCAGGCTCGCCGCGTTGCTCCTGTAATACACCTGCCACCCGGATCGGCACGACCTTACGAACTTCGGTGCCATCCAGTGTGTACTTGATCAGGGTCAGTTTGAGGTTGGCGTCTGTCAGGTCGGGAGGCGTGGGTGGCTCCATGCCCGGACGCCAGCGCGGGTTGTAAAAGCCCTGAGAAACCAGTGCTCCCACGATGACGGTGCCCTTTTCTAGAGAGAGCGTGCCCGAAGCTGGAGTCACTCCCAGGACGCTTAGATCGGAAACGCCCACCCCAGTGATGGAGGCATAGCCTTCCAGCCGCCCAAAGGTGAGTAATCCGCCTACGCTTAGCCAGTCGCGCGAGATGACCGCCTGCACGCCTGGAATGGCTGCTAACTCGCTCAGTGAGTCGGTGGTGATTAGCTTTTGGTTTGGGGGTGGCGCGCTGCCCCCGCCGCCTCCTCCTCCAGGACCGATAAATACCTGCCCAGACGCGCTGTACTCCCCGTAGTTTGGCATCACCTGGATTTGGGTCAGGTCTCCGATGCCGTAGAGCTGCTCGTTGGCGTTGCGCTGCAGCCCGATTGCCAGCGAGACCAGCACCACAACCGCCGCCGTACCGATCACCACACCCACTGCAGTGAGGGCTACGCGAGCTTTACGCCTCCCCAGGTTTTCGATAATTAGCAGAAAGAGGTCGAAGAATCTCACCAATCATCCCTTGGGTCCCTGCGCAGGAAGAGGAACTCCAGCAGGCGACTCGCCAGGTGGTATCTCAAGAGGCGGGAACTCGCCTGGCGGGAACTCACCCGGTACAGGTGTGGGTACGCCGCTATCCAGTCCGAGCAGGCCTTTGAAGAAGCGCATCACTTTTTGCCAGAAGGTCTCTTCGACGATTTGGATCGGGACATCGCCTGGGAATCCGCCATCAAGACCCGGCTCGGGGATCAAATTCTCTTCAACAAGCACGGTCAGCGTGCGCGAGATCACCTGCGGCTGGTTGAAGTCGTCGGTGTAATCGATGGTCACCAACAAGTCCAACGGGCCGGGCTGGTCGGGGGTCACGGTTGAATCCAGCGTGTAGTAGCCACCCAGATCGAGCGCGCCAACCAGGACGGTATTATTGCTGAATTGGGCTCCCTGGGCGCTGACGCGCATATTGCCCAGCACAACCGATTTACGCCCCAGGTTCACTACCTGTAACGGTAGCAGACCGGGCTGCCCGGCGAAGATTGGGTCTGGCTGGCGGTAAAAATTCACGTCCACTTGAGGCAAAGCGTACACCAACAAGGTGATTACCTGGTCGTCGTTATATAACTTGCCCTTCTCGTCGCTGTAAGCAAAGGTGATCTTTAATGGGTACGCCCCGGGGTCAGTATTGGCGTTAACGATCAAGGCAGCGCTGGCGTCGATATCCGCATTTACCGCCAGATCGCCAAGGAATTGCACGTTTGAGGAGGCTACCGGGGCGAAATCGCCAAAATCGCCGCTGGCTCCCGAGACGCCGCCCACATCCGGTGTGCCATCCACACTGCCCACTGAGCTGGACCCACCCCCCAGGATCATGGTCACCCGCTTAGCGTCCATGTTGCCCAGATTCCTCACATCTAGCCTGACTTCGAAACGGTACCCCGGTTGGAGGATCGGAACGTTGGTAACATAGCCTGTGATGACAAGCTGCGGGCGGTTGCCGGCTATACCGGTAGGTGTAGGTGTGGATGTGGCTCCCACGCCGGTTCCATAGCCAATGACCGGCAAGCTCAGGTTGAAGGTCTCCGTATAGGGTGTCCCATCCTCTCCGCTATAGGCTACAGTCATTACCAGTGCGCCGATCTGCTTGCTCAGGTCGGGAGCCGAGGTGAGCGGTTGGGTAATCTTTTTCTTGTCACCTGGGTCCAGCTCACTGATTGCCAGCACACCCCCGCTCTTGCGCGGCAGGAAATCGCCTGGTGTGAAGCTGGCGACCAGGTTGAGGGCTGTCTCTGCTCCGATATTCTTCAGGCGCACTTCCAGGTTGAATTCCTGGTTTGGGAAAATGCTATCAGCACTGGCGTGATATGTGTCCACAACGATCAAAGGGCGAACCGCGTCAGGCAATTGCGTTGAAGTCGGCTCGGGAGTATTCGTCGGGACGGCTGTGGCGGGCGGCTCGATGACTGTGAACGGCGCAGATGCACTCTCATTATTTACAATGATGTTTATCGTGTAATTCCCAGGCGGGATGTTCCCCGGCAACGAAGCAGTAAGCGTATTGGGGACCTGGCTGTAATCGACATCCAGAAGACCAACAAAGGGCAGCAGCGAAACAGGCGCGCCTTCCACAAATCCGCTACCGATGATCAATATCGTTCTGGCGGTATAGGCGACCACGGTATCTGGTTGAATCCGATCGATGATCGGCTGCGCCTTCGCCGGCGTTGCTTGCAGCAGGGCAGAGGTGATCAGTATGATGAGAATGCCGAAATGAAGGAGGTGTGTTTTTGTTTTATTCATGGGATCCTTCGTTTCTTACGGTTGTTTTTTGCCATTAACGATGCGTCCGTCCAGAAGATCAACGACATGCGTGGCAACCTGGGTCATGCGTGCATCGTGGGTTACTACCATCACGGTACGCCCACCTTGGTGCAGGCTCGAGAGTAACTGCATAATGCTTGCTCCGCTGGCGGTATCCAGATTGCCGGTGGGCTCATCCGCTAGGATGAGCAGCGGGTTATTGACCAGGGCACGGGCGATGGCTACGCGTTGTTGCTGCCCGCCGGAAAGCTCGGACGGGCGGTGTGTTGCCCGGTCATCCAGCGCTACCTGCTTGAGCAGCTCTAGAGACCGCTGCTTGCGCTCTCGGCGCGGCACGCGCGAAAACTGCATAGGGAATGCTACGTTATCGGCGGCTGTCATACTGGGGACCAGGTTGAAGGATTGAAAGATGAAGCCCACTTTACGGCGGCGGAAAACCGCCAGGTCGTTCTCATCTAGAGATTCTAGCGTCTGCCCGTCTACCTCGATATGACCTGCCGAAGCCCGGTCCAACCCGCCTAGCAAGTGCAGTAGCGTGCTCTTACCGGATCCTGAAGGACCCATAACCACCAGAAAGCTCTGTGGCGGGATATCCAGGTCGACCCCTGCCAGTGCGTGTACCTGAACACGCCCCATACTGTAGGTCTTGCGCAGACCCGAGATACGGATAAAGTGCTCCATAGATTAGAAGAAAGGCCGGACGATAGTCAATCCACCGAGCTGGGCAGTCAAATACCTTACCAATGTCAGTAGCGCTAGCACCGCCAGGACAGTGAAAAGCGCCCCACCTATGGCCTTTCCGCTCGTAAGGCTGCTGGCGGCGCGCACACCCAGCACCAGAAGCACGATGTGCCAGATCAAATACAGGTCGATTACTGGAAGCCAGGCGATCAGGTAAGCTGCAAAGCCGGTTGCTTCGGGTGGGGCGAAGCCAGCCAGCCCCGGGTTGTCAATCGGCTGGCGCCCGATGAGCAAGGCAGCAGCACGCACCAGATCGCGCAGAGCGAAAGGCAGTCCAGCCCATGCCACCAGGTTCATGGCACCCATGGTGTCGCCCCGACCTCCCAGTAAAGTCATCACCAGGTGCATCAGCCCACCTACCAGCAGCCAGCCCAACCAGATGCCCAGCATGGCGCTGATCGCAGGAAAGACGTATACGAATACCGGCCCTTGGGTTGCCTGCATGGCTTGCATAAACTGTGCTTGCTGTTCAGGCGTGTAGTATTGGAAATCGGGTGGCGTCTGGAACTCGCCTGGCATGGCGTAATTCTGACGCACATAACCTGCTGACCAGACTCGCAGCAGTGCCAGCACGGTTAGGATGAGTAGCGGAGTGAGCCAGGTGCCGTTCTTGTGTGCAGCAACATTTTGGAGGGCGCGGCGCGGGCGGAATAAAACCTCAGGCGCCCACTTAAACTGAAAGCGCCCGGGATCATCGGTTTGGGCGAGTTCGGATTCGGTCATATGTTGGTGAGTTGCGTTGCATGTCTTAGAATAAGAATAGCCGCAACCTCATCGGTTGGGTCACATTCTACCATAGAGACGTTCTGTACAGCGAAGTGGTTCCCGCAGGGACAATCCTGTGCGGGGAATATTATATGGAATGATATTCTTACATTCTATTGAATCCTACAAGAATTCTGCTAAGATTTAATCGTATCGACGAGTGTTCATAGGCCAGTATCATGGCCCAACAGCAGATTCTTGAAAACACCCCCCTATTCATTCTCATTGCGGTAATTACCGTCCTGATTCTTGTTTGGCGAATCAAGCCCGGGGAGTTTCGCGCTACACAGTGGCTGAATTTTTGTATCGCCGCGGGTGTCTTCTGGGGATGTTTCTCTTTGATACTCGTGCTAACCATGTGGGATCGGTTCTATCGCCATTTTGCGCCTCCTTATTATTATTTCGTCGCTCTGCTTGCTTCGATTTTTGTCTACCCAATCTGGAGCCTTGCTCTGCGCTGGATCGCCCTTCGATTGCCGGGTAATCCCATTGTCTGGTTTTGCATCCTCGGCGGTCTTCAAGCGATCTTTGAGCATGCCATTGCCGTATACCGGCTTGACCTGCTTGCCGTGCCATTCCTGGCGGGAAGCACCCCCACAGCGATATTTATTTTCTCCTTTTTTGAATATATCGTGTATTGGGGGATCGTTGTGTACCTTGCGGTCGTAATTAGACGCCTCCGACAACGTTATTGGCCGGTTTTGTAACTCCATGCCAAATCTGGCCTCCATACTTACAGTCCTTAAAAGCAAACTCAGTGGATTTTGAAATGGCATCGCAGGCTTGTCTACATATATGTCACATTTATAATAAGGGTCTGCACCCATACAGGAGGATCATTTGATGGAGAGGCACATCTTCAAGGATGACGAATGCCTGTGCCTCTGCCTGCCCGAATCGCCGGATAGCATCCTTGAACAGACGGACTACTACGACCTTCTTCACCTACTCGATGTTCGATGGAAAGGTTTGTGCGTGATTGGGTGCGAATGCTGGAGAAGCCATGACTGACACCCTCGTATATGTCGAGCGAGTCTCTTCCAGGAGGACACACGCCTTGTTTGTGAGCCTCACGCTGGTGTTCCTTCTGCTTTTCTCCTGGCGCCTCTCTGCCTGGGGCTTCGAGACATGGAGCGTCGTATTGGGTTGTGTCTCCGGCTACTTTCTGTTCTGCTCCGTGAATTACACCGGGAGCTTATCATCCAGCCGGGAGAGAAGACCCTTCAGCTCAGATTTGGGCTCTTTTCACGGGTCATATCACTGGGGAATATCGAGGATTGCTTGCCGGACAAGGCTTCCCTGTGGCGCATCGGAGGGGCGGGGATCCACTTCACACCACTGGGCGGAAGATACCGCGCCATGTTTAATTTCCTCGAATACCCCAGGCTGGTCATCGCCCTAAAGGTCAAGCAAGGCCTGGTGCGAGATATTGCTTTCTCGACCCGCCAAGCGGAAGAGCTCATGAAACTGATCCTGGACAGGATATCGCGTGGGTGAATTCCAACTTGTTTGATGTTTATATGTTTTATGCTAATATGGCGATAGAAGTCCTGGCAAGACAAGTGTTTTGTAACCGTCTGTAGGTTCGATCGTTTTGCGAGCATGGCGCCGGGGATGTTGTACATGGATCAGACATTGAAACTGGATGAGTATGATCAGAAAGCACAGGCATATTTGGAGACCTTGTGCAGTGTGAAACCAAACCGGCGGACGGGATCCCAGGGAAACCAGGATGCGACGTTCTTCTTCGCCAATTCGCTCCGTCCTTTTGGATACGATATCGACTGCACTCCTTTCGAGTGCCTGGACTACACCAGCAGGGGGGCAGACTTGAAGCATGAAGAAGATAAATTCGAAGTTCATGTCAGCCCATACTCATTGGGGTGCGACGTCCATGCTGAGCTGGTTGTCGTCGAGACGGTGGAGGAGCTGGAACGAGCCAGCTGTGCGGGAAAGATCCTATTGATGCGCGGGGAGATTTGCTCTGAGCAGTTGATGCCGAAGAATTTTGTCTTTTACAATCCTGAGCATCACCAGAAGATCGTAACCCTCTTAGAAAGCCATAGCCCTGCAGGGATTATCACAGCCACAGAACGAAAGCCAGATCAAGTAGGGGCGTTGTATCCCTTTCCATTGTTTGTGGACGGAGATTTCGATATCCCCAGCGTCTACTGTAAAGACTCAGATGGAGACCTCCTGGCAAAGCGGCATGGCAAAGAATTCCGCCTGGTCATCAACTCTGTACGGCTACCATCGAGCGCGACAAATGTCGTCGCCCGATTGAACCAGGGTGCAGACACCAAGATCGTGATCACGGCGCATATCGATGCATATGAAGGGTCACCTGGCGCCTCAGACAATGCTTCGGGAACTGTGGTATTGATGTTGCTGGCTGAAATGCTTTCCAATTATCGGGGTGAGCACGGTATCGAAATCGTCGCTATCAATGGTGAAGATCATTACAGCGCCGGGGGTGAGATGGATTATCTCAAGCGTTACGGAGGAGAATTCGAGAAGATCGTGCTGGCAGTCAACATTGACGATGTTGGCTACCAGCGCGGCAGGTCAGCCTACTCATTCTATGAATGCACACCGCAACTCGAAAAGAAGGTCGAGGGAGTCTTCATGGACTTTGATGGTCTTGTTCGCGGCGAACCGTGGTTCAATGGGGATCACATGATCTTTGTGCAGAGCCGGGTTCCCTCCATAGCTTTCACATCAGAATGCATGCCGGAACTCATGAGGACCGTAACCCACACATCATTGGATAAACCCGAACTGATTGACAGCGACAAGCTTGTTGAGCTTGCCGCCTCGCTGGATGCCTTGGTGCGATCGCTCAAGCAGGAAACGGAGAATTGAACAGCCTCAAAGGCTCCACCCATCTGGCGAGAGGGCTGGAGAAAGGAATAGCCGATGAACTCCATGAAGGACACTTCATGCCCAGCACATGCTGCTCAGGAAGTTGAGCTCATCGAAGGGGTCGCGCAGGATTACATCGAAGGGTGGTTTACCGGAGATGCGGAGCGTATGCGCCGCTGCCTTCACCCGAGCTGGTCAAGCGCACCATCATGCACGATCCCTAACAAGGGGGTTGGCTACTGCGCCAAGGAGAGGTCGGTCCGGAACCCTGAGGCGAGGGCAATTGCTCGCGAGGTTTTCGTCAGTCCAGTGGGTGACCTTCATCCGAACGGGTGGCTAAGGAAACTGGCAGGCGCAATCTACTTTCAACGTAGTATGCTGAGGTGCGAATAGAATATAGATAATTCAGGTCTTGACAGTCTAGAATGAGCTTCCTATAATTGGACTTCCACGCTAACTAACTCATGATCGATCTTAGAACGAAAGTTGGAGACAAATACGGTTGAAAACAACATTTACTACAACGGTTTTGAAAGACAAAGGTAAGAACGCCACCGGATTGCAGGTTCCGGCTGAAGTGATAGCTAGGCTAGGGAAGGGTAAAAAGCCTCCCGTGAGAGTGACCCTTAATGGGTATTCTTATCGAACCACAGTTGCTGTGATGGGTGGTGCGTTCATGCTGTCTCTTAGCTCAGAGAACAGGGAAGCAGCAGGCTTGAAAGGTGGGGACGAGGTGGAAGTTACGCTTGAGCTGGATACGGAGCCCCGGACTGTTGAGGTCCCGGACGACCTGGCTGCGGCGCTAAAGAACAAGCGAGGAGGGCGGTCAGCTTTCGATGCACTGTCCTACTCGATACGAAAGGAATATGTCCGCCAGGTTGAGTTTGCTAAAGCCCAGGAAACCCGTGAGCGGCGCATCACTGCCATCGTCGAAAAACTATCTAACCAGTAAAACCAGATAAGGCGTCGGTTTTTCGGATTCGTTAATTCCATTTGTGCACTGCTCCCGATCCAATTGAAGGTCGGGAAGCGCCTGTTTGAAAACGAAATCACCGGTCACCCAGAAATTATTGAAACCCAAGAAAATCGCACTGCATGTCACAACAAATGATAGAACATATGTTTGACTTAATCGATCTTTATTGTTAGAATTGCTGGATAGAACAGATGGAGCAGATTTGGATTTACCTGGAAATCGGGAAAGAACGAACCTTTGCTGGTGCGATCCAATGGCCGGGCTGGTGCCGCAGCGGAAGGGATGAGAGCGCTGCACTGATGGCGCTCCTTGACTATGGGCCGCGCTATGCGGGTGTCTTACAGTCCGCTCAGATTGATTTTCAGCCACCAGCCGAATCAGCTGCGTTCGCTGTGCTCGAGAGGATTGAAGGCGACGCAACCACCGATTTCGGCGCCCCAGGGAAAGCCATCTCAAGCGATATTCAACCCATAGACGATGCCGTGTTGCAACATTTCCACAACATTCTGGAAGCGTCCTGGCATGCATTTGACGCAGCCGCGAAGATCGCTGCTGGGAGGCAGCTCCGCAAAGGACCTCGCGGAGGAGGGCGCGACCTGGACAAGATCGTCCAGCACGTGTTGGATGCTGATGCGAGCTATCTTTCCCGGCTTGGTCAAAAGCTCAAGGTAGACGAGGGGGCTACTATCGCCCAGGGAATACAGCAGACCAGACAGACCATAAAACTGGCGCTGGCAAACTCGAAGGCTGGCGGGATGCCTGAACAAGGGCCGCGGGGAGGCATGCGCTGGACTGCTCGCCAATTTGTCCGCCGTGTGGTTTGGCATGTGCTCGATCATGCTTGGGAGCTGGAAGATCGTATCACCACCACTTGATGGCAAGTTGAACACCCAGTCAGGAGGAAAATATGCAAAAAATCACAACCTTCTTAATGTTTGACGGCAAAGCTGAAGAGGCGATGAACTATTATGTATCCGTATTCGACGGGTCGAAAATTCTCAGCATTTCACGCTATGGACCCAACGAAGCAGGCGCCGAAGGAAGTGTGATGCACGCCAGGTTTTCACTGAGTGGGCTGGAATTCATGGCAATCGATAGCAACATTCAGCACGCCTTCACATTTACGCCAGCGCTATCTCTCCATGTCAACTGTGACAGCGAGGCGGAGATCGACCAGCTTTTCGCCAGGTTATCGCACGCTGGAGAAGTACTCATGCCGTTGGATCGATATCCTTTTAGCGAAAAGTACGCCTGGGTATCCGACCAATTCGGTGTGTCATGGCAACTTAATTTACAAGTTCCAAAGGAGAATTAGCATGAGCGCAATTCGGGTATTAGTTGGTACGCGCAAAGGCGCCTTTATCCTGACAGCCGATGCCAAACGCCAAAGTTGGAATGTCGGTGGTCCATATTTTGCTGGCTGGGAGATTTATCATCTCAAGGGTTCCCCCGCTAATCCAGACCGTCTGTACGCATCGCAGTCCACCGGGTGGTTTGGGCAGGTGATGCAGCGCTCAAATGACGGCGGCAAGACTTGGGAACCAGCAGGCAACGAGTTTATATACGAAGGAGTGCCAGGCACGCATCAGTGGTATGACGGCACGCAACACCCGTGGGAGTTTAAGCGGGTCTGGTATTTAGAGCCCTCGCCAACCGACCCTGATACGGTTTACGCCGGTGTGGAGGACGCTGCCCTTTTCCGCACGGTAGATGGCGGGCAAACTTGGCAGGAGCTTCCAGGGCTCAGGAGCGTCAAAGGGAATTTGTGGCAGCCTGGGGCAGGCGGGTTGTGCCTGCACAACATTGTCTTGAATCCAGGCGACTCCAACCGGATTTACATCGCCATCTCGGCGGCAGGCGCCTTCCGCACTGACGATGGAGGGGTGACGTGGCGCGCAGCGAATCAAGGTTTGCGCTCAGATGACGAACTACCCGATTCAAGCGCGGAGGTTGGTCATTGTGTTCACAGCATTGCCATGCACCCTTCACGCCCGGATGTTCTCTTCATGCAGAAGCATTGGGATGTGATGCGCAGCGACAATGCCGGTGAGTCATGGTACGAGGTCAGTGGCAACCTACCTTCCGACTTTGGTTTCCCGATAGCAATTCACGCCCACGAGCCAGAGACGGTCTATGTCGTCCCGATCAAGAGCGACTCGGAGCATTACCCACCCGAGGGCAAGCTGCGCGTGTACCGCAGCCGGACAGGAGGCAATGAATGGGAGGCGCTCACCAAAGGCTTGCCCCAAAGCAACTGCTACGTCAACGTATTGCGCAGCGCCCTGGCCGTAGATACGATGGATCCTTGCGGTGTCTACTTAGGCACCACAGGTGGGCAGGTGTATGCCTCGGCGGATTCCGGCGATAGCTGGTCGCCCATCGTGCGCGACCTTCCCGCAGTGCTGTCAGTTGAAGTCCAGACCTTGCCATGATCCGCCTGGTACTCCCCACGCATCTCTGGAGGTTGGCGAACGTCAATCGCGAGATATCCCTCCTGGTTGAAGGGCCTGCCACGTTGGGCTCGGTGCTTGACGCCTTGGAAGAGAGCTATCCGATGCTGCGCGGGACGGTGCGCGACAACTTGACGAAAGAGCGCAGGGCGTTCATCCGATTCTTTGCCTGCGGAGAAGATATCTCCCACGAGCCACCGGATGCGCCCTTGCCAGATGCTGTGGTGACAGGTTTGGAACCCTTACGTGTGGTGGGCGCGATGGCCGGTGGCTAGACACCGGTAGGTAGAAAGAAGCAGTCCAGCGATCTGAGCCAGGATTTTATCCACCTGATATCGGATTCGGTTTGGCCGCATTCGACGAACCTTTTGAGCTCGTGTGGGTACAACGTGCTTACTCCGCTCGGGAGCCTGGCTCCCAATCGAATGCAAGAAGGAGACAAGATAATGCGTGTAATTGTTATTATCAAAGCCGATAAGGATAGCGAACAGGGCGTGATGCCGAGCGAGCAACTGCTCGCCGATATGGGAAAGTATAACGAAGAATTGGTGAATGCCGGCGTGATGCTGGCGGGCGAGGGGCTGCATCCCAGCTCGAAAGGGAAACGTGTGATTTTCTCGGGGAGCAAAAGGACCGTGATCGATGGCCCCTTCGCTGAGGCTAAGGAGCTGGTCGCCGGCTTCTGGTTGTGGCAGGTCAAGTCGATGGACGAAGCCGTCGAATGGGTCAAGCGTATGCCCAATCCGCTCGAAAGCGAGAGTGCTGTTGAGATCCGCCCGGTATTCGAGGCGGAGGACTTTGGCGCTGAGTTCACACCCGAGCTCCGGGAGCAGGAAGAACGCCTCCGCGCGCAGATCGAGGCAAAGGCGAAATCCAGTGGGTAAAGTCACTACATTTCTGACGTTCAAGGAGAGAGGCGAGGAGGCTGTAAACCTTTATGTCTCTCTGATAAAGAATTCGAAGATCGTGAGCATTGTCCGCAGTGAGGGGAATGGACCCTTTGCCAAGGGCGCCTTGCAGCATGCTTCCTTCCAGCTTGACGGGCAAGAATTCATGGCGATGGACGGCGGACCTTATTTCAAGTTTGAGCAAGGCTTTTCGCTCTTTATAAGCTGTGAAACACAGGAAGAGATCGATCGCCTTTGGGATAAACTCTCCGAAGACGGCGAAGAGCTACCTTGTGGCTGGGTCAAGGACAAATACGGCGTGTCTTGGCAAATCATCCCTCCGATCTTAGGCCAGCTCCTGACTGATCAGGATGCCGAGAAGGCACAGAGGGTGATGGAGGCCATGCTAAAAATGAAAAAAATTGACATCAAAGCCCTGAAACAAGCCTACGAGCAAAGAGGTTAGCTGGAGGAATAATTAGTGAGTTTTCCCATGAGAATCACAGATAAGAGCAAAGTCGCGCATATCTATGGATAATCTCACACGCTCAAGCTGGGAAAACCTTCGCTCGGATGATCGAGAACTTCGAATGAAGGCTTTTTTCGATATCATCAAGATTACGGATCACCCCGTAGACTGGGCATACGAAGTTTGGGACGAGATGGTTGCAAACCTGAGCCACAAAGATAACCATCAGAGAGCGATCGCAGCTCAAGTGCTATGCAATCTTGCAAAAAGCGATCCAGAGAACAGGATCTTGAAGGATTTTCCTGCCCTGCTGGCGGTGACCAGGGATAACAGGTTTGTGACTGCCAGGCACTGCCTGCAGGCAATCTGGAAGGTCGGCGCGGCCGGCGAAAAACAGAAGGTCTTAGTAGTTGGTGGACTTGAAGGCCGTTATGAGGAGTGCATCACTGAGAAGAACTACACCTTGATCCGCTATGACATCCTCCAGGGGCTCAGGAAGCTCTATGATGAAGTGAATGACAATAGGATAAAAGAGAAAGCTTTGGAGTTGGTTGAATCAGAAAAGGATAATAAATATCGCAAGAAGTATGCGAAACTCTGGAGGCTCGGGTAATGTGGAATTATGCTTGCTCCATCTTCTGAGAAGGATATTACTGTGGATTCCAAACAAAATACCCAAACGCAAGGGCAATACTCAATTCATCCAGGAACCCGTATCGGTTTCGTCTCTCTCATCGTAGCAGACCTGGAACGCCAGCTGCGTTTCTACCAGGAGGTCCTGGGTTTTTATCTGCATTGGCGCCAGGAGAATGCTGCCGGATTAGGTGCCGGCGGCGCCGACTTGCTTCGATTGGTACAGCAGCCCGGAAGCCAACGCTATCCTCGTGTGACAGGTTTGTATCACTTTGCCGTCCTATTCCCAGATCGTCGCGAGCTGGCGCGCGCGGTAGCGCGTTTGTTTGCTGTTCGTTACACCAATCACCCTACCGACCATATCATGACTAAGACAACCTATCTCGAGGACCTGGAGGGCAACGGCATCGAGCTCTACGCTGAATCGCCCGAGGATGGAAGCTGGTCAATGGAGGGTGGGGAATATGTCACTCGTCGTTCGGATGGCACCTTGAGCGATGGCCGCGAGCCGTTAGATGTGAAGGCTTTGTTCGGTCATCTGAATGACGATGATCGTTTGGATGTTCCTGTATCCGATAAGACCCGCATTGGTCACGTCCATTTGCATGTACGAAATTTGGATGAAGCCGTGGGTTTCTATCATGGTGTTATCGGCTTCGATCTCATGGGCGTGGCGAAGTCTTTTCGCGCAGCATTTGTATCGGCGGGTGGCTATCACCACCATATCGGGTTGAATACATGGCAGGGAGAGGGTGCGCAAGCCCCGCCAGCTGATGCGCTGGGATTGCGTTATTTTTCGGTGGAGTTGCCAGATCGTGCGGAATTGGAAACGCTAGCGCGCCGGGTCGAGAAGGTGGGTGTAGAGATGTTGCAGGTCGACAATGGCATCCTGGTGCGAGATCCTTCCCAGAACGGCATTATGTTCATGACTCTTTCGGGGGAATGATGGTCACTACTGTCCTGCGCCTGGTCGGTGCCTTGCTGGTCCTGTCGGGGGGAGTCTGGTTCCTGCAAGGGATTAATTTATTGCCAGGAAGCTTCATGACTGGCCAGATCCAATGGGCTATTTACGGAGCTATTGCAATCCTTGTTGGCATCAGCTTGCTCCTGTTCGCTCGCCGTCGGAATATTCCCCCACACGGTGACTGAGGCTGGAGCTGCTCCTGCTCTCTCAATCGATGGCTGCCATCCCCATCTCCTCGCCGCTCTTAACCCTCGGCCGCCCCGCAAGCCAGCCCTCGTAAATCCTCAAGAAGATTACTCCTGTCAGGATCATCAAGCTGCCGCCTACCTGCACACCACTGAACCGCTCACCCAACAATATGTATGCAATGCTGGCAGTAAAGGCTGGTTCCGTAGTGGCGATCAGGTTAGCAACGCTCGAAGGCAGGTAAGCCAGGCTGACGTTGTACAGCCCAAATCCTGCAACGGTTGGTCCTGCTGCCAGTAAAAGTAATATCCCCCAGCCGGCGAGAGAATCGCCGAGCCAGAAGAGGTCCGCTGGGTGGGTAGCCGCACCAATCAAGAATTCTCCGGGGAGCAGGTTGAATAGCAGCAGGAAGGCGGTGGCGAAGCTGAAGGTGTAGAGCAGGGTGGTCCATGGATTCAATCCACGCTGTGACGCTGCGCGCCCCATCAGGCTGTAGATAGCATACCCCAGGCCTGATAGCACGCCGGTAGTAATGCCCACCACATTGGTCCGCCAGACTCCAGCATCCAGTGCCCCAGAGACCAGGACGCAGCCCCCCAGGCAGATCAAAACCGCCAGAAGCTTGGCCCAGTCCAGGCGCTCATGCAGCAGCCACCAGCCGAGCAAGGCGGTAAATGCTGCAGAGCAGTATGCCAGCACCGTGGCAACCGCCGCCCCGTTGAGTGCCACCGAAAGGGTCCACAAGGAGTTGAAGATCGCCAGTACCACTCCATAGGCGATCAGGTAGCGCAGATTCTGGCGGCTGACGCGCAGCAGAACAGGTCGCAGCAGCCCTATGGCGGGAAGCAAGGTGAGGGATACAAATCCAGCCCGCCAGAAAGCCAGAACCAATGCGGGTATCTGGTAGGTCTGGGTGAGATAGCGTATGAAAATGGCAGTTGTGGAGAGGATCGCCGCGCTAATCAGGGCGATGGAATAGCCGCGGGTGAGGTGTGAGCGGGATGGGGTGGCTGTAGACATAGATTGATTCTAGGTGAAAATGGGCTGTGTGGATAGGGGTAGCGGGTGCGCCGAACCGCGCTTGCACCTCTCAATAGTGCTAACAGCGTTCAGCGCAGTCTCGCCAACATCGCCTCGGCCTTCTCGCTTAAATCTGGTCTACCCTGTATCTGCCACCAGCTTACATACGCCTCCAGCTCACGGCTGATACCGGACCCGCCTTGCATAAACGCCGAGGCTTGCTCGTATTCACCGTTCCAAACGTAGCAGAAAGCCAGGTTCTTTGCCACTCCGCTGTGGCGCGGATCGATGGCGAACGCTCTTTCCAGGTAAGCTTGGGCGGGTAGGAAATCTTTGCGCAGCAGGTTGACCAGCCCCAGCCGGTAGAGCGCTGTAAAATTATCCGGATCGAATGCCAGGGCGCTCTCGAACAACCTCTCTGCAGGGGGCAGCGCATCGTTATGGCTGCCATCATCAAATTCCCCGCTGGGAAAGTCGACCAGGTCCACGCGAGCCATGTGGACTGCCCCAAAATTCGCATTAAAGGCAGATAGTAATGGACGATAAAATACAACGTTCAAGAGGACAAGAATGAGCAACGTTGCTGCAACATAAAGACTATTGCTCTCCAAGACAGGCCGTCTGTCCTGCGCCTCTGAATCGTGCGTGAGTGCAAAAACGAGGGCGGGTGCCAGGAATAGGAAAGGTGTGCCCCTCCCAGAGTAGAGCGGGTCATCTGCCAGACCGTGCGCGGCTAATATCACCAAGCCTGCCAATGCAGCGCCATACGCTGTGCCGCGAGGTGGGTGGCGTAGCCATTGCCAGGCGGTGACCGCCAGAATGATCAAGAAAGAGGCAAGCCCTGCAAGGCCCTGCTCGAGAGCAAGATCCAGGTACAGGTTGTGAGCGTAATTAAATAAAAAGAACGGCATGCTGACAATGTAATGCGAATACAGCCCGGCGAAGGAATGCAGCCCGCCGCCCGTATAGGGGAAATCCCGTATCAAACGCAGGGTGCCCCGAGCGATCTCCATACGGGAGGCTGTGCTATCGAGCCCTGGCAGGCGCTCAATCAAGCCAATAATTCCTCCAGGATACCTAATCAAGACCAGAGCACCGATAGCAAGGCATAGGATCGATAGAGCGATGAAAACCTGGCTGTGGCTCCAACGGTTCCCTCGATGCAGGCGTCCTGCTAATCCCCACAGGAGCCAGCTACCCAACCCCAGGCCTAACACCAGCCAGGCAGCCCGCGAGCTGCTCATCATCAAACCCACGGTTGCAATGCCACCACTCACCAGGGTGAAGAATGCCAGCTTGCGCTGGTGGTTTTTCCAGCTATCCCAGAGTGAAGCCAGCGTGAAAGGTGTCATCAAGGCGATCAGACCACCCGCGATATTGGGGTGCGGCGCCGCTCCCGGCAACCTGGGGCGCAGGGACGCCCAGGCAGTGCCCAACGTTTGGATGAACGTTAGGTCAGCAGGCATGCTGTGCCAGTCGTAAGTGAACAAGAAATACAGCGAGATCAGCGCCCCAGATCCGCTCAGGAAAGCGTAAACCAGCCACAGATTCTGGTGCGGTTGTCTGGCAATGGCGTAGTAGATAAATATCGCCCCCACGAGAATCCATAGCTTCCCCAATGCAGCTGGGCGGTCATAGCTTGCCCAGGCGCCGACCAGGGCAGTCAGCAGGAAAAAAGCTATGGGCAGGTCAAGGGGAGTGCGGCGAAAAGGAAAATGGCGGCGCATGATGCGCCATAGCCAGGGCAAACCCGCCAAAACGAGCGGCAAAGGCGCAGCCTGGGGCAGCAACCACACCAGGGCACCGCCCAGAGCAGCGCAACCCAGATCTACCAGAGGAGACCATTCGAGCCTGTATTGTTCCCCACGCATACGTTGCGTATCTTATCATAAGGTGTGCGATGGAACATAAAAAAACTGGTAGCGGGTCGTTTGCCGCTAACCAGTTTTTGTAACTATGAGGGTGGGGAGAGAAAAAATAAAATGTTGAGGAAAAAAAACGGTGAGCGGGTCACGACCCAAACTGGTTAGCGGGTCGTTTCCCGCTAACCAGTTTTTTGTAATTATGAGGGTGGGGGAGAGAGAGTCACTCGCCCCTAGACTCGATCCCCAGATTGCTGGTGAGCTGCCCGACGATGGGCACTCCCGTATCGGTGGAAGCCCAGCTCAGGTGCTGCAACCCTACGCTCAAGGCCGATTTCACCGTGGACCAATCGGACAGGAGCATCTTTAAATATGTGAACATTGGACCGGGACGGAATGCCCACTCACGGAAGGCTCTCTTTTGCCAGTAGAGCAGCTCTTCGGCCCGCAGGTTGGGGTAATCGAGGACGGTACCCTTGTCCATGTCCACCTGCTCCCAGCGCGTCCCCGGGCGGAACCAGCCGTTTTCCACCACTTCAAAGAAGAAGGGTGTGCCCGGATAGGGCGCAGCCACGTGGAATAAGGCGATGTCCAAAGGCAGCTTCTTGGCGAAATCGATCGTCTGCCGGATGGTCTCCACCGTCTCACCTGGAAGACCGATGATGAAGTAACCCCAGTTCTTGATCCCTGCCTCTTTCGCCCAGCGCAGGGCGCGCTCGGCTTTATCCGGGTAGGCGCCTTTGCGAGCGTGTTTGAGGATCTGCTCGTTGCCGCTCTCGATACCCCAGGAGATTAAGTAATTGCCAGCCTTGCCCATCACGCGCAGCATCTCTTCATCCACATAATCCACACGGCTGTTGCACGTCCAGCGGATATTGATGTTCTCGCTGATCATAAGCTCGCACAGCTCCATAACCTGCTCGCGGTTCACTGTGAACAAGTCGGCATACATATGGATATTATGGATTCCCAGTTCTTTGAGCTTCCACAGCTCCTCCATAATCAGTTTTGGAGAGCGCACTCGGGCGCTGAATTGGTAGCTGACGTGCTTGATGCAGTACGTACAGCCCGCCGGGCACCCACGGCTGGTAACGATGAATGTGAAGGGACCCTTGATCATCGGCATCAGGTATTTTTTGAGCGGCAGCCTCTCGTGAAGCGGTACAGGCAGGTCGTCCAGGCTCTGGATAAACGGTCTGGGCATGTTGATGGCGATCTCATCGTCTCGACGCCATGCCAGACCCTTTGATGCCGCTCATGTCCACGCTGCCATCTTCGTTGAACGATGGCTGGTAGCTGGGATCATGGCGCTCGAAGATGCCACGCATATCTTCTGGGCGCTCTTCGATCTTGCCTTCCAGGTGATCCAGCAAGTCACGGATGGTTAAGTCGGGCTCGCCGACCAGCACAAAGTCCAGGGAAGGGTAAGGGCGCATAGTTTCGCGCGGGATGGGCGTGACGTGCGTGCCGAATGCAATCGTCTTTGCACCGCGTGCATGTGCCAGGAAACATCCATAAAGGTCGTTTTCCAGCGTGGGCGCGGTGACCTGCGTCATATAATATTTCGGCTGGTAGCGGTCGAGCGCTTTGGTAAACTCCGGCCAGCTCATGCGCTCGGCGTTGGCGTCAATGATGGCGACTTTGTAAGTATCGTGCAGCAAGGCTGCCATTTGAGCCAGCGAGACCTGTGGCCAGACCATGTTTTCGCGCGTGCGCCGCCCCACCCTATGCTGCGTGCGAATCCAGTAGCCTCCATCGGGAGTAGGGGGGTTTACCAGTAATATATCTACAGCATCTGGCGAGCGTGGCGCAGTGAGCAGCCCCTGGCGGACAATTGTGTCAGCGTTGGGGAAGTTGACCATGCGCAGCTTTGGAATGCGCCGCGTGCCAAGGTTTTCTCTCAACAAATCATCATTGGAACTCATTAAAGTTGCTCCTCAGGCATAAATATGCCATATCTTATCGTATTCATTCTATCAAATACTTTCACATATCAGAGATTAGAGATTCGAGAATAGAGATTTGTTCTCCCTGAAGTTGAAGTGTGCGTCTCGAGGTGCGTTCACTTTTTGAGACAGCATCCTGACAGTTGAGGTGCCGTTATAAATACCACTTCATCCATGACTTCTCACTATTCACTACTTACTCTCACAATAGTTTTGCTCCGGTATAATCTATCTCATGTTCCCAGCCATATTCCTCGATAGAGATGGCGTAGTAATCGAAAACCGGGATAACTACGTGCGCACGTGGGATGATGTGCTTATCTTCCCACAGGCGTTGAAAGCGTTGGCAAAAGTCAGCGACAGCCTCTACAAGATAGTACTGGTCACTAACCAATCGGCGGTCGGGCGGGGATTGCTCAAGCTGGAGACCGCCGAGGAGATCAACCGCCGCCTGGTAAGCCGCATCGAGGAGGCCGGCGGGCGCGTAGATGGCGTGTACCTGTGCCCGCATGCTCCAGTCGATAAATGCGACTGCCGCAAACCAAAACCTGGCTTGATTCTGCAGGCTGCCCGCGAGCTCGATATCGACCTGAGCCATTCCATCATGATCGGAGATGCCCAGACAGACTTGCTGGCGGCTCGGGCTGCCGGAGTGGGTCGTATGGCTCTTGTGCGCAGTGGGCGGGGCGCCAGGCAAGAGAGCCTGCCTCGACCGAGAAAACTGGCGCCTTACCCGGTTTACGATTCTCTTGAAGATGTCCTGGATGATTTCCTTCAGAGGGGGGTGCCGCCAGACTCGCCTGACACAGGGCAGGCTGAGGAATGAGCCTAAACTTCGTCGCCACGCATCGCAATGTTTGGAGATAATTCCTGCATAGCCGCCTGGCGAAGGTTGTTTGTGATTACGTGATCCAGCACCATATGAACGTCTTCCACATGCTCAATGCTGTCGCTGGGGACGTTTATGTGGAATTCGACCAGTTTACCCAACTTGCCGCCCTTGAAGCCGGTTATGCCCACAGTGCGCGCGCCTCGCTGGTTTGCGAGTTCTACCGCCTTGAGCACATTGGCTGAGTTGCCACTCCCGGATATGGCGATGACCACGTCACCGGGCTGTACGAAGCTTTCCAATTGTCCCGAGAAAACGTTCTCATACCCCTCGTCATTTGCCAGTGCTGAAAAGACAGGCATGTTATCTGCCAGGCCGATCACGCGCATATTCGGTAAGCCTGGCTGGCGGGTGTTCTTCATGAAATCACACACCATGTGAGATGCCGTAGCAGCGCTGCCCCCGTTGCCCATTATGAAGATTTGTTGCTGGCTCATACGGGTCTCGTGGAGAAGCTCGATGACAGCCTGGATGGTCTCTTCTGCCAGAGCATCCAGGGTGGCGTGCAGGTGACTGATGTAATTCTCGATTGGGTTCATGCTACACTTGCTATCTGGTACCTCAAATCAACTCGTTCGCCCGCAGTTGGACTGCGGGCGCCTTGAAATCTAGCTTTCTTATCGGCCAGGCGCTCAATATGCGCCCTTGCCCTTGATCACCGCCGGGATGGTCTGGAAGAGTAGCTGTAAATCCTCCCAGATGCTCCAATTACGGATGTAGTACATATCCAGGCGAACGCGTTCCTCGTAGGTAACGTCTGAGCGCCCGCTGACCTGCCATAAGCCCGTGATTCCAGGACGCACTGTGAGCAGATTCATATCCCATTGATCGTACATCTCGATCTCCTCAGGGCTGATCATGCGCGGACCTACCAGCGACATCTCTGCGCGCAATACGTTGAAGATCTGAGGCAGTTCGTCCAGGCTGAATTTGCGCAGGAAGCCGCCGATGCGAGTGATGCGCGGATCGTGCTTGAGCTTGTGGTTTTTCGCAAGCTCATCTTGCAGGTCAGGGCGCGCTGCTAGGATTTCGTCTCCGTTGGCGAACATCGTGCGGAATTTGAAGGCATCAAACTGTTTGCCATTGATACCCATCACCCGTCGCCGGTGGATTAACGGGCCGGGCGAGTCCAGTTTGACGGCGATGGCGATGGCTAACAGCAAGGGTGAGCTGAGAATGATGCCCACCAGCGTCAAGCTGTAATCGAGGATGACTTTTAGTACACTGTCAATACCGGTCAATCGCACCGGGTTCACACCCACCAGCGGCACGTAGGCAAAGTCTTTCACCGTCAGGCCGGTGGTAATGATCTCGTATAATCCGGACGACATGCGCACGTTGACGCCGCTGGACACACCGTATTGCTTGAAGATCTCCAGCATTTTGTCACGCGAGGAGACGGCGCTGGAGGCCAGGATGATCTCTTCAACGTTATATTGCTTGACGAGATTATCCAGCTCTTCGGTTTTTCCGAGCACCTGAACATGCTTGATCACATTTTTCCCCACAGGGAATTTTTTATCGACAAAGCCCAGGACGTGGATGCCAGAGGAGCGCCATTTTAAGAGCTGCTCGGCCAGCGAAATCCCTTCATCATTTGCGCCGACAATAATGGCAGGAGATAGGTAGTATCCGTGCTCACGCAAATAATAGATCACGCGTCTCAGCATAAATCGCCCAACGGCGGTGAACAGAAATGCGAGCAGCCATGCCAGGATTAACCAGCCTCTTGCAAAAATAAACTCGGGCAACAGGAAGCCTCCGGATATGACAGCGAACATTCCGATGGTAGTGGCATTGAACACCAAGGAGTATTCCTGCGGTCCTCCGAGCAGCTTCTGCCGGTTATATAATCCAGTGGCCCAAAAGATAATAATCCAGACTGGGATCAGGATGAGCACCAGGGACTGGTAGAAATCGAATACAGGATATACGGTCGCGCGAAAAAGGGAGATATCCGCTTCGAAGCGAATGTAATATGCCACCCGGAAAGCGATGCCCACCATCACCAGGTCGTTGATCAGCAGGCTAAGGGTGAATAGGCGCCATTGCCAGGCGGGTGAGATCGTACGGGCGGCTTGGCGGATCTTTACGGTTAGTTGTGAATCCCAGGGAGTTTTAGTGCCTGGGGTTGTGGATTGCATACTGCTTTCCTCAAAGCTCATAGGATGTTTTGTTGAAAAGTGGCAGGGATGCCAGCTTCACGGGTAGTATGCCGGCAGATAAATTGTCCCCTTTGTTTGGGTTTTCTGCTACTAGATATGAACGACCTGCGATGGTTCTTGTTACCCTCATTGGGCGAAAAGGTCGGCTGATAAACCAGCAATATTGTTAATATTTGTATATTAAATAGTAATAAGTATATTAATAAAATACTATCACATCGCTCCGATTGGGGCAAGACACTTAAGTACTACTTAATCGGAGAAGATGGAATTGTTAAGGTCGCCCGGGTCAGAAGGGCGATTTCGCTTATCTGCTTCCTGTATAGCAGACACGAGATTAATCCCAGTAAGTATCAACCAGCGTGCGTTGTAATCGATGTAATTCCCTCTCCCCCGCTCGGGCAAAGGCCGGTATCCTGTCGTTGGCCGTGAAGCGGAACGTCGTTGGCAATCCGCTGGTGCCGGTCGGTTGGCGCTGATCGCAGTCGGTGTATACCAAGCCATCTGGCATAAAAAGATCTTCCAGCAGTTCAACTGCTGGAAGATCGGGTTGCCTTTCTTAATTCGAAGACGCGATTGGGGATTATGCCTCTCGGAACTCTCCCTCAACCACATCGCCTTCTTCTTCGGGCTTGCCGCCATGCCCATTGCTGCCCGGCTGAGTCTCACCTTGCGCCTGTTGGGCGTAGAGCTGCTGGCTCAATGCATGGAAGGCGTTTTGCAGCTCCTCGGTCAGGCGCTTGATGTGGGTGGTGTCGTCGCCCTGGATGGTTTCGCGCAAGGTCTTGATCTTGCCTTCGATGTTCTCGCGCTCGCCTGCGGGGACTTTGTCACCCAGATCGCGCAGCGTTTTCTCGGTCTGGTATGCCAGGCTGTCGCCCAGGTTGCGGGCTTCGACCAGCTCGCGCCGTTTGCGGTCGTCGGACTCGTGCTGGCGGGCTTCGCCCACCATGCGCTCGACCTCGTTCTTGCTCAGGTTGGTCGAGGCGGTGATGGTCACCTTCTGCTCCTTGCCGGTGGCTTTATCTCGGGCAGTCACGTTGATGATGCCGTTGGCATCGATGTCGAAGGTTACTTCCACCTGCGGAATGCCTCGCGACGCTGGGGGGATGCCTTCCAGGCGGAAGCGCCCCAGGCTCATGTTGTCGCCAGCCATGGGCCGCTCGCCTTGTAGCACGTGTACATCCACTGCTGTCTGGTTGTCATCTGCGGTAGAGAAAACTTCGCTCTTTTTCACCGGGATGGTCGTGTTGCGTTCGATCAATGTGGTCATTACACTGCCCAGCGTCTCCACGCCCAGGGAGAGCGGGGTGACATCCAGCAAGAGCACATCCTTCACGTCGCCTGCCAGGACACCCGCCTGGATGGCAGCGCCAACCGCCACCACCTCGTCGGGGTTTACACCTTTGTGCGGCTCCTTCTTAGCCATCGAGCGTACCAATTCTTGTACCATGGGCATGCGCGTCGCGCCGCCCACCAGCACCACCTCGTCGATGTCGCTGGCGTTCAGGTTGGCGTCCTTCAAGGCTGCGTTGAACGGGCCGCGCAAGCGCGCCACAAGGTCCTCAGTCAGCTGCTCCAGTTTGGCTCGGCTCAGCTTCATCTGCAGATGCTTGGGACCAGATGCGTCGGCGGTAACGTAAGGCAAATTGATCTCGGTCTCTGCTACGCTGGAAAGCTCGATTTTAGCCTTCTCAGCAGCCTCGCGCAGACGCTGTAATGCCTGGCGGTCCTGGCGCAAGTCGATGCCCTGCTCTCTCTTGAACTCGTCAGCCAGCCAGCTGACGATGTGCTCGTCCCAGTCGTCGCCGCCCAGGTGTGTATCCCCATTAGTAGAGCGCACCTCGATGACACCCTCACCGACATCCAGAATGCTCACATCAAACGTACCGCCTCCCAGGTCGAAAACCAGGATGGTCTCGTTTTCCTTTTTATCCAGGCCATACGCCAGGGCTGCTGCAGTCGGCTCGTTGATAATCCGCAGCACTTCCAGTCCGGCAATCCTGCCGGCGTCCTTGGTCGCTTGCCGCTGGCTATCGTTAAAATATGCCGGAACGGTGATGACTGCTTTGGTGATAGACTCGCCCAAATAAGCCTCGGCGTCGGTTTTGAGTTTGCCAAGGATCATGGCCGAGATCTCTTGAGGGCTATACTCGCGGTCATTCACCGGGAGCTTGACGCGGGCATCCCCGGCGGGCCCTTGCATGACCTGGTAAGAGACCATGTTGCGTTCGGTCTCTACTTCGTCAAAATGCCGCCCCATAAATCGTTTGATCGAATAGATGGTATTCTCTGGGTTGACCACTGCCTGCCGCTTTGCAACCTGCCCTACCATGCGTTCACCATTCTTGTTGAACGCAACCACGGAGGGAAGCAAGCGAGAGCCTTCAGCGGTGCTGATCACAGACGGCTCTCCACCTTCCATGACCGCCACCACACTATTGGTTGTTCCCAGGTCGATACCAATAATTTTAGACATTGATTACTCTCCTTCCAAAACTTTTTTCCTCGCCATTAGAAGATGTTCCAATGGTCGTTTTGCTTACAGAATACTTACAGAGTTTCTCCTGTTCTTAAGGATACCGCCATAATGCAAGAATAACGTTAACGCTGTGTAGGAGGAGCATAAATGATGACCCGAGGTTTTTTTTGCGACTCGCGACAAATGGATAGAACTCCAGATACTTCGATGCAATTTCTATGCCCGAATTAATTTAAGGTTAAGGATGTACGACGCGCAATACCTCAATGGGAACACCTTAGTAGCGGTACATATGGGGGACAATCTGATTGCCTCCCCAATCTGTGGGTAGGCAATTAAGTTTGTGATTTTTTGGATTATTCACGAAAAACCCAGTAGTTTTTAAGGTTCGTGAACCTTAAAGATTTGTTTATTTTTAGGTTACCGTAGGGTTGGCGTATTGCAGCCTGGGGTTGTTATCTGATAGAATGTTAGATACAAAACAATGTGTCAGGGGGTTGGTCGCCCATCTGCTTGAAACGCAGAGTGATAACAAAATTAAAATAAATCGCCGTTTTCCCCCTACTGGGCAGTGTGTAGGGGTTTAGTATTCTGTTGCAAAAATTTTCGTGAGGAGGAAGGCAATATGAAACCAGACCAGGCCTGGCAAGCCACCGTGGGACAATTACAACTAGAAATGCCGAAAGCTGCCTTCAACACCTGGGTCCGCGATGCGGAAATGATCTCGTATGAAGATGGGAGTTTTATTATCGGTGTTGCCAATGCCTATGCCCGGGATTGGTTGGAGAGCCGCCTCTCCAGCACCGTCAAGCGTATGCTGACAGGGATGATGAACCGCAGCGTGGAGGTGCGGTTCGCCGTCTGGCAATCTGCCGAGGGGTACACTGATCATCACACCGAGGAGATTTCTTTTTCCGAAACCGAACCCCAGGTTGCCCAAAGTCCCTCCTCCAATGGACACCATTCAGTTTCTGATTTTGTTACCAGGTACTCATTTGAAAATTTTGTCGTTGGACAGGCCAACCGCCTGGCTCATGCCGCCTGTATGGCAGTTGCAGAGAACCCTGCGCGTGCCTATAATCCTTTATTCCTTTATGGAGGCGTAGGTCTCGGGAAAACTCACCTGCTGCATGCCATCGGACGCATGTGCGCTCAGCGAGGCATGCATGTACTCTATGTCTCTTCTGAAGAATTCACCAACGATATGATCAACGCCATCCGCACGCATACAACACAGGCATTTCGCGAAAAATACCGGCGACCAGATGTACTGCTCATTGATGATATCCAATTCATCGCTGGCAAGGAATCCACGCAGGAGGAATTTTTCCACACCTTCAATACCTTGCATGGTCAGGATAAACAGCTCGTGCTCACGTCCGACCGCACACCCAAAGCCATGGTCACACTGGAAGAGCGCTTGCGCTCGCGCTTTGAATGGGGTTTGATTGCCGATATTCAGCCCCCGGATTATGAGACGCGACTGGCCATCCTTCGATCCAAAGCCGAACGGGCGGGTTATAAAATGCCAAGCGAACTCCTGGAGCTTATCGCCCGTCGGGTGCAATCCAATATCCGTGAGTTGGAGGGGGCGCTCACCCGCATCGCCGCGTTTGCTGACTTGAGCGGCTTGCCAATGACCACCCAGCTAGCGGAGACGGTCCTGACAGACCTGCTGCCAAGGCGGAGCGAGGTCCAGCCGGAGGAGGTGGTCCGCAAAGTAGCCGATGCCTTCGGCGTTGGTTTCGAGCGGATGCTCGGGCGCGACCGTTCGCGTGAGGTGGCTTTGCCTCGCCAGATCGCCATGTACCTGCTGCGCCAAGAAGCCAAATTCTCGTTACCGCAAATCGGTGACACCCTGGGTGGGCGCGACCACACAACTGTGATGTATGGCTGCGAGAAGGTGGCAGACCTTCTTGAGCAGGACGACCGGTTGCGCAGGCGGGTGATCGAGATAAAAGAGCAGCTTTACGGGGCTTCCAGATTTTAAGGCATATTATATAAAGGCGGGCGTTGCGCCCGCCTTTTATCTTTTAATGATCACTCGCGCCCAGGCGCGTAACCGCCGTATCCAGCGCAGGAGTGGCGCTTCGAGGCTGAGTGTTTCGAGTTGTGGAGGGGGTTCAGGCCACGGGTCCATATCGAACATTTTACGTGCCACGTATCGGGTCAATAACCTGAGTGTAGTTAACACAGGTGCAGCCAGCACCAGTCCGATGATTCCGATCAGGTTAGCAGCGATGACCGCAGCGATAAGCACTGCCGCCGGGTGAACTCCTAAAGCCTCACCAAGCATGCGCGGCGAGACCATATTATCGAAAATCTGATCCAGCACAAAAGCAGCCCCCACGACCAGGATAGCATATTGGTACGGTAGCAAGCCGAAATAGTTTTCCCCTTGGAAAAGCGCCACCAGGAATGTCACAACCGCCGTTGTCAATGGACCTACGTAAGGCACGAATCGTGATAAGCCGGAAAGAATGGCAATACCGATAGCGAAACGCACCCCCAGGATGACCATAAGGACTGTATAAGCGATGATGACCAGCAAAATGATTATGAGCTGGCCGCGCAAATAGGCATTCCAGATCTTGCGCAGCTCGCGGCCTAGGCGGCGGATGTCCTCTTCATAGCCAGGGATTTCGATATGCACCAGCTCGTCAGGGAAGCGACTGGCGTCTGCCAGCAGGAAGTAAGTAATCAGCAGTACAAAGAAGCCCCATCCCAGGGTGCTGGCAGCGCTGGCGGCAAAAGAGGAGAGCAGAGTGCCCAGGCGGCCTAAGAGCGGTTGGACGGCAGAGAGCACTTGCCGGCTGAGGTCCGCTAGGTCGAACTGTGCCAAACTCAGCTGAAATGGCCCAACCTGGTACACTTGGGTGGAGAGGCTTTCTGCCAGGGCGGGCAAGTCGGTCACTGCGCCGCGTACGAAGTTGATCAGGCTGGTGAGCTGCTGAACAACTGTTAATCCAGTGAGTGTGATCAATCCTAGATAGAGTATGACAACGAGCAAAAAAATCAAGGTCACCGCTCCTCGCCAGGAGAGGTGACTGACACGACTGAGCAGTGCCGCTACCGGGTAAAGCAGGTAGGTGAGAATGAATGCTAACAAGAGTGGCCCGATGATCGAGCGAAATTGGATGATCAAAGCGGCGACAATAGCTATGAACGTCAGTCCCACAACCATCTTGGTCATGGCACCCCATTTTGGGGAAGAGTCGTTTGTGGTCTGTTGGCTCATACGTCTTTGGCTTCCTGCTTGAGTTCCGTTTGAGGGGTCTTTGCCGGTTTTTGCCACCATCGAGGGTTGGGCGGTGGGAGCGGAGGGGCAGCGTGAACTATTACCGGGTCCAGGTCGAAGAGGTTAGCATAGATATATCGTCCGAGCACGCGCGCCGACGCAATGGTCGGTGCTGCCAGAAGGATTCCAAGCACGCCTGCCAGCACAGCACCAGCGACGATACCCAGGATGACCACCAGCGGCGGTAAATGAACCCTGCGCCCGATGATACGCGGGATCAGATAATTTAAGTCGAATTGCTGGTAACCCAGGTGTAGCCCGATCACAATGAGCATAAAGACCCAGGGAGGCAGCGGCAGCCAGGTAGAGCCCCCGAATAATGCCAGCAGCGACGCGATAACCAACCAGATCCCATGACCGATGCTGGGCAGGAATTCCAGCAGCCCGGCAAACACCCCCATCGCTAAGGCAAAAGGCAATCCCAGGATAAAACCAGCAATCGTGAAAATCACAGAGACAACCAGTGCCAGCACCAGCTGGCCTCGGAAGAACGCTCCCCAGATATTGCTCACTTGATCTCGTAGAACGATGTAATCGTCCCGGTACGTGGGCGGTACCAGGGTTTCGAGCCAGTTGCGTAAAGCCGGACCATCTTTGATCAGATAAAATGAGACAACCAGGATAAAGATGAGCCATACTACAGACGAGATCACTTCGACCGCCAGGGTGAGCGTCTGGCCTACCACCGGCTCGACCAAGCCGCGAAGCGAGCCCACGACCTGCTGGATGAGCACGTCAATATTGATTACTTGACCGGCAAAGTAGATGTTGTGTCCTAGCAGATCCTCGAGCGTGCGCAGGAATCGTTGGATATCCAGGTTCAGCCCGGTAAACTGAGTTACTAGGGGAGGGAGCAGGATGGCGGGTAGCGTGACCAGTACTGCCAGTAAAAGCACGTAGGTTACTAAAGTCGCCAGAGCTCGCCTAACCTTCAAGTGATTCTCAAGCCATGATACCAGGGGTGAGAGAACATAAGCCAGGATAATCGCCAGGATCATCGGTGCCAGAATTGCGCTAAACCGGGAGATGAGGTAGATGAATAGAGCGATGATCAGCAGGCTGATAGTGAGTTTAGCTTGTGAGGACCAGCTCGGTCGAGAATCTTGCATACCCCCATTGTAAATTAATTAATGAAAATCGTGTTGTGCAGGCAAACTAGCCGTAACAACACGATTTGCTTTTTCTGAACAGGTATTGACTTTTTTACTTCAATATAAATGAGAGGGCAACCAGCACAATGAAGAACATGCCTGCCAGTGTCCCGATTCGCTTCAGGTCCTGGATTACCGGGGTGTAATCCGGGTTGAAATCGCGGTCAAGGGAGCGCGAGCTGCTGGCTGCGCTCACAGCGACTTGAGAGGATCGGGATGTAGTTGCCCGGGTTTGGCGTTTTGAAGTCGATCTGCTTTTTTTTGCCATAATTACTCCTGAGGATCTACCCGATTACCGGGGGAATGATTAACTGCTGCCCTTCAATCGGGCTGTGATGACGATACGCTGGTCGTCTACCAAATAAGGATAACACGAAATCAGCGTGACGGTGGGTTCTTTTGTGGGTGCCATGACCTCGACCTGGGTTGGCTCGACCACCTGGCTTTGTACCACGACATACGTGTAGGCGCGCTGGTTGGTGAAAACAATCACCTCGTCGCCCTCTTTCAATTGGTCCAACTCGCGAAAGATCTCGCCGAAAATATCGTTGTGCGCAGATAGTACCAGATTGCCATCTTTTCCAGGGTTCGGGGAGTGGATATACTGTCCCACTCCCTTTTTTAGCTGCTCCCAGCCATCTCCCAGAACAACGGGCGCATCCACGTTGATCGCCGGGACCTGAAGGCGGATCGCCTGCTCTGCCCCTGGGGTGGGGACGGGGATGTTCGCTAATGACTGCACCAGCGGGCGAAGGTGTTCTGGGATCTCTGCTTCGTTGGGGCGGGCGCCGCCCTCCAGATTTGGTGGGGTATGCCCGGAAGGGAGCACAATCGCCATGATCAGCGGGGTGGGTGTGAGTGTAGGTTGCTCAAGCACTGAGGCGACCTCACGGTTTAGATCCTGAATCAGCCGCAGCCCGTTAAAGAGCACAAACAGGAAGCCAACCACCGCACTGACTTCCACGAGCAGCAAGAAGATGTCCAGCACACGCTTGCGTCGTGGTTGCGGCGGCTGTGTCTCGCCCTCAACATAGGCATCATCGAGGACTCCGCTATGCATTTGCTCCAGGGAATTTTCTACATCCGGGGCAATAACCAGCGCCCGCCCAGTACGTCGGTAACGTTCCAGGCGTTGCTGGCGCGCTACTCGGCGTTTCTCGACTAGAAGCCAGCGCAGCTCTTCGACAGAAAGGTCTTGAGGTGATTTCTTCCGGGCCACGCAGGGATTATACCAAATGCTGGTTCAAGGTCGGTCTAAAAAAGGTTGCAGACAGGTATTGCAGATGATCTCTGCTTTGACAAGCACCGACTGGCGAAGCTGGACGGTGCGGGGCGGCCAGCAAGAGCATTGCGCGCTAACACTCGGGTCATTATCAGGCAGGTCTTCCATCAGACCATTCACCAGCAGCATAGCATGGATCAGCCCGCCATACTTGCGAATGACCTGGCACAGCGGCTCCCAGATTCCTTCCCAGCGTTGGGCTGCCTCCGGAGCTAATAGCCATCGTGCTCCCCCAGTTAATGGCTCGCGCACTGAGGTAAGCCCGAAGGCGCGTGCTGGCTGTCTATACCAGGGAGAGAAGCGCCCCACTGCTTCCATGATCTCATGTAGCATGCACACAATTACAGCTTGCGATGCCTGCTCGGGCCGGGATAATTCTGCGCCGGCGAAAAGAACGGTTAACTCAGGCATGCATTCGGTGGCGTCGTACTCTTGGCTCAATCGCTCCCAGGCGCGCTCCAATGTGCTGTGCAGCGCCTCGACTGGATCGATGGCCCTCTCAACTGTCTCCATTGGAACCATGTAAAACCTCCTCGGTTGGGCTCTAATCACCCAAGGTCGTCAGACTTTGATGGCGTTAGCGCCCGCTTGCGATGATGGAGGAGCGTTCCGATGTCTCTCCGGACCCCCCGGAGATCTTACGATGTCCCTATCATCCCTTTGGCGAAAAGCAGCGGTCTCGGATCGACCAGGTTTTTGTGCAGGGCCGCCTCTTTTTCAGGTAAACCCAGGGCAAGCACCAGTAATTGGGTGAAATACAGTACCGGCATGGAGTCAGCCAGCTTCATCTGGAACTGGCGGGCGTCCAGGTTGGTATGGCAGAGCGGGCAGGCAACGGCGATAGCATCCGCTCCTGCACGCCGGGCATGCTCGATCAGGTCGCGGCTGAGCTTGAGTACGATATCTGGACGGGTGAGGGAGTGCGCAGCCCCGCAGCAGCTCGTCTTGTACGACCAGTCGAGCACCTCAGCGCCTGTGGCAGCCAAGAGCTCATCCATGTCGGTGGGATTTTCTGGATGCTGTGCTTCGGTGACTTGCGGTGGGCGCGTGAGCAGGCAGCCGTAATAGCACACCAACCGCAAGCCTTTGAGAGGTTTCTTCACTTGTGCAGCGACTTGCTCTTTCCCGACATGGTTGAGGATGGCTTCGATCAGCGTGCTGACACGCACGCGATCCTGGTAGTCATAATCCAGGCTCTCATCCACTTGATGCTTATGTTCCTCATCCTGGCGGATCTCGTGCAGGGCGGCTTTATGCCGGTTGAAACACGCCGCGCACGGCATGGTGACTTCCTGAAAGCCACTCTGCTCTATCAATGCCAGATTCTCCATAGGCAAGCGTAATCCAGCCTGTGGGTCGGCGCGATGGGCGGCGCTGCTACCACAGCACACCCAGCCTTGTGGCTCCACCAGCTCCAGCCCGAGTGCTTTGCAAGCCGCTTCTGCCGATTGGTTGAACTCCTTGGCTGTCGAATGCAGCGAGCAGCCTGGATAATACGCCACTGCTTCCGCTGCACCAGGCAGGGGTTTAGCTTTCGCAGGGCGGCGGGCTGGGCTGGGCAGGAATGGCAATTTATTCTTTTGAAACATGCGCAAACCCAGGTCCATGTCACCCATTAGATTGCGTGTGCGCAGCTTCATCTCTGCCATCAGTCCCAGCTCGTAGGCTCTCCCCCACAGGCGCACCTCCCGCATGAAGGCATCGTTAAAGGTCTTTACCTCAGGGATTGCCGGCTTAATTCCCCTGCGGGATGCCTCGCGGGTGAGCAGCTCCATGATGGCAGTGATATCCAGACCCTGGGGGCAGCGCGTGGTGCACGTCTGGCATGAGGCGCACAACCAGGGGGTTTGCGCCTCCAGGGCAAGGTCTTCTTGCCCGAGCTGCAGAGCGCGCATCACCTGATTGGGTTGCCAGTCGAAGTACTCTCCCACCGGGCAGCCGCTGGTGCACTTTACACACTGGTAGCACAAGTAAACGTTTTGCCCCAGCTCATCTTTGATGCGTTGTGCCAGTTCAGAATCGATGTTTACAGTTAGCGGAGGGAGTTCTTTATTATCCATAGCTCACACACTACTTTCCAGTACCGGTTCCTGCATGATTGGTCGCGGGTACAGCCCCGCGCCTTCAACAATCGGCTTGACCGCCTCTTCCCATTCAATCGCCATTATATGCACTCCCGCAACACCTTCGACCTGGCGCAACGCCTGGATCAGTTCGATGCAAATCTGGATACCTTCATTCTTCCAGGCCTCTGCCCGCGCCTTTTTATCCTCCTTGCTCAATTCGTCGGGCTTCTTGCCTGCCCAGGTGGCTCCGGCGCCTTCCATGCGTTCGACAAGTTCGTCGGGGACGAGGATGCCGGGCACCTCCTTTTTCATATAACGCGCCATGCCTGGGCTCTTCAACGGCCCCACCCCTGCCAGAATATATGTCTGCCGGTGAACACCCAAAGCGCGCACTTTATCCATGAAGTGCGCAAAGGCAGAAACATCGTACACTAGCTGGGTTTGAATGAAATTGGCGCCGGATTTGACCTTTTTCGCCAAGCGGATTGGGCGGAAATCCAGCGGGTCAGCGAACGGCGCAGCCGCAGCGCCTACGAAAAAGCGCGGCTCAGGACCTTTGAAGCTGTCGCCGCATTGGAAGACCTTCTGGTCGCGCATGCCGCTAACCATCTGCACCAGCTGGATCGAATCTATGTCGAAGACGTTCTTCGCGTTGGGGTGGTTGCCGAAGGTCTGGTGATCGCCGCTCAGGCATAACAAGTTGCGCATCCCCAATGCATAAGCTCCCAACAGGTCGCTCTGGATTGCGAGGCGGTTGCGGTCCCGGCAGGTCATTTGTATGACCGGCTCTAACCCTTCCTGCACGAGGATTGTGCCTGCTCCAATGCTGGACATGCGCACGATGGCTGTCTGGTTATCCGTGATGTTCACTGCGTCAACATAGCCGCGCAGCAACGCGGCTTTCTTGCGGATCACCTCGGCGTCGACGCTTTGCGGGGGACCGAGCTCGCCCGTGACAGCAAAATGCCCTGCCTTAAGCACCTTCTCCAGGTTCGAACCGGATAGATAACCGTTGCTTTGTTCTGAGGGTGTCATCTCTCACCTCACTCTTGTTCTGCTGCCAACATCAAGTCCTCACGTACGATCTTGCGCGGTCCTCCATCCCGAGAGGTGCGCCAGTTCTTTGGCGCCTGCACTTCGAGCAACAAGTGCAGCTTGCCCAGGCTATTCAGGCGGTCATAAATCAGCTGCCAGGCGCAGGGAACATCCGGGTTGATCTCGCAATGTCCGTCTTCCGAGCCTCCGCAAGGGCCGTTTAATAGCGTTTTCGAGCAGCGGGCGATTGGGCAAATCCCCCCCGTCAGACCCAGGATACAGTCACCGCACGCGGCACAGCGCTCAGCCCACACCCCTTGCTCGGTTGGCAGGCCCAGGAATTTGGTGTTCAATCCTGGCGCTACCCAGGTCTGAGGGAAGTGTTCCGCAATCGCCTGCACCCCGATCCCGCAGCCCAGGGAGAGCACCACATCCGCCTCGGATACCTGCTCTGCAATTTCATCCAGGTACTCCCACTCACACTGGCGCTGTACGGTGATATCGGTCACCTGCTTGGCCTCGCCATCCAGCTTGCTGGACATGCGCAGAGAGGCTGCGGCAATTGCTGCTTCCCGCGATCCGCCCGCAAAACATACGGTCACGCAGGTCCCACAGCCCACCACCAGCACCTTATTAGCGCTGCCGATCAGGCTTTTCATTTCATCCAGAGATTTTTGTTCAGCAACAATCATTGGGCTACCCTCCAGTCATTAAAACTCATACGCCTTGGGCCGCAGAGGCAAGGTCAGGAATACACTATCACGCAGCTCTCCATCTGGGAGCATGAAAAAGTCCTCGAAGGTACAGCGCATTTCGAAACCCAGATTTTGGAAAGCTTTGATCACCATTGTCTGCTCGATAACGATCTCTGCGATGAGGATTTGAAGGTCTTGCTTACGCGCCAGCTCGATCAACGCTTTTAGCATCCTGGTTCCAAGGCCTCGCTTACGAAAATCAACGGCCAGATAAATGCGAATTTCCCCAATATGGCGACGCGGACCTTTGCCAATCTGCAGCGTGGCCTGTCCGACAATGCGGTCCTTTATTAGCGCAAGCACTGGCAGCAACTTGGCGTAGTCCAGCGTAGTGCACCAATGCTTTATCACGTCTGGATTGCGCACATCATCCCGCAGGAAGCGCAAGTCATCGTCGATCACAGGGGCGAACAAATCATTGAGTGCTGTCTCGTCTTCCTCCGTCATGAGGCGCAAATGGACATTAGCACCATCTTTGAGCGTAATGATTTCCCGGTAGGCCTTAATTTGTTCTGATAGCATTTCTCCTCCAAGCTGCGGATTGATCATGCTGTTTTTTTTCACCGACCACAAAAGTTATTCTGACCCATCATTTGACTCTCTGGCCGCTGCGCCAATTTTTAAGGGATTTGGCCCGATCGAGTCAATCTCTGCTTTCATCTCATTCGCCACTTCCACAAACCTGCCAGCCATCGCTGCGGACATATTCTCCATGCGCACTCGCTCAGGCTCCAGGCCGATCTGGGCAAGCAATTCTTGTAGACGCTCTACCCGCCGCCTTGCGTTGACATTACCTTCCAGGTAATGACAGTCGCCAGGCAGTCAACCTGCGACAAGCACGCCGTCGGCGCCGTCTTCTATTGCATTCAGCACCATGAGCACATCCAACTTGCCTGTGCACGGAAGCTGGACGATCTTGATCTCTGGAGGGTATTGGATGCGCAGGCCACCTGCCAGATCGGCAGCAGCATAGGCACAGTGCTCGCAGCAGTAGGCAATGATTTGCAGGGATGGTTCTTTCATACCTCACTCTTGACCATCAACGCCTTCACTTTCGCCTCCATTTGAATATCGGTGTAATGCATCAATTGGATGGCGCGCGCCGGACACTCGGCAGCGCACTGCCCGCATCCCTGGCATACCGCAGCTTCTATATACGCTGCTCCCATGATATTACCCACACCAGTCAGGTTGGCTTGAACGCGCGGCACATGAAACGGGCAGATGCGCACGCATGTCAGGCAGCCTGTGCAGCGGTCCTCGTCCACTACCGCCACTCGCCCACCAGCTGTCAGTGTCTCGCGGCTGAGCACGCGGGCTGCCCGGCCAGCGGCGGCCTGAGCCTGGATAACCGTCTCGTCCAGCAACTTGGGGTAATGGGCCATGCCCGCCATAAAAATTCCATCTGTAGAAAAATCCACAGGGCGCAGCTTGACATGCGCTTCCAGGAAGAACCCGTCGGCGTCTAGAGGCACCTTGAATTGTGCCGCCAGGGCGTGCGCCTCAGGATTTGGCACCACTGGCATAGAGAGCACCACAAGGTCAGGGGTGAGCTCAAGCGTCCTACCTAAGGCAGCATCGAATACTTAAATCTTGATAGGGGAATGCTGATCGCGGATTGCTTGCCTGCCGCTAGGCATGGCTGATGGATGGTCTCTGATTTGCTGACTTCCTGATGCGTCGAATTGCACATCCGGTTTGCGCCTCTCATCGTAGCGCACGAACACCACCCCTTGCCGTCGCGCTTCGGTATACAGGCGCTCTTTGAAGCCATAGGTGCGGATATCCTGGTATAAGATTGTCACCTGAGTGTCGGGGTTTTGCTCCTTCAACGCCAGGGCGTTCTTCAAAGCGACCGTGCAGCAAATCCGGCTGCAAAACTTCTCCGCCGGACCGACGCACTGGATCATCACAACGGATTTTAGATTGGAGATTGAGGATTGCGGGTCGGTTGTTTTGGCGGCTGGTTGACTCGCTGGACCGCTTATACGCCTCTCCAGCTCCATCTGTGTCAGGATATCGGGGTGGCTGCCGTATCCGTAATCCGGACCGCGATATTCCTCTGCACCGGTCGCTAGAATGGTAGCACCGTGGGCGATTTCTTGGCGTTCTCCGCTGGCATCCTGGATGCGTGTGCTAAAGCTGCCCATGAAGCCGCTGCTGTCGATGACGCGAGAGCCCAGGTGCACTTTAATATTGGGATTTTCACGGATACTGTGTTCCAACCTTTGGAGGGTCTGTTGTGGGCTTTCTGGGGTCGATCTGCTATCCAGAGCAGGTGAGGTAGTATGGACGCGGCGCAGGTTGCCACCCAGCTGGTCATCTCGCTCTATCAGGTGGACAGGGAAGCCCTGTTCAGCCAGGGTGAGCGCAGCCGTCATCCCAGCCACGCCCCCACCTACGACGAGCGCCGCCCGTTGGACCGGCACTTCGATTGTGTATTGCGGCTCGAGCAACGCCGCGCGTGCTGCCGCCATGCGTACAAGATCCTTGGCTTTGTCCGTAGCGATCTCCCGGTCGTGGGAGTGTACCCAGGAACATTGGTTGCGGATATTTGCCATCTCAAACAGGTAGGGGTTCAGCCCGGCAGCCCGAATGCTGTCCTGGAAGAGTGGGGCGTGGGTGAGTGGGGTGCAGCTTGCTACCACCACGCGGTTCAGGCCGCGTTCTTTAACAACTTCGGTGATGTGGCGGATGCTGTCTTGAGAGCAGGTATACAGGTTAAACTCAGCGTGTTCCACTTCCGGTAGCTTTGCCGCGTATTCTGTCACATCAGCTACATCTACAAAGCCAGCAATATTAGAGCCACAGTGGCACACAAATACACCCGTCTTAGCTGGCTCGCCGATCACATCCCGCTCATCCGGATATTCACGCTGGGTCGTCAGGCTGAAGCGCGCCTCGCTGATCTCAATGGCAGCCGCCGCCGCCGCACCGCTGGCTTCCACTACAAACTCGGGGATGTCCTTCGGCTCGCGGAATGGTCCCACGGCATAGATGCCTTTGCGGCTGGTCTCCACCGGGTTGAACTGCGCCGTATGGCAAAAGCCATAGTCATCGAGTTGGATTCCAAGCCGCCGTCCCAGCTCACGTACAGAGGCAGAGATTTCCATGCCGACCGAGAGTACCACGAGATCGAAACGTTCTTCCTTCAGCAGCGACCCGCCGTTCTCACTATGGTCGTATTTCAGCGTAAGGTCGTGCGTAAGCGGGTCTTGGCGCAAAGCGCTGACCCGGCAGCGGTGGTATTGAATGCCATAGCGCCCGCGCGCCCGATTGAAATAGCCCCAGTAACCCTTTGAGAAGGCGCGCATATCCATCATGAATACGTGAATATCCAGCTCTGGATCGTGCTCCTTGGCGATTACCGCTTCTTTGGTTGCGTACATGCAGCATACCGCTGAGCAATAATCGTGGCTCTGGTCGCGGCTCCCAACGCATTGCAGGAAAGCAATGCGTCTGGGGGTCTTGCCATCCGAAGGGCGCTGCACGTGTCCCATTGACGGTCCAGACGCCGAGAGCAAGCGCTCGAACTGCAGGGCGGTAACCACATTGGGATAGCGCCCGTAACCGTATTCTTCCGACAGCTCGGCGTGGTACACCTCGTATCCCGGGGCAAGGATAACTGCACCGACGTGCAACGATTCATTATGCGGCGCCATGTCGTGGTCAATCGCGTTTGGACCGCAGGCGAACACACAGCTCATGCACTCTGAGCAGATACCGCAAGCCAGGCAGCGGGCTGCCTCAGCCTGCGCGCTGAGGTCATCGTAGCCTCCCTCCACCTCGGCGAAATTGTCCAGTCGTTCCTCGACGGCTAACTGGGGCATGGGTACCCTGGGCTGCGGGTGGATCTCGCCGCGGCTCAGGCGTTCTTCAAGCTCTGGCTGGGACAGGCGCACAACAGGCAGCTCAGGCTTAGGGGGCGGCTCCAGTGCCTCGCCTCTCAGGTAGCGCTGGATGGACTGCGCAGCCACATGGCCGCGATCCACAGCCTCAATGACAAAAGCCGTGCCGGAGATGCAGTCTCCTGCGGCAAACACACCCGGGCGGGAGGTAGCCAGCGTGTTGGGATTGATAGCGATCGTCTGGTTGTCGGTCAGACCGACATTGGCGTCGCCCGGGATAAAAGCCAGACCAGCGCGCTGCCCAACTGAGAAAATTACGGTATCGGCCTGAATGGTATGGTTGCTGCCGGGTGTTTTCTCCACGTGCAGGCGACCGCGCTCATCGAAGCTGAAGGAGGTCACGCGCGTGCATTCCACCCCGGCGGCGCGGCCTGCACCGTCATCCAGGATGCGCTCGAACGAGCGGTCAGGGTGCAACACAACTCCCTCCGCTTCTGCGGCATCAACCTCCCATGAGTGGGCGGGCATCTCATCGCGGCTCTCCAGGCAAGCCAGATCCACCTTGCAGCCCAGGCGTACTGCCGTGCGAGCGCAATCGATAGCGACGTTGCCGCCACCCAGCACGAGCACGTGTTTTCCTAAAGAGGTTGACTGGGGAACACTGGATGTACCATTCCCGTCCTGCGCCTCTGCATCTTCACTTTGTAAGTAGCGCCCAAGACGAACATCCCGCAGGAAGTGGGTGTTGACCAGTACACCGTCCAGATCGGCTCCTGGAATGGGCAGGCGGATGCCCTCATGAGCGCCAACGGCGATCAGCACGGCATCATAGCCTTCCTCAAAGACTTTATCAAGATTGTCCACCTGGTGGTTCAGTCGCAGATCTACACCCAGGTCAATAATATCCTGCACTTCGCGCTCGATGATCTCCACTGGCAGGCGGTACTCGGGCACTCCCAGGCGAAGCATACCCCCGGCGACTGGCATAGCCTCGAAAACCGTCACTGGGTAACCCGCCAGGGCCAGATCCTGCGCGGCGGTCAGACCACAAGGCCCGCCGCCGATGATTGCCACGCGGGCATCATATTGGACGGGGGCACGCTCCAACGGCTGCCGCGCCTCAGCATAGACCTTGTCTGTGACGAAGCGCTTCAGGGCGCGGATGTTGATGGGCTCGTCGACCAGGCCGCGGTTGCAGGCAGTCTCGCAGCGGTGGTTGCAAATCCGCCCGCAGATGCCCGGGAAGGGGTTATCCATCTTGATCACCCGCAGGGCATCCTGCCAGCGCCCCTCACGGATCAAAGCGATATAACCCTGGGCGCGCTGCCCTGCCGGGCAGGCATCCCGACAAGGCGCGATGCCGCGCTTTTCGATTGCAAAGGCATTGGGGACGGCTTGCGGGTACAGCTTGAAGATCGCTCGCCGATCGGAGAGCGCCTCATTAAAGCGGTCGGGGATGATGACAGGGCAGACTTTGACGCAATCGCCGCAGGCGACGCATTTTTCGGGATCGACGTAGCGTGGGTGATGTTCCAGGAAGGCAGTGAAATCGCCGGCGTGGCCTTGAAGGTCGACCAGATCGGTGCCGGTCATCACCTGGATATTGGGATGGCGTCCAACCTCCACCAGCTTGGGCGAGATGGTGCACATAGCGCAGTCGTTGGTGGGGAAGGTCTTGTCTAGCTGAGCCATCTTTCCACCAATAGCCGATTTCTGCTCAACCAGGTAGACCTTGAAGCCCTGATCAGCCAGGTCCAGCGCCGACTGCATGCCGGCGATGCCGCCACCTACCACCATTACCGCGCCTACAGGCGTCATTTCACCTTCCTCTTCCTGCCGCGGAAACCGCCCTCTTCTTCCTCATCGCTGCTATCCACTTTCAACTTCTCAACCTTCAACTTTTCACCTTCAATCTTCAACCGGAGAGGATTTGGACCGAGCTTGCGGATGCGCTCGGTCATCGTCTGGGCGGCGATGGCGAAGGAATGCCCCTGGCTGCCCGACATGAAGAACATATCCAGTCGCTCTCCGTCCAAACCGATCTCATCCAGTAGCTTCTTCGCCCGCTTGAGCCGGTTGAGGCCGCGCTCATTACCGCGCACATGATGGCAGTTGCCGATCGGGCAAGCCACCACGTAGACGCCATCGGCGCCCTGCTCGAAAGCCTCCAGGAAATAGCGCACGTCCGACTTTCCAGTGCAGGGCAGGCGCACAAATTTGACATTGGCAGGATACTGGATGTGCAGCGCGCCAGCAGTATCTGCCGCCATGTAACCGCAATAAATGCAGTAGAAGGCAGTTATCTCGGGCTCGAATTCTGTGACCGTTTGGACGCTCATGGTTTGCCTTCAGCGATGGCGACCATGGGCAGCCATTGACCTAAGCCGCCTACGTCTCTCAACATGATCTGCTCGTCCGTATAATTGACCAGCTGGATGGCGTTTGCCGGGCACTCGCCGGTGCAGGTGCCACATCCCTGGCACTGGGCAGGATCGATGAATGCCGCCCCACCCAGACCACCCACACCTGCCCGCCCTTCTTCTTGCACCACCTGGGGGATGCTGAAAGGGCAGGTGCGTGTGCAGGTCAGGCAGCCCACGCATTTCTCTGGATCGACGGTCGCCACCACCCCACCCAGATATAGTGCATCTCTTTGTGATAACAGGGTCACCGCCCGCGCCGAAGCTGCCAGGGCGTGGGTGATGCTCTCCTCGATGAACTTGGGATAGTGCGCCATACCTGCCAGGAAAATGCCCTCACGCATGAAGTCCATCGGGCGCAGTTTGATCTGCGCTTCCTCATAGAAGCCCTCCGATGCCAGAGGCACGCGCAGGATTTTTGCCAGGTCGGCTGAGCCCTCCGAGGGAGCAATGGGCATGCTCAAGGGCACCAGGTCAGCCGGCAGGCTTAGCCAGCGGTTCAGGGAGGGATCGTGGGCACGCACCTCCAGACGCTTTCCACTCTGTGTGATCTCAGGTGGATGCTCATCTGAGTAGCGCACGAACACCACGCCCAAGCGGCGGGCTTCGGTGTAATACTCCTCGCGAAAGCCATAGGTCACGATATTCTTATACAGCACGGTCACGCGGCACGTGGGATTGAACAATTTTAGCCGGATGGCGTTCTTCATGGTGTTCGTGCAGCATACCCTGGAGCAGTATTCTTTCGTCCCCTCCACCCGCACGCACTGGATCATGACCACATCCTTCAGGGCGGCGATCTCTTTCGGGCTGTGGATCACCATCTCTTCCAGCTCGCGCTGCGTGATCACGCCCGGCAGCTCCAGCCAGGGATGCTGGCGGAGCTCATGCCCACCGGTGGCTACGATGGTGACTCCGTGCTCGAGATTGAATGTCTCCACTGTACCGTCCGGAAGGGTGGAGCGCAGGGTGGAGCGGAAGTGGCCGACGTGTCCATCGTGACGGACGAGTTCGGTGCGCGTGAGCGAGGCGATACGCGAGTGGGCGCGCACGCGGTTGACCAGGTCTCGCCCCAGACGGCGGGGGTTATAACCCTCAGCCACGTAATACATATTCTGCAGGTTGCCGCCCAGGACTTCTGTGCGCTCGATCAGGTGCACGTCGTAACCACTATCGGCGATGGATAACGCTGCCGTCATCCCCGCCGGGCCTCCACCGATCACCAGCGCAGACGGGTTGGCATGGTGGAGTTGTTTGTGAACCGGGCGGGCTTTGCTCACCCGTCCAGCAGCCAGGCGCACCAGCTCCTGGGCTTTGCGGTTTGCCTTCTCGGGTTGCCAGCGGTGGACGCGACTGCACTGCTCCGTGAGGTTGACCAGTTCCACATAATACGGGTTCAATCCCACCTCGCGGATCGCTCGCTGGAAGAGCGATTCATGGGTGCGGCTGCTACAGCCAGCGATTACTACACGGTTGAGGTCTTGCTTGATGATTCTTTCCTGGAGATGCACTAATTCTTCTGGAAAACAGGCATATTCCAGGCTCTCCACGTGGACCACACCGGGCCAGCCAGCAGATTGTTTGACCAGGAGGTCAAAATCGATGGTTTTTGCGGTGGTGCCACCACATGAGCAGGCGAAGATCCCCAGCCGGGGTTCTTGTGCGCTGACATCGCGTTCAGGGACCAGGTTGTTGGTGGATAAGAACGGCCATTCACGCGAAGTGCTGTAGGTGTTCAGGCGCTCGTGCAGCAGGCGCATCACCTCCGCAGCCGCCCCGGAAGCATCCAGAATGGTCTCGGAAATTTCTTTTGGCGATGAGAATGCCCCGCACACGAATACTCCTGAATGCGATGTCTGCAGGGGTGTGAATTTGTCTGTGCGGCAGAAACCGAATTCGTTCAGCTCAAGGTCGAGCATCTGGGTAAAGTGTCGCGCCGATTCCGGCGGCTGCAGCCCGGTAGCCAGCACAACCATCTCGAAGCGCTCCTGGTGTGTGCTCCCGTCAGGATCGGCGTAATGTATGATCAGCTCGTGTGTGTTGGGGTCTTCATGGATGGAAGATACACGGCAGCGGGTATATTGGATGCCATGTTCCTGGCGGGCGCGTTCGAAGTAGGTGCTGTAGTCCTTATTGAAAGCGCGCTCATCCATGATAAAGATGCGGCAGTCCACATCGCCCTCAAGGCGTTGTTTCGCCAGGATGGCTTCTTTGGTGGCGTACATGCAGCAGATCGAGGAGCAGAAGGCGTTGTTCTGGTCGCGCGAGCCGATGCATTGCAGCCAGGCGATGGAGCGCGGCCGTTCGTGTGTGGATGGGCGCACAATCAACCCCTCGGTTGGCCCCGAGCGGCTGGCTAAGCGCTCGTACTCCATGGCGTGCAGCACATCCGGGAAGCGCTTGTAGCCCAGCTCGCTCATCTGGCTGGGGTCGTACACCTGGAAACCCAGCGCCAGGATGACGGCTCCCACTGCGGTTGAAAGCAGGCGCGGCTGGGCGCTGAGATCGATTGCCTTGCTCGGGCACACCTCCACGCATTTCCCGCAGCCTTCGCAGTAAGGTCCTTTATCGATCACGTATGCATCCGGGGCGGCGCGCGCGGCAACTTTGTACGCAGCTTTGCGCGTTACCATACCCTGCTGGTAGGCATCGGGGACTTCGACCGGGCAAACCTCCGCGCAATAGCCGCAATTGATGCACCGTTCTTCATCAATGTAGGTCGGTTCCTGTCGCAACGAAATGGTGAAGTCGCCTGCCTGACCTTCGATGTCAACTACGTGCGTGTTGGTCAGTATTTCAATGTTGGGATGCTGGTTTTGGTGGATATAGGCGGGGGAGATGGAGGGTCGCGTGCAGCCATATCCGTGATCGGGGGTGCCACGGCAGAGCACACAATCGTGCTGCGGGAACATAAAGCCAAGCTGCGCCACACGACCGCCCAGGCAAGGTGTGTGTTCGACCAGGTACACCTTCAATCCAGCGTCTGCCAGGTCCAGAGCAGCGCGCATCCCGCCGATCCCACCGCCGACGACCATGGCTGCGGCAGGCTTTGGCTGCAGATTGGGCATGTGGATCGCGTGCATCTTATCCGCTCCAGTACTAGATGTGCGTATAGAACCCGCACAATTACGGGCGAGGAGCCTGTGGCGACAATGCTAAGGGTTTGTTAGCCCCCCGGCCGTGGCCAGGTTTTTCAAAGACTAACCCTACAAGCTCCGAGTGCTTGCGGGTTGCCCTCCCAAATTGGTAAATAATGATATGAGCAAAATCCGCCCTCCCTGCCAGTGCAGAAAGGGCGGTGGCTGCGATGATGCGTGGTGTTGGCCCGCCTGAGAAAGAGGGTGTCTAGTAACGACGATTTAACTGTGAAATAATGCGCAATTTCCCTTCTTTATTCTAACAAAGAAATCGCTCTTGTCAACCGCATAAAATCCTACTTCCAAAGTGATATTAGTCATACTTGTCCGAATTGTAAGGAGCATCAGATGCGCTCAATCACTACCCGCTCCGGGGTGATCTCGATCTGCCAGTAGCCAGCTCCCTCCACTTTGTAGACTACACTCAGAGAGTCAGGCGTGCGCTCTTCGCTCTCCAGGCGCATGCGGCGTTTGAAGGTGAAGGTGACCAGGCTCTCATCCCATGCGCCTTGCTGCTCTTCATCGAAGCCTTCGGGCGGCGCGTAGGCGCGCTCGATTCCGGTTTCCTCCAGGAGCAAGCGCAGTATGGCTTCAGGCGCATCCACAGCGTAGAGCAGGCTGGCAGTCGCCTGCTGCTCCAGCTCGGCGGCGCGCTCGTCTTCGCTCAGTAGCCACTGCACCGGCGACCAGATGCCGGGCAGGTCGTCCACGTGCAGCGTCTCGGGGATGATCACGGCGGTCATAGTAACTCCTGGTATATATGCCCAAGTATTTGCAAATTGTTAGAAGCCATCATCTCCCCTCCTCCGGTGTACATGGGTCAATGTCCGTCACTGAATCATAGATATAAGTAGGCTGGTAGGGAAAGCGATGGATCTCCTCACGCCTGGTCACGCCAGTCAACACCAGGATGGTCTCCATGCCGGTCAACACCCCGGTAATAATGTCGGTGTCCATGCGGTCGCCGACCATGATGGTGTTCTCGGAATGCGCGTCTAAATAATTGAGCGCCGTGCGCATCATCAAGGGGTTGGGCTTTCCTATGAAGAACGGAGCTACGCCGCTGGCTTTCTCGATCAGGGCTGCCATAGCTCCGCAGGCAGGCACCACACCGCTCTCAGAGGGTCCGGATGGGTCCGGGTTGGTGGCGATGAACTTCGCCCCCGCCGTGATCAGGCGGATAGCCTTGGTGACCAGCTCCAAATTGTAGGCGAAGGTCTCGCCCAGCACCACGTAGTCCGGCTCGATGTCGGTGATGATGTATCCGGCGCTGTGGATGGCGGCGGTCAAACCGCTCTCTCCGATCACGAAAGCTTTTCCGTTGGGTCTCTGCCGGCTGAGGAAATGAGCTGTTGCTTGAGCAGCAGTAAAGATATGTGTCTCGGGGATTTCCAGACCCAATGCATGCAGGCGATGCGAGAGATCTCCCGGTGTATACAGGGGGTTATTGGTCAGAATCAGGTATTTGCAATTGCAAGCAATGAGACGCTGGATGAACAGTTCTGCGCCGGGGATGACGATTGCGCCGCGCACCAGCACACCGTCCATATCGATGAGGTAATTCCTGATGGGCATGGATTTTCTCTCTTTTCGCGTTGAATCTTACCATGCCATCGGGACTCAATCGCTTTGGAAGGAATACCTTATTCACCACAAAGGACACCAAGAGCACAAAGAAATATATATAAGCCAACTTCAGTTACAAAACGACCCAAATGCTGAGAGAAATCGATTTCAAACTCTTCAGAAAGCTCCTGAGAAAGAGCAAGCTCAAATCCATCACCATCGATATTGACAGCAGTGTGGTAAATGTCGAAGGCCATCAGGAGGGGGCAGTAAAAGGTTACAATCCAAAAAAGCCCGGAAACCGCTGTTATAACCTCCAGTTGGCTTTCTGTGATGACATTAAGGCTTACCTGACTGGCTATGTCAGAAGCGGAGATACCTATACGGCCAACGGCACAGCAGAAATGATCAAGGAAATCGTAGCCCAACTCAAAGATGAGGGGTTGGAAATCACATTTCGCATGGACAGCGGTTATTTTGACGATGCTATCCTGGAAACGATTGAATCATTGGGGTGTACCTATGTGATCAAGGGAAAAGGGTATCCGACACTTGTTGCGCAAGTGACCGACCCATCTATTATCTTTGTTACAGGTGAATCAGGCCTTGAGACCACCGAGCTTGTCACAGCCCTGAATACATGGGAAAAAGGCAGAAGATTTGTCGTATCCTGAGTATTGAAAGATGAAAAAGATAGAGCGCAAATCTCTTTCCTGGAAGGCGAAGCATACGACTATTTCTTTTTTGTCACCAACACGGAACAATCGTCAGAAGAAGTGGTTGAATTCTATGAAAAACGCGGGAACTGTGAGAATTACATCAAGGAAGTCAAGTATGACATGGCGGTTGGACACCTGTTGCTCCAGTCATTTTGGGCCAATGAAGCGATCTTTCAGCTGATGATGCTGGCATACAATTTGTTTTTGCTGTTCAAGATGGACTTCGCAGGGGAAACAGAATACCGGCAGCAAATCAAGACCTTTCGATTGAAGTACATATTTCTGGCTGGGAAGATCATCAGAACGGCGAGAAGTGTGGTGATGAAGCTTTCTGAGAAATATCCATATCAAGAGATATATGAAAAAAGCCTGTCTTAGAAATATCACCCTTCATGTCTCAACCCGTTGTTTCTATTTAAACCTACCAGGAAAAATCATTTCAGACGCCCGAATTTGTGAAAGTGGATCACCAAAAATGATGCACACTGGAGGAAATGATGCTAAACTTAAGACAAGATTGTCAAAATCATCACCCTTTGAGGTGAAAATGTTGGTCGAATTTATTCGACGTGGAATCTCGGTATTATAGATTCGGATTCGTTAATAAACGATTTCTGTCACTTAGGTGACAGATTTTCTCATTCAAATGGTTTGCAATCAGCATAGTAAAGACCGGGCAGGAGGTTGGGATGGATCAAATAAAGAGAATTCTTTCCGGGCTGCTCATTATGTTTTTCGTCGTTGCTTGCAGCAATCTAACCGCAACTCCCAAAGTGGTTGAGTCAGAAACATCCGGCTTTCCATCCGCAGTTCCAACTGCGCAGGCACCTGCCGCCCCAACACCGCTGTTGCCCGCAACATCCGGCGTTCCATCCGCAGTTCCAACTGCGCAGGCACCTGCCGCCCCAACACCGCTGTTGCCCGCAACGCCAACATACCAACCCACACCAGATATGCCCACACCCACTCTCAGCACCTTGTTGGATAGACATCTGGAAACCAACGTCGCGAAGGATATCGCCTATACCAGCGAACAAAAAATGGATATTTATTCACCGATTATGCCTGGAGACTGGCCGATCGTAGTGGTGCTGCATGGCGGTGGCTCAACGAAATCAGAAGTTCAGGGCATCAGTCAAGCGATTGCGCAAAGAGGGGCGGTCGTTTTTGCACCGCAATACCGTTCGAGCGAACCACTTCTGCCCAGTGACTCAATTACGCAAGGCCCGGAAGATGCGGCGTGCGCCGTCAGGTTTGCACGGGCGAACGCGGCTGAGTATGGAACAAAGCCCACGCCGCGCTTGATTTTGGTTGGTCATTCGGCTGGAGGCGCGATTGGCATGACCGTCATGTTAGCAGGCGATGATTTCGAAGGCGACTGCCTAATTAATGAAGGTTCAGCGTTGCCCGACGCTTTTGTAGGATTGGATGTACCATATGATATTCTGTCGCTACATTCCCCAGACAATTTAAAAAAAGCGCCTTTGGAGCAGTGGAGATTGATGGACCCATTCAGCTATGTGGATCGCAAACCCATTCGCCAGAATGTTTCTTTTTATTTGTTGTGCGGTGTGGAGGATGGATGCCGCCAGATGAGTTTACGGATGCACCAGGCTTTGCAGGCGGCAGGTTACTCATCCTATCTGGCTTTTCTTCCGGGTGTGAGTCATACGATGATGGCTAGCCCCAGCACCAAACCGGTATTAAGCGTCATTCTGGAGGCGATGCAATAAGCGAATTAGCAGATCTTTTGGATTTTTAAAATCCTAAAGGTCAGGCTAACGCAAAATGATCTCGGATAAAAAAAGATGTATAATCCGAATCGCTTCTGGAGGCGCTCTCAAATGGAACAATTTCCGGTTCTCATTCTTACCGGCAGACCTGCGTCCGGCAAGAGTGAGATCATCGACTATCTATTGCATCTCGACCCGGTGGAGCGTTTGCATCGTTTTCGGATATAAGCCTCTTCGTGTCTTCGTGTCCTTCGTGCCCTTCGTGGTAAATTTATTCTCAGCTGTTTTTCAAGGGAAAGACGATGCGCGTCTGCGGCTCTTCGTAAGGCGGCTGGGTGGGATCGTTGAGATAGTACTCGATGGCTTCCCCTGTGGCTTCGTAGCCCTGGTCTTTTACGAACTGTGCCAGCTCATCGTAAGCTGGTCCGCAATCCGCATATGGCCCAACGTGCAGGCAGGTGGCAATTTTTCCGGCTTCCATGCGGGCGGCGTGGACCTCTCCCTTGCCAGGGATGGGCTGGGACGTGGGAAAGCCCAGCTCGACATCCAGGTCTTGCATGTCCATGTTGTAGTAGATGACGAAAGGATGCCCGACCGGGCTCACCCCCAGCTCGCCCAGGTATTGCATGATGGCTCCGTAGCCTTTCCCCAGCACATGGGGCAGCTCCTCCACGGGTGTCCTGGTGCGGATGGTCAGCGTGGGCTGGGCAGCTTGCTCGCTTATCTCGCACTCGTATGGCATGGTTTCCCTCCCGATTGCTCAATGTGAAGGTTGAAAGTTAGCAGGTTTGAGCGTTGAAAGATCTCAAATCCTTAGTTAATTATAGATCATGCGTTCTAGATTGTCAAGCTGTATGGGTTAATCCCCCACCCCTGCTCTCCCCCGCTCGCTGGGGAGGGAGATTTGTCGAAAAATAGGCTGGTGTGCGAGTCATGACCCGCACACCAGCCTATTTTTCAAGTTTTTTCTTAATACCGGCCGCGGTGCAGCTCTGCTTCAGGGTTGGGCAGATCCGTCTCGCTCACCGCCTCGATCTTCACTGCGCAGGCTTTGTACTCGGGGATTAAGGCCTCGGGGTCGAGGGCATCGATGGTCAGCAGGTTGGCTGCAGCCTCGGCGAAATGGAACGGGATGAAGACCACCCCAACGCGCGTCTTCTCGGTCACCGAGGCGCGCAGCGCCACCGTTCCACGCCGGGATGAAACGCGTACAGCCTGCCCATCGCGTATGTCCATCAGAGCAGCATCTGCCGGGTGCAATTCCACGCGCGCCTCCGGGTATAGCTCATCCAGTTTTGAGTTGCGCGTCATTGTTCCGCCGTGCCAGTGCTCCAGCACGCGACCCGTGCTGAGGATGAAGGGATATTCATCATTGGGCAGCTCCACGCTGGGTATAAACTCCAAGGGGTGAAACTTTCCGCGCCCGCGGGGGAAGCTCTCAGCGAACAAAAAGGGCGTGCCCGGGTGGGATTCGTCTTCTACAGGCACCTGAAGTCCGGTATTTTCGATGCGCTCGTAGGTCACACCGCTGTATTCCAGCGCCACACTGCCGACCTCCGCCAGGATCTCGGATGGATGGCTGTAATCCCAGCCGGCTGAGCCGGGTACGCCCAGGCGGGCTTCGATGCGCTTCGCGAGATCGCAGATGATTTGCCAGTCGGGGCGCGATTCCCCACGAGGATCGAGCGCCTGGCGCACGCGCTGCACGCGCCGGTCGGTATTCGTGAAGGTGCCGTCCTTTTCCGCCCAGGATGTCGAGGGCAGGAACACATCGGCAAATGCGCCTGATTCATTGATGAAAAGGTCTTGCGCCACGATGAACTCGAGCTGCTGCATGTGGTGGTGGGTCTGGTTCAGATTGGGCTCGCTCATCATGGGGTTCTCGCCCATAATGTACAACGAGCGCACCCCACCCGGGTGGGCATGGGAGAGGATCTCCGTTGTGGTCAAGCCGCGCTTCAGGCTCAGCCCGCCCGCCTCGACGTTCCAGCGGCGCTCCCACTTCCTAGCATTTTCGGGGTCGTCCACTAGCATATAGCCAGGGTAATGGTAGGGCATGCAGCCCATATCGGATGCGCCCTGTACATTGTTCTGCCCGCGCAGCGGGTTCAGACCGGTGCCCTGCCGTCCGATGTGTCCGGTGAGTAGCGCCAGGTGAATCACCGCCAGCGCGCTGGCTGTTCCGTGCGAGAGCTGCGAAATGCCCATTCCCCAATAAATGGCACCGCGCTCTGCCTGGGCGTACATGCGTGCAGCCTGCACGATCAAATCGCGATCCACGCCCGAGACCATCTCCGCATACTCGGGGGTGAACTTCTCCATCGATGCGGCGAATTCCTCAAAATTTTCAGTGCGTTTCTCAACAAAATCCAAGTTAACCAGGTTTTCTTTGAGAATCACGTGTGCCATGGCGCTGAAGACGGGCACGTTCGTGCCCGGTTTGAGCGGCAGCCACAGCGTGGCAAAGTCGCACAGCTCCGTGCGTCGGGGGTCGATGACAATCAGTTTTGCGCCGTGCTTCATCACTGCTGCCTTCATCTGCAGGGCGATGATGGGGTGATTTTCGGGGGTGTTCGATCCGGTGACGATGAACACATCGCTGTGGATCACCTCTGAGGCGGTGTTGCTCATCGCCGAAGAGCCCACCGCCTGCTGCAACGCCACCACCGAGCCAGCATGGCACAGGCGGGTGCAGTGGTCCACGTTGTTGGTGCGGAAAAGAGCGCGGAACATCTTCTGCAGCAGGTAGTTGTCTTCGTTCGTGGCTTTGGCGCAGCAGTACACCGCCAGCGCTTCGGGACCATCCCGCCGGTAGATCTCCACCAGCCGGTCGGCGGTGTAGTCAAGAGCCTCATCCCAGGAGACCTCTTCCCATTCGTCCCGCTCAAATGCCTGGGTGCGCACACCAGGCACCTGGCGCACCTTGCGAATCATTGGAGATGTCACCCGCCGGGGATGGTAGACAAAGTCGTAGCCGAAGCGTCCCTTCACGCACAGATTTCCCTGGTTCACCACCGCGTCAAAAGGCGAAGTCACCCGGTAGATCGTATCTTCTTTAATATGTAACTCTAAATTACAGCCCACCCCGCAGTACGGGCAGGTGGTGGAAACGACACGGTCTGCCTGGATCATAGTTACCTCCAAGAAGAGAATAGAGAGCGGAGAGTAGAGAGCAGTTATCGGAGATGAATTGCTTGTTCTATGACTATTCTCTATTCTCTATTCTCTGTTCTCTTTTCCTTTTCCTCTCACTCCTCGTCATCTGCATAATCTCATCCGGTGTCACGCCCTGCTCCATCAGCCACTCGCGCTTGGGTTTGAGGGCGCCGGTGGGGCATACGCCCACACACTGCCCGCAGAACACGCAGGTGGTGGCAGGCATGGTTTGCTCGAAGAAGGTGGCAATCGAAGTTTCAAATCCGCGCCCGCTGAAATTGATGGCGTATGTATATTGGGCATCCTCGGCGCACACCTGCACGCATCGCCAGCACAGCACACACTTTGCGTAATCACGGATGTACATGGGGTTGTCGTCGATCACAGGTGGATCGCGGCGCTCAGCATGGGGAAAACGCTCGCTTTCTACACCGTAATCCTCCAGGAAGCCCTGGATCTCCGGCGCCTCGGAGAGGTCCACGGCAGAGGCGAGCATTTCCAGGATCGTGCGCCGGCTGCGCTCTACCTTGTCGTTGCGCGTGTGCACTACCATCCCCTCGCTCACCTGCGCCACGCAGGAGGCGCTGAGCACGCGCGCCCCTTCCACTTCTACCACGCACAGGCGGCACAGGGCGTTGGCAGTGCAGGCTTCGTGGTAGCAAATGGTGGGAATGTGCTCGCCGATCTGCTTGGCGGCGTCCAAAATCGTCGTTCCTGCCGGGACGCTCACTTTTTGTCTATCGATGGTTAAAGTCACTTCTTCGGTCATTTGGTTTCCTCGGGCAGATAGCGAAAGGTACAGGCTGTTTCGGGATTAAGAAATAACCTTCAACCTTTAATTTTCAAACATTCAACGAAATAGTTGAGGCCAGAGCTTCATAGCGCTCAGCACGGCGGTGGCAGCGGTCTGGCCCAGCCCGCACAGCGAGGCATCCGTCATCGTCCAGCCCACATCAGACAATCGCTCGGCGTCACCCGGCAACAGATTGCCCGCTGCGATACGGGTGAGAATCTCATGCTGGCGCTGCGTGCCTAGCTGGCACGGGTAGCACTTGCCGCACGAACTCGTGGGCGAAGAAGCGCCCCAGGCGCACCAGCACGTCACGCAAATCGCGGCTGTCGTCGAAGACCATCACCACGCCCGAGCCGAGAGGCAAGCCGGCCGCGCGCAGGTCCTCGAAACTCATACGCACATCAAGCTGTTCGTGTGTGGCGAAGGCGCCTGCCGCACCACCGAACAGGATGGTCTGCAATCCGTTCCCGTTGCGCATGCCGCCTGCCAGGTCGAATACCAGGTGGCGCAGAGTAATACCGAAAGGGACTTCGTACAACCCCGGGCGAGCCACATCCCCCGATACGCAAAACAGCTTGGGTCCGGGTGAATTCTCCGTGCCGATCTGGCGGTAAGCCGTCGCGCCATGCTTGAACAAATAGGGCACGTTGCTCAATGTCTCCACGTTGTTGACGGCTGTGGGCTTGCCGAACAGGCCGTGCGTGGTGGGGAAGGGCGGCTTGACGCGCGGGAATCCACGCCGGCCCTCGATGGCTTCAAAAAGGGCAGTCTCTTCGCCGCAGATATACGCCCCGGCTCCCAGGCGCAGCTCCACGTCGAAATCGAAACCCGACTCGAGGATATTTTTTCCCAGGTAGCCTGCCTGGCGCGCTTGTTCAGCGGCGTCACTCATAATTTGGAAAGCGGCTGGATACTCGCCGCGCACGAAGATATACCCAAGGTGCGCGCCGATTGCGTAAGCGGCGATGATCATGCCTTCCAGTACGCGCTGCGGGTCGCCCTCCATCAGGACGCGGTCTTTGAAGGTGCCTGGCTCGGATTCGTCGGCGTTGCATACCACGTATTTTGGCGATCCCTTCGCACTGGCTGCACCCTCCCACTTGATACCGGTAGGGAAAGCCGCCCCGCCGCGCCCTACCAGCCCTGAAGCCTTCACCTCAGCAATCACCGCCCCGGGGGTCAACTTGAGTGCTTTCTTAAGCCCGGTGTACCCACCACCGGCGACGTATTTGTGCAGAGATGTAGGCATCCCATTGGCGCAATTTTCGGTCAGGATGTGCAAGTCGCCGCCCAAAACCGGGCCGGGTGGAGGGCTATCCTCGGAGAGCAGCTCGTCAAAGGTGGGCGCGGCGGCCGCGCTGACCGCCCGCTCGTTCACCAGCACTGCCGGGGCGTGCTCGCACAGACCCAGGCAGGGGGCGCGCTCGACCATAACGGACCCGTCGGCGCTGGGCTCATCGAGCTGCACACCCAGGTGGGAGCATAAATTATTCAGCAGCGCCTCGCCGCCTGCCAATGCGCAGGCCGGGTCGGTGCATACCCGCACCATTTTCTCTCCGGTCGGTTGGCGGTAGAACATGCTGTAGAAATCGATCACACCATAAACGTCTGCCAGGGGTACGCTCAGCAGGCGGCCTATCTCTGCCGCCACAGGTTCGGGTAAATAGCCGTAGTGTTTCTGTGCTGCGTGCAAGGCGGGCAAAAGGGCAGAGCGTCCTTGGGGGAGATATTCACTTAAGAGGGAAGGGAGAGGTTGGAGATCGAAATCCGACATTGTTCCTCCGGGATGTCCATTGTACCCCAATTTCCTTTATTGATCTTTCCTCATCCTGCGGATGAACGCCATGGTATTTAACCCCCTCTCCAACATATACGTAAGGTAATACTCCATGAGCGTCTCGATCTCGCGCATCACCGCAAGGGGGATTTTCGCCCGCCTGGCATCGGCGTAGCTGCTGCGCTGGAAGTGACGCAGGTATTTCAACCCTGCCAGCGTGATCGGCTTTGCCCCTTTCTCCTTACGCCCGCAAGACGGGCATAACACACCCCCATGTTCTGCCGAGAAATACTGGTCCTCAGCCTGGATCTGCTTGCCGCAGTGGGCGCAGTCGAAGAGCTGCGGGCGGAAACCCAGCAAGTCGAGCAGGCGGATTTCGTAATAGTGCACCACCAGCCCGGGATCTGGCTCACTTGCCAGCCGGCCCAGCGTCTCCACCAGCAGGCGGTACAGGGAGCTGTTTTCCCCCTCTTCGTAGGTGAAGCGGTCTATCAGCTCGACAATATGGCTGGCATAACCCCACAATTGCAAGTCCTCTCGCAGCGGAATGAAGGCCTCGATTGTCTCTGCTTGGGTGATGATTGGCAGGTCGCGCCCGCGCGCCAGTTGCAGATTGCTGCGTGTGAACGGCTCCAGGTGACCTGCCTTGCGCGAGTGCAGCTTGCGCACGCCCTTTGCCAAGGCACGCAGCTTGCCCTGCTGCCGCGTAAACAGCCACAGCAGGCGGTCGGCTTCACCCCAGTCACTGTGGCGCAGCACCACCGCCTCGACGCGGAAAGAGCGCTCACGCTCAGGCATAAGGCGATTATACATCACACCCGTTTCCCCTCATCCCTTCCTCCATGCAATTACTCCCCTCCCCCGTTTGCGGGGGTGGGGGAACATGTGGATCGAGGTCGGACGGCCTGGAATCACAATTTTTTCAACGCTGTGGTAAAATCCCCCTGCCCGAGGCGTTGTACCCTTCGCCCGGGAAAATCTCTATTGAAAGGGCTTGATGCAAGATGAAAGTGCTTTTGCTGGAAGACGTTTACAAACTTGGCCGGGCTGGTGACATTAAAAAGGTCGCCGATGGCTTCGGTCGCAACTACCTGATCCCGCACAGTCTGGCAGTGCTGGCAACCCCCGGTGCGCTGAAGCAGGTGGAGCATATCAAGTCGCGCGCTTCTGCCAGCCGCAACGCGCTTAATAAGGAAATGAGCGGCGTTGCCGGAAAGCTGGAGAAGCTCACCTTAGCCTTCCCTGCCCGCGCCGGTGAGACTGGGAAGCTGTACGGCTCCATTACCACCCAATTGATCTCGGATGCGATAAACAGCAAGCTGGATGTATCCATTGACCGCCGGCAGGTGGATGCTCAACCCATCCGTACCCTGGGTGAACACATCATACGTGTGCACCTGACGGTTGACCTGGTGCCGGAAGTACGCGTGATCGTACACCGAGAGGGTGAGTTGGTCGAGTCAGCCCTGCTGCCACCCGAACCTGAGCCGGTTGTAGAAGCTGCTCTAGCTACAATAGAATCCGAGCCTGCGGCCGATGTGCCAGAAGAGGAAATTGAAGCTCCTCAAGCCGATGCCCAAACGGAAGCGGAGCCGGTGGCGGAAGTGGCAGATGCAGAGCCAGAGCCAGAAGCAGAGCCAGAGCTAGATGCTGAGCCAGAGCCAGATGCAGAGCCAGAGGCTGACGAAGAGACTGAAGCCCCTGAGTGAGCCTATCTGAGAAGGGGAGTAGCGCTCCTTCTCCATATCGAGCAGGGGCGGGATTGTAGGAGCATATCGACAGGCGCTCCAGCAGACCCGCCCCTGGTGTTGTCTCCAGGTCGAGAAGTATGTCAGAATCTATCGGTCAGCAGCTCCGCCAGGCGCGCCAGAGGCGTTCGCTCAGCCTGGAGCAGGTCGCCCAGGTTACGCACCTGCGCGTCCACTATCTGCAAGCCCTCGAATTTGGCGAATTGGCTGCCATCCCGTCGATGGTACAGGCACGCGGCTTCCTGCGCATCTATGCCAGTTACCTTGAGCTGGATGCGGTCGCTCTGCTGGGCATGCTGGAGGGCAGTACTCCCTCAACTGAGAGCACGGAAATTGTCGCCGAACCAGCTCCTGAGCCAGCCACCCCCCCTGCGGAAGCTGCGGCTGCTTTCGCCGATATCGGGCAGAAGCTGTTGGGGCAGCGCGAAGTGCTAGGTCTATCTCTGGACGACGTTGAGCGCCATACCCACTTGCGCACCTTTTATTTACAAGCGCTGGAGGCCGGCGACCTGGACCGCTTGCCCTCCCCCGTGCAGGGGCGAGGTATGCTCAGCAATTATGCTGAGTTCCTGGGTATGGATCCCGAACCTTTGCTTCTACGCTTCGCAGATGGGCTGCAAGCGCGCCTGGCTCACCGCAGGGTTTCGAGTTCTGGTCAGGCATTACAGACTGCCGAGACTCTACAACCCCGTCAAGTACGGCCTCCGTCGCGACTGCGCCGGTTTTTCTCTACCGAGGCTTTGATTGGCGGCACGTTGGTGGGTGTGCTGGTAGGCTTTGCTCTGTGGGCCGCTATCCGGGTTTCAACGCTGCGCAGCCAGCAGCAGCCCGCCCCAACCGCACCTTCTATCGCCGAAGTACTGCTGGCGGCTTCCAGCCCCAGCCCATCGCCCTCGCCCGTACCGCCTACTGCGACAGTCCCGTTAGCCGTCCTGGCTCCGCTTCAGCCCACGGAGGGAGTAGCTCAAGGAACCTTGTCGCCTCTCAGCGCTGGTCCTTCGGTTCAGGTGTATATCACTGTGCGCCAGCGGGCCTGGGTGCGGGTGATTGTGGATGAAGAGATTGCATTCGAGGGACGCGTTATCCCTGGCGGTGCTTATCAATACAGCGGAGCGGAGAAAGTGGAAATCCTTACCGGCAACGGCGCCGGAATCCAGGTCTTTTATAATTCGAATGATCTCGGCCCCATGGGTCTATTCGGAGAGGTGGTAAACCGGGTATACACGCTCGAGGGAATTCTGGCCCCTACCCCGACCATCACGCTGACCCCCACTGAGACCGAGCAGCCAACCAGCACACCCAGGAGTACACCGCCGCCTCCCGCAGTGCCATAATAATTAGAATGCTTATGAGTATCCGTTCAAAAACATTTCATGTGGTTTCTCTCGGCTGTGCCAAGAACACCGTGGATTCACAATCGATGGCGCAGTTACTGTCCCAATCGGGCTATCATCTAAACGAGAAAGCTCGCAGGGCAGAGGTAATAATCGTCAATACCTGTGGTTTTATCGGACCGGCAAAGGAAGAATCTTTGCAGGTGCTGAACGACCTGGCTGCCAGCAAGCGCCCAGGGCAGTTGCTTATCGCTGCTGGATGCCTGACACAGCGTTATGGTGCTGAGGTTGCCCGGCAGGTGCCCGGCATCGACGGCATCCTGGGCACGCGCCGCTGGATGGATATTGTGGATGTGGTCAGCCGCCTGCGCGCCACGCCCCACCCGCAGCCGCTCTATCATTTGCCGGATGCCCCTACAGTCGGCCATGACGAAGGGGGCGCGCTGCGTGCTGCAGTACAAGGGACCAGTGCATTCATTAAGATCGCCGATGGCTGCCGGCGTCCGTGTGCATTCTGCGCCATCCCACTGATCAAAGGCACCGCTGTAAGCCGCCCCATTGAAGCGATCCAGCACGAAGCGCGCCTCTTACAGGATATGGGCGTTCGTGAGCTTGTGCTGATCGCACAGGACACCACCGATTACGGGCACGACCTGGGCATGAAGGACGGACTGGCACAGCTCCTGGAGGGGATGGTAAAAGCCGCCCCTGATGTGGATTGGATCCGGGTCATGTACGCCTATCCAGGATACGTGACCGACCGCCTAATCGAAGTGATGTCGAGCCATGCACAGGTGCTGCCTTATCTGGACATGCCCTTGCAGCACGCTCATCCAGACACCCTGAAGCGCATGCGCCGCCCGGCAAATGTGGAATGGGTGCATCGCACGCTGGAGAAGATGCGCAGCGCCATGCCCGATCTGGCTTTGCGCACCACTTTCATTGTCGGCTACCCCGGAGAGACCGAAAACGAATTCCAAACCTTGCTTGACTTCGTGGAAGCTGTACGTTTTGACCGGGTAGGGACTTTCCAGTTCTCCTTTGAGCCTGGTACGACAAGCGAGCCCTTGGGTGACCCGGTCCAGGATCAGGTGAAGCAAGAGCGCCACGATCGCCTGATGGAGATGCAGCAGCGCATCTCTCTTGAGAAGAACCAGGCGCTGGTGGGGCGTACGCTGGATGTGCTTGTTGAAGGTCAGGGAGAGCTTGAGACGCAAGAGGACAGGTTGCCAGGGGAGGGGACGCGTCCACAACCTATCTCCCTGGGGCGCACCTACCGCGACGCACCCGAGATCGATGGAATGGTGCTCATCGAGGGTGAGATCCCGGTGGGGGAGATCGTACCAGTCCGCATTACCGGAGCCATGGCTTACGATTTAACAGGCGACGTAGAGATAGGCAGCTCAATTATCCGCGAGATAGGCTAGCTTTAGAAATAAAAGAATCTGACAAGTAGCGACTGCCTGCCGGGACACACGGACCTTCGCTAACTAATTAGGGAGAATATGATCGATACCAATCGTGCAGAAGTCACTTTCGCCCTGCAGGCTGTACGCCGGGCTGCCCGGCTGGTGCGCCTCATCCAGGACGAGATGGTCTCACAGGCGCTGACTAAGGAAGACCGCTCGCCTGTCACCGTGGCGGATTTCGCCTCCCAGGCGGTGGTGGCGCGCCTGCTGCAAAATGCATTCCCCAATGACCCGCTGGTCGGCGAGGAAGACGCGCAAGCTCTGCGCGACGATCCAGCCGCCCTGGAGCAGGTGACAGGTTTCGTGCGGGGCGAACTCCCAGCTGCCAGTCCCGAAGCAGTGTGCGCATGGATTGACCGTGGCGCAGATGCCCCTGCCCGGCGCTTCTGGACGCTTGACCCGATCGATGGCACCAAAGGCTTCCTGCGCGGTGACCAGTATGCGGTGGCTCTTGCGCTGGTGGTGGATGGCGCTGTTCAGATCGGGGTGCTGGGCTGCCCTAGGCTGAGCGAAGCGTACCGCAGCGACCCGCAGGGTCCAGGCTCCCTGGTAGTTGCCGTGCGCGGGGAGGGAACGTGGGTCTCACCGCTCGATGCTGACGGCGAGGCGGGGAAGTTCCATCGGCTGGCGGTCTCCGACCGGCTTGATCCCTCCCAGGCGCGGCTGTTGCGCTCGTTCGAATCCGGTCACACCAACCTGACCGAGATCGATGAGCTGGTCGACCTGCTTGGCATCCGTGCACAACCCGTGCGTATGGACAGCCAGGCTAAGTATGCAGTGCTGGCTGAGGGTCACGGCGATCTGCTGGTGCGCTTGCTATCACCGTCTCAGCCGGATTACCGTGAGAAGATCTGGGATCAGGCGGCTGGATCGTTGGTCGTCCAGGAGGCTGGCGGGAAGATCACCGACCTGGATGGGCAGCCGCTGGACTTCACCCTCGGGCGCACGTTGAGGCGCAACCGGGGTGTGCTGGCGTCCAATGGATCTTTGC